>NZ_FOZZ01000020.1 GCF_900116225.1 Sphingobacterium wenxiniae
TCTAACCATCTGAGCTACCCCGCCATATTTTTTATTTCAACCTTTCATTGTTCAACGGATCGAATTGCCGTCCGCCGCGGCGGATAGGAATCCTGTCCCGCCTCTTGACGGATACCCGCCGTTTTTCGTGATGCAAATATAGCAAATAGTCATGAATTGCAAAGGAAAAATAAAATTTCCTCATGCCTTTTTCAGCGACATGCACGGAAATACCTCATTTTTAAATTGATAATTTCTTGACAACTCACTTCAGAATATTTTTTTTAATCCGGTATTTTAAATTCCAAAATAAAATAGTATTATTACGGACAGACAGATGTCACTTATTTTTAATAGGTATGTAATAACCAAGAACAAGCTATATGGAAGAAAAAGTTGAAATCCACTTAGAGTATATCATCAATTCCTCGCCACGCATCCTTTATCCGTTCATTCATGAACCCAATGCTCTTTCGCAGTGGTTTGCGGATGATGTAAACTACCGAGATGGCATCTACGAATTTATTTGGGACGATGAGGTGAACCGTGCCAAGTTGGTTTCCAACAAGGAAAATAAATGCGCCCGCTTCAAATGGTTAGAAGATGAGCCCTATTATTTCGAAATCGAAATTGTACAGGACGAATTAACCAACGACGTCGCTTTATCCATAACCGACTTTGTCAAACCAGACAATTTGGAAGACCGAAAAAAAATATGGAACAACTCAATTGAGTACCTGCAAAGTGTTATAGGAGCATAAAAAATAGTATCTTTGTACTGGCTTTCGCAGAAACTGATTTTTGCAGAGCTTGTAGGGCATGAAAAAGATACACTTATTAATATTACAAGCATTTATCAGACCATTCTTCGTATGCTTTTGCATCGTGATGTTTGTTCTCATAATGCTTTTTTTGTTTAAGTATATCGACGATCTAATCGGCAAGGGATTTGAATGGTACGTTATCCTGGAATTGTTGGGCCATGCTGCCACTACAAATATCCCGATGGCACTTCCGCTCTCGATGCTCCTTTCCTCCATTATGACCTTCGGTAATCTGGGTGAAAGTTATGAACTGGTTGCCATCAAGGCTGCGGGGTATTCCCTTCGCAAAGCAATGACTCCGCTTATCATATTGGTCTGTATGGTCGCAGGAGGCTCCTTCCTATTTTCCGAGTACACTCTTCCTGTGGCAAATCTGAAAATGTGGTCACTCATGTGGGATGTGCGCAACAAAAAAGCGGATTTCCTAATTAAACCCGGTGTATTTAATAAGTCAATTCCCGGCTATTCTATACGCGCAAAAGGAAAAAATGAGGATGGAACAATCCTTTACGACCTCATGATTTATGACCACCGCAATGGAAGTGCTGCTAACAACGTACTGATTGCAAAAGAAGGCTATATCCATAATTCTGCGGACAACAACTATATGATTTTGCGTCTGAAGGACGGTGTTCGCTACGAGGAGTCCCGAGCAAAAAATGCGTCCCGATACGACCCTCGGCAACAGTTTACTCGTTTTCGCTTTGACGAAACGGAACAAAAGTTCGACATGAGTGCCTTCCAGATGACCCGAACGGATGAGAATGCCTTCCGAAACCATTATGCGATGTTGAACCTCCGGCAGCTTAAACATTATGCAGATTCCAACAAGATTCAAATGGATAGCGTACAACGCTATAACTATATGGATATAAAAAACTATATCAACTATTTCTCTTCTTATTATCACCAAGGGGAGAAAAGACCGATAGAAGTCAAAAAATTCAACAATTTTCTCACGGACTTTATAGCGAAAGACAACCAGCGTAACGTTATCACGAATGCTTTGGGGCTGGTACAACAGGTATCCAGCACATTCGACATGAAAGAAACAGAGTTTCAGGCTTATCATGACAAAGATGTACGCTACCGATTGGAATTTCACCGAAAGTTCACACTAGCGGTCTCTTGCTTACTCCTCTTTGCTTTAGGTGCTCCTTTAGGTGCTATTATCCGGAAAGGGGGACTGGGACTGCCCGTGGTTGTCGCAATCATATTCTTCCTTATTTACCATATTATCTCGACCATGGCAGAGAAATCAGCTAAGGACGGGGGGCTGGATCCGGTGCTTGGGATGTGGATGGCTATCATTGTACTATCGCCATTAGCTATCTTTTTAACCTATAAGGCTGCTACAGACTCTGCTCTATTTGATGTTGAGCAATACAAGCTCAAGTTACAACGATTCTGGAAGCTCATCAGCTCCCGATTTACCAAAAAGGCAGTACAATAAAACAAGTTTTTGACAGGGTTATTATATAAAAAAGCGCAAAGAAATCTACCTTTGCATATTAGAATTTTAAAATGGATATTAAACTAAACACCATCAAGGAAGCGATTGAAGATATAAAAGCCGGCAAGGTAATTATTGTTGTGGATGATGAAGATCGTGAGAACGAGGGTGATTTTGTCACAGCGGCACGTAATGCTACACCAGAAGTTATCAACTTCATGGCTACCCATGGTAGAGGCTTGGTCTGTGCTCCCCTATCACAGGAACTTTGCACCAAGTTGAACCTCGGTCCGATGGTCGGTGAAAATACGGCCGTTTATGAAACCAATTTTACCGTATCTGTAGACTTACAAGGCTACGGCTGTACTACCGGAATCTCAGCATCTGATCGCTCCAAAACTATCAAAGCACTTATTGACCCCAATATACGCCCAGAAGAGTTAGGTCGTCCAGGACATATTTTCCCTCTTATTGCAAAAGATGGTGGGGTACTGCGCCGTACAGGACATACCGAGGCTTCTGTTGATCTGGCACGTTTGGCGGGCTTTGAGCCAGCAGGTGTATTGGTCGAAATCCTAAAAGAGGATGGTGAAATGGCTCGCCTTCCGGACTTAATGGAGGTTGCAAAACGCTTCGACCTGAAAATCGTCAGTATAGAAGATCTCATCGAGTACCGATTAAAGCATGACTCACTTATCCAGGAAGAAGAGACGGTGAATATGCCAACACAATGGGGCGATTTCCAACTAAAAGCTTTCACACAAAAAAATACAGGAGAACAGCATTTGGCGCTTTACAAAGGCGAATGGAAAGAAGACGAACCTATTCTGGTGCGCGTGCATAGCTCCTGTATCACAGGCGATATTTTCGGTTCTTGTCGTTGCGACTGTGGCCCGCAACTACACAAAGCTATGCAAATGATACAGGAAGAAGGAAAGGGAATCGTTGTTTATATGAACCAAGAAGGTCGTGGTATTGGTCTTATCAATAAATTACATGCTTATAAATTGCAGGAGCAAGGTGTAGACACAGTCGATGCGAACATACAATTGGGCTTCAAAGCAGACTTGCGGGATTATGGTGTAGGCGCACAGATATTACGTCACATGGGCGTGAGCAAAATGCGCCTTATGTCCAACAATCCGACCAAAAGAGCTGGATTAGTGGGCTACGGTTTGGAAGTCGTAGAAAACGTGCCTATCGAAATCGAGCCAAACCCCTACAATGAGGATTATCTCAAAACCAAAAGGGACAGAATGGGACATAGTATTCTAAAAAATATATAATTGAGAGAGAGAAGAGCGCTGAAATCAGCGCTCTTTTTTATCTTTAAACTTTAACAAGCAGCTTATAGTATGGACAATACATTCTTTATCGAAAAAGCTTATATAAATGGTACTTTTATCAGCCGTGAAAGGACCTTTGACATCATCAACCCGGCCAATTTGGAAAAACTGGGTACCATGCCCGATTTAACTGTTGCAGATTGCAAAGCAGCGATTGCGGCAGCTGATGAAGCTTGGAAAAGCTGGCGTTCAGTACCTGTAGGTGAACGCTGCGCGATTGTCCGTAAAATGTTTGAGCTGATACAGGTTCATCGGGAAACCTTAGCTGAAATCATGACCAAAGAATGTGGCAAACCCTATACTGAATCTCTTGGCGAAGTGGAATATGCCAACTCGTTTATGGAATGGTTTGCGGAAGAAGGGAAACGAGCTTATGGGGAGACCATCCCTTCCCTCAAAGGCAATACACATCTGGCGACCGTAAAACAAGGTGTTGGCGTCGTAGCAGCGATTACTCCTTGGAATTTCCCATTGGCTATGGTTACTAGAAAGGTCGCTCCGGCATTGGTAGCGGGCTGTACTGTCGTGTTAAAACCAGCTTCACAAACACCTTTTTCTGCTGTCGCACTTGCGAAAATCGCCGAATTAGCCGGACTTCCAAAAGGCGTGCTGCATGTAGTGACTTCTAAAGATAGCAAGGGGTTTGGGGAAGAGCTGGCGACCAATCCTTTGGTAAGAAAAATATCATTTACCGGCTCGACGGAAGTTGGCAAAACATTGATGGAACAAGCTGCGTCCACCATAAAGCGTGTATCGATGGAACTCGGCGGAAATGCTCCGTTCATTGTCTTTGCGGATGCAGACATCGATAAGGCTGTGGAAGGTGCCATAGCAGGAAAGTTCCGCAATGCCGGGCAGACCTGTGTTGCTGTCAATCGCTTCTACATACAGGAAGAGGTGTATGAACAATTCACCGAAAAACTCACACAGGCAGTTGCCAAACTACAGGTTGGCGACGGCATGGACGAGGAAACCCAGATTGGCCCACTCATCAACCAAAAAGGATTGGACAAGGTACAGGAGCACATTGTCGATGCTGTAAGTAAAGGAGCAAAAATAACAACCGGAGGCAAGGCGCTTGAAAAACTATTTTTTGCACCTATTGTACTACGGGATGTACCGACAAAGGCACTTATAGCCGAAGAAGAAACTTTCGGCCCTGTGTGTGCTTTGTTTAAATTTAAGACAGAAGAGGAAGCTATAGGCTTGGCGAATCAGACACCATACGGCTTAGCGGCTTACTTCTACTCCGAGAACATCCGCCGTTGTCATCGTGTTTCCGAAAAATTAGAAGCTGGGATGATAGGCATCAATACGGGTATGTTATCGAATGCCTCTGCCCCATTTGGTGGAGTCAAGTTATCGGGAATCGGCCGTGAAGGCTCGCACTACGGTTTAGATGAATATTTGGAAGTTAAATACCTTTGTTTCGGTATTTAACTTCGCAGCATGCGTTACCACAAATGGTAACGCACGCCAAACATGATATAATCAGGAGCGGTTTCTTCCCAATCAATATTATATTTCAATTTATACCCTGTATAGACAGATACATTAACCGCAGGAAAATAATAGCTGATGCCTGCCTGCCCGTTGAGTATAGTGAAGTTTTCACGTTCTGTGGGGATAGATTCTGCATCTCCGCTCCATAACTCGTTATAACGATAGAAATCCTGGCTTATCCCCCCACCCAAAAACACATTGAAGTTGCTCTTGGTCTTATCCAAAAACGAAACAAGATAATCCGCTCCGACAGCGACATAACCACTTTTCCCATATACCTGTGCTTGTACTGCTGACCGCGTCAGAAAGTCATATTTTCCTTGTATACCGAAAGCACCAGGGTAAGGTGATTTCATCTGTACATCTCCATAAAAACCAAATGCCCAATCATGGTCCTGTGCTTTGCCCTGCAGGACAAGTGTCAGCATGAAAAAAAGCACATAACAAATTTTATAATTCATATTTTTCTTTTATTTATTGTACATCAACCGCTTTAAAAAGTTTGACTAATCTATTTTTTCACCTTTGGATTTGCGGTATTTCTTATACAATTTGATCAGCAACATCAGCACAACAGCCAATCCCACAAGACTTAGGACACAGTAAATCCAATCCACAGCAGATCGAAAGATTACGATAAATACAATGGCAAAAAGAATAATGGTCGATGCCTCATTCCACATGCGCAGATGCATGGATGTCCATGTAGATTGCTCATCTCGTAATTTATACATGATCTGTTGACACTTGAAATGGTAGCCTATTAAACACCCAACCAGAAGGAGTTTTACATGCATCCAACCTTGACTTAGGAACGAAGGCGAAAGGTACAGCATTACCGAAGCTGAAAGAATAGTTATCACCATGGCAGGGGTGGTAATTACCCACCACAGCCGACTTTCCATAACCTTAAACTGCTCATGCAACACCTTATAGCTTTCCAAAGGCTTCTGCCTTGCTTCTGTATGGTATATAAAAAGTCGGGGCATATAAAACAACCCCGCCATCCAACAGACCATAAAGATAATATGTATTGCCTTCGCGTATAAGTATAGCATTTTTAGTATTGAAGTATTACGTATTGTGTATTGCGTATCGAGATAAATCAATGTCTCAATACGCATATCTCACTTCTCAATACGGATTATTAATATCTAAACTCTTTAACGACCTCTATCGCGTACTTCACATTGTCAAACGGAATATCCGGCATGATACCATGGCCTAAGTTAAAGATAAAGCCGTTTTCTCCACGCATACGTTCAAACAGCTGATGGATTTTTTCACGAATAACTTTCTTATCAGCATACAACACAAATGGATCTAAATTCCCTTGTACAGCAATACCTTCCGGCAACGCCTGTTTGATGTTTTTAAGATCAGCATTCCAATCCACAGAAATTACATCAGGATTGGCTTCGACCATCATTGGCGCAAATACCGAGGAACCTTTGCAGAACGAAATAACAGGAACTGATCGTTTAATATTGGCTAAGATATACTTGTTATAGTGATGCGAAAAGTCACGATAATCATTCCAGGAAAGTGCCAACGCCCAGCTATCAAACAGCTGCAAAGCATTCACGCCAGCATCGATCTGCATATTAAGATAAGCAACGGTAACATCCGCAATTTTCTGTAAAATCTGATGCGCCAATGCTGGTTCATTATTCAACAATAACTTGGTTTTTTTGAAATCTTTGGATGAACCTCCTTCTATCAAATAACTCAATATCGTAAAAGGTGCACCTGCAAAACCGATTAAGGGAATACTTCCATTGAGTCTTTGTTGTATCACGCGGATAGCATCAGCCACATACTGTAACTTGTCGATACAATCCACATTTAAACGATCGGCATCGGCTTTCGTTTGCACCGGATTACTGAAACGAGGGCCTACTCCTTGTTCAAAAGATAAATCACCTCCCATAGCTTCTGCCGTTACCAGAATATCGGAGAACAAAATAGCCGCATCGATACCCAATAAATCTACTGGCAACATGGTTACATCAGCGGCAATCTCAGGTGTCTTGCACATTTCCAAGAAAGAATATTTATTCTTGATTTCCCAATATTCAGGCATAAAACGCCCTGCTTGACGCATCATCCACACCGGAGGTCGCTCCGTTTGCTGCGATAGCGCAGCTCTAATAAATAGATCGTTCTGTAAAATTGTACTCACTTATGTTTGTTTATGTAGTTCTTTTTCTATTTTTTCAACAATGTTATGCTGTCTCTCCGTCAGCTTCAATTTTCTGGCCAGTTCCAGATATTTTGGCACTCGGTCATAATTCTTTTTGCGTAAACTAATGTTGGCCAGATTAATCAATACAAATCCTTTCTCGGTATCACGTTTCCAAGGCAACCGGGAAGCCAATTGAAAATGATATTCGGCCTCGTCCACACGCTCTTCCTTTAGGGCGATATTCCCCATCATAAATTCATAGTAATTACGACGTCCTTTACGCAACTGATCAGGATTTTTTATTTCAGCAAGTAACGCTTTGGTCTTCTCATAATCTTGTTTATGGAAGGACTGGGTAGCCAAGAAAACCGTACCTTCCCGAAACTGGCTCCAAATCACATACCCGATACCTCCGGCAATGTATACCATAAAGTAATAATGACCAGCATATAGGGCGTAAAGTAAAAACATTACCGCAATGGCGATAACAATCATTCGTGAACGTGTATTCATCCGCTTGTTAGATTGTTGCCGTATCCGTGAATTTATATCCTACTCCACGTATAGAGTGGAAATATACCGGATGCTTTTGGTCTGGTTCAAAATATTTACGGAACGTCAAAATAAAGTTATCAATAGTGCGGGTTGATGGATACACATCGTAGTTCCACACGGTTTCCAAAATCTGCTCCCGCGACACTGCCTCATTTTTCCGTTCGATCAACAGCTTCAACAGCATCGTTTCTTTCTTGGTTAGGGAAGTAATGCTTCCGTCTGGATGGTGCAATTCGTAAGAATTGAAATAGATGGTTTTATCACCAATGGTATAGGAATTGAACTCTTTCAAATCATCTGACTTAAGCCCTCGACGAATTAAGTTCCCAACACGAAGAATCAATTCTTCCAAATTGAAAGGTTTCACCAGATAATCATCTGCGCCTTTTTTCAACCCAGTAATACGGTCTTCACTGCTATTTTTCGCTGTAAGAAACATGATTGGCACTTCCGTATTCTGCAAACGTATTGTTTCTGCTACCTGAAAACCATCGATTTCGGGAATCATAACGTCCAATATTACAAGATTAAAGCGTTCTTCCTTAAAAATCTTCAACGCTTTTTTACCGTCCGTTGCTGTGGTGACGCGATAGCCTTCAAGCTCTAAATTCAATTTGATGGCTTCCAACAAATGCTCTTCGTCTTCTACCAAAAGTATACGCTGTTTAGTTTGCATAGTTTTCAAATGTTACTTCAAAAATGCTCCCCGAAGGAGTGTTATTTTTCACTTTTATAGAGGCATTGTGTTTTTGCAACACCGTTTTCACAATGTATAAGCCCAAACCAGTGCCCTTGGTCTTACGTGTAGACTCATTCCCTACACGATAAAACTTATTAAATATAAACTTTTTTTCTTGATCAGGAATGCCTTCGCCATGGTCTGCTACTGAAAAAAACAGCTTCCCTCCATCCAATCTTTTCAATTGCACCGTCACATTCGCGCATGGTGGCGAATATTTTATAGCATTTTCCACCAGATTGTTCACCACATTGGTAATGGCGAATTTATCGGCGTAAAGAGGGATTCCTTCTTCCAGATCTGTCTTAAGGATTTGCGTACTACAGGCATTCTTCTGCAATCGATCCGCAACATCTCTTACCACCTCTGTAAAATTAAACTCTTCCTTCGGCAAGTTAAAGCTTCGGTCTTCTAATTTCGTCGTCAATAGTACATTCTCCACCAAATCATCCAGACGCTCTATATCTTTTAAAGAATTAGAAAGAAACATCTTTTGTTGCTCTCGTTCCAAATCACGCTTGAGAATAGTCTGTATATATAGTTTGACGGATGCCAACGGTGATTTCAGTTCGTGGGTTACCGACAACATAAAATTGCGTTGTTGTTGTTGCAGCTTATGTTCCCTGTAAAATAACTTTTTCAAACGAATAGCTCCCCAGATAAATATGGATAGGAAAATCAATCCTTCGCCAATAATCATTCCCTTACGATCTGGTTCATAGCTCACCAACAAATACCCCCACCAAACCAGTTGGGTAACCGCATAAATGACCAAGAAATAGAATAAGACCAGCGCGCGTTTCATCATCTCTAATTAATATTGGCAAAAGTAACCATTTGAACCACCGAAAGGAAATAGTACATGGATTTTGACACTAATACGAAGAATGGCTTCATCCCTTATGTCAAAATATGATTTTATTAAAATTGCTTGGGGGGTAAAGGGTAGGTTTTGTATTATCCATTTTAATTTCCCTAATTTTGCGTATGTTTTCAGATAAAAAAGACATCTTCTTTGATTTAGACCATACGATTTGGGATTTCGATAGAAATGCAGAAGAAACCCTTCACGAACTTTATTACAGGTATAAATTCGATAATCTTTTCAACCGTTCCCACTCGGATCTCTTTATACAGACCTATACCGAAAACAACCATCGCCTATGGGATCTTTATCACCACGGAAAAATTGACAAGGCAACGTTGCGTAAAGCTCGTTTTGCGGATACTTTTTCCCAGCTTGGTGTCAATCCGGAATTGTTTCCTACAGCATTTGAAGAGGATTATTTAGCTATCTGTCCAACAAAAACCAATCTTTTCCCTAATGCGCACGAGACATTGCAATATTTACAAGCCAAATACACATTACACCTGATTTCCAACGGGTTTAAAGAAGCTTGTGAAAAGAAATTGACACATTGCAATCTAAGTCCTTACTTCAAAACAATTGTCATTTCAGAAAACATAGGTGTCAATAAACCGCATCCGCAAATCTTCGAATATGCTGTAAAAAACGGGGAGGCAAAAACAGAGCAATCGGTAATGATTGGTGATAATTTAGATGCTGACGTTCGTGGGGCTCAAAATTTCGGTATGGAGGCGATATTTTTTAATGCGGTGAATGCGGAAAAGCCTACAGATGTAAAGCACATGATTCACGACTTAAAGGAACTACAGGGATATTTTTAGATTAATCACCCAACCTGTTTTCTATATCCATCTGTTGGTGCAATATTCTAATAATTTCGATTTCATTTTCTCTATGATTGATTTTGTAGAAAATTAAATGTGATTTTACTTTTGAACGTAAATAGCCTTTTCTCACATGGCTATAGTCTTTTCCTGAATTTGGGTTTTCGGTTAAATATTCTATCTCATCAATTATAAGGTTATAATATCGGTTAGCTTGTCTTTCTGACCAAGTTTCATAAGTATAAAGCCAAATATTCTCAAGATCATTTAGTGCTTCCTTACTAATTTTATACATCATCACTCTTCACCGTATTTTTGATGAAGTGACTTTAGGAAAATATCCCTTTTAAAGTCCGTTACAAAACCAGATTTTTCGCCCTTTTTAAGTTCTTTTATAAGTTCGGCTTTCTTCGTTTCTTCATGTTCAAACAACCTTAAAGCAGCTCTCACAACCTCACTTGCAGAAGAGAATTTCCCTGACTGCACTTGTTCATTTATAAAATTATTGAAATAATCACCTAATAATATGGACGTATTTTTAGCCATAACGTTAACCTTTCCTTTATCCAAAGATACCAAGAATTGGCATCTTATACAAATAGGCAACAATCCTTCTAATTCAAAAAAAAATGTCCGGACAGATACCAAATCTCCCCGGACATTTCTCTTAGCCTAATAGCTACTGAATACTACAGTTCTTTCACTGTAATATTACGATACCACACATCATCGCCGTGGTCCTGGAAGCCGATAACCCCGGCATCTTTACCCACTTGTTTCAACATATGGAAGGCCAAAGGCCATTTTTCAGCACTGAACTTACTAGATTGTAACAATGCTTCCCATTCCGGTGTAAGGATAGTATATTCCACGACTTTCACACCGTTTTGGTAATGTTCTACTTTTCCGTCTTTCACGACAATTTTCGAACTGTTCCACTCTCCTGCCGGTTTAGCATTCTGTGGCTTGGCAGGAATCATATCGTACAAAGAAGCGGACTTACGATTGCCATCTACACCCATTTTCGCATCCGGGTGGTTGTCATTATCCAAGATTTGATATTCCGGACTGGAAATGTAGATAGGCTGTTTTTTTATCTCTTTTGCTAAGAAGAATACGCCTGAATTACCTGCGTGTGAGATTTTCCATTCGAAAGCCAGTTCGAAGTTTTTAAAATCGTGCGCAAAGATAATATCTCCGCCTTCTGCTTTTTCATCGCCATTTGGTTTTCTGGAGAATTTCAGTGTTCCATCCTCAATAGACCATTTAGCTGGCACATGTGATTTGTTATAGCCACGCCAACCATTCAATGAACTTCCATCAAAAATCACGTAAGCTCCATCAGCGTTCTTTTTGAAACCGGAGATATCTACACGTGATAAATCATTCAGTTCATATTGCGGCACACCTACCGGAGTGCTCTGTTCTTGGGCGATACAAGCTGTTGCTGATAACAACATAGCAAGCCCTAAGGTGTAAAAAAAGTTTTTTTTCATATAAAACTCAAGTTTAGTTGCTTTTTTAAAGATAGAAAAAAATAAATGACTTTTAAAAGTTTTCACCCATTTCATCCATACCGCCACCGTTATCATTTTGTTCCCGTTTCTTATTTAGATCCTGAATACCGAAGCGATAAGAGAATGAGAGCGTAAACATCCGTTTCATCCACCGATGTTCAAAATTTGAATGGATCTGCGGCGTATAGGTATCTGCGCCAAAACGTCGGGTATCGAACAAATCGCGCACATTTAACGCTACACTGGCCCGTTTACCCATAAAATCTTGTTTCAACGCCACATCCACTCCTGTCATGTGTTTGCTCTTACCCTGTGCCATAATTCGTGGTGCAAAATAATGTGCCCGCACCTGCATGGCAAGATTGCGCGTAAATTTAACGTTGGTATTAATGTTTGTGTTCCAGTTGAAGCCCTCTTGCTTGGCTATATTAAAAGCTTCGTTTCCTTCAAATTTGTTGTAGAAAAAGTTACCGTTCCACGTAGCATCCCACCAATTGGTAATATTCACTTTGGAAATTAATTCCAATCCTGCAACATTGGAGCTTGTTAGGTTTTCCCACCGGCTATACGTTATACTTTGCTCATCTACATGGTAGATATAAGGCTGCATAACATCATTCATTCGGCGGTAATAAGCCGAAGTAATAAAGTTCCATTTATCATAGAACTTGGCAAAGCCCAATTCTAGTGAGTGGATATCCTCAGGCATCAGATTGGGATTACCTTGTCGACGGTTCATCTCGTCTGAAACATCTGGAAACGGATTCACCTGCCAACCGCGAGGACGCTGTACTCTACGCGTATAGCTCAACTGCACTTTGTCACCACTTCCTCCAACATCGTAAGTCAAGAACACACTTGGGTATAAACGGAAATAATCCAGATTTCCTTTTGTTTCGATTTGGTCAACTGGCAGATTTGGATCTTTTGCAAAATAAATTGTATTGAGATCCGCCTGTTCCGCACGAAGCCCCACCTGATAACCCAATTTGTCAAATAACTTGTTCTGGTAATTGGCATATAGGGCGTGTACACTACTGGTCATATCAAAATCATTACTGATCGTGTAATCAGGAAAATATTGACCTTGATCGTTATCTAAAAGTTCAGAAAACTGGGTATCAAATGATTTACGGATAATGGAGCGATAACCTGTCTCAAATTTACTATCCTCACTGAATGGAAGCACGTAGTCCAACTGTATATTCATCACCGAACCATCTTCACTAGTCTGGTTAATTCGCCCACTCGCAGGTAAGCCCATTGAGTATGTCTGGTCAAAGCTATTGACTCCATCTTCAGTATCTTTTCCGTAACTAAAATTCGCTGTTAGTTCAGAACCTTCTCTATTAAATCTACGCGTCAAATCAAGATTCAAGTCATAACCCAAATCGTCCTCATTCTGTCTAGACAAACGGGTACTTGTACCCGAAAGTTGAGGATGGTTGAGATAAGTATAAAAAAGGTCTCCCCTACGGTCGTTATCACGTAAACTTAAGTTTCCCGAGACACCAATAGTCGTCTTATCATTCAGATAATAGTCCACTCCCAGTTTCATGGTATTGTTTATACCCAATCTTGATGTTTCCTCGGTATTGTTGATTTGACTTTGATCCGCCAAGTAGAGATTGTTACGTGCCCCAGACCCAACATTGTTTCTATGGGCAAAGTTGTAATTTCCGAAATAGTTGAACTTTCCATCCCTATAGTTCAGATTCACGCCAGCCATATAATTATCATAAGAGCCTACAGAAGCATTAACCGTTCCGTTCAAACCTGTTCTTACATTCTTTTTCAGAATGATGTTAATAATACCAGATTGCCCTTCCGCATCATATTTTGAGGAAGGGTTGGTGATAATTTCAACCTTATCAATGGCATTAGCGGGCAAAGATTGCAAAAGGGAATTAATATCGCTCCCGGCCATAGCAGACTCTTTGCCATCAATCAAAATACGCACAGAATTAGATCCCCGCAAGGATACAGAACCATCCATATCGACTTCCAAGGTAGGAACATTCGCTAATAAATCAGAGGCAGAGCCACCCACACTCACCAGACTTTGAGACACATCAAATATCTTACGGTCTATACCCAGGCGCATTTCAGGAGCTTGTGCCTGCACAACCACTTCCTGTATAAATTCACCATCGTCAGCCATGAAAATCTTGCCTACGTTAAGTGTTTCCGAAGCTTTTACTTGTAAGTTTTGTTCAAAAGCATTCACTTTACCTACATACGTAATACGTAGGGCATATTCCCCTACCGGAACCTGCTCGAATACTAAATTACCTGTATCGTCACTTTGAGCACCTTGGACTTGGCTCATATTAGTCTGATTCAACAAAGCTGCACTCGCGCCACTGATGGGGGCATTTGTCTCAGCACTCAAAACCGACACCTGGATTTTGCCGTGCTGTGCGATAAGGAAAAAAGGTGTGAAAAGATAAAAGAAAAATAATTTAAAATTTTTGTTCAGTAGCATTATTGAAATCGTTCGTTTCCACAAAAAAACAAAATAAAAGCTACTAAAGCTTATTCGTAACCGCAATATTACGCGACTACTACTCTACCGAAACAGTCAATCCTTCGGCCTGTAATATCTTTCGGTATACTTCCATTTCAGTGTAGGAACCTTCCAGAACTGCGCATTTTCCTTCATTATGTACTTTCCATGCAATCTGCTCAGCTTGGGGTTCTGTATATTGCAGATGATGCATCAAACAAAAGATAACATGATCGAAAGTATTTACTTCATCATTCCATAATATTAAACGATTGGACGTTTTAACACTTGCTAAAATTTCTTCCAGTGTAAAGGTTTCCTGTTCGGTCTGCACGCTCATAGGGCAAAAATAATCATTTTCATTATTGTTCAACGTTTAATGTTGATTTTGTTTAAAGTCTAACGTTCAAAACTCAACTTTAAGCCTCAATCCTTAACCTCCAAAATTTAAAAATTACATAAATTTGTATCTTTACCACATAATATTAAACTTATGTTGCAATCAAAGATAGCAGGAATTGGGTATTATGTTCCCAAAAACGTATATACCAATCAAGACTTGACACGGTTCATGGATACCAGCGATGAATGGATACAGGAACGTACTGGTATAAAGGAACGTCGTTATGCCGATAGAATCGGTGAAACAACGACAACGATGGCTATCGAAGCTTCGAAAATTGCTATTGAACGAGCAGGTACTACCGCTCAGGATATCGACTTTATCATTTTCGCGACCTTGTCTCCTGATTATTATTTCCCCGGTTGTGGTGTATTACTACAACGTGAAATGGGTATGGGTGAGATTGGCGCATTAGATATCCGCAACCAATGTTCTGGATTTGTTTATGCACTTTCTATCGCTGATCAGTTTATAAAAACGGGGATGTACAAGAATATTCTCGTCGTAGGGTCTGAAAAGCACTCCTTTGCCCTAGACTATTCTACACGGGGGCGTGGGGTATCGGTCATTTTTGGGGACGGTGCTGGGGCAGTTGTTCTTCAGCCGACTACAGAAGAGGGAAAAGGTATATTAAGCACACACCTGCATTCCGATGGTGCTGAAGCCGAAAAGCTGGCAATGTATTATCCAGGGGCATCAGGAGGCATTTGGCTAGATAACAAACCAGAATGGCCTGAACAGGAATTAGGTGGTATGTTAATGACTAAAGAAATGTTGGAGGATGGTACAGCCTTCCCCTATATGGATGGACAAGCTGTATTCAAAAAAGCCGTTGTCAAATTCCCGGAAGTGATTGGCGAGGCTTTAGCGAAGAATAATTTGACTCCAGCTGATATCAATTTATTAGTTCCTCACCAAGCAAACTTACGTATTGCCCAATTTGTACAAAAGACCTTGCGCCTACGGGATGACCAGGTCTTTAACAACATCCAGAGATATGGCAATACCACTGCAGCTTCTGTACCGATTGCACTTTGTGAAGCATGGGAAGAAGGCAAAATAAAAGATGGTGACCTTGTTTGTTTAGCAGCATTCGGTGCCGGCTTTACCTGGGGTTCTGCATTGATACGGTGGTAAAATCAAGATAATAGCAATATGGCGATGCTTGTAACAAGCATCGCCATATTGCTATTATCTACAAACCCAACCTTTCAATTCTGTTGACAAAAGTGGTTGTCGCTTCTTGCTCTTTATTGATAAAATCATTTTCAGCCAGCTTACCTACAACTTCCTCCATCTCTTCCATAGACTCGTACACCATTAGCTTAAATGGGTCATCATAATCTTTCGCACGGGAACGATGGATTTCTGCACATATCCATTCCCGGGTGGATTTTGCTTCTTCAAACAAATCTCTGAGAAAAGTTGGTGTCCATTCTTCTACTGACATACCGATGAGCTCTACCAAGCTGGCAATGGCATGAATAAGCTTATCGTTCAGATAATTATCACTCCATACTTGATACTGCTGGTGCACCTCGTCCCAGGAAGTTATTTCCCCTTGCCTGATTTGCTGTAATACTACCTCCAATTCTTCTTTTGGCACTAACTGTCCACCAATATTTTCATATGCTTTCCGATGAGTGGCCTCTTTACAGTTCGTCAAAACCTGTTCGTACCCATCCTGTTCAAAGTGTTGCAACAGTTGACTCGCTGCGTAATAGCGTATGATGCGTTTATAAACCTGATAAGATTCCCGTGGCTTAACCAATATGACTTTACGTTTCGATGCCTCTACACCTTGTAATGTAATCTCTCTCCCTCCGAAACTCTCTGCAGATTCGAGCATTCTTCGACCTATTTGGCGTTGTTCTTCCATAGAAAGATGCGCACCAAAAGCACGACCAACGGCAACTTCTATCTCAGTCAGCGCTTCAAAAATTTCATTCACCGTATCGGGGGCTAATATGGCATACTCAATATACTGATTCTTGAATTTCCTTTTATCACGTGCCTCAAACTTGGTTTCGTTACGCATCAGCGCATACATGTTGTGCATAAACCAATATGCCGGCATCACCAATAAATTGTTTGTACTGACCTCATTGCTTACCAAGCTAAAAGGAAGCCGAATATCTAAGGCATGCAGAAAATCACCCTTAACAATCAATGTATAGGAAGCAAAACGGGAATTGTGTTTTAGACTGACACACAAACCCGGCCAGAACCCTCTCCCGGCAACGATTTCTCCATCGGCAGCTCTGGAATTATGGTTTGAACCAACCGTAGCACCTGCCGCCATATTGCTCTGTCCCTTCACCAAAGAGGCACATAAAAAGGAATTATTATGATGCTGTTCATGTGCGGGAAACAAGAGCGAATTAAGTACTTCACAACAAGAAATAGTGGAGTTATCACCCAAGAACGAATTAATCAGCCGAGCACCATATTTTAATTGAGAGAACGACGACAATACGAAGCGTACGGCTTTTACGCCGTAAAACACCCGACAGCCATAACCGATAATACCATTCACCAGCTCGCATCCTTCTCCGATCTGCGTATAGGCATCCTCACATGAATTGATGGTCAGGTTTTTCAGCTTATTGACGCCTTTGATATAAGCATCGGTTCCGATTTTAACGTCTTTAATGGTATGGCTATTCTTAATAACACAACGGTCGCCTATGTAACTATAAAAACCGTGTGCATCAGAAAATTGGTTCTCGGTTATTTCTTCAAAACGTTTCTGCAATAGCGTATCGTGCCTATGTCGTGACCAGAGATAAGCATCTGCTGCCTGCATACCATCAAAAGGCAAAACCGCACGTCCGCCGTTCTCGTTGCATAGTTCCAGGCGGATCCGTCTTTCTTCGACTTCTCCCCTTTTGCGCATCCCGTTGCCAAACTTAGCCGCACTATTCGTTTCCATTTCGTTGATGTTCGTCAACATCACGTCATCACCGATAATAAAGTGTGCCATATAACGCACATGGTGAATAGCCACGGTGTTTCCCAAATCGCAACTCACTATACAAGAATGATATATTCCACAAGACAACCGCAAATCCCGATATTCCAGGTATACGTCGTCCATATCCCCGATACGCACAAAGCCATAAAATTTGGAATACTGTATCTGTTGAGGAATAAATCTATCTGTCACCCATACATCGTCCCAATTGCTTGACACATTGTTATTTTCTGTCAGGATCGCTATTTCTTCCGAGGTCAGCTGCCGAAACCGTCTATCCGATTGAAATTGTTGGTTGCGCTGTAAGTATTCATCGTTATCGACCAGATAATCAGTAGGGACAAACCCATATCCCAATTGCTGCAATTTTTCTTTTACAATATTGGCCATAACACGTTATTCTACAGTGACAGATTTAGCCAGATTTCTAGGCTTATCGACATCCAGACCTCTACCCACACCAATGTAATAAGACAGCAATTGCAATGGTATCACAGACAATATTGGCGCTATGATCTCATGCACACGGGGCACAGCGATTGTATCCTCAGTCAGGCTGGTAACGACCTCATCTCCTTCCGTGACAACTGCGATAACTTGCCCTTTACGTGCTTTAATCTCCTGCATATTGCTGATAATTTTTTCATGATAACTATCTTTTGTCGCGACAAATACGACAGGCAGATACTCATCGACCAAGGCGATAGGTCCATGCTTCATTTCAGCTGCTGGATAACCTTCAGCATGTATATAGGATATTTCTTTTAGCTTTAGTGCTCCTTCCAAAGCGATTGGAAAGTTGTATCCGCGACCGAGATAGAGAAAATCATCAGCATCCATATACTTATTGGCTATACGCTTAATCGAATCGATTTGTGTATCCAAAACCCATTGTACGTATTTAGGTACTTTAGCTAAGTCATCAAATAATACCTGATAGGTTTCGGATGAGATGGTTTGTTTAATTTCGGCAAGTTTCAAAGCCATCAGATACAGCACGGCCAATTGTGCAGTGAAAGCCTTTGTACTAGCCACTCCTATCTCCGGACCAGCATGTGTATAAGCTCCTGCATCCGATATTCTGGCGATAGATGAACCGACAACATTCACCAACCCAAAAATGGTTGCACCCTGCTTTTTAGCAGTTTCCATAGCGACTAAAGTATCTGCCGTTTCACCGCTTTGAGAGATCGCAATGATAACATCTTTATCCGTAATAATAGGATTCCTATACCTAAACTCCGAAGCATATTCCACTTCAACGTTGATACGGCAAAGTTCTTCAATAACATATTCGGCCAACAAGCCCGCATGCCAGCTGGTTCCACAGGCAACAATAATAATGCGGTTGGCTTGCTGTAACTTATCGCTGATTTTATCCAGACCACTTAACGTGATCTGCTCATGTTTCAAATCCAACCTTCCACGTAAGGAATCAAAAATCGTCTGGGGTTGCTCAAAAATCTCTTTTAACATAAAATGGTCGTAACCATTTTTTTCTATAGCCGCCAGCTCCAGATCTAATTTCTGCACAAACGGTGTCACTTGTTCATTGCCCAAGTTCTTCAGCACCAGTTCATCTGCCTTCACAATTGCCAGTTCGTAATCATTGATATAAACCACTTCTTTGGTATAAGCAAGCATTGGCGAAGCGTCCGACCCTAAGTAGTGTGCATCTTTTCCAATCCCGATAACCAAGGGGCTACCTTTTCTTGCCGCGATGATGGTGTCCGGCGAATCTTTATCCAGCAACAGAATAACGTATGCGCCAACCACTCTTTTTAACGCAATGCGCACAGCTTCTTCCAGCGAACAGGCATTATTTTTCTGAATATCTTCTATAAAATTTAGAAGGACTTCTGAATCGGTATCGCTATTAAAGTGATAGCCCTTCTGTAACAGCTCCTGTTTTAATTGCGCATAGTTTTCAATGATACCATTGTGTATCATGGCTATATTCCCGGAATTCGATATGTGCGGATGTGCATTTCTATCGGAAGGTTCACCATGGGTTGCCCAACGGGTATGCCCTATACCTACAGTAGAGTTATTGTCTTTTCCTTGTACAAAGTCTTCCAGGGCGGAGACCTTGCCCTCTTTTTTATAGACCATTAACTGATTACCCTTATGCAGGGCGATGCCTGCACTGTCGTACCCCCGGTATTCTAACTTCTTTAATCCTTCAATTAAAACAGGATAAGCCTGGCTTTTTCCAACATAGCCTACGATTCCACACATACTGCTCGGTTTATGAATTTGAGATTTTACAAAACGGAGCAAATATATAAAAATCTTTCACGCAATCGATTGCTTAACGTGGTTTTTTAACATATCTTGATTCAAAAGGCTTCTCTAATTCATGTAATAATTTATTCTTTCTTTATTATCCTGTTCACTAACCTAAGTTCAAGAGGGCATCCGCAAAGCGTTGTATCCCTTTTTCCAGCACAGAGCGGGGGCAAGCAATATTGAGACGGATATAACCTTCTCCATGGTCTACAAACATTTTCCCATCATTGACTAATAACCCCTTATCTACAAAAATTCCTGCTAAATCATCCTTCTGTGGCTGCTCTTCGATATAAGCAGAAACATCAATCCACGCCAGATAAGTCGCTTCAGGAACACGGAAGCCCGCTTTAGGCAACAACTCCTTCAAGCGCCCTTGCAAATAGGTAAAATTATCATCCAAATAGATTTTAAGCTGTTCGAGCCATTCCTCCCCTTCTTGATAGGCGGCCTTGGTAGCAACAATGCTCAATGGGGAATAATAATCGGCGTAAAGTTGTTTCCATTGCTTACGTATACCGACATGTGGAATAAAAATATGCGACATCATGCTGCCCGCAAGGTTAAAGGTTTTACTTGGGGCAGTACAGGTTATCAGTTTTTCTGCTTCCGGAAAGAGTGCTGCCAAAGGTATATGCGTCTGACCGCTACGCAGTAAATCACTGTGTATTTCGTCCGAGATGATCCATATATCACGTTCCAAACAAACCTGCCCAATACGCAACAGTTCCTCTCGAGTCCATACCCTACCGGTAGGGTTATGCGGATGGCAGAAAATGAACAGCTTAATATTTTTTGAGCAGTCTTCTAACTGTTGGATAATGTCGGTATAATCCATTTCATAATATCCATCTTTATTCAGCAACCGACTATAATAGACTTGTCGATTACTATAATCACCGGCTTTTTTAAATGGCGCGTAAGAAGGTGTATTTATCAATATACCTTCATGAGATTTTATCAATAAAGGCACAAGTTGATTCAGTGCCGGAACAATCCCCGGAGCAAATACCAGATGCTCTAGATCGATTTTCCACTGAAACCTTTTCCAAAACCACGCGGACAACACATCGTAATATTCCTGTTCGTAAACCTTCGTATAGCCCAATATCTTTTGACCAACTCGTTTCCGAACGGCTTCCAATACCTCTGGCGGTGTTGCAAAATCCATATCAGCTACCCACATGCGTATAAAATCATTGTCAGGCCAAGAAAAAGTAGCATCCCTATCCAAACCAAAAATAGATTGCTTCCAACCTTCCACACTCAAGCTGTTCGTTCCCTGCCTGTCAATTATTTCGTCAAAATCGTATTTCATTTCTTTTTCTATTAAAACCAAGACGCTTCCCATCACAAAGCATTCCTTATCGTCACCGAGATAAGCTTATATCCTTCATCTGTACGCAAAAAATCAAAATGGTTTTGCTTAAACTCCAATCCCTTTCCGTTATATGTTATAACAATATTCAATACAGGACATTGCCATTCTTTGGACTCTCGGCAGTTGTTAAAATACAATGCGAAGTCTTCCCCTGTATACATAAAAGGGTTTAGGTGTCCAACAATAATGGAATAATCTGCTGCCGGAACTTGAAGTTCGGTCAGTATCTTCTTCAATACAGCAAAATGGTCTTGAACAAATGTTTGCTTATCAGTATTTGTCCAACCGTTCGTGGATTCCCAGACAATGGTATCGTGCGCTGCCGCCATAAGTTTCTCCATGGTCAGATCTGGCAAGAAATCTTTCTGAAGCCATGTTCTGAATTCGGTTTCAAAGTCGATAAAACTAAAATAAGTACCCTCTTTCGTTCGAAAGCTCTTCCTTCTTTTGTCTGTCGCGGGCTGGGATGATTTTTCTAAAGAATAGAAGTCTAAACCACGATCGTTAGGGAAATTTTCTACTAATATGGTATTGAGCGTATCGATTAGCACCTCCTGCCCACCGACCCAAGTATAATAATTATCGCCCTCATAAGGCTGTTCATGCTCATATTTCTTTTCCGCACCTTTCAAACCCACAAGCATGCCGTTCCTAACCTTGGTTAAATCATCATAGATAGCAGGAATGATAATATTACCAAGCTTATTAAACACCCCAACCTTGTCTGTTCGGTGATCCCGGAAACGTATGAATCCCTCATGCTCACAATCGGGCGCATTATCAAAGAAATACAGGCTATCTGTTCCAAATGTCTGCTCGGCCTTATTCAAATAATAAGAAGTCCATTTACCATCTTCATCACTTATCACACTGATAATATCCTCAAATTTCATGGCTGTTGCATAGCCTGAAAATCTCGGAGCAATCTTCATATTTCCTTCGCTATCTTTATAGCCTATCTTAGTTGAATCTTGATTGTAAAATGCTATCCATGTGTCACTTTTCTGACCAAGAACTCTACTATTCCAGAGCAAAGCTATGATTATGGCGAAAACGTAAAGGGTATGTCTGACAACAAAAAATCTCATATACCGAAGATAAACAATTCCCCGTTTATTTTAAAGCACCCTCACTCCTTTCCAATCACTATATATAATTTTCGTATCTTGTCCGTAAAAAGAAATTTCAGCATATGCGCTTTATTTTATTCTTGGCAATGATAGCATTATTTGCTGGATGCCAATCCAACACCAGACCCTCGGAAACCGATTCAAAACAATCGAATGTTGAGGAACAGTCCACGGAGACTGATTATCAGGTTGCAGAACGGTTTCTGAACGAATACGTCGTTCTGGAAAGCGATGACGTAGAACAGTGGATACAGCAACATATCTTGTTGACCAACAGCTTTAAGGCAACCTACCTCAATATCATGGAAGCAGCGAGAAAAGAAGACCCTGAGATTGGATTGGGGTTCGACCCTATTCTAAATGGTCAGGATTTCCCCAGCACTTTCACCATAGCCGATATAGATAGTACAACAGGTTATGTTACTTTAAAAGGCGTTGAATGGGCGGATTTTCTATTGGTTGTGCGGGTTGTCAAACAAAATGAAACCTCGCTATTGGATGGCGCGGGGATTGTTAATATTCCGGAAGAGGTACGGAAGTAAATAATTGAGGCTTTACGAATGTAAAGCCTCAATTATTTTAATTCAATTCAAACTTATATCCTACTCCCTTTACGGTAGCTACATAAGTATCACCAATTTTTTCCCGGAGCTTACGGATATGCACATCTATGGTACGGTTGGTTACCACAACTGAATCTTCCCATATAGCTTTTAATATCTGCTCACGGGTAAATACTTTATTAGGTTTGGAAGCCAAAAGATAAAGCAATTCAAACTCTTTTTTGGCTAAAACAATCTTTTCGTTATCGCGGTAAACCAAAAATGAATCTCGATCGATTACCAAATCCAAAATCTCTAATTTTTCGCCGGTAGGGATTACACTCTCTGCTGCATTTCTACGCAGAATTGCGTTAATACGGCTCATTAAAGCCCTCGGTTTAATCGGTTTGGCAATATAATCATCCGCCCCCACGTTAAAACCTGCGATTTCTGAGTACTCTTCGCTTCTTGCTGTCAGAAAAACCATAAAGGTGTGCTTAAATTCAGGCATAGAACGCATGAGCCGACAAGTTTCAATGCCATCCATCACCGGCATCATCACATCCAAGATAACCAAGTCAGGGTTTACTTCTTTCGCTACTTCAATAGCTTCCTTACCATGTTGTGCCTGATAGACTTGATAGCCTTCCTTAGTCAGATGATAAACAATCAGTTCAACAATATCCTGTTCATCATCTACCACCAGTATTTTTTGTTTCGCACTCATATTAGTTTTTTTGCTAAAATATGTACTAAATGGTAAGCTAAGGTTAACCCTGTGTTATTAAATTGTTAACACTTAACAGTAGCTAAACATCAACTTAGTTCAGCGTCTTTTGCAGGAAGTCTTCCAATTCTTTCCCACGGAGGTTCTTTGCCACTATTTTACCTTCCGGATCAACCAGATAAGACGTTGGAATGGCAGTTATTCGATAAGTGGTTACCAGGTCCGAACTCCAAGCTTGCAGATCAGACACCTGTGTCCACTCCAGCTTATCACTTTCGATAGCACGCATCCAACTACCAGGATTATTATCCAGCGAAACGCCCAATACCGTGAAGCCCTTGTCTTTAAAAGCATGGTATTGCTTTACAATATTTGGGTTTTCCTGACGACATGGGGCACACCACGATGCCCAAAAATCAATCAAGGTATACTTTCCTTTAAAATCAGCTAATCTTACAGCTTTATTGTTAGGCGTATACGATTCAAAATCTGGCGCAGGTTGTCCCACAGCCAATTTCTTCAATTTCTCTGCTTCTTCCTTAAATTGAGAAACGTAGCGGTTCTCCGTAAACTTATCTTTAATCTCATCCGCATAAGCAAGGATTTCAGCCTCGGCCACCTCTGGATCTAAAGTACTGATCGCATAAAATCCAGCTAAGTTTTGATGTTGATTTGCAAAAGCCACCACTTGCTGGGTATAGTCGGCCAGCTTTTCCTTAAAGCTGGTCAAATAATCCATACGAAGGCTCTCAATCTCATTAGCCGTTCTGTTTGTTGTAGCCTTTGCAAAAGCTGCTTGCAAGGAATCCTGCACAAAATCCTTACGCCGTTTATACGGTGCAAATTCCTGCAGGGCACTAGACAATTCAGAACCTTCAACCACATAATTTTCGGGGTCATGCATATCTGCCCGTAGCGTTAATTTTTCACCCGGAGTCAAAATAACAGGGTATTTGTTGTTACCTATTGCCACCGAAAGCAAGCGAGGCTGCGTGGCCGCACGTTCAAATTTGAACTTGTTGCCATCAGCAAGGAAAACCGAGTCCAATTTTCGTTCGCCCTCATAGAAAGCCACGACCTTTACATTTCCTGGATTGTCAACCGTCCCTGACACATGGATAACATCGTTATTGGAACAACCATACCCCAACAACAAACTCAGTGCAACAATACATACTGCTAATTTTCTCATGCTTATCTCCTATTTCAAAAAGTCTTTTGCCCGTGCAATCGCTTGCGGCAATCCTTCGCTCAGTTTTCCACCGGCAGTAGCAAAGAACGGCTGTCCCCCGCCCCCACCTTGTATATCTTTCGCCAAATCTTTAACAATCGCACCTGCATTCCAGCCGCGTTCCTTAGCTAAATTGTCGGAGATAGTTACTGTCAGGCTTGGTTTACCGTCTATATTTGCCCCCAAGACTACAAACACGTTTTCCATGGAACCTTTTATAGCGTAAGCCAACGTTTTTACCGCATCAGCATTAGGCAAATCTACCACTGTAGAGAGAAAATTAACCCCATCAACCTGTTCAACCTTCGATTCTAGCTCTTGTTTCATCGCCAATGATTTCTCACGGATATGATTTTCAATAGCTTTTTTCAATTCACTGTTTTCGTCGATCATTTTCTCCATGGAAGTCATAAAATCCTTCGGGTTGTTCAACAACTCCTTCATTTTGTCCACCAGTTCAAAATGCTCACGTATCACCGAAGCCGCCTTAGAGCCGGTAATCGCTTCAATACGGCGGACACCAGCCGCAACCGCTGATTCCGAAATGATTTTGAAGAAACCGATTTGTCCGGTGGCTTTGACATGCGTTCCGCCACAAAGCTCTTTCGAGAAATCATCATCAAACGTAATCACGCGTACATAATCCCCGTATTTTTCCCCAAACAATGCCGTTACACCACTATCAATGGCTTCCTGAAAAGGAACATCACGTTCTTCTTTCAATGGAATATTTTCACGCACTTTGACGTTGACAATATCTTCCACCTGCTTCAGTTCATCTGCTGTTATTTTTGCAAAATGCGAAACGTCAAAACGCAAAATATCCGGCGAAACCAACGAACCTTTTTGGTTCACATGGTCACCCAATACCAGTTTCAACGCAGCATGCATCAAGTGTGTCGCCGAATGATTATTTTCCGTATCCAGACGTTTTGTTTTATTCACTTGCGCTTGAAAATCACCTTCCAGTGAGCCTGGCAGTTCATTAACAAAGTGGATAATCAAGCCATTCTCTTTCTTCGTATCCGTGATAAAAGTTTTGCTGTTGTCCTCGGCAATCAGCACGCCTGTATCGCCCACCTGACCTCCACCTTCGGCATAGAATGGCGTTACGGAAAGCACCAGCTGATATTGCTCTTTGCCTTTTGCTTTGACCTTACGGTATTTGATAATTTGCGTAGTCGCTTCCAGGAAATCATAACCAACAAAAGTTGTGTCGTCATCTTCATTAACAACGACCCAATCCCCTGTATCGATTGCCGTAGCCGCTCTCGAACGTTCTTTCTGCTGTTGCAATGCTTTTTGAAAACCTTCCATATCTACAGTCAACCCCTGTTCCCGAGACAACAATTCGGTTAGGTCTATTGGAAATCCGTATGTATCGAAAAGCTCAAAGGCAAAATCGCCATCCACTTCTTTGTGGTCTGTTGCATAATTTTCAAAACGCTGAATACCCGTAGTCAATGTACGTAAAAAAGATACTTCCTCTTCCAACACTACTTTTTGCACAAAACTCTGCTGCTGCACCAACTCATCAAACACACCTTCGAATTGTTTTGCCAACAAAGGCACAAGCTCGTGGATAAAAGGTGATTTAAAGTTCAAGAAAGTATAAGCGTACCGTACTGCCCGACGCAAAATTCGACGAATTACATAACCCGCTTTATTATTTGACGGCAATTGTCCATCGGCAATAGCAAACGAAACTGCTCGGATATGATCGGAAAGCACCCGCATAGCGATATCCGTCTTTTCATCAGCACCATAAGCAATGCCTGATTTATCGGAAATAAACTGTATAATAGGTTGAAAAACATCGGTATCGTAGTTCGATGTTTTGCCTTGAATAGCCCGAACCAAACGCTCAAAGCCCATACCTGTATCGACATGTTTGGCCGGCAACGGTTCCAGATTACCATTTTTCAAGCGGTTGAACTGCATGAATACCAAGTTCCATATTTCGATTACTTGTGGATCATCGGCATTTACCAATTGAGCACCAGATATCTCCGCACGCTCCGCATCCGGACGCATATCAAAATGTATCTCCGAACAAGGGCCACAAGGGCCTGTTTCGCCCATTTCCCAGAAATTATCTTTTTTATTTCCCAGCAGGATTCTATCCTCTGCAACAAATGCTTTCCAAAAATCAAAAGCTTCATTATCCCTTTCCAGACCTTCACTGTCATCACCTTCAAAAATCGTCACATAAAGACGATCCTTATCCAGCTTATAAACTTCTGTCAACAATTCCCACGCCCAGGCAATAGCTTCTTTTTTGAAATAATCGCCAAAGGACCAGTTCCCCAGCATTTCAAACAAGGTATGGTGATAGGTATCGATGCCTACCTCTTCCAAATCGTTGTGCTTACCCGACACGCGCAAACAGCGCTGCGTATCAGCTACGCGTGGATATTTTGCGACAGCTTCGCCCAAGAAAAGATCCTTGAACTGATTCATCCCTGCATTAGTGAACATCAAAGTCGGGTCATTTTTCACGACAACTGGAGCCGAAGGGACAATTTGGTGTGATTTACTCTTAAAAAAGCTCAAAAAAGCTTCACGTATTTCTCTACTGGTCATGGAGTATTTTACATTTTTTAAAGTGCAAACTTACTTAAAAATGATTGCTCTTACAACGGACGAACCCGATAAGCCAATGGAAACGCATCAAAATTGTTTTTAATGGGATTATGGGAAGGGAAAGGGAGTTTTTTTAAATCAATGTTTTGTCACCTCTCTCGCAAGATTAAGCGCAGCGGTATCTTGTGAGAACAAATAATCTAAGTTTTCAACTTAGCTGTTACGACCAAGTTGAAAACTTGATCTATCCCAGTCACAAGCTATAAAAGCTTGCGACAGCAAGGGGTCTCATCCCAGTGGCGGAAAGACAAAGGAAATTCCAAGGGATTGAGCCGAGGAAAAAGGCATGGAAACTATTGTCCGAAGCAATCCAAAAAGCTTCGGACAGTGGTTTCAGCCTTGGGAGGAATTTTCTTTGTGTGTGTAGGACTGAGGGAAAAGCCACCTCAGATGAGACAAAGGGTTTTTGATTCCTTTTTGCCCTACAAAAAGGAATGCCCTGTCCCGGCAAGGGACGGAAAGGCTGTGTGATGGGAAGAAACGACAATTGTCAAAATTAATCCTCTGTTTCATAATTAACTTTAAAAACAAGTTATTTTTCGTATATTTATGAATCAACAGAAAAGGTTATTATGAGGATTTTAGTTCCAACAGATTTTTCAGAAAATGCAAAGAGAGCGGTTAAGTTTGCAGCAGAAATTTGCCTCCAACATCAATATGGATTGCACCTGATGCATTGTTACACCGCGCGCTCTTCCGGCTTTGATGAAAATGAGCTTACCGAAGAGATGGAACATTCGGACATATTGAAAGCGGATATCACAATTAAAGAGTGGGTTGATGAATTGCAGGAAGCTTATCCTCAGCTTGACATCTCTTATCGGAATGAGCGTGGATTACTTTCGGATGTGATTCCCAAAGAAGGCAAACAAGCTCATTACGCCGCTATCGTCATGGGGACAACGGGAGCTTCCGCACGTAAAAACATTTTCTGGGGAAGCAATACGGCGCTCATCACGGCAAAATCACCTATTCCGGTTATTGCCGTACCGAATGCCGATTTCAATACCAACGCTAAACAGATAGGCTTGCTCACAAACTTTAAGGAAGAAGAGCTAATTACGTTGAAAGAGTTCCTCAACATCTTCCATGCTCCATCGGATTTGCACCTTATTCATGTCTACAAAGAGCAAAATGACATAAGTGCAGTAAACAGTAAAATAGAATCTTGGATATTTAATATTGAAGAGGCTACCTCTATCACTGATATTACAGCGCTTACCTCTCCTATTATAAAGGAGGACGAAAACTTAGATACAGTACCAGAGGTTATCACCAAGATTATCCAAGATAACGGACTAGATTTGATATTGGTATCCAAAAGTAGAAAATCTTTCTTCGAAAGACTATTTACCTCGTCCGTGTCAAAGGCGATGGCATTGGAACTGCATACACCTGCTTTCTTTGGCAAAACAGTTTAAAAATAAAAGTGAGAAAGTGATAGAAGTACTTAAAAATTCAACATCATGAAAAAGATTTTAATCCCAGTCGATTTTTCCGATTATTCCCAGTCTGCTATTGCGTATGCAGCCCAAATTTCCAACCAACAAGGGCAAGAGATAGACTTGGTACATATTTTCACTAACCACACGAATATTTATGCAAATAGAGTCGTCAATCCTGATCTCGTAGATCCGGAAGTGGAAGTAGCAAAAAAGAATATGGCAAGACTTTTAGAAAGTGAGCAGGCTAAATATCCCGAGGTAACATTTCACACCTTTTATAAAGATGGAAACCTATACGAGGAGGTAAGCAAGATGACGGCTGCTTTCCAATATGATG
This sequence comes from Sphingobacterium wenxiniae, assembly GCF_900116225.1. Taxonomy (GTDB): domain Bacteria; phylum Bacteroidota; class Bacteroidia; order Sphingobacteriales; family Sphingobacteriaceae; genus Sphingobacterium; species Sphingobacterium wenxiniae. Next base: position 29,402 of record NZ_FOZZ01000020.1, read on the forward strand.
CTGTCATTATGGGAACGAAAGGTTCTGCTGGGCTGGAAGCCGTCTTCTTAGGTAGCAATACATACGATGTTATTCTTAATTCAAAAACACCGGTATTGGCTGTACCAAAGGAATCACCACGGTTCAAAGTCAACAGAGTGGGCTTGCTATGCAATTTCAAAGAAGCCGAATTGCATGTACTTAATCAGGCTATCAACCTAATAGGGAAAGATTTTGAACTAATCCTTGTTCATGTCAATAAAGATGACAAAGACATCCGGATCATCCATAACCAATTCAAAGAATGGATCGATAAAATTATTGAGCAAACTGGTATTGAGAATATTTCCTACACAGTCAAACCACAAGTGCTTTACAATCGTGCTGCAGAAAATATTTCCCATGCGATTGATGCGGTTATTGCTGATGAACAAATAGACCTATTGCTGGTTACTAAAAGTCGAAAAAGTATTTTTAGGAAGTTGGTTGATGAGAATATTGTTAGAAAATTGGCCTATGCGACTTCAATTCCGAAGTTCTTCGCTCGGGTTTTACCGGTAAAATAGTTTTTTTTAACTTCTTAATCTTTTGAGAAGGGATATTGAGCATCGAAGATGAGGGTGTCTAAAAACGCTAAACATCATCGTCATTGCGAGGCAACGAAGCAATCTGATGACAGTAAAAACGCAGATTGCTTCGTCGCTGTGCTTCTCGCAATGACGCGTTTTTAAGTTTCGAGAACCTTTTTAGACACTCCCTTTTTTCTGGTGTGGTGTAGAATAAACCTTCCAGGTTTTTGAAATCTGGAAGGTTTGTCTCCGTGTGGAAGATTTCCGCCCTGCGTTTGTAGAAATAATGCTACATCCTTCATTTTTGGCATAACAATTGACCTGCTTTAATTTTACCTTTGCACAGCAAAATATTTAAACATGAGAACAATCAAAACGCTATCACTTTTAGCAGCTGCGAGTTTCCTATCGTCTGCTGCATTTGCGCAGAACAACCCAGAAACAATTCAAGGCACCACTCCTCTTGGGGATCTTTCACAATACAGAACATGGTCTGTAGGTGTGAATGTCGGAATCCTAAACCAAACCAACCTATTCCACTTTGCTCAACGCGGCAATTCTGAAATGGACACAAACTTTGGTTTCAGTGCGTATGTTAAAAATCAATTAACCCCTTCTTTCGGTATCAAAGCACAATATCTTGGCGGTAAAGTAGGTGGAAAAAACACATCAGGCAATGGTTTTGAAAGCAAAGTACCTTTCTCTTTGGCTTTATCTGGAGAATATCTTTTCGGAAACACAAACTGGCGTGTATTCAATGGTGTACTTAAACCTTACGCCGCTCTTGGTCTAGGCGTGATGAGTTCAACAGCAACCATCATCGAAGGCGGTAACAAAACCGAGCAAGACAATTTAACAAAATTATATGTCCCTGCTGATTTAGGTTTGAAATTCGCAGTAACCAAAGATGTAAATATTGACTTAGGCTATCAACTAAACTTTGCCAACAAACGTTTTGATGGTGTGGTAAACGGTAATTTCCAACCAGATGTATTCACCTATATTCATGCAGGTGTTGAAATTGCTTTAGGTTCTAAACAAAAACCTTACTTGGGTAATAGCAACCCGGTAGCTACTATGATCAACGATTATACAGCTAAATACGATGAGGTAAAAGCAGACCGTGACCGCTTAAACGCTGCAAACAACGAACTTAAAGCACAAGTACAATCTTTGAGCGATGACTTGAAAGATGATGATGGCGATGGCGTAGCAAACAAATTCGACAAATGCCCGAACACACCTGCTGGAACGAAAGTTGACGGATCTGGTTGCCCACTTCCGGAAATGAAAAACGAAACAAAAGTAATCGAGAAAATCGTTGTTACGGATGAAGATAGAAAAGTAGTTGATGAGGCTATCAAAAACTTAGAGTTTGACTTGGGTAAATCAACTATCCGTGCTAACTCATTCGCTTCTTTGGATCGTGTAGCAGCACTATTAATCGAGAAAAACTTCAGTTTAAAATTAGCTGGACACACAGATAACACAGGCTCTTTACAAACTAACTTGCGTCTGTCAAAAGAACGTGCTGAATCTGTAAAAGCTTATTTGGTATCCAAAGGTGCTAACGCTTCTCGTATTGAAGCAACAGGATACGGTCCTAACCAGCCTATTGCAAGTAATGCAAATGCTGCTGGTCGTCAAGCAAACCGTCGTGTTGAATTTACTTTGTATTAGTAGATAATAGTTTTTAAAAGAAAAGGGGTTCCGAACGGAACCCCTTTCTATTAAAAAAACAGTTGTTAAAAAACGTTAAAGCATAGTTGTCTCTGTACTATTTGCTTCGAGTCATCGTTTTTATAGTACATTTCATAATTTTAGGTTAATAATTGGTTAGTAGAAAAAAATCCTGCAGTTCCCCGCTGCAGGATTTTTGTTTTAGTGTATGGCTTTAAGTCGTAAGCCTATTGCCTATAGATTTATTAAAAAAAACACATTTCTGTATACTAATCCGTTTATTGCGACGTTTATAATAGTGAATAAGGTAATTTTTCATAATAGGTTAATAATTGGTTTGGTAGAAGTCCTAAAGTCCCCACTTTAGGGCTTCTTTTCTAATTCAATACTTTCCTTGCCGATTCAAAAACTTCCCTAATCTCGCTATTCATCGTATAGACAACTAGAATCTAGATGACTTATTAGCGACTTACACACTTTTAGGGATACTGCCACTAGAGAGTGTGCGCCGTTCCAACGAAAGAATATGCGGTTCCAACCGAAGAGTCTACTGTTCCAACAAGAGAGTATGCTTTTTTGTAAAAACAGTATGCTCGGCTGTTCTCATAATCAAACAAAAAAGAAGGAAAAAAAACAGGGCTTAAGCACTATTAAGCCCTGTTTTTTCACACAAACACCCCTTAAAAATGAAAACAAAAAGGGTATATTTGGGACAAGGCAGATTTAGAGGGTATGCCAATTCTGTCCCAATTATACCCCTTTTACTTAATCTCGTCCCACAGGTACTAATGTAAAAACATCATAAAAAAGCCGGCTTCACATGGAAAGCCGACCTTTAAGAAGTGGGATGTTATTAAGTAAGGTTATATTCAGTAAATTGAGGGTGTAAAGTAAACTGTGTCAAATAAAGAATTTTTATATTAGACACAGCAAATGGAAAAAGAGGAATTTGATTTTGAGCGCTTCAAGGAAGAAGCAATGAAAGGCCTTTATAAAGGCAAGAAAATGGGTGGTACAGACGGTGTTTTTGCCCCTATGCTAAAACACTTATTGGAATCGATGTTAGAAGGAGAGCTTGATCACCACCTGCAGGAGAATAAAGCTTCCGGAGAGTCGAACCGTAAAAACGGGAAGACAAAAAAGACCGTAAGAAGCCTCCAATCGGGTCATTTTGAACTGGAGAGCGGTCGTGACCGAAACGGCACTTTCGAGCCTAAGATCGTCCCTAAG
>NZ_FOZZ01000019.1:0-37982 GCF_900116225.1 Sphingobacterium wenxiniae
GGTCTGGTAGTTCAGCTGGTTAGAATACATGCCTGTCACGCATGGGGTCGCGGGTTCGAGTCCCGTCCAGACCGCACATAGTAAGTTATATTTTTCTTTTAAAGATTTTGGTCTGGTAGTTCAGCTGGTTAGAATACATGCCTGTCACGCATGGGGTCGCGGGTTCGAGTCCCGTCCAGACCGCACATAGTAAGTTATATTTTTCTTTTAAAGATTTTGGTCTGGTAGTTCAGCTGGTTAGAATACATGCCTGTCACGCATGGGGTCGCGGGTTCGAGTCCCGTCCAGACCGCTTAAAATCAAAGCATCCGTTAGTTAACGGGTGCTTTTTTTGTTATGTTATATTTTGTCTATATTCTCGAAAGTTTTGTTGACGGTTCCTTATATAAAGGATATACATCGGACTATATGCGTCGGCTATCGGAGCATAACGAAGGTCAGGGGCGTTATTCAAGTCAGAAGAAACCTTGGCGTCTTATCTATGTCGAGGAGTGTGATAGCAAGCGTTCGGCTATTATCCGAGAGAAGCAGTTGAAAAAATATAATCGTCGTTACATAGAATGGTTGTGTTGTCAGGGCTCAAATAAGCTTCGTAACCAGAATGGTTAGAATACAAGCCTTTCATCCCGCTTGAAGCGGGACGTGTTCGAGTCCTCTCGTCTTAAGACGAGACTTAAAATCAAAGCATCCGTTAGTTAACGGGTGCTTTTTTTGTTATGTTGTATTGAAGTTTTCACGAAGGTGAAGTCGATAAAGCAAAGGGCGAAACCCAGCTGGGTTCCGCCCTTTGCTTTATATCTTTCCTCGTATCCTACTTAGGGTAACTTGAGAGATTCCCAAATAGGAGGCAATATATCCTAGTTTTATTGTGTGAATCATCTTTGGGGCTCTTTCCATGAGTTCTTGATAGCTTTCGCTTGCATTTTTGAAAAGCTTAGACATCAACCTCGATTCAATTTTCAATGTTTCTATTTCGGCTAGCTTCCTACCCCAATTTGCGATGCCAATAGATGATCTATAAAACTCCTCCAGCAAGCGGGTATCAATTTGATATAATTCGGCTATCTCCATAGTTTGGATGGTTTCGTAACCTGTTTTTCCGTATATATAACTATTTAAAGAAATAAGAACATCGCCGGGAAAGGCAAAATCCAAAATAACCTCGCGGCCATCTTTATGGTAAAAAATCCGGCAAGAACCGGTTTTTATAAAGTATAGATAATTGGAGGTTTTGCCGCTTTGGATGATATCCGTGTTTTTATCAATTTGTATCCGTTGGAAAAGAGACTCCAGTTTCTTTTGATCTAGAATGCTCAATGGGTAATAACGTTGTATGATACTTATGGCTTCCATTCTTTCAGGGCTAATTGTTCTCCATCCCAGACGGCATAGGTGTAGAAGTTCATCCATTCCCCTAAGTTGATGATACGTGAGTTGTCACCTAGCGCAATATCATAGGGTAGATGCCGATGACCAAAGATGAAATAATCGAAATGCTCTTGTTTTGCTTTCTCTTTGGCATATTGGATAAGCCACTCGCGTTCTTCCCCTAGAAATTGCTCTTCATCGTGGTTGGCTGCTCGGCTATGCCTAGACCATCTTTGGGCAATGCCAATCCCCAGGTTGGGGTGTAGGCGGGCGAATAGCCATTGACATAAGCGACTACGGAAGAAAGCTTTTAAGAATTTATACTTTCTATCTCCTGGCCCTAAACCATCACCGTGATGAATAAAAAAACGTCTGCCATCCAGTTCAATAATCAATTCGTTGTCAACAATGGTGGCGCCAAGTTCTTCCTTTAGGTAACCAAACATCCACATGTCGTGGTTGCCCTTAAATAAGGTTATTTTTACACCTAAATCGGCTAATTCCGATAGTTTGCCCAGAAAACGAATAAAACCTTTTGGAACAACGGTATGGTATTCAAACCAAAAGTCAAAAATATCACCGACAAGGAAAAGTTCTTTCGCAGAATCCTTAATACTGTCCAACCATGAAACAATTCGCAATTCCCGCTCACGGGAAGAGGTTTTGGGCAAGACGCCCAAATGAAAGTCGGATGCAAAATAGATTTTATCTCTCATCGTTGAACCGCAAAATTAGATAAATATTAAAGCTTTGCCAAATAAGGCTAAAGTAGCAATGGAATTCTCTAAATCATTGTGAATATACCGTTGATTTTTTATATTTGAGTTATAACCGACTACCTTAATGAAAAGATTGCGTTTGTTTGCTCTTCTTTGTGGTTTCATGATGAGTACATTGTCATGGGCAGCAGATACATTGCGTATATCTGGAGCAAATGATATTCGGATTATAGGGTATCTGAAGGAGTATGTAGACTGTAGCAAGGCAATGGTCGTAGATAGCGTACTCATGAGGTGGAGACAAGGGGATTTTTCTGACGTAGCACCTGAAAGGACGATCAGTCGAGGAGTAACTAGTTGCCAACATTGGTTTTCGCTAACACTGCATAATACTTCTGATAAGGCGAAGGATTATCTCTGGAATTTTTATTATGATGGAATAAAATTCATACTATATGAAGTGGATTCTGCGCTGACGGGTATCGTTGAGGAAAGAGAAATGTCCCATTATACGCCTATGTCAGAGCGGGAAGTTAATTTACGATCAGTATCGTTTCGTATACCAATGCAACCCGACGAATGCAAGACCTTCCTTCTTAAAACGGAAGTCTATGGTAGACAGAATTTATATTTCCCCACTGATATTAGTACGGAGCGTGATATTTTGAGTTATGAGTTAGGGTTTTCACTACTCACAGGACATTATTTCGGTTTTTTTATATTCGCTATTGTTTTCAGCCTTAGCTTATTTATCGTGCTTCGGAGCCGATTCTACGCTATGATGTCGGGGTATCTGGTCAGCTTATTATGTTTCAATATTTTAGAATATCTGCATGGAAGTTATCTCATCCCAGAATCCCTCTACCCCTATTGGGCAATGGTTCCAAAAATTGTTTGGCTGGCGTTTACATTGTATTTTAACGTCTACGTTTTTCAGAGCTTTACGGCACAGGAGAAATATCTTCCTAATCTAAACAGGCTTTTGTCTCGATTTAACAGGTTGGTATTCTTTATAACATGGGTTTTTCTGGGATTGTATCTCTATTATTTTCCTTCGGCAGAAGTGTTGCAGATTATTCAACCACTGTTTGCGGGCTTGTTGTTGATACAGACTTTGATTTTGCTTGTCAATATCGGGTATGCTGTCTTTCGAAGGACACCTTATATTCTACACTACCTCATCGGTAACGGTTTATTATTTGTTTCAGTATTGCTTTATCTGCTGAATACATTTGATATCATGTCGCTGCCTCTATTATTTAAACCAGGTAATATCATTTTTGCTTTTGCTTTTGAAAGTGCATACCTCATGATTGTGTTTGCTGTTAAATACAAGCGAGATGTTGATAAATTTGTTCGAGATCTGACCATAGGTGAGGAAAGACGAGCAAAATTGACAGTTGAGCTTCTCACTACCCAAGAAAAAGAACGACAACGCATTGCACGGGATATACATGATGGTATCGGAGGGACTTTGCAAGCCCTTCGTTTGATGCTTTCACAAGAAAAACTAAATGCTGAAAAGGGAATCAACGATACAATAAAGGGTCTGAACGATGAATTTCGTCATTTAGTGTATCAAATTGCCCCAAAACACTTGGATAGCTTGGGCCTATTTGGTGTGATTGAAAGAGATGCAACGTTTTATAGTCCCCATCCGCAGATTACATGCTACTTGGAAGGCGATGAGAGGCTATTGCCTTGGGATCTGAAAATAAATGTATACCGTATCTATCAGGAGTTGCTGACGAATGCCCTGAAGCATGGACAGGGACTTACAACAGTTGACATACAATTATTGATTGATGAAGATGCAGTTACAATTTTAGTAGAAAATGACTATAGTACGGATCTGAAACGAAAAGGTGATACGGGGAATGGGGTAACGAATATTCGTTCCAGAATAGCATATTATGACGGGACGTATAAAGTGGAAGAGGGAGAAAACCGATATACGGTAGAGATTTCTATTCCACTACAAAACAAAGAAAGGAAAAAACATGATTCGACTAGTAATCATTGATGATCACCGCCTTTTTGTAGATGGTATTAAGGCTATCTTACAAAACGAGAGCGGAATAAAATTGGTGAATGGGTACGATGATAGTGTCGATATACACAAAATGCTGGACGATGATAAACCAGATGTCGTTGTAGTAGATATGTATATGCCCAGAAAATCGGGAATCATGTTGTCCCGGGAAATAAAGTCCTATATTCCTAAGGTAAAGTTTATCCTTTTGTCGATGGAAGTGGATTCGCTATTTGTGGCAGAATTAGAAAGTATAGGCGTGGAAGCATACCTCTCTAAAGAGTTGGATGCTAGCAAGCTTATCGATGCGATCAAGAGAGTGTACGCTGGAGAAGTTATTTATCAGGCTACCTCTTTGTTATCTACAGAATGGCCTGATGTACTCTCCGATGATTTTCATCTGACCGATAGAGAAATAGAGGTTTTGGAGTATATCAAGAGAGGGAAAACCAACAAGGAAATAGCTGAGCTGACTAATCGAAGCGTGTGGACTATTATGACGCACAGGCGTAACATTCGCAATAAGATTAGGCTTCTTAGGGGGTCTCGATAAGCTTTTTTATAAAAAACTCTTATCTTGTGGACGGTTAAAAAGTAGATTATGAACAAAAATTTAGGAATTATCCTTTTGGCATTGGGTTTTACAGCCTGTGACCAAGAGAAAACTATTGAATCAAATCAGGAAATGGTATTGAAACCTTATCCAAAAACAGAAAAAATAGAGCACAACGATGTGTATTTCGGTACTACGGTGGAAGATCCTTATCGTTGGCTTGAAGATGACCTGTCGGAAAAAACGAAACAATGGGTTACAGAGCAAAATCTGGTAACGGAAGATTATCTGGCACAGATTCCTTTTCGCGAAGCTATCCGTACACGTTTAGAAAATCTCTGGAACTTCGAGAAAGAAGGTGCTCCTTTCAAGGAGGGGGAGTACATCTATTATTATAAGAATGATGGATTGCAGAACCAGTATGTGCTTTATCGCAAAAAAGGTGAAGATGGCAAAGAAGAAGTTTTTCTTGACCCTAACAAGTTCTCTGAAGATGGTACAACGTCGCTGGCTGGCATCTCTTTTTCTAAGGACGGCTCTTTAGTTGCTTACCAAATTTCGGAAGGTGGTTCAGATTGGAGAAAAGTTATTGTATTGAATGCAGAAGACAAGCAAGTTATTGGTGATACGCTTGTGGATGTGAAATTTTCGGGATTGGCATGGAGAGGTAATGAAGGGTTCTATTACAGCAGCTACGATAAGCCAAAAGAAGGATCGGCTTTGTCGGCCATGACTGATCAGCATAAGCTGTACTTTCATAAATTGAACACTGCACAGTCGGAAGATCAGTTGGTGTTTGGTGGATCAGCAAAACCACGTCGCTATCTCTCCGGAGGGTTGACCGAGGATGAAAGATTTCTGGTTATTACTGCGGCAAATGCAACCTCTGGTAATGAGCTTTATATCAAAGATCTCACTGACCCACAGGCGGATTTTGTGACTATCGTGAATAATATGGATAAAAATCATTATATCATCGATAACGAAGACTCCAAACTATTTATTTATACTGAATTGAATGCACCAAATGGACGGGTGGTGACTGTAGGCATTGCTGAACCTCAACCTGAAAACTGGGAGGATCTTATCAAGGAAACTGAGCATGTGCTTTCTCCTTCGACGGGAGGTGGAAAAATATTTGCAAATTATTTGAAAGACGCGACTTCATTGGTGAAGCAATATAATCGTGAAGGAAAACTGGAACGTGAGATTGAGTTGCCGGGAGTTGGCTCAGCGGGAGGTTTTGGCGCGAAAGCAGGGGATAAAGAATTGTACTATTCTTTTACCAATTATGTGAATCCAGGAACAATCTATAAATACGATATTGCTTCTGGAAAGTCTGAGGTTTACAAAAAGTCGGCAATTAACTTTGACCCATCGCGCTATGAGTCTAAACAAGTGTTTTATACATCAAAAGACGGCACAAAAGTTCCCATGATTATTACTTACAAAAAAGGTATTGCATTGGATGGTACGAACCCAACATTGTTGTATGGTTATGGTGGCTTCAACATTAGCTTGACGCCTTCATTCTCTACGAGCAATATTATTCTGTTGGAGCAAGGTGGTGTATATGCTGTGGCAAATCTTCGCGGAGGTGGAGAATATGGAGAGAACTGGCACGTTGCAGGTACAAAAATGAAGAAGCAAAATGTATTTGACGATTTCATTGCCGCAGCAGAATACCTCATTCAGGAAAAATATACTTCTTCGGAACGCTTGGCTATCGCCGGAGGATCTAATGGTGGATTGTTGGTCGGAGCAAGTATGACACAACGTCCCGAATTATTCAAGGTTGCTTTTCCTGCAGTAGGTGTTTTGGATATGTTACGCTATCATAAATTTACTGCAGGTGCTGGATGGGCGTTTGATTATGGAACTTCGGATGATAACAAAGAGATGTTCGAATATCTATATCATTACTCTCCATATCATGCGCTAAAACAGGATACAGCATATCCGGCAACGATGGTTACTACAGCGGATCATGATGACCGTGTGGTGCCGGCGCATTCGTTTAAGTTTGCTGCTCGATTGCAGGAATATCATAAAGGGGAAAATCCAGTGTTGATTCGCATAGAAACCAATGCAGGGCATGGTGCAGGTAAATCTACCAAAATGGTGATTGCGGAACAAACCGACAAATGGGCTTTCATGTTCCAGAATATGGGGGTAAGCTATAAGGAGATAAAGTAGGAAATGCTTTAAAGAAAGTGTTTTCAATCTTTGTAAAAGGGAGGTTTGTCGAAACAAACCTCCCTTTTACTTTTCATATGGCGCACCATTGAAAAGACACCTTTGTCGTAGCAGTTGTATCTACAAACTATATACACTGCATATACAGAGTATAGCGTAAACCCTCTCTGCACACCTTCAGGTGTGCTTTCTTTTTTAGATTTGATGTTACCTGTGATGGTCAAAACAGGTAAGGGGTAAGATGGAAGAAAGCAGAATTACAGTTCACGTTATTCAAGATAATAAGAGATTGGGAAAAGTTTCTGTTTTTTCCAAGATTGCGCTGTGCCTGTTGTTTTTCTTGTTGAGTTGGAGTGTCGGATATGGGCAGGTCACACCTACAGCAGGTGTAGTATATGTCAGCCCAGCAGGTACAGGTAATGGAAGTTCATGGGCTAATGCTTCAGAGATTATGAATGCAATAACAAATGCTCCCAATAATACTGAATTAAGATTGCGGGAAGGAACTTATGCTATTACAATGACTTTATTTGTAACGCAACGATTGACCATTAATGGTGGGTACACCGGAGTCGGAGCCACACGTAATATTGTGGATAGTCCAACGATCCTGGATGGAGGAGGTACGACTCAGATTATGCTTATTGATAGAGATAATGTTGTGATAGATGGATTGGAGTTTCGAAGAGGTTTTGTAACAGGGAGCTTAGGTGGTGGAGCAATCTACATGACGGGGAGAACGATTACGATAAGTAATTCTAGGTTTTTAAATAATATTTCCTCTGGTGAGCGTGGAGCCGGGGCTATTTATATAGGAAGCCCGGCAAGAGGTGCTATTATCACAGATTGTATTTTTGAGAACAACAGGAATATCTTTATAGATTATCCTATGGGACAAAATGGGGGAGGTGCTATCCACAACTGGGCTCCGAATGTAGCGATAGATAATACTGTTTTTCGTAATAATATTGCTGAAAACTCTGGAGGTGCAGTTTATACCTGGGGAGAGAACTTTCAGGTCACGGAATGTAATTTTATAGAAAACCATAGTGATGATGGAGGCGGAGCGATTCATGTCAATTATTATGATGTTCATGTTACAGCAGGTTCGTTTATCAATAATACGGCGACACTGAATGGTGGAGCTATTAATAATAGAAGGAGTTTATTTGTCAATGGTGTAGTCTTTAGAAATAATAGAAGCGGAGCTAATGGAGCTGCAATATTCAATAGCAATCACCTTGCTGCTATTCGTACAACTCAGTTTATTCAAAATGAAGCAGAAGGGCAGGGAGGCGCTATATATAATAATTTTGGTACACTTAACGTTGCTTTATCTGAATTTACGGATAATAAAGGACTTGAAAAAGGTGGTGCTATCGGGAATAATTTCGGGCAAATAACGATTAGTCAAGCCACTTTCGAGACCAATAATACCGATGGGGAAGGTGGTGCGATATATAATCATCGTTTTGCAGAACCTTCGGTGGTAGAACGGAGCGAATTTCGTGGTAATACCTCAGCTTTTGGAGGCGGATTATATAATTTCAGCGATAAAGGACTTCAGGTTGTCAGTTCTCTTTTTGTGGAAAATGAAGCTACAGATATGGGAGGTGCGATTTTCAATAACAGGTTTATCCAGATTACCAATTCAACTTTTGTCCGAAATACGAATACGGCACTAATTATCCCGAGTATTACTGAAACAGACAGTAATCCGGCTATAACCCATATTTATAACTCGATATTCTATCTGAATACAGCAAGAGCCGGGGGATACCGTGCGGATATTCATTCGGAAAGATTGGATATAGATCTGAGCACACAGGATATCCGACGAAATATTACGCAGGAATATACCGGTACAGAAAATCTAATAGGGGTCAATCCCTTATTCCGGAATTTTGTTAATGGCGATTTTAGCTTGCAGGATAATAGCCCAGCTGTGGAATACGGGAGGAATAATCTTTATACCGAGGTTAAAGGCAATGCCCCTGCGACAGATAGTGATTTAGTTGGAAACCCCAGACTATTTAATACGTATGTGGATGCCGGAGCGTACGAATTACAATTAAATTCCACATTAACACCGCCAAGTTGTACAACACTTTCCTCGCCGGTAAATGGTGCTACGGATATAGCAATCACTTCAACTATTGAGTGGAACGCTGTTGACGATGCACACGGCTATCATATCTTCATTGGTACTGCCCCGGGAGCAACCAATATTGCCAACGGATTGAATGTCGGGAACGTGACCACGTACACCCCGGTAACGGCTCTTGATGAAAACACGACTTATTATGTGACAATTGTCCCCTATAATACCGCAGGTACAGCCACAGGCTGTACAGAAGAAAGCTTTACCACGGAGAGCCTACCTACCGTTCCCGATTGTGCCACGATTACGAGTCCGACCGATGGAGCTACGGGTGTTCCGGTTGATGCAGACATCACCTGGGATGCTGTTTCTGGAGCAGATGGTTACCGTATTTTCATGAGTATGACAGCAGGTAATACGGATATTATCGATGTAGGAATAACTACTGGCACAAGCTATAATTCGCCGGTAGATTTTGATGAAAATACCACATATTATGTAAGAATAGTTCCGTTTAACAGTGATGGCGAAGCTGTAGGCTGTGAGGAAATCAGCTTTACAACTGTTACGCGTCCTGAACCTCCCCAAGCAGCTGATCAGCAATTTTGTCCTCCAGCTACTGTGTCAGATTTGACTGCTGAGGGGACCTATATTCGTTGGTACGATCAGGAAACCGGAGGTTCGCCGCTATCCACTACGACAGCACTGTCCTCCGGGACATATTATGCTACGCAAACAGTGGATGCTCTAGAAAGCGATCGACGTGCAATAACCGTAACTGTCGAACCCGTTGTAGCACCACAATTTGTTGGGGATATTAGAGGCTGTGGCAGCTTGAAGGTAGCAGATCTGGAAAATGTAGGTGTAGGACTTCAATGGTACAATCAAGCTATCGGAGGTACTGTATTATCTCCTACGACCACACTGTCTACCGGAACATATTATGCTTCCCGTGTATCGGGTACTTGTGAAAGTGATCGTACGGCTGTGGATATTATTATCAGTGTTACACCTGTTCCCGATGTTCCCGATCAGAGCTTTGTACCTGGGAGTACTTATGCAGATCTTGATATTGTTGGGCAGAATTTACGATGGTACACGGAACCGACCGGAGGTACACCGTTTGATCCGCAGACTGTCATTAGTAATGGTACTTATTATGTCTCGCAGACAATAGATGATTGTGAGTCGGATCGTGTTATTGTACAGATTAATATTACATCAGTCCCCGATTGTGTAACGAATATCACACCTGCTGATGGTGCCACGGATGTTCCTGTGGATACTAATATCAGTTGGGGTGCGGTTGCCGGTGCTACAGGCTACCGTATCTTTATTGGCACAATACCTGGTGGAACGGATATCGCTAATAACATTGATGTAGGCAATGCAATAACCTATACACCACCTACAGATTTTGATGAAAATACTGTTCATTACGTGACCGTTGTTCCGTATAATGCAGTAGGCAATGCCGCAGCTTGCACAGAAATCCGTTTTACTACGGAAACTCTGCCAACAACTCCCGACTGTACTACTATTACCGCTCCCGTCAATAATGCGATTGGTGTAGGGCTTCTGCCGACGATAACTTGGGATGCTGTGGTGAATACAACAGGCTATCGGTTGATTCTCAGCACGACACCCAATGGCTCTGATGTGCTTGATATGGATGTGGGTAATGTCACGAGCTATACACTGACGAGCAATTTGGCAGAGAACACCATTTACTATGTGCGTGCCGTGCCTTACAATGGTACAGGAGAAGCTTCTGCTTGTGCTGTCATACAATTTCGTACAAGGTTAATGGATATACCACCTGTAACATTTCCGGATGGCACATTTGAATATGACGGAACTGTACATCAATTAGCTATCGTAGAAACACTGCCTGCAGATCTGCAAGTAAGCTATTCTTCCAATAATGGCCTGCTGGATGTAGGACAGGAAACGGTTACGGTCACTATTTACGGCGAAGGTTATAATACATTAATTTTGACTGCCCGACTTCGCGTTGTACCTAAAACTATTCAAGTAACAGCAACGTCTCAAACTAAGGAATATGGCGACATGGATCCTATATTGACTTATTCCCTGACTCCGGAACTCGTGGAGGATGACCATATTACAGGAGGTTTGGATAGAGAAGCAGGAGAAAGCGTTGGCCTATTTGCCATCACGCAGGGAACGCTTACATTAAGTGATAATTACGAATTAAACTTTGTAGAAGGAACGTTGTCTATTCTGCCTGCTCCATTGCAGATTAGTGCTCGTGACACGGTTAAAATGTACGATGACATACCTTTTTATGGTGGAACACCACTCGTATTTTCAGGGTTCAAGTGCAGCGATAATGAAAACAACTTAGCTGGTAGCCCTGTTTTTACCGGGGATTCCCAAGGTGCAGTGACTGTAGGGCAATACAACATTTCCTTATCAGGGTATGAGACGATTAACTATACCATTACCTATATATCAGGGACATTACATATTTTGCCGCGCACCTTCTTCGTGCCAAATGTCATAACCCCGAATGGAGATGGGAAAAATGAAGCCTTCTACGTGAAAAGTATGAATTTCCTGAATTGGGTCAATATACGGATTTACAATAGAGCAGGACAGTTATTGTACAGTGAAGAAGATTACCAGGATGACTTTCGGGGAGAAAATCTGCTGGATGGAACGTACTTTTATGAAATAGAATACAAGGAAACCTCGACTTCGAAAACGAAAAAACATAAGGGATACTTAACCATTATCCGGCATATTGATAGCTCGTATTATTAATGAATATTATAAAAAAATGGTGTCTCCTACATTTGTCAGGAACAAACATAAGAGACATCATTTTAATAGCAATCTTACGATGGGTTTTAAATACCCAATTGCGAACGCATAGTTTTGTTTAAACCGTCTTTGTGTAATAGCAATGAAATCGTTTTGTAACGTACGAATTCTTTCGTTGCATACATATACCCCTTGTAATCATTGGACTCTCCCCAAGAGTTTTTCACGATATAATATTCCTTGCCATTTTGGTCTTTCACAAGGCCAACAATGTGCATGCCATGGTCATCTGTTGTAGTATAGTTGTCGAATGCTTGTTGACGTTGTGTCGCTGTGATTTGAGGTTCTGATTTAGGTCCGTTGAACATATTGTCTAATTCTTCTTTAGTCATCTGCTCAATAGGTTTTTCCGGAACGTAGGCTACGCCGTTTTTCCAACTAAAGCTTTTTTCGGATACATCCGTTGCCCAAGCTACTGTGTAGCCATTCTGTAAAGCATTGTCAATAATATCTGTTAGATCATTGATTTTAACATTATAGAAACTCTCGAAGGACCAGTTGTCAGGGATTAGCAATACGAAAGGCTTGTAGTATGCATGCTCTTCGAATGAAGAAATGCCGACATAATCATCTGGGTTGATGCCAACAACTTCGTCAGCAAATGTTCTTGGTGTGTAGGTCTTGCCTTTATATTGGAAATTTTCAGGAACTTCACCCAAATAAGCATCCATTGCCGCTGTGAAAGCTTTGATCCATGTGCTGCTTGGCTTTTTATTTTTCGCTACACTCTCGGTGATGCTCTGTAGAATGGGACTCATCTCCGAAAAATTGTTACGGGTTTGTCCAGCTTGTAGGCCAGTGTAAACATCCTGAGGAACAGCTCCATATTTTCGGAAGATAGTCAATACGTCATGCAGCTGCCCACCGTCGCCTTGAGCTTGGCGGCCGTGTAAGCGAACAAAGTTTTTAGCTTTTTCGATGTAGGTATTACGTGCAGTGAAAATAGAGGAAATCTCCACAGGTTCCTTTCCTATGCGGATCATTTCTGATTCCAAAAAGGAGTTTCCTGAATATGACCAGCATGTACCAGATGAGCCTTGGTCCTTGATGGAAGTATTTCTTAAGTTAATGACTTCCGTAAACTTGAAGCCTTCCTTACTATTATCGCTAACATTGTTTTTTAGGGCATTGATTAGATTGTCCTGTGCATGGATATGTAAGGAGCCAATAAATAAGGCTGCTGCTAATCCGATTGATTTTTTCCAGTTCATTATTTGTTGTTTAATTTTCACGAAGTTAAAATTTTCTAAAAAGGAACAGGCGTTCTATTTGTAAAAATGCTATAACAAATCAAAAGCCCCATATTGGGGCTTTTGATTTGTTTAGTTTGCTAGATTTTCTTTCTTCGGGAACACCAACGAAGCAATAACGCTGATGACCAGAATAGAAATAATCACAATCAATGAGTGAACGGTTTTAAACCCTATCGCTTCCAATTGGCTATGAAGTAACATTTTTGCTCCGATAAAGATGAGCAAAAATGCTAACCCCACCTTGAGATAATGGAATTTGTGGATGATGTTTACCAAAAGGAAGAACATCGAACGTAATCCCAATACGGCAAAGATGTTGGAAAAAAATACGATATAAGGATCTTTTGTCACCGAGAAAATAGCTGGGATAGAATCTACGGCAAAAATCAAATCTGTAAATTCGATGACTAATAGCACCAAAAATAACGGTGTCATGTACCTAACCCCATTTTCTATATGAAAAAAGCGTCCAGAATCCAGTTTGGGCGTAACTTTAAAATATTTAGAAGCGAACTTTACGACCGGATGGTTTTGTGGATCGACCTCCTCTTCTTTGTTGCGGTTGATATACATACTAATACCGGTATAGACCAGAAATGCACCAAAGACGTACAATATCCACCCAAATTTAGCAATAAGCGCTGCTCCTAAGAAGATAAAAATACAGCGGAGTACAATTGCGCCTATGATACCCCAGACCAATACCTTGTGGTAATATTTTTCTGGAATTCCGAAGGAAGAGAAGAGCAGTACCATCACGAAAATATTGTCTACCGATAGGGCGTATTCTACCACGTAACCGGTCAGGTATTCGATGGTTAGATTGCTGTTGTACGCCTTTATAGCACCAGCTAAGTCACTTTCATTGACCTGAATGTTGTGATAGTGCTTGGCCACGATCTCTTTGAGACGTGCAATGTCGTGTACATCATGAAGCTCATTTCCCCAGAAATAAAGCACTAGACCAAAAGCCAGGGCAAACATTACCCAGATTCCGCTCATGATGGCAGCTGACTTTAATGAGATAGGCTTATCACCTTTGGCAAAAAGACCTAAATCGATAGCTAACATGAGGATAATAAAAATGATAAATCCTCCAAAAAACAATAATTCGTGGCTCATATGTTCGCAGTTCTATTTTTTTCTTTCTGTTGTAAACCTGACTAGTTGTTCTAAACTCTCCCGGTAAATGTTTTCTGGGAAGCTTTTCAGGATGTCAAAGGCTTCCTGCTGGTACTGTAACATCTTCTCGGTCGCATAATCCAATCCGCCGCTGCTCCGTACGAAATCGATTACTTCTGCAACCTTTTCTTTATTCTCGCTATGGTTTTTCACCAGATTGATAATCCTTCTCTTCTCTGAGCTGTTCGTGTTGCGTAAAGCATAGATAAGCGGCAGGGTCATCTTTTTTTCTTTGATATCGTTTCCGACAGGTTTGCCTACATCATCCATGCCAAAGTCAAAGAGGTCATCTTTGATTTGGAAAGCTATTCCCACCTTTTCTCCAAACTCTTTTAACAGGGCGACCTGCTCGTTTTCCGCATCAGCTGAAGAAGCGCCACATGCACAGCAGGAAGCAATCAACGAAGCTGTTTTCTTGCGAATGATTTCAAAATAAATGTCTTCTTTGATATCAAGTTTACGTGCTTTTTCAATCTGCAAGAGCTCTCCTTCACTCATCTGTTCAACGGCCTCCGAAACAATTTCCAAGAGCTGTAATTCTTTATCACGAACGGATAAGAGCAAACCTTTGGCCAGCAAAAAGTCGCCGATAAGTACGGCTACTTTATTTTTCCATAAAGCATTTATCGAAAAGAACCCCCGGCGCTCATTGGCATTATCTACCACGTCATCATGTACCAAGGAAGCAGTGTGTAGCAATTCTACTAATGATGCACCTCGGTACGTAGAATCATTGATGTTTCCACAAAGACCGGCTGATAAGAAAACAAACATAGGGCGCATCTGTTTGCCCTTCTGTTTAAGAATATATTGGGTGATACGGTTCAGTAGAGGAACAGAGCTCCTCATGGATTCCTTAAACCTTTCTTCAAACTGTTTAAGCTCAGTGGCTATTGGAGTTTGTATATCTTTTAATTTCAACATGTAAAAGGGCTAAATCGCTCTGTTTAGGGCGTTTTAAAACTGCATAAAGATAATAAATATCCATGAGTGCACAAACGTAGTGAGGGAGAATAGAAAGAAAGTTTTTTTCTTGTAATTGTGTCAGAAAGACTTCCGAAATTTCAAAAATTTCGGAAGTCTGCTGAAGGTCTTGTCATTTATACAGTCGCTACGACCAATTCCAACTGCTTATACCAATCTTCTCCATATTCGCGGATTAAAGGGTCTTTTAAGAACTTATAAACCGGCACGCCCAACTCTTTGCCGAAGGTGCATGCATCGTGGCATATATGCCAACGGTCGTAATGTAAAACATCGAATTCCGGATAATGCGTAGTACGGATAGGGTAGAGATGACAGGAGATCGGTTTTTTCCAGTCCACTTCGCCCTGTTCATAAGCTTTTTCAATAGCACACTTTGTAATTCCGTTTTCCCAGGTTACATATGCGCATTCTTTATTGCCATCTACGCAGGTCGTTGTGAGGTCGCCATCCGCATCGATTACGTGTGTACCCTGCTCCTCAATGGCCTGGATTCCGGCTTCTGTCATGTAGGGTTTTACTTTTGGGTATATTTCCCGTAGTATGGCAGTCTCACGCTCCAGAAGTGGAGCTCCGGCATCACCTTCTATACAGCAAATCCCCTTACATTTGGTAAGGTTACAGACAAAATCATTTTTTATAATGTCCTCATGGACCAACACATTGCCTACTTCTATCATGGTTTTACTTTGAATAACTTACGCGCTCACCCAATTTATGCTTTAAGCCAGAAGCTGAAACCAACTCCATGGTTACCGAGCCAATCAATATTTCAACCTGGGCTTTTACAGGGATACGATTCCCATCATTGGTTACCCAAAGGAATAGTTGACTGTCTTTTTTGAAAATACGTCCTGGCGTAATTTCCGGACTTAACTTGATACATTCCAAGGTCCCCAAGGAGGTCTTAATTTTTTCTACTCCGATATACTTAACACCTAATTGCGCGACTTCATCGTTCAGAAAATAGGTAATCTTAAAGGAATCCCCTTTTTTAAGAGAGGATAAATCTAAGTTTCTTGAAAAATAGTATGCGGATAGCAGATCAAAGAACTGCGAATTCGGACTGGTGAAAGTTCCCTTTCTACCAGACACTTTTTTGTTCTTGTGGTCAAACGTAGCATACTCTTGACGTGTATAGCTTCCCTCTCGGATATTTTCGGTATATAGATAAGGCAGGTAAGTATCTCCATCAATATACGAATCATATTGGTTTTTAACAGTGTAGAATACTGAAAAAGCCCCTGACGTTTGCCCGAATGCAGATAAATGATAAGTATTGGGGTTGCTGAAACGCAACTTTGATTTTTCAACTTTTAATGTTCCTGTGGCGGCGGACATGATGCCATAACGCAATTTGTACTTGAGCTGCTCACCTTCTTTATAAGTCGGTTGTGGTAGATAAGGAAGAGTCTGGCTATAGGCTAAACCAAATGTCCCGATAAAAAATATAAATAGTATGTACAATTTTCTCATATAATAATGGACAGGTATGACTGGGAATGGTTTAACTTTTACGCTTGAACACCGGTACAGTAGAACACGGTTCACCATACATAATGGACTTGGCAACCTTGCTTAGTTCGACCGTAAACTTCACAAACGCAGCTTCAGGGATATGGATGTCTCCACAACCTTTTACGACAACGCGTTGGTCAAGAAATGTTGTGTAATCGATGGTACTTAACTTGTTCATGAACCAATCTCTCTCCACATCTTCTTTCGTGCCGAAGTGAACCGAAGTTGCATGCGGTTCAAGCTTGTTTGCCAATAACATATACGCCCAAGTCGGTACAATGGCATCTGTGGAACAGATGATGCCGATATGTTTGTTCTGGTATTGACTCCAGTCATGTTGTTTGATGAACTCACGGAAATCCTTTTCTTTTAGGATCAATCCATGAAAGAGGTTGTCCTTTATGTCATATATAAAGATTTCCCCCGTCGGGGCATAATTTGCCAAGTCAATGGTCATTAAACCACTTTGTGCCACTTTATTGACGATGTTTTCCTGAATTTCCATAACGTTCAAAAACAAAAAAGCCGAACATTTTAATGTTCGGCTGTAAAGTTAGTGATTATATCTTAATAGAATCTAATGCGATTGTCATCTATATCGGCTTTGTTTTGTAGAGCTTGATAGATTGCTGTCCAAGAACGTTGTGCCTTCGATGTCTGCAATTGTTTCTTTTGATTGGTCATATCACTGGCAACCAATTCTGCAGGGTTGGTAAAGCCATTGACCTGTACAGCATATACGCCTTGTAAGCCCTTAACAGACTTGGAAACTTTGTTTGGTTGTAAACCAAATACTGTTCCCACCACTGCAGGCTCTAATGCGATGCCTGGTAAAACTGGATTAGCCATCACGATATTTTCTACTTCAATGGCAGATTTACCCAATTTTTGAGCGGCTTGGTCGATGTTCGATGCACCATTCAAGGCATTGTTCATCTTTTCAGCTAACATTTTTGCTTTTACTTCATTTTTCACCTGAGGTTCTATCTGTGCTTTTACTGCTTCTAAGGATAATAAACCTTTGGGTTGGATGTCCTGAACACGCGCTACGATAAAATTGTGCTCAGTATCGAAAATCTTTTCTGAGACGTCACCTTTTTTTGCTTCGAATGCCCATTTCACCAAATCTCTCGGTACTTCTGTTCCGTTGAAATTATTATCCATCGCAGCTGCTCTGTCTATTTTTTGAATAGTTAAGCCATGCTTATTGGCAACTTCGGTAAAGTTTTTACTATTTGCTTCACTGAAGAAACTATTGGCCTTGGCGTAAACAGCATCGGTGGTTGCTTTTCCTGCATTGATTGTTTTATTGACAATTGCAGCTTTTACGATTTTAGAGTTGCCTACTTGCTTTTCGATGCGGATAATATGCGTACCGAAACGGCTGTTCACAATAACAACATCTCCAGCTTTTCCAGAGAAAGCAGCTTCTTCAAACTCAGGAACCATTTGTCCACGAGGGAAAGTGCCTAAATCACCACCATTGACCTTGCTTCCTTGGTCTACGCTGAATTGAATCGCTAACGCTGCGAAGCTTTCACCTTGTTGGATTAATCTTTTGATTGAATCGGCTTTTGTTGTTGCTTTATCAACACCGCCTTCAGCAGTTGTATTTAACAAGATATGTGATGCTTTTACAGAATCAGGGCTAAATTTTGCATCAATTACCTTCGCAATCTCATAAGCATCATTAGAAAGGAAAGGACCTACTGTTGTACCTACCGCTGCATTGAATAATACAGAGTCAAGTGCGGGACTAACCTGTCCTTTACGAAGGTAAGTCGCAGGATACTGTACATCAGAGTTAGACACAGCAAATAAAGAATCGTTTGTCGATGCGATTAACTCTGCTTTTAGTTGTTCTATAGCGGATTTTGTAGCTGCAGTATCGTTAGCTGTCGGACGTGCATCAAACAATACATATTCTACTGTTCTGCTTTCTTCTGGATTTTTGAAAGCTTTTTTATGCGTATCGTAATAAGCTTTATAATCTGCATCGGTTAAGTTGATCTCCGCATCTTTAACAGAAGAGTAATCTAACATTAAGTACTTGAAGTTCGCCAATTTGTTGCGATTATTGTATTCTTCTTGTGCCTCCAATGCCGTTACGTATACGCTATTGCTTAGTAAGTTTGAATATTTCTGGTTTAAACGCTCGTTACGAATGTTTTCCAAAAGCATTTCCCATTGTGCATTCATCTCTGGTGTTCCTTGTGTAGAAACCTGAGACAAAAATACATTGAGCTGATTGCGGTCAAACATACCTGTTTCAGGGTTCGTGAAGGCCTGGATAATTTGTTGCGAAGGATTGTTTCCGCTAACCAAATCATTTAATTCGTCTTTCCCTACTGAAAGACCGATTTTCTCAATTTCCTGTTTTAGTAATTCTTGGGAGATAAATTGGTTCCAAACTTGTTGAACTGCATAAGTTCTTAATTGTGATGAGGCTGCTCCACCCATTTGTTGTTGGAACATAGCTGTTGTTTGGTCAACCTGCGCATTGAAAACTTGATAATCTATCGATTCCCCATTAACGCTCCCCACTTGATTCTGGCTTTTCATCCAAAAAGGAGTACCGTAGTTGATGATATCTCCTAATAAAAATGCAACAATTGCTAAACCGATGATGGTAACCACCAATCCTGCTCGGTTTCGCAAACTACCCATTAATCCCATAATCTATATACTGTGTTTATTTTTAAATGCTTGTTATTAGTTATTTAATTGACCCTTATTAAAAACAAGGCGCAAGATACAACTTTTATGAAAAAAAATGTAAAAAATTATAGTGTATGAAAACTAAATTTAATAAAATGTGTTTATGTCGGTTTCTATCGACCGAAAGAAGGTAATTGATTCTCTCCCGTTGGGACATAATATCCTGTCATGTTTTCACCTTTAATCAACTTGAAGTTGAGGTCTGAGGTGAAAGAGGTAGCTTGGAAACTTCCACGTCCGTCTTTCATGTCGAAAGTAATGGGAACGGTATTGTAATAGATTTGCTTTTTCTCATCGTAGAAGATTTCCTCGGATTTGATAATAGAGCCATTATCCATTGTGACGACGACATTTTTCCGAAACTCTGTCAACCCCTCATTATTGCGTTGTATGGCATAATCGGATTTTATACGCTGGGTTTCGTTTTGGTTTGCATCGAAGAAACGTATCACTACGCCTTTCTGGAATTCAAAAAAACCAACACTGTCTGGGTATTCCCTTAATTCTGGGCTTTTCAATTCTGCTTTTACAACAGCAGAGTCGCTATAAACGACAGTAACATCTCTGGAAATATTGACATTTTCCTCTTCTTGAATGTTGGCGACTTTTTCAATGTCTTTCATGGAGTTCTCACAAGAGAAAAGCAAGAACATCCCTAGTGCCATTAAAGGTACTAGGGATGTTCGTTGATATATTTTTAGGATGCAGTCTCGCATTTTTCTAATCTAAACTTCGACGTCGGAACCACGTATCATTGATGGTAAAACCAATGTTGATATTGATATAGCGCTCGCGTACTAAGCTGTTGGATAAGGTTCCCTGTTGACCAAATTCAGCAGAAATGTTGAATTGGGAGAATGTTGCACCAAAATTGGTTTCTGGAAGAGGAAATCCAAAACCTACCGTAACCGCCATGTCGTTGATTTGTTGGTGACGGAAAGATACCGGAGTACGATTATAACGGAAGCCTAGACGGTAGTCTACCTGATTCCAGTAGCGTACGGAAGTTGGGTCTGGCTTGATTTGCCCACCTACCGCAAAACCGTATGATTTTCCCAATTTGTTTTCTCCTTCCCGAACTTGATAGTTTGACCAATCGGCATATTTGACATCCGCCCCAACCATCCAATTATAACCTTTGGATAAGGTAAAGCCTAAACTGTGTTTCAAAGGCAGATTGATTTTGCGGTTGCTAATATTGCTGAAATGGGTGGTGTCTAATGCTACAGATTCGTCATCGCCAATAGTTGGCTCAGATATAGTTTGCAATACATTGGTTTTTGCAGTAATCTGATTATCCAATGAACCATTGTAGCCAACGGTTAAGTTGTAACGACGGCCTAATGCACGACTATATTGCACACCATAGTCAAATGTTACCCCGCGAATATTACGGGTTTCTTTTGTTTCTGAATTGTAAGCATCTCTGGTGTTTGGGAATTCAACTTTGGTTCGGTCATAGAGATTTCCGAATAGGAAACCTACGTTACCACCTACACTTAAACCTTTAAATGGGGATACACCATACCCCAAAAATGCCTTGTTAATCCCTCCATCTCCTGAAAGGGATACTTTATAAAGCAAATTGTCGATGCTCTGTGTAGAAGCGGCGGAATAACCGATATCTGAGTAAGGCAATAAACCAAAAGCCATACCACCATATTTACTCAGAGGCACACCGATTGCTAAGTGACTAAAAGCAAAATCCGCTGTGTTGTCGCTTCTGTCGTCTTTGGAAAGTTGGGTAAGATTACCATATAATCCAGCCTCTAATACCGTGCGGTTGAGTCCAGAGTATGATGCAGGGTTGCTGATGTTCAATGTAGGAAACCCCGTCAAGTGGCGTACGCCTGAAGAGATGCCTCCCATAGCTCTGGTTTGCGGTAAAAGGTCTTCTCGCATCTGTCCTAAACCAAACTGGGAATACGGAGAGTGGGAGGTGGATTTCTGTGCCTGTAAGCTATTGGTACCCCAGCCCATCAGTCCTAAAAATAACGTAAGAGCTATTTTGGTGAGCGTTCCTATTGAATGTCTGTGCATATATAACGGTGTTACATCTTATCGATTCAGCGGTATTTTACTATCTAAATAGGTTACCTAATTGCTGCTTGTTTGTCGATAGCTACTAAATGATGTTTTTTTCAAAATTTGCTACAAAACTATCTATTTTTTGACTATTCCGTTAGCCCTATTTGTTAAAAAAGGTTAATCGTTTTGTTTTCAAGGTGTTAAATAAGTTCAGTGTGTGGAGGTGATTTAAAAATTGATGGTGTTTACCAAAATGGGGGATGTCCGAAAAGGTTGTTAATCATTAAAAAACGCGTCATTGCGAGGAAAAATGACGAAGCAATCTGCGTTTTTACCGTCATCAGATTGCTTCGTTCCTCGCAATGACGATGACGGCTGACTTTTCGCCCCCCTCTTCGTAATTACCCTGTGCTTTGGAGAGCTTTTTTCCAACTCAGCGCTAAAAAAACTGAAAATATAAAATAGTCAGAAGAATAACGGCATACAGCACTTCATAGACCCATTTGGATTTGGCATAGGTGAAATAGAAAGCCATATAAATGGCGATAGGTGGTGCGCACAATAGGAAGTGGTTGATGGTGATGTGATCGTTCAAATAAAACGAACCTACAGTTAACAGTACCATGAAGAATAAAAGCTGGAATGATTTCCGAAGGTGTACTACGCTTTTGAAGAATTGGTCTTTTAGTATGAAAAGGAAGAAAAGCAATGATATCAGAACCGGAATTACGACAATATAATCATAGACATTGACCGATAATTCTGTCGGAAATGCATAGCTCAATGGTTTGAATATTTGATAGAACTCGACCAATCTGTCATTCCAATAGTAAATGACACCCAGAAGGAAGTAAATCGTTGAGAATCCAAGTAGGGGAGTAACCCATTCTCGCCAGTTGAAAGGCCGGAAAATGATAAGACTAATCCAGAGGAGGAGCATCATCACCATGAACGGAAAATAGATCAGGCTACCAAAAGCAACGATCATCCCTAGGTCGAACATGAGCCCCTTAACATCGGCTTGTTTATAGATGTTTAAGAGTTTTCCGAGCATCCAAATGGTGATAAAATTACATATCAGCGGTGGTGAAAAAACTAAGAAAGGAGCAAAGAGACTAACTAAAGTCATGTACATCAATGCTGTAAGGAAGCTTGGTTTCCCCAGGAAATTGAAGTTGTTGATGATTTTATTCAGAAAAAATGCTTGAAGAAGTGTCAGGATGAGGGTGATAAGTACGTTCACCACTGGCGAGACCATAGCTTCAGACTGAAAACCTATGATGTTGTAGATCGCAGGTTCAAAAAAGATTGTTGTTATCTCGGTAGGAAGATGTAAAAACACTCCCAGACATAATGCCAACCCAATAATCGAAACGAAAAGTATGTTAATTGGTGTGAACTTTCGAAGTTGGTTGATAATCATGTGTTCGAGGGACAGAGCTTTCTTACTTCTTCGTTTCTTTTTCTAATTTTTTGATGCGTCTATCAAGCGCAATAAGGTAGATTCCAATCCCTATAAAAATGGTCAAAAGCACTAGAGCCACAACATAAATCTTGCCCGAACTGCGAAGATCTGTAGCCATCTCCACACCGCTTTGTGCAAACAGGCTTAAGTTGCATAAAACCATTAAAAGAAGTGCACTGTATTTTTTCATGATGGAATATCGTAAAATAGTATATTAATCAATTTGATTTCTTGTGTTCTCGATTAAGCGAAGTCGATAGCGTAACGAAGCTATCCATACACCTATAAGTATCCAACCTACAACAGCCGAATAGAATATCGGACGCATCTGGTTATCCATGTCAATGTCACCAAAAGTACTGTTGCCACCACTTCCTGGATGTAGGGAGTCAGTAAGCTTTGGAAGGATATACATCAATACGATCATGACCGGAAATGCGAAAATATTGTATATAGCCGAAATCTTCGCGCGTTTTTGTTCCTCTTCTAAAGCGTTACGCAAAACCAAATAGGCCAGATACATCAGTGTAGCAATAGCCGACCCGTTGGTTTTAGGATCGTTCGGCCAAGGTTCGCCCCACGTGATATTTGCCCATTGCATACCGGTTAATAAACCTAAGAAACAAAAGATAATTCCTGTGTTTACCGCTTCGACAGCAATGAAATCGTTCTTGATATCGTTGCTGTTGAGATAACGTATGCTGTATATTACCGAAATAAGGTAAAGTGTAAACATTGCAAACCACATCGGTACGTGGAAATACACATTGCGGATGGTTTCGTTCAGAATAGGAAGTCTAGGGACAGGTCCGAGTAAACCGGCTATAATAGATCCGCCAATCAAACATAACCCTAAAATTTTCCACCAAGATTTTCTCATGACTGAAAAGTAGCTTTAATCACGCCAAAGGTAAGGAAATAACAATAAAGAAATAGTAACGGTAATTACATTAATTGCCAACAGTACCAAAATTTCACCAGAACTGACCGTGCGTTCCAAACCATTTATGGCATTCTGTGAAAGCTTGATAAGGACAATCAGTAACGGGATGATGACCGGGAAGCTGAGGATGGCCATGATTGTACTATTGTTGCCTGTCTTAGAGCTGATGCCCGAGACCATGGTGAACACCGTCGCAAAACTGATGCTGCCCAGCAGAACGGCTGTTAGGTACAATGTGGGGTCGCCGATAGGATTGCTGAAAATCAAGCTGTAGACCGAGAAGGCGATGGCTGACAACAATACCATGACGAAGGTATTGTAGATTATTTTGGAAAGGATAACAGCCTTGGGGCTGGCGATTGTGTAATAATAAAGCTGTCGATAGGAGCTTTCCTGTATGAAACTTCGGTTGATGGCATTGATGCTGGCAAAGAGCAGGATAATCCAGAATAACGCATTCCAAACAAGTGTATCCACGGATTTGAATGCTTGATAGCATACAAAAACTGTGGATACAACATATAACAAGATTCCATTAATGGCATATTTTGAGCGCCATTCCAAAATCATGTCTTTATATACCAATACCTTTATTTGCTGGAATAAATTCATCTCCGGCAAAGATAGGAATAACTTTACTTTGCCTCATCAACAAAGCAAAATAACGCAGCGTTTTATGCTTTGTCTACTTCTGATTTTGCTTCCGCAATGATTTCTTCCGCTTTGTTGCCTAAATTATTGGCTGCTGCTGCTGCTTTGTCCGCTAATTTATGCGCTTGGGTAGAAGCTGTTTCCAAAGCCTGCTTGCCAGCTTCTTTAGCTCTTGATTTTAAGCTTTCTAAATCTTTTTTTGCTGATTTCGCTAATTTTTCCGCACGTTTAGCCTCTTTTTTTGATAACTCTTTAAGAGATTTGGTCAGGCTTTTTACCCCTTCGTTTGCGCGATCCAATTGCTTTTTGCCGTCTTCTGTAGCTAATAAATAGTAAGCTGCTGTTCCAACTGCTAACCCTACTAACGCGAACGCTATTAATCCTTTCTTATTACTCATGATTATATGTGTTTAAAATTCCCTTATTCTTTTTATCTAACTATAAGACTAACAAGATAAGTACCAAAAGGTTTAGAAAAAAATATTTTTAACAGAATTTTAAGTTTTTTTCCTGTTTTTGAGCTTTATTTACTCAAAAACAGGAGGGAATATTCAGAGCCTGTTTAAAAATAAAGACTCAACGGTTTCCAACCACGATGTTTTATCTTTCGACAAGCTCAAGATGACACATGAGCGGTTTTTGTCTCACTGAGGGCTTCTCGACAGGCTAAGCCTGACATTTGTCGCTGTGTCTCGGCTCTGAAGAGGAATATGACGAAGGAGGTGCGGCAAAAACAGAGGTTTAAACAGTATCTCAGACTTTACACGTTGATTTTTTGTGCGGACTGTAGTGAATAAAGATGATGGTATAAGCCACTACCCTTGGACATCAACTCCACATGGTTGCCTTCTTCCGAAACTGCGCCGTCTTCAATCACGGCAATCTGGTCAGCATCTTTGATGGTGCTTAAGCGGTGGGCAATAATAATGGAGGTCCGGTTGCGCATAAGTTCTTCCAAGGCCTGTTGTACCATACGTTCAGATTCTGAATCTAATGCTGAAGTGGCCTCATCGAGAATAAGAATGGCGGGGTCTTTGAGCAAAGCACGAGCAATAGCGATGCGCTGACGTTGTCCTCCGGAGAGCTTTACGCCACGTTCGCCGACCAAGGTGTCATACCCCTCAGGAAAAGCCATGATAAACTCGTGGGCATTCGCTCTTTTTGCCGCTTCAATAATGTCCCCGGCATCAGCATCCAAACGCCCGTAGCCGATGTTCTCACGAATCGTACCACCAAAAAGTAGCACATCTTGTGGGACAATAGCTACCTGATTGCGGATGTCCGTAAGCGAAAACTGATCGCTAGGAATCCCGTCGTAAGCAATCGTTCCGCTGCTTGGTTTGTAAAATTGAAGGATTAAGGAAGCGATGGTTGATTTTCCTGCTCCGCTTGGTCCTACGAGTGCCAGTTTTTTACCGGCCTTTACGTGAAAGGAAATGTCCTTTAGGATTGGGGTCTCCTGTCGAGATGGATAAGAGAACCCGACATGACTGAAGGTTAAAGCGCCGTGTATAGACTTGTCGATTTCTTTGTTGCTTTCAGCTATGCTTATGTCTTCGGTTTGTTCGTCTAAGATTTCAAGCACACGCTCGCTTGCGCCTAACGCACGTTGTATATTGGCGTACAGTTCCGGAAAACTACCCATTGATCCCGCTACAAACATGGAGTAGAGGATGTAGGTTGTTAAATCACCTACAGATATTTCACCGCTTGAAACTAGGGATGCGCCGTACCAGATGACGGCAATGATAGCGCCAAAGATGCAAAAGATTATAAAAGATGCAAAAATACCTCTATAGGTAGCACCTTTAACCGCTAATTTGACGACGCTGTCTAATTTTTGCCCATAGCGTTTGGCTTCGTAATATTCGTTGACGAATGCTTTCACGTTGCTGATGCCTAACAAGGTTTCCTGTACAATGCTGTTGGAATCCGCAAGCTGGTCTTGGGCCTGTCGGGAAAGGTTACGGATAAAACGCCCAAAAATCATCGCTGTAATGACGATAATAGGCAGGATGCTCAGGTTCATCAAAGCGAGCTTTGGCGATACAAAAATTAACAGACATACCCCGAACACCAGGCTGATGGTCTGACGAAGGATCTCGGCAATTGTGCTGGTTAATGTATCTTGAATCTGGGCTAGATCAGCTGAAAGCCTACTGTTTAGTTCCCCAACGCGGCGGTTGGCGAAAAACTCAATAGGTAAAGTGATAAGCCTGTGATAGGTGTCTTTCCTGATATTTGCTAAGGCTTTTTCGGCGATTTCTACAAAAAGCTTGATACGTCCGAAAGAGATGATAGATTGAAAGAATAAGATAGCCATAGATATACCGCCAATGTAGAGTACATCCGCAGGTAGCCAAGTGTAGGTTTGTCGCCCCTGCGCAGCATCAATCATTGCTCCCAGCAACGCTGGAAAGGTCAGCATTGTTAGGCTAGACAAAATAAGAAAAATCATCCCCAATACAAATTTTGTACGGTAGGGACGGAGATACGATAAAAGTTGTAAAGCTTTCTTAACTAATTCCTTGCTTAACTTCGGTTTAGGTAAATCGTCTGATTGCGTGTTACTGCTATTCAATCTCGCTCTTGCCATCAAATACTAATTTAAGAGGCAAAAGTACACATATTATTAACGTGAGCTTATCACTCTTGCGTCAAATTTATGTTTTTTCGGTACAACCACACAATTACGCCTGATAAAACCAGTATGACAAAAACGAGGAGATACACCAATAAATCTACGTTATGCCCTTCCTCGCCCAATAATTCAATGCGTCCGCGGAGCTGCTCATTTTCTGCCTGTAGCTTGGAAATGGTGCGCATGTAAGCTGTGATTTGCGCATCGTATTCATTGGCAAGGGATTCATGCCTGTCGCTTTCATTGTCCTTGATGTCCAACAGTTTTTTGGTTTCCAGAAAGATATGATTGTCGGTCAGCACGATTTGTCGAAGAATGTCTATGGACTTTTGCATGTCCTTTTTAACTTTGAAAATACCGAAAATGCCTGTTTTTTGTTGTAGGCTGATGTCCAGATCGCCAAATTTCTTGCTGCGTTCTTCCAGCAGTGTATTGATGCGCTCACGTTGCTGCTCAAAGCCAATAGAATCAGTATTAAGCTGAGGAACGGCCTGGCTATGTAGAACGAAAGCCAGTAATCCTATCAGTAAGAAAGTAATGTTTTTCATGTTTGTTCAGACTAAATGGAAGGGGAGAGGTTTAACGCTCCAGAAACTCCACCATGATGATTTCATCTTGCTGAAGACCGAGCAAACGGCTAGCATGCCCCTTGTTGATCGCGATTTCCAGAAAATTGCTAATTCCGAAAAGACATAGTTTTTCACCTTCGGGCACTTCGTTATAATGCCAGCTCAGCTTGTTGATAGTTTCATTCCGTTTGAAATGAAGTTGGAAGCTACGGCCTTTTTGCACCTCGTTGAACAGGTCTTTGCTGATGTTGCTGATGACGTTGCCAAAGGAATCGATGTAGGATACATGTCCCTTAATGGAGTTGGCGTCTATCAACGGTTGTACCATCACTCGTTTTAACGGTTTTTCGACGGCCTGCCCGATTTCTGCAAGTACACCGCCTTTTGCAATATGACAGGCGGCTTTAGTCAGTATGTCGGCCAAGGGGAAGTGCAGGTAGCGTAGGTCTTGCATGATGTCAATCTCGAAAAGCTCCTGCGCATCGTTTTCGCCCAATATGATACTAAAGATACCATTGTCTGCCCCAACAAAATAATGGTTGTCAAACTTCATCATCATATAACGCGAACCTTCTTGAAAAACGGTGTCGATGCCGATAAGATGGACAGTTCCAGATGGGAAATATTGATAGACATTGCGCAGCATAACAGCGGCTCGTTGTATATCAAAGGAAGGGATTTCATGGGTTATATCTACTAATCTCACATCTGGCAACAGCGATATAATGCTGCCTTTGAGGGCGGCTTGATAAAAATCGCGATGTCCTAAGTCTGTCGTTAGCGTTATAACTCCCATAAAGTACCCTGTAAGATACAAAAACCTCAAAAATATCCCTGAAAAGGAGAGATGTCTGTGTAATATCGGCTACAAAAGTAGCAAAAGAAAATCCATTATTACCTGCCGAATGGTTGAAAAAGTCTAATTTTTTAGAGAAAAAATTGATTAACTTTACGTCAGTTCAGTGGGGCACTATATGAAGTGAAAACCTATGAGGTTTAGGGTGAATAGGTTGCCGTATCAGGTGATAAATCGAGGAACCTTATAGCTTTATACTACTGAGTAGAAAATGAGAAACTTTAAATGAATATTTTTAAAATAAAAACCTATAAGGTTTGGTTATATATCCATGAGAAAAATAGGGGCTCACGAACACCTCCGTATCAGGCAAAACCTTATAGGTTTAAATTAGAAAACTTTAAAACAGAAAGATAAGATTTGAACGAAATGTTGATTAACCTCGATGATGTGAACCTGGTTACATTATGGGGAGCTCAGAATGAAAACTTTGAGCTGATAAAAAGAAGTTTTCCCAAATTACGTTTAGTTGCCCGTGGCAATGACTTGAAGGTGTTAGGCGAAGAAGTGGAGCAACAGCGATTCAAAGCTGCTTTCCAGGGGATTGTCGAGCATATTGAACGTTTTCAGTCGCTAGATGCTGTGCAATTAGAAGAATTGGTAGGAGCACCGATAAGGACGGAGCGAGCAGAAGAAAAGAAAACGGAACCTGCAGCATTTAAAGGAGAGCCTATTGTTTATGGTCCAAATGGTCTGATGGTGCGCGCACGCACGCCCAATCAGCGAAGAATGGTGGAGACAATCTCGAAGAACGACATTCTTTTTGCCATTGGACCTGCAGGGACAGGTAAAACTTATACGGCTGTAGCTTTGGCTGTTCGCGCTTTGCGCAATAAAGAGATTAAGCGTATTATTCTGACTCGCCCGGCTGTAGAGGCTGGAGAAAATTTAGGTTTCTTGCCGGGGGATTTGAAGGAGAAGGTCGATCCGTATTTACGCCCCTTGTATGATGCACTAGATGATATGATTCCAGCTGATAAATTGAAAGATTATTTGGAGCGTCGTATTATAGAGGTTGCTCCACTGGCGTTTATGCGTGGGCGTACGTTGGATAATTGTTTTGTGATTTTGGATGAGGCGCAGAACGCTACCGATATGCAACTGAAAATGTTTCTCACACGTATGGGCCCTACGGCTAAATTTATAGTTACAGGAGATCTGACGCAAATTGACCTGCCGAAGAAAAGCCAATCTGGCTTGGCTACTGCTATCAAGCTTTTGGATAATATTGAAGGGATCGATATTATCTACCTCAGTGGTTCGGATGTAGTTCGCCATAAATTGGTGAAGCGGATTTTGGAAGCTTATGGAGACCTTCAAAAGTAGGAGCAAATAATTATTTGCCCCTACTTTTTAATTTTTTCACTTACATTTGTTTTTTTACATTCACAGATGAACGCAATAAAAGAAACTAACTTTCAATTTGATAAGCAGACTGCTTTTTACAGAGGCAAAGTACGCGATGTATATACTATTGCTGATGATTATTTGGTGATGGTAGCATCGGATCGTATTTCAGCTTTTGACGTAGTGCTGCCGAGGGCTATTCCGTATAAAGGACAGGTGTTGAACCAGATTGCTGCTAAATTTTTAGAGTCAACAAAAGACATTCTCCCGAATTGGGTGGTTGATGTTCCAGATCCTAGTGCTACTATCGGTAAAAAATGTGAACCATTTAAAGTGGAGATGGTTATCCGAGGTTATTTAGCAGGTCATGCTTGGCGTACTTATCGTGATGGAGGAAGAGAGCTTTGTGGTGTGGCTTTGCCAGAAGGCTTAAAAGAAAATGATAAACTTCCCCAGCCAATAATAACACCTACTACGAAGGCTGCTGTTGGCCATGATGAGGATATTTCGCGATCAGATATCATTGCACAAGGAATTGTCAATGAAGAAGATTTTACACAATTAGAGCAATATGCGCATGCGCTTTTTCAGCGCGGCACGGAGATCGCTTTGGAAAGAGGGCTGATTTTGGTGGATACCAAGTATGAGTTTGGAAAACGTGACGGTCAAATCTATCTAATGGATGAAATCCATACGCCGGATTCTTCTCGTTACTTCTATGCAGAGGGTTATGCTGAGCGTCAGGAAAATGGCGAACCGCAAAGGCAATTGTCCAAAGAGTTTGTTCGGGAATGGTTGATGGAGAACGGGTTTCAGGGAAAAGATGGACAACAGGTTCCAGAGATGACGGATGAGATTGTCCATTCCATTTCAGACCGTTATATTGAGCTTTTTGAACATATTACAGGTGAGAAATTCCAACGTGCGGAAGGTGAAGAAGCGATAGCGCGGGTAGAGCGGAATGTGGCGGAAGCATTGAAAAACATTGTGTAGCGTAATAATCAAGTGATAAATAAAGTGATGATGGTGATGGAAGGTAATAAAAACATAAAAAAATGAAATTTACAGTGGATAAGCATGACCGCTATGTAGTCATTGAACCTTTGACTGATGTGTTGAATGGAGAGGCTGCGGTAAAGCTTAAAGGAGAGTTTATGTTGCGTAATACAGGTGGACAGCGCAATATTGTGCTAGATCTACGACATGTGGAACAAGCTGATGAGGATGGTTTACGCGTAGGGTTATTGGCGCGTAGATTATGCAAATCTACAGGTGGATATTTCATATTGACAGGCTTGCATCAGAATGTTCGTGATTTTATCCGCCTGTCCAATTTGGAGGGTTATTTTAAGATTGTGGATTCTTTGGCCGAAGCCGAGACCTTAATTTTTGGTAACGAGATCCGTTTGGATTTGAAAGCTGGACAATAAACGGATGAAATTTGAAGTTTTGATTTTGGGAAATAGTTCGGCGACACCTATGTATGGGCGTCACCCAACTTCTCAGGTGATAAATTTCAATGAACAGCTGTTTTTGATAGACTGCGGTGAGGGGACACAGATGCAGCTGTTTCGATATGGTGTTAAAAGCAACCGTATTAACCATATTTTTATCAGCCATCTGCACGGCGACCATTATTTGGGGTTGGTAGGCTTGTTATCCTCTCTACATCTTATGGGGCGGAAAGCCGATTTGCATTTGTATGGACCACCTGCCTTGGAAGAGATTATTGAGATACAGTTTAAGCACTCTGCTACGGTATTAAATTATAATCTGCTTTTTCATCCGACCAATCCTAATAAGCCAGAGGTTATTTTTGCTGCCCCAGCGCTCAAGGTAACATCTTTTCCTTTAAAACACCGTATCCCATGTACAGGCTTTCGCTTTGATGAGGGAAAACGAGCCGCGACTTTGAATGCGGAGGCTGTGGAAAGGCTGAATATACCGACACCTTATTTACGTTTATTGAAAAAAGGTATTGATTATGCGGATGCAGATGGTAAGCTTTATCGTGCTGAAGACCTGACCTATCCTGCGCCAAAATCCCGAAGCTATGCCTATTGCTCTGATACTATGGTCTTCGATGATTATCTTTCCAATATCCAAAATGTTGACTTGCTGTATCATGAGGCTACGTTTATGCATGATATGTTAGACAGGGCAAAAGATACTTTTCATACAACGGCTCAGCAAGCAGGCGAGGTAGCCAAACAAGTCGGAGCGCAGAAGTTACTGCTTGGGCATTATTCCGCACGTTATAAAGATTTACAGCCTTTGCTGGAGGAGTCTAAATCGGTTTTCATATCTACTGAACTCTCGGAAGAAGGGAGTTGGTATGCTGTTGGCTATAAGCAGTAAGCCAAGAACTATCTTCTATTTGCTTGTAGCTTACGGCTTATAGCTATTTGCTGGCGCAAAAAATAGGGATTTTGTATATTTTTCCGCATATTTACGGCGCAAAATAGAATATAATCAGACAATTAATATGTCTTTCAACTTAAACAACCTACTTCGGGACAACATCAAAAAGCTTGTTCCATACTCTTCTGCACGTGATGAATTTAAAGGAGAGGCTTCTGTATTATTGGATGCCAATGAAAATGCGTTTGGTTCGCCGTACACAACGAACTACCATCGTTACCCCGATCCGTTACAGCATCGTGTAAAAGAGAAAATATATAAAATCAAAGGTGTCCCCACAGAAAATATCTTCTTGGGTAATGGCAGTGATGAAGCGATTGATATCCTTTTTCGAGCTTTCTGTCGTCCTGGAAAAGATAATGTTATCCTTGTGCCACCAACATACGGTATGTATGAGGTTTCGGCAAATATTAATGATGTGGAATGCCGCAAGGTGAATCTTACCCGTGATTTTCAGTTGGATATCGATGGAATTGAGGCTGCGGTAGATGGGAATACAAAGCTGATTTTTGTCTGTTCACCCAATAATCCAACGGGCAACAGTATCCGAAGACAGGATATTGAAACGTTATTGGTGAACTTTGAAGGATTGGTCGTGGTGGACGAGGCGTATATCAATTTTTCTAAATTACCATCGTTTACGAAGGATTTATCGGAATTTCCGAATCTGGTGGTTTTGCAGACTTTGTCCAAGGCTTGGGGGTTGGCAGCTTTGCGTTTAGGAATGGCTTTTGCCAGCAAGGATATTATTGCAGTTTTCAATAAGATAAAGCCTCCGTACAATATCAATCAGGCAACCCAGGAGATTGTTCTGGAAGCTCTGGATAATGTGACGTTGGTCAACACATGGATACAGGAAGTGGTCAGTGAACGGGAAAAATTAGCAGTTGCGTTAAGTTCGCTGGAGCAGGTGGAGCACGTAACCCCATCGGATGCCAATTTTATCTTGGTGAAATTGCAGGAGCCACGTGCGTTGTATAATTTTTTGGTAAGCAAAGGTATTATCGTCAGAGACCGATCAAGAGTAGAGCTATGTGAAGGCTGTCTGCGGATTACGGTAGGAACACCCGAAGAAAATGTCGCCTTATTGGAAATGGTCGCCGTGTTTTATGGTAGCTCATCCTTATAATCATCAATAATCTGTGTAACCGAGCTTTCGAGTTCATCGAAGATAATCAAAAAATGAAAAGAATATTATTTATAGACCGTGATGGTACACTAATTTTAGAGCCGGAAGATGAACAGATCGACTCGTTCGCTAAATTGAAATTCTATCCCGGAGCGTTGCAATATCTGCCACGCATAGCTAAGGAACTTGACTTTGAACTGGTATTGGTCTCGAACCAAGATGGGCTTGGAACGGCTTCGCACCCTGAAGAAAACTTTTGGCCCGTTCATCATTTTATTGTAGAAACTTTCAGGGGTGAGGGTGTAGAGTTCGCTAAAGAGCATATTGACAAGACCTTTCCGCATGAGAATGCACCTACCCGCAAACCAGGGATTGGCATGTTGGGCGAGTATTTTGATGTTGAGCGATATAACCTCGCTGAGTCTTTTGTCATTGGCGACCGTGTCAACGATGTGAAGTTAGCGCAGAACCTGGGTGCTAAAGCAATCTGGTTGCGAAATGATGATAGCCTCGGTCAAGCTGAAGAATTGGCTATTGACAGTGATGCGATTGCCTTAGAAACCACCGATTGGAAAGCGATTTATGAGTTTTTGAAAGTAGGAACACGTACAGGTGAACACCATCGTAAAACCAACGAAACAGATATTTATATCGCACTGAATTTAGACGGTACAGGTAAGGCAGATATTGATACGGGTTTGCCGTTCTTTGACCATATGCTCGACCAGATTGCTCGTCATGGCGCTTTGGATTTGACAGTGAAAGCAAAAGGTGATCTGCATATTGACGAACATCATACGATAGAAGATACAGGAATTGCGCTGGGTGAAATCTTTTTAAAGGTGCTGGGGGATAAACGTGGTATTGAACGATATGCGTTTACTTTGCCGATGGATGATTGTTTGGCACAGGTAGCTATCGATTTTGGTGGTCGTAACTGGATTGTATGGGATGCGGAATTTAAGCGGGAGAAAATTGGTGATATGCCAACCGAAATGTTTTTCCATTTCTTCAAATCCTTTAGCGATGCTTCCAAATCTAATCTGAATATCAAAGCAGAAGGCGAAAACGAACATCACAAAATAGAGGCGATTTTCAAAGCCTTTGCCAAATCTATTAAGAAAGCGGTAGAGCGTGATGTGGAGAATATGCAATTGCCAAGTACGAAAGGAGTTTTATAAAAGATATGCGATATGAGAATTGCGTTGTGCGAGAGGGACAATTTAGAAAACAAAGTATAGTAAATCCAAATCTCAATATGCAATACTCAAATCTCAATACTAAACTATGATTGGAATAGTAAATTACGGAGCAGGGAATATATTTTCATTGACTGCGGCTTTGGATAGGATAGGTGTGACGTATGGAATGGTGCATACGGCGGCGGATTTTGAGCGGTACGATCGCATCATCATCCCGGGAGTCGGGCATGCAGGTGCGGCAATGGGGAAACTGGCGGATACAGGCTTGGTCGACACTATTCTGGCGTTGAAGAAGCCCGTGTTGGGTATTTGCGTGGGCATGCAGTTGTTGTCCTCCTTTTCGGAAGAAGGGAATGCAGACTTGCTGCAGCTTCTTCCGCTCAAAACGTTACATTTTACAGGACGTATTACTGAAAAAGTGCCACATATGGGCTGGAACAGTGTTTCTTTGCAAAATAATTCACCGTTGTTTGACGGTATAGCTGATAATAGTTATTTTTATTTTGTGCATTCCTATTTTATAGAGTTTGACGATAAATATACCGCTGCGGTGTGTCAATATGGCCTGCCCTTCTCGGCCGCTGTGCAGCAAGGTAATTTTTTTGGGGTGCAGTTCCATCCTGAGAAATCAGGATTGGCAGGAGAACAGTTGTTGCAGAATTTTGCCAGTTTATAGATATCCCCCCATCCCCCAACGGGGGAGAGGTTTTTATAGATATTCCCCCTTTGGGGGTTAGGGGGATTTAACTTTTTAATTTTAAACAATGTATATTATTCCTGCTATCGATGTTTTGGACAAGAAAGTTGTCCGCTTAAGAGAAGGTAATTACGACGATGTCACCACGTATGATATTTCGTTGGAAGAACAGATTGCCAAATATCATGCTAACGGAACCGAAATCGTGCATATCATCGATTTGAACGGGGCAAAAGGAGATTTTAGCAATCAGGCTTATCTTTTTGACATCATCCGTAAAACCGATATGAAAGTGCAATACGGAGGTGGTGTGCGTAGCATCGAGAAAGTCAAAGAGCTTGTAGATGCCGGTATTTACAGGGTGATTGTGGGTACACAAGCGATTACGAACCCGACCTTCTTGGAAGAGCTGGCAAAATTAAACGAAGGTCGTGTGAAATATGCAGATCACATCGTTATTGCTATTGATGTGCTGGATGAAGTGATTAAATACTCCGGCTGGTTGGAAAGTTCACCGATTAAGCTTATCGCTTATATCGATAAATGTCTTTCTTTGGGTTTTTTCCGTTTTCTATGTACAGATATCAGTAAAGATGGAAAAATGGGTGGAGCAGGTGTAGAGTTGTATCAAAAGCTTTTGGATCATTCGCCTATTATCAAATTGATCGGTTCGGGCGGGATTAGTGCTATGAAAGATATCGAAGCGCTTGCTGCCTTAGGCCGTATGGAATCTTGTGTTGTAGGAAAAGCAATTTACGAGAATAAGATAACAATCGAAGAGATTAAAGATTGGAATTTAAAAGCACTGACTAATTTTTAGTCCTCCCCCAACCCCTCCCAAGGAGGGGAGAAAGGTGGATTTTTTAATTTAAATGCATGTTAGCTAAACGTATTGTTCCCTGTTTGGACGTGAAGGATGGTCGTACGGTAAAAGGTGTGAATTTTGTGGATTTGCGCGACGCCGGCGACCCGGTAGAATTGGCATGGCAGTATTCCCAACAAGGGGCTGATGAGCTTGTTTTTCTGGACATCACTGCTACCCACGAAGGGCGTAAAACAACCATTGATTTGGTCAAAGCGGTTGCCCGTCAAGTCAATATACCCTTTACCATTGGTGGAGGCATTAACGAATTAAAAGATGCCGAGATATTATTAAATGCCGGAGCAGATAAGATTTCTATCAATTCAGCGGCTGTTCGCAATCCGCAACTGATTAATAATTTGGCTGATGCTTTCGGGCGTCAGTTTGTCGTTGTGGCTGTGGATACACGTTTCGTGGAAGAACGAAATTTTGTACATCTTCGAGGTGGTCGTGACAAGACAGATATAGAAACCGAAAACTGGATCAAAGAGGCAGAGGATAGGGGAGCAGGAGAAATTTTACTGACCTCAATGGATCATGATGGTACAAAAAACGGATTTGATATAGCGTTTTTAAAGCGCATTAATGACAGTATCCATATTCCTTTGATTGCTTCAGGAGGAGCAGGGAATCAGCAACATTTTGTGGATGTGTTCCAGCAGGCCAATGTGGATGCAGCGCTTGCCGCTTCTGTATTTCACTACGGTGAGATTTTGATTCCGGAGTTGAAGGAAACGTTGCGGAGCAACGGAATTATTGTGCGATAATTCCTCCCCCAGCCCCTCCAAAGGAGGGGAGTAATATAGCGTCGAGAAGAAAACCGGTAAGGCTTTATGTCGATTTTGCTATTAAACTTTATGTAGATTTAGTGCTAATTCATGAATTTGTTTAGCTAAATAGATCTCAATACTAATATCTAAATACTCAATACTAATATCTAAAATGATAGATTTTGCAAAAGGAGATGGGTTAGTACCCGTAGTCATTCAGGATGACCAAACCTTGGAAGTGCTCATGTTGGGCTATATGAACGAAGAAGCTTGGGGAAAAACCCAAAGGGAGGGTAAAGTAACGTTCTACTCGAGAAGCAAGGAACGGCTTTGGACCAAGGGAGAGGAAAGTGGGAATTTTTTGCACGTTGTGAGTACACATGTTGATTGTGATGAGGATACCATTCTTATCAAGGTCAACCCTGTTGGACCAACTTGTCATACTGGAAGTCGTAGCTGCTTTGGTACCGACTTTAACCAAAATTTCCTATTGCAATTGGAGCGTATTGTTAGACAGCGTTACGAACAACCTTCTGACGAGTCGTACGTAAATCGTTTACGTCAGCGAGGAATAAATAAAATCGCTCAGAAAGTTGGCGAAGAAGCTGTTGAAACGGTGATTGCTGCTTTAGCAGAAACAGAGCACGATTTTATCAACGAATCCTCGGATTTGTTTTTCCATCTTTTAGTATTATTGCGCGAAAAAGGTTTAGATTTAAAAAATATTGCTAAAAATCTAGAAGGAAGACATCAGTAAGAAAAGAATCGTTAAAAGCGATATTACGCATTCATGGAGGTTATTTCGTTTTTCGGAACATCTAATTCCACTTTGTGAATACCCTTTTGTTTTTGGTAATGACCAATGCCAATTGGGTAATCACTTTTTCGCTTTGAGTCATGACCGAATGCAATCTGGTGATGACTTTTTTG
>NZ_FOZZ01000019.1:38182-41599 GCF_900116225.1 Sphingobacterium wenxiniae
TTGAGTCATGACCGAATGCAATCTGGTGATGACTTTTTTGTTTTTGGTAATGACCAATTCTAATGGGGTAATCACCTTTTCGCTTTGAGTCATGATCAAAATCCAATTTGGTCATTACTTTTTACTTTTAGTAACACTTTACACTTTTTTTAACACTATCCTACAAAAGCAAAAAAATAAACCTTAAAACACTATACAACCATATTTTTTTGTTTAAAATTCAATTGTAACAGTCCAAATATCCCCCCTAGGTAAACTATTTTACCTCAACACGCCTGCAATTAAAAACAATTTTTGATGCTTTGCCTTGTCGTAATAATACATCATCATGGTGTCGTGTGCGTGTGATAGACGTACTACCTAATGACAAGGTTTTTTAGCGAGCCCAACATGCTATGGTATCCCGAAAAGGCTGTGTTGTGCTCTTACCTTGTCGTTGACCCACTTGGCGTCAGTTCTATGTTATATGCTGTTTATGGGGGAATCTTGTTTTCTTGTATGAGATTCTGATTCTACTTTCAATTGTATTTCCTAGATTTTTCTTCATTTTAATAGCGAATCCTTTATTTTCCAATTGACGATAAACGATAAATTCTTACTTGTTTTTTCGTCTCAATTAAAGAAAAATCGATAATGCGTTTTTATGCAAATCTCTGAAAGAATACTTTGTAAAAAAATGTTAATTTTTTAGAATTCATTTCGTCCTCTTATAATGTCCACTTATTATTTTTATTTAATCGTCTGAAAACCATATTGTTTAAACTGTGTTTAGTCCCTTTGTAATTTTTTGATTTTACCATTAGGGTTTGCGATTTCTTGCAGTTGTACCTATAGGTGTCCACTAAAAAAGTAGGTGATTAGGTCTTTTTCTCCCAACCTTTATGCTCGCTAATGTAGCCAGGAGCATCGTTAAGCGATGTGTGTGAAATCGATAATTGTAGTACAGGTTTTATGGAGCATAGGTAGTTGAAAACTTCCTTCGCAGATACAGACGCTGTACCCAATGTTTAACTAATAAAAATTATAGGTGTGATCGTTGTGTGATGGGATGCCTAAAATAAAACTAATACAAAGTACTATGAAAGGAATGACAAAAATCGAAATGAAGCAATCACGTATCCATCGGGGATGGATTATTTCTGTGGTGGCGATATGCTGTTGTGTGTTAATGCTGTTGGGTGAGGCGAAGGGGCAGGATAATGCTGCCGTAACACCAGCTGTTCAGCAGAAATCTCAAGAAGATTTGCAGGCAATACAAAATTTCCTTTCATCTCCGCCAACTACTATGCTTAAGAGTAAAGGGATGAAGGTCATGTCACAAAAGGATAATTCATCCGGTGAGGAAGAGCTTCCGAATTGGTTAAAAGAGCTAAAGACTAAAAGCAAAGAAGAAGCAATGTTGCAGATATTGATTATGAAAAATGAATTGTTCCAACTAAATCAAGATATGCCTGTAAGGCGAAAACGCCTAAACGTTGAATCCTTTATAGGTTTTTTGGGATCAGTATTGAACAATGAGGACTTCTCTCGACTTAAAAACAATGAAGAACTGCTTAAACAGCTTGATTTGTTTGTTGAAGAAACACCTGAGAACCAATAACCAAACAAAAGTTACTGAGATGAAAAAAGTTATTAAATCTTTTGCCTTAAAGTGTGCAGTTGTTGCTCACTTAGTCATTTTATCAATGGTTTCTGGCGTGTTTGGGCAAGCAACGGTGGTAAACAATAATCCAAATGCAACACAAATTGCTGCAGGCTTAAATGCGAACGGTCTTGTCATCAACAATCCTCAAATTGTACGTGGAGGTAATAATAATCAGATTGCAATTTTTAGCAATGGTATTAACGGAGCAAACTTAGGTGTGGATGCGGGAGTTTTGTTTTCAACAGGACATGCTGTTAACGAGCTTACAAAGAAGAATTCAAGTTCGTCGTCATCATTACAGTCATCTGTATCTGCACAAACAGGTACATACAGTGATGCCCAATTAACTAATATAACGAGTAATGCGATTTATGATGCTGTTGTATATACATTTGATATTACGTTAACCGGTGGGGCTGATGCACTTCGGATTGCTTATCAATTTGGCTCAGAAGAGTACCCTGATTATGTTGGTTCTGTATACAATGATACATTTGGTTTCTTTGTGAGGAGGAAAGGGACGACCGGTGAGTGGATAAACATGGCTCGACTACCAAACGCTGCCCAGACCGTAACGGCTATCAATAAGGTGAACTTTGGAAAGCAAGGAAATAACTATTCAGGGACTGGTAATGGATACGAATCCAGTAATAGTAATCATTACGAAAGGAACGGACATACAACAGCTACTACCTCTGGCAATCCGAATCGATTGGTGCTTAATAACAACCCTGGTCCGTTTCCTATCCATGTAGAGTATAATGGTTTGACCTAACTGATTCAATATGACCTGTCTGGATTGATACAAGGCGGAACTTATGAATTTAAAATAGCAATCGCTGATGCCGGAGATCGGAATTTGGATGCGGGTGTTTTTGTATCTAAAATAGAAGGTGTGTTTGGTGCTGATCTCGCTATTCAGAAAGCAGTTGATAAATCGACTCCTTGTATAGGT
The DNA here is from genome assembly GCF_900116225.1 of Sphingobacterium wenxiniae. Lineage (GTDB taxonomy): Bacteria > Bacteroidota > Bacteroidia > Sphingobacteriales > Sphingobacteriaceae > Sphingobacterium > Sphingobacterium wenxiniae. Next base: position 40,783 of record NZ_FOZZ01000019.1, read on the forward strand.
GACATCGTTGAGTTTACATTAACAGCTAAAAATGTAGGACCTGCTGATGCTACTGGGGTGCAGGTGACTGATTTATTACCTAGTGGGTTTGAATATGATAGCCATACAGCACCATCTGGTACAACATATACTCCAAGTACTGGTATTTGGAATATTGGAAATTTGGCATTATATGGTGAGAGAGTATTAAAAATTAGAGCAAAAGTAAAAAGTGCAGGAGTTTATACAAATCAAGCAACGATTACGGGTACTAAAAATGATCCTGATGCGACTAATGATAAGGCTCAGGTAACTGTAGTGCCAAGCGTGCCACAAATAACGATTGGTACAGGAGGAGCGACAATTTGTGCTGGATCAACAACGCAACTTACAGGATCGGGAACTCCTGCAACTTCTGGAGCTTGGACTTCATCAAACCCTTCTGTAGCTACAGTAAATAATAGTGGCTTGGTTACAGGTGTTTCAGATGGTACCGCTACCATTACTTATAAAAATGCTAATGGCTGTACAGCAAATGTAGTAGTCGATGTTAAGCCGAAACCTACTGTAAATGTAGTAGACAATAAGGATTTCTGTAACGGCGCTTCGAGTCCGGTGGTTACCTTTGGCAGCAATGTAACGGGAACTACCTACAGCTGGACGAACGATAACACATCGATAGGTCTGGCTGCGAGCGGTACGGGCAACCTTCCCGCCTTTACGGCGACGAACACAGGCACGTCCCCTATAACGGCTACTATCACAGTTACGCCAAGTGCGAATGGATGTACAGGTACGCCTCGCACGTTTACGATCAAGGTCAATCCAACGGCTACAG
>NZ_FOZZ01000018.1 GCF_900116225.1 Sphingobacterium wenxiniae
GGTGCTGATAACTCCATGTTGATCACAGATGAAAATGGTGATGTAGTTTGGGTTTCTATCGAAGACATCGTTAAAGCAAACACTACCAACGAATTGACGTTAGATGACAACCAATTAACAAGTACCGTAAACGGAGTTTCTTCAAGTGTTACTTTGACCGATGCTAATATCACATCTGACAAAGGAATTACAAGTAATACGATTGATTTGACAGGACAAGCAGGAGCGACATTGAAAAATGTTACGATGGAAATCAAACCAGGAACCGATGGTCAGGTGATGATTACGGAAGGTGGTGTAGCTACTTGGGTTGATCAATCTGAAATCGTACCAACGACTATAAATGAATTGACGAAAAAAGAGGGAACAAATGGCAATACCATCGTCTCTAAGGTAAATGGTGTTGAAGCTGAAGAGGTATTGGTAGAAAGTGTAACCAATACACTTACCGGAACTAATTTGGTAACTTCGGTCAATGGTGTGCCATCCACTTCTGTGGACTTGAAAGACGCTATTCAGGCAGGTCAAAAAACTGTAGAAGTGGTCTCTGGGGTGAATACAACGGTAACAACAGGAGGTTCGGGAGACCACACCACATATGCAGTAAATGTTTCAGAAGATGCTATCCAAAACAACCAATTGGTTACTGAAGTAGCAGCAGGTACAGGTGTTATCGTAACAACAAGCAACCCATCTGCTAACACTACGGTGTACACGGTATCAGCCAACCCATCAGAAATTGCCTTAGGAGGAGATGTTACAGGTAATGCTAATGCAACAACGCTTTCTGCTATTCAGGGAACACCTGTGGTAGCCAACGGTACAAAAGAAGAAGGTCAAGCTTTGGTATTCGATGGAACAAGTTGGATTCCGGGTAAACCAAAAGTAGATGCAAGTGATATTACTGATGCGAAAGACTTAACAGCCGCTGATGGTAATGAAGCAACTATTGAAATTGTTGAAGGAGGAGAGAAAGCTGTGTTGGTTGAAACAAGTCTGCGTGTTAAGGATGGGTCTATTAAAACAGTTAAACTTGCAGATAAAGCTGTTACAGCACCAAAGATGAGCTCACAAATAGGAACTGAAGATGGAGGAGCATCTATTAATGCACCTGTAGGAGCAGTGCCGACAGCTGATGGCAATGGAGGGGTGGAATATAAGCAAGTACCACGTTTCTTCTATATGCCAGCAGTCATCTTTAATACCACTGTAACTGGCAATAACTTGGAACGTAACCTTCATCTGGATTATGTGAATCAATTTACAGGAGGTGCAGTAGGTAGTGCAAACCAACCTTATGCTATCTCTCATGGAGCACCAACTGCATCCGTATTGACTTATTCGGGAGGTTTGATTGCTAGTGAAGGTGCACCAACACCAGATATTGTAACATATAAAGCAGATGAACTAGCGTACTACATCACTTATTATGATCAAACTGTATTTGCGGGGCCTGATGGAACAGGTACACCAAGAATTACAAGTGATGGTAAGCTTCAGTACAGTATCATCGGCAATGCAACGCCGGCATCTTATATGAATATTGTATTTGTGATCAAATAAGAAACGAGGGTCATTAGAAAGTCTGAGATAAGTTCGCCACAGGATCCCATAAGGGCGATGTGGCGAACTTCATAGCCTCTACTCGGTAGAGCATTAGCTTCAAACGCTGAACAAAGAATAATCATGACGATAAAGAAATATAAAAACGGGATTTTTGCACAAGGACTACGGCTTGCTCTCCTCTTCGTGTTGCTTGCTTTTGGGCAGCAGGCGTGGGCAGATGGATCTAAGGATCTACATCCAAGTAGTGTAACTACGGGAAACCGGGCACAGTTGATACATTTTAGTTCAGGTAGGGATGAAGCCATTCCGTTTCCCTACAGAGGAGCACACTATGTCTATGCCAAAGCTGGCGAAACCATTACCCTGGCTTCTTCTGTACAATCATATAATAATACCAACAGCAATAAGATTGCCTTATACGATCCGAATGGGAACCAGGTGCCATTGACGATTCGAGAAGGATCACGATGGAACTGGACATATTTTGGAAATATCCCAAATCGTACAGCAGAGTTAGCTGGTCCATTAAGGCCGGGAGAGAATGCAAATAATAACAAATACCGCCCTATTTATTATACTGTACCTGCAGGAGGAGAAGGTATTTATAGAGTAGAGTTTGAATCTAGAGATCCTGAAAGTACAAGTAATGGAAATTGGCAAGGAATTTCAAACTGGTCTCAAGGTAATGACATCACTATACTTGCTTGGGATATTTCGGTTGTTAGTGGTAATAATTTTATCCCGGGACGGGTTTATGCGACGAACTTAAACCTTACGATGGGGAATCCCTCAAGTGGATCTACAGGTTATAATACTGTCGAATTTAGGGGAAGTGTATATACCCGGACCCACGATGGTTATACTTATCGAGTAACGCATAAGGGGAGCAATGGTATTGTATTTGCTTTTTTTGTAAATAACCGAGGATTTTATGAAATTGAAGATGGAGAGATCAAATTACTGTACAAAAGTATAGATGGAGAAGCCAGCACAGCACGAAATCGGGTGCACAATCCAAATACCCGCGATGTGAATGGAAACATTACCCATAAGATGTTCTATACATATCCGGCAACGGATATGCCCGCGGTAGCCAATGCTTCTATCGGTATATCCAATGGTTCCGGAATAGAAGCTCCTACTACAGTAGAAACTTGGTTGAATACCATGCCAATTATTCCGGATGTGCAGAATGTAAAAGTATTTGGAGTAGAGGGAACGGAAGGGAGATTAGGCCACAAAGGAGGCCGGATTGAATTTGATGCACCTGTTGCTGGACAATACCGTATTGTGATGGAAAGTCTACATGCTTCTTTTACTACAAGAGTATTTACCGGTGAAGCACAGGAAGGACATAATGTAGTTTTCTGGGATGGTAAAGACGGTGCAGGGAATGCAACTCCGGGAGGAGAGATTCCGATGTCTGTAAAGGTCATCTTACAAGGTGCAGAGGTTCATTTTCCGTTTTTCGATGTGGAGTACAATATTGGAGGTATCGCTATTGAATTATTAAATATTAATAATTCGAATAATGTGTTGACAGACAGGGTGTTTTGGGATGATACTGATTTAACACACTCCAGCGCACTTGTTGGAAATGCTGTTAACCCTGTTGTTAATAGTCATTTGACTCAAATTAACGGTGTATTTAATGAGGGACAGCCAAGCAGTAGCAATGGGCATAACTACGGTGGTGGAAATCATAATGGAGAAGCTCAAAATACTTGGGGAGATAAAAAATCCATTGATACCTGGACATTTGTGCAGGGACAAGAAGTCAATGTCACTTCAGAAGTAGCCATTGCCGAAGCTGATTTGTATACGGATATTAGTTATTCAATCGGCGGTACGTCAAACAAAGCCGTAGCTGAGCCTGGAGAAACAGTTATCTTTACCGTAACAGCCGGGAATAATGGTCCCTCGGACGTGATTGCAGATCCAAGTAAAAATATAAAAGGAGCTCCTTTTACCTTTTCCGTACCGGGAGGGATTGATATTGATGAGAATAATGTCCAGGTACAGGTAAACTGTGGGGATAATAGGGCTGGACAAACAATACCTATTATTTACGATGAACAAACACGGATGTTCCGCTCGGAGTTAAGTCTTCCAGACGGATGTTCCATTACATATACCTTTACTGGGACACTGAACGGAGGGGCAGGTTCGATGGTGCCGGAGTCGACCATTATGCGTCCTGCCGACGTGACGGATCCAGATGCGACCAATGGTGATCCTGATACACCGCCGACCAATCCTCATTTTGAGTGTTATAATGCAGATGGGACTGTAGGCGGAGCGCCTGGACAGATTGGCTGTAATAATATCACCGAAGTTTCCTTTATGGTGGTGCCGGACTGTCTGGACGAAATGATCTATTTCGAAGATTTCAACAGAGGATTTTGGGCTACCAACAATGGGCGTACCGACTGGGCGGAAAGACCATCGGTCAGCATAACAGCAAATGGAGAGATCTTAACCGATATTAATGGAACAGTGCTTCGTGGTGGGTGTCGAGGTGGAGCGACCAGTACTTATTTGTTCGCGCCGGGTAAAGATGATATACGTCACGCAGCTGCGGCAAATATACAACCCCTTGTATCACGTATATTACCGGGCTATTACGCTGTATTGCCTCCGGGCTATGTAAAAATGGGTATTCCAGATACAGATCCTTGGCATGATCCTCTACAAGAGTGGGATCCGAATGCCGCCAATCTTAACCCTTACGACATCAATGCAAACTACGATTGGCGACCGTCTTGGGATAGACCAGATGCGACTCGGGATATGTCGGGCGCCGTGAATGGAGGAGCTTTTCACGTACGTGGTATCGGTACTGCTGCACAAAGTGTCAAGCCATTTTATCAGATTGATGCGGGAACGATTCAAGCTGACAAGACCTATACTCTATTCCTGTATTCGTATGTGACTTACCACGATAAAGACTATATGTTGATGGATGTAGTGGATAAAGAGTCAGGTTTTGTCTATACTTCAGTACCACTGAAGTATCAACAAGGCGGTACGCCTCCGGGAAGTTCGCCGGGGGGAGGATTTAGTCTTGGCTGGATACCATTGGAAGCAAGTTTCAAGTTTTCTTCAGAGCATTGTGACTATGATATAGCAGATAGAGAAGTGTATATCGCGATTCGTGGACATAGAGATCCAGAGTTAGCTGTAGGGCAAGGATTCGGTCACACCTTTATTGACAATATCACCTTTGCAAGCCGACGTGATGATGCTAATTGTGAAATCGTAACTACAGAAATTGAATGTGTTGACGAATGTTATCTGGAAGTACAAGGTGCAGGATTTGGATGGAGTGCACCGAGTGGAACGCCTTCTCCTGTAACGAGAAGCTTTACGCAACCTGGTACGAACCGTGGGTTTGTTTTGGATATCTACGAATTGGATAACTCTTTCAATATGTTGATCAATGGCGTGCCCTTGTATGACGAGGAATTGGAGTTTCAAGGAAGTAACCAAAACGTACGTTTTGCAGTAGATGAAGCGAGATGGGAGAATAATGGAATTCCTGATATTTGGAAAATTAATCAAGGTATGAGCCTTGATAAGGATGACCGTTTTAACAACCCAATACCAGCAGTACGTGTGGTGATTGATCAAAATGGTAATGTGACATTGTATGGACAACGAGCATCGTACGATGGTAATGGTACAGGTGCTGCGAATGTGGTTCCTGGTCAATTAGAACTGTTGGAGGTATTTGGTACGGTTCCCACGCTCAATACCGTGGCCTGGAACGAAACAAACGATAATAACATCGAAGTAAGCCAAAATGTCATCGGTATAACAGCGATGAAAGGATTTGGCTACGGTTTGAATGCCAAAGATTGTGAAACTTGTAAGATATTAAAAGATGGTGAATTCAACGGCAGCGAATGGGCAGAAGTAGGTCAGACCATTACGTATACCTTCCAGGTTATCAATATGGGAGATATGGATATCCTGGATGTGGAGATAGTTGATCCATTGTTTGGGTTTAATATTACCTTGGACGAGGATACCCATGAGGTAAATCAGCCAGAGGGAGTCACCATCGGTTTCATTGGAGATGAGAACAACAATGGTATACTAAATCGTAATGAAACCTGGACCTTTATGGTCGATTATACAATTACGAGCGAAGATATCTATACCAACCAAGGAGTATACAATCGTGCGACGGTCAATGGGATAGGACGCATCAACGAGACTTCCACATCGACACGCCAGGTACAAGAGCTTTCGACCGACCCAACCCCTTATGACAACACGTGGGAACGTTGGGATCCGGAAAGACCATTCCATACTTTTGTTCCGTTGAAAGGAAATGGCCTATTGATTACCAATCCGATGATTTATCAACGGATTAAGGATATACAATAAAATTGTTTAAAGGAAAGAGTTAAAAGAGGTTATGATTAACATAGTCTGTCGTTTAACACAAAGTTATGCAGTACTGCTTTAACCAGCCTTTAATTTAAAAATTGAATAATGAAAAACTACATCATCATATTGCTGTTATTGCTTGGAACTGGACGTATCTTCGCCCAGACTGGTGCCGGTAGCTTTGAAACGAGCAACGGACTAGAGCAGCTCAGTGCCGATACGTACAAATTTGTCTACTCCGAGAGTTTGTATCTTGGTCCGAATGCCAATTGGCAGATTGAAGGAGAGGTCCATGTGTATAGCCGTAATATCTGGATTTCGCCGACAGCCAAAATAAGTGGTAGCGGTACGTTGTATATCCACAGCCCCTCGACAAATCCTTTTCACGAAGGCTGGGCAACGTCGGCTACGCGTATCGATGGTAATGATGGGCAATTTATCGATGTCAACATCGTGTTGACGAATCCGGATGGTATACAATTGACGGATATGGAGGTTGGGGATTATGCCGGCACCTCCGGACAGGGTGCTCGTTCAGCAGCCTTGAAGATTGGTAAGTCTGTCGATTTGCGTGTAGATGGTGCAAGTATCTATTTGAATGGTTATGATTTGGAACTTTCGGCTTCTGGTCAGTTATTGAACTATAATCGCTTACGTATGGTGGTAACAGGCGATGAACTGACCGGTCATATGATTAAGAACTACGTAGGCGTAGATGCCTTTTTCTTCCCGGTAGGAGTAGAGCAAGGAGATTATACGCCAGCAAAGCTGACTCCGCAAACAGCGTCATCTCGTTTACATGTTTCAGTAAATACGTATACTGCTGTGCCAGATTTGAATATCACGGATGAAACCATCGGCATGGATCGTGTGTGGAATATCTTTGCGGACAGAGCCATGCAGATGGATTATACGCTGACCCATAATATGCAGACAAATGGTATGGCTTATGTCGATGCGGATGCGCGTATTATGCAGAATGCTGATGGCGGTAATTGGATTGGCGATGTGACGACTTTAGAGAGTGAAGGCGTGCATACGCGTGAGGATATCGAAAGCAGAGCGACAAACACGCTTTCAGGTACTTGGTTTACCAAATTTGGACAGAGCGGACCGAGGGCGGTAGATGACCAAAGAACCATGGAATATGGGCATGATATCACGATCAATGTCTTGGAAAATGATGAAAATGGTTCGTCGGCTATCGTCCCGGGATCGGTTCGTATCATCTCTCAACCATTGAATGGTCGGGTAACGGTCAATGTGGATGGAAGTGTAACTTATACTCCAAATGAAGGCTTTTTGGGCGATGATGTTTTTGAATATGAAATTACGGATGAAAACGGCTTGACATCACGGGCGAAGGTAATGGTTACGGTCATGCCTCGGGATTTGTTCATTCCAAATGTCATCACACCGAATGGAGACGGTAAAAATGACCGATTTGTTATCGTGGGACGTGAAGCTTATGACCGTATTGAGGTAACAATCATGAACCGTTGGGGTAACGAAGTGTATCGCAATGATGATTATAAAGACGAATGGGATGGTCGTGGATTAAATGAAGGAACATACTTCCCGATTATTAGAGCTATCAAAGGTAACCAATCTCGTGTATTTAAGTCACACGTATTGATTAAGCGGAATTGATGTTTAAGGTTTGAAGTTCAAGGTTTAAGTATTAAACCTTGAACCTTGAACAAAATAAACTTTAAACAAAAAAATGAGAAAATGAAAAGATTTTCTAAGGAAGCCAAATTAGAAATCGTCAAGCAAGTGGTTTCTGGTGAACTTATGCCTACTGACGCCATTGCTAAATACGAAATTAAGTCCATGCGTACTTTAGTTCATTGGGTAAAAGAATTTCACATTGTTGCCAGGAAATTGGTAAATGAAGAACAGGAACAGCTGACGCAACAAATGGAGATGCAGAGAAAGTCTAAAGAGATCTTAGAATGGGAAGCTACAAATCCCTTGGTCCAGAACAGCCAGTTGATGTGGGAACGCATACAATATCTGGAGAATCAGAATAGGACGTTGGTAGAGGATTATTCTAGTTTAAAAAATCAAATAGCACTTTTGCAGCGACAATTCCAAGGATTGGAGATTGAAGATTAGGAAGGGAGAGAAATCAGTGGTAAGTTGTAAGTGATGAGTGTTTGAGTTGTTTGATGTTTAAAGATTAAAGTTTCGTCATTTAAACAATTAAACACTTAACCAATTAAACTCTCTAAACAATTAACCACTTTGTCTGCACACTTAAAATAAAAAAAAACACTTACTTTGTATCGCAAAAAAACAGTTTTATGGACGGAAAAACAAGAGCAGATATTAAACCCGGTATGTTGGTGAATATCGTTTTGAAGAAAGATCAGCGTACAGGTATTTTGACGGAAGGAATTGTCAAAGATTTATTGACATCAGCAGCCTACCATCATCGAGGTATCAAAGTACGCTTGACAGATGGTCAAATCGGTCGTGTACAGGAAATTATAGAGGAGTGAGGTTAAGAGTTTAAAGTGTTTAAGGTTTAGTCGTTTAAACAATTAACCTTTAACCAATTAATCCCTAATCAATTAAACAATTAATCGGTTAACCAATTAACCTCTAATTATTTTTTATTTTTCACTTTTTTTATCCTAACTTTGTCCCTCGTGGAAAATGAGGTCACATATCTCATCGCAATGTCGAAAGGTGTCAATGGAAACATTGATGAAGTTTATATTTAATTGATGTTTAGCCCGTTTGGGCTTTTTTTGTGTCTCAGAAGTAAGAAAAGAAATCAACATAATAACAGTTATATAAGAATGACCAACTACAGTAAATTACCAGCAATTTTGGTGCTTGAGGACGGAACAGTCTACCACGGTAAAGCAGCGGGGAAAATTGGTACGACCACAGGCGAAATCTGTTTTAATACAGGTACAACCGGTTATCAGGAAATTTTTACCGATCCATCCTATTATGGGCAGATTATGGTAACCACCAATGCGCATATAGGTAATTATGGCATCGATGAAGACGATACAGAATCGGCTCAAATTCAAATTGCAGGTTTAGTTTGCAAGAATTACAACATCAACTATAGCCGCCAGATGGCAGATAAGTCTATTCAGACTTACTTTGAAGAAGAAAACTTGGTTGGTATTTCTGATATTGATACCCGTTCATTAGTTCGTCATATCCGTGACAAAGGAGCGATGAATGCAATTATCTCTTCAGAGATTCTGGATGTAGAGGAACTTAAAGCACGTTTGGCAGAAGTCCCTTCTATGGAAGGTTTAGAACTGTCGTCGTTGGTCTCTACTAAAGAGCCTTATTTCTATGGTGATGAATCTGCTCCAACACGTATTGCTGTATTGGATTTGGGGATTAAGAAAAACATCCTGCGTAATTTCGACTCTCGTCAAGTGTATGCCAAAGTGTTCCCGGCTAAAACCACTTTTCAGGAAATGGAATCTTGGAATCCGGATGGATATTTTATTTCCAATGGCCCTGGCGATCCGTCAGCGATGGATTACGCTATCCAGACGATTAAAGAAATTACCGAAGCGGATAAACCTATGTTCGGAATCTGCTTGGGACACCAGATGTTAGCTTTAGCGAATGGTATCCGCACGCAAAAAATGCATAATGGTCATCGTGGAATCAACCATCCTGTGAAAAATATCATCGCGAACCGTTGTGAGATTACGTCGCAAAACCACGGATTCGGGGTTGTGGCAGAAGATGTGCAAAATTCCGACAAAGTGGAAGTAACGCATATCAACCTCAACGATAATTCTATTGAAGGCATCCGCTTGAAGGGCAAGAAAGCCTTCTCGGTACAATATCATCCGGAGTCTTCACCAGGTCCGCATGATTCACGTTACTTGTTCGACGATTTTGTAGCGATGATAAAGGGATAATTTGACATTCTGTAAAGGAAATGTTATATTCGCTGTAGAGAAGGCTGGAAAACCAAATCTGTCTGTCATCCTGAGCCTGTCGAAGGATAAACAGACAGATACACAATACATTGTCTGTTTCGACAAGCTAAACATGACAATGTATTAAACTTTTCCGACCGTCTCATTAAAATATAAAGCAATCAACATAAACATTTAAACAAGAAATAAAATACAATGAGTTTAATAATTGATGTTCATGCGCGTCAGATCTTGGATTCGCGCGGTAACCCAACGGTTGAGGTAGATGTAACTACACAAAATGGTTTTGTCGGACGTGCAGCAGTTCCTTCTGGAGCTTCTACAGGTGTCCATGAGGCAGTGGAGCTTCGTGATGGCGACAAATCAAAGTACTTGGGTAAAGGAGTGTTAAAAGCAGTTGAAAATGTAAATACCAAAATCGCAGAAGCGTTGAGAGGTGTAGATGTTTTCGAACAAAATACGATTGACCAGATCATGATTGATTTGGACGGTTCAGAAAACAAAGGAAACTTAGGTGCTAATGCTATCTTAGGAGTGTCCTTAGCCGTAGCGAAAGCTGCAGCGCAGGAATCTCATCAACCTTTGTACCGTTATATTGGTGGTGTTAATGCCAATACATTGCCTATTCCGATGATGAATATCATCAACGGTGGTTCACACTCTGATGCGCCTATCGCGTTTCAGGAGTTTATGATTATGCCTGTTGGCGCACCTTCTTTCTCAGAAGCACTTCGTTGGGGAGCAGAAGTATTTCACAACTTGAAAAAATTATTGCACGACCGTAACCTGTCTACAGCTGTAGGTGATGAAGGTGGTTTTGCACCGACTTTTGACGGTACAGAAGATGCTATCGAGACCGTATTGAAAGCTATTGAAGTAGCGGGTTACAAACCAGGAGCTGATATTTGCCTGGCATTGGATTGTGCTTCTTCGGAATTCTATGTGAACGGTAAATACGATTATACAAAATTCGAAGGCGACAAAGGCGCTGTGCGCACGTCGGAAGAACAAGCAGCTTACTTGGCTGAATTGACTGAGAAATATCCGATTATCTCTATCGAAGATGGTATGCAGGAAGATGACTGGGCTGGTTGGAAACTGTTGACCGAGAAAATCGGCGACCGTGTGCAATTGGTAGGTGATGATTTGTTTGTAACCAACACGAAACGTTTACAACAAGGTATTGATACTGACACAGCAAACTCGATCTTGGTAAAAGTAAACCAAATCGGTTCCTTGACAGAAACAATCAATGCCGTTTCTTTGGCACAAAACTCGGGTTATACATCCGTAATGTCGCACCGTTCAGGAGAGACAGAAGATGCTACAATTGCTGACTTGGCGGTAGCTTTGAACTGTGGTCAAATCAAAACTGGTTCGGCTTCACGTTCTGACCGTATGGCGAAATATAATCAATTGTTGCGTATCGAAGAAGAATTGGGGAGCAATGCTCGCTTCATCGGTAAAGATTTTAAATACGCTAAGAAATAAAAATCGTGAATAGTAAAAGAGAAGCTGTCATACTGGACAGCTTTTTTTATTAGTCTCCTTAATGGGCTGTCTAAAAAGCTAAACATTATCGTCATTGCGAGGCAACGAAGTCCCGCCTCAGGCGGGAATGATGTCAAAAACGCAGATTGCTTCGTCGCTGCACTTCTCCATCGCCAGAGGCGAGGCACGGCGCAATGACGCATTTTTGCGGTTTACGAATCTTTTTAGACAACCCCAACCCATTAGTTTCCTTGATGGTTGGACAAATAGCAGACTATATATCTCCTCTCCTTTGGAGAGGGGTGGGGAGAGGATTATAAAGTAGTCATGTTTTGAATATATAATAGAATTTCTGTAAGTTTGCTTATATGGACAGATTTCTTAGCCTTATTCGTAACAAATACCTTATAGCAGGCACGGCATTCGTGATATGGATGTGCTTCTTTGATCGCTATGATTTTGGGACACAGTTTGCTTATCAACAAGAGAAAGCAAAACTGGAAGGTGAGAAAATGTTCTATACACATGAAATCGAGCGTCTTGAAAAGTCTATTAAAGACGCACAATATAATCCGAATGAAATTCAACGTATTGCCCGCGAGCATTACAAGATGAAAAAAGAAAATGAAGATATCTACGTTATTCAGGAAGTAGATACTGAAGAATAAAAAAAAGGAACATTTTAGAATGTTCCTTTTTTTATTTTTAAAATTTCAAGTGCTTCACCGTCAACCCATTATTGCTTAGTTGTTTTAAAGCATCGATACCAATTTTTAAATGCGTTTCCACATACTTGGCCGTTACGCTTAAGTCACTTTCTGCAGTTTTTACCCCCTCTGGCAACATAGGTTGATCAGACACCAATAATAGTGCTCCTGTTGAAATTTTATTGGCAAAGCCTACACTGAAAATAGTGGCCGTCTCCATATCAACTGCGATTGCACGAATGGATTTCAAGTATTTTTTAAAGGACTTATCATGTTCCCAAACGCGACGGTTGGTCGTGTAGATTGTTCCTGTCCAATAGTCGCGCTCATAGTCCCGTATGGTGGTGGATATTGCCTTTTGCAAGGCAAAGGCAGGAAGAGATGGGACTTCAGGCGGGAAGTAATCATTGGATGTTCCTTCCCCACGTATAGCAGCAATAGGGAGGATGAGTTCGCCTACAGGAATCTTCTTTTTTAGTCCCCCGGTTTTTCCTAAGAAAAGCACAGCTTTTGGACTGATGGCGCAGAGTAGATCCATGATAGTTGCAGCCATAGGGCTCCCTATCCCGAAATTGATAATAGTGATGCCTCCTGCTGAACAGGCTTGCATGGCTTTGCCCTCACCATATATTGGTGCATTGTTATGCATTTCGGAAAACATAGTCACATACTTGGAAAAATTGGTCAATAAAATATAGGGTTGAAACTCTTCAAGCGGACAGCCTGTATAGCGGGGCAACCAGTTATTGACAATATCTGATTTTGTTTTTAATCCTGGAGTAATGGGAGACTCTACTGTTTTCTTTTTGTTCATATAAAGTTTGTTTTGTTTAAAGTTTACGGGGTTTGTTTAAGGTGTAAAATTTGCAAAGCGTCCAGCTAATCCTTAAACTTTGACCCTGATATTCTTAATCCCAATATAACAAAAAATCCCTCAAAAAGGTTTGAGGGATTTTTATTAAGCGACTTTCATCTTCTTGAGGTCAGACTTTGCAAACTTCTGTTTGGCATATTCTAACGTGATGCGTAGCTCTTTCTGCCCTGTTTGATCTTTGACCGTGGGGGTTTCAAACATAGCGTCCAGCATAATGGCTTCACAGATGCTACGGAGGCCACGGGCGCCCAGTTTAAATTCCCAAGCTTTGTCCACGATAAATTGGTATACTTCTTCGTCGAACTTCAGTTCGATGTCCTCATATTCGAACAGTTTAATATACTGCTTTATCAAAGCATTCTTCGGCTCTGTCAAGATGTTGAGCAAGGTCTCCTTATCCAATGGATTCAGATAGCTCAACACTGGTAAGCGACCGATCAACTCAGGAATAAGACCGAAGTTTTTCAAATCTTGTGGAGTGATATATTTGTAGAGATTGTTCATGTCTACACCTTCGTCCTCCTCTTTCATCTTATAGCCTACTGTTTGTGTACGTAAGCGGTTGGCGATTCTCTTTTGGATACCATCGAAAGCGCCTCCACAGATGAATAAAATGTTGTTGGTATTAACCACAATCATTTTTTGATCGGGATGTTTACGTCCGCCCTGTGGTGGTACATTTACATTTGTTCCTTCTAGAATTTTCAATAAAGCCTGTTGTACACCTTCACCGGATACATCACGGGTGATGGAAGGATTATCACTTTTGCGGGCAATCTTATCAATCTCATCGATATAGATAATTCCACGCTCCGCTGCAGCAACATCATAATCTGCAGCTTGCAACAGACGGGTGAGAATACTTTCTACGTCTTCACCGACATAACCGGCCTCGGTCAATACCGTAGCATCGACGATGGAAAAAGGTACATTTAGGATTTTTGCTACAGTTTTTGCCAATAGGGTCTTACCTGTACCTGTTTCTCCAACAATGATAAGGTTGGATTTCTCCAGCTCAATCTCGTCCTTTTCGACCTTTTGGTTCAATCGTTTGTAATGGTTATATACCGCTACAGAAATTACTTTTTTAGCTTCGTCCTGACCGATGACGTATTGGTCAAGATGTTGCTTGATTTCCATTGGGCGGATCAACTTCAGCGCAGTTTGCAAAGATTTACTTTTGCGCTGCTTTAACTCTTCAGCAAGGATCTCTCCTGCTTGAGTGACACAACGATCGCAGATGTGAGCACCATCGCCTGCAATAAGCATCTGTGCATCGCTTTTACCGATACCACAGAACGAGCAACGGACGTCTCTGTTGTTTGTTTTACTCATTTTATTATTTTACCTCTTTTTTTGGTAATAGAACTTCATCTATCATACCAAACTCTTTTGCTTCTACAGCCTTCATCCAATAGTCACGATCTGAAGATTTTTCAACCCATTCGTAAGATTGACCAGAGTGCTCAGAAATTATCGTATACAATTCTTCTTTTAGTTTCATCATCTCGCGAAGGTTGATTTCCATGTCCGCAGCAACCCCTTGAGCACCGCCAGACGGTTGGTGAATCATAACACGAGAGTGTCTTAATGCAGCTCTCTTGCCTTTTGCACCAGCAACTAACAATACTGCTCCCATTGAAGCGGCAATTCCTGTACAGATAGTAGCTACATCTGGCGTAATATACTGCATGGTATCGTATATACCTAAACCGGCATATACACTACCGCCTGGAGAGTTGATATAAATCTGGATGTCACGCTGTGCATCGGTTGATTGCAAGAAAAGCAATTGTGCTTGTATAATATTTGCCACCTGATCATTGATACCATCGCCCAAAAAGATGATGCGGTCCATCATCAAACGGGAAAATACATCCATCTGCGCAACGTTCAACTGACGCTCTTCAATGATGTAAGGCGTTAGGTTAGTCGGCATGTTTTGCTGAACACGAGAGATAAAACCATCCACATGTTGGCTGCCGATACGGTGATGCTTAATAGCGTATTTTCTGAATTCTTCTTTATCTATGTTCATGTTATTTAATTTTCTAAGTAACGAATATAAAATTATAATTTTATATATTAAATATCCGATTGGTAAATCGGTAAATCTGCCAAAAAATCAAACGAACCTTTGACAAAGTCAATCTTACAATAATAGTGCTGAATTCCATTACTGACTAAAAGTAACGGAATTTTGTGGATAGAATTGTAATTGGCAATCTGTCGGAACGTATTTTCGGTAATTTTGACAGCCGGTGCTTTGAACTCTGCCAAAAGGACTTTGTTTCCTGCGTTGTCGTAAATCAGTAAATCGCTACGTTTCTGAAGTTCGTTGAGTTTGAGTCCACCTTCAGTCTTCATTAATGATTTTGGATATTTTTTGTGCGTATGTAGATAATGTATCCAATGTTGTCGAACCCATTCTTCCGGTGTGAGAACCAAGTTTTTCTTCCGCAACTCATCAAAGATAAAAAGCTTATCCTGTTTCTGCGTAATCTTGGAAGGGTAGGGTGGTAAATTTAACGGAATTGGGTCAAACATTTACAAAGGTAGGAATTTTTTCTGATTTGGGTGGGGTATAGACCTCACCCAAATCAGAAAAAATCGTAATTTAGCCGTGTATGAATGTCAACGCTATTTTAGCCGATATTAAAAAACGGAAGTTCAGCCCTGTTTACCTCTTACACGGTGAAGAACCGTATTATATAGATCTTGTCAGCGATGCTTTGGAACACAAGGTTTTGGATGATTCGCAGAAAGGTTTCGATCAAACTGTTCTATACGGTAAGGATACTAATATTGTAAATGTGGTGAATGCGGCGAAGCGCTATCCGATGATGAGCGATTATCAGGTCATCCTGATCAAGGAAGCACAGGATCTGAAATGGAAAACAGAAGAAGATGTGCTGCTGAAATATGTAGAAAATTTGACGCCAACTACCATTCTGGTACTGGCGTATAAACATGCAAAGTTTGATAAACGTAAAAAGTTATATAAAGCTATTGAAAAAGTAGGCCATGTAGTGGAGTCGGCTAAGCTTTATGACAATAAGGTCGGCGAGTGGATAATGGATCAATTTCGTGATGCTGGACGGACCATTCATCCACAGGCAGCGGCGATGATGGCCGATTATCTAGGGACAAATCTGTCTAAAGTAGCGAATGAAATCGACAAGCTGTTGTTGAATGTTCCTCAAGAACAGGAAATCTTACCGCAACATATTGAACAGAATATAGGTATTAGCAAAGACTATAATGTGTTCGAATTGCAATCCGCTTTAGCAAAGCGTCATGCCGTGAAAGCAGTGCAGATTGTGGATTATTTTGCTGCTAATCCAAAGTCTAATCCTATGCCGTTGGTGATGGGGAATCTGGCAACCTATTTCACTAAGGTGCTGAAATATCATTATCTACCCGATAAGTCGTCGCAAGTGGCTTCGAAACAACTAGGCGTGCATGCCTTTTTTGTGAAGGAATACGAGCTTGCTGCACGCAATTTTAACCGACGAAAGACCTTCGATATTATTCGGCTTTTGAGCGAGTATGATATGAAAAGCAAAGGGATGGATATAGGACCGTTTACCGACCAAAGTGAAATCTTGCGTGAGCTGGTGTTTAAGATTTTGAATTAACAGGGGGCTGTCTAAAAAGCTAGGCATCATCGTCATTGCGAGGTAACGAAGTCCCGCCTGAGGCGGGAATGATGTCAAAAACGCAGATTGGTTTCCTTCGGAGCTGCTTCGCGGTCGTCGCTGCGCTTCTCGCAATGACGCGTTTTTAAGTTTCGAGAACCTTTTTAGACACTCTCTTGTTGTTTAACTGTTTAATCGATTAACCAATTAATCAGTTAAACAATTTAACCTTCTAACCGTTCTAATCCTCTTTCTCCGGTAATTCCTCCGATTGGTTGATTTCCTTGTATTCTATCTCGGTTGTATTGGGTATACTGTCGGTATCAACATGTACATCTACCTCAATAGAGCTTGTGTTTTTCGGCTTGCGTACGACTCCCCACTTCATGAGCAACTCTTGCGTGGAATTTCTTTTCAAGTGTTCTTTTTCTGGCTCACCGATAAGAAAACCGAAGGCTTCCATGGAAGGGATAGCATCGAATATAACTTTGATGGTAGCAGTGAGGGGTAAAGCCAAAATCAATCCCGCTAATCCAAACAGCATACCACCTAATAGAATGGCAATAATAGCCATCAGTGGATTAATGCTCACTTTGCTTCCAACAATATTCGGTGTAATGATATTACCTTCTAAGAACTGTACAACTTGAAACCAAGCGATTACTCCAATGGCATACCACGCGCTATCTTTGACGGCTAGTGCAAAAAGAGCCGGCAAAATGGAACCAATGGCGATTCCGATATAAGGCAACAGCATCAGGAGAGAAGCCAATGTGCCGAAAAACCAAGCATAGTCTATGCCCATTGCAATCAACCCAATCGTGTTCAACACAGCTACAATCCCCATTACAGTAATCAATCCGACCAAATAGCTTTGAACAACCTCATAAATTTTATTCAAAGTTTGATTTACTTTGCGTTTGGGAGCATCTTTAAAAGCTTTAAAGAAAAATTCCCGAAAAAAATCCCTGTAATACAGTAAGAAGAAGCTGAAAAGTGGAACTAGCACGGCTCCCGCAACAATGTTTCCGATAGAGCCGAATGTAGCACCTATCATGCTTCCGGCATTGGAAAGAAGTTTGTTACCTTCTTCTTTAGCCCGATCGACCATTTCATTGCGCTCTACTCCAAAGGTAGCTTCTGCCCAATCTTGTACTCTGTCGAACACCGAGAGTACCTTCTCGGTAATAGATGTTGCATTCTTTCCGATGATGATACTTTGGTGGACAATAAACCACCCAACTAAGGAAATAATGGCTATAGCCACAATAACAGCCATGATAGCTGCAAAAGCCTTTCCCAAGCGAAGCTTTTCCAGAAGACGTGCTAACGGGAAGAGGGAAATGGAAATCAAAATAGAAAATAGCAAAGGAAGTAACACACTTTGTGATACATACATCAATGCAAGAATAAGCGTTAGGGCAAATAAACTGGATGCCAGGCTTAGCGAATAAGGGTATTTTTTTGGTGTATTTTCCATAATCTCTATGTTGAAATCAAGGTAATAAACAGTTAATAGACTTTATTGTTTTTTCTATCCCAATACAAGATATAAAAAAATGCAAACATCATAATCATGCTGTTGAAAATAAAAATATACGGTATCCGCAGAATGATATCATGATAGATGTATCCTGACAAGAGCGCCCCTCCACCTATTCCTATCTCCAATGCAATATACATCGTTGCCATCGCTTTCCCTCGGTGTTGCGGTAGACTGAGGTCTATTGTCCAAGCATTTACTGCAGGAGAAAGTATGCCACTACCGATACCGTATATTACTGCACCTATAATCAGTCCAAGAATAGATTGACTTAATCCGATCAACAATACCGAAAATGCAAGGATAACGATACCCACATACATGACCTTTATTCGTCCATACTGGTCAGCGACCTTCCCCGAGAAAAAACGGATACCAATCGTGGAAAGCGTATAAGCGGTGAAGAAAAGACCTTTATTCTGGATACCTAGATGTTCGCTCCAGTCGGGAATGAGCGTGAGGATGACCCCATAGCCCGTGTACGATAGTAACGTTACGATAGCCGCAGGCAGAACGCGCCATTCTATAATTTCATCTTTACGTACATAGAGCATTTTGATAGAAAAACGATTCTTTTGTTGTAGGGTCTCCTTCATGTTCATAACGATGAGAATAGAGAGAATGGCAAAAATAGAAGACATGTAAAACATGAAATCTATCCCATATCGTTGCGCAATAAAGCTTCCTAGTGCCGGACCTATTGCTCCTCCGATACTGAAAGCCAGGCCATGCATACCTAAAGCCTCACCCCAGCGGTTTTGAGGAATAATATCTGCAATGTAAGCCGCTGTGGCCGTAGGTTTGAACCCTGTAGAAAAACCATGGATGAGCCTGAGAAGAAAAAATCCTGCTAATGAGCTGGTAATGGGATAGAGAAAACCACAAACAAAACAGACAATTGACCCAATCGCCATAACCGGTACGCGTCCCCATTTGTCCGTCAGTTTGCCGCTAAATGGCCGGGATATTCCTGCAGTTAAGGTAAATAATGCGATGATAAGTCCCTTGTGTTCTCCACCTCCCATCTTGCTGAGGTAATTTGGAAGCTCGGGTATAATCATGTTAAAGCTGGCACAAAATAACAGTGAGCTTAAACATAAGAGATTGAAAGGTAGTGTATATATCGACTTTGTCGAATTCATAAAAAAAATTGTTTAATCCATCCCATTCCTTAAAGAGGAGATTTGGATGTTATCTATTGCTTCCCTGCTGTGCCTCGGCTCAGAAGCTGTTTAAATTTCTGTTTTTGCCCTCCCTCTCTCGCAAGATTGAGCACAGCGGTATCTTGTGAGGGTAAATAGCCTAAGTTTTCAACTTAGAAACGATAAGAGTAGTAAGTTACAAACTTACTTTATTATCCTTCCAAGTTACACTTTGTTAAACTTGAAAGAGGGAGGAGGTAGTATATATATATCGACTTTGTCGAATCCATAAAATAAAAAATGTTTTAGGCAACCTCTGCTATTGTTTCTGCTTATTTTATTAATTTTTGCCGAGCTAACTCTGAACAGAACACCGTGGTTGCAACGGCTACATTGAGCGATTCAGCTTGTCCGATACGGGGTATAGTGACTGGATGTTGTATTTTAGGCAATATCTCAGTCCCAATACCATTGCCTTCATTGCCCATGACGATCAAACCCGCCTGCCCAAATGAGGTTTCATATATGGATGAACCCGATAATAGTGCACCATAAGTCGGCAAATTTACCTTTTCTATAAAAGTGGAGAGATCAGTATAGTGAATTTGAATCCGGGATAGCGAGCCCATTGTCGCTTGCACGACCTTTGGATTATAGGCATCTACCGTGCCTACGGAACAAATGATATGCTCTATGCCGAACCATTCTGCTGTACGAATGATGGTTCCCAAATTGCCCGGATCCTGTACGTCATCCAGTACGAGGCTGTGCTGCTGACGTATCGTGTTCCAAGGGAAACTTTCTTCCTGAGGTATCTCGACCAAAGCTAAGACCCCTTGTGGACTATTCAGACAAGATATTTTCTGTATTTCGGCAGCCGTTACCTCCGTATATTTTATTTTTTGCGACAAATTACCCATTTTTGTGAGTGCGTCCGCAGTTGCATACAGGCTATTAACTGTGTATGAAGAATGTATAAATTCCATGACGGATTTGATACCTTCAACGATAAAAAGGCTGTGCTGTTTGCGATATTTTTTGTGCTGCAAAGACGTTGTTAAACTTATTTGCGCTTTTGATAACATGGCTTAATGATTAAAAAATATAGTTTTTTTGCTTTTGCAAGTATAACGCTTTTATGTCTATTTTTTGCATCCTGTCGTTCTGCAAAATACTTAGAAGAAGGGCAAGCCTTGGTCGTGGATGTAGACATGGAAGGTGTGCCTCCCCGCTTGCAGGAGCAAGCCCATGCCTATGTTTCCAATGAACTAAAACCGAATTCTCGCCTGAACTTGACAATCTACAATATGTTCAATACAAAGAACGGAGCATATAAGAAATTGGGACTTCGTAATGTAGGTGAACCTCCAAATATTCTGGATTCTTCATTTGTGGATTTTTCTGCCCGGCAGATAAATGGCTATCTATTGACGAGAGGTTATTTCCATGCATCAGTTACACCAGAGGTAGAGATTCGAAATAAAAAAGCGAAAATAGTATTTCGGGCAGATACGGGGGCATTCTATACGTTGGGGGATATTTCTTACATCATAACTGATTCGGCCATCGCTAACATATATCAACGGGATGTACGCCCCATATCCAAGGTAAAGTCAGGAAAACAATTTAATAGTGCTGATTTATTAGAAGAGCGGGAAGATGTTTATTTGGCGCTAAAAGAGCATGGTTACTATGATTATCTTCGTCAATATATGCGTGTGGGTGTAGATACGAATGCGTATATGAATCAGGCAGATTTGCATTTTGAAGTACTGAACCCTAACGAATCCTCCAACCACACAGTTTATGAAATTGACAGTGTCCATGTTCTGGTACAGAAGCCAGAACAATATACCGGCAAGCGAAATCCTAAACGATATGTGGATAGTTTGCTGGGAATTTCGTTTGAAGATGAAACTGGACGATTTCGCTTGAAACCCTTAGCAAGATACATGTATGTACGGTCAGGAAATAAATACAATATTCGGGAAGAAAATAACTCCTATGATAGATTGTATGAGATGAATGGCTTTCGAAATGTTAAGATTAACTATGAAAAGGTCGACTCCAATAAGTTGGACGTTTATTATACGCTGATTCCGCGACCTGTTATGGCGAACCAATTGGAAGGTGAGTTTGCTTTTAGCTCTGGGATGAGCGGTTTCAATGTGGGAAATACATTTTCACACCGGAATGTCTTTGGCGGGGCAGAACATTTGGAGGTCAAATTGCGGTATGGCGTCTTATTTGATCCTCGGTTGCCGGGAAACTTACAGAATAAGATATTCAACACTGATTTTCAGTTTGGTGTAAATCTGATCTTCCCCCGACTTATGTTGCCCTTTGGACATCCTGGAAGCAGTGGGAAATATGGTTTGCCCCGGACGACTCTTTCCTCCAACCTGCAACTTTTTCAGCAGGATGGTACTTATGCCAATCGATATTTTACCAATTCTATCAATTACTTATGGTATACGTCGGAAAATACACAACATAGTTTAACACCAATTTCGTTGGAGTACAGAGTGGGGAGGTTAAATGCAGCTTTTGCACAAGAACTGGAAGAAGAAGGCTATTTGCTCTATGTACGAAGTAATAACCGGGAATATTTTGGTTTAGGAGCGCAATATGCTTTTACCTACAATGCCAGAAAGCTACTGCGTTTGGAAGGTTTTAATTATTTCCGTGGCAGTGTGGACATGAGCGGAAATGTACTGGGCTTGGCAAGCGGACTTTTTAACCTTCAGAAAAACACAGATGGGCAGCGTTTGGTGTTTGGAGTACCTTATTTGCAATATGCTAAGGCAGAGTTGGATTACCGTTGGTATAAATATCTTGGCGGAAACCGGCAATTTGTTTTCCGTTTTAATAGTGGTGTGGCTGTTCCTTATGGCAATAATTCCAGCTTGTTGATCTTTGAGAAGAGTTTCTTTAGTGGGGGGATGAATGGCATTCGAGCGTGGCAAGCACGAACGTTGGGCCCAGGAAGTTACAATAGAGAAGTTTTGCCAAATGAAAATTTGCGACGGAACCTGAGAAACCTGGATCAGTTAGGAGAATTCAAATTAGAAACGAATGCAGAATATAGATTCCGTTTGCTGAATCGCTTTCTGGGAGCCAAGCTCAATGGAGCAACTTTTCTGGATGCGGGAAATATCTGGCGCTTGCAAAAAAATGAATTGAACCCAGGAGGAGAGTTTCAAGCCGATAAATTTCTTGCCCAGATTGCGATAGGCACAGGTTTTGGATTGCGGATGGATATGGATTATTTTGTACTCCGCCTAGATGCAGGATTGAAAGTCAAAGACCCGCAGTTTTCGGGTTCCGATCAGTGGGTAATTAAGGAACTCTTTAATTCTCGTGAATTCAAACGTATGTATAACGCAACGCATAGACCGGATCGTTACAGCTTTTTTCAATATAATTTTAGCGTAGGGTTGCCTTTTTAGCAAAGTAATCCTTTCTGTTATGACAGTAACAATCATAAGATTTAATAATTACTTTATCTAACTTTTGCAAATTTAAAACATGAACAAAAGAAGAGATTTTCTAAAACAAGTATCCTTACTATCCTTTGGGATGCTTGCCACGACTACTACCACTTCACTGTGGGCTAAGGAAGTGGAAATAAATGCACGTCAGGAAGGCTTTACTGTACCTCCTTATCTACAAAATCTTATACCGACTTCTGTATCTGTGATGTTTATTACGTCAACAGAAGCCTATAGCTGGATCGAATATCAGGGAGATAGTGGAGAAATTCAAAAGGCATACATGGAAGAGGATGGCTTGTATGATGCATACATCAAACTAAATAAGGTGTCTATTTCTGATTTGAAGCCCGGGCAGACCTATCGCTATAGAGCATGCTCCAAACCGATTACGTTATTCGAACCGTATAAATTAGAATATGGTCCACAAGTAAAGACGGAATGGTTTTCTTTTACCACGCCAAACCCTCAAGCCAAAGAAGTTTCCTGTGTAGTGTTGAATGATATACACGATAGCCCTGAAGCCTATGGTAAGTTATTGGAGTTAGTGAAGGACAGGTCTTACGAATTTGTTGCTTTGAATGGAGATACATTCGATTATCAGACAGATGAGCAACAGATTGTCAATCACTTGTTGTTGCCTTGTACCGATTTGTTTGCCAGCCGGAAACCTTTCTTGATGATTCGTGGGAATCACGAAACGAGAGGTAAATTCCGTAGGGAGTTTAAAAACTATTTTGCCCTGCCTGATAACAAGTTCCATTTTAGCTTTAAGCAAGGCCCGGTATATTGGGTTGTATTAGATACCGGCGAGGACAAACCTGATGATCACCCTGTGTATGCCGGTATTGTTGATTTTGATGCCGTGCGTGAGCGCCAAGCCAAATGGTTGGCTGAAGTCGTGAAAACGAAAGACTACCGAGATGCTAAATATCGCGTGGTGATTATGCATATTCCGCCTTATCATAGCGGAGAGTGGCATGGTCCGATGCATTGTCAAAAACTATTTGCGCCTATTTTTGCTGAAAACAAAGTGGACTTGGTGGTTTCAGGGCATACACACCGTTACGGTGTTCACGTACCTGATAACGACCATAATTATCCGGTTGTTATTGGCGGAGGTTCAAAAGAAGGTAGCCGTACGGTTATCCATATCGCAGCCAACGAACAACAGTTGCACTTGGATATGATACGGGATGATGGGGAGAAAGTAGGAGAGTATACCGTAAAAGCGAAGTAATACAAGAGAGGTTATCCAAAGATAGCCTCTCTCTTATTAAAACACACCCTTTATTCCCAGGAAAACACTCTCCAATAATTGGGAAATATCCAGCCCCTTGCTAAAATGGAAGTATAGAAAGACGATAGCAAGGATAATAAACACACTGATAAAGCGCTTAAAAGCATAGGCTATCAAGAGAATAAGAACAGGGATGATCAATAAAAGCCAAGCCTGTATTTTTATGGGTTTAAGCGCATTGTCGGATTTGTGTATATAATAGAATCGGGCTACTGTTTGTGCCTGGTTTGTATGTTTGAACATGGCAAATGTAGATGATTCGACAGGTTGTTTAAGGACAGCTATACCATCATGAAAAGCCAGCTCTTGTTTAAATCCATTTAGGCTGAACTGAAATGTTCCATTGATATGTTCCAGTGGTTGATCGGCACTATCCACGGCAATGATGGCTAACTTGCCATTTTGCGTAAGGTTTTCCTTCACCACAAAATTTTGGATAAGTTGAGTTTGCCCCACCACATAGATATGGGTGAAAAGTAGGAAAAATAAAATGTTTATTGCTTTTATCACGGTTATATTATCGAATTCGTTTCTACAAAATTAATGTATTTACTTTTGAATTTTTACTTTTCTTCATTACATTTGTTGGCAATAAAAGAATTATAGAAGATATGGAAAATACAGTGTCTCAAAGACCGGCTAAAAAGACGGATAACAATGCAAACCGTACATCATATTATGTAACGCTTACTGTGGCTATCGTGATTGGTTTAGTAGGAGTTTTTATTCGCTTTGTTCCTGATGTATTACCTGCATTGGATCAGATGACTACTCTTTTCTCTGCAGTAGCAAATATTCTTATAATCGTTGCCTCGGTAATTGCTTTTAAAGTTGTATTTGATATTTTAGGTTTTGGAAAAAACCGAGATTAAACAGATTTGCTTTTCATTTTTTTTTTAAGTTTAAATAAATAATTAGTTACTCCAAAAAGAAGCCTCAAGATTTTTTCTTGAGGCTTTTTTGTTGTTTTAGTTTATCAATGACCAAGTTGACCAAGGAAGTCTGGATAAGACCAAAATCAGACCGATCGTGTACATAATGAACACTGTCCTGTTGGCAGCATAACTCTCGGTTGCTCTTTTTGCTTTCGAATATCCGATGGTAATCAGTACAATCCCAATAAGCATCGTAAGCGGGTGCTCAATTAATTTCAACCGCATATCTGGATTTTTCATTACGCCTGAAGAAAACATCGTATGGTATTTTAATGAGAAATAATAAATAATCCCGATGACCATTTGAAGATGGGCAGCGATTAGACCTAATAAAGCAATTTTGCGGTTGTACGGATTTGCCTTGAAGTAATTGACCGCTGTGATCACAATTGAAATAACTAAAGCTACTAATAAGATAACTGCTAAAGTAGAGTGTAAATGTTTCATTCCTGTTAACATATTTATTTGTTTTTATTTTTATTTTGTTTGTTCGAGTAACTGATGAATTGAGTAATTGTTTTATTGACTCTTATTCATTCTTGAGTTTGTTTTTCAAATTGTTTCCATGCTTAAGCTGATACTTATAAAGTGCGTTGAGCTTGTTGATAATGCTATCCATTTTTGTACGAAAACTGTCATATACATTTTCTTGAATATAGCCTAATTATTTGGCAAGGTTCAGGTGACTAATACTTTCTAAGGCACTTGAATAAGCGATATTTGTATAATGTGCTCGATCATTATTGCTTGCCCTTCCTGAGCCCTCAGCAATATTGGCTGCAATACTGCTAATAGAACGTTTTATTTGTGTCGTTAATTCATAACGTTCCTCGAAGGGCCAGGATTTCACTATTTCGCGAATAGTCACATTAAGAAACAGAGACTCCTTATAGACCTCTAACTTCTCAAATGAATAAATATAATACATAATTTACTATTTAATGAGATAGTCAGTTCTCCACTTCGTCAATTCCCTCTTAATTTCTACCTACAATTAACCAACTCACCACTTCAACAATTAACCACTTAATCAATTAAACGTATATTACCCAATCAATTCGTACGTTTAAATTCCGATTTTGCCTTAAAATTAGGAAATGTTTTTTCCATACTCATCGTGTAGCCAATATCAAAGAACAGCTGTACATCTGCAATAATACCATCAAAATTCCAGTTTTCATCGACTTCATCACTTGGAGCATGGTAGCGACCGCTCAAAGCTTCACGACGTTTGTTGATAACCGTTGTATCCGTTTCCAGAAGCTCGTTGCCACTTCCCATGAACAACCCCGGTACACCGACTTTAACAAAGTTAAAATGATCCGAACGATAGAAACCTCCCGATGAAGGGTTGCCTTCTCCCTTGATGACACGGCCGAACTTAGCTGCCGAACGTTCCACATAATCTTCGATTTCGGTTTGTCCTATACCAACTATGGAAACATCCCGCGTTGGTCCCAGTGCACTAAAAGCATCCATGTTCAGATTAGCCACCGTTTTCTTGAGTGGAAATATCGGGTGCCGCGCATAATAATCGGAGCCAAGCAAACCTTCTTCTTCCGAAGTAACAGCTAAAAATACAATAGAGCGTTCAGGCTTCGCTTTTGCCGCTTGAAATGCCTTTGCAATTTCGAAAAGAGCCGCTACACCAGTTGCATTATCAATCGCTCCGTTATAAATTGAATCACCATTGACAGGCTCTCCTATACCTAGATGATCCCAATGAGCTGTGTAGATAATAACCTCATCCGGACGTTTGCTTCCTTCCAGTTTAGCAATCACGTTGTTGGAAGTTGATTTTCTGAATGTATTTTTTAAAGCGAGTGATGTTGTTATATTTAATGGTGTTGCTTTAAAGCCTGTTTTTTTGGCTTGTTCCATGATATCGGAAGGAGTACCTGCCAATTGGAATAGTTTCGTCGCTGTTTCATGGTTTATCCAGCCTTGGAATGCCGTGGAAGAAGCACCGTTATCCTCCGTAACAAGATCCAGCTGAGGACCAGACCAGCCCGAACGAACAACATTCCAGCCATAGCTTGCTGCTGCAGTTTCGTGAATAAGTAATACACCGGTAGCCCCTTGTCGTGCCGCTTCTTCATATTTGTACGTCCAGCGACCGTAATACGTCATCGTATCTGCCTTGAACAAGGTTTTGTCATAGTGTCCCGGATCGCTGACCATGGCCACGACAGTCTTTCCTTTGACATCTACCCCTTTATAATCGTTCCAATCATATTCCGGGGCAACAATGCCGAATCCTACGAATACCAATTCGGAATCGTCGACTTGAATATCTTCCTGTAACCTTTTACTACCGATCACAAAATCATCCAGATGCTTTGCCATTACAGTTCCGTTTTTGCCAGTAAATGTTAATGTGGAGCTGACCGGTTGGGAGCTGATCTCTACTAAAGGGACTTCCTGAAAATAAGAGTTTCCATTTCCGGGCTTTAGGTTTAAGGCTTTGAATTGTTCGGCTATATAGTTGACCGTAAGGGTGTCACCTTTGGTAAACGGCTTTCTGCCCATAAATTCATCAGCGGATAGTTGTTCTACATAAGTCCTGTACGAATCAACGGAAATAGTAGCCAAGGCCGTGGAATCCAACCCATTAGCGTCAAAGTCAGTTGCCTCGTTATGCTGACAAGCCACCAAGGCCACGGCCAAAAGCCCTGTTAAAAATAAACTCTTCTTCATATAATCGTGGTTACGGGTATAAAAGTACCAAATATATTACCATTATTGTGTCAAAATGAATATTTGCTCTCCCGTAACACCTTTGTTGATTTCTTCCCATCGCACATCCTTTCCGTCCCTCGCCGGGACACCGCTGGCGCGAGCGTGCCGCTCGTGCCTTAATCAAGTACAAATGAGGACACACGCCACAGGCGTGAGCCAGCATGAGGACTAAAAATACGCATTCTTCATGTAAGAGACTTCCGAAGTTTTCGAACGGCGAAGCCCTCAACGAAGTTAAACTTCGGAAGTCTAAAGCTTAGGAAGTATCTACCTTCTCTCTCACAAGATTGAGCCCTCGTCTGAGTCGAGACGCAGCGGGGCACGGCCAGCGGTATCTTGTGAGGATAAATAGCTTAAGTTTTCAACTTAGAAACGATGGGAGTAGCAAGTTACAAACTTGCTTTATTATCCTTCCAATTGACTGGTACAGAGCACGGGATATAGACAGATTCTTGGAAGAAAGCCGGAGGAAAGGGAGGCCATAATCCATCAAACAACGTGGTTTTGACGACATACATGTAAAGAACGCGTGTATGCAATGTAAGCATGAGCCTGCGCAAAACCTTTTTGCGCAGGCTCGGTTACATCTTGCGTATATGCAAAATGCCATTGAGCGATGTCGGTATAACTTTGCGTGTACGCAAGCTGCAATAGCGCCCTCTCCACTAATTACCGAGTGTATGCAATACGAAGTGGCATACGTGCGGTATCGTACAGCGTGTGCTCAAGATGTATATGTACAGTGGAATATTGGCCTTGCATATGCTCATTGTCTCTTTGTGTGTGCTCAATGAGCAAATGTATACACGCAATGTCTCAATGTATGTTGCCGTTTCTTACATGCATACCCTCAAAATGAAGGAGAGAGACGGAAAGATAGCTTAAACAAAATCTCCATTTTAATCTCCTAAAAAATATTTATGCAGGAAACACCTCGGCTATAGGGTGGAAAAGATAGACTCTCTGTGTGCTTAATTCCAAACATTTATAGCGTTTTCGTAGCTTTTCTCCTTTTCGGAACACTCGACCACCTTTGATAGCGAAGATACTATTCTCGGGAATGCTTTCTACTGTAGCTATGGGAGTTGGTCTTTCATCATATTTTCGAAGGGTACGATAGAGGTTAAGATCCGTGCAACTTGAAGCCGCTGGATTATCCATATATTGAACGATCGCCGTGAGAATATCGGCAGGAAATATGTTTAACTTTAAAAAAGGGGACATCAATTGTTTATAGTTTGCTTTCCATTCCGTTCCGTGAGGCTTAACCTTATTCTTATATTGCTGCCACGTTTTTAAATGTGCAAATTCGTGTATTGTGGTAATAAGAAAAGCGTATGGATTGAGGTCGTGGTTGACAGATATTTTATGGGGTTCTCCGCGGTGGGGTGCCGCATAGTCTCCCAGTTTAGTTCGACGACTTTTGGATATACGAAACTGGCAATGTGTGTCATTGATCCATGCCGATATAATAGGAGCAGCAGGCTCGGGCATATATTTGCTCAGTTGCTTCGAGAAATCTATCATCACCTGCAAACATATTGTTTTTTTGCTAAATCATAAAACGGGGAAGTCGTAGAATCGTAGAACGGCGGAATCGATGATGCGTTATCCAATTCCGCGATTACCGAATCCATCAGTTCATCAATTAAACGATTACCCAATTAAACATTTAATCATTTAATCAATTTACATTATCTTTGGTAGCTTAATCACGAGTTATGAGGAATATAGGTTTGTTATTGGTTTTTCTGTTTTTGGGCTTGACGCTACAGGCTCAGGAATTGAATGCGCGAGTGGAAATATTATCTCCACAAGTACAGAATACGAATAAAAGAGCATTGGATATCTTACAAAAAGTTATCTATGACTTCTTGAATAATAGACCATGGACCGATATGCGTATCAATGCACAGGAACGCATAGATTGTTCGTTCGTTATTACCATTCATGAGTGGGATGGATCTCGGAATTACAAAGCATCGGCACAGGTTTTTTCTTACCGTCCGGTATATGGAACAAACTATTCTACGCCTATTCTGGCTTATCATGACCGTAGTTTCAACTTTTCGTATGTGGAAGGTGAGCAGTTGGAATTCAATGAAAATGCGAACTTAAATAGCCTTTCTTCTTTATTGGCGTTCTATGCCAATGTGATTATCGGGATGGATGCCGATACGTTTAAACTCAATGGCGGGAATAAATACTTGACTTCTGCGAGAACGATTCTTAATGCCGCTCAAAGTAGCCCAGAAGAGGGATGGCGTTCGATGGAGTCCTTAGAAAACAGATACTGGCTTATCAATAATTTATTGGACAGAAGGTATCAACCGTATCGGGAATTTGCTTACCAGTATCATCTCAACGGTTTAGATAAAATGGCACAAGACGAAATTAAAGCACGTGCTACTATGCTTGGCTTGTTGGATAAACTGAAAGAAGTAGACCGTAACAGTACAGGAAACGTGTGGACGCCAATTTTGTTTTCTGCCAAATCCAGTGAATTTGTGGGTGTATTTGCAAAATTACCAGGTAATGAGAGTGTGAAAGTATTCAATACCTTGGTGGAGATCGATCCGAGCAATACAGCTAAATACGAAACATTACGGTAGATTCTTAGGTTAATCGTTTAATTGGTTAGAGTTTAATAGTTTAGAATGTCTAAACGCTAAACATCTAAGCCCTAAACTTTAAATCTCAAACTTTAAACAAAAAAACAAAATATTGCATGCTTTCGAGACTATACATAAAGAACTACGCACTTATTGAAAACCTTGATATACAATTCGATCGTGGATTAAATATCATCACAGGGGAAACAGGAGCTGGGAAGTCTATTATCATGGGTGCACTGGGATTGATTTTAGGAAATAGGGTAGAAGGAAAGCATTTTTTCAATGAGCAGCAAAAGTGTGTTATTGAGGGGTATTTTGCTATTGAAGCCTATGGTCTGCAGGATTTCTTTGCGGAGCAGGACCTGGATTATGAGGAAGAAACAATCATCCGAAGAGAAATAACACCAGACGGTAAATCACGCGCATTCGTGAATGATTCTCCCGTCACCTTGAATGTATTAAAAGCCCTCGGAGAACAGCTTATCAATATTCACTCCCAACATGCCACATTGCAAATCAACACCGAGAAATTCCAGTTTTTGGTGTTGGATAGTGTTGCGAAAAACCAAAATCTGTCGTCAGATTATAAAAATGCCTTCCGTCAATATAAAGAAATCAAAGAACAACTGACTGCGTTGCAGGAGTTGATTGTTTCCAATAATGCAGAGTTAGATTTTAATCAATTTCAGTTTGAAGAGTTGAACAAAGCTAATTTGCAAGCGGGCGAGCAGCAGCAGTTAGAAGATGAACAACAACAGCTAACGCACGCAGAAGAAATAAAACGAAACCTTTTGGGAGCTGCCTATCTGTTAGAGGAACAGGAAACAGCAGTAATTATATCGTTAAAGGGTGCGGTACAACATCTGCTGGCGGTTCAGGAATATTTACCAGCCGGAAAGGAATGGACGGAGCGATTAGAAAGCACATTCATTGAGATAAAGGATATTGCGCAAGAAATTAACCATGGTGAGCAACAAGTCTACATGGATGAAAACCGATTGCAAGAGGTAGAGGATCGCCTAAGCTTACTTTATAGCCTACAGAAGAAACACCGCGTAGATACCGTAGAGGAACTAATTGCTGTCCGCGAACAGTTGGAGCAGAAGATTTTGGCTGTAACGAATCAGGAGGAATATTTAGCAACTTTGAAGTCCGCTGTAGAGACAAGTCATAAAGTACTGGAAGATGCAGCCTCGGCACTAAGCCAGTCCCGGAAAGGTGTGGTCGATAAAGTTGGAAACTATGTGCAAGAAGTCTTAGCAAAAGTAGGGATGCCCAATGCACAACTGCAGATAAATCTGACCCAATTGCCTATAGAAGGCTTTAAGCAGAGTGGAGGCGACGAAGTGCAGTTTCTGTTTTCTGCAAATAAAGGACAAGCTTTGCAACCTATACATAAGGTGGCATCCGGCGGTGAATTGTCTCGGGTGATGCTGGCTGTAAAATCTTTGGTAGCACAGAGCTCGGCTTTACCAACGATTATTTTTGATGAGATTGATACCGGTATTTCAGGAGAAGTAGCACTTAAAGTAGGTGATATCATGCAGCAATTGGCTGGAAATATGCAGGTGTTGGCGATTACGCACTTACCTCAGATTGCCGCTAAAGGCCAAGCCCATTTTAAAGTCTATAAACAGGATGAAGGTGAAAAAACCAAAACGAATATTGGTCTATTAAGTAAAGAAGAGAAAATACAGGAGGTGGCACAGATGCTCAGCGGTGCTAATCCGGGTGAATCTGCATTGCAGCATGCCAAAGAGTTGATTGAAGAAGCGAATTAATGAATTGTTTAATCGGTTAAGCGATTAACCGATTAAACAATATTATAATACTATTGAACGAAATCAGATTCAGTTAATGAAATCTTAATAACAACTTTGCTCGGTACTGTAATGGAAATACCATCCTCATAAATCGGATCTTGTGCATATATCCTAACCGAACCTGTCGTATAATCATAAGAATAAGCTACGCCGTCAAATGTGGCAGGAATGGCCAAGTAAGTTTTTTCGTTGTCAAAACTAATGGCTATATTGACAATCCCTTGATCCACAAAATAACTTTTTAGTTCAGGTACATTTAAATCCAAGTATTTGTCTTGGGATGCATGAGTTTGCCATTGATTAGCAGTTCTTTCGTATACCATCGTGATGCTTGGTACCATGTCGTAATTGTTATATTCCTTCGTACAGCTATTCAACGTTAGCAGTGATGAAGTGCCGATTAAGCAGGCTAATAGAATTTTTTTCATGTGTATGGTTTTTAAAGTTTTTAATGTTCGTTTTTATATAAGACGTTAAAAAACGTTAATAGTTTAAAAAAACTTAACAAAAAATAAGCCAAAAAAAGGCGCTGTACGAAGAAGTACAACGCCTTTCAATGATATATGTGTTATTTTTATTCGTTTGTGATCGTTGCATCATGTTCTGCATCAACCACAATCTCTTGTTTTTCTTCATCGTAATCGATTTTCAAAACAGAGCCGTTTTTCACTTCTCCTTTTAAGATTTCTTCGGCAATCGGATCTTCGAGGTATTTCTGGATAGCGCGTTTCAACGGTCGTGCACCAAAATTACTGTCATAACCTTTTTCAGCGATAAAATCTTTTGCTTTGTCCGTCAACGCGATTTGATAACCTAATCCTTCGATACGCGAGAACAAGGCTTTCAATTCAATATCAATGATTTTGAAAATATGTTCTTTCGTCAGTGAGTTGAAGACAATTACATCATCAATACGGTTCAAGAATTCCGGTGCAAAGGCACGCTTCAAGGCTGTTTCGATAACACCACGTGAATGCGCATCAGCTTGATTTGCTTTTGCGGCAGTAGTGAATCCGACACCTTGACCAAACTCTTTAAGTTGACGAGCACCAATGTTGGATGTCATGATAATAATGGTGTTACGGAAATCTACTTTTCGTCCCAAACTATCTGTTAACTGTCCTTCATCTAGCACTTGCAACAACAAGTTGAATACATCCGGGTGTGCTTTTTCGATTTCGTCCAGAAGTACAACCGCATAAGGCTTGCGTCTGACTTTCTCGGTTAATTGACCACCTTCTTCGTAACCAACGTATCCCGGAGGCGCTCCCACAAGACGTGAGACCGCAAATTTCTCCATGTATTCACTCATGTCGATCTGAATCAACGCATCCTCAGAGTCGAACATAAAACGCGCTAACTCCTTCGCTAACTCAGTTTTACCAACACCTGTAGGGCCTAAGAATACGAAAGAACCAATTGGCTTTTTAGGATCTTTCAAGCCTGCACGAGTCCGTTGGATAGCCTTAACTAATTTTTGTACGGCATCGTCCTGTCCAATGATACGACCTTTCATTGCCTCGCCCATGTTCAACAGCTTTTGGCTGTCAGATTGGCTTACGCGTTGTACAGGAATCCCTGTCATCATGGCAACTACCTCAGCGACATTATCCTCAGATACAGTGTAGCGTTTAGATTTTGTTTCCGCTTCCCAAGCTGATTTTTCTTTCTCCAGCTCTTCAAGTAATTTTTTCTCCGTATCGCGTAGTTTAGCAGCTTCTTCATATTTCTGACTACGTACTACTTTGTTTTTCTCTACTTTGACTTCCTCAATTTTTTCTTCGATTTCGATAATCGATTGGGGAACGTGAATGTTATTCAAATGCACACGTGAACCCGCTTCATCCAATGCGTCAATCGCCTTGTCCGGAAGGAAACGATCAGTAATGTATCGTGTCGTCAGAGACACACAGGCTTCAATAGCATCTTCCGTATAGGTCACATTGTGGTGCTCCTCATATTTGTCTTTGATGCGGTTGAGGATTTCTATCGTTTCATCATGAGAGGCAGGTTCTACCACCACTTTTTGGAAGCGACGATCCAATGCGCCATCTTTTTCAATGTACTGACGGTATTCGTCCAAGGTTGTTGCACCGATACATTGGATTTCTCCACGAGCTAATGCAGGTTTGAACATATTGGAGGCGTCTAATGAACCTGAAGCGCCACCAGCACCTACGATGGTGTGTATCTCATCTATAAAGAGGATAACATCCGGTGATTTCTCTAATTCGTTCATTACAGCCTTCATACGTTCCTCGAACTGTCCACGGTATTTTGTGCCTGCTACTAATGAAGCTAAATCCAAGGTAACGACACGCTTGTTGAACAATACACGTGAAACCTTACGTTGCACGATGCGTAATGCCAGACCCTCCGCAATCGCGGATTTACCAACCCCGGGCTCTCCAATCAGAATAGGATTGTTTTTCTTACGACGGGATAAAATCTGCGAAACGCGTTCAATTTCTTTTTCGCGCCCAACGATAGGATCCAGTTTCCCTTCTTCAGCTGCTTTTGTCAAATCGCGACCAAAGTTGTCCAATACCGGTGTTTTGGACTTGATGTCTGACACTTTTTTAGGTGCTGAAAATTGTTGATCGTCCTCAGCAAAATCATCATCGCCCGTAGATGAGCCTGAAGCTTCGTCCGTAATCGTTGTTTTGTTCTGTTCGACTTCGCTCTTGAAGAAATCGTAGGTTATGCTGTATTGTTGCAGAATCTGTGAGGCGATATTCTCCTCATCGCGGAGAATGGCCAACAATAGATGTTCTGTGCCAATAATGTCGCTTTTAAAAATCTTAGCTTCCAAATATGTTATTTTCAATACCTTTTCAGCTTGTTTTGTCAGTGGCATATTGCCGATTGGCGCGCGAGACATTGATGAGCCTTTGACAGCTTCTTCCACTGATTGACGAATGGAACCCGTGTCTATGCCAACGTTTTTCAAAATCTTTATCGCCACCCCATCACCTTCACGAATCAACCCGAGTAAGAGATGTTCCGTGCCGATATAGTCATGTCGAAGGCGTAATGCTTCTTCTCGGCTGTAGGAGATAACATCCTTTACGCGTGGTGAAAATTTTGCTTCCATGTGTTTTACCTTTCCTTTTTATATTGCTTAGGATGCATAAATGTAAAAAATAATTTATAAATCCTGCTTTTGCTTGTGTAATAAATTATCAACAATTGCGCCACAGCCCTAAAACTATCAAAATGTCAGTCACAGGGAAGTAAAAGTGTTTCTGCCCTTCATGTCATTAGTGTGGATACTTCCTAAGCTTTGGGCTTCCGATTTAGACTTCCGAAGTTTCGAAAACTTCGGAAGTCTCGAACCTCATGAAGAATGCCTCCTATCCTTAGAGTTAGCGAAGCGCTGTGCCTCGCTGTGTCTCGGCTTCTGACGAGGGCTTAGACGATGGCTCTAAGGATGAAGAATTAGGGTAGTCTGAGACTACCTGATATAAAAGTCCTTAGTCCTCGACGCAATATCCCACCCCGACAGACCAAGGACAGTATGGGCATTCTCGTTGCAGCTACGCTTAAACGAGGACGAGATAAGAGCTTTTATCAAAACCCACTTATTTAGGACAAGCATCAATAACGATTAGGTTATATTTTGCATATAAAAGCGAATTTATATAAGTTTGTGGGAAAAGTAATTCTGTAAATTAGCTTATGTCCGACGAGAAAATAATTTTTTCGATGGCTGGTGTGAATAAAATTTACCCGCCTCAAAAACAAGTACTTAAAAATATATACCTTTCTTTCTTCTATGGTGCAAAAATCGGTGTCATTGGTTTAAATGGGTCAGGTAAATCCTCTTTGCTGAAAATCATTGCCGGTTTGGATAAATCTTATCAGGGCGAAGTGGTGTTCTCTCCGGGTTATTCTGTAGGTTATTTAGCACAGGAACCTGAGCTTGATCCAGAAAAAACCGTGCGTGAAATCGTGGAAGAAGGGGTAGCAGAGACAACAGCTATCTTAAAAGAATACGAGGAAATCAATGAGAAGTTTGGCCTGCCCGAGGTTTATGAAAATCCGGATGAAATGGACAAACTATTGACAAGACAAGGTGAATTGCAGGATAAAATCGATGCAACCAATGCTTGGGAATTGGACACCAAATTAGAACGCGCAATGGACGCTCTGCGTTGTCCGGAGCCTGAAGCGAAAATTGCCAACTTGTCAGGTGGAGAGCGTCGTAGGGTGGCACTTTGTCGTTTGTTGCTCCAAGAACCGGATGTTTTATTACTGGATGAACCGACCAACCACTTGGATGCAGAGTCTATCGATTGGTTAGAACAACACTTGCAACAATATAAAGGTACTGTTATTGCGGTGACCCATGACCGTTATTTCTTAGATAATGTGGCCGGTTGGATTTTGGAATTGGACAGGGGAGAAGGTATTCCTTGGAAAGGAAACTACTCATCGTGGTTAGACCAGAAAGCGAAACGCCTTTCGCAGGAGGAGAGACAGGAAACGAAAAGACAAAAAACATTGGAGCGTGAGCTGGAATGGGTTCGTATGGCACCGAAAGCCCGCCATGCCAAGTCGAAAGCCCGTTTGCATAATTATGAAAAATTGGCGTCTGAAGAAACACGTGAGCGAGAAGAGAAATTGGAACTTTTCATTCCGCCAGGACCACGTTTGGGGAACGTTGTTATTGAAGCGCACAATATTTCAAAAGCCTATGGCGATAGAATCCTTTTTGAAAATTTAAGCTTTTCTTTACCTCCTGCAGGTATCGTAGGGATTATTGGTCCCAATGGAGCAGGAAAGACTACGCTTTTCCGCTTAATTACAGGACAAGAACAACCTGATTCTGGTACATTCACTGTAGGGGAAACTGTGGTTTTGGGATATGTGGATCAAAATCATGATGATTTAGATCCCGAAAAATCCGTTTGGGAAAACATAACGGATGGACAGGATAATATCCTTTTGGGTAACCGACCTGTTAACTCTAGGGCATACGTATCTAAATTTAACTTCAACGGTGCCGACCAGCAGAAAAAAGTAGGTGTGCTTTCCGGAGGAGAAAGAAACCGTGTGCATCTGGCGATTACCTTAAAGAAATCCTCTAACGTATTGTTGTTGGATGAGCCGACGAACGATATCGACGTGAATACGTTGAGAGCTTTGGAAGAAGGTTTGGAAAACTTTGGTGGCTGTGCAGTAGTTATTTCGCACGACCGTTGGTTCTTAGACCGTATCTGTACGCATATATTGGCTTTTGAGGGCGATTCACAGGTCTATTTCTTTGAAGGAAACTATACGGAATACGAGGAGAACAGGAAAAAAAGACTGGGTGATATAGGACCTAAGCGTATCAAATACAAAAAACTAGTAAAGTAACGCATGAGTTTAGAATCGGCGAGGCTTCTGGAAGCTATTATTGATAATGCCATTGATGGTATTATCACGATTGATAATCGTGGGATTGTGGAATCTATCAATCCGGCAGCTTCCACTTTGTTTGGCTATCAGCCTGATGAAGTGATCGGGAACAATGTTTCTATGTTAATGCCTGAACCCGATAAAAGCCGACATGATGGTTATATACACAACTATAAAACAACAGGCGAGAAGAAGATTATCGGTATAGGACGAGAAGTGCTGGGGAAGAAGAAAGATGGCAGTACTTTCCCGTTCCGTTTGGCGGTGAGTGAGGTTTTCTATAAAAACAAGAATATCTTTACTGGTTTTATTCATGATCTGACGAAAGAAAAAGCTGCGGAAGACAAATTGAGGCAACACGCTTTGGAACTGGAGGATATGGTCAGCGAACGCACAAAAGACCTTATCAAATTAGTATCGGAGTTGGAGCGTGCAAAGTCAGATGTAAGTTTGTCGTTGGAGAAGGAAAAGGAGCTGAACCAAATGAAGTCGAGATTTGTGTCCATGGCTTCGCATGAATTCCGCACGCCACTTAGTTCAGTGCAATTGTCTGCGTCCTTGATTGAACGCTATGCTGAGAAACCTGATTTACAAAATGTGCTAAAACATACCAACAGGATTCGAGGTTCCGTGCAGTTGCTCAATAATATTTTGAATGATTTCCTTTCTTTGGAAAAACTGGAGGCAGGAAGAGTCGTGGTGAACAAACAAGATATCAATCTCGTGCAGCTGTCAGAGGAAATCACGGAAGAGATGCAGCTTATTTGCAAGAAAAACCAGCATATTGTCTATCAACATACAGGTGCGATAGGTACTTTCTGGTTGGATAGCCACTTAACAAAAAGCAGCATTATTAATTTAGTTTCCAATGCGATAAAGTATTCTGGAGAAGATACTTTTATCGAGTTTACAACGGAAATAAAAGATGACCAATGTATTATCTGTGTGAAAGATAACGGTATCGGTATTCCTAAAGAAGACCAGCGTAACCTGTTCGAGCCATTTTTTCGTGCGCATAACACAGGGAATATCCCAGGAACAGGGTTAGGGCTTAACATCGTGAAGCGCTATATCGAATTGATGGATGGCACGCTCGACTATCATTCTGCAATCAACGAAGGAGCAATGTTTAAAATGACGTTTCAGCAATAGTGAAGGTGATGGAAGTGATAGAGGTTATATAAAGGGATGGAGGCTATGGTGATGATAAAGGTTAATGTAAAAAGCAAATGGTAAAACGGATATTAATTATTGAAGACAATTTCGAAATTCGGGAAGGAACTGCAGAGATATTAGAGCTGACTGGGGATTATGAGGTGCTTACTGCCCCTGACGGTCGTGTTGGTGTAGAACTTGCCACGAAACACCGCCCTGATATCATCCTTTGTGACATCATGATGCCGGAACTGGACGGCTATTGCGTACTGTATATGCTTAGCAAAAATGAGCATACAGCAGATATTCCATTTATTTTCCTGACGGCGAAATCAGAACGTGCAGATATTCGGAAAGCTATGGAAATGGGTGCAGATGATTATCTAACCAAACCTTTCGATGATATCGAGCTTTTGAATGCTATCGAAAGCCGATTGCGGAAACGTGAGAAACTATCGAATCTTTTTGTGCCGAAAAGTGGTTTGCATTTGAGTGAAGAAGAACAGAATTACCTATTGCAGGATCTGGTTAAAGATGCTCGTGTTAAGGTGTTCAAGAAAAAGCAGCTGATCTATGAATCTGGTGATTCACCTATTTTTGTGTATTACATGTTGAAAGGTAAAGTGAGAAGTTTCCTGTATTATCAGGACGGAAGAGAACTGTCTACGGGCATTCATGTTAACGATCAATTCTTCGGCTACGAATCTATATTGCTGAATGAAGGATATAATGATAATGCAGCAGCTCTTGAAGATTGCGAAATTGCTTTGATTCCAAAAGAAAAATTCTTCGAATTGCTTTACAACAAACCTATTGTAGCTGGCAAATTTATTAAATTACTCTCTGGAAATGTTCGGGAAAAAGAGGAGCAAATGTTAGGATTTGCATACGACACGGTACGTAAACGCGTGGCAAATGCTTTGGTGAATGTGGCGGAGAAAAGCACCGGTACTGAAAACGCCGAAGATGTAGTTATCCGTATTTCACGAGACGATTTAGCTGCACTCGCCGGTACAGCTAATGAAACTATTAGCCGCATGCTTGCCGATTTCAAAGATGAAAAACTAATCACGAAAGAGGGGAATGCTATCCGTATATTCTCCGTGGAAAAGCTCAAAAACATCAGGTTTTAGTTTTTGCGGTTTAGCGCTTAAAGATTAAAATGAAGATGTCCGAAAAGTCAGCCATCATCGTCATTGCGAAGAACGAAGCAATCTGATGACGGTAAAAACGCAGATTGCTTCGTCATTTTTCCTCGCAATGACGCGTTTTTTTTATGATTAACAACCTTTTCGGACACCCTCATTAACTTGCGAACCAATTAACCTCTTTCTGTGACCAATATCATTTTATTATTTGATGCAATGCATCCAGCTCTCTGAGGAAGGCAATTATCTTTGTCTATTAAGGTAATAAACGTAGATAGATAATTTCCTACATGAAAGTTGTGGCGTATAATATCAAGGATTTTGAGAAGGAACTGTTGGCTGTCGCCAATGGTAAAGTGCATGATTTGACCTTGATTTCGAATCCTTTAAATCTCAATACGATTCATTACGCAGACGGAAAAGAAGCTGTCATTATCTCGGAGGATGACACGTTGGATTCCAAGACACTACGTGCACTGAAAGAACACGGGGTATCTAAAATTATTACCCGCTCACTCACTACTGACCATATAGACCTTTATGAAGCGCAATATTTATCTATGCAGATTGCTAATACACCCTATCCGGATCGTACGCCCAAAGGCATTGCAGAACAGACCGTTCGTAACCTCAACCTATGGAGTGCAGGAAAGTGTGTCGGTACGGCATGCTGTTGTTTAGATGGTTGTAGCAAAGTAGAGCAAGAAAAAGTCGGAGGAGAAAATGTCTAAAACAGAATTGGTCGCGAAATACAATGTCGCGGCACCACGTTATACAAGTTATCCCACTGTTCCTTTTTGGGAAAATGAAGCATTTGGAACGGAAGAGTGGAAAAAACGAATATACGAAACCTTTATGCAGTCAGCCGAAGAGGGGATAAGCATCTATGTGCATCTGCCCTTTTGTGAAAGCCTGTGCACTTATTGCGGTTGTAATACCCGAATTACCAAGAACCATGCTGTAGAAACGCCTTATATTGAGCGTTTGTTAAAGGAGTGGGAAATGTATAGCGTTATTCTTGGCCAGCATGATATCCGTATCCGTGAAATACATTTTGGTGGTGGAACGCCTACTTTCTTTGATCCGAGCAATCTGCAACGTTTGGTGATGGGGTTATTGGAAGGGGCTACAATAGTCGATGATGCGTCTTTTTCTTTTGAAGCACATCCGGCGAATACGCAGAAAGAGCATTTACAGGTTTTATATGATTTGGGTTTTAAGCGCCTGAGTTTAGGGATACAGGATTTTGACGAGCATGTGCAATATTTGATTAATCGCCACCAGACTGTAGAAGATGTGGAAAGGGTGATGAATGAAGCACGTGAGATCGGTTATACATCCATCAATTTTGATTTGATTTATGGGCTGCCTTTACAGACGCAGCATACAGTACGGGATACGATTGAAAAATCTTTAGCCATGTCGCCGGATCGGATTTCGTTCTACAGTTATGCGCATGTGCCTTGGATCAAACCTGGGCAGCGACGTTTTACCGAACACGACTTACCTGTAGGCGAAGAAAAACTTGCGCTATATGTATTAGGCAAGCAGATGATAGAAGCGGAAGGATATAAGGATGTGGGCATGGATCATTTTGCCAAGGAAGACGATGAGCTTTTTGTAGCATCGAAGGAAGGACGATTGCACCGGAATTTTATGGGGTATGCCGACCGTTATACGCCGCTGCTGATTGGTTTGGGGGTGTCGTCTATCAGTGACGCCTGGACTGCATTTGCCCAAAATGTAAAAACTGTAGAAAAATACTATGAATTAATTGATGCAGGAGAGCTTCCAGTTGTGAAAGGTCATCTGCTGACGGCAGAAGATGTTGTCCTCCGGCGTTATATCTTGGATATGATGTGTAAAGGAAAAGTAACCTTGCTTCGTGATTTTCAGTGGAATAATGTAATTTTAGAGCGATTGCAGGCACTGGAAAGTGACGGATTGGTGGAAATCAAAGATGAAAACATTTTGGTAACCACTATAGGGAAATCTTTTCTGCGGAATATATGTATGGCTTTTGATCAGCGTCTACAGCTATCCAAAGAACAGGAGCAGTTGTTCAGTCAGGCGATATAAAGTGTATGTTTAATCGTTGAATTGTTGAGTCGTTGAATTGTTGAATCGTTTATTCGTTTAGGTGTTTAACCAGTTCATCAATTACCCAGTTCATCAACTAATAAACAGTAAAAAAAACAAAATGTCGGAAGTTCGTGATTTGGTTAAGGGTAAAGTCTGCTACCATTGTGGGGATAAGGTAGAAGACACGCCTTATTTGTTAGATAATCGCACGTTTTGTTGTTTGGGATGTCAAACGGTGTATCAGGTGCTGAATGAAAACAACCTGCAGAGCTATTACAAGTATAATCAGCACCCCGGTAAATCTCAAAAAGAAAATACGGCAGATCTGTCCTATCTTGACGAGTCGAATATAGCCGCCAAACTAGTCGACTATAAGGATGATAAGGTATCTATCATTACCTTTTATATACCAGTCATTCATTGCAGCTCCTGTATATGGCTGCTTGAACATCTTTATAAATTGAATCCGGCTGTTGCTGTCTCTACCGTGGATTTTATGAAGAGGCAGGTCAGCATCACCTTTAAGCACAATGAACTTTCTTTGCGTGAGTTGGTCACACTTTTGGTCAATATCGGCTACGAACCAAAAATTACCATGCAGGATGTGGTGAAAGAAGGAAAAAAAATCAACCAGAAAGACCTTATCGGAAAAATTACTGTTGCAGGGTTTTGTTTCGGAAACTCCATGATGATTAGTTTCCCGGAATATTTTGGTATGGCAGAATTTGAGCGTCAATATGCACAATTTTTTGGCTATATGAACCTTGCGTTTGGTATTCCTGTGCTTTTGTATAGTGCTTCTGATTATTTTAAATCTGCTTGGCGTAGCTTAAAACAGAAACGGTTAAATCTGGATGTGCCGCTTGCTTTGGGGATTTTCGTGTTGTTCTTCCGTTCTGCTCTGGAGATTCTGACGAATAGCGGAGCAGGTTTTATGGATACACTCTGTAGTCTGGTATTCTTTATCTTGATTGGAAAATGGGTACAGCAGCGTACATATTACCATATTTCTTTTGAACGTGATTATAGGTCTTATTTTCCTGTGGCGGTTACAGTTTTGGAAGAGGGCGGTGAAAGACCGATACAGATTGCCGATCTGCAGGTCGGTCAACGCATTTTGGTGCGCAACAATGAAATCATACCCGCTGACGCTATTTTGCTTAAAGGTGATGCATCGGTAGACTTTAGCTTTGTGACTGGTGAGTCGGTGGCTATCGAAAAGACACTTGGCGAAATTATCTATGCCGGAGGCCGACAGATTGGAGGAGCGATAGAATTGGAAGTCGTGAAGCCGGTTTCACAAAGCTATTTGACCAAGTTATGGAATAACGAGAGCTTTAAGACTCAGGAGAAAAAATTCGATACATTTATCGATTTTATAAGTAAATATTTCACATTGGGGTTGATTGCCATTGCTGGGGTTGCTTGTGTTTTTTGGTTGGTTGGAGGAGATGCTAACAAAGCTTGGGGAGCATTTACCGCGGTATTGATTATCGCTTGTCCTTGTGCCTTGGCTTTGAGTTCACCATTTACACTATCAGCTGCGCTTAGTATCTTTGACCGAAACAAGTTCTATATTAAAAATACAGGAGCGATTGAACAGCTTTCTGCTATAGATTGTGTGGTATTTGATAAGACGGGTACGATCTCGTCCCCGAAATCTTCGACTATGTTTTTTGAAGGAGAGCTGACAGAAACAGAATGGTCTTTGCTCTCTTCCGTATGTCGAAACTCTAATCATCCACTGAGTAGGGAAATTGTAAAATGGTTAGGGCCTTGCACCGTTGTGCCACTTGACGCTTTTAGTGAGATTACAGGGAAAGGTATGGAGGCCATTTCCGGGCGAGTGGAGATAAAAGTTGGGTCTGCGTCCTTTTTGGGGGTAAAATCTGTGAATGAAGAAGGTTCGATGGTCTACGTCATGGTCGATGGTGAAGTGAAAGGTTACTTCA
Organism: Sphingobacterium wenxiniae; assembly: GCF_900116225.1. Taxonomy (GTDB): domain Bacteria; phylum Bacteroidota; class Bacteroidia; order Sphingobacteriales; family Sphingobacteriaceae; genus Sphingobacterium; species Sphingobacterium wenxiniae. The sequence continues at coordinate 43,929 of NZ_FOZZ01000018.1, forward strand.
CCTTGGAACAAGCTTGGCGTAAAGATCTTTCACTGGTAGTAGATCGGTTGAAAGCGAATGATTATGAATTACACCTTATTTCAGGCGATAATGCACGCAGATCGGATGCGTTGAAGCTTATTTTTCCAGCGAGTGCTCAGCTGCTCTTTAACCAGAGCCCTTCGGATAAATTACAACAGATTGACGCATGGCAAGATCAAGGAAAGCAAGTTTGTATGCTTGGCGACGGTCTGAACGATGCCGGGGCATTGCGAAAAGCTGACTTAGGGATTGCCGTGTCTGATGATATTAACAACTTTTCGCCGGGGTGTGATGCCATTTTGGATGGAGACTCCTTTGCGAAGTTGCCTTCCTTTTTCGCATTTGCCAAAGATGCTGTGAAAGTGATACACATGAGTTTTGCAATTTCGTTAACCTATAATGTTGTCGGATTGACCTTTGCGGTACAAGGCACGATGTCGCCATTGTTTGCAGCTATTCTGATGCCGCTTAGTACGGTGACGATTATCTCTTTCACCAGTCTGACGACCCGGTGGTTTGCAAGGCGTCGGAAATTAATAGGATAATTGTTCGTATATTTACCTGTATTTTTGAAAGCAATACTTTATACGTAATACGCAAAAAATGAGTATCATATTTTTCTTAATAGGTTGTAGTGTTTTTATCGCGTTGATATTCCTTGGCGCATTTTTCTGGGCGAATAGGACTGGGCAGAATGAAGACATGTATACCCCTTCGGTACGTATTCTGTTTGAAGATGAGGTTGTAGAGGATGAAAAAGTTTTGGAAGAAGGGGTGAGGAAAACGGACAAAAAATAAATGCTTTATTTCTAGTAAAGCATCTCTTTTTTGTTTCGTTCATTTATTTAAAGAAGGTGTTAGCTTCTTCTTGATTTTTTGGACTGGTTGTCCATTTTGTCTGCATTTTGTTCTACAAAGCCCCAATTGGTCATGTAGTACATGTAAGGGTTCTTTTCTAATGTAATTGTTTTCATTTTCTCTTTTTTTATCATATAATTCCTTTCTTTTTACGCAGTAATACAATCAAATAGCGTGCCGAAAATAGTGGATGTCAGTTCCTTTTGGTATTCTTCGATATTTCTTCGACTGATGTTCGAGATTTGTTCGGCATTTCTTCGAGAGCTGTTCGGGACATCTTCGGGACATGTTCGGGACATCTTCGGGAGTTGTTCGGGAACTGTTCGGCTGTTCTTCGACTGCGAGTCGAAGAACAGTCGAAGGATAGCCGAAGCGCAGCCGAAG
>NZ_FOZZ01000015.1 GCF_900116225.1 Sphingobacterium wenxiniae
ATCAGGCGCTTGCCGGAGTACAGCCCTTCGGGACTGTCCTCTAACACGCGCTTGGAGCAATGCTCCAGCACGTGCGCCAAGCGCCTGATCCGTTATCTGTAATGCTATCAACAAACTATGGACAAATTTACTCTTCCAATTTATCTGAATCAAAAGTATGTTTTTGACCTTCTTGCAATTATAGAAGATGGTTTTAGTCAAATTGAATCTGTAAAAACGGGACAAACCTCAGATATTTCCACAAGTAAAGGTGTCAGTGGTGAAATAGGTGTTAATAATGTATTTGCATTTTTAAAATTTGGACTTGGAGGAAATTATACAAAACAAAACAAAATAAAACAAATCAACAAGAAGAAAAATCAAAAGAAAAAATACACACTCCAAATTCATTATTCTCAAAATTGAGAGAATATTTACATCAAAATCAACATATCATTAAAAACAACTATTTAAATTCAAAGACTGGTGAATTTATAGAAGTAAAGCTATCTCTTAAAAAAAATCCATTAATTGACAGTTTAGATGGTTTCTCATCATTAATGAAATTAGCTGTAATGTTTGATGATTCAACTCCTGCCCTTAAAAAAGGAGGACAGAAATCAAACTCTAACACTAAAGTCCTAAATCAAATGGAATCATTGAATAATCAACTAAAGGACGAAGGAAGTATTGATTTAATAGGAAGTTACAAAAGCGAAAATGAAAATTTCAAAGTTGTATTGACACTTGATAAATCTTATTTGGGAGATATAACATTATCTGACATAGCTGATGGAGAATTTTCAGTAATTGGAAAAGTAACTAGAGTATTGCAAAAAGATAGCGATGAAACAGTTAATCTATTAAGGAAAACGAGTTTAAGCAAATTAAATAGTGCATTATTAGATCAAATGTTTTCAGCATTTAATAATATGGAAGAATCTGGAATTAAAAACCAAGAGATAGTAACAGAAATTAATCCTCCAGTAATACAAATAATTCCTATTGCAATCTTTACATAAAGCACTACAGATAACAAGGTATTGCCAAAAGCGGGGCTAAAGTTCTAACTTCAAAGTTTGTGCTTCGTTAACCGCCAAAAACGAATTTTATTCGTTTTTTATTCTTAAATTTAACTCATAAAAATTCGTTTTGGCTCGCCTTCGTGCAGAATTTAAGCTTTCAGCCATAAATTCCCCGCCTTCGGCAATACCCAAAACGTTGCTAAGCAATCCGCTACGCTCCTTGCTTAGCAACGTCCGGGCGACTTACGTCGCTTGCTGTAAGCCGTCGCTGCGCGGACAGCTTACAACAAGCGACTTTGCTAAATGCCCCTGCTTACGTATCTTCGATACGAGCTGGGCCACTTCGCAAAGTCGCCTGGACGTTGAGAGGAAATCCCTCCGGGCTTCCCTCTCAACGGATCAGGCGCTTGCCGGAGTACAGCCCTTCGGGACTGTCCTCTAACACGCGCTTGGAGCAATGCTCCAGCACGTGCGCCAAGCGCCTGATCCGTTGGCGGTCATTGCAACGAACGACATCTAAGAAACCAATGATGTACAAAAAAATAGAACCTCACAAAGAATTACAACCTTATATTCATTTCTACTGGGAACTGAAAGGAAACGAAGTTGAAAGACAATGGGAACGGGTTTTTCCAGATGGCTGTGCCGGTATTGTAATGAATTTAGGAGATGTTTGTTTGACTGACAACGGCTCGACTAAAATGGAATTTGGAAAAACGTATGTTGTGGGGGCAATGACTTCATTTAAAGATAGCTTTATTGATAACAATACGCATCTAATAGGTGTGTGTCTAAAACCTGCAACTTTTGCGAATTTTTACAGATATACTTCACAAAACGAGCTGACCAACGACACCATTGAATTTGAAAAAGCTAATTCATTTAATGTTGATAAAACAATTGAAAATTCATTTAATTATTTTGACCAATTTTATTCCGAAAGGATAATGACCAAAACCAATCAATTACAAACCGTTATTAATGATATACATTCAACAAACGGACAAGTTAGGAACTTTCAAGAAGACATTTTACAACAGTAAGACAGTTGGAGCGAAATTTCAAAAGGTTCATTGGACTGTCACCAAAAGAATATTCAAACATTATTCGTTTTCGGAATGCATTGAATTTAATCAAAAAATCAAATCAAAACCGAAGCCTATTAGATATTGCTTTTGAATGTGGCTATTATGACCATTCACATCTTGCCAACGAAATCAAACGAATTACAGGCCTTCCACCATCATCGTTTTAATTTGTCGCATTTTTACAAAGTGCAACTCGTTGTCGAAAAGTAACTTTGCCGAAACTTTAAAATTAAATACAGATGCGAAAAATATCACTTTTCATAGCAATGAGTTTAGATGGTTACATTGCAAAACCTAATGACGACCTAAGCTTCTTAAAAATCGTTGAAAAAGAAGGCGAAGACTATGGCTATAAAGAATTCACAGACACAGTTGACACATTAATTATTGGTAGAAAAACCTATGATTATGTGCTTAAAGAAATTGGCTCGTCACATTACGATAATGGACTACGTGATGTTTATGTAATTACTAGAACTGAAAGACCGCAAGTAGGTAGAACGATTTTTTACACGGGAAACATATCCGATTTAGTCAAACGACTAAAGTCTGGAAAGGGGAAAAAGATTTATTGTGACGGTGGTGCACAAGTAATAAATGAACTATTAAAATGCGACTTGATAGACGAATTTATTATTTCGGTAATACCAGTTTTATTAGGCAATGGAACAAGACTTTTTAATGAAGGCAGACCTGAACAACCACTTGAATTTATCGAAGTCAAAACATTTGAAACGGGATTAACACAACTGCATTACAAGCGAAAGAAATAAGCAACGAACCGCCAACATCGGTTTTGCGTAATGGGGGCTGACGTGCTTAATTGGGCGTTAGTCCTTTTTTTGTACATTTGTGATAGGCTGAAAGTTAGTGCATCTAATTCCCCCACTACGCAAAGCCGAGAACCGTTGAGAGGAAATCCCTCCGGGCTTCCCTCTCAACGGATCAGGCAACGAGCGACCGTGCAAAAAACAAACGAACAGAAAAATTAGACGAATATGTCAATATCAAGAGACGAAGAACTTATCGGAATGAAAAAAGCGAGTGAAGCTGTTGCTTTAACTTTAAAGGAAATGCGAAACTACGCAAAACCCGGTATGACGACAAAACAATTAGACAACTTTGGAGCAAAAATCTTGTCGGACTTTGGAGCAAAATCAGCACCTTATTTGACCTATGGTTTTCCGGGTTGGACTTGTATTAGCGTGAACAATGAATTTTGTCACGGTATTCCGTCCGACAAAAGAATATTACAAGAAGGCGATTTAGTGAATATAGATGTTTCAGCCGAACTTAACGGTTTTTGGTCAGACAATGGTGGCTCATTTGTGCTTGGACAAGACATTAATCAACATCAAAAACTCATAGAAGCATCACAAGAGATTTTATACAAAGCAATCTATAACATTAAAGGCGGTGTTCGCATTTCAGACATTGGACACATAATGGAAACCGAAGCAAAGAAAAGAGGTTTTAAGGTTATTAAAAACCTTGGTGGACACGGTATTGGAAGAAGTTTGCACGAACAACCAGACGAATTAATGAATTATAGAAACCGATTTGACCAAAGACGGTTTAAGAAAAATTCAGTTGTAGCTATTGAAACATTTATTTCAACAACTTCGACCTATTCAACAGAACTTAATGACGGTTGGACAATGGTTGGAAACAAGGGAGGTTTTATGGCACAACACGAACATACAATTGTTGTTACAGACGGAAAACCAATCGTACTCACAGAAATGAATGGAATTTGGAATTGACACACTGCCCGAACCGCTAACAAGCAGTTTTGCGTCAGGCGGGTCGAACGTTTCCGTTCGACATTTTTTCGTAAATTTACGCTTTGTGCTCGCACGGAATTTTCGGTTGAAAATCCCGCCCGAACGCAAAGCTGCCGATCCGTTGAGAGGAAATCCCTCCGGGCTTCCCTCTCAACGGATCAGGCGTGACAATTTAACAAAATCAAACTTTAATAAAATAAATTAATGGAAAAGTTTAAACTTTTTGGACTAAAATTAAATAGAAAAACGAAAAATGAAAATGGTCAATCTGGAATAGATTGTGGAGAACTTTGGCAGTATTTTGAAGAAAATAAAATAGCTGAAATAATACCTAATAAAACCTCAGACGCATTAATTGCAGTTTATTATGATTATGAGAATGACGAAAATGGACTTTTTTCATATTTTATCGGATGCAAAGTCGATGAGAATACCGAGAAACCTGAAAACCTAGATGAACTTATAATTCCTGAACAAAAATATCATAAAGAAACTGCAAAAGGACAAATGACTGGATGCATTTCTGATACTTGGACTAGAGTTTGGAAATCTAATCTTAACCGAAAATTTGGCTTTGACTTTGAAGTTTATGACGAAAGAAGTTTTGACTGGAATAACGCTGAAATTGATATTTATCTTTCCATAAATAACTAGAGAACAAAAAAACAAAGCCTGCAGGTAACAAGGGTTTGCCAAAAGCGGGGCTGAAGTGCTTCGATTGAGCATTTTGTGCAAGGTTCAACATTAGTAATTCTATTGAACTTTTGTGCTAAAAATCCCCGCCTTCGGCAAGCCCCGAAACGTTGTGCGTCATTTTAAACGAACCCCAAACCTCTATGGCATATATAACTATTTCAAATTCAAAAAGGATAATGAAAACTTTGAGTGAAATAACTCTTTCAGAAATTGAAACTGCTATTTACAAAAAGGACATTTATTTTTTTAATAGGAAGGAACAAGCAATGTTAAAAGGAATTAGGGAGTTTTTAAAAGACCCTGATAACTTTTCAACTCAATATTACAAACCAATTATAGTAAAAGACAGTTTGAGATATGTTTATCCAGAAAATCAACCTGCTTATCATAAAGACAATACTTGTCCAAGATTACAATCAAATTTTATAAACTTTGAAATTCCCGAAGAAGTAAGAGAAAAGGGCGAGAATGAGATTAAGAGATTTAGAGCCTTTTTTGCAGAACATAAACATCTATTGGAAAGCAACATTAAGGCTTTCATAGAAAAAATGCAAGCTAGGTTTTTTATTACTAGAGAAATAAATCCAAAGTCAATAGACTATTCAAACTCTGGGAACGAACAAGTTAAGAATTATAGTGTTCAAGATTTAGAAAATGAAATTGATGAGATACTTAGACAGGCAGGAAAATTTTACACAGACAACCCCGACAAACAGGAAATAATAAAACGCTTTGGAAAAATGACATTTCTTGCATATGTACACGGAGACATCTATAAAAATGACACAGGATTAAATGATTCTGACTTAAAGGAGTTTTTAAGAGCTTATGACGAAAAATTTAAAAAGCCAGTAAAAAACTTTTTAGTTGAGTATTACAGACTTCTCCATAACCCAGATATGACATTTACGGACACATTACTTGACAAATTGGGTTTTCGTAAATGCGGACATTGTCTTGGTGAAAATTATTTCGAGCCAGAAGTTATTGAACAAGTAGAAAAGGAATAGGAGTAAAAACGAACGCACAACAAGCAGTTTGGCAAAAGAGCGGAGTAAGTACTAAGTTCAACGTTTGTACATTTTATGCCGCCAATACTGTGAGCATTGGCTTTTTTTTCCTTAATTTAGCCAAAACGGCTCACAGCATTGGCTACGTTCGTGCGAAATTGAAGCTTTCGGCTTCGATTTTCCGCTCCTTCGCCAAGCTGCTAAAACGTTGAGAGGAAATCCCTCCGGGCTTCCCTCTCAACGGATCAGGCGCTTGCCGGAGTACAGCCCTTCGGGACTGTCCTCTAACACGCGCTTGGAGCAATGCTCCAGCACGTGCGCCAAGCGCCTGATCCGTTAGCTGCCATACAACGACAATAGACCAGAAAATAATTAACATAATCAAAATAAAATTAAGTATGAAAACATTATTTGTAAAAATCAGTTTATCAGCTATCCTATCGATAGGAATGTTGACAATTACAACCAAAGCAGAAGCCTGTACCAGAATAGTATATAAAGGTCTGAACGGTACTATCATTACTGCTCGAAGTATGGACTTCTCAATGGAGATACCAGCAAATTTATGGCAATTTCCGAGAGGTATGCAAAGAGATGGAAAAACAGGGCAAAACACTGTTAAATGGACTTCTAAATACGGAAGTATAGTTACCAGCTCTTGGGATATTGCTGTTTCTGATGGGATGAATGAAAAAGGGCTTAATGCAAATATGTTATGGTTGAACAATTCAAAGTACCCATCATTTGAAAAAGATGGTAACACCAAAGGGCTTGCTGTTTCTTTATGGGCACAATATGCTTTAGATAATTTTGCTACCGTAAAAGAAGCAGTCGAACACTTCAAAAAAGAAGAATTTGTTGTGGTTACTGACTATATACCCGGAACGGATAAATATACCACCATTCACCTATCGTTGTCCGACCCAACAGGAGACAATGCTGTCTTGGAATACATAAACGGCAAATTGGTAATACATCACGACCCTTCCTATACGGTAATGACCAATGACCCTGTTTTTGAAGAGCAATTGGCCATAAATGAGTATTGGAAAGAAATTCCGGGCAAAATCTTTCTTCCCGGCACCAATAGGGCTGCCGATAGATTTGTTCGTGCATCTTATTATATTGAGGCAATCCCACAAACCGACAATATCCGGGTTGCCATCGCAAGTGTATTTAGCGTAATCAGAAATTGCTCTGTTCCTTATGGAATTTCGACCGAAGGATTCCCTAATTTATCGACTACCAGATGGAGAATAGTTGCTGACCAAAAGAATTTGGTTTACTATTTTGAAGATGCACTTAGTCCCAATACAGTTTGGGTAGATTTGAAAAAAATGGACTTCAGCCAACAAACAGGAAAAGTAAAAAAACTCTCTTTGGACAAGCAACAGGTTTATGCAGGCGAAACTTCGGATAAATTTATCGATAGTAAACCGCTTGTTTTTCAAGGAATTTAGTAGTGAAATTAACTGTACGAGCAGCTAACAAGGTATTGCCAAAATCGGGGCTGAACGGCTTCGGTTGAACATTTGTACAAGGTTCAACATTCGTTCTTAGATTGAATTTTGTGCTAAAAATCCCCGCCTTCGGCAATACCCAAACCGTTGAGAGGAAATCCCTCCGGGCTTCCCTCTCAACGGATCAGGCGCTTGCCGGAGTACAGCCCTTCGGGACTGTCCTCTAACACGCGCTTGGAGCAATGCTCCAGCACGTGCGCCAAGCGCCTGATCCGTTGGTGGCAACCGTAAACCGACATTTATACAAACATCAACATACGGACAAAAACGGAAAACTAAGCCCACCCTCCTACTTATTTGCTGACGGATTTTTTAAACGCACTTGGGTTTACACCATTATTTTTTTTGAACGACCTGTTTAAGTGGCTCACATCACTGAAACCAAATTCATTGGCAATTTCTTTCATCGTGAGCGAAGGAACAGACAAGCGTTTTTCTATCAATTTTGTGCGGTAACTATTGATGTAATCCCGGTAGCTTATCCCAAATTTCTTCTTGAAATAATCGCTGAAATAGGTTGGCGAAATGGCAAAATGAACCGCTATGCTTTTAATTTGAATCAGTGAAGGTTCATAGATGTGCTGATGGATGTAAGAGATTAGTTCTTCTTTTTCAGGTTGTCCGTTGTCAATACGGATGTTCAGTTTTGCGGCAGCCTCCTTAATCAATCCGAAAATGGATAATATCTGGTAAAACATCAAAGGAGATTGGGCTATGTCCTTTCTACAATTATAAGCTACGATATTTTCTATGGTGTTTTTCAAAATAGAAATACAGGGTTCATCCATTTTCAACTTTACCTCTTTCAGCAATTTATTCCGCATAATATTTTCGGGTGTCAAAGAAATGAACGCATCAGCCTGATAGTATATCTTATGCCCCGAAAAATAATCATCCGTAAATTTTATAAAAGTAAAATGAGTACTTTCGGCAATTTCAAAATAATGCTTGTCTTCCGGACTAATGATGAAAATATCACCTCTTTTATAAGGCAATCTACTGCTGTTTAACAGATGAATTCCTTTTCCCTTACGGATATACACCAATTCATAATACGTATGGCTGTGAACAGGTAAATGGAATGTTTTCTCTTCATAGTCGTGTATCACAAGCTGTTCGAACTGTACTTTTTTCATACAAAAATCCTATATAAGACAAAAATGCAAAAAATGCCTTTAAATGTACTATTTATAAAAGCCAAACTTTAATGAACTTTGCATCAAACTTCTGCTCAAAAAAGTGTAATAATTTAAATAATTCAAACATTAAGAATTCAATGATGAAATCAGCTTATTGTATAATTATCCTAAGTCTTATGATGACACTTAAATTGAACGCACAAAATTTACAGGGAAAAAACTGGACAGCACGCAAGGTTGAAAACACTTATGTTGTGAGTATTGCCGACAAGTCGGGCATTGTGGACGCTTTGACCGACTTTGTGGTTTCTCAAAAAATAAAAGCGGGGCAAATCGTGGGATTGGGAGCTGCAAACGAGGCTACGCTACGCTTTTTCAATCCCGAAACGAAAAAGTATGTAGATAAAACATTCAGGGAACAATTGGAAATTACAAACCTCACGGGCAACATTTCGGAAGTGGAAAACAAGCCGGTACTGCATTTGCACATTACCTTAGGCAGAGATGATTATACCGCATTGGCAGGACATCTGTTGGATGCGAAAATTCGCGGGGCAGCCGAATTTTTCGTTTATCCCGTAGATAGCCGGATTGTAAAAACAAAGAATGAAGAAGTAGGGTTGAACTTTTATGATTTTGAAAAAGAATGAGAGCGTTTTTTATCATCAGCATTTTACTTGTAGCCGGCAACCTTGTATCGGCACAGCAGCATTATGAAGTAATTGCAAAAATTGCACCGCCTAATCCCGACCCTTCGGGCATTGCGGTAAGTTCGGACAATCGTTTGTTTTTGGGGTTTCCACGCTACGCTGATAATCATACAGAGTTTGCTTTGGCGGAATTGACAGACGGAAATTTAGTGCCGTTTCCCGAAAAAGATTTCATCTATCCAAGCACAAAACCATATACCGAATGGCTCGTTTCGCCACACGGATTATTCATCGATAAAAACGATATATTGTGGGTTTTAGATGATGGTAAACGTTCCGGAATGAAGGAAATTCCCGAAGGTGCCGCAAAAGTGGTGGCGATTGATATTCACACCAAAAAAGTGTTGCACAAGCTCATAATTCCTAAGCCTGTTTTGGCGGACGAAGCCCATTACAACGATTTGCGGGTAGATTTGTCGCACGGCAAACAAGGCACGGTATATATTGTTAATTCGGGCTTTGGGGCACATTATTCCATTGTAGTGATAGACGTGGCAAGTGGTAAGGTACGTGAGGTGTTGCGTAATCATTTTTCCACTTCTCCTGAGCCGGGATTTGTTGCGTTTTTAGAAGGTATTCCGCTTGTTTTTGATTTGAAAGAACCAACATTTCCCGTTGGTGGTGTAGACGGAATATCCATAAGTCCTGATGAAAAAACCTTATACTGGACAACCATTTCGGGTCGCAAATTGTATAGCATTTCTACAGACGTTTTGAGCGATTTTAATACGACAGAAAAAACGGTCGAAAATGCTGTGGTTTTTGAAGGAGAACACCCGGCTTGCGACGGACTTGCCGAAGACGAGGACGGTAATGTCTATTTTGGAGCTTTTGAGCAACAGTCCATTGTTCAGCGGTCGGCCGACGGCAACTACAAATTACTGGCTCACGATAAAGAAAATTTTGTCTGGCCTGACGGACTGGCTTATCGTAATGGTTTCGTCTATGCTACTCTCGGGCAATGGAACCGTTTGCCGGGATTCAATGGTGGAAAAGAGTTGAGGAAACCGCCTTATTGGGTGGTAAAAATTAATATAAACAAATAGAAAAGAACAAATATGGAAAGAAGAAAGTTTATACAGCAAAGTACAATGGCCGCTGTCGGTCTGGCAGCAAGTGCTTCTATTCCTGTATACGCATCGGCATTTTTAAAAACAAACAATATAACAACTCCTTTTGAAAATTCCGGAAAGCATAAAAGATTTCGCCCAAAAAACAAAAACGGTTTTGGAGGTGTGGCATTGGGAAACGGCTTTCAGCAAAACCCCGATATAGAATGTATTATGGCAGTTGAGGCTGCCTGGAATGCCGGTGTGCGTTATTTCGATACTTCGCCCTGGTACGGACTTGGCATTAGCGAACGCAGAATGGGATTGTTTTTAAAAGACAAACCACGGGAAGAATTTACGCTATCTACCAAGGTTGGTCGCATTCTCGAACCTAATGAGAATTTCACGATGAAAAGGTCTTTGTGGAAAAGCAAGCTGAATTTTGGCTACAAGTATGATTATTCGGCTGCGGGTGTCAGACGAAGCGTTGAAGACAGCTTACAGCGATTAGGGCTTTCCTCTCTGGACATCGTGTTTATTCACGACCTGTCGCCCGACAATGGCGATATGAAAGACAGTTACGCAGCCTACTTTGAACAGGCAGCAAAAGGTGCGATGCCCGAGCTTACCAAAATGAGGGAGGAAGGCATCATCAAAGCCTGGGGGCTGGGCGTTAACACGATTGAACCTATTTTACAGTCATTGGAGGCAGCCGACCCCGATATATTCCTTTCTGCCTGCCAGTATTCGCTGATAAAGCACGAGGATGATTTGAATAAAGTTTTTCCGAAAGTGGCAGAAAGAGATATTTCCATTGTGGTTGGGGCTCCCTTATGTGCCGGCTTTTTAGCAGGTAAGAATAGGTATTTGTATGACGGGCAGTTTCCCGATGGTGTAAAGGAAAAGCTGACGGCTCTAAAAAGCGTTGCCGAGAGCCATCAAGTAGATTTGCGTACGGCAGCTTTACAGTTTTCGGCAGCACCGGATGTAGTTTCTGCCGTGATACCCGGTGCACACACCGTAGAGCAGGCAACGCAGAATGCAGCATCTTTTAATGAAAAAATTCCGGTTGCCTTTTGGGAAGAACTGAAACATAAAAAACTGATTGCATCAAATGCACCAATTCCAAAGGCGTAGTATTGACAGGTTGGTGCGTTAAAGGCTAATTCAAAACAATAAATAAACAATGAAAGAAATAGTTTTAAATGACGGGAATAAAATTCCAATTGTAGGTTTCGGAACCTACAAATCCACCGAGCAAGAAGGCGTTCAATCAGTGAAAAATGCTTTAGCAGCAGGTTACCGAATGATTGATACAGCCGCTATATACGGCAACGAGGAAGATGTAGGGAAAGGAATAAAAGAAAGCGGAATTGACAGAAAAGAAATTTTTGTTACAACAAAATTGTGGCGGGAAAATCTGGGGTATGAACAGGCAAAAAAAGCATTTGAAATATCGCTCAAAAAACTTGGACTCAATTATGTTGATTTGTACCTGATTCATTGGCCTGCCAATGCAAAAAATTATACTGATTGGCAAAAAGCAAATGCAGACAGTTGGCGGGCTATGGAAGAACTACAAGCTGAAGGAAAAATAAAATCTATTGGAGTAAGTAATTTTTGGCAGGAACATTTAGAAGCCCTTTTTCAAACCGCAAACATCATTCCGGCAGTTAATCAGATTGAATTTCATCCGGGTTATTGGCAGCCCGAACTGACAGCATTTTGCAAACAAAATGGTATTGCTGTTGAATCGTGGTCGCCTTTGGCAAGAGGGAAAGTTTTTGGAAATGAGGTTTTGGTAGCAATCGCCAAAAAGCACAACAAATCCGTTTCACAAGTTTGCTTGCGTTGGGTCATTCAACACGAAGCCATTGTTATTCCAAAATCAACTACGCTTGAAAGAATTGAAGAAAATATCAACATTTTTGATTTTGAATTATCCAAAGACGAAATACAACAAATAGACAAACTTCCCGAAATTGGATTTAGCGGGGAACTACCCAATATATGGCCAGACAGAATTAACATAAAAAATTAAAATAGCCCGACAAAAACGGCAGCCACCAACATCGGTTTTGCAAGAGCGGGAGGAAACGTCTCCGTAAAAAAGTTTTTGCTAAATTTGTACATCCGTGCTTCGCAAGAAAGTTTGTGGTGAAAAGCCCCGCCCTCGCAAAGCCGCAAACCGTTATCAGCAACCCTATCGGGAGAACACAAAAGCCTACAACGGCGGATATAAAAGGTGACCTATTCGGTTACCTCTCTTGATAGTCTACTTGCTAACAATAACAAAATCAACGATTTAGGGGGGGGGGGTGGAAAATTCTGCCACCCCGACCAACTAAATCAAAGCCCTCTGCAATGCAGAGGGCTTTTTTTGTTTGTGGATTTTGCTGAGCTTGCTTGAGCAAAATAATTAGAGAGATATTTACTTAATTCCTTATCGTAATATATTAATTGTTAATTCTTTATGGTTTCTCGCTCTTGAAATAAGGTTATCAGCAATTAGTTTGCTTATGTATCATGACCTGTTTTACGTTCAAGTAAGTTTTTATGTGATATTTGTGATTACTTATTGATTTTCTTCTGATGCAGAAATCCTTAGAATCTCATTTTCTACGCCAGGAATAATATGCAAATACAATGTCATTCCCTTTTCAATTTTAGCAACAGGAATCGAAAAAAAGATAACATTTCTTGCTGTGTTGATGATATTGTAATCGGTCGTGATATAATAACTCATCATCTTTCCGTTTTAGAAAAGACTTATATCCAATACTTTGGTTTCTATAATTTGTTTGGTCTGTCCGTATTTAAAAATATTCCGGTATTGAGGAAAGATAAACTTATAGGCAGCAGCATACCACAGCACGAATAATATTGGAACGATATAGCTAAAGGCCTCCTGATCTCCTTCCACAAAACTCATCAAGGCAAGATACAGTATGTAAACGGTAAAAATTATCACCGGTAAGAACGCTACAAAAAACAAAATAGCTCGGCTGATAATGGCCTTCCGCAAAGCTCGTTTCTCTTCTGTCATTAAGGGCGTTTCGATTGTTTTCATTTATGTAGTATACCTTTAATATAACCTGCCGTGTAAGATGAGTTAGTCGTGTGAAAAATCAGATTAATTCATAAACAAGTTAGAAAGAACAACTTACAAGCAAATTACAAAAGAATATTGGAAGTTTTAAGGGAAATATCGACAGATTAGCATTTGTGTGTACGGTTCAAGGGGCTAGCCAAGAGCGATTGTAAGGTCATTAATTAGTCTCAACCTGACAACCTGAATAAACGGTATGGCACTGAAAATAGCTAATTAAAAGATGTAGAGGTTAAGAGTCTTTCTACCACCACCAGCTAAATCAACGCTTCCCGCAATATAGAAGGATTTTTAATAAAGCTCGGCAAAAAGACAAGGATACGAAAGTGTCCGTATGATTTAGCTGAGACCAACTTCTCATCGGATGGATCAGGGCTGAGACAATTTTTCCTGCTAAAAAAGCTTGAAAAGAATATTGGAGCTTTTTTAAGCTTCTTTTTTATCTACGCATCTACATCCAAATATCTCTTGATAGAAATTAAATCGTTTATAAATCAAACAGTTTGAAAAAATAGCAAAAATATATTTTGGAAAACCTAAAACAACTTCTATATTTGCATCGTCAAACAAGGAATACAGCATGCCCAGCTGGCGGAATTGGTAGACGCGTTGGTCTCAAACACCAATATCTTCGGATGTGCCGGTTCGACTCCGGCGCTGGGTACTAAAAAGAGGAGCAGTCAAAAGATTGTTCCTCTTTTCTTTTTTTAATATCCTTAGATTAACACATTTTAACTTCTTTCGTATTAAACGATGTCGGACTGGTAGACTCTATTAAGATGTAGAGTTTATTCAACCATTGTTTTTAAAAAGTATAAAAAGAAAGGAAAAATCATGAAAAAGTTATTATCGCTTGTCGTTTTATTATCGGGATTAGGGATGGCATCTTATGCACAGGAGAATCAAGATCCTGAAGTAACAAGAAATAAGGGTAAACGTGAAAAAATGGGGCGCCGTATGGCGAATAAATCTCCGGAAGAGTTGGCTAAGATCAAAACGGAGCGTTTGGATAAAGAGCTTAAATTTACAGATGAGCAACGCAGTCAGGTTTATGCTATCCAATTGGATGAGGCTAAACGACAAGCGGATTCTCGCGCTAAGATGGGCGAACTTCGTAAAGAGCAGCGGGAGGCAATGAAAGAGAATAAAGAGAAGATGGGTGAAATCCTTACTGTAGAGCAGCAGACACAGTTGAAAGAGAAATTTGCCCATGTGAAGAAAGATAAGCGTATGCACAGAAGGGGGGATTTCAAAATGCGAAAAGATCGCTTCGAGCGTCAGAAAGACACGATAGAGAAAGAAAACAATGATGCGTGATTTTATAGTTAGATTGTATGTTTAAATGAACGGGAGAGGCTTAGGCCTCTCTCGTTTTTTAATTCTTCGGAAAATCCGGATGTGCTTTGACTTCTTCGATCTGCAAAATATGGCGGGCAGTATGGGCAGCTATGAACAGAAGGTTCTGATAGCCATCAGCGACTCCGGTAGGAAGCTTCATCACATGGTTGCGTAAGTCCGCTACGTCAGCCTGTTGGATATAGTCCATCATAACTTTTCTCCCATTGATAAAATCATCCCAGGCCTGTTCCGATGTGTTGTACTTTCCAGACCCCTGTAGCATAGGCGGTGCTTCATACTTCTGTGTCCGGTTTGTTATCATCTGTGAGATTTCGTCATCGGTCTGTGTGACTTTCTCTTTCTCTCCTGCAGGAACGGGCTTATCTAATTCCTGTTTGGTCATACCGAAAATCATCTTTTCCGAAAGAACAATGTGATCTACACATTGGCTGATTGACCATTTCCCTTCGCCCGGGCTAAATTGAAGTTGTGCTTTGCTTAATCCTTCGATATTTCTTTTTAAATTTTCAGCAGTCCTCTCGTAATATTGGATTAGCTTATTTAGTTCTGTTGTGTCTTGATCCGAACTGACAGGAACTTGCTCTATCGCAATGTAAGGGGTATGCGCTGTAGTTGTTGATAAACCTAATCCTAATGCAAGTAAAAGGGATGCGCCCAAGGTTGTTGTACCTTTTGTTATGAATCTTTGTGGTGTTTTCATAAGAACTTATTAAATGTATCAATTAGAGGATGATTGCGGAGTGTATCCCCATCCTCTTTACAATATTAAGTTTATTTTTCCGTAAAGAACTTTGCAAATGGCAAGAAAATAATAGCGAGCTTACTTCGTTCATTTTCCGAACGAGAAAATTGAAAAACTTCACCATAAACAGCTGGGGCATCAAACGAATGTAAGATAACAATACAATGATGTATCATGACATTGTGTATTGTAGTAATACAACCTGTTGTATACGCCAACAAGGTGTTGTTGTCCCTGATTTTGTGTCATGTAGCAAGACATGGAGGAACCTAGGTATTCTGACATTAATACCATGTATATGCTGAAAATAGTTGTTTTTCGGATTTATTTTTGTTTTTATCCGCTATTTATTATCTTGCATTTCGCAACAGCATCGCCGACCATGTATTTTAAACCATTATCTGAAGAAGATAGAAAGAAAATAGCCATTTACCGTGATGAAAAGATCTTTAAGGCATTTTTTATTGCCAATTTTCGGGTGTTGGAAAATTATGCAATCCTTTTTGTGAAAGATAAGCATATCGCGGAAGATATTGTTTCGGAGGTGATGTGGAAAATGTGGCACTTAGGTTCCGATCTTGTCCATGTTGCATCTGTCGAGTCTTATCTGAGCAGGGCGGTGAAAAATAAAAGCCTAAATTATTTACGCATCAAACAAGCCTCGTATGTTGGTCATGAAGAACTTACTGATTATCCCTGTACGGATGAAGTTTTATCTCCGGAAAGGCTACTGATTTCAGATGAAAGAATAAAACAGATAGAAGAGGCTATTGAACAGCTTCCCTCCAAAACCCAACAAGCTTTTAAACTGGTGAAGGACGAAAACCGGAGCTATAAAGCTGCTGCCGAGATTATGGGAATTTCTACAAAAACTGTGGACAGGCACATACAGATAGCTCTCCAAAAGCTATGGAATACCTTAAAAAAGAAAAAATAAAAAATTTTATTGGGGATTTTGTGGATTGGTTGTGTCTATATAGATAGACACAATTATATTCCATGTCAACAGAGGAAAGACATTTTCTAAATCTATTGCAAAAACATTTGCAAGGCACTCTTACATCTACTGAATGTGAAGAGCTCATGCTGTTGGCTAAGAACGACTCTGATAAAGCTATACTTTTGGATTTTCTGAAAATCAGACAGGGAGACTCGGAGAAGAATCGGTTAGAAGCTGAGATTATTTATGAAAAAAACTGTCCTAACGATTTGCATCCGTTTATTCCTTTAAAAGATGATAAAAAATATCCGAGTATAAGACGTTCAAGATACAGGTATATGGCCATCGCAGCTATCTTTATATGTCTTTTGGGCGTGCTGGTTGCTTTGCGTGCACGATATTATGAAAAGACTACGGTAGAGTGGGAGAGTATGATGACGAACAAAGGAGAACGTAAGTTCTTTAGAATGAGTGACGGAACAGAAATTTGGCTGAATAGCGGGAGTGTGCTGCGGGTAAGAAAAGGATATGGTAAAAAACACAGGATCATGACCTTGGAAGGGGAGGCCTATTTCTCTGTTGCTAAAAATAGGGATTTACCGTTGCGAGTGAAGACTATGGGTGCCGAAATAGAGGTCCTCGGCACAATCTTTAACGTAAAAGCCTATCCCGAGGATCATGGAACGGAGACATCCTTGATCGAGGGCAGTGTAAAATTACATGTTGACAGTCGTAAGGGGAGAAAAGATTATGTCCTAAAGCCCGGAGACAAAGTAGAAGTGCTGAAACAGCATCCTCCCAAAGAAAAAGGATGGATGAAGCTGCAGAGACCAAGTCTTCCCCCTCCTCCGCCAGAAGCTATTGTCGATTATAAAAAGATTTTAATACAAAATGAAGAGCCATTGGAACTGATGTGGATTGAAAATAAGCTGGTATTTAATGGCGATGCCTTTGAATCTGTGGTGAGGAAACTGGAACGATGGTATAACCGTACTATCGTTATCGTAAATAATAATTTAAAAGAAGAGTCTTTTACAGGGATTTTTCAAGAACAGACCTGTGAACAGGTACTTGACCTGTTGCAAAGAACTGATGTGCAATTTAATTATAAAGTGGAAAATGGTATTATCTATCTAAAATAAAAAAGTATGACATAGACCTAATTCAAATTAAAAAAGGGTATATCTGATCTGATATACCCCGAATGTTAACCCTTGAGCATCGAGCCGTAGGAAAGTAGGATGCTCTATTGATTAATTTTAAACGCTAAAAGTATGAAAAAAAAATCACATGCTGAATTTCATGTGCCCATTCCCTATTACCTAAAATGGTTACTCATGTTTAAGTTAACTGTATTCTTTTTAATAGCTTTTTCTTGCAGTGTATTTGCAAATGAATCCAAAGCACAAGGAACAGTATCATTTCGTTATCAACAGGTTACGTTGAAGAATTTACTGTTGTCAATAGAAGAACAAACCAATGTATCCTTTATTTACAACGACAACCTGATTAAAGATTTCCGTGTGAATGATGTCGATGTCTTTGAAAGGCCATGGCAGGAAGTACTTTCACCGATATTGGAGGAGAGAGAACTGACAATGGACTTTATTGGAAATAACCGTGCCGTTGTTCGGAAAAAGAGCTTTGCACAAGAGCTTGTGGCCTCAGGTACTATTCGGGATGCTAAAGGTCAGCCTATAGCCTCGGTATCAGTTACACAAAAAGGAACTCAAAGAGCGACACTATCCAACAGTGAAGGTCAATTCTCCTTAGTTGTGGACAATGAGAATGTTGTTTTGCAGTTCTCCTATATCGGGTATCTTACAGAGGAAATTCCTTTTCAGCGGGGAGACATGCAAATCGTGTTAGCAGAAGATCTTGCTCATTTGGAGGAAGTTGTGGTCGTAGGTTATGGTACCCAAAAACGCGAGACTATTACGGGCTCGGTGGTTGCGGTAAAAGGAGAAGAGCTTAGAAAATCCCCGGCTTTGAACGTGTCGAATTCAATCGCTGGTCGTGTGCCTGGGGTTGTTGCTACTAACGCCAGTGCCGAACCAGGTTATGATGGTTCAAATATTAAAATCCGGGGTACAAATACATTAGGAGATAGCGGGCCACTTATCGTTATTGATGGTATACCTGCACGTCAAGGCGGTTTTGATCGTTTAAATCCTGCAGATATTGACAATATCTCCATATTAAAGGATGCGTCTGCAGCCATTTATGGAGCTCGGGCAGCAAACGGTGTAATTTTGGTTACAACGAAACGAGGAAAATCCGGTAAACCAAAACTGTCCTATAGTTATAATCAGGGATTTTCTCAACCTACCGTAATCCCTGAATTAACGGATGCCAACAAGTATGCGGAGCTTCGTAATGAATTGGAAATTTTTAAATTGCCTGTGAGCGAATGGACGAATGCATTGCAAGGATTTAATTCTGTAGGATCATACCAGCGCCCAAACGGAGGACATCTGGAAGCGCCTTTCACTCCGGAAGATAAAGAATTATTCCGAAATGGGAGTGATCCATGGGGACATCCCAATACAGATTGGTATGGGGCAGCATTAAAAAACTGGTCTCAACAACAGCGACATAATCTGCAAATTGATGGAGGCTCTGAAAACATGCGTTATCTTATGTCTTTAGGATACCAAGATCAGGATGGATATTACAAAAATTCAGCTACAGGATATAAACAGTATGATTTCAGGATTAACCTGGATGCTGATATAAATAATTATGTCAAAGTGCAGTTTGGTGTCTTAGGTCGGCAAGAGGATAGAAATTTCCCTACAAAAGGAGCTGCTACTATCTTTAGAATGTTAATGCGTGGAAACCCGACGATGCCGGCTTATTGGCCAAATGGTATGCCGGGACCTGATATTGAGCATGGTGAGAACCCCGTGGTTATTACGACTAATCAAACAGGATACGACCATGATAAACGTTACTATTTACAGACCAATGGTCAGGTCGATATTACAAATCCGTGGGTAGAAGGGTTAAAGCTTTCCTTAACTGCATCTGTAGATAAGTATGTGAAAAAACAAAAGAGATGGACTACTCCTTGGTATCTCTATACCTGGCAAGGTGGATATGAAGACGATGGATTAACACCTCGCTTAGAACGAGGTAAGCGTGGTCCCGCAGAGCCTAATTTGCAGCACATGGAAGAAGATCAGATGAACATCTTGATGGGTGCTGTTTTGAACTACGAGAAATCTATAAATAATCATAATATCAGCCTATTAGCCGGGGTAAACCGCGAAACTATCCGCAATGATTATCTCAGCGCTTTCAGACGTTATTTTCTGTCAGACAATATTGATTATTTATTTGCTGGGGGAGATGCCGAGAAAGATAACGACGGAGGAGCGTGGGAACGTGCCCGTTTGAATTACTTTGGACGTGTAGGCTACAACTTTAGCAGTAAATATATAGCTGAGTTCCTGTGGCGTTATGATGGCTCTTATATGTTCCCGGAAAACAAGCGTTATGGTTTCTTTCCTGGAGTCATGTTAGGATATGTATTATCCGAAGAGAGCTTCTGGAAGGACAATCTGCCTTTCGCTAATTACATGAAATTGCGCGCTTCTTATGGGCAAATGGGTAATGACAATATTTATTACGATGGTGATTTGCAGGAGTATCAGTATTTCTCGACGTATGCCTTTGGAACATATATCATTGGTGGCGATGTCGTGAAATCGCTGTATGAAAGCCGTGTGCCGAATAACTTTATCACTTGGGAAGTAGCAAATAACTATAACTTAGGTTTGGACATGCAGTTTTTGGGTGGAAAAATTAACGCAGAATTTGATGTATTCAAAAATAGCAGAAACAGCATTCTTTGGAGAAGAAATGCTTCTATACCACAAAGCACAGGGATGACATTGCCAGCAGAAAATATAGGCAAGGTTGATAATTCGGGATGGGAGTTCAATGTAGGATGGCAAGATCAGATAGGAGAGCTCGGATATAGAATTTCGGTTAATGGCGGTTATTCAAAAAACAAAATCGTGTTCTGGGATGAAGCGCCCGGAGCCCCGGCTTGGCAGCAGAGTACAGGTCGAGTCATCAACGCCGGCTTATATTATATCTATGATGGTGTTTTCAAAGATCAAGCAGCAATCGATGCGAACACTACCGATTATAGCTTGATTACCGGTAATTTACGTCCGGGTGATATGAAATATGTGGACTATGACAACGATGGTAAAATAACACCGAATGACCGTGTCCGCAGAGACAGAAATACAGACCCTCGATTCCAGGGAGGGATTAACTTAGGGCTGAATTACAAAAATTTTGATTTAAGCATCCTATTCCAAGGAGCAACCGGAGGAGAGTTGAGAGTAGGAACGGATGAATCCGGTGCAATAGGTAACTATCTATTGGATTTTTACGAAAACAGATGGTCTATTGAGAACCCAAGCGATGTGCATCCAAGAATTACGGATCGTAGTGATCAGTATTACTCGTATAACAATACCTATTGGTTGAGAAGTACAAATTATATCCGCTTGAAAAATGTCGAGCTGGGCTATAACTTCTCTTCGTCGCTATTGGAAAAAATGAAAATGAGTAACCTGCGTCTTTATGTGAGTGGTTTGAACCTGTTAACATGGAGCAAGATTAAGGTGTTAGATCCTGAGGCAACAAATGAACTGGGGCAGTACTATCCACAGGCCAGATTGATAAATGCAGGAGTAATGGTTTCATTTTAAAACATTATAGAATATGAGCAAGCTTAAGAAATTTTTATATATAGTTTTACTGGGTTCTATAACGATGTCTTGCAATGATGACTTCGTTAATACCAGACCGCTTGGGGAGGTGTCGGAAGAAAGTGTGTGGAGTGACGGCGCATTATCACAAGCCTTTATCTTTGAAGTCTACAACGGGTTCGGTGTAGGAGGTTTCTATGAACAACAAATGGCCTCTATGACGGATGAAGCATTGTTTACACACCCGGGAAGGGGAATTAACACCGTGACAGAAGCGAGAGTTAACGATGCCGAACAGGGATATATTATGGATACGTACAAATATGACGAAATGTACCGTCGTATCCGTGCCACAAATATTGCTATTCAAAATTTGCGCGATCCAAAATTCGATAATCCTGCGTTGGCGGATCAATTGTTGGGTGAAGCCTATTTTCTTCGGGCATATTATTATCATCAACTGGTCAGGCTCCATGGTGCG
This sequence comes from Sphingobacterium wenxiniae, assembly GCF_900116225.1. GTDB lineage: Bacteria > Bacteroidota > Bacteroidia > Sphingobacteriales > Sphingobacteriaceae > Sphingobacterium > Sphingobacterium wenxiniae. The sequence goes on from NZ_FOZZ01000015.1 coordinate 21,362, forward strand.
GTTCCGCTGATAGATATTGTCTATAAATTAGGCGATGAAGGATATGCAAAAGAGCGGAATACTTTTGAAGAGTGTGTAGATTTTATTGTTAAAGATTGTGATTCGGCAGCATTTCTATTGGATGGTGTAGCAAGAACCGATGGTAGGGCAAACGAAGTGGCAGCACTTGCCCTTAAATCGCGGGTATTGACCTATGCGGCAAGTGATCTGTATGATAATGCTACTGCGAAATCCAAATCTTCCGTTATCAATGTTTATCAGTCGCCACAGTATATCGGATATACCTCTGGAAATCGTGCAGATCGTTGGAAAAAAGCTAAAGATGCCAGCAAAGCTGTTCTTGATCGTGCAGAACACAGCTATAAACTTAATTTAGAGGCTGCGGAAGAAGCAGAACAAGGCAAGAATAATTATATTGCTATTGCTATGGCCGGCGGAAGCAAGGTCGCGGATGCGGATGGAAAAAGAGATCTTATCTTAGGTCGCTTCTTCTCTGATTTGAAAGATGAGCGCGGCAGTTGGGTTGGGCGGGATAACGGTCCTAACGGCTATCACAACTGGGCAGGAAATACGCCAACACAATTGTTGGTCGATGATTACGAGATGATTGACGGAAGCAGGTTCAATTGGGAAAATGAGGCACATAAAACTGCCCCATATCAGAATAGAGATCCTCGTCTTTATGCTTCCATATTATATGATGGTGCCGAATGGAAACCTCGTACAGATGATGTAAAAGGAAGAGATCCGCATAATCAGATTCAAACGGGTCAATATGAAGTAACAAATGCTTCCGGAGTAAAAGTTGTGCAGTTTGGATTGGATACACGGAATAGCCCCATAGAAGATTGGAATGGTTCTTATACAGGATATTATTATCGTAAATTTGTGGATGCAGATCCCGCCATAGTCGATCAGAATACGAGACAATTTATTCCATGGCCTTTACTCAGGTACACTGAGGCAGTCCTCAATTATGTAGAAGCATGTATTGAATTGGGAGAGGAAACAGAGGCGAGATTGTGGCTCAACAAAGTGCGTTATCGCGCAGGTATGCCCGCTGTTAATGATAGTGGAAATGCACTAATGGCTCGTTATCGTAATGAAAGGCGTATCGAATTAGCTTATGAAGAGCACCGATACTTCGATGTAAGGAGATGGATGATTGCTCCGGAAACCTTAGGCCGAAAAGTGACAACCATTAAAATAGAAGGAAAATTAAAGCCTGGGAAATCGGTATCTGTGTATAAATACGATCAAGATAACTATACATATACCTATGCTGTTAATACTATTGATCCTGGTATAGAAAACAGGGTGTGGAACGATAAAATGTACTTCACATCTTTCCATCGTGACGAGATGAATAGAAATACTGAACTCGAACAGAATCCCGGATATTAACGCTTCTGTTTAATTGATGAAAAAATGCCCAAAATATTATTTTGGGCATTTTTTCTATTTGTAAATATCCATAGGTTATAATTTTTCTCTAAATTTAAGGTATGTCGGTAATTCCTCTATGCATTACAAACTTAACGTCTTTAATATAACTCAACGAACAAAGATGAATTACATGAGAGTAATACAAATACCGTGTTTTGTAGTCTGTCTTTTTATTGCTGTACAAATACATGCCCAGCAGAAAAAGCCCAATATCGTGATTATCATTTCCGATGATCACGCTTATCAGACGATTGGCGCATATGGTTCCAATACAGGACGAACTCCCAATATCGATCGTATAGCGGGAGAGGGGGCGACTTTTCATAGGGCATTTGTCAATAATTCTATTTGTGGGCCAAGTCGAGCGACATTACTTACAGGAAAATACAGTCATAAAAATGGATTTAAAGATAATGAAACGTCAAACTTTGATTTTTCCCAGAATCTATTTGTCAAAGACCTGCAGCAAGTAGGTTACAAAACCGCATGGATAGGTAAGATACATCTGGGGCATCAGCTTCAAGGGTTCAATTATTATGATGTGCTTATCGGGCAAGGACACTACTTTAATCCTGATTTTATTTCCAATACCGGTAAAACCCGAGTAGAAGGCTACGTGTCGGATATTGTTACGGATAAAGCTTTGGGATGGTTGGATAGTATCGGGACAGAAGACCCTTTTTGTTTGATTATAGGTCATAAAGCAACTCATCGTACTTGGATGCCGGATCCTAAAGATTTTGGATTATACGATAGGGATTCTATTCCATTGCCAGATACCTATTACGATGCCTATGCTGGACGGGAAGCTGCCGCTGTTCAAGAAATGTCCATCGACAAGGATATGCGAATGGGATACGATCTGAAAATGTTCGATTCGTGGGAGAACATGATGAAAGATGGTAATTTTAGCCGAATGACCGATGCGCAAAAGAAACAATACTGGGCATATTATCGACCGATTTATGAAAAGTTAAAATTAGATAATCTTTCTGGAAAAGCGCTAGCAGAATGGAAATACAGAAGGTACATGGTTGATTATCTGAATACCGCAACGTCTATGGATAGAAATATCGGGCGAGTGTTGGATTACCTTAAGTCTCATTACTTAGAAGATAATACCTTGGTCGTCTATCTTTCCGATCAGGGCTTTTATATGGGTGAACATGGTTGGTTTGACAAACGGTTCATGTATGAGGAGTCGTTCCGTACACCTATGGTTGCACGATGGCCTGGGGTAATTCCAGCTGGTGCACAGGTGGATAGTAAAGTCGTGAATGCAGATATTGGGCCTACTATCTTGGAAATTGCAGATGTCAGCAAACCAAAGGATATGCAAGGAATTTCTTTTTTGAAAACGCTGAAAAATCCAAAGAAAGAACACAGAGAGACAGTGTATTATCATTACTATGAAAATGGTGAGCATGCCGTTTCTCCACATTTTGGAGTGCGGGATAACCAATACAAACTGATTCGTTTTTATAAAAGAGTTGAGGGTTGGGAATTGTTTGACCTGAAGAACGACCCTCAGGAACTTCGCAATATATACAACGATCCATCTTACCAACGGATTGTGAAGAAGATGAAAACCAAACTGAAAAAGGAAATCCAACGATTTGACGATAAGGAAGCACATGATATTCTTTTAAAGGATTGACCACTGTTTTAGTTGTGTTAAAAATAGGATATATAGTTTACGCCCCAATTAATTGGGGCGTTTTTGGCTTCTGCTGCTAGGATTACAAAAGTTTTCAGTATTTTTAATTGCATTATAGCATAACCTAACAAACTGTATATTCTAAAGAGAAACCTCATACGATGAAACTTATTAAAGACCTTTTTTTGATAGCAATATTTTTTGGTTTATCGGTAGTTTCTGCACAACCGATATTAAAAACAAAAAATGGAGAAGACTGGTTACTGACTAAGGGTAAATATAGGGCTGAAGTTCTTGAAACCAATAAAAAGGAACTGACACTGCAGAATGGATTATTAAGGCGCACATTTCATTTATATCCCAATGTTGTGTGTTATGATTTTGTGAATAAGTCTACAGGGCAGCAACTTATTCGTGCAGTGGGGCCTGAAGCCCGGATTCAATTGGATAGTGCCTGGTATAATATCGGGGGGCTCCATGGTCAAAAAGAACGGGCTTATTTTCTCTCTTCTTGGTTGGACAATCTGCAAACAGATGCAACGGATTTTACCTTTGTAAGGTACGAAATCAAAGAACTAAAACCACTATTGCCTTGGAATGATCAACGTTGGTGGGTTCCTGCCTATACGTTGCCGAAAGGTAAGGAAGTGACATTTTACTATCGTTCTACGCAAGAGAATTTAAAAGACATACAGGTCGAGGTGCATTATGCTCTGTACGATGATATTCCCTTACTGTCCAAATGGCTGACCCTGACAAATATGGGTAATAAACCAATCCGCGTAAATCAAATCGCACATGAGGAGCTGGCACTTGTGGAAGAGGAAAGTGCGGTTGTCGGAAGTCCGGAAGATATGTGGAAGCAGCACGGCATCTATATAGAAAGTAACTTTGCTTTTAACAATGCTATGCGCTATCATTTAAGTGACCAGACGACGCACTGGAAAAGAGATACTGCTTACACTTCGCAGGTCAACTATAATTATGATACTCCTGCTAAACTTGCTATTTACCCAGAAAAGGGGGTAGGCGTCATGCTTTCCCCAAATGAATCTTTACAATCTATTCGTAGTTGGGAATTGTTGATGGACAGCTATGACCGTGAAAGACGAGGACTGGCTATCCGTAAGATGTACCGCACCATAGCACCTTGGACGATGTCAAATCCAATATTTATGCATTTGGTCAGTAAAAATGATGAACAGGTGCGTAAAGCTATCGATCAATGTAAGACAACGGGTTACGAAGCACTTATTTTAAGCTTTGGTAGCCATATCGACATGGAAGATACGACCTCAGCTAATCTGCAGCGTTGGAAAAATTTAGCAGACTATGCCCATCAACAGGGTATAAAGATAGGTGGGTATTCTTTGTTCAGTTCGCGAAAAATCAGTGAAGAGCATGATGTTGTCAATCCGCTTACCGGTAAAACGGGTGATGCCTTCTTTGGGAATGCGCCTTGTTTTGGGAGTGTTTGGGGGCAGGGGTATAGCGAAAAGATCAAGATATTTTTTGCTGAAACTGGTTTCGATATTTGGGAGAACGACGGGCCTTATCCCGGCGATCAATGTTCTTCGACCAGTCATCCCGGCCACCACGATTTTCATGATAGCCAATGGAATCAATTCCAGATGCAGAAAGAGTTGTATCACTGGTTAAATGCCAGAGGCGTGTATGTCAACGCACCTGATTGGTATTTCTTAGATGGTACGAATAAGATAGCATTGGGTTATCGGGAAGTGAACTTTGCATTACCCAGAGCCAACCAACGTATTCTCAACCGTCAAAATATATACGATGCGACATGGGAGCAAATTCCTTCTATGGGTTGGGGCTTTGTACCTCTTACGGCTTATCACGGGGGTGGGCCAGATGCAGTATTGGAACCTTTGGAGGACCATTTGGAGGATTATAAGCAGCTGATGGTACAATATTATGGGGCTGGGATACAGGCTTGTTACCGGGGACCTCGTCTGTATGATACCGAGAAAACTAAGAATATGGTTATCGGGGTCATCGACTGGTATAAGCAATATCGTGATATTTTGAATGCGGATATTATCCATCTGCGACGGGCCGATGGAAGAGATTGGGATGGTATTTTGCACGTGGATGCCTTTAGCAAGCACAAGGGCTTGGCGATGTTGTATAATCCGCTACCTGAAACTATTATCCGTACAATACGGTTGCCGTTGTATTATACTGGCTTGAAAGAAAGTGTGTGTGTTAGAACGGAGGGAGAAGACATGCAAACCTATCCTCTGGAACGTGATTTTTCAGTAGAGTTGGAGGTGACCATTCCTGGTAATGGTTATACTTGGTTGGTTGTTGATGATAATGTTGGTGGAAAGGTGCAATAATGAAGTTTAAAGTGTTTATAAATAAAATCTAACGACAAATTGAATTAGGAGAAATGTTAAATGTATTCTTAATTATGTTATTTGGCGTGGGAGTGGGTATCCTATTGCGATCCACTCCCAAGTTAAAACACACTGGGAAAGTCATTATGGTGGTCATTTATGCCTTGCTTTTTCTGCTGGGTAAGGAGGCAGGTGAGGATGATCGCATTATGTCCAGTTTGGACACCTTAGGGGTGCAGGCTTTATTGCTTACGTTGGGAGCAGTAGTGGGAAGCGCCCTCTGTGCTAAGCTCGTATATAACCTATTTTTCAAGAAACATGAAGGGTAGTCTTATCATCATAGGCTTTTTTGTGCTGGGCATTATTGTCGGTTTGGGAAAGGTTATTCCCGAGGGATTCTTGTCTGAACAGATCAGTACCTATGTACTTTATGCATTAATGTTCCTCGTTGGGGTGACAATTGGTTATGATAAGGAACTTTTGCGTTCCTTGCGTAAAACGAATTGGCGGATATTGTTCGTGCCGTTGGCAACTATTGTTGGTACATTGGGTGGTGTTGCTCTGGTTAGTATGTTGCTTCCACAGTGGACAATGGCAGAAAGCATGGCGGTGGGATCCGGTTTTGGATATTACTCCTTGTCCAGTATTTTTATTACACAATATAAAGGCGCTGCTTTGGGAACGATTGCTTTGATGTCTAACATTATGAGGGAGATTATTGCCCTTTTGGCGACACCGTTATTGTTGCGGTGGTTTGGACGTCTTGCGCCTATTTCCGTAGCTGGCGCTACCAGTATGGATACCACATTACCGATTATCACGCAATATTCCGGTCGGGATTATGTACTGATTGCTATTTCCCATGGTATTATTGTTGATTTAACAGTGCCTTTCTTGGTGACATTCTTTTGTTCGGTATAAGGCTATATGAAGAACCGTCCTTTGCGCCGTGCCTCGCCTCTGGCGATGGAGGAACGAAGCAATCTGACAATAGTAAGAACATACTACCTTAACGTCAATTCGGGATAAGAATAATTTCATCCCTTCGGGATTAAAATTTATTAATCAATCTTATTGTATAATAATAACAGTCCTTCGGACTTTAAAAAACCACGAAGTGGTGAAATTATTGAAGAATATTTAGATAAATCATAATAGAAACCCTGAGAGGATGACATTATTTAGTTTGTTTGCTTAAACCGAACTCACGTTATCTTAGGTTGGGAGCAGGATGACGATAGGAGGAGAAATCTAATAGTTGGATGACCTATCTATAGATTTCTCTTCGTCCTATGTCCTCATCGAAATGACGATTGTTATTCTTATTTCACTAAACTCTTATCATAAAGTTTTTCGTGGATACGTTTTAGTTCGCTTTCCGGAATTTTGATGACTTTACGGTCGTAGGTCATCAGACCATTGGTTTCTACTTCCACATCCGTGGTCTGTGTATATACACCTGCCGACAAACCCAACGGAATCAATTTACTCATGTCGTTGATAAGCTCTTCATAGCGTTTTTTCAATTCCTCTTTATTCTTGAAGGATTGGTATCCCCAATTGTCCTTTTGTTGCCAAGTATGTCCATCAACAGGCAGACCCAGTCCTCCGAATTCGCCTAAAGCTAAAACATAGTTTGCACCGAACAGTTCAGGGCTTGGCATCGCCGGCTCGGGATAATTGTGGATATCGAAAATATGTCCTGGAGCAAGGAAGTTACCTCCGCTGGCACCATTAACTAAGCGTGAAGGGTCTTTTTGGATTGTCCAATCTACGATCTCTTTGGATTTGAACTGTCCCCAGGCTTCGTTGAACGGAACCCAAATGACAATGCTTGGAAAGTTGTGCAATGCATCCATGATACTTGTCCACTCTTTTTTATAAATCGCTTCAGATTCAGGGGAACGGTCTTTGTCATGTTTGCCATAACGGATTTTACCAGGGTGCATATCCCATATATTGCCGTCTAGGTCGCCACTTGGCATATCTTGCCAGACCAGTATCCCAAGGCTATCACAATGACGGTACCAACGTGCAGGCTCTACTTTGATATGCTTACGTATCATGTTGAAACCCATTTCCTTGGTTTTGATTAAATCAAATATAAGCGCTTCATCCGAAGGAGCCGTATGTAAGCCATCTGGCCACCAGCCTTGATCCAAAGGCCCGTAATGGAATACAAATTCATCATTTAGATACATGCGTTGTATGCCTTGTCCGTCCTTTTTCATGCTGATTTTTCGCATGGCGAAGTAGCTATCTGCTTGGTCAATGACTTTTCCTTTACGTACTACCTTCACATGAAGATCGTACAATTTTGGGGAGTTCGGACTCCAAAGCTGCGCATTAGGAATAGGTAAGATAAATGCTTCATTTGGTGCAGCTGAGGTTTCTGCTACTTTTGTCTGTTGGTCATAAGCTTCGACGATGATTAGGTCGTTAGGCTGTGCCTGTGCTACTTCGGTACTGAGGTGAAGCTGAGCGTTATCTACATCAGGAGTCTGTTTCGTTCGGACGATATAGGTTTCGGGTACGCCCTCTAACCATACCGTTTGCCATATTCCCGAAACCGGAGTATACCAAATACCGTGGGGATTATTGATTTGCTTGCCTCGTGGTTGTGGGCCATCACTGGTTGGATCCCATACACGAAGGGTAATCTCTTGCTTTTCGCCTTTCTTTAAAGCATTGGTAATATCAAAGCTGAACGGATCGAAACCACCTTCATGGCGTCCAAGATGTTGACCATTGACGTAGACGTCGCATTGCCAGTCTACCGCGCCGAAATGAAGCAAGGTGCGTCCGTTACGCACTTTCTTGTCCACTTTTATTTCTCGGTGATACCACAAAACTTGGTCTTTGTTCAGGCTTCTGCCTACACCGGAAAGGGCAGATTCGACAGCAAAAGGAACAAGGATGTCTCCATCCCATTGTGTTGGTATGTCGTTGTGCTCTTTGCTGTTTATGGTATATTGCCATAGCCCATTGAGATTTTGCCAATTACCTTTGCGTTGTAGTTGTGGACGAGGGTATTCGGAATGTGGATTGGTAGGATCGAGCTGTTCGCCCCAGGAGGTTAAAATCTTATCTCCTGCTGGCTTCCATTCTTGTGCCTCTGATAGTATGAACGTAGAACAGAGTAGTGTCAGTGTTACAAGTGTTTTTTTCATGGTATTCGTTTTATAATGATCGTGTTTTTATTGTTAGTAATTTGTTTATCCTTCCATCGCCAGAGGCGAGGCACAGCGACTACGCTCAGGATGATACACAAAATTTGTCACGCTGAGCGTAGTCGAAGCGCGACAAACACTTAATATCTATCCCGCCGATACTACTGCACAGAAAAAGCATACACAGATTTTGTTTTATATATTTCTCCGGGTTTTAACCGACTGGAGGGAAAGTTGGGTTGATTGGGCGCATCTGGGAAATTCTGTGGCTCTAAGCAGAAACCTGTACGGAAACTATCCGTTTTCCCATTTTTAAGCGTCACTTTATCAGCCATGAAATTGCCACTATAGAATTGTATGCCCGGTTCTTGGGTGAAAATATCCATAATGATGCCCGATTGTTCCCCTTTAATGCGCGCTGCATGGTTGAGGTCATTAAGCCTTGTACCATTCAGTACAAAATTATGATCATAACCTTTACCATATTGCAATTGGGTATTCTCGGCTTCTATATCTTGACCGATTGTCTTTGTCGCGGTGAAGTCAAAAGGTGATCCTTGAACCGAGGCCAGTTCTCCGGTAGGGATTAATGTGCTGTCCACAGGTGTATAGTGGTCGGCAAAAAGTTGCAATTCGTGGTTCAGGATAGTACCTGAACCTTCACCATTCAGATTGAAATAAGCGTGATTGGTCAGGTTGATAATGGTTTCCTTATCTGTATGAGCTTTGTAATCAATCTGCAGCTTGTTGTCGGGAAGGATACTATAGGTAACTTCCATCGCTATATTGCCAGGGAAACCTTCCTTTTCATCGGGGAGGGTATAGGCAAAGGTAATGGCTCGTGGTGTAATTGTTGTCGCTTCCCAAATGGCAAAGTGTACACCCTCAAAACCTCCATGTAAAGTATTGACACCGTTATTTTGCGGTAGTTTATAGGTGTTCTCTCCAAGCGAAAACGTTCCCTTGGCGATACGGTTTCCAAATGGTCCGACGATAGTGCCAAAATAAGGCTCTTCGGGATTATGGTACGCACTGGCTTTCGTAAAACCTAAAACTACATCGGTCGGTATTCCTTCTTTATTCGGAACATGAAGTCCTACGATACGTGCTCCAAAATTGGTTAGGTATACAGTCATACCTTGCTCGTTCTTTAAAGTATAAAGTGTGACTGTCTTTCCATTGATGTCCGAAGTGAAGGCCGTAGAATCTAAAGTAACCGTATCAGATTTCTGTTCCTGTGTTGTATTATGCCCTGACTGGCAGGCAAAATTCCACACTGCTGCCAGGCTGAGGCAAAGGAGGATGTTTCTTTTCATGTATAGCTTGTGTTTTTGATTTAACTTTATAATTATGCTTCACCACTTGTAACCAATGATGAACCTTCGCCAATAGCGATGTCGATAGGTGTGAAGGCATGTCCAAATTGTGTTTCGTATTGTGGAGCGACCTGTTGTATAAAGTCGGCAGAACGTCCTTTTTTTACGAGGTTAATGGTACAACCGCCAAAACCACCACCCATCATGCGTGCCCCGATTACATCGGGATGTTCTTGCGCCGCAGAAACGAGAAAGTCCAATTCTGCACAGCTTACTTCATATTCCCGACTCAGTGCCCAATGGGCTTCGAACAATAGTTCCCCGAAGCGTTCGATATCCTTACGGAGTAATGCTTGGCAAGCGTCTAATAGACGTTGGTTTTCCTTGATGACGAACAGACATTTGGTGAAAACGTCTTCCGACTTAGGTTGTACATACACCATTAGCTGTTGTAAAGTCACATCACGAAGAGATTGCACTTCGGGATAAGCTTCCTGCACCCAACTTACTCCCTGTTCGCAAGCGGCCCGTCGATCGTTATAGGCTGATGTGGCTAAGGAATGCTTCACATTGGTGTTCAGGAGCAGCAGTTCATATTCACCCCATTGCAAAGGTATATAGTCATACCTCAGGTTTCGGCAATCTAATTGTATGGCATGCTGTGCTCTCCCCATAACCGAAGCAAATTGATCCATGATGCCACATTTCAGACCAATGGCTTCATGTTCTGTTTGTTGACCGATTAAGGCGATATCTTGCCGAGATAGTCCCAATGAGAATAGATTGTCGAGCGCATAGCCTACGGCACAGGTTAAGGCTGCTGAAGAGGACAAACCTGCACCTAATGGTACGTCGCCGTCTACGGATATATTAAAACCATTAATGTGACGACCTCTAGCCTGTATCTGCTGTACCACTCCTAAAATATACTTTGCCCACTCAGGGGCATCACTTAGATCGTTTTTTGTTGTTAAGGTGGCGAAACTTTGTTGGTAGCTAGCGGAATACAGATGAATTTCTGTATCGTCGCGACTGCTCAATGCTACGTAGATATACTTATCAATGGCGGCGGGGAGTACATATCCTTCGTTGTAATCGGTATGTTCGCCGATAAGGTTAATCCTACCCGGTGATTTGACCAATAGTACGGGGTTTTCACCATAATGTTCTTGAAAACGTTGTTTAAAATTTGCAATGTCAAACATAGGGGTGGTTAAGATTTTTTATAGTGTGTCGTAGATTGTTCTTGTAATATTTTGGCGGCATATTCAGGTGTAATATCCCGTTGTGGACTGGCCAGCATTTCATATCCCACCATGAATTTTTTGACGGATGCCGAACGCAGTAGGGGTGGATAAAAGTGCATGTGCCAATGCCATTCAGGCATTTCCTCCGTGTTTACGGGGCTTTGATGCATCCCGGCCGAATAAGGGAAAGAGGTTTTAAAGATATTGTCATAACGGGTTGTTAACTCTTTAAGTGTATGGGCTAAGCTGAGCTTTTCTATGTCGGTGAACTGTCCGATATGCTGACAATGACGCTTGCTGAGTACCAATGTTTCATATGGCCAGATTGCCCAAAATGGGACGACTACCAGAAAATGTTCGTTATTAATAATGATGCGGCTTTGCTCTTTTTCCTCTGCAGCGATATAGTCTTGCAGGAGTGAGCGTCCTGTTCGCTGATAATGAGCAAGCTGCTGTTTGCCTTCTTTCTTAATTTCTACAGGAATGGATTGTTGTGCCCAGATCTGACCATGAGGGTGGGGATTACTACAGCCCATAATGGATCCTTTATTCTCAAATATCTGTATATAATGAATCCATGGTGTTTGTTTTAACATCATAAACTCCTCTTGCCAAAGGTCAACTATAGCCGCAATATCAGTCTCTTCCATTTCGGGCAGCGTAAGATCATGTCGGGGTGAGAAGGCAATAACTTTACAAATCCCACGCTCGGTCTCGGCTTGAAGTAGATCATTATCAAATGTACCTTCTGCATTTGGGTTAGGCAATAACGCTGAAAAATCGTTTGTGAAGACAAAACCGTTTTTGTAATCAGGATTTTGTGTTCCGTTGGCTCGCGTATTGGTAGGACAGAGATAGCATTGTGAGTCGTAAGTAGGCCGGGTTTCCGTTTGTCCAGCTTCTACCTGTCCTTGCCAAGGACGGGCACTCCGATGTGGTGAAACCAGAACTTTTTCTCCAGTCAGGATATTGGTACGCAGATGAGGTTGATCAAAATCAAACATAAGTCTTATCAGGTTTGTGTTGTTAAGCGTTTTCTAAGTTAATTTTTTTGAACGGTTTTCACAATACTTTTGATTGGATATATGGGGTGTGAGTAGAGTTTAGACTTCCTAAGTTTCGCAAACTTTGGAAGTCTTCAATCCTTCGTTTATTTTAAACATAAAAATAAGATACATTTTTTTGTAAAATGTTTTATCCTTTAAAAAAAATATTTTCTACCGTAATGTGTTGTAAATGAATATCTACAAATATTTTATTCGATTTTATTCTTTTATAAAGTAGTTGTAAATTTCCTTAATATTAATTTTATGTAATTTATGAAAATTAAAACATCATCAAAATTTGTGGCTGAACTGATAGGTACGTTCGGCTTGGTTCTGTTTGGTTGCGGAGCGGCGGCTATTGCAGGAGTTGACACAGCTGGAGGGCTTTCAGGACTTGGGCTGTTGGGTATTTCTACGGCATTTGGACTTTCCGTAGTTGTTTTTGCTTATGCCATTGGCGGTATTACAGGGTGTCATATTAACCCGGCCGTTACCATAGGTGTGTTGACAGCAGGAAGAATATCCGTAAAAGATGCTGGGGTTTATATCGCAGCACAATTTATCGGTGCGCTATTGGGAGCATTTGTATTACAGCAGATTCTTCAGGGACAATTGGCAGGCTTTACCGGGGGTGAATGGGCTTATGGTTCCAACGGATGGGGAACCGGTTACCAAAATGAATACGGTGTGACGGCAGCATTTCTTATCGAGGCAGTCTTGACGTTTGTGTTCCTTTTCGTGATTTTAGCAACAACTTCAACTGTGGGTAATTCTACTATGGCGGGCCTAGCAATTGGCTTTGCCTTATTGCTGATCCATCTTGTCGCTATTCCTGTTACAGGTACTTCCGTAAATCCGGCTCGTTCATTTGGTCCAGCTATCCTTGCTGGGGGGCAGGCTCTGTCACAGCTATGGCTATTCATTGTTGCACCTATTGTCGGTGCAGTTGTTGCTGCGTTCACTTGGAAAGCTATTGAACCGAAATCCTAATAAAATTCATTGTTAACCTGAAGGCACACTTACGCCTTCAGGTTTCAATTAGTTCAAATTTTCATGTGTTGGTTTTTTTGCTCCCATCATTGTTTTTGAAGCAAATACAAGCACTTGTATGATAACGGCGATGACAATGAGAATTGCTAACTCCAAATAGGAGAGTATGTTCGAGAAGGAGGTCATGTTGAGGACCTCATCTAATTGGTTTTTGCCTTCTTCTACCTGTATTAAGGATAGAATCTGTAAGGTGTCGCCTGCTTCACGTGCAGCCAATAATGTTGCGTCATGGTTGCCCGTTTTGTTGTTTTTGGATATATCTTGACACAACTGTTTGAAAGCCTCAAAATTGTTTTTTTCTATTTCCGTAAGAAATGTTTTTTCGTATAAGTCATTGAGGGTGGCAATCTGGACTAAGTAGTCATGTACACGTGTAGTAATCTCATTATCTTCCCTTTCCAATACCGTGATAACACCTTCTATTTTTTTTGACAGTTGGAGAATATATTGTGCCACTACCAATCGATCTTCGTATATGGAGGTGACCGTTGTACTTATCTGTGTAGCAATTCGTTGTTCACGCATATTGGTCAGCATCACCAAGCTAATCACGGTGAACAAAAGTATCGCCGCTGTCATTTTTTGTTTTATCGCAAATGCCCACATAAATCCTTAAATTAACTGTTAAACGCGATGCGTTAAGTTTATAATCCAGACAATTTAATGAATTATTTCGAGAATGTGTTGTTCTTTGTTTCTCAATATTCCTTATATTAGCCAATAACAATAACCGAGGCTTCCGGAAAAAGGAACTTCATAAACCTTCATAACTGACACATATAAACTAAATGGTATTTGCAATAGTTTTACTAAGCCTACTTTTGTTGATAGTTTTTATCACCTATTTTAAAATCAATGCCTTCCTTTCCTTTCTTATTGTTTCCATATTAGCAGGGGTTGCTTTGGGAATTCCTTTGACTGCTATCCCTACTACGGTAGAGAAAGGCATTGCCGGAATTATGGGAAGCTTGACTTTAATCATCGTATTGGGGGCGATGCTTGGTAAACTCATTGCTGAAACAGGTGCTGCCGAGAAGATTGCAGGCGTAATGGTTCGTCTGTTTGGTATCAAGAATTTGCAATGGGGGATGGCGTTTACCGGTTTTGTGGTGGGGATTCCTTTATTTTATGGGGTTGGGTTTGTTTTGCTCGTACCTTTGATATTTTCTATCGTATATAAATATAAACTCTCTGCGGTCTATATTGGTTTGCCTATGTTAGCTGCATTATCCGTGACACATGGTTTTATTCCTCCTCATCCTTCGCCTGTTGCTTTAGCGATTTTGTTTGAGGCTGATATGGGGTTGACATTGATATATGGTCTTGTCATTGCGGTTCCGGCAATTATTGTTGGAGGACCATTGTTTGGAAAAACATTAGGTCATATTAAAACGAGTCAATCTGAAGTGTTTCAGCCAACAGAAAGTACAGTACAGGATAGCCTACATCATGCGCCAACAACATGGAATAGTTTTATTACCGCTTTATTACCGGTGGCTTTATTGATATTATTTACAGTTTTGCCTTATATTGTTCCACCATCTAATACTTTTGCACATGAGTTGATCAGCTTTTTGGGCTCTCCTGCTATTGTGATGCTCTTGGCCATAGCCTATGCGACCTATTCATTGGGCCTACGACAGAGGCGATCCATGAAATCAATTATGTCCATTTATGGGGAAGCCGTAAAAGATATTGCCATGATCTTGTTGATCATTGCCGGTTCTGGTGTGTTTAAACAGGTTATGGAGGAAAGTGGCGTAAGCTTGCAATTGGCAGAAAGCTTGCAGACATTGCCGGTTCATCCATTTATTTTAGCTTGGTTGATTACCGCGGTAATACGTGGGTGTGTAGGTTCTGCAACGGTTGCCGCCTTGACGGCGGCAGGCGTGTTATTGCCTTTGCTGAAATCGTCCGGAGTTGATCCTAACCTCATGGTATTGGCTATTGGGGCAGGAAGTCTGATGTTTTCTCATGTCAACGATGCCGGGTTTTGGATGTTCAAGGAATACCTCGGGCTTACCGTGAAGGACACCTTACGCTCTTGGTCGGTAATGGAAGCTTTAGTTGCGATTGTTGGTTTGATTGGTGTACTTGGGTTATCCTTTGTGATTTAATGCGATAAAGTGATGGCTGTAAAGGGAGTGATGACAAATAGTAAATTTATAAAACAAAAAAAAATAGATAGATGATGTATAATGCAGATGAAAAATTTGAAGAATTAGGATTGAGTTTACCACCGGCACCTGCGCCAAAAGGCGTATACAAGCCTTATGTGATTGACGGGAAATACCTTTATCTATCAGGACACGGGCCTGTGCAAGATGATGCAGAACTTATTATTGGACGTATTGGTAAAGATATGGATGCTGAAGCAGGTAAACTTGCAGCAAGGCAAGTGGGGTTAACCATGTTATCTACTATCAAAACGAATCTTGGTTCGTTGAATAAGATTAAACGTGTTATCAAGGTGTTGGGAATGGTGAATTGTACAGGAGATTTTGAACGACACCCTTATATTATCAATGGTTGTAGC
Organism: Sphingobacterium wenxiniae; assembly: GCF_900116225.1. Taxonomy (GTDB): domain Bacteria; phylum Bacteroidota; class Bacteroidia; order Sphingobacteriales; family Sphingobacteriaceae; genus Sphingobacterium; species Sphingobacterium wenxiniae. The sequence continues at coordinate 37,190 of NZ_FOZZ01000015.1, forward strand.
GAACTTTTTGCAGCTGTGTGGGGGGAAGAAAACGGTATAGGTACACGTAGTGCAGTTGGGTTTGGTTCTCTGCCAGATAATATTCCTGTTGAGATCGAAGCGCTTTTTGAATTGCACGAAGATTAGCGATGGAAAACTGGTACGAGGTAGAGAACGTAGATCAGATAGATTCACCGGCACTATTGGTCTATCCCGAGCGCATAAAATACAATATTCGCTTATTGAAAGCCTTGGTCGGAAATAATACGGATAGGTTGCGTCCCCATGTTAAGACCAACAAAATGATAGAGGTCTGTCAGTTAATGATCGCTGAAGGGATTACGCAATTCAAATGTTCGACCATTGCCGAAGCCGAAATGTTGGCAATGGCGAACGCAAAAGAAGTGCTCTTGGCTTATCAGCCAGTTGGACCAAAGCTGCAACGTTGGGTGCAGCTTTTGAAAGCGTATCCGTTGATACAATTCTCTTGTTTGGTAGACCATGTGGACAGTATTAAGTCATTGGGGGATATAGGCCAAGACGAAAATCTGAATCTATCGGTTTATGTAGATCTCAATGTGGGAATGGGGAGGACAGGTGCTGATTCTCACGAATTACCAAAGTTGCTGGAACAATTACAGATACAAAAATACTTGACCTTGCAAGGGATACATGGTTATGATGGGCATATTCATGCGTCGGATTTGACTGTGCGCCGAGAGCAAAGTGATGCCAGTTATGCTTTGTTAAAAAAAGGATTTGACTTTTTACAGGCAAATGTTGCTTTGCCCTTGCAGATGGTAATTGGTGGAAGCCCATCATTCACTGCACATGCTACGCGTTCGGATGTGATTTGTAGTCCAGGGACATTTGTATTTTGGGATTGGGGTTATAGTGATCTGTTACCAGAGCAAGAGTTTGTTTATGCGGCGGTATTATTGACGAGGGTTATATCCGTTATCGATGAGCAGCATATTTGCATAGATCTGGGTTATAAAGCTGTGGCTTCTGAAAGTCCTTTGCCTCGTGTTACTTTCCTGAATGTAGAAGAGGCAAAATCGTTGTTCCAAAGTGAAGAACATTTGGTTTTAGAAGTGCCTGACAGCAGTCAATATCCTATTGGTACCGTATTGTATGCCGTACCCCGGCATATATGCCCAACGGTGGCTCTTTATGACCGTGTCTCTGTAATTGAAGAGCAAGTATCTGTAGATACATGGAATGTTATTGCCCGGAATAGAATGTTAAACTTTTAAACTGATGAACGAGAAAATACCTTTTTTGATAGATGCGCATCTGGACTTGAGTATGAATGCCATGGAATGGAATCGGGATTTACGGATACCAATAGACGAACTGAACCGTCGGGAAGAGGGCATGACGGATAAACCTGATAGAGGAAAGGCGACGATTACTTTTGAAGAGTTACGGAAAGGGAATATTGGTCTGGTCGTAGTAACGCAGATAGCTCGATATGTGGAACCTGGAAGCCCACTGCCGGGTTGGTATTCGCCAGAACAAGCTTGGGCACAAACCCAAGGACAGTTGGCCTGGTACAAAGCTATGGAGGCAGACGGACACATGCGTATGATTTGTAGCCGTGAACAATTGGATGCACATATAGAGGAGTGGGAACATAGAAGTGATAACCAAGATAATCCCATTGGGTATATCTTAAGCTTGGAAGGAGCTGACTCGATTGTTGATATAAGTTATGTGGAGAAAGCTTATCAATATGGTTTGCGTGCGATAGGTCCCGCTCATTATGGACCGGGACGATATGCTAATGGTACAGATGCCAGAGGAAAACTCAACGATCAAGGTGTTGCTTTGCTAAGGGAAATGGATCGCTTGGGCATGATTATGGATGCTACGCATCTGAATGATGATGCATTTTGGGACGCATTGGGACGTTATCAGGGGGCGGTATGGGCAAGTCATAATAATTGTCGAACTTTTGTTGACCATAACCGTCAGTTCAGTGATGACATGATTCGGGCATTGATCGAGCGGGATGCTGTTATTGGTGTGGCGTTGGATGCTTGGATGATGGTGCCAAATTGGATACGTGGTCAATCCACACCAATTTCTACCAACTGTAATATGGAGATCATGGCAAACAATATCGATCATATTTGCCAATTGGCAGGAAATACAGATCATGTTGCAGTGGGTAGTGATCTGGACGGGGCATTTGGTAGAGAGCAATGTCCCTACGACTTGGAAACCATTGCTGATATTCAAAAGGTATTTCCCATACTAAGAAATCGAGGATATACAGCAGAAGATATAGATAAGATTGCCCACGGCAATTGGTTGCGCTTTATGCGAAGAGCTCTGTAAGAAAAAAATTATGCAAGGACAATCTTCCGCTGTATTGTACCGACAGGAAGGATAATTGTGAAGGTTGTTCCTCTCTCCTTATTTTTTTTCACGGCTATGGAACCTTGGTTTTGTTGTACCAATTCGTTAGTCAGCAGTAAGCCTATTCCTGAACCGCGCTCTCCCTGTGTTCCGAAAGTTGGGGACTGTAATGTTTGAAATAATAAGTTGGACTGTTCCTCTGTAATGCCCATTCCGTTATCAATGATTTGAAGGGTAATGTTCTTCTTGTCAGAAGTTGCTATTATAGCAATTACATCATCAGAATAACTGAACTTTATGGCGTTATTGATGACATTGCGTAGTATCATCGCTAATTGGTTACGATCTGCAAATACAAAAAGCTCAGGATCTATATGAATATCGAGTGTTATATTTTTATGTGTAATGATCCCCTCCAGAAAAAGAGAGGTCTCTTTTACAGCGCCCAATAGTGATATATGATCTGGATGCGCTTGGATATCCTGTAGGTTGCTACTGCTCCATTGTAGAAGGTTTTCGATGGTGATATTCAGGTGAGAAACTCGCTTGTTGATCTGATGGACAAATTCCTTCGTTGTTTCTTCGGACAATAGGTTTTGTCGAAAAAGCATGAGTGTATTCTGTAGGGAAGCTAAGGGACTTTTTATATCATGAGAAATGATAGAAAAAAGTTTTTGCATATTGCGGTTCATTCCCTTCAGTTGCTCGTTTTGCTCTCTAATCTTGTTTTGATAACCGTATTGGATATGTTTAAAAAAACTGATAATAAACCCTATGAACAAAATAGCCGTTACCATGTTGAACATTTTTCGGCCTTCTGGCAGAGGTGTGGGCATGAGGTTGGGGAAGGGGTAAAATTCAACGAGAATAATAATAATAACAGTTAAAATGCCTGTCGTAATAGGTATCCAGCGTTTATCGTACACTAAAATGGATACAATGAAAGCACTTAAAAGAAAATAGATCGCTCCGTTGTGAAAAAAGTAACTGCCAGAGGCGAAGAGGATAAAGTTGAACCCCAACAATATGAAGCGAGCTTTACCGTATTGCCGGTTGTAATGAAGTGGGTAAACTAAGAAAGATACCAGAAAGTTACCTGCATTAATAGCGGAAAGGATATACCGGCCGTCCGAAAAGTTATAGATGGTAAAAAAAAGCGTGAGAGGAACACAACATAAAGCGATGAAGTTAAGCATTTGTGTACGTCGATTCTCTAGATAAGAGATATCCTTATAGACTCCTATATTAATCAATCGCTTGTATAAAAGTAAAATCCCTTTCATTCCCCAGGTAGCTTGGCATGATAATTTAGGTAAAGATAGAAATAAATTAGTTTGGTTGTATATAGGGAAAGGTGCTGTAAAGAACTTACTGTTAATCGTTAACAGTAAGTTCTCCTCGAATATCTTTCTCTATCCAGTAAGCAACTTCTTTTTGGTCGGCCAATTGTCCTTGAAGATACATGAGCTTCGTGACAGCAGCTTCAAAAGTCATATCATAACCATTGAGGACACCCAATGATTTCAAGCCTTGAGAGGTCTCGTATCGGCCTAATTCTACCGAACCTACTTTGCATTGCGAAATATCAACAATATTCTTTCCTTTTGCTACCGCATCCGTCAGCATACTGAGAAACCATTCATCGGTCATGGTATTTCCCGAACCGAAAGTTTCCATCACGATACTGCGCACATCCGCATCCAGAATGGATTGGACAAAAGACGGGCTGATACCGGGAAACAGTTTCAACACGCCTACACGGTTGTCTAACTCCGTATGCATGATAAATTCCCGGTCTGTGTTGTCCAGCAGAGCCTCGCGATTATAGTTGATATGGATGCCTGCTTCTGCCAATACCGGATAATTTGGGGAACGGAAAGCCTCAAATTTAGCCGAGTTATATTTGAAGGAACGGTTGCCACGGAAAAGTTTGTTGTCAAAAAGTATACATACTTCCTGGATAATGGATTTTCCATTTTCTTTCGCAGACGCAATTTCTAATGCTGTCATGAGGTTTTCACGCGCATCGGTACGGATCTCGCCGATTGGTAGCTGCGAACCGGAAAGAATCACAGGCTTTTGTAAGCCTTCCAGCATAAAGCTTAATGCGGAAGCCGAAAAAGACATGGTATCCGAGCCATGTAATATCACAAAGCCATCATAATGGTCGTAATTCTCCTTAATCAATTGTGCCATTTCGACCCAAATGGAGGGTTTCATGTTGGAAGAATCGATGATTGGCGTAAAAGAATGTACGGTCAGCTTGTAATTTAAACGAGCTAGGTCTGGCAGATTGCTGGCAATAAGTTCAAAGTCGAAAGGAACAAAACTCCCTGTTGCGTGATCCTGAACCATTCCGATGGTTCCGCCTGTATATATGATAAATATATTTTGCATGATTGGTATTAAATGTTGAAGATACGTTTAGAATTCTCTGTAGTAATCTTTGCCAATTCCTCAACGCTGATTTGATGTAGGTCGGCTACTTTTTCTGCAACATGATATAAATAGCTGCTCTCATTCTCCTTCCCCCTATATGGCGTGGGAGCAAGATATGGGGCATCCGTCTCCAAAACAAGATGGTGGAGATCTATTTCACGTACAACGGCATCCAACCCTGCTTTTTTATAGGTTACCACACCGCCAATACCTAAAGCAAAGCCTAAGTCAATACCTCGCTGTGCTTGTTCTAAAGTACCGGTAAAGCAATGTAAGATACCGAATAGCTTTTCGTCCTTTAATTCTTCCAATAGCGGAAACAATTCATCAAAGGCTTCCCGACAATGGATGTCAATAGGCAGGTTAAGTTCCTTTGCCCAGGCGACTTGTGTACGGAAGGCATCTTTCTGTATTTCCAAGGTAGATTTGTCCCAATAGAGATCCAGACCAATCTCACCAACTGCATACACTTTATTATCGGCTAATGCTTTACCAATAATATCTAACTCTTCCTTATAGTTTTCCTTGACGGAACAGGGATGCAATCCCAACATGGGAAAACAATTCTGGGGATAAGCGTTCACTGTATCCAAAACGGGTTGGATGGATTCGCTGTCCACATTGGGTAGGAAAAGGCGGTATATGTTTCTTTCAAAACAACGTTGCAACTGTTCATCCAATTTGGATGAGTTCGCATGGTAATAAATATGCGTATGTGTGTCGGTCAGGATGAATTCTTCTTCGGGCATTATCAGTGTTTAAAGGCTCTAAAATTAGAATATTCTTATTATAAAGCCTAATCCGATGTGCAGAAAAAAGAAAATGTTAAATCAAAGGGGAAATTGTTGGTATTTTGGCAATAAAAAAACGGAGCTGTTAATTTCTAACGGCCCCGTTTTGTATCAGATGTTTAGTTTTCGTTACTGCTGTGGAGCTGCAGTATCAGCAGCAGGACCAGGAATAATGTCTACCAATTCAACTTCGAAGACCAACGGTGCGTATGGAGGAATATCACGGCCACCGCCACGCTCACCATAACCTAAGTTAGAAGGAACCAATAACGTTGCTTTACCACCTTTGTTGATTAACTGCATACCTTCAGTCCATCCTTGGATTACAGGGTCGTGTCCAATACGGAAACGAAGAGGCTCGTATTGGCGCATTGGGTTGAAAAGGCTTTCTTTTTTCGCCAATTCTACATTGTTCGTGTCGAAAATTTTACCGGAAACCAAAGAACCAACATAGTTCACAACAACCGTATCACCAACGACAGGTTTGTTGCCTTTACCTTCTTCTTTAACTACATATTGAAGGCCAGAAGCTGTTTTCTTTGGTTCTAATTTTTTGTCAGCTACATATTTTGCCAATTTGCTTTCTTCTGCATTTTTAAGGCTGTTCACTTGTTCTTCCATGTAGGTGTTGATTTGTGCGAACAATGCTGAATCAGTCAATTGACCTTTTTTGATGTGTTTTTGAACTTTTACTTTAAAAGTGAAGTATTTATCCGCGATTTCAGGTTTTGGTTGACCTGTTTTAGCAGCCATAGTATCCAAATTGATACGGAAGACAGCGCTATCGCCTTCACCCAACATTCTCAACACAGTATTGTGGTCACCAGGGTATGTGCCTGGGATAGAGTCGCCAACAACGTTGATAGGCTGTGGAATACCGAAATCGTAAGTGCTGCTTAGCAACGAGTCTTTTCTATCGGTGTATACTTCGATATGTGCAACCAGAAAGTCTCCGGCTTCAGCTTTTTCTGCTCCTGCATCCTTGGCGATGTTATATTCAAGACCACCTGGACCTTTTTTGAAATTTTGACAAGCTGCGGTAGCTAACAAAGTAGCAGCAGCTGAAAGGAATAAAATTGATTTCTTCATTTTTTTGATATAATCACTATTGTTATTTTGTTAATATTTCTTCGTATTCGGGAAGCACAGACTTGAATCTGTTTACGACCTGGCTGATTTCTTCATCAGAACTTCCGCCAGAAGCATTCAAGTGACCGCCTCCGTTAAAGTATTTTTTGCAAATCTCATTGCATGGGATTTCCCCAATCGACCGCAAAGATAGTTTAATTAATTCAGTTCTATCAATAAATAAAGCAGCTAAACGAATGCCTTTTATAGAGAGCGCGTAATTCACTAATCCCTCTGTATCGCCTGTGCTGACCTGAAATTGTGCCAAATCATCTTTTGTGATGGCAAAGAGTGCGGTGTTGTACTCGGGAATGACTTCCAGACAGTTCAACAGACAGTATCCTAAGAACTTTAAACGGTTTTCCGTGGAACTATTGTATACATGCTGGTGGATTTCCCAATTTTTTGCACCGGCTTCAATCAGGTGGGCAATAATCTGGTGTACTGCAGCAGTTGTTGACTTGAAACGAAAAGAACCAGTGTCGGTCATGATTCCTGCATAAAGACAAGTTGCTATTTCGGGAGTGATGGCTTCCGGCTCGTTGTTAACATCGGCTATAAACGTATAGATTAGTTGTGCTGTAGCTGCCGCTTGAGAATCCCAATAGGATAAATCCGCGAAATCTTCCGGGTCCAGATGATGATCAATCATCCATTTTTGACCTTTCGCCTCACGTATAACGGGTTCTAATATATTGGTACGGCTTAAGGCGCTATAATCCAAACAAAAGATAATCTCGGCTTTTTCAAAAAGTGCATTTGACTGTTCTGTAGCCTGAGGGTAAATGAGTACATCTTCACGTCCCGGCATCCAATCCAGGAATTGTGGAAAGTCTGAAGATAATATTACATCAACCTGATGACCGTTGCTTTTTAGCCAGTGGTAAAGACCTAATGATGAGCCTAAAGCATCGCCGTCGGGTTTGTGGTGTGTCGTGATAACGATATGTCGCGGAGTCTTAAGTAACGCTAAATTTTCTTTTCCTGTGAGCATAACAATTTTAAGAATGCAAACCTACTAATAAAAATTTGAGTTTAAGAATAGGGGAGCTAAAAAGCTCTCTGTCATCGTCATTGCGAGGAGGAAGAATGACGACAAAGCAATCTGATGACCAGAAAAATGCAGATTGCTTCGTCGCTATGCTCCTCGCAATGACGTGTTTTTGCAGTTATCTAACCTTTGTAGATAACTTCATTCAAAGACAGTTATTTCTTGAATGCATACAGCTTTTTATCACGCCTTACACAGAGTAAATAATCAGCGCTGTTGTAGTCGATTTTCCCATAATAGAATAATGGCATGGCTTCGATTGGAAAGCCATCGTATACACCGCCTCGTTCATCGAAGATGTAAATCAGATTATTTGTTCGGGAGGCTACTCCCATCAAGGATGTGCCTTGGCTATCTCTGAAGAACTGAGGTCTGTCGTCGACATCCTGTGTAAAAGTAAAGGCAAACATCTCTGTGCTGTCCGTCAAGCCAAAGACAGCGAGTCTCTTTTCGTCCAGGATAATTAACTGCGGCTGCTGATGCGAATTAATCTGACCAAATGAAGTAAGTGCTTTATTACTGCCATCGATGAGTTGTCTTTTACTGGGTTGGCCTCCAAATGGGATGCTTAATAGATTGTTGGCCGTATCTACGGTATGGATGACCTCATTGGCGGCGACATGGATAGGGTTTTTAAATCTTCCAGCTATGTTTTCTTCTTTTAACAGTTCGCCACGGCTACTGAATTGATAGAAATGTCCATTCTCTGTACCTACGAAAACTTTATTGTCAAGGACTTTAATGTCGAATAATATTTTGCCATCCAAATTCTTGTTTACCCAATTTTCGGCAGACTCTCCATCCATGGTGTAGGCTAATAGGCGTTGTCCTGCAGGTATGAAAATAAGTTCTTCGTTATCAATAGTAGCTATTGTCGGTGAGAAGCTGGGTTCAGCCGGCAGACCTACGGAGAACCCACTTAAAGGCTTACCGTTCGTGTCGAATCGGTATAAGCGGTTTCTGTCCGTTACGAGTATAATAGAACGGTCTTTGAGCTGTTGAATTTGTCCTACGACCCGACCAGAGAATACCGTGGACCACATCCGATGACCGGAAGGGTGTATGCCATGTATGGTATGGTCCTGCTCCTGTATGAGAATAAATTGGCTGGTATCCGAATGCTCAAACACCCAAGGTTGCGTAATCGGGCGATTGGTAAACTCATAGGTCCATTCCGGCGTTGTGCCAAGGGCATGCTTGCTTTTGTAAATACCGTATATGCTGCTGAGAAAATTACCGTCGTTGCCGGAGATCTGCATAGACCAACCGTAAAAGTCCTGATACCCGAAATTTTCCTTATCGCGGAAAGTCTGGCTGAAATCGGTTTTCAGTGTATTGGCTATAATGTTAGCTGCGGCTTGCGTACGGACAAAATAGGTAACATTCGCTTCGTTTCCCTGTATGCGTTCGGCATTTTTGAAGCCCAGTGAGCCCACTAAAAGATTCGTTCTATTCCAGTCACGTTGGTACTGTTGGATGAGATTTTGGCTGTTAGCCACGATGAGGATATTGTTTACCTGCGTGAAATAAGGACGAGTAAATGATTTAAGCGGATCGCCATACAAAGCGTAGAGCAGATTGGAATGGTCGAAACGATAAATAGAGTCGGCAATACGTGTGGCAAATTTTTCAGCTTGATTCAGAAATGTTGCGGAGTCTTTCAGTGTGATAAAAGCCAGTTCTGTTTGGTTGGTCTGTTCGACAACGGCAAACTCGTTACTGAAAAGTGGAAGGAAATCTGTATCGTAGCTAAGGTTCTTGCTATTTTTGATTTCAGTTAACTGTGCTTGTATCTGTTTAAGTTCCTCTCGCTTTTCCAGCAAAGACCATAAGTTTTTATGAAATTGTGCTTTATCGCTTAGGGAAAAAGAAAGGTAAGATGCTGTGTTTGCCGGAAAATAAGGGTGTAAGCTTTGTGTTGTTTTGGTCTGATGACCAAATAACTCGATGTAATTGTCCCGGTGCTCGGTTTGACTTTCACCACTGAGGATAAGTGCATCGTTTTTGAAATTGAGGTTCCAAGCTGATTGCCCACCTAAACTGTCAAACAGGCTAATAACCTTACCATATTTTTTACGCATGAGCAATTTTGCGATTTCAGGCACTTGATTATGTACAAAATATACACTCAAAGGTGAATTGCGGCTATTGTTTTCGGCAAAGTACTGGATTGATTTTTTATCGATTTTAGGAGCTTTGTCATCGATGGTTTTCAACAGCAGGTTTTTGGAATAAGCAGCAAAGAATATATCCCTGTGGTAGGCTACATATAGCGAAGAGTCCTTCGAACCATAATCAAAACGGAAAATCTGCTGCTGTAGGGTGTCCTGCAAGGTGACAGGGAAAGACTTATCCAAAGATTCCAATAAGGATTGGAGTTGTTCTTTTTTTATACGCTGCACCGTAGGAATAGTGAATAACGCTTGTTGTTTTCCGTCTTCGGGATGAAAGGAAACATACATCTCAGCTTCTGCTACATGAGGTTGGATGGCGCTATGGCGCAACAGTTTGTTTTTAAAAGATTGCATCTGCTCAAACTGCTCTTTTCCCATGATAGCCTCGAAAATCTCAAAATCCTTGAAGATATTGTCCGTGGTCGCGTCATTGCGGAAAGCCGTAATCAGAAAAGTCTCTTTCGGTAAAAATGTAAGCGGTTTTACAGGCTCGGTCTTTTCTTTGTTTAGATCTGAAAAGTAGTATATAGAAGCGCCAATAACAGCAACAAATAATAGTATCGTAATAATAATCGTGTTCCTCATCGCACAGTTTGTGTCCCTATTCTATTCAAAAGTAAAAAATAATTGTGAGTATTCTGTATGGAGAAATCTGTATGGCTATGGGAGAGGGAGATATGTCAGTAGAAGGAAAAATAATGCCATGTATGGGATGTTTTTCTGTAAATAAACATACTATTTGTTATATATTTTTTACATTTAAGGCGTAAATTGTACTTTTAAGGAATTTAGTCTCTTTTATGAATAAACAAATTATATTGGTAGCGTCTCTTTCCGGACTCTTGGCTGTCATATTAGGTGCGTTTGGTGCGCATGGATTGGAAGGGAAAATCAGCGAATACCATATTGGTACATGGAAAACAGCTAATCAATATCATTTTTACCACACTTTTGCTCTTTTGTTCCTTTCTACATTTTCGAGAGCGAAGAATGCTTCTATCCGATTGTCCTTTATCGCATTTGTGTTGGGCATCCTGTTGTTTTCAGGTTCGTTATACTTATTGAGTGTACGTTCGCTGATTGGCTTGGAAGGTTGGACATGGTTAGGGCCGGTTACACCTGTTGGCGGTTTGTTTTTTATGATTGGTTGGATAGGACTCTTTGTTGCGGCGGTTAGAAATCGTTCGTAACTTTGGTGCATGTCGGATATTTCCTTATTTCAGCAGGAGCGCGAAACCTTATTTGTTGAGGTTATCTTGCCGTTGTATATTGCCAAAACCTATACATACCGTATTCCTGCTGAATGGAATGCTGAAGTTGCGGTCGGAAAGCGTGCTATTGTGCAATTTGGCCGGAATAAGATTTATGCGGCTATCATCCATAAAATCAGCCACGAAGCGCCTAAAGAATATCAAGCAAAATACGTCCTAAGCATTATCGACGAGCATGCTATTGTTGACCAAAGGCAGTTGGCCTTATGGGAATGGATGTCGGATTACTATATGTGCTATTTGGGAGAAGTGATGCAGGCGGCTTTGCCAGCGGCCATGAAAATGGCTTCTGAGACCAAGATTATGGCTTCTGACAATGATGAATTGGACCGCAGCCTATTGTCCGACAAAGGATTCTTGGTTATGGAAGCTTTGGATATGGCTGGTGAATTGACCATTAATGATATTGTCAAACTTTTGGAGCAAAAGACCGTTTTCCCTTTGTTGAAATCTCTGTTTGAACAAGGCTTTATTCTCATCTCCGAAGAAATTAAAGACCGCTATAAACCTAAACGCAAATCTTATTTATTATTGGCTGAGGGATTTTCAGATGCAGAAGGAAAACGGTTACTGTTAGATTCGCTAAACCGTGCGCCTAAACAGCAGGATGCGGTATTGGCTTTCTTGCAATTGGAAAAGACGAAAGGGGAGGTTAGTCGGCAAGATGTGATGGAAGCGGCAGGGGTGAGTGCAGGTGTGTTGACCAGTCTGATAGAGAAAGAAATTTTTGTTGTTCGAGAGAAAATCGTTTCCCGATTAGGCGGGGAGGATGTGGAAGTGACTGTGGACTTCAATCTGAATACGAATCAAGAACGTGCTTTAGCGGATATACGTGGATATTTTGAAAAAAAGGATGTTGTGTTGTTGCATGGTGTGACAGCCTCTGGTAAGACCCAATTATATATTCGACTCATAGAAGAACACATACAGCAAGGTAAAAGTGTGTTATATCTTTTACCTGAAATTGCGTTGACGGCACAGATTACCGATCGTCTTAAGCTGCATTTTGGAGATAAATTAGGTGTATATCATTCTAAGTTTAACGATAATGAAAGGGCGGAGGTATGGCATAAAGTGTTGAAAGGGGAGTATAAGGTTGTCATTGGTGCTCGTTCTTCTGTCTTTCTACCTTTTCAGCAATTGGGGTTAATCATTGTTGATGAAGAACATGAAAGCTCTTATAAACAATATGATCCTGCACCTCGTTATCAAGCTCGGGATACCGCTATCTACTTAGCGCATTTACATCAAGGCAAGGTATTGTTGGGTTCGGCCACACCTTCTATAGAAAGTTACTATAATGCCAAGGCTGATAAATATGGTTTAGTAGCTTTAAGAGAGCGCTATGGTGAATCTCAATTGCCGGAGATACAGATTATCAATGTTGCGGAGGAAGGTCGCAAAGAACAGATGTTTTCGTATTTCTCGGGGGCATTGTTGCAGGGTATTACCGAGGCCATTGAACGTAAGGAGCAGGTTATTCTTTTCCAAAACAGAAGAGGGCATACACCCTTTATGCAGTGTAATACCTGTGGATGGGTTGCCAAATGTGTCAACTGTGATGTTAGCTTGACCTATCATAAATCTACGCATCATCTGCATTGTCATTATTGTGGGCATAGTGAGGCTCCAATTCAGGTATGTCCAGCTTGTGGGATGCCTCATATCGAAAACAAGGGTTTCGGAACGGAACGTATAGAGGAGGAGCTGGAGATTTTGTTGCCTGAAGCACGAATAGGGCGTTTGGATTTGGACTCTACTAAAGGCAAGTACGGCTTTGATAAAGTTATTACGGCTTTTGATGAGCATGAATTCGATATTTTGATTGGTACACAGATGGTAGCCAAAGGGTTGGATTTTGGACGTGTGAGTCTTATCGGTATCATTAATGCGGATGCTATGATTAATTTCCCTGATTTTAGGGCTTACGAACGTGCGTTCTCTTTATTTGCACAAGTAGCGGGACGCGCAGGGCGGAGAAATCAAGCAGGAAAGGTTATCATACAAACCCATAACCCTAATCATCGGGTATTGGAACAGGTGGTAAACCACGATTATGAGGGAATGTTCATGACGGAAGTTAAGGAACGTAAAAATTATCAGTACCCACCCTTTTATCGTATTATTCGAATAGATGTGCGGCATACGGACATGCAAATCTCATTGGATGCGGCTTCACGTTTGGCTGCTCTCTTACGTTCTACTTTAGGTGAACGGGTTTTAGGACCGGAGCCTCCATTGGTATCTCGAATACGGAATCAGTTCATTCAGACCATAACCTTGAAAATAGAGCGGAACAACGTCAGTATTGTGAAGGTTAAGGAACTGATTCGTCAAGCTATTACACTTTTTGAAGTCGACAAGACTTATAAAGGTGTCCGTCTTTCTATTGATGTGGATCCGTATTAGATAGTGGTAAGTAATTATATAGTTAACTAACTTTCTTACATCTCACATCTCACATCTCACATCTCACATCTCACATCTCATTCTTTATTCTGTTCTTTCCATTGTTTTGAAAAAGATTTATCAGCCAGTTTTGGAAGTTCGCCGTATTTTTGCCATGTTTTTTTGAAGAAGTTACGGAGAAAAAAATTTTTGGTTTTTCCTCCAAAAAAGTCAATCAATCGTCGGCGTAGCATGATATATGTAAATAATTTCCATGTACGTTTATCCGTTTTTGAGATTAAACTGTGCTGTACTGAGTCACGGCGGTTGAGTAATGCCAGACGGCGGTAGTCGATACCAATGGCACAGGCATCTAAACCATCTCCGGACAGCGGTGATACATATGCTGGATGCTTGAATTCCGATATGCTGTTTAGTCGGGCAGGGACAAGCGAATTGATAAGTGTATGATAGCTCGTATCGTACGCTTGATCGGGAATGTTCTGATAAGTTGGGCATGTGCTCAAACAGACTTCGCCACAAATGCAATACAGCGCTTGACGCTGATCGTTTTTTATCAGAAGGTTGCTACGGCCGTTATCCAATAGGATGACATACATCTCCTCTGGTCCATCGGTTTCATGAGGTTGACGCGGACCACTTAAAACTGTATTGTAAACTGTTAGATTCTGCCCTGTTCCATGTGAAGCTAATAATGGCCAAAACAGGTCGAGGTCGTTAATGCTCGGAATAACTTTTTCTATACCGACCAAAGCGATGTGTATTTTAGGAAAAGTTGCGCTAAGTCGTGCGTTGCCTTCGTTGTCCGTAATAGCTATACTTCCGGTATCGGCGATTATAAAATTTGCTGCTGTGATACCAATATCAGCCATTGTGTATTGCTCGCGCAACAGCTTTTGTGCTTCTATTTCTTGCTCATCTGTCAGGGATTCTGCCGATGTATCCAATGAAGTATAATCGAATATATCGACGTTTTGTGTTTTCAAAAAATGGTGCAATGCTATTTCTTCTGCTACCATGGATTTGGATTTTGCAACGCATTGAGCCTGATGGCGCTCCATAATCTTGACAATCTCTTGCCGTGCTTCTTCTGCATCGTTCGCCCAGATAACTTTACCACCCCTCTTTTGGAAATTGCTTTCAAAATCCAATAAGTAGCGATCAAGATTTTCCATGACTTTCCACTTGATGATATTGGCTTTCTTCCTGGAGTTTTCTAAGTTGAAAAACTTGCTTTTTCCACGCTCAAAAGCTGTATTGTACTTATCAATGTTGGTGTTGATAATCTCCCGATGTCTTTGGTGGAAAGACTTAGCCGCACTATCTTTTAAAAACTTTTCCGCAACGTTTTGAGCCATGAGGTAAAGCTACTCTTTTTTCAAAAAATACACAAGAGGTGTAGAGGAAGTGTAAGGGTAAGTGCATCTTGTTTTTATGTTTAAAATATATGGAGATTTCGCTTGTATATTTTTTGTCTTCCGAAGCCAGACAGAGTGTTAGATGGTAGGGAATGACAATTGTCGGAATAAATTCTCCATTTTCTCCTGCCTGTTTGTTGGATGTTTGATGGTTTTTTGTTGTTCGGTTCTTGTGCTTAGACAGTGTTTAAGCAGGTCTTAGACAGGCTTTGACTTGGGTGTTTCTTGTGTCATTCTTGGGTGTTTCTTATGTTGGGCTTGTGTCGTTATAGGGTTGACAGCGTTTTTTATGCTATTGATAAATAAACAAGGGGCAGCCTTGTGGCTGCCCCCTTCAGAAATAAAATAATTATTATCCTTTGATATTTAGCGCCAAGCTTAATTCTTCCAATTGCGCTTGGTCAACTGCTGCCGGAGCATCAATCATGACATCACGACCAGAATTGTTTTTCGGGAAGGCGATAAAGTCACGGATAGTTTCCTGACCACCTAAGATCGCTACTAAGCGGTCTAGGCCGAATGCTAAACCACCGTGTGGAGGTGCACCGTATTGAAAGGCATTCATCAAGAAACCGAACTGTTCCTGTGCTTGTTCTGGCGTAAAACCTAAATGTTTGAACATTAAGGCTTGTGTCTCTTTGTCGTGGATACGAATAGAACCACCGCCGATTTCATTGCCATTCAACACCAAGTCATAGGCGTTTGCACGTACTTTGCCCGGATCGGTATCTAAGAGGTGCATATCTTCTTTCTTTGGTGAGGTGAAAGGGTGGTGCATCGCGTGATAGCGTTCTGTGTCTTCGTCCCACTCCAATAAAGGGAAGTCTACAACCCATAACGGTGCAAACTCGTTTGGTTTGCGCAGACCTAAGCGGTTGCCCAGTTCCATACGTAATGCGCTTAGTTGTGCTCTGGTCTTGTTTGCAGGACCTGATAATATCAGAATCAAATCACCTGCTTTAGCGCCTGTAGCTTCAGCCCATTTTGCTAAGTCAGCTTGATCATAGAATTTATCCACGGAAGATTTGTAGCTGCCATCGGCTTCACATTTGACGTACACCATGCCCGATGCGCCTACTTGTGGGCGTTTTACCCAGTCAATAAGTTCATCAATCTGCTTGCGGGTGTAAGAAGCGGCTTCTGGCACGGCTATACCGACAACCAATTCCGCACTATTGAATACAGCAAATTCCTTATGTTGTGCTACGGCGTTCAATTCGCCGAATTTCATGCCGAAACGGATGTCGGGCTTGTCGTTTCCGTATGTACGCATCGCTTCGTCAAAAGTCATGCGGGGGAATTGCGCAATATCGATTTGATGGATGGTTTTCAATAGGTGACGGGTCAGTCCTTCGAAAACATTTAAAATATCTTCTTGCTCAATAAAGGACATCTCACAGTCGATCTGTGTAAACTCCGGCTGACGGTCCGCACGCAAATCTTCATCACGGAAACATTTCACAATCTGGAAATATCTGTCCAATCCGCCTACCATCAACAGCTGTTTGAATGTTTGAGGGGATTGTGGTAAAGCATAAAACTGTCCTGGATTCATGCGGGAAGGGACGACAAAATCTCGGGCGCCTTCTGGTGTTGACTTGATAAGGTAAGGTGTCTCTACCTCGCAAAAATCTAAATTGGACAAGTAATTCCGAACTTCCTGTGCTACCTTGTGGCGGAACAATAGGCTGTTCTTAACCGGATTACGGCGGATGTCGAGGTAGCGGTATTTCATACGAAGGTCTTCGCCGCCGTCTGTTTCATCTTCGATTGTGAAAGGGGGAAGGATTGCTTGGTTTAATATAGTCAGTTCTGTAACCAACACTTCCACCTCTCCTGTAGGGATGTTTTTGTTTTTGGATTCACGTTCGATGACGGTTCCTTTGATTTGGATGACGAATTCGCGTCCTAAAGATTTCGCTAATTGCATGATTGCGGCGTCTGTACGTGATTCGTCAAAAATCAATTGGGTAATACCGTAACGATCACGCAGATCTACCCATACCATAAAACCTTTATCGCGGGTCTTTTGAACCCAGCCGGCCAAGGTCACTTCCTTATTTACATCGGCGATTCTTAATTGGCCGCAGTGATGACTTCTGTACATGTACTCAAGTGAAAATTAAAAAGTAAAAATTAAAAACCAAACGATGATAACAATATGTCGGATTTTGTACAAAAATATTGGATTTTATGGAGAATAACGAAGGCTTTAGTAATAGAGTCAGGATAAACGCATCAAAAATTATTTTTAAAGGGATTTGTGTTGAGGGGAAATAGGAGGGTATCCGAAAAGTCAAACATCATCGTCATTGCGCTGTGCCTCGACTCTGGCGATGGAGGAAGTATGACGCGTTTTTCAAATGTTAATACCCTTTTCGGACAATCTCTTTATTTTAAATAAAAAAATAAGATGTGTTTGTCTTAAGATAGGAATTGAAAAATTTGATGTTTGGTATTGTATTTGTTACAATTATGGTTGAACAAGAATTAAAACGATTTCAAACTATATAATTTTATTTATGGGAACTAAACATGTGGTATTAGGTGCGGCGGCCTTGTTGATGGCGTCGGTATCTTATGGACAGATTAAAATTAATACAAAATCTGTCGGGGCGGCGACAAAGGCTGTAAAGGCGGTAACCCTTTCCAATGAGGATGTTATTGGCTATACAAAGGAATACATTGAATGGATGGACGCAAACAACCCCGTAGCTCCCGATGACCATGAATTTGCTGTACGCCTAAAGAACCTGACCAAGGATCTGCAAAATTACGATGGATTGGACTTGAACTTCAAGGTGTACTTGGTTCGGGATGTAAATGCTTTTGCTTGTGCGGATGGTAGTGTACGGGTCTGTGCCGGGCTGATGGATGCTATGAGTGATAATGAAGTGCTTGGCGTAATTGGTCATGAGATAGGTCATGTGAAGAATACGGATTCTCGTGATGCTTTTAAAACGGCATTGATGACTTCGGCTTTGAAGGATGGTGTTTCGTCGCAAGGCGGTACTGCTGCTGCTTTGTCTAGTTCTCAGTTGGGTGAACTTGGAGAACAGGTTGCTAATATGAGTTTCTCCCGTAAACAGGAAAGCACTGCAGATGAGTATGGATATAAATTTCTAAAAGATAATAATGTTAATCCTTGGTATATGTCTATGGCTTTTGAGCGCCTAGTAGAACTTTCCGGAGGGGCTTCGGATGGAGGATTGGCAAAGAAACTGTTCTCCTCACATCCAGATACGCAAAAACGGGTAGAGGAAATGGCTAAGAAAGCTGAAAAGGATGGGTTTGAAAAACCTACAGAATAAAAAGTAAAGGCTTGGAATTTCCAAGCCTTTACTTTTTATTAATTATTTTTTTTCTGTTGCGCAGCTTGTTGCTGTCTCATCATTTCTTCCATTTTCTGCTGGAAGGATGATTTCTTAGCTGCTTTAGGGTTCTTTTTGTTGTCTTCTATTTTCGCTAGAATTTTATCGTCGTCAATGAATTGACGGATAATGAACTGGGTTAAGAAGGTAAATACTGCAGAAAGGAAATAATAATAGTTCAATCCGGCAGGGAAACTGTTCAATACGAAGAAGAAAATCAACGGCATGATATAGCCGATGTATTTCATCTGGTTGTTAGCAGCCCCGGAAGTAGCATTGTTATACCATGTAGTCAATAGTGTAGTCAAGGTCATCAACACACACATCAAAGAGATGTGATCCACGCCAAAGATAGCTGGAAAAGTAATCGGATCATCGTATGTGGACAGGTCTTTTATCCATAGGAAACTTTCTCCTCGTAGTTCGAAAAGGTTCGGGAAAAAGAAGAAGAAGGCTAACGTGAATGGCATCTGCAATAGTAAAGGTAAACAGCCGCCCAATGGATTCACGCCTGCTTGTTTGTAGAGTTTCATGGTTTCCTGTTGCAGAAGCATCGGGTTATCTTCACCTACTTTTTCTTTGATTTCATCTATCTGTGGCTTTAAGACGCGCATCTTAGCCATGGATTGGTATGACTTGTAGGTCAATGGAAACAAGATTCCTTTCAGGAATAAAGTTAATATCAGGATGATAAGACCATAACCTACATGGAGTCCGTCCAGCACATCGAAGATTGGTACGGTGATATACTTGTTAATCCAACCCATAGGCCCCCAACCCATTTTGATAATCTTCTCGAAACTATCGCCATGTGCTTTCAAGATCTTGTATTGGTTCGGGCCAAAGTAGAAATCGAATGCATAGTGGTTATCTTTTTGCGAAGAGAATTCCAGGTCAGCATTTGCACGGTAATGTTTTACAATCTTATCGTTGTTGGAGAAAGTAACTTCCAATTCTGAGTTGCTAAATGGTTGTTTTGAGCTTAGCACCGAGGAGAAAAAATGCTGTTTGAAAGCGATCCAAGTTAACTTTTCGTCAATACTTTCTTTATCATCGCTTGTTTCGGACAGGTGGTCAACACTGCCACTGGCCTCTCTGTAGAAAATAGAAGAGCGTTCACGTTCGGATTTGATGTTGCGTTCTTTTTGCAATAAAGAAGTTTCCCAGTTTAAAGCAATCGTGCTGGCTTTGATATCCATCAAGTTTTGTATGCCTACAGCTTTTACACCTAAACCAAGGTTGTAATCGTTGCCTTTTAAAGAATAGGTGTATTCTAAATATTGGTTTTCACTGTAGTTCAAACGGAAGCTTATGGACTGAGCTGTTTCACCAGTTACCGAAATATTACCACCTTGTGGGGTGAAGTTTAGGTCGTTGGTGTTGATGTTTTCTCCGTTTGCTTTGAAAAGGAAACCGAATTTGTTAGCATCACCATCAAAAAGTATAAGTGGTGTGCCATCAAAATTTGTTTCTTGTTTTAGCTCTACCGATTTTACACGTCCGCCTCTTGAGCTGATTTGGGCTTTGATAAGTTCGTTTTCAATGGTGATGACTTGTTCTTCACCAAGTTTTGCTGTGCCGAAAGGCTGTGCGGTCAAAGCTGCGGTGTCAATTGTCTCCGTTTTTTTTGTGGCGGAGAGAGAGTCTGAGCTCAAAGGGGGTAATCCTTCTTTTGCTCTTTTTAAAGAGTCTTGGAGCAGCTGTTCTTGTTTTAATTCTTGTTCGGACGGTTTCATCATGTAAAATGAACCGGCAAGGATTCCAAAAATCAGCACTAATCCAATGAGGGTATTTCTATCCATTTTTTAACTGTTATTTTTTACTTGCATTTGCTTCTCCTTTTTTGTTAGCGAGCGAAGCGGCTACAAAGCTAACAAAAAGTGGGTGAGGATTTGCTACTGTTGATTTTAATTCGGGGTGAAACTGTCCTGCGACAAAAAACGGATGGTTTTTTAGCTCTACGATTTCTACTAATCCAGTTTTTGGATTGATACCGGAAGCTACCATGCCTGCTTCTTCGTATTGTTTCAAATAAGCGTTGTTAAATTCATAGCGGTGTCTGTGGCGTTCAGATATTTTGGTTTTGCCATAGATGGAATAGGCTTTTGTGCCTTTTTTGATTTCACAATCATAGGCTCCCAAGCGCATAGTTCCACCCATGTTGGTAATATTTTTCTGCTCTTCCATCAGGTTGATAACCGGATGTTTGGTGTTTTCGTCCATCTCGAAACTATTGGCTCCTTTTAATCCCAATACATTTCTTCCAAATTCAATAACGGAACATTGCATGCCCAAACAGATACCGAAGAAAGGTACTTGGTTTTCGCGTACATATTTGATTGCAGCCAGTTTACCTTCTAAACCGCGTTCGCCAAATCCTGGAGCTACGAGGACCCCGTCCAGGTCTTTAAGTTTATCCTGCACATTTTCAGCGTTTACGCTTTCAGCAGCGATATATTTTACTTTTACCTTGGTTTCGTTTACTGCGCCGGCATGGATGAATGCTTCGGTGATGGATTTATAGGCATCCGGCAATTCTACATACTTGCCAACTAATCCTATATGGACTTCGTTGGTCGGGTTTTTCAATTTGCCTAGGAAGGTTTTCCAGCTGTCCAGATCTGGCTCATTTTTGGTGGAAAGCTTAAGTTTCGCCAAAACTGTTTTGTCTAACTGCTCTTTCAACATCAATAAAGGTACATCATAGATTGTGGAGGCATCAATAGATTCCACTACGGCGTTGATGTTTACATTGCAGAATAAAGCTAGTTTTTTGCGAATATCCGAATTGAGTTTATGTTCGGTACGGCAGACTAGTACATCTGGTTGAATACCATATTCCAAGAGTGTTTTTACGGAGTGTTGAGTCGGTTTGGTTTTTAGTTCTCCGGCTGCAGCTAAGTAAGGTACTAATGTCAAATGGATAACCAAAGAGTCATTATTGCCCAGTTCCCAACGCAATTGACGTACGGCTTCGATGAACGGTAAGGATTCAATATCACCTACTGTACCGCCTAATTCCGTAATGATAATATCGTATTCGCCTGTTTGTCCCAACAATTGCATACGACGTTTGATTTCATCGGTGATATGTGGAACAACCTGCACGGTTTTACCTAAGTAAGCCCCTGCACGTTCTTGTTGGATAACATGCTGGTATATACGGCCTGTTGTTACGTTGTTGGCTTGTGAAGTCGGGACATTCAGGAAACGCTCGTAGTGCCCTAAGTCCAAATCGGTTTCGGCACCGTCCTCCGTCACATAACATTCACCATGTTCGTAAGGATTAAGGGTTCCCGGGTCGATATTGATGTAGGGGTCGAACTTCTGGATGGTGACTTTAAATCCGCGAGCCTGAAGGAGCTTGGCAAGCGATGCCGCTATAATGCCTTTTCCTAACGACGAGGTTACGCCGCCCGTAACAAAGATGTATTTACTCATAACACTAAATGGAATTTCAACTGTTTTGAACCGCTAAAAAAGGGTTCGAAATCTGCTTTATGTACGGGATACAAAGATAGGGTTTTTTCGAGATTAACCGAAATTATTTCCATTTTTGAACTTTAGTAAATGGTTTGTCACTCGAGCCGTCACGGCTTCATCCTTTTTTTGACTGCAAAAAAAGAATGCAAAAAAACTCGGCACTGATTTACCTTCGGTTCTTCCTTCGGAGGTTTGTGAAAATGTTCCTGCAAAGAGCTAATAGGTGCATAACTTCACAAAAATTAGGCGTCTTTTTCTGTTAAGGCAGTTCGTACAAATAGAGTTAGGGGTTTCATTACTTATAACTATCTTCCGTGCAGCATATAGTTGCCGTAGTTGTCGATTGTGGCGCGTAGTCCTTGGCTCTTATCATGCACTTCTACCTGATATAGGCTGTTTTCGGTGTTCGTGAGAAAAGAATAGCTCCAACGTTCGTTTGCTACTGGTAGTATATTGGTTATACTGTTTAGGTCTTCGAGGCTATTTGCATAATGAGCATTACTTTTCCTATAAAGTTGTTGTAGATAAAAGATGTTCCATGCGTTTTTTTCAATTAGATAGTGAACGGGAAATGTGCTTTCTTTTTGGTTATTCAAAAACTGTATATAACCCCATCTTTCGGGAAAATGCATATTGATAATGCCTATTGCTGACCAGACCCAATTATCTTCATGTAGAAGTTTTCCTTCTTGCTTTTTACGACTGTAGCGACCGTCTATAATGTTGTGTTGCCATTGCACGCGTGAGAAATTGATTTGCCAGTAGTCATCGACTTTTGGTGTGGCACGACGGCTATAGGTGCTCAATGAGCGAAACGGAATTGCCATTTCTACCGTCCAATATCGGTCAGTATCGTTTGGATTATTCAGTGTTCCTTCTATATGTACAGCCGTTTTTAAATCTTTTACATCCCAGTGCATCAGCGCATCACCACCTAAGCGATAGGGATTGGGCATGAGGAGATCCATAACTGTATTCAAAGGGTTGATTTCAATTTCGTAATACAGCGGACTATTGTTGAAGGGCTTTAAGAAGACTTCGAAATCGTTGTTATGATAGATGATGGTATCACGTTCGGTTAAATTGCCCCATACGTGTGGTTCTTCTAATTGCGCATATAGATAGAGATATTCGTCATCCCAGAGCATCTTGACTTTGGTGTCGTAGGTGGGGTGTGGACGATGTTTGCCTTCGATGTCTATAAAGCTGTCTGTCCATGCTGCTTGTTGCCAACTGTCTTCATCGGCTTTGCCATCGATTTGGATTGGAGTGGAAGTTCGTAGCACACCGTAGTGTTTTGGTGTAGATTGCATGTGTTGTACTTGCTCTAAAGTCGTCTGAGCGTAGATGCTGTTTACCGATGAGCATAATAACAGGGTGAGTATTGTGTATAGTGATTTCATGATTTCAGCTTCTAAAAATAAGTAAAAATATTGGAATAGACACATTGTATAGATTTTGAATTTATTTGGAATTAATATGTTAAAAACTATTTATTGACTTTTTTATTACAATGGTCAATTGGAAAAAATTATTGATAAAACCTACTTTTGTCGTATGCTAAAAACGATTAAGTTAACTATTGTAGAAATTGTGTTGTTAATTTTTACGGGAATATTGGTTACAGTAGGAGTTGTGATTGCTAATATCGATGTCGCTTGGTATGAGAATGTTTATGCGGTAGAAGATGGTTTTGTTGAAAATTGGACTGTCGTGCCATTGCTTGTAGCTGCGGTATACGCTTTTTATTTATTTGTCAAAATTGGTCGATATAAGACATGGCATTTTAAAGCCATTTTATTGTTTATTGCATTTTTTTCCATTTTTGTGGCTGGGGAAGAGATTAGCTGGGGGCAACGTTTGTTCAATATCGAAAGCTCGGAGTTTTTCAAGGAAAATAATGCGCAGGGGGAAACCAATCTGCATAATATGGTTGTTGGCGGGAAGAAAGTTAACAAGATTGTTTTCTCACAACTTATAACAGTAGCTATAGGTGCTTATCTTTTGGTATTTCCTATTCTTTATGATAAGAAAACGGGTTTTAGACGATGGGTAGATAGGTTTGGCATTCCAATAGCTCAAAGATACCAGATCGTAGCGTGTTTATTGCTGTTTTTGTCCATTCTGTTGATTCCTACTGGTAAAAATGCCGAGGTATTGGAGGCTGGTATTACTACGTTGTTTTTGTTGATATTCTTATTCCCAAGAAATTGGTATGTTTATCGGTGTATTGTGAGTGAAGGGGAATAGATATATCTCCGATTTTTATATCCTGTGTATCGGAAATCTGTATTGACATGCTTTATTTATTGTGATAAATCACGGATACACTGCTCTCTTATTTCCCAAAGATCGTTAAGTGAATAATTTATATCCGTGTTTTTGTTAAGCCAATCTACTAAAAAAGTTTTGTGAATTTGAATTTTACCTTGATTGATCTCGCTCGCTTGGATTTCTGTTTCAAAAAGTAAATCATTCAAAAAATTATTAGGGGAAGAATTTCTTCTGGTGAAGTCGAAGTAATTGTCCTTGTGTTTTAAGTAGGTGTGTGCTTCGGGAATGTATTCTAAATGATTTTTTGAAAGAGTACTCGCAGTAATTGGTGTATTGATTGCATTCATTTTGAAAATGCCAAGCATGAGTTTGATATCATTCATCTCATGTTCAATAGCCAATTGATTTAAAATAGCGTGTTTTGTACTGCATGTTCCTCTGTTGTCTGTGAGTACGGTCGTTAGGTCATCTTTGTTTGAATTCCGTCCATAAACCAAGTTCTGGATATAACTGGTGGCTTGATGAAAGGATAAAATGCTTCTTTTCAGAAACTCCTCTGAAATATTTCCTTTTGCTTCGATTGTAAAATTGGGTAGTACCTTCATTCGCTATATGGGTGATTATTTGATTTTTTTCTTTACGGCTCGCATAAATTTCTTCACGACTGCATTTGCGGCATTGAATCCATTTGTGCCGTTGGGACTTGCTTTGTACTGTGCTGATTCCCACAGGGATTTTCCTTCTTTGTTTGTGATCTGGACAACCATCGTATAGGATGTGCCTCCCCACGAGGTGAGTGTTACGCCAGTAGATGTTTTAATGTCGGCTTTTAAAATAAAGTCAGCACTCTCTTTGGTTGATTTTATCTCCCAATGAGCCCATTCTTTTAAATCGTCAATAAGCTTGTTTGTGGCTTGGATAGATTCGTCGTTTTTCGATTCATTTGCTACATAAACTTTGCTCCCTTTTTGAGGTAGTGCTGTTTCTTGGGATATCCCGATGTAAGGAAGGGAGAGTAGGAGGATTGCTATAATAAGTATGTTTGCTTTCATGATATTGACAGATAATGTATTGTATATTCTAAACAAACCTGGCGATAGATTGTTTTCGGCGTTGTGGCTACATGAGGTTAAGAAAGTTTAGTTTTTTCATAAAAGCGTATATGGAAAAACAATAGATGTTCGTCGAAGACGAACGCTATGTGTCGCTATATTTTCTTTATTTAGTTATGTTTTTATTGTACCTATGTGGTTTTATTTCTTGTCATATACTAAGCGCTAAATAACCTTAAGGCAAAAGGTGTAAAAAAAGGACAGATTTAGGGGAGCCTCAGAAATGCTCCTGTCCTTTTTTTACACCTTTACATATCTGAATTTTAAGAAAAAAGAACTAAAAAAGCCCGTTTAAATTATTTAAAACAGCTTTTTTAGCTAAATGTTTTCGCATTCTGCAAAAGCAGGCGAGGTACCTCTTCTGACAAAACAGCTATCTCTTCTAACAAAACAGATACCTCTTCTGATAAAATAGCTACCTCTTCTGATAAAACAGCTACCTCGTTTATCATAAGAGCTAGCTTCCCGAACAGACAAGCTGTCTCTTATGTGTCGGAAGCTAGCTCCGCAATTGGAAAAGCAATCTTTCCTGACTAAAGTGCTATCTCAACAGAAATTTAAGATAGCTCTCAGAAGGGCGAAGATAGCTAGATAGACAGAAGAGACAGCTCGTAGCTTTCAAGAGCTATCTCTTATAAGGAAGTAGCTAGCTCGGACAACAAAACAGCTGTCTTTCAAGACAGGGAAGATAGCTCCGTAGACAGCAGAGATAGCTCTTATTTCAAAACAGCTATCTCTGCTGACAAAGAAGCTATCTCTGCTGACAAAGAAGCTATCTCAAAAGGCCTGTATTATTCCCTAATCCTACCAGCTTTCCGTCATGTCATGCAGAAATTAAAGTATGGGAGTTCATCAAGGCATTATATAATTCATTTGGCTTGTTTGCTGAACTCCATTCATTCGCTGTGTATAATTCGATTATATCTTCAATTTTTATATCTCGCCTCTCGGATATTTGTATCGTCATGTTGTATACTCCTTATTTTTACCTCTCAACATTTTTTACTTCTCGCTCTTCTTCGGCTTTGCACCGTGAAAAAATTGTTCGGTGGTGCGACCAACTCAAATTAGTTCAATTTCTTTAGACGTTCTTTTGCTGCAGGGATGACGTCATCATCTTCCTCATAATTCTCAATCACACTTTTCAACGTGCTCTTCGCCTGGAAGTTATCACCTTTGCGTGCATAAGTGTCCGCAAGCAGAATGAAGCTCTTGGCCACCCAATAGTCATGTGACCCCATGTTGTTGATCACATCAAAGGCTGTCTCTTGGGCTTTATTGTATTCTTTGTTTTCATACTGCAGTTGCCCTATGCGGTACCGTGCTTCTGCGCCGACTGCCGTTTGGCTCTTCTGCGCCGCCAGATTCAGTTCTTTCGTGGCAGAAGACACATTTCCTTCCTGCAGCATGGCCCGCGCACTGTACAAGTGTGCTTTGGCAATATCGTCTTCGGATGATCTGTCGTAATTCTTTATCAAATTCGCATACTTGGTCACTTGCTCAAAGTCACCGATTTGAAAATAACAGATCATCAGGTTCGTTACCGCATAATTATAGTTTTCTTTAAATTCTGATGTAAGTTCTAGTTTTTTGAGATGGACGATGGCCTCGTTGTATTTCTTCAATTCGAGGTATAACGCAGCTACCGTCATTAACGTGCTTTCAGTATACTTGCTCGTCCAGTCGTTCAGGATAATGTTCAAGTCATGTAGCGCTTCTTCTGGATGTCCGGTTCGATACAAACTCAACCCACGGATATAACGGGCATGTTTTTCCTTTATGGGTTTCGGAAATTTATCAAAATATGCATTGATTGCTTCAACGGCCGCTTCAAATGCGCCCTTATTAAACAAGGAGTTGGCGACTTCAAAAGTGAAATTATCCTGCTGTGCGGCAGTGAGGTTACTGATGTTGGTGTTGGTCGCATAATGAATATAACCGGAAGCATCACCTTGATCCAAGTAAATGTTTTCAATGGAACGCAGTGCTTGCGTAGCCTCATCGGTTGTGGAATATTCCTCTACCACCCGCTGGAAGGTAGCCTTTGCCACTTCGGTCTCACCTTTATTGTATTGGACAAGCCCGATGGTTATCAATGCCCTGGGAACATAGCTACTGCGAGGGTATTGTTCGACCATCTTCTGCAGCCCTTCGATAGCGGTGTCGTAATCTCCTGAAGTAAAATACGTGTACGGAACCTCAAAGGCTACATCATCCGCATAGTTTGAGCCCGGGAATTTCTCCAAAACAGACCACAGCGTATTGATCTTGGTCTGATTGTCGCCTTGCAATCCGTAGATAATTCCCCGCTGAAACAGGGCGTAGTCCTGATTAGGAGCTTTACTATCGATCAGCTGATTATAGTATCGGTTTGCCCGCCCATAATCGCGTACGGACAAATACGAATCTCCCAGACGTGCGACCACGTCATAACGTATATTTTCGTCTATCGAATGTGCATCGGTGGTCAAAAAACGCTCGAAGTAATCAGCTGCCATGGCAAAAGTGTTGTTGCGAAACGCCGCATAAGCCAGACCATAGTTTGCATAATTATAAACGTCGGTGTTTCGTGCGGCGGGCAATCGAAGGAACCGGGAGAAGTTTTCCACCGCCTCTTTGTACTTGCGTACTTCATACATCGCCTCCGCTTTCCAATATGTAGCCAACGCCGCCATTTTCACATCGATCGGGAATTTTTCCGATCGCATGAACATAGAAATACTATTTTCAAAGGCACGCTCATTATAGAACTCCAAAGCACGGTAATATGTTGCTTTTTGATATGTTACATCATCTTCGTGGGTTCTTTTGTTTAACGATTCCAGCAGACTTACTCCCGCATGAAAATTACTCGTGCCCAACAAAACATCTACGGATAATGTTTCCACGCTCTCGGGTTTATTGCCATCACGATCACTATTCGCATATTTCTTCGCGATATAGTCTTGGAGTACTTCCAGGGCAACTTGAGCGGAGTCTAGCTCATGTAAGGCTTTGGCATAGTTATACAATGCAATCATTTTCAATTCTGGATCGAGATCCATTTTCGACGCTTTGAGAAAAGCGTTTCGAGCACGTTGCTTATCGCTGGTCTCTATAGCAATAATGCCCAAAGTAATTATAGCGCCCTGATAAAAGGCATCCGATGTTTCCAAACTCTCCAAAATAGAAGTCGCTCTTGGGTACTCCCTTGCATGGTAGGCCAAATAACTAATTCTGTAATTATCGATATTGTCGCGCGAAGCGTTGGGATTCCGTTTAAGAATTTCATCATTGTAGGCTTGTTTGAAACCATTTAATGAAAAATATGTAGCAGCGGCGATTTGTTGCAGCTCATTCTCAATCGCTTCCCTGTTGATACGCATATCCGGGCTGCGGCGGACCTTTACGGCATCGGCCAGCATCGGCCGGTAATCACGTACGACATCAATGGAGTCCATAAGCGTAGGTTGCCTTTCTTCCCGTTGCTCACTGGTTTGTTGGTTTTTTTCTTGATTTTTCTCCTCTTCCTGCGCATACCCTATAAGCAGCAAAGCTGAAAAGACTCCGGTAAAAAGGTATTTCAGGTAGTTATAGCTGATGCTTTCTTTCAATATCATTGTTCGTCTGTATTTCTGAGTTTTTCCAAATGTTCCCTCACCGAGGGAATGATATTGTAATTTTCCCCCTAGCTATAGCACAACTTGTTTATGTGTGTTTTCAAAAATCGCACCAATATCTGCTCGCTATCAAGATTCAACCATTTTTTCTGGTATGCACGACAGACTACTGTTGCCGGCTTCATTTGATGAAGTTCCATAGATACGAAAAATTATATTTGCAAAAAATAAATTATATGTGACATGCCAAGTAAAATTCTAAAGCATCGCATGAAAAACAAGAAAAGCCCGACATTCGTCGAGCTTTTTCGTCGGGGTGGCAGGACGACCTCGCCACTCATCAAATATCTATATGTCAATAAACTAACTTCTACACTAAAGAACTACTCACCGTTTTACTCACATATATCTTGTGAGTAAATGAACAATTTATATTTAATAGAAAACAAGTTGAGTTGTCAGACAAAAATTTGTCTAACTCGTCAAGAAGCTCGTTTTGTCCTGATGTTAATGTGTATTTTGAAAAAGTTTCTTTTAATGTCATTGTTCGGACTGTTGAATTTTAGCACAGTCGTTCAATAGGGTGACAGCTAGCGGTTTACGTATAAACGCAGTAGCGGAGTAGGGAAGCGGAAATGTTCAGCTTGGCACAAACATAAGCTACTTGCAAATTTATTTGCTAAATTTACGAAAAGGAAATGAATTTGCAAGTAGCGACAAAGGAAGCACAAACCTTTATTTTGACACTTATCCCGCTATTGCGTTTATACGATGTTAGCTACAGTTTTTTATTCAAAAATATCTTCTTTGTCAAGATTGTTTATAGAGTTTTTTCTTGCCCAAAGAAAGAAAGCAAAATGAATGAGAAGAAATATTCCCCAATAAATTGCAACCATAATTGATACGTTTAAATTTTCATTTTTTGAACCAAACCCAAGTCCAATCCATAATAGAGATATTCCATTGTGAATTAAATAGGTTGTTAGATGAAATCTAAATCCAACATCGTATATTGGTAAATATTCTCCATCTTTTCGTCCAAAATACCAACCTGAAGCAAACATAAGTAATCCGTAAATTGTTGCTGAAATTGTAATTATAATTCCAGATTGGTTTTCTATTCCATAGCTCAAAAAATATCTAAAAACTATGGTTAATATAGTTGCTGTCAATGCAAATCTTAATAAATATGGTGTAATCGTTTTCATTGTCCGTTTAAATTTAAAATGTTTTTGATTTCGTTTGAGTAGAATAGTTTGATATTTCTATTGACAAATTGATTGAAAAGTTCTTGACCAAGATTTGTCAAATAATAATATTTTCTATCTGGACCTTTATTCCCTTCTTTCAAGTCGTAAGTCAGAACATCAATATGTTCGTATTTTCTTAGTGCTCTGTATAAACTTTGTTCTTCGCAACTAATTGTTCCGTCCGATTTCTTTTCGATGAAGCTTTTAATTTCATCAACGTATTTTTTGCTTTCTTGAAGTGCCATAAAAATCCAGAGTGTTAGTTGACCTTTTTTATATGTGTTTTCCCAAGAAAGCAATAATTCATTTAGTTTTTTGTCATTTTTCATTATTACTTTATTTGTATTAAACAATTTGTATAATACAAATGTAATAATATTTTTTTGTCTGACAAATAAATTTTAAAGTTTTCGGAATTTAAGGTTGTAGTTTGGTCAAAATTGTAGCTAACGGGAAACGCATTGGCGAAGTGGCGGATAAATTGGACGGAAAGTTCAATTTAGAGGGAACGTAGCCGATGTGTTTTCACAGAAGCTAACTTACCAAAATAAGCTGAATGTTAAACACATTCGGCGGCAAAAAATGCAGAAACTTTCAACTTAGCCGTTTCCCCGCCATTTTGCCAATGCGATGTTGTGTGCAGTTTTTATCGCTCCGTATTCTTCCAGTGCATTTTAAACTCTTTTTCTCCAGTAGGTTTATCAATTGTTTCCGCTACAACCTTAAATCCTTTTGCTTTATAAAAATTTACACTTTTTTGGTTTTTATGATAAACATTTAAAGTTAGTTCAGTACGTAAATCTTTAGCGTAATTCAAAAGCAAGCTTCCAGTTCCTTTGCCTTGCTGTTCTTTATCCACAAAAATGGAGACAATGTGATTCTCAATGAGAGCCACAAAGCCTAGAATGTAACCTTCTTTTTCGGCAAGGTAAACTTCCGAATTTGGCAGATATTGCTCTTCCATTAATGATTTATTATCAGTCCAATACTTTTCAGGGATAAAATCGTGTGCAATAATTGACGTTTTGAGCCAAATTTCCGCCAGCTTTTTTATATCCTTGTGTGTTGCTTTTCTTATCATAGTTATCTTTTCAAAACGAAAATATTACTTTCCTTTCTTTTAAAATTGAGGCTTTCGTACAGATGAATTGCCGCATTTCTATGATCTTCGGTAAATAACAGCACTTCGGTAAGATACTCTTCATCGGCAATTGCCAGAAGTTTTTCAATCAATTTCCGTCCGATGCCCATTCCACGATAATTTTCACTAACTACCACATCTTCTATCCAGCCTTTTTTCCCTGAAATCACACTGTAATTTGCCATTGAGGCAATGCCCACAACTTTATCTGCTATAAAGCAAGCTATTAGCACTATCTGATTGTTTTGATGTAAAATTTCATCGAAATTCAGTGGTCTTTTATTCGGGCTGAGCTGTTTGAAAAGGGCATAGATTTGATTCTGAATGATTGGATTTTTGCCTGTTTCCTTATCTAAAATTTTTATTTCCATTACTTCGATTCGTTTAAATGTATAACGGCATTTTGCTGATAATCTTCTGTCAGATTTAATGTTTTCCCCAATTTTTGAGAAGCGTTTACAAAAGCGATAAATGTACATAATTCCGAAATTTCCTTGTCGGAAAAATATTCGCGGAGCATCATAAAATGGGCTTCGGATATAGAATGATGGTCTTTGCAAAACAATTCTGCGAAAGCTACTGCTATTGAAGTTTTCATTTGCGATGCGTCAAAATCGGGCTTTCCTCCCTTTACCATACAGTATTCACAACCGTTTTCAAAAGCCATTGCCCTACGAATTTGTTCCAGCAGATTATTGTCCAGCGATGTGTCGTTCCATACAGTTTCTTCCAGTGCATTCCACTTTTTAAGGATTTCAGGATTATGCCCAATCAGTTTTTCAAATGCGGTATTCCCGTTTTCGGAGAATTTAATTCTTGTCATTACTTTAAATTTTATGATTTCAAAATTCGAAATTTTTGTCTCTCTTTAAGAATTGATTTAAAGGTTATTTTTACTAATTTCGGTGGATTTAATTTTATAAATACATTTATACGATGAAAATAAATTTAGACGAATATGATTATAAGATCCTTCAAATTCTAACCGAAAATGCACGGCTGAGTTATGCTGAAATTGGAAGAAAAATTTCTCTCTCACAATCTGCCACAAAAGAAAGGGTTCTAAATTTAGTGGATAATGGCGTGATAAAAGGGTTTGATGCGGCAATAGATCACACAAAATTGGGGTATAAACTGAAAGTGATTATCAGTATGAAATTTAAAAATGATGAGTTCAAGCAGTTTATCGCCAATCTGCATCAATTCCACGAAATTCTTTCCTGCAAAAGAATAACAGGCGAATATTGCCTAATGATGGAATGCGTATTGAAAGATAGTTCACATCTTGAAAATCTCATCGACCGTCTAATTCCGTATGGAACCCCAACGACTTCAGTAGAGCTTTCAGAAATTCAGACAAACAGAGGTTTTTTTAAGAGGTTTTTTAATTAAAAACTCATAAATGAAGTATCACTTAATCTTTTGATGATACGTTTTCCAGTATGCGTTTGATGTAAAAAAGAAACACCACCACTTACGCCATACAAATCAATGAAATTGAGTATTTCGGCATTCAAACCCAGCCACATTACATTAAAAATGCTTAATGTATCACCGTGTGAAACGATGATGATATTTTCTTCATCATTATTCGAAATTTCCAGATAAAACGGATATAAACGTTGCCAAACTTCATATCTCGATTCTGCATCGTCAAAGCATTTATCGTAAATAGTAAGTTCTTCTTTTTCGATATTTTCTTTGAGCCATTGCACCGATTTTCCGATAGCTTTTCCAAGACTTCTTTCTTTCAAAGCATCTGTAAATTTTGGAGTTGTGTTTAGTATATTTCCAATGATTTCTGACGTTTGTTTTGTTCTTTTAAGTGTTGATGAATAGATGAAAAATTCCTTGCCCTGAATTTCGGGTATTAAATTTTGGGCAATCTTTTCTGCTTCGTGAATTCCTTTATCTGATAGTTCCCAATCTGTCCACGAACCAATCATTCCGTTGGTATGATGAACAGATTCGGGGTGTTGAATTGTAATTATATTTTTATTTAAAGTCATTAATTTCAGGATGATACATTTTGTAAAATTGCACACAACGGATCAGGCGCTTGGCGCACGTGCTGGAGCATTGCTCCAAGCGCGTGTTAGAGGACAGTCCCGAAGGGCTGTATTCCGGCAAGTGCCTGATCCGCTGAGAGGGAAGCCCGGAGGGATTTCCTCTCAACATCTGTTTTAACGAAACGAATATACGGAAAACTTCGCTTAACCAACCCTATACGTGTTTCGTTATTTGACTTTTCTTTCTACATAAGATATTGATATATTTGTCTTTAAAAAATAAAACCGCACAAATAGCGAAACAAAATATTATAAAATACTATTTCCCTGATATGAATAGCGAAATCATACTTGAATCCTTCGAAAAGAGATTGCTGATGCAGAGATATGCTGGCAATACCATTAGATCGTACAAGGATTACGCTAGTATATTTCTTAAACATGTTAGCAAATATCCCTCCCTTGAAGAAATTCCACTGTCAGATATTGAGGCGTTTATAAACGAAAAAGTTCAAAATGGGAAAATTAGTGTTTCCTATCAAAAAGGATTAGTGGGCGCAATCAAGAAGATGTACGAACTGATATTGGACAAAAAAATC
>NZ_FOZZ01000013.1 GCF_900116225.1 Sphingobacterium wenxiniae
GTATCCGCCCTACCAAGTACATATTTTTTAGCATTCATCTAAGTCCTAGCTTTGCTGTATGAGCAAAGAGGAAAAAAGAGCACAGATGCTTTCGATGATAGCGGACTGGCAGCAGAGCGGCATGAGCAAGAAACGCTACTGCGAGGAAAATGGGATCCATGAGGCTACGTTTTATTATTGGTTTTCGCGCAGCAAAGAAAACGACACTGACAGGGGAAGATTTATAACGCTCGATAAGTCCGGCAGAAATAGTGATGTAGAGGTGATCTATCCCAATGGGGTCCGGATTAAGGTAGATACCGACCTTAGTTTACTTTCCCAGCTGATCCGCCTTTACTGATATGTTTTCATTGGGTTCCTCTCACCGGTTCTATCTGTACGATGGCCATTGCGATATGCGCAAGAGTTTTGACGGTCTATGCGGCCTGGTTATTTCGGTGATGCAGCGCCAGCCGACCAGTGGTGAGGTATTTGTATTTTTGAACCGGGTCCGTACGCATATCAAGCTGCTGCACTGGGAACACGGCGGCTTTGTGCTGTACTACAAGCGTCTGGAGCAGGGTACTTTTGGATCATCGGAGCTGAAAAATGGCGAACTTTCCTGGAGCGACCTGGTGCTGATGGTCGAGGGGATACAGGTGGTAAAGAGCATACAGAAAAAACGTTATTCATTGCATCAAAAACAGCTTTTTTGATTGCATCAGCGCAGAAAAAAACGTACCTTTAGGGTATGGAAACAGCGCTGGAATCTCTCTCGAAAGAAGACCTTCTGAAGGTCATTTCCAGCCGTGATGAAAAGATCGATTATCTGGAATCACAGCTTGCGATGTACAAACGCATGCAGTTCGGACAGAAGCGCGAGCGCTTCGAGGGCAACCCCAACCAGACCGAACTTCCATTTCAGTCAGAGCCCGCAGAAGTAGAACGGCAGCAGGAAGAAATCAAGGAAAAGATCGAGTATACCCGCACACGTCCTAACCACAAAGGACGTGCGAAACTTCCCGAGCATTTGCCTGTAGAAGAAATAGAAATACATCCAGAAGGAGACCTGACGGATATGGTATGCATCGGCAAAGAGATCACCGAAGAACTGGAGTGCGAGCCTGCCAAGTTCTATATCAGGCGCTATATCCGTTATAAGTACACGCCTAAAAACGGTGATGGCGTTAAGATCGGCGAGCTTCCCGAACGTGTCATCGACAAAGGTATTCCCGGAGCGGGCCTATTAGCGATGATACTGACAGGGAAATATGCAGACCACCTTCCATTATACCGACAGAAACAGATCTTTGCCAGGGAAAACATACAAATAGCCTCTTCAACCATTGAAGGATGGACCAGGCAGGCGCTCGAAAAGCTCGAACCACTGTATGAACAGCTTGTCTTCGAAACCAAAACAAAAGGATATTTACAGGTCGACGAGACCCCGATAAAAGTACTGGACAGCGACAAAAAAGGCGCTGCCCATCAAGGGTATTATTGGGTATATCACGCCCCATTAGAGGGAACGGTATTGTTTGACTATAGCCCTACCCGTGGCGGTATTGCTGCTGTCCCCATGCTTGGAAACTTCAAAGGGTATCTACAGACGGACGGGTACGCCGTTTACGAAAAATACGGTAAAAAGAAAGATATCACGCACTTGGCCTGCTGGGCACACGCACGTCGTGAGTTTGAAAAAGCATTGGACAATGATAGGCCAAGAGCTGAAAAAGCACTGTTGATGATCCAAAAACTGTATGCCATTGAACGTCAGCTAAAGGGCCATGGTCTGGATGCTACGCAGACCAAAGAATTGAGGTTGACCGAATCTCTACCGGTCATCAATGCGCTAGGAAAATGGATCTTTGAGGAAATAAAAAATACACTCCCCAAAAGTCAAATCGGAAAGGCCATGGCGTATGCATACGCCAGATGGGATGCGCTTTCAGCATACCTGTATGATGGGAATCTGCTTATTGATAATAATCTTGTGGAAAATGCTATTCGCCCGGTTGCCCTGGGACGAAAGAACTATCTCTTTGCAGGAAGCCATGAAGCAGCTCAGCGTGCAGCAATGATATACTCGTTTTTTGCAATCTGCAAAAAACATGAAGTAAATCCTTGGCAGTGGTTAAAGCATACGTTGGAAAACATTATGTCAATAAACCATAAAAACTTAAAGGATCTTTATCCGCAAAACTTCAAAAAATTAGCTGACCTGTAGTTCGTAGGGAGGATACTGAGAAACAATTTAATAGAACTTTCAAGTTCCCCCATAAACGTATAATGCTTAAAACTAACAGGCTGTCTCAAATCTTCTCTCATCAACCACTTAGCTTTACCAAGGTATCTTGATAGTCTGACACTATTATTGACCGCTATAGCGAATCGTTTTTCATTATATACAGAATTCCACAATTTTCCTTCCACCCCAAACCACGTAGCGGCATACATACTATTCTTGCCGACGTCTTCATGAAATAGATTTAACCGCTGGAATGATGATGTCAAACCTACAAGTAGGTTTCCACGCTTTGTTATAGGGTGTAGTAGAGACAACTTCATATAATGCCCTTTGTCACTTTCAAATGCTCGATTATAGACGATAGTCTGTCTGTTGTCATCTGAATAATCAACATCTGTACCTATTCCCTTATAATTCTTTTCTACGGCAAAGGACAGATAAGGTTTTGCAACATCGTTAAAGCATAATCCCATATCTATGTTTACACCATACGATCGGATATCTCGCCAGTTCAATTCAGACAGGACATTGGGGGCATTATTATTCCCTGCAATAGACCAATTAAATGAGCTGTTAGAATAAACAGGCTTAATTTCAAGTTCCTTGATTAAATTACTAGTAGGTTTATTTATTGAGGGAGATTTTATGGTAATTGAATCTTGGGTATAAGCAATAGCATATCCTTCACTACAGTTTTTCGCTATCAATGCTGAA
Organism: Sphingobacterium wenxiniae; assembly: GCF_900116225.1. Taxonomy (GTDB): domain Bacteria; phylum Bacteroidota; class Bacteroidia; order Sphingobacteriales; family Sphingobacteriaceae; genus Sphingobacterium; species Sphingobacterium wenxiniae. The sequence goes on from NZ_FOZZ01000013.1 coordinate 2,942, forward strand.
TGAAATGACAGAAAGAAAATTAAGATGATGCTTTTAATAACTGACATCATAATTATTTGGGTTGTATTTCACAAAACATAAGACATTCACAGAGTAATCAGTATAAATATATAATATAAAAATATACTATATGAATGAACCCTACATTATGACCAGATTAAGTTTCTATTAAAATTGACTATCACAATTTTTTTAAACACTCTCTCATAAAGTGTGTAAATACAAAAAAATGCGAAGTCTTATCGAACATCGCATTTTTTGTATCAAAGAGTCAGTATAAAAAAACAACGCATTTACTTCAATACTTTCCTTGCCGATTCAAAAATTTTCCTAACCTCGCTATCCATAGTATAGATAGCTTTTCCATTATATTTTTTCCGCTTACCCTTTAGGTAGTCGAAATAAGATTGTGTCAGGTCTACATCAAATCTTTCGACCGAGTTGTACTGATCAAAATTTATATTCTCGTTCAACATCGCATTAGTAGCTTCCAAATACATCTGTAAGCTATTCCTACGTTTATCACTCCCGTATATATTATAAACACTCATCTCAACAGTGTTGGCATCAATATTTATAGCGACCGTAAAAAACATTGAGAAGTCTGATTTATTGGCGCCAAATTTAAAGCTATATTTTCTCACCGATTTACCAACCAATATACCACTTTCTTGATCATCGATTTGAATAGCACTATGAATATCTGGGAAACTGTCTACAAACCATCTTTTTAGAGTAGCGTATACCTGTTCTTTATTCCCTCCATACGGTATAAATTCCCCATATACTACTTTTCCATCTTTAAGCGGGATATGCAACGCTACACTGTCCACTTGATCAGTATTAGGTTTATACATTTGAGCGGAGGAACTATGAGAAAAAACCAACATGGGCATAAACCAAAGTAAAAGAAAGTGTACTAATTTAGTTTTCATATATTTTTAAATAAATTGCTTAACGATATAAATCAAAAAAAGCCGGCTTCACATGAAAAGCCGACTTAATATATAAAGAGGAAGTATTTATTCTTTGGATATTACAATCCTACAGTCCAACCTTTAGCCCACTCTGGAGTAGCAGTACCTGCTCCTGCTCCTGTAGCAGCATTATTTTCTGTAAAGATTGCAGAAACATCTACGGACTCACCTTTCGTTCCTTCTGGCGAGCCTGCAGGAACTGTTTTTGTACCTTTTGATTTAGTTACCACTTGATCAAATTTTACATTCGTCACTTTCAAAGAACCATCTGCTATATACCCAATGCCCTCGTTGTGCTCTACATCAAAACCAACAGACCAGTTGCTCAACACCACATTGTCAATCGTTGCTTTTGTTCCAACACGTAACTTCATAGCTTGTGGTTCAGAACCTGTAGCACCGCGCCCAATTAAGGTCAGGTTCTTAATAGTAGGGTTAGAGATAGGATCGGCTAAATGGTTATTCGAGTTGTTATCCGCTTCAATACCTCTATTTCCTTTAGAAGAAGCTTCCTTAGCATACCAATTCTCATTTGTGCCGTTCCAACCTTCGGTCCAGTCAAACTGATCGTCCTCATTAGCTGTTGCCACTAAATACTTTGTATTTACAGTACCACCAAACCACTCAAAACCATCATCAGAACTTTCGTGTACCTGCACATATTCAATCGTTGTACCATTACCTACACCAAACATAGATAACCCGTTAAACTCTTTATCCGCACTATATAGGTATCCCGAATATTCGATACGAACATACTTAAGTATACCCGAATTATCATTAGCGACAGTACCACCATAAGGTAAGCCAGAAACCTCCGCATTTGCTGTAGTTCCTTTGTTAATCGGAGCTCTACCGCACAATACGATTCCTCCCCAAGCTTGCTGTGTTTTATTTGCAGCAGTAAAAACAATAGGTTTATCTTTTGTTCCTTCCGCAAAAATCTGTCCGCCTTGCGCTACAGCAATATAACGAACCTCTTCACCCTCTTTGAATGGGGTGGCCTCGATAACTACACCAGGCTTGATGGTCAACTTACCACCCGACTTCACTTCCAAAGGACCTGAAAGCTTATATGTACCGCTTTCCAAGATTAAGTTTTCTCCACTTTTCACTTCCCCTTTCAGGTTGTTGCGGATATCATCATCAATTGTTACGATTGGGTCATCCTTATCACTACAAGCAGTAAAAGCCATTGGTGCAGTTGCAAATAGAGCCAACATTAACAGTGTAGAAGTTGATCTTTTCATTTTTTTTGAGTTTTTATTTTTCTTATTTTTCTAATACAAAGAAAGATGTTTAATATGTAGCTATGATTAACGCTATATTAGGATATTGTTAAAAATGCTTTTAAAATCTATAATTTACACCCAAACTAAAGAACGCCCCTCTCTTGTAAGAAAGTACCCTAATAGGGTCTGCGTTCTCTTGCCATCTTTCAAAAGTTGGGTTGAGGATATTTCGGGCTGCCAAATCCACACCGATGTGTTTAGTCAACTTAGATTTCAAGACAAAATCTAATGTACCCATCCCCTTATCTACCCAATTTCCAAGACCTCCTGTACCTATAGCATTCAGTTTGTCCGAGTAATAGTTGTACATAACGGTCGCACTTATATTTTTGCCGCCATCAAAATTTCTAACATAAGACAAATCTGCATTCACGATGAAATCTGAGGCTCCTGTAAACTTGGAAGAAGGATTCGTAGGGTCGATATTGAGCAATCCATCTGTTTCCCTGCTCACTTTATCAGGATTGAATTTTTGTTCAGTTTTCATAATCGCAGTATTGAAACCCACAGAAAGCTTATTATTGTTCAAGTTAAGCAGGTATTTCTTCGCTTCAAGTTCCACACCATATACATACCCTTTATCACCGGTATTAGCATACGAAATATCATTGGATGCCGAGGACACCATGATTTCGTTAATCGGGTTTTGAATATATTTCCCGAAAGCTGTTATCGAGTACAATTCTCCTTCTCTTGGAAACATTTCCCATTTCAAATCAAGATTGTAATTGTCAGATGCGTACAGATATTGATTTCCTACGATCACCTGCGTCACTTCTTCGTAAGGGAAGCGAACCCGCTCTTTGAATTGAGGCAATGTGTAGGTCTTGCTTGCTCCTAAACGTAAATTATTACGTTCATTCAGTTCATATTTTAGGTTTAGACTCGGTAGAAAGCCATTTTTCTTCAAAGTATTCTCACCTTTACGGTATTCTATACTGTAGAAATCAACGTATTGCTTGATATTTTCATAGCGTAGTCCCAATACCCCTGTCAGGCGATCTGTCAACTTGTATTCAATGTTTGCGAACGCTGCATGAATATCCTGATCACCATTATAATATTGGAAAGCGTTGCCAGCAAAACCAATTAGGTCGTAAAAATTACCATAACCTGAGGCACCAAGATATTCATCCAGATTAGAAGGACTGATCTTAGTCGTTTCCTGTTGTCCGTTTTTGATATTGAAGTTCAACTGCATAACATCGAACGAACGCTCTTTCATCTTGCCGTTATACCCGAACGTTACTTTACCTTTATCGCCATCCAATTTATACGAACCCGAAACATTAGCCGCTATTTCATTTTCTTTCAGATAGTAGGTATAGCGGTGATTGTCGGCTGCGTTGATACGAATCAAGTAATGATCACCGTTGGCATCCTGTCTGTACATACTTTGCAGACGGTCTGGCATATCGCCTTTCACATGATTGTAGGCAAATCCCCAGTTCAAATCTACCTTATCCGTCAATGTATGTTTTCCTAACAATTGATTAATCAACAACTGTGTACTAGAAAAAGTACTACGATTAATTGTCCCGCGATAGTTTTCCGCATCTGAACCGGCGTCCCGGATAAATCCGGTAAATACATCACTATACTGGTTGCCGGCATTGACATACATAAAATTGTAGGTTAATTTATGCTTAGCATTTATCTGATAATTGGTATTCAACATACCTGTCGTATTCGCCGTATAGCTATGTTGAGATTGCCGTAAATCCTTCAAAGGTGCGCCTTGCGCACTAAAATTGGAATTCACACCATCTCGTGCTCCATATCCGTTTGCAAAATTAAATACAGCAAACAAGCTCAGCCTACCTTCATCACCAACCTTAAATGAATCACCTGCCTTTACCCCAAAATTAAATGGTGTCACTGTTTTCTTTTCTAGATCCCAGCTATTCTTAAAATGGTAACTTCCCTGCGCATCCGCAGGAGCTTTATAATCTGAATAACCGAAAAGATTAGGTCCCTGTTGCAAGTAAAAATTATCCCATTGCTTTATTGCATTCGTGTTTATGGTAGAACCTACAGAAACCTCAAACAAACGACTGCCCGTATAATCCTTAGAACCGATATTGACAGTTGCACCGCCGAAGTCTCCGCTCAAAGAAGAATGATGCGACTTATCTACCCCTACGAAATCAACGACATCTGTGGTAAATATATCCAATGCTATATTTTTCAAGTTGGGATTACTAGAAGGAATTGGCAAGCCATTCAGCGATGTCGAGATATATCTATCACCTAAACCTCTTACATAGACCTGCGTAGAACCTTCTTGCTTAGAAACACCTGACAATTGACTTACTGCCGCAGCAGCATCACCAACCCCTTTTCTTGAAAGCTCTTGTGCGCCTATTTTTTCCAGCATCAAACTTGATGCTTTTCGTTCTTCCAATAGTGCAATCTCACTAACACGTTCTCGTCTTCTGACTACAACAACTTCCTCCAAGGTAGAACCTTCATTAACCAAGGCTACTGGAACAAATTCCCAATCTTTACCGTTTAAACTAACGGAGGTGGAATCACTTTTATACCCAACAAACGTACTAACCAAAATAAAGGTATCCGCTTTCTCCGGCAGACTTAAGGAGAACTCTCCTCGTTCATTGGTCGAAGTCGCTTGCTGTGTATTCGCAATGCGGATACTCACACCCGCAAGCGGCTGGTAGTTTTCTACATCCAACACTCTTCCCCTTACCCCAAATTGCTGGGCAGATACTGCTGTCACTTGAAAGACAAAGGCAGCAATCAGAAGAACAACATAGTAATTTAACTTATTCATATCATGTTAAAATTATGTTGCAATATTATAAGCTAAATATTAGCTACGTGTTAACAGTAGATTATCAATACATCAGGGATTTGTTAATTAATTGTGAAGCTTTGAATTGCGGGAGCTTAAGCTCCCGCAATTCAAAGCAATTTATTTTGTCCTTCTCTCAAATAAGTAGTAATTTGCGGACTAAAAGCGTTTACACGACATGACAGACATGGTATTATCTGCTCAATCACTGAGCTATCAGTATGATAAAGGCACGCATTTAACCTTTCAAGATATTCAGATCCTACGCCATCAGCACAGCCTGTTATTAGGTGATTCGGGAACTGGTAAAACAACCTTACTCCACTTGTTAAGTGGTTTTTTAAGACCTACAACCGGAACCGTAAAACTGATGGAAAAAGATTTATACGGATTTACAGGATCAGCTTTGGATGCTTTTCGGTCGCAGAACTTAGGTTTTATTTTTCAGGAAGCCCACCTTTTACCCAATTTAACAATATTGGAAAACATTAAGCTTGCACAAAGTCTTGCGAAAAATTCGGTTAATGAAACAACCATCTTACAACTTTTAGCACAACTGCAATTAGAAGATAAAGCTTCAAGTAGACCGAATCAATTAAGCCGTGGCCAAAAGCAACGTGTCGCTATAGCCAGAGCGATTATCAACAAACCTGCCCTTTTATTGGCAGATGAACCCACAGCCTCACTGGACGACAAAAACACGGAAATCGTCCTGCAATTGCTGTTTGACATCGCAAACAACTATGGCTCTACCCTATTAATCGCTACGCACGACAAACGCATCAAAGAACATTTTTCAAACGCCTATCAACTATAATTCATGAATACGCTGACATTAGTCTGGAAGAACATTACACAACAGCTTGGCTCTGCACTATTAAGCATCCTGCTAACTGCATTTGGGGTAGCTATTCTATGTATTATCTATATCACCGGCGATACATTTGAAAAGCAATTGACCAATAACACCAAAAACATAGATTTGGTTGTCGGTGCAAAAGGAAGTCCTTTACAACTTATTTTAAGCTCTTTATACCATGTGGATAACCCTACAGGGAATATTTCTTTGACCAAAGCACGTCAACTTGCAGAGAACCCATTTGTGGAACTTGCTGTACCTATATCTTTAGGTGATAATTTCAAGGGACATCGTTTAATTGGAACAGAAGACACCTACCTACAACTATACGATTTAAAGATAGCTGAAGGGGCAATCTGGCAGCAAGCTTTCGAAGCCGTCATTGGTAGCGAAGTAGCCCGCAAACGAGGATTAAAGCTAAATGATAAATTTCATACGGCACATGGCCTATCAGAAGATGGGCATGTACATGATGAACATCCTTTCAAAGTTGTTGGTATTCTGGAAGCCTCCGGTTCAGTCGTTGACAACCTTATACTCTGTAACTTGGAAAGTGTTTGGGATGTACATGGCATAACACATGGCGACGATCATGACCACGACCATGATCATCAGCACGACCACGCACATCAACATGATGAACACGACCATAATCATGCGCATCAACACGAAGAGCATGATCATACACACGAAGACCACACACACGATCATCATACACATGGCGCAGAAAAGTCCGATACGATGACAGAAGAAATAGTGTCAGAACCTCCCCGAGAGTTTTTTGTAAAAAGCATAGCTTCAGACATGTTGGAAGACCGTGGCGAAGAAGTAACAGCTTTACTAGTAAAATACAGCTCCCCTGCCGCCATGGGCGTACTTCCTCGTTTGGTCAATGAATCCACTGATATGCAATCAGCATCGCCGGCTATTGAGAGCACACGACTGTTCTCCTTATTGGGGGTAGGGTTAGATTCATTAACCGTATTGGCGTATGTTATTATGATTATCGCGGGTCTTAGCGTGTTCATCAGCCTATATAACGCCCTGAAAGAACGTAAATATGATCTGGCAGTAATGCGCTCTATGGGTGCTTCACAGACTAAACTTTTCAGCCTGGTATTAGTCGAAGGGTTAGTGATTACGGCAATTGGTGGAATCCTAGGACTACTGTTCGGTCATTTCGCTTTGTATTTCATCAATCAACACACCAGTGAAAGTGCAGATTTTATTCAGGCATTTGCGCTAAACAGTAAAGAAATTTGGATAGTTTTGATGGCCTGCTTTATCGGGTTATTAGCGGCAGTTATTCCGGCTATCAAAGCTTACAGGACATCCATATCAACAATATTATCAGAAAAGTGATGAAATAAGATGATGAAGTTATAGGAGGTTATGGAAGTGGAGAAGGAATTTAAATAAAAAAGAAAAAACGCATGAAAAATATCATTATAGCAGCATTTATCAGCTTATTATCTATTGGCTTTGCAAAGGCACAAATCGGTCAATTTCCCGAGATGAATGTTCCGGACCATACCCCCATGATGAACAGCACCTGGGAAGCTATTGATAAAATGATGTACAAGGTTACACAAGAAGGAAACAAGAAAGTTTACACCCCTACCTATCCACCTGTCTTGAAAGCACTGGAAAATAAAATAGTAGATTTACCAGGGTATTTGGTTCCTTTAAATTCAGGGCGCAACCACAGCACTTTTATGCTCTCTGTACTACCTATCATGCAATGTATGTTCTGTGGGACAAATGGCATCCCACCAATGGTTGAAATCTTTATGAAAGACGGCACCTCGGTAAAATTCACGGAAGAGCCTATCAAAGTAAAAGGAAAGATGAAGTTCAATCCGGAACCGCTAAAAGGAAATGCCGAGATTCAGATTATTGACGCTGTATTGATTAAGTAGAGACGTAGCATGCTACATCTCTACCAAGCTAATGTCATACTGAGCCTGTCGAAGTATCGGCATTAGTAGCTGTATACGGACGTTTAATTGTCGCTCTTCGACAAGCTCAGAGTGACAAGATACCTCGTTACAAACGAGCAGGGTCTAAAAGCTCACCGTCATTGCGAGGAGGAGGAACGACGACAAAACAATCTAAAATCATACAGGTATTAACAACCTTATTATACGACAAGCTATACATTTTTTTAAGATTGCTTCGTCCTATCGTCCTCGCAATGACGCAAGGCTTGTTATATTTTTAGCAAAACTCAAGTTTACCGATTCAGCAAAGAGACTTCCACACAGCTCATCAAAGCCGCTGTTTCTGTACGAAGCCGACTATCTCCCAATGAGATTGGTTGGTAGCCAAGAGCCAAGGCCTCCGCTATTTCTTTCTCTGAAAAGTCACCTTCTGGACCTATTAGAATAAGGTATTTGCCCTGAGGTTTGAAAGCTTGCGCCAGATAATTCTTTTCTGTATCTACACAATGAGCTATAGCTTTATCAATAGCGACAGCCTCCTGTTCCTTAAAAAATTGTGTCAATGAAATAGCAGGATTTACTTTCGGTAAGTAAGCTTTCAAAGATTGCTTCATCGCTGCGATAGCAATCTTGTTCAGACGCTCAACCTTCACTTCTTTCCTCTCGGAGTGCTCAGAAATAATCGGTGTGATTTCTTGCAGACCAATCTCCGTTGCTTTCTCCAAAAACCATTCTATACGGTCAATATTCTTGGTTGGCGCGACAGCAATATGCAAATAATAGGGTGATTTTTGATAACCTTCTACCACCCGCAGAATCTGTAAAGTAGTCCGTTTCGGATGTGGGTCAATGATTTCAGCTTCATACCGCCCGCCTATACCATCAATCAATATCACCGCACTCCCTATCCCCAAGCGTAAAACGCGCACAGCATGTTTACTTTCCTCCTCGGGAAGGATAAACTGCTTATGTGCAGGATTTATATCTGGCGTGTAGAATAAGTGCATAATTGAGTAATGGGTATTGCGTAGTGAGTAGTGAGATTATTTACCAACAATTGTAAACTTGTGTTATACTATTTCATTTACTGATTACAGACCACTAAACTTATAACTGACCACTGACCACTTACAACTAAATTAATCCTCGTCTTCATCATCATGGGCAGTTTCCACCAGATCAAGCTTCACAAATTCAATATTCTGTTGCGTTTTTTTGATAATGGTACAGTTGTAGCCCTCAATCTCCATCGTTTCGCCTACGTCCGGTATCTTCTCAAAATAATGGCTGACCAACCCTGCTATCGTATCGTAATCTGAACTTTCTGGAAGCTCCAATGGCAAATAACTATTGGCATCATGTACACTGGAACCCGCGTCAACCATATATTCCGTTTCGGAAATACGCTCAACCATCGGTGTTTCTTCATCATACTCATCCTGAATTTCACCAACCAATTCCTCGACGATATCTTCCAAAGTCACCATACCTGCTGTACCGCCGAATTCATCCAGTACAATAGCCATTTGGATACGTTTTAACTGAAATTCCGTCAACAAATCATTGATTTTCTTGGTTTCCGGGATAAAATAAGGCTTACGCATAATATCTTTCAATACAACGTCTTTGCCTTTAACCAAAATAGGTAAAATATCCTTCGTATGTACGATACCAACAATCTGGTCAATATTTTCTTCGTAAATAGGAATACGGGAATATCCTTCCTCCGTCACCGTCTGTATAAATTCGTCTCCAGACTCGTCAATTTCCACACCAACAATTTTGGTACGTGGCACCATGATATTTTTCACAATGCGCTCATTAAAGTCAAACACATTCTTAATCAACTCATGTTCCGAGGTGTTCAACGCACCACTTTCCTTACCTTTTTCCAAAAGATACTGCAACTCCTCAGAAGAGTGCGACGCTTCACTTGGATGTGGCTGTATACCGATTAAACGCAACAAGAAATTAGCAAATCCGTTCAACACCCAGATAAAAGGAATGAAAATGTAGTAGAAAATACGCAGCGGAATCGCCAGACGCATAGTCGTTGCTACAGGTTTCTGTATCGCAATGGATTTAGGCGCTAACTCCCCCAAAACCACATGGAGAATGGTAATAATGGCAAACGCCAATACATGACCTCCGGTACGTGCCCAACCGGTAGAAATATCAAGTCCAAGAAAGGAGAAGAAATTCCCAACAATTTCGGTCATGACCCGTTCACCAACCCATCCCAAAGCAAGAGAAGCCAATGTGATACCCAGCTGTGTAGCAGCTAGGTATCCATCTAAATTCTCTGTTATATTTTTGGCTATTTTCGCAGCATTGCTACCTGATTTAGCCTGTAGTTCGATTTGTGAGGCGCGAACTTTAACTATGGCAAATTCTGCCGCCACAAAAAAACCATTGGCTAACACCAATAAAATAGTCCAAAAAACATCGAGGCCCATTTAATATTTTATTTGTTTCTAATTTCGTTGTTATACAGTTCGATGCTTTCCAGCAGAATCTGTTGTGCCTTTTCGCGTCCATGAATACCATCCACCACGACAGACTTTTTCTCTAACGCTTTATAGCTTTCGAAAAACTGAACAATTTCCTTCATCACGTGAGGTGCCAATTGCTCAATATCACTGATATAGTTATAAATTGGGTCGTTCTTCGCCACAGCAATGATTTTATCATCCTGCTCTCCGCCGTCAACCATATTCATCACGCCGATAACTTTAGCTTCTACCAAAGTCAACGGAAGAATATCTACCGAGCAAATAACCAAAATATCCAATGGGTCTTTATCATCACAATACGTTTGTGGGATAAAACCATAATTGGCTGGATACACAACGGAAGAACTCAATACACGATCCAAAAGCAAAAGCCCTGTTTCTTTATCCAGCTCATATTTTCCTTTGGAACCGTTCGTGATTTCAATAATAGCATTTACAGAATTTGGCACATCACTACCCGGAGATATTTGATGCCAAGGGTGTTGTTTACTCATTAATTTTTTTACTGTTTATTTTGTTTTCTGTTTTTTAACCAACGTCTGAACAATGCTATAGCAATCGGTGAAAATGCAATAACTATCAGCGCCACAATAATATACTCTACATAATCAATTATACCGGGAAACTTCACACCTAAGAAGTAACCTGTCAACGTCAGAAGCGATACCCAAAGGAACGCACCAAAGACGTTATAAATGACAAATTTCTTGAAGTCAAGTTTTACCACACCGGCAAATATGGGTGCAAATGTACGAATAATCGGAACAAACCGACCTATGATAAGTGCCGTTCCTCCGTATTTTTGATAGAACTCCTCCGCCATGATGACGTATTTACGCTTAAAAAGCACGGAATCCTTTCGTTTGAAAAGCACCGGCCCCGTTCGATAACCGAACCAATAACCCGTAAAATTGCCCAATATTCCTGCTCCGAGAATACCAAAATACATCGTGGTAATATCAACATCAATTTTGCCCAAAGCACAAAAAAGCCCCGCCAAAAACAAGAGATAGTCTCCCGGCAGAAAAAAGCCGAAAAACAGTCCGGTTTCAGCAAAGACAATCAGCACAACAATATAAAAGCCTCCGTGACTCAGCAGATATTCCGGGTCAAGCAATTGTTGGAACGAATGCCAAAGATCCTGCATAATTATTTAGTCGAGTTAGTCACTTCCGAAATAGCATGACGGATATCTTCAGCTATTTGGCTCATTTCATCATCCGATAAGGTCAATTTTGGCAAAGCAAAATTCATGTCCGCAACAGAATTCAATGGAATAAGATGGATGTGTGCATGCGCAACCTCCAAACCAACTACCGCTATCCCCACTTTACGACAAGGGAAAACGCTCTTTATACCTTGGGCTACAATCTTAGCAAACACCCACATGCCCATATACTCATCATCTTGAATATCGAATATATAATCGGTTTCTTTCTTTGGGATAACCAATACATGACCTCTGGTCAACGGATTTACATCCAAAAACGCCAGATAATCATTGCTCTCTGCTACCTTATAAGCCGGAATCTCACCCGCAACAATTTTTGAGAATATTGTCGACATATTATATTTCTTTTATTTAGAGCACATGTCAAAACTGAATAAATCAACAAAAAACGCGTCATTGCGAGGAAGTATAACGAAGCAATCTGCGTTTTTGATGTCATCAGATTGCTTAGTTTCCTCGCAATGACGATGACATTTTTGGCCATGTACTAAATTCTTTTGTAACAAAATCTCACAAATATAAAAAAACGGTTGCAACTTTGTGCAACCGTTTCTAATTATATCGTTGAAATCATGTGCGGTTATGGCAACACCGCACATAACCAACCTGAAAATCTAACGTGAAATCTCTAAGACTTCAAACTCTATAACTCCAGCAGGAGCTTCTACCTGTACAGTATCTCCTACCTTCTTACCTAAAAGCCCTTGCGCAATAGGTGACTTAACTGAGATTTTCCCTGCCTTTAAATCAGCCTCTGTCTCAGAAACCAATTGGTAAGTCATTACTGCGTTGTTCTTTTTGTTTTTGATTTTGACAATGGATAAAGCCAACACTTTAGATGTATCTAGATTAGACTCATCAATCAAGCGCGCACTGGCCAATACCTGCTCCAGCTTAGCTATCTTAGTTTCATGAAGCCCTTGCGCTTCTTTGGCTGCATCATATTCTGCATTTTCAGACAGGTCTCCTTTGTCTCGTGCTTCCGCAATGGCTTTCGCAATATTAGCTCTCCCTTCGGTTTTCAGATATTGCAATTCCATTTTCAGCTTGTCCAGCCCTTCTTGTGTGTAATACGTAATTTCTGCCATATTTTACCTCATTATTTTATTTGCAAAAAATTCAAAAAAAAGACAAGACCATACCGCCCCTCTTCAGGACAACATGGTCTTGCTCCTTGATTGCTAAATTAACAATCAAGTTTGATATAAACAAATTTATTCTTCTTCTTTTGTATCGATAAATTTATACCCTAATCCTCTTACCGTTTGTAGATAATGGGGTTTATCCGGATTAGTCTCAATTTTTTTCCGTAGGCGGACGACGTGCATATCCAAGGTACGTGTATTTACATTGGAGCTGTAACCCCAAACCACTTCCATCAGTTCCTCACGCGTAATCTCTTTACCTACATTTTGCAAGAAATAAAGAAGAATCCTATTTTCCAGAATCGTCAACTCGATTTTTTTACCATCACGTACCAAAGAATGGATATTTGGATGGTGTTCCGTATCACCAAATGTATAGATGTCACTATTCTTAGGCAAGAAGAAACGCACTTTATTCTCAATCATCGCCACCAACACATCCATATTAAAAGGTTTGGTGATATAATCAGTTACGCCATAACTGTACGCATCGATTTTGTCCACATCCTGTGACTTAGCTGTCATCATGATAATGATATTTTCAAAACCTTGTTTACGCACAGCTTCACATACTTCAATACCTTCTTTTCCCGGAAGCATCCAGTCCAACAGGACCACTGCAGGCTTCTGATCCATAATAAGCTGCTCAGCTTCTAGACCATTTGCCGATTGAATGACATTATAGCCTTCGGTCATCAAACGATGTACAACCAAAAACCGGAGGTTTTCATCGTCCTCAACAACTGCAATTGTAATATCTTTACTCATACTCATTCTTTGTTTTTCTTTGGACCGAGAGGCAACAGCAAAGTAAAGGTTGTACCCTCGTTCTGTACGCTATCCACTTTAATCTCTCCGCCCATAAAATCAATAATCTCTTTGCAAAAAGCCAATCCTAAGCCAATACTTCCCTGTTGATTAAATTGATTTTTGACCCTATAAAATTTCTTAAAGATACTATTAAATTCCTTTTTATTGATACCTATTCCTCGATCTGTAAATTTAACAATAAAATTCTTTTTATTTTGCTGCACATCCACATGTAAGAACCTTTTATTCACCTCTGAATATTTGTAGGCATTATCAATAAGGTTCTGAAAAACACTCCCCAATAAGGTTGTATCAACGACCATATTATTCTGCACATCGACATGATACGTAAAATGCATATCAGGATACTTTAATTTTATCGCATCGAATATCGGCTCACAGAACTCCATCACATCCACCTCTTCTTTGTTAGGTTTAATAGATTTGTTTTCAATCTGTGCAAAGGACAGTAGCTTGTTCATCAAGCTATTAAGTTTATCCGCCTCCTGATCCAGAATCTTGCCATACATCTGTTGCTCCATCTGCGACAGATTTTCCGCACTTTGAATATTGTTACCAGCGATCTTGATGACACTCACCGGGGTCTTAAATTCGTGTGTAAGATTATTTATAAAGTCATACTGTAGACGAAACAATTTGCTGTTTATAATTGCATTACGATAAATGAGGTAAGCGATAAGGATAAGAATAATATAAATAATCGAAATCCCCACACTGACCGGAAAGAAGCGTCTATTAATTTCCTTATAGATGAAGCCTTCCGAACTGCTGTACTGTAGCTTATAATCAGATAATGCTCCCGGCATGGAAAGCTGAGTTTCCCAATAATTGCGCTGATCCGACACACTGCCCGATACAATTGGCAAGACCTCAATCCGCTCATATAGGTTAGGAGCGATATTTTTTATCTGTATTTTCTGAGGGTTCACCGAAAACATAAACAAATCGTGTTCATACGTAACAACAGGTGCTTCGGACGAATGCATCATGTTTTTATACACCAAGAGATCACTGACCCTCGGGATATTCATGTAGGAGACCTTCCCCGCATTGAGCGTATAAAAAACCCGATAGATATCGTTGTCAGACAAGGTTGTCGAATCGTTCACCCGATCAAGAAAAGCAATAAATTTCAGCATCATGCTGTTAAAATCTTCATCGTATTCCTTCCCTTCGCTTCGTAGCTTACGCTCTGCAACCAGCCTATTCTCCCTATCCAGATGAAAATCGACCACCCGTTTTGGATAAATCAGCAAATGATTGTAGCGAATTCCCGACTCAATGGAATCCGCATTGGTAACTTCGATATCATAAAAGAGTGCCTTTTCCACAAACGCATTTTTACGAATCACGTCATTAACAAATTCAGCAGCCTTGACAGAATCTAAAAAACCTTGGTAATACGATATTTCCGGAATCTTTTCATTGAAAAATTCATTGAAAGATTGTACGGATTGGTCGAAGACTTCCACTTTACGGTTATTGAATTCAGTCTCAACAAAATTGTAGATTACCCTTCGGGCAAAAAGCATGGCCAGAACAAAGAGAACCGTTACCAATATGACAAAAGCAATCAGTAGACCAAAATTCTTACGGTATTTTAGCTGGTTATATGCCATGGGCCTATTTCAGATATTTTGCCAAGAAATCTTCTACTTCTTGATAATAAGTTATCATATTTTCTTCTGAGCGGAACCTTCTCCCCTCATCCTCTCTATAGATATACCGAATTGGCGTATTATTGTTTTTTACTTTTTGCACAAATTGATTGGCATCTGTCAAAGAGCTGAACCTATCACGACCACCTTGTACAAAAAGCACTGGAATTCCCACCTTATCAGCATGAAAAACAGGCGAAATAGCCTTAAACATATCTGCCTCACGCACCGGATCGCCAATAATATTATGAAACAAACGGACATAAGGCTGTTGATAGGGCGGTATCTCCTTGAAATAGGTAAACAGATTTGTGTATCCCGACATGGATATCGCGCACTTGTAAAAAGAAGAGTTATAAGTTGCAGCATGCAAGGCGGAATATCCACCAAAACCAGCTCCCATAATCCCGACACGGTTCTTATCAACTATACCTTGATGGATTAACCAAGTGACGCCATCAATGATATCCGATTGAATTTTACCACCCCACTCCTTAAATCCCGCCGCCCAGAACTGCTTTCCGTATCCCGAAGACCCTCTATAATTCAATTGAAAAACCAAATAACCTCTATTCGCTAAAAACTGTGCTTCTGCATCAAAGTCCATACTTTCCCTACGATTAGGCCCATCATGAACAAGCGCCACGACCGGCAACCCATTCCTCTTACCACCTAAAGGGTAAGTAAGATATCCTTGCAAAGTAAGTCCATCACGTGCTTGAAAAGTTATAGGTTCTTTGGGCTGTAGTGCCATCGATTTCAGCTTAGGATTAAGATCCGACAATAAGGTAATATGATTGGTTTCTGCATCATAATAATAAATACTGCCAGCATCTACATCAGTAGATACTTTTACAATCCAATGATTCAGGCTCGTATCCGTATCCAATATGTCCAATGTTTGTTTCTCGAACTGAGCCGAAAGCCGTTGGAATTTATGAGCCAAATCTGCATCGAAAAAATGCAATTCCTTATTATTAACAATATACTGGCTATACACCAGTTTCTGCAGATAAGGAGAATAACCCGAAGGATTAATATCGACTTTATCATGCGAATAAACAACGCGTTCTTCCTTGCCTTCTGTCGTGTTATATTCCACCAAAGCAAGCTTATCCCGATTGTCATTAGATAAAGCGTAAATATTCGTCAAGGAGTTTTTCACGTAACCCAAAGGTCTGATAAGGGTTTGATAGTCTGTAATCGCCACTTGTTTAAATGCCTCAGCTTCCGAAGCACGGTAAAGGATACTTTCCTGGACACTATCACTGGTTGTGGCTAAACGCACCTTGCCGTCAGGTGAAGCTATCCAATGCAGAATATTTCCGGGGTTTTTGGTAACCAGTTCAGGTTTGGCGCCATCCAGATAAATCTTGTACAAATCAAAAACAGTAGAATCTCTACTATTGAGTGACGCTAACAAATAATTCCCATAACTTATCTGTGGACTTAACCACCGTAGACGGGTCGATTGCGTAGGCAAAAGAGCAATGGATTTTTCTGTCGAGACAGAAATAGAAAATATCCGAAGGCTATCCATTGGAGAATGGGCATTGGAATAGACCAACATAGAATCTGAAACCCAGAAGAAATATTGCACGTTCATATCCGACTGATAGGTCAGTTGTTTAGATCTACTTTCATCAACCAAATCCAGCACAAATATATTCCGACAATGATCTTCTAAGCCAAGGTAAGCTATCTTTTTACCGTCAGGCGATATCTTGAAATTGGTTTTCTCCGGCTTTACGAAAAAATCTTCTATTGGGATAAGCTTGTCCTTTGACGAGCTGTTTTTACAACCGACAGAAGTACACACCAAGGTTACCACAAGACACCAAAACAAAATTCTATACATACACGTCCCAATTATCTACTCAAATATTAACATTTTTTAAGAATTTTCCGGCAATGCAACCTTATTTTTACAGGAAAGAAAGGTTCCTGTCTTTCCTCTTTATTCTCTTGTCTTTCTTATTTGCTCTTATTTCTTGCCTCTTTGCTCTTTCTTCTTTACTCTCGCATCTTTCTTACTATTTTTGCATTATGATTTTATACAACGTATCTGTTATTGTAGAAGACAGCGCACATACTGCGATATATGAATGGCTAAGCTATGAGCTTAAAAACAATGCATTTGAAGCTAAGCTCTTAAAGATGTTGGACAGTCCCCACGAAGGTACAACTTACTGTATTCAAATGACGGTCGAAAACGATGAACAGATTGCCCATTTTCAACAAAAATTCATTGAAAAACTACAGGAACGTATCGGTACCCATCATCCTGAGAAAGCTTTTATATTTGATAGCCGGATGCAATATATAGCATTGGATTAGCATCGCATCTAAGAAGGATCTTCAAAGAAAAAACGTAGTAAGCCAAAAGTTAGGGAAATAAAAACAAATTGAACTTTTGTCGTGCATTCCCGCTTCAGGCGGGAATGCACGACAAAAAACTTACTCCTACTCTCCCGTAGAGGAAGAGGTTTGCGAATTGGTTATACCCAGGTTCTCCAACGGAGTTATGCTTTTAGCCTGTGTTTTTCTATATTTTTTATACCACAGAATACCAATCCCAACGGCAATAAGGTAAGGAACTGCTAGGAGGAAAAGAATACCATCGTTTAAACCTTTACCTTGCGCATTGTCATTGGCTGCTGCATTTTCAGCATTTAAAGAGCACATTGCACACTGTGCTTTCAAAACCGCAGGACTGACAATGCCCGTCGTCACCGACACGCTCAATATCAAAAACAGAAAACGAAAATGTTTCATATGACAAAGATAGGGTTTATTTATACAAAAAGCCGTTTGACTGTTAAGTTCACGACATAATACATTGTTATAAAAAGCGTCATTGCGAGGAACGATAGTGAGGAAGCAATCTGCTTTGTATGGTTGCCAGATTGCTTCGTTCCTCGCAAGGACGGCAACCAGTATAATTGTGTATGCTGTCGTGCTCCCATCTCTCTCAGATCAACTTGTTAAACTTCTCCCAAAAACCATCTGTAGGTAATGCTGCTATCAACTTCATCTTTTCATCCTTTATCGGATGAATGAATACCAACGATCTCGAATGTAAACAGATCGTCCGTCTTAAGCTTCCTCTGGGATAACCATATTTGTTATCGCCAACTATCGGACAACCCATATAAGCCAATTGACAACGAATCTGGTGTGTCCGCCCCGTAAGTGGTGTTACCTTAAGTAGATAATAACCCTCCAACTCACCAAGAACCTCATAATCCAACTGCGCTATACTTCCACCCTTAACCTCTCGGTCGTAGGCTTTGGTTATCATTTTCTTTCGATCGCGAAGTAACCAATTTTTTAACGTATCAGCTTGCTTCGGCGGGCGATTACGCACCACAGCAAAATAGGTCTTCGATACCTTCCGATCATGAAACAAGCGGTTCATCCTATCCAAACCTTTACTGGTTTTAGCAAACAAGATCATGCCGCTCACCGGTCTGTCCAGACGATGAATAACACCTATAAAAGCGCCATTCGGCTTGTTATATTTCTGTGCCAAATAAGCAGCTACCATTTCCTCCATTGAGGTATCCCCGGTATTGTCCACCTGCACAATATCACCAGCACGCTTATTAATAGCAATATAATGATTATCCTCGTAGAGAACGTCTTTATCTGTTATTCCCATGTTATTTTAAATCGGCAAGAGAATCTTTAGTTGCTTTCGCTTGTTCTTTCTGTTGCTTTCTAAAATACCCTCGGAATAAAAAATTGCTTTGCAAAGCCCGCATATTTTCATCAAGTTTTGCGGTACTTCCATTCAAATTCTGCAAAATCTGCTTGATTTCAGCTGCCGCCTCCGGATCATTTGTCAATACACCGATAGCATTATCCTTATCGTTCAATCGCTCAGAAGTAGCATTTAGGTTCTCCATTAAGGCAGAAGCCGTCTGTGTAACACCCTGCAATTGCGCAGCAGATTCGCGTAAGCTGGCAAATACCGCTGTATCAGTCGTTAAATCGTGGATAAGCCCTTGATTGCTATTCAACTTATTCATCAAAACAGCCAAATTAGAAGATGCTCTATTAGCATCCGCCATCACTTTATTCAAGGAGTTCACCGAGCTTTTCAACGAAAGTGCAACTGTCGAATCCGTCATCAACGCCCCGACTGTCCCCTTTCCTTCCACCATCTGCTGTGACAGGATAGCAAAGTTTTTTGTAATCTCCACCAGATTCTCGTTATTAGTCTGCAAAGTAGCAAACATAGCTTCCGTATCGGTACCCGTTACAGACTTGATAACATCTCCATTCTTAATCGGCGGAACATTATCAGAACCACCAACAAGACTCACGATAGCATTACCAATCAGACCGTCAGAGCCCAATTTCGCCATCACGTCTTCGCGGATGAACTGGCTTGATTTTTCCTCGATATGCAACACTACCTTCACATCATCCACACTCTGGAATGTAATCTCTTTCACAATTCCCACCTTCACCCCAGAAAACCAGACGTTATTCCCCACTTTCAACCCCTTCACATCATGGAAGAATGTAGTAACCACCAGGTTTTTACTGAATTTATTCTGCTGTGTCCCCAATACAAGAATGCCGGCTACCAATATAATCAAACCGATCAAAACAAATAGCCCTACTGTAAGCGAACGCTTCCTTTCGTTTGTACCCATATATCTTTAAACAATAAAATTATAATCATAAAATGGTCTGACACGTTCATCATCCGTGTCAAAAATCTCCTCAAATGTCCCCTGTCGCTCAAATTTGCCGTCCAATAACATCACCATCCGATCGCCTACCATCTTGGCACAAGCCAAATCATGGGTAATGATAATAGATGAAGTTTTATATCTTTCCTGCACTTCATTTATCAACGTATTGATATCCAAACAAGTAATAGGATCCAACCCAGCAGTCGGCTCATCATATAACATAATATCTGGTCTCAAAATTAACGTGCGGGCTATACCTATACGTTTTCTTTGTCCCCCTGATAATTCAGACGGCATTTGGTTAATTGCTTGCGACAGTCCCACACCTTCCAATACTTCCTCTACTTCTTTATTAATCTCTGCCCGTGTCAGATTACGCTTATTACGCACCAAGGGGAATTCCAGATTCTCCCGAACCGTCATACTGTCGTACAATGCACTATTCTGAAAGGAGAAACCTATACGCTGACGAAGCGCTCGCAGGTCACGTTCATCCAGCTCATTAACGACCTCACCCAACACATTCACATTGCCCTTATCCGGCCTCAACAATCCGGAAATCAATTTGATAAGAACAGATTTACCTGTCCCCGAACGACCAAGAACAACAAGATTTTCCTCATTATACAGTTTCAAATCCACATCACGAAGGACGTGTAAATCTCCAAAAGACTTACTGACATTATCTACATGGATAACGATATCATTATAATCGATTTGTATGTTCTTCTTTTCCATAGTAGCCTTAACCTATTATCGCCAATAACTGTACAATGAGCAACTCCTCGATGAATACCAAAAACATAGAAGATACCACCGCCTTATTCGCAGCTTTCCCTACTCCTTCTGTTCCTTTAGAAGAATAATAGCCCACATAGCAACTGGCAAACCCAATGGTAAAACCAAATACCACAGCGCGCAGAACCATCGCAAAAATATCTTTTGCAGCTATAGACTCAAATACTTGCGTAAAAAAGGCAAGAATACTGAGATCATCTTTGGATGCGATACTCAGATACCCTCCCAAAAGCCCAATTCCTGCCACATAAAAACACAATACAGGAATCATGGTTGTGGTAGCTATGATACGCGTAGAAATCAAGAATTTCGTTGGGTTTGTACCCGAAACTTCCATGGCATCAATCTGTTCCGTAACATTCATCGAACTCAGCTCAGCACCAATTTGTGACCCCACTTTTCCCGAAGCAATCAATGCCGTCACTAAGGGTGCCAAAGCGCGCACGATAGCAATGGATATCAGGGAAGGCAACCACGAAGTAGCGCCAAATTCCTCCAAGGAGGGTCTCGATTGTTTCGTAAAAACGAAACCTACGATAAAACCAGTCAAACTGATCAAAGGGAATGAACGCCAGCCGATTTCGTAACACTGACGGATGATTTCCTTAAATTCGTATGGTGGAGAAACTGCCTCTCGCAGGAAACTCATCATAAAACGATGAAGTTTTGCGAATTCGATAAGTAACTTTTCTATTTTGCTTCCCATGAATACCTGCTGTTTTAGCGATTTGTCTTGTTAATCAGACAAGCCGAAAAAATATCCGACAAATGTACAAACTTTTATCCGCCTATCTAAACCCCAACCTGTTAATATTTTAACAAACACACATCTTGCCCGTTTGTTTATGATTTTCGACCGATTGTTAAACCTTTATGGCCCCCTCACAGTCATATCCACAAACAACGATGGTTTTACTTTAATTTTTAAGGTCATGAGACGCAGATATACATCCACACTTTTAGTTGCTTTAGTAGCATTTTTTTCAAGTGTATTTTTTCATAAAACAACTTCCGCCCAATCATACGGATCAGTATCTTTTGACGTGTTCTATAATGAATTATCTCCTTATGGCTACTGGGATAGAGATGCTCATTACGGGGATATTTGGTTTCCAGATGTTGATGCCAACTTCAGACCTTATGGCACCAACGGCTATTGGGCAATGACCGAGTACGGCAATACATGGGTGTCGCACTATGATTGGGGTTGGGCTCCGTTCCACTATGGCCGTTGGGTATACACCAACTACAGAGGTTGGGGATGGATACCTGGATATGAATGGGGACCTGCATGGGTAGATTGGCGCAGTGGCGGCGGATACTACGGATGGGCGCCAATGGCTCCACGAGTAGGCGTAACAGTATCTGTCGGAGTTCCTGTTAATTTGTGGATATTCCTTCCAACCCGTCGTATCTACGACCAACATATCTATCGCCACTGGAGCTACGGGCAACGGACAGTATATAACCGCACGACAATTATCAACAATACCTATGTCGTGAACAATCACCACTACTATGGCGGACCTTCACGTCGTGACATCGAACGCAATACCGGTCGTCGGGTACTGGTAAGGGACATCCGTACTGCAGATCGTCCGGGCAGACATCAGGTAGATAAAAGATCAGTGTCTCTATATCGCCCTGACCGCGGAGCAAGCAATAGTCGTGTAACGGATAGAAATGCAGATACACGTAGCCGTGTAACTCAAAATACCAATGGACAACGCGAATTACGCATCGGCAACAACGAAAACAGCAACAGCCGGAATAGTCGTACTGCAACTGAAAACAGAACAAATCGTCAAGGTACAACAAACAGTCGCAGGGTGGAAAATAGCAACCGCGGACAAGCTCAAGGCAACACAAGAACGGACCGTAATCGTACTTCGACAGAACGTCCTACAGTACGCAAGGAAAGCACACAGGCGCCTACCAACCGTACCTCTGTGGAACGCAACAGCAGACAATCACAAAACGTTGAACGCAGTGCACCACAACGTACACCAAGAGCAACGCAGCCACAACAGAATAATGACTCACGCCAAAACAATACGATACAGCGGTCTGCACCGCAGCGCAACAAATCGCGTGAGCCACAAAGACAAAACAGCGCTCCTGTTCAGGTGCACCAAGCAAGCTCACGAAGCTCTGCGCCTACGGCGAGTCGTCAAAGCTCTCCTCGAGTAGAACGTGCGGCTTCTACATCGAGAAGCCAAAGTAGTTCCTCAGGACAACAACGAGCGTCAGAACGCACAAGAAGATAATAAAAGAGTCTATTTAATTTGAAACAACAACTATAGCGGATGGCCTAAAAAACCATCCGCTTTTTGCATTCCCTGCACAAATGCTTAACTTCACTGCTTATTTACGATAAATAGCTTGTTCATGGCAGCATTCACCTCCATTTTAGACAATGACTTCTATAAGTTCACCATGCAATTTGCTGTGGTGAAACTCTTTCCCAAAGCCCGTGCAAAGTACCAGTTCATCAACCGTGGGAAACATGAGTTTCCTGAAGGTTTCGGCGAACGCCTAAAGGAAGCCATTGCACAGATGTCTACATTGAAGCTTACATCAGCTGAGAAGATATTCC
This sequence comes from Sphingobacterium wenxiniae, assembly GCF_900116225.1. GTDB lineage: Bacteria > Bacteroidota > Bacteroidia > Sphingobacteriales > Sphingobacteriaceae > Sphingobacterium > Sphingobacterium wenxiniae. The sequence continues at coordinate 26,300 of NZ_FOZZ01000013.1, forward strand.
TCACGGAGAAATGCCCATACATAGATCCCACATACCTGGACTTTCTTCAAGGTTATAGATACGATCCATCGGAAGTGACTATAGCACAAGATGCCACAGACCTGCAAGTAATTATCGAAGGCTATTGGTACCGCACGATCCTATGGGAAGTGCCTATCATGTCCTTGATCTGCGAGCTTTATTATGCAATGCTAGGAGACAATCGTGTTCCCGACCAAGAAGTCTGTGACATCGTAACCCACAAAATGGACAAATACGATAAACTCGACATCACGATAGCCGATTTTGGCACACGCCGACGTCATTCGTATGAAGTGCACGATTTGGTTATCCGTACGCTAAAGGATCACCCTTCCAGTACATTTATCGGAACAAGCAATGTGCACCTCGCCATGAAATACCAAACCACACCTATTGGCACGCACGCACATGAATGGTTTATGTTTCACGCTGCGAAATATGGCTACAAAATGGCGAACCTCTTGGGTTTGGAACATTGGTCAGAAGTATATCGCGGCGACTTGGGTATCGCTCTTTCTGACACCTATACCACGGAAGTGTTCTTCAAACAATTTGATAAAAAGCTATCTAAATTATTTGATGGCGTGCGCCATGACAGTGGTGATCCATTGAACTTCGCACAGATGACCATCGACCATTATAAAGCACAGGGTATCGACCCACGAACTAAAACAATTATCTTTTCAGACGGGTTGGACTACGACAAGGTAGAGCATATCGCACATTTCTGCGAAGGTAAAATCGGATACTCTTTCGGTATCGGTACAGATTTCACCAATGATGTTGGCCTACCGCGAATGAATATTGTATTAAAAATGGTCGAAGCCAAACCGGAAGATGGTGAATGGACAGGCGTTATCAAACTGTCGGATGAACCGAATAAACATACCGGGCTGCAAAAAGAAATAACAATGGCCAAGGAAATATTAAAAATCGACCCTTCGACTTCGCTCAGGGTGACAAAAAGGGAGATGGAAGACTGAATATGGAACGTGATGTATACGGTGAAGCACTATATGACTTTCATTCGCTTCAAGAATTAAAAGAACCTTTGCTACTACATAGCAGCTATGGCGACATCGAGGAAATGCCGATAGAAGTTTTTTTTCGTGACGAGGAAGATTTTCCCGAATTGGAACATATCGCTTTAGCTTTATGCGACGGACATGTTCTTGACGTGGGGGCTGGCGTAGGAAGCCATGTCTTGCATTTGCAATCGAAGGGATTTAACGTTGATGCCTTGGAACTTTCCCATTCCGCATGCCAGATTATGAAACAACGGGGCGTCCGCCACATCATCCAAAAGGACTTTTTTGAGCTTACGGAAGGCAAATACGACACCCTGCTTTTCCTGATGAATGGTATCGGCCTTGCTGGCTCGATCGATGGTTTCCGCCAATTACTCTGTCATAGCAAGACCTTGCTATCCGACAAAGGGCAATTGCTGTTCGACTCTTCGGACATTAGTTACCTCTACGAAGAATACCGCATCCAAAAACCGGAACATTACTTGGGCGAAATCCATTTTCAGTACGAATATAAAGGAACTATGGGTCAACCTTTCCAATGGTTATACATCGATCAGCAGGAACTTATCCGTATCGCACATGAAGAAGGCTGGGTAGTACAGATCCTATTTGAAGATGACAATGACCAGTATCTGGTGCGAATGGAACCGAGAAAGTAATACCCTACCGTACTAAAAATTTTATTGGTGTTGTCCAAGCGCTGCTACCATGGCCATTTGTCGCACGAACCTTGAAAAAGATATATTTCCCAGGCAAGAAACCGGACTTATACGCTTTAAATGATTTTGTACGCATCTCTATTTCACCCCATATTGGCTCATATTGCTGATCGACTTGCGTCGCAAAACAATACTCATATATCATATCTCGTCCAACAGGTTGAAAACCAAATGCAACTTCTCCACTAACGCGCCCATCACACACAAAGGGATTGGCAGGAACATCAGGCGCTGTACCTTTTCGTTTTTTTGCCAATACCGGAAATCCCGAACTATAGAGTTTCGGCAAGTTTCCATCACTAACCTCATTGACATAGTTAACTAATTCCTGCAACAAAACACACAATACCTTCATACTTTCTCTCCGTTGAGCTTTTATAATTCGGCTCCCTCCAACAGCAGCAATGACCAGATCGCTATACTCGGCATAAGCTTTCTCAATCTCGCACAGTACCGGACGAGGTTGCGTAAACACCGTTGATGACTGCATGCATTTTATAATATGCGCAGCTCTAACAAGTAGTTTTTCATCGGTATAGCGAATGAAGCCTGCCTTTGCACGTATATATTTCATGGCAAAAAAATAAAGCTATTTATAATTGGATAAATATCCTCTTTACCCGAAGATACAAAACAATAATAACAATCTACATACTACGCTCCACCACATACAGCAGAGCACTGTGTATATACTTATTACCAATCAGGATGAACAACACCTCATGTACAATTGCTTTCCACAACATGACAATATACCCATACACACTGTAATACGTCATGTCTACGAGCTCAACTGTCAATTGCACAGTGTATAGAGTCCTTTTCTTGCTGTACCTATTCTAAGCAAGGGATGCAATAGACTTTATTATAACCTACACATTCATAGAGACACTGTACAGTGTCTTGGTTATTTTGCTACGTAACATGCTTTTAAAGAAAGGTAAATTTCTACAGAAGAATATTGATTTCACCTTAAATTAAATAGCGAACTGCAATTTGTATGCTGTTGCCATATAAACGACACTAGACTTTATCGTTCTGTATGTAAAATATACTCGAATCCATAATGACAACAACAAAAACTGAATTGACTTAAAGGTAACTTTCCTGTACTATGCAAAAATGTCATATATCACCAAGAAAAAGATCTTTGCACGAATCTAAAACACAACTGTCTTTTTGTTAACTCCCTTTGACTTTGTTGTAATGTATGTTGTCTTTGTTTCCATGTTACGTAGAAATAGGTTCGCATTATATTAGCGAAATAGCCTGTGTTGGGTGATTTATGGACTACTCTTACTATCTGTAGTTTTGAACATAGCGATTACTAAGGGTAATAAAATAATATGAATGGAGTTTAATTTCTACTTCATGAATAAAGTTCTTAGACTTCTTACTGGTGCAAGCCTGTGGCTTGTATCCATTTTCAACAAGTTACACTTAGATCTACAAACAGTTATACAGGGCACACGCGAAACGCGTGCGCCCGCATAGGGAAAAGATAATAACAGAAGAAGGCTTGCGTTTGCAAGCCTTCTTCTGTTATGTATACCTTTTTTAGTCTATCCATTCAAAACCAGTGTAAGGCACTAATACCGCTGGAATACGTATCCCTTTCTCCGTTTGGTTATTTTCCAAGATGGAAGCTACAATACGCGGTAAGGCTAAAGCTGAACCATTCAAGGTATGCGCCAACTGCATTTTACCTTCTGCATTTTTAAAGCGCACCTTCAAGCGGTTAGACTGGTACGTCTCGAAATTGGATGCCGAAGAGACTTCCAACCAACGCTCTTGTGCTGCACTGAATACCTCCATATCATAAGTCAACGCAGAAGTGAAGCTCATATCGCCACCGCATAAACGCAATACACGATAAGGCAACTCCAATTTCTGCAAAAGCCCTTGGATATATTGGCTCATTTCTTCCAACACTTCGTAGGATTTATCCGGATGTACGATCTGTACCGTCTCTACTTTATCAAACTGGTGCAACCTATTCAAACCACGCACGTGCGCACCATAAGAACCGGCTTCCCTACGGAAACAAGGGGTATAAGCCGAATGTTTGATAGGAAACTGCTCTTCCTTCACGATCACATCACGATAAAGATTGGTAACAGGAACTTCTGCCGTCGGTATCAAGTACAAATCATCACCGGTTACATGGTACATCTGCCCCTCTTTATCCGGCAGCTGTCCAGTAGCAAATGCCGAAGCTTCGTTCACCACAACAGGCACTTGCACCTCGTTATATCCCGCTTCTGCCGCTTGATCCAAGAAGAAATTAATCAACGCTCGTTGCAAACGCGCACCCTTTCCCTTATAGACCGGAAAACCAGCACCGGTTACTTTTACACCCAATTCCAAATCCACAATATCGTATTTGTTCAACAACTCCCAATGAGGCAAGGCCCCTTCCGGAAGAGCAGGAACTGATCCATACTCTAAGACCACTTCGTTATCTTCTGCCGAAACACCTGTAGGAACAGAAGCATGCGGCAAGTTAGGCAACTGTACAATCTTTTCGTTCAACTCCTGCTCTATAGCAGAAAGCTCCTCGGTCAATTCCTTCACTTGTTCCTTATATCCCGAGGATTTCGACTTAACGGCTTCGGCTTCTTCTTTCTTGCCTTGACGCATTAAATCTCCAATCTGCTTAGCAGCAGCATTGGCTTCGGCTGCAATCGTATCCGACTCGTTCTGAATCTTACGGCGCGAATCATCCAATTGGATTACGGCATCAACCAACGCCACATCCTTAAAATTCTTCACCGCCAATCGTTCGATTACGGCATCCCTATTTTCACGGATATAAGATAACTGTAACATATATGAATAAATATTTTGAAAAGGCAAAGATAAGAAGTGTAATCGACAACACACAACTTTACAAAAACACTAACATAAAAACTTATTTGATATTAAAAATTCAGTAAAACATATTGTTTAATCAAAAAATCACATATATTTGAATATGGTTTTTAATTTTTAACAATAAATTCATATACAACTTACCTAAAGTTCATAAAAACCTGGTAAGTTTGTATCAACAATAAAAAAAATAGAAAGAATATGATTAAAGATGTCGAAACATTAGAATTAGAAAACCGCATAGAGCTTTATGAGTTAGTCTATGACGGTGATGACCATGTATGTCTGGAAGATTAGTTCCCCCGACCCTACGGGGGAATTAAATTCTTACTCAATTCTTCTCGCCTCACCCTCTCTTCTTCTGTTTATCCTTACCTTTTTCTCTTTACTTAGCTATACAATACTCAATACTATTTCCTACCTTTGAGCATGCTTTATTTAGTGCCCACGCCTATTGGTAATCTGGAGGATATGACCTTCCGCGCCATCCGAATATTGAAGGAGGCTGATTTGATTTTGGCAGAAGATACACGGACAAGCGCTCCGTTGCTGAAACATTTCGGTATCGAAAAGAAAGTATTTGCCCACCATCAGCACAACGAGCATAAAGCCGTTGCTGAAATCATCAAATTTTTAAAAGAAGGGCAACAAATCGCCTTGATTTCTGATGCAGGAACACCAGCTATCTCTGATCCGGGTTTTTTGTTGGTGCGTGAGGCCATCAAAGAAGGATTGGACATACAATGTCTCCCTGGAGCTACAGCATTTGTACCGGCTTTGGTAAATTCGGGTTTGCCAAACGATCGTTTTTGCTTTGAAGGCTTCTTACCGGTAAAAAAAGGAAGACAAACCCGCATGAAACAATTAACAGAAGAGACCCGCACGATGGTGTTCTACGAATCGCCACACCGCATTCTAAAAACCATTGACGAATTTATACAGTATTTCGGTGCAGACAGACAAGCATCCATTTCACGTGAGTTGAGTAAAATATACGAGGAAACAGTACGTGGAACATTACAGGAATTAAAATTACATTTTGAAAACAACCCTGTTAAGGGAGAATTTGTATTTTGTGTAGCAGGGAGCTCTTAAAGGCATTATCTTGTTTGCCGTCATTGCGAAGGATGAAGCAATCTGGCAAACAGTTTTAAGTTAAAGATGGAAAGAGGAGGATGTGTTTATATTATGACAAATAATCGTTGTACCGTTCTATATACAGGGGTAACATCAGATTTACAGTCTCGTATGTATGAACATCAACATAAAATTCATCCTAACGGATTTACAAACAAATACAAGGTGAACAGACTCGTTTATTATCGTTTTTTCCCAAATATTGAAGAAACCATATCCGAAGAGAAAAGGCTAAAAGGAGGAAGTAGACACCAAAAGATAAGATTAATTGAAGAACTAAACCCTAATTGGGATGACTTATACGAGAAAGAGGTAAAACTATGGTAAGGAAAAATACAGATTGCTTCGTCGTACCTCCTCGCAATGACGTGTTTTTCAAACAACAATTGGACATTAAAAAATAAAAAAATGAGCTTAGATAAATTTCTACAAGACGGGCAAGACCCTAAAATCGTGGAAAAAATCCATGATAAGATTATTGACATGCTTACTACCGGAGAGTTTATCCAATATATTGCCGTACAAAAAAAACCGGCCGTCACATTATTGCCGGATAGCATCACGGTAAGCAACAAACGGATTTTCCTCTGTGAATTCACCAAACTTGGTTTAGCAACCAACTTTGAGATTTTCTCCTGGAACGATATTAAGGATATTGCTTTCAAAGAGGAGATTTTCGGTTCGAAGGTGACGGTGATCCCTTTCACTGGGGAAAACCTAACCATCGATTATATTCCTAAAGTGCAGGCGCGCAAGCTTTACCAAATCATCAAAGATGCATTGGAAAACAAAAACAACCCACACTTTATAACAGAAGTTGAAAAACCAGCCTTTGTCAGCCCAGTTGAGGAGATTATAGAAGAGGAAATCATCGAAGAACCGGCTATAGAATTGACCATTGACTCCCCTATTCAAGAGGAGCAAGAGAGCTTTACAGTTCTTTCCGCAGAGCCGATTACTAAGGAAGAAGACGAACTTACAGCAAAATTGAAAAAGCTTAAAACGCTCTATGATCGTCAATTAATCACGCAATCAGAATACGAAAGCAAAAAAGCTGAATTATTATCCCAACTGTAATACGATAGTGAAGAATAATTATCTACTGGCACTTTTAAGTGCCTTTTTATTGTGGGTAGCATGGCCACCTATCCCCTATACGAGTCCAATCTTACTGATTGCTTTTGTTCCGCTTTTGATGGCTGTAGAGCAGACCATGCGCGGATCGTACAGCAGAAAAGGCCGTAAAATATTCTGGCTGAGCTTTCTTACGGGATTTGTCTGGAATACAGCGTCCATTTATTGGGTGTACAACGCCATGAATGCCTTCTTGCCTCCGCATGTATCTCTTCTGATATCGCTCATCCCATTTGCCTTAGCACCTTTCCTAATGGCTACGGCATTCCGACTTTACTACCAACTGCGCAAACGCTATTCCATCGCCACAAGCTTCTTAGGACTGGTTTCCTTTTGGGTAGCTTATGAGTACTTACATCAGAGCTGGGATTTAGCGTTCCCTTGGATGACCTTGGGCAATGGTTTTGCAAATTTCCACCAGCTTATCCAATGGTACAGTGTGACGGGAGTTTATGGGGGAACAGTGTGGATTTGGCTTACCAATATCTTTTTGTTTTTGCTGATATGGCAGAAACGCCAAGACATTCAAGCCATTAATCCCAAAAGGCTCATGATTGGAACTGTTGTAGCTATTGTTTTACCTATCGGGGTATCGCTTATTCAATATATGCGCTTCGAAGAGCATACCAATCCTTCAGAAGTCGTAGTCGTACAGCCAAACATTGACCCCTATGGTAAATTCGGCTATATCACTCCGGAAGAACAACTATACATTTTAATTGACCTCTCGAGAACAGTTGGTAAATCCAACACCGAATTTTTCATCTGGCCAGAGACTGCGATTTCTGCCTCCAACCGCATCAACGAAGATGAGTTCAGAGCCTATCCGGCTTACGAAAACGTATTGAGCTTTTTAGACGGATACAAAAACGGCAATGTACTTTCGGGAATTGAAAGCTATAAAATATATAACGTTCAAAGAACACATACTGCGCGAGCCTTTGGCAACAATATGTTTGTGGATTCATTCAATGCCGCTGTCCTTATAGACGATTCTAGCAAACTGCAATTTTACCATAAGTCAAAATTGGTCCCCGGTGCAGAGCAATTACCTTTTGGTGAAGCACTGGCCTTTATGAAACCTTTGTTTGCGCATTTCGGAGGTACTACCGGAGGCTATGGTAGCCAGGAAGAGCCTTCTGTTCTTTATTCAGCCAGTGGCATCGGTGCTGCACCGGTTATTTGCTACGAATCCATTTGGGGCAATTATGTTGCGGAATACGTTAGAAAGGGAGCACAATTTATTGCTATCGTGACGAATGACGGTTGGTGGGGCAATACCTCGGGCAAGGATCAGCACCTGCTTTATGCCAAATTGCGCGCCATTGAGAACCGTCGCTGGATAGCACGTTCTGCCAACACAGGTATCTCGGGCTTTATCAATCAACGTGGGGATATTGTACAGCGAACAAAATGGTGGGAACCGACAGCCATCAGTCAAGAAATCAATCTCAATGAAGATCTGACTTTCTACACCCGATTCGGTGATTTATTTACGTATCTATTCCTGTTGACAGGCGTATACACTGTTTTTCTTTTGGTGAAGCCAAAGAAGAAAGTTTTTGTGGACAAAAAGAAATAGAATAGTTAATTTTGCGCCCATGCAAGTATATTTAGACAATGCCGCTACAACGCCTATAGATCCTGAGGTTATACAAGTGATGACCGAAACCATGCAAGAAAGTTTCGGAAATCCTTCATCCATACATTCGCACGGACGTCAGGTAAAGACGATTGTAGAGAAAGCCCGCAAAACAGTAGCTACTCTGCTCAAAGCTTCGCCTTCGGAGATTTTCTTCACTTCCGGCGGAACGGAAGCGGACAACATGGCTATTGTACGTTCCATCGTTGACTTAGGTATCACCCATGCTATTTCATCACCTTTGGAGCACCATGCGGTTTTACATACGCTTGAGGAGCAGGAGAAACTTGGTCGAATACAATTAGACTTCGTACACCTTGATCCTCAGGGAAATATAGATCTGACGCATCTTCGTGAGCTTCTGGCAAATAATCCCAGAACACTTGTCTCTTTAATGCATGCCAACAACGAGATTGGAAACTTAACAGACATCAAACAAGTCGGTGAGATTTGCAAAGAGTTTAATGCTGTATTTCATTCGGACACCGTACAGACCATGGGACATTATGTACATGACCTTTCGGACTTGCATGTAGACTTCATCACCGGAGCAGCACATAAATTTCACGGCCCTAAAGGTGTGGGCTTCATTTATATCAATGGCCGCAACAAGATAAAACCATTGCTATATGGCGGTGCACAGGAACGCAATATGCGTGGTGGAACCGAAAACGTTTATGGTATTGTTGGCTTAGCGAAGGCATTGGAACTGTGCTACCAAGAGATGGAAGAGCATCAGCAACATATCCAAGGTTTGAAAGATTATATGAAGGTTGAACTATCAAAAGCGATTCCAGACGTTTGCTTTAATGGCAATATAGATGCCGACAATTCATTGTACACGGTATTAAATGTTTCCTTACCTTGTACACATATTGCAGACATGCTTTTATTCAGCTTAGACATCGCTGGTATTTCTGCGTCGGGCGGCAGTGCATGCAGCTCTGGTTCAGAGATCGGAAGCCATGTATTAAAAGCGTTGGACTGCAACCCGACTCGTCCATCCGTCCGCTTCTCTTTCAGCAAATACAACACGAAAGAAGAAATCGACTTCACGGTAAAAACCGTAAAAGAGCTTTGCGTTGGTGTATAAAAATAAAAAAGATGAGGCACTAAAAAGCCTCATCTTTTTTATACCCTAAAAACCCACAGTGACACCAAATAAGCCACATACAGTCCTACAAAAGTAATCCCTTCGGTTCTTGAAACCATCTGGTCGGATTTAAATACAGGATAGCACACTATAGCAACCAAAGCTGCCAAAGGCAAATCAAACCATAGAATATCTTTTGAAACGTGGATACCGTTAGGAGTAAATATAGCGGTAACGCCTAAGATGATAAAAATATTGATAATACTACTCCCTAATAAGTTTCCTATAGCTACATCGCGGTCATTCTTAATTGTAGATACAATAGTCGTGGCCAATTCTGGTGCAGAAGTGCCTATGGCGATAATGGTCAATCCAATAAGCGCATCACTCATCCCAAAATAACGCGCAATATCCGTTGCGCCTTCTACCAATTTCTCTGCCCCGTAAATCGTGGCGATGATACCGCAGAACAAAAGCATAAAATTCCAAGTCCATACCTGCACATCTTTCTTTTCCTTTGCAGACACCGTTTCAAATTCATCCTGAAACTCACGTTGCACATGTGCAGGCTCACGTTTACTATGCCTAACGATAAGTATAAGGTAGATTATCCCAAGCCCTATCATCAAAGCTCCATCACCCCAGCCCAAACTGCCGTCCAAAGACAGCAACAACAGAACAATCGCTGCAAGAATCATGGTATACATTTCAATCTTGATACTTTTTAAATTGAGTATTAAAGGGCGTATAGCAGCACTTAACCCTAAAATAAAAAGTATATTTACCAAGTTCGTGCCCGCAATATTCCCAACGGCAATATCCCCAGATCCTTCCCCTATAGCAGTCAGTCCGACAGCTAATTCAGGTAGACTTGTACCTATAGAAACAACAGTGAGACCTATGACAATTGGTTTAATACGGAGGAGTATCGCTATTTTAGAAGCTCCTTTCAATAAAATATTTGCTCCAACCGTAATCACGATCAATCCAAATAAAAAAGTCAAAACTGCACTTATGCTCATATTAATATGCTCTCAGGTTGTACTACAAATATCTTATTTTGGAACAAAAAAACACATACAAACCCTTCAAAATGACCATAATCACATTTTCTACTCCAACCTTTTCTTATCTTTAACAAACGAAACACACAGAACAGACACAGATGGCGAAACCAACAGAAGCTAAACAAAACGAAACACTTTATCACACAATTCCCCTATCCGAGCTTACGCAAACTTTAAAAACCAACCCCACTTCAGGGCTATCGGAAACTGAAGTACAATCGAGACTCTCCACTTATGGCAAAAACCAGCTCAAAGGTGAAACCCGAAAATCCATATTCCGCCTATTTATTGCGCAGTTGCAAGATGCACTGATTTATGTATTATTTGCTGCAGTAATTATAACGGTGTTCATGGGTGAATACATCGACGGCATTATCATTACAGCTGTGATTCTTATCAATGCGACCTTAGGCGTAGTGCAGGAAGTCAGGGCAGGAAATGCTATAGAAGCATTACGCAAAATGGCCTCTCCCAGAGCTTTGGTCCGGCGGGATGGTCAAGTAAAGGAAGTCAACTCCGAAGATATTGTTCCGGGTGATATTGTCGTACTGGATGCCGGACGCTACATCCCTGCCGACCTTCGCCTTGTTGAAGCCGTCAACCTACAAATCGATGAATCCGCACTTACGGGCGAATCCGTTGCTGTGACAAAAGAGGCCGACGCCACATTTACCGAAGAATATATTCCGCTTGGTGACCGTACCAACCTGGCGTATATGTCCACCTTGGTCACCTACGGTCGCGGAACAGGCGTCGTAACCGGAACGGGATTGCAAACTGAGGTCGGCAAAATTGCAAATATCCTCAGTCAGGACGATGAAACAAAAACACCTTTAGAAATCAGGCTGAATCAATTGGGCAAGACACTGGGAAAAGCTGCGTTGGCAATCTGTGTACTGATCTTCGTTATTTCCTTCTTTCAGGGCAGGGATTTGGCGGAGATGTTCCTGACTTCCGTTTCCTTAGCCGTTGCAGCTATTCCTGAAGGGTTAGCTGCCATTGTAGCGGTCGTCCTTTCCATCGGTGTCACGAAAATGGCCAAGCAAAATGCCATTATCAAACGTCTTCCTGCTGTCGAAACACTGGGTTCGGTCAATATCGTGTGTTCCGATAAAACAGGGACTTTGACACAGAACAAAATGACTGTGCAGGAGTTTTTCAACTTCACGGACAAGCACAAAAAAGTGTCTGAATCTACCGACTTATCAGTTGATGGAATATTGTTATCTGAAGCGATGGTCTTGTCTTCAGATGCTACGCTGGAGAATGACGAAGGCACAGGCGACCCTACTGAAATCGCCCTGCTGCAATTAGCCGACGATTTAAAAATAGACCGCAAAACATTGCTTGCAGAAGCGCCGAGAATAGATGAACGGGCATTTGATTCCGACAGAAAAATGATGTCCACTTTTCATCAACAGAATGGACAATATGTCGTTTATACCAAAGGTGCTATTGACCGTTTGATTTTGAAGTGCAAATATGTTCTGGAGGATGGAGAAATCATTCCAATGACCGAAACCCACAAGAAACTGATTTCGGACGCTGCAGACACCATGTCAAACAAAGCCTTGCGAACGTTGGCTGCAGCCTACAAACCGATGGATAAACAGATACCAGCTGAACACTTCGAAAAGGATTTGGTAATGATTGGAGTTGTCGGTATGATTGATCCACCTCGTGAGGAAGTGAAAGATGCGATCTCAATCGCTAAAGAGGCTGGCATTACTACGGTTATGATTACTGGCGATCATAAGAATACTGCACTTGCCATTGCCAAGGAATTAGGTATTGCATCTGACTTGTCCGAAGCGACAAGCGGAGCAGCCATCAACCACATGACACAAGCAGAACTAGAATCCCACATTCAGGAGTACAAGGTATTTGCGCGGGTTTCTCCAGAGCACAAAGTCAACATTGTCAAAGCTTTCAAATCAAAAGGCAATATCGTGTCCATGACCGGCGACGGCGTAAACGATGCGCCCTCTCTCAATGCTGCTGACATCGGTGTAGCAATGGGGATTGAAGGTACAGATGTTGCCAAAAATGCATCAGATATGATTTTAGCAGATGATAATTTTTCAACTATTATCAGTGCCATCGAGCAAGGAAGAAACATTTATAACAACATTAAAAAATCAGTCATTTTTCTATTAGCTTGTAACGTCGGCGAGGTAATTACTATGTTAATCGCCATTATCGCTGGCTTACCTGTCCCACTGATTGCAACTCAGCTGCTCTGGATAAATCTAGTGACCGATACCTTACCTGCTGTAGCTTTGGGAATGGATCCTGGAAACCCGGATGTGATGAAAGAAAAACCACGCACAACAAACGAGAATTTCTTTTCTCACGGTGCAGGCAAGCGGGTTATTCTTGCAGGCACCTTCATTGGTATATTGACCATAGTTGCATTTGCCGCAGGGTATTATATACACGGCTATAGTCCTTTTGCCAATACTATTCCCGAAGAAGTTCATGAATATGCACGCACTTTGGCTTTTTTGACCATCATCGCCTGTCAGCTACTCTATTCATTCAGTTTCCGACATGAATACAAATCTATATTTAAGATTGGCTTTTTTTCAAATGTATACCTTTTCGGAGCAGTTCTTATAGGATTCGGATTACAATTTTTGGTTCTTTATATTCCGTTCATGGCAGAGGCTTTCAAATTACAAGCGCTGGGGGTGAAAGAATGGGGACTCGTTATGAGCCTAAGCCTGTCATTATTATTGGGAGATGAAATAATAAAACTCGTTATAAGGCGTGGTAAATAATTGTTTTTTGTTTGCGCTGTTCTTTCAATAGGCAGCGCAAACAAATTTTATTGCAGCAATTTCAGAACATAACGTTCTGCTAGATTTCCTTTGATTTCGCTACCGGATAAATCTAACTGGCGTAATTGTCCCTGTTCTACTTTATAGCGATAGTCTATCCCCTCCAAGCCTAGTTCGTCTTCTTCCAAAGACCATTTCCCCTGCTTAGAGAAGGCATCTATATCTTTCCCAACATACACATATTCAAGCTTATATTGATTATCGGGTTCTAAGGTCAGAACTGTGGCTATTGCTTCGCAATCTGCACAAGGCAGGTCCCCTTTATATACACCCAACAGCTTGTTTTCTGTTATCTTTCCAAATTTACTCCCGTCCGTACTTGCATTTTGACGTGTATTCACACAGCCCAACACTATCCCGAGCATTACCAAAATTCCACTAAAATATCCAACTAATCGCATCACATATTCAATATGGCTATCCTGTGCAAAAAGAATACCATAAATCGCTGGTTAACATTTCTTAGCATTAATCGTCCCAATCATCCTCATCTTCACCCAAAGCTTGTTTATATGCAGACTGCAATTCACCATAAGCGTGCCTGTTTCTCATGCGTTGTGCTACATCCATGCCTTTTTCATAAATCCGGAGAGCCTGCTCTGTTTCCCTCTGTCCTTCCAGAAATTTCGCAAAATGATAATAAGTACCTACATAGTCCTCATGTTGCGTTATCAAATCAAGAAAACCTTCCCTTGTTTTATCTGTATCCCCCATTTTTCTGTATTCCATAGTCAATGCATATTTCAAAAACGGATCGTTTGGGCTATCTTTTAAAAATTGCAACAGTTCTTCAATTCTATTCATGCTTCTGTAATTGTGCTGACTGCAAAAGTACTAAGAAATTAGTATCATTTTGAGGGAATAGGCGTGTACAGGGTAAATGCATCATAAATTGTTTTTTAATGGGTTTGTGTTGAGAGAAAACGGAGGATTCTATTAGACAGTTTTTTATGTTGCCCAGATCCCGAAGGCTTTCGCTTTGGCGTCAAGAGTAAGTGTACCTGCATCATTATCCTCTCCCCAGCCCTCTCCCTCGTCAGAGCCGAGGCACAGCAAAGGAGAGGGAGAGTATAGTTTGCTACCTGATCGACAACCATATTTTTAATTTGCTACACAAAAATTACTATGCTTGCATAGAAAATGACATTTACTTGACGCTCCATAGCGTATTATCGCTGCGTATAGCTTGGATTTACTTCAAAAAAACAATAGGTTTGTGAGAGACAGATAGACATAACAAACGTATAGGGAACATACAGCACAAGTACCCCTATACACATTTATCACCTTTATAAAAACGATGTATTATGATGAAAATATTAGTTTGTATCAGTCAGGTGCCAGACACCACATCCAAAATAACCTTCACGGACAACAACACAGCTTTTAACACGGCTGGCATACAGTTTATCATCAATCCTTACGATGAGATTGCCTTATCAAAAGCCGTAGAACTGGCAGAAGGCGGCCAGGGCAATGTTACCGTTATTCACGTAGGGGAAGCTGCTTCCGATGCAACGATCCGTAAGGCATTGGCGATCGGTGCGTATGAGGCTGTCCGTGTGGACGCTGTTCCACGTGATGCTTGGTTTGTTGCCAACCAGATTGCGAACTACGCGAAAGAACAGTCCTTTGACCTCATCTTGACAGGCCGTGAGTCTATTGATTATAATGGAGTGCAGGTTGGCAGTTATATAGCTGAACTACTAGGGATCCCATCAATAGCTATCGCAAAGAAAATTGAAATAAACGGCACTGAAGCCACCATCGACCGTGAAATAGAAGGGGGCAAAGAAGTACTAAGCGTATCCTTACCTATCGTCATAGGAGCTGCAGAGGGCGTAGCTGAGCCTAAAATCCCAAACATGCGAGGCATTATGGGAGCTAGAAGCAAACCGCTCCAAGTTATCTCTCCTATAGATGTTCCTGTCCTCTCGACAATTAAGCAATACGAATCGCCTGCACCTCGTGGTGCTGTAAAGTTGATAGAGCCAGACAATGTTGCTCAATTAGTCGAACTGTTGCATAGTGAAGCCAAAGTTATTTAATCCCTAAAAAGAATCTTATGTCAATTTTAGTATATATCGAAAACATAGAAGGAGCATTTAAGAAATCAGCTTTTGAAGCCATTTCCTATGCCAAAGCCATTGGTGAGTTGACACAGCAGGAAGTTCAGGCACTTAGCATTGGTCAAGTTGATGAAACAGAGCTGAACAAAGTAGGCAAATATGGTGTAGGTAAAGTTATTCGTGTAAATACGGATAAGCTGAGCCAATTCCAGAATCAGGCTTATGCAGCTGTTATCGCCGATGTTGCAAGGCAAGTCGGAGCAACAAGCATTATCTTGAGCAACTCGTTCAGCGGAAAAGGCCTAGCTCCTCGCGTGGCTGCCAAACTGGAAGCTGCATTGATTGATGGGGCATTGGAACTTCCTACTATTTCCGGGAGCTCCTGGGAATTCAGGAAATCGGTCTTTTCCAGCAAGGCGATCGCTACGGTAGAAACCTCGGCAGCGACGAAAGTCATTACGCTGAACCCAAATACTTTTGAAGCCAAAGAGGCCGACACGCCTATTAGCGTGGAAGACTTCCAACCATCGGTACAGGATAAAGATTTCTCTATCATCATTAAAGACATAGTACGTGCGACAGATAAAGTAGCACTACCCGAAGCCAGCATCGTAGTGTCTGCCGGCCGGGGCATGAAAGGCCCAGAAAACTGGGGCATGATCGAAGAGCTTGCCGAAATATTGGGTGCTGCTACGGCTTGCTCGAAACCAGTTTCGGATGCCGGATGGCGCCCACACGCAGAGCACGTAGGGCAAACAGGCTTAGCCGTTAGCCCAAATCTTTATATAGCTATTGGTATTTCAGGGGCTATCCAACACCTTGCAGGCGTTAGTTCTTCAAAAACGATTGTGGTGATTAATAAAGATCCAGAAGCACCATTTTTCAAGGTGGCCGATTATGGTATCGTGGGTGATGCTTTCGATGTCGTTCCAAGGCTTATCGAGGCTTTAAAACTAAAGAAGGGATAGCTTTCCTGTAGAGGTACACGATCTTACATCTCTACAGAAAAAGACAAACAAGCGGCCAGACGAGCAAAATTTCGTCTGGCCATTTTTATTTTATTTCGAATATTTACATCTTTGTAGAACCGTGGGGATAAATGATGAAGAAAATCAAATTAGATATCGTAGGGCTATCGTATAGTCAAACACAGTCCGGAGCCTATGCTTTGGTGTTGGGTGAAGTGAGTGGAAACCGCCGGCTTCCCATCATCATCGGGGGGTTCGAAGCGCAAGCGATCGCTGTGCAAATAGAGAACATGCACCCCAGCAGGCCTTTGACCCACGATCTCTTTAAAACATTTTCTGATCATTTTGATATTCGTTTGGATGAGGTACTCATCTATAATCTGATAGATGGAATCTTCTTTGCTAAAATATTCTGCTCTGATGGCAAAAAAAACATAGAGATAGATTCCAGAACATCCGATGCCGTAGCTTTGGCCGTCCGCTTCGGCACACCCATCTATACATACGATTTCATTATGGATGCAGCCGGTATTATCATAGAGAGCAATGATTTTGCCTTCTTAGAGAATATGGACAACATCCCACCAAAGGAAAACACACTTCATAAAGAACCTGTAGTTCCAAAAAAGGATAAGCCACAGTCGCCCTATTCTAACTTCTCGGATGAGCAATTAGAAACTAATCTTAAAAAAGCCATAGAGGCCGAACAATATGAAACTGCAGCCAAAATCAGGGACGAAATAGAGCGCAGAAAATCTTAATCTTACTATTTAAGCATTTAATATATGTCTATAAAATTGCGATTAACCGTCATGAGCTTCTTCCAGTTTTTCGTATGGGGAGCCTGGTTAATTACGATCGCCAACTATTGGTTTGGCACCAAACAATGGGATGGCACTCAATTTGGAGCCATCTTTGCCACCATGGGTATCGCTGCTCTTTTCATGCCCACGCTGATGGGTATTATTGCCGACAGATGGGTAAATGCCGAGAAGCTTTATGGCATACTACACTTGCTCTATGCCGGTACTTTATTTTATCTACCACAGGTTAACGACCCACAGCAGTTTTTCTACGTCATGCTGTTAGCTATGTGTTTCTACATGCCGACTCTAGCTCTCTCCAACTCAATTTCCTATACGGCTCTAACCGAAGGAAAATATGATTTGGTAAAGGCTTTCCCCCCCATCCGGGTATGGGGAACCATCGGTTTCATTGCTGCTATGTGGTTAGTTAATTTATCCGGCAACAAGGCTACAGCACACCAGTTTCATATCGCAGGGGCTGCAGCTTTAGCACTCAGTCTTTTCTCCTTAACTTTACCTAAATGTCCCCCTAAAAACATAGGTGGCGAAAAGAAAACACTAGTACAATCCTTTGGGCTGGAAGCTTTTAAGTTATTTACCAACTATAAGATGGCATCGTTTTTCATCTTTTCCATGTTCTTGGGGGCAGCTTTGCAATTAACCAATGCTTACGGCGATGTATTCTTGGACGAATTCAAATTCTATCCCAAATATGTCAATCTCATCGTTATCAAGTATTCGACCATTATCATGTCGATATCACAGATTTCTGAGACACTATTCATTTTAGCAATACCATTTTTTCTGAAGCGATTTGGCATCAAAAACGTGATGTTAATCGCAATGTTTGCATGGGTGCTACGTTTTGGGTTGTTCGCCTATGGCGATCCAGATTCCGGTCTCTGGATGATTGTTCTTTCCTGTATTGTGTATGGGATGGCTTTCGATTTTTTCAACATCTCGGGTTCATTGTTTGTTGAAAGTTCCACCAGTCCTCAGATACGAAGCTCCGCACAGGGATTATTCATGATGATGACCAATGGATTTGGCGCTGTACTAGGGAGCTTGGTATCTGGTTGGGTAATCGATTATTACTTTACTCTCAGATTCACGGATGCCAATGGACTTGCTAACTATCTACAAACAGACACAACGAATGAGTTATTAGGAAAATTCATTCACGAGCGTGGGTCAAGTATACTACCGGATGGGTTATTAAGTGCTGAAATCCTCCTCAAAGATTGGCATCATATCTGGTTAGCCTTTGCAGCTTATACTTTAGTCATTGCTATTTTATTTGCTGTACTTTTCCGACATAAGCACGAAAAAACAGTTTCATAAGACTTTGTAAAAAGACAGCTTTTGGCTGTCTTTTTCATTTTTTGTATCTTTGTCTGTTAATATGGAAAAAACAAACATCATTAACATCTCATCTAAAGAAACTTCAAGCTTAATTTACAACTGGACATTTGAACATATAGAGGCCGTCGGTCTTTCCGACCGAATCACACATATCCTGACCTCTGTTTGCTTATTAATCGCTGCATTTACAGTTCTTTTCATTATTAACTATATCGTTCTGAGCATCTTCAAATCCACTTTTATACGGATCATTAAACGCACGAAGAGCAAATGGGATGATTATCTCCTAGAAAATAAGGGGCTGGACTGTTTAAGTCTTCTAATCATGACCATCCTGGCACAACAAATGTTACCGCCCATTTTTATTGGTTTCCCAAGCCTGATGAACGGTCTGGGAAAATTTTTGGACATTCTGGTCATTTTTGCTGTGTACAAGCTTATCAACGCATTACTAAAAACGGTAAGGGACATTCTGCGTAATACCAAAGCCTTTATTGACAAACCTCTAGATAGTTACCTGCAAGTCATACAGATTTTCTTGTTCTTCATTATCGGCACGCTTATATTTTCGATATTAACCGGAAATTCTCCCTGGTCGTTCTTGGTGTCGTTAGGTGCCGCTTCCGCTATCTTGATGTTAGTCTTCAAGGATACGATATTGGGGTTTGTAGCGAGCATTCAGGTTTCGGCAAATGACTCTGTACGTGTCGGTGATTGGATTGAAATGCCCAAGTATGGAGTCGATGGCGATGTGCTACAGATCAACTTGAACAATGTGAAGGTACAAAATTTTGACAAGACAGTTGTGACTATCCCAACCTACACCTTGTTGAGTGATTCATTCAAAAACTATCGCGGCATGCAAGATTCTGGGGGCCGTCGTATCAAGCGTTCCATCAATATCAAGATTTCCTCTATTCGATACCTTAGTAACGAAGAAATCGCGGAATTAAAGAAAATTCAATTGCTTGCGCCTTATATTGATAAACGTCAAGAGGAGATAGAAGAATACAATGCGCTAAACAAGGCCGACAGAAGCACACTCGTCAATGGACGAAACATGACTAACGTAGGTTTGTTTCGTGCGTATATCGTTGCGTACGCTAAACACCATCCAGACATCCATAAGAACATGACACTGATGGTACGCCAACTCTCACCAACCGAACATGGACTTCCTTTAGAATTATATATGTTCACCAACGGCACGGCTTGGGCATTTTTCGAGGACACCATGTCAGACATCTTTGACCACCTCTTTGCCGCAATCAAATATTTCGATTTGGAAGTATTTGAATTGCCGGCTTCGGATGATCTGCGCGACGCATTAAAGCCTATATTGACGGAGATTTCGAAATCATTAAAAAGTGAACAAGTAAAGTAAATTGTAAACTTTTGTAAAACAAATTGACACAAGTCTTTACAATCCGAAAACTTCTTTATATCTTTGCGGACTTAAAAATTAATTTTACACAAATTAAAAACAAAAACAGGTAAATGCCTACTATTCAACAATTAGTTAGAAAAGGTAGAGTAGCTCTGGAGGAAAAGAGTAAGTCTCCAGCGTTGGACTCATGTCCACAGCGAAGAGGTGTGTGTACACGTGTATACACTACTACCCCTAAAAAACCAAACTCAGCAATGCGTAAAGTAGCTCGTGTACGTTTAACAAACGGTAAAGAGGTGAATGCCTACATCCCTGGTGAAGGTCACAACTTGCAAGAGCACTCTATCGTGTTAATCCGTGGTGGTCGTGTAAAAGACTTACCAGGTGTTCGTTACCACATCATTCGTGGTGCATTGGATACTTCCGGTGTTGCCGGCCGTAACCAACGTCGTTCTAAATATGGAACTAAGCGTCCTAAACCAGGACAAGCTGCAGCTCCAGCAAAAGGTAAAAAATAATTAAACGGAGGAAAAGAAAATGAGAAAGTCAAAACCAAAAAAGAGAATCATTTTACCTGATCCAAAGTTTAACGACGTTCAGGTAACACGTTTTGTAAATAACATGATGTACGATGGTAAAAAATCCATCGCTTATTCCATCTTTTACAATGCAGTAGAATTAGTAGAGCAAAGAACACAGGAAAACGGTTTAGAGACTTGGAAAAAAGCTTTGAACAATGTAATGCCTGCGGTAGAGGTTAAATCTCGTCGTGTAGGTGGAGCAAACTTCCAAGTACCTATGGAGGTGCGTCCTGAGCGTAAAATCGCTTTAGGTATGAAATGGTTAATCTCTTACTCTCGCAAACGTGGTGAAAAAACCATGCACGAGAAATTAGCAGGAGAAATCATCTCAGCTTCCAAAGGTGAAGGTGCTGCTGTTAAGAAGAAAGAAGATACGCACAAAATGGCGGAAGCTAACAAAGCGTTCTCACACTTCAGATTCTAATATCAATGAGATTGATTACACGGATATAAGGGATTACACAGATTAAGTATTGAACAATACATCTGTGTAATCCTTTTTTAAATCCATGTAATCTCATACAAAAAACAAAATGGCAAAAGATTTAAAATTAGTTAGAAATATTGGTATCGCTGCACACATCGATGCTGGTAAAACAACAACAACAGAACGTATTCTTTTCTACTCTGGCGTAAACCACAAATTAGGAGAGACGCACGAAGGTTCAGCTACAACAGACTGGATGGCTCAGGAGCAAGAGCGTGGTATCACGATTACTTCTGCTGCTGTAACCGTATTCTGGAACTACCGTGGCAGCAAATACCAAGTAAACGTTATCGATACTCCTGGTCACGTGGATTTTACCGTAGAGGTAAACCGCTCCCTTCGTGTATTGGACGGATTGGTATTCTTGTTCTCGGCGGTTGATGGTGTTGAGCCTCAATCAGAAACAAACTGGCGTTTAGCTGACGGATACAAAGTCCCTCGTATTGGTTTCGTCAACAAAATGGACCGTTCAGGTGCTGACTTCCTAAAAGTTGTTGGGCAGGTAAAATCAATGTTAGGCTCTAACGCTGTAGCATTGCAATTACCTATCGGTGCTGAAGATGGTTTTGAAGGTGTAGTTGACTTGATCAACAACCGTGGTATGGTTTGGAATGAAGCTGATAAAGGGATGACCTTTACAGAAGTTCCAATTCCAGCAGACATGTTGGACGAGGTAGCTGAATATCGTGAGAAATTATTGGAAGCAGTGGCATCTTATGATGAGTCTTTGATGGAGAAATTCTTCGAAGATCCGGATTCTTTAACTGAACGTGAAATCCTTGATGCTTTACGTGCAGCTGTATTGGATAACGCTATCGTTCCTATGGTATGTGGTTCATCTTTCAAAAACAAAGGTGTACAGACCATGCTTGACCTGGTAATGGAATTATTGCCTTCACCATTGGATATTGAAGCGGTTAAAGGTACAAACCCGAACACAGGCGAAGAAATCGAGCGTAAACCATCTGAAGCTGAGCCTTTCGCAGCGTTAGGTTTCAAAATTGCAACTGACCCGTTTGTAGGTCGTTTGTGTTTCGTTCGTGCTTATTCAGGTGTATTAGAGGCTGGTTCTTATGTATTGAACACACGTTCAGGAAACAAAGAGCGTATCTCTCGTATCTTCCAGATGCATGCTAACAAGCAAAATCCTATCGAGCGTATTGGTGCTGGTGATATCGGTGCGGTTGTTGGTTTCAAAGACATCAAAACTGGTGATACCCTTTGTGATGAAAAACATCCTATCGTTTTGGAATCTATGGTATTCCCTGAGCCGGTTATCGGTTTGGCGATTGAGCCTAAAACACAAGCTGACGTTGATAAATTGGGCATGGGTCTAAGCAAATTGGCTGAGGAAGACCCTACATTTGTTGTTAAAACAGACGAAGATACTGGTCAGACTGTAATCTCAGGTATGGGTGAGCTTCACTTAGATATCTTGATCGACCGTCTAAAACGTGAATTCAAGGTTGAGGTTAACCAAGGTGCTCCTCAGGTAGCATACAAAGAGTCTATCAACGGTACTACTGAGCACCGTGAGGTTTACAAAAAACAATCAGGTGGTCGTGGTAAATTCGCGGATATCAAAGTTGTGGTATCTCCTGCTGATGAAGATTTTGATACTACCAAATCTCCGCTTCAATTCGTAAATGAAATTGTGGGTGGTGCTATTCCTAAAGAATACATCCCTTCAGTACAGAAAGGATTTGAGGTTTCCATGAACAATGGTGTATTGGCTGGTTACCCACTATCAGGTATGAAAGTTCGTTTGATTGATGGTTCATTCCACGCAGTCGATTCAGACTCTCTGTCTTTCGAATTGGCAGCTAAAATGGCTTACCGTAATGCATTGCCTAAATGTTCTCCTGTGTTGATGGAGCCTATCATGAAAGTGGAGGTATTGACACCAGAAGAAAACATGGGTGATGTTATGGGTGACTTGAACCGTCGTCGTGGTCAAATGCAAGGTTTGGACACACGTAATGGTGCGCAAGTAATCAAAGCTATCGTTCCTCTTTCTGAGATGTTCGGTTACGTGACTCAATTGCGTACGATTACTTCAGGACGTGCAACTTCTACTATGGAGTTTGACCACTATGCTGAAGCTCCTCGTAACGTAGCTGATGAAGTAGTAGCAAAATCTAAAGGTAAGATCAAAGCTATCGAAGATTAATTGAATAAATGAGTATTGGGTATAGAGTACAGCGTATTGAGACCTATGATGTCACTATTCACGCTTATCTCACTACGCAATACTCATAACTTGTCCCGTTTTCGGGATCTCAATACTAAAAAAACAAACCGACCGTTGGTTGCGAATAGCTCTAATCAATGGTCATACTTAAACAAATAAAAATGAGCCAAAGAATCAGAATCAAATTGAAATCTTACGATTACAATTTAGTAGACAAATCTGCTGAGAAAATCGTAAAAACGGTAAAACCTACAGGTGCAGTTGTTAGTGGTCCTATTCCATTGCCTACTGAGAAAAAAATCTATACGGTTTTGCGTTCTCCACACGTTAACAAAAAAGCACGTGAGCAATTTCAATTGTGTGCTTACAAAAGATTGTTGGATATCTATTCATCAAACTCTAAAACTGTTGATGCATTGATGAAACTTGAATTGCCTTCAGGCGTTGAAGTAGAAATTAAAGTGTGATAGATTTCAATTCAAAAAAAATAGGCTGACCAAATGGTCAGCCTATTTTTTTGATCGTATTATTGCTTAGAATTGGAAACCAACCCCAAAAGACAATACACGGTTTGAATAGTTACTATTGCTATTATCACTTGGCGATAGATTAGTTAAACCAAGTCCATATCCTGCATTGATAAGGAATCCGTTGGAAAGCTTATAACCTGCCATAAAATTCAAACCAAAGTCTAATGGTTTTTGGTGTTTATCATCACCAGTAAAGTCAATATCATACTCACCTTCTGTACCAAGATCACCTAAATTACCTTTTGTTTTAGTTTTCCCACTAAGTGAATAACCGACATACGGACCTGCACCTAAAAATACTGATCCACTGTACCCAGTTGGAATATAATAAACCGCATTAACAGGAATCTCCAACGCCATTACATTTGTTGTGCTGGTACCATCCAAATTATTTCCATCATAACTCAACTTATTACCTTTACCTTGTAAGGAAACTCCCGGTTGGATGGAAAAGTTATTCGCTACGGGTAGATCAGCAAATCCAGTAATATAGAATGATGGATTCATTTTCTGGTAATCTTTAGCAAGATCGGAAGGATTACTGTATTTACCTAAGTTAACTCCCGCTTTCAATCCCCAAGACGTTTGTGCTTGTGCTCCTGCAGCTAATAACAATGCTGCTCCTAATGAAAGTAAAATCTTTTTCATATCTAATTCAATTTTGTTTTACACCGGTACACTTACAATATCCAGACCAAAAATTAAATTCAAAGCTTCACACAGCATATACAACTATATATCAGCAACTTATTTTTATGCTTTCTGTTTTTTAATTTTTACTTTTTAATTTTATTGTAAATATCAAAAGTAAATTTTATTTTTGCATTCCCTCAAATGGGAAAGGGTCGGATGGCCGAGTGGCTAGGCAGAGGTCTGCAAAACCTCCTACAGCGGTTCGAATCCGCTTCCGACCTCGTTTTATTGACAATAAAAAGTATTAAACAAATGGGAGTTACACGTTTAAAAAGAAAAGATAGAAGAAATAAAACTACTTCACGCGTTGAGGTTCAGTTTTTGAAGTTAGGCCGTAACCTTGAATTAGGTTCAAAAAGCAGAATGCCTAAAAACAGTCAAATCACTAAGAACAATGAAATTTTAGACAAATTAGCTGCTGAAGCTAAATAAGTCTGAACAATCATAAAAGGAAAGGCTATCTCGAATGAGATAGCCTTTCTTTGCTATTATAAATTTTGTATTTTCTCAACCAACTCAGCCACCCTATCTTTGCAGGTCTGCATAGTAGGCTCGTTCATACCTTGCAAATCATCTGACTCATATCTCATTTGACTCCTAACGGTAATCTTTGCCGAGCTATGTATTGATTTTGCTCCGGTATGATTTAATAGGTCAATAATATTCTCTTCATTCACTCCTGCTCCAGGCATTATCTCGATACGACCGCTTGCCTGGAGAACTAGTGCTTTCAATAAGTCCTTACCCTCAACTGCTGTATTCCGAAGTCCAGACGTCAATACACGATCAAACCCCAGTTCAATAACATCTTCCAAAGCCTGTTTCGGATCTTTACATCGATCAAAAGCACGGTGGAAGACTACAGTCATAGGTTCCGCCAGCTCCTGCAACTGTTTACAGCGTTCTTTGTCTACAGAACCATCTGGCTTTAACACACCTATAACAACGCCATCACAACCGACCTCCTTACAAAACAGAATATCTCTCTTCATCTCTTCGAATTCTTCTTCATTATAGACGAAATCACCACCTCGTGGACGAATTAACACATGTATACCAATAGAAAGCAATTCGCGCGTACGCTTAATCTGTCCAAACGAAGGTGTTGTACCTCCATTTTCTAGGTTCTGACAAAGCTCTACTCTACTCGCTCCACCCAATTGCGCCTGCAAAGCTGAATAGGACGAATTGGAGCAAATCTCCAGTTTATATCCGTTTATTTCTTTTTCGTTTAATCCCATACTTCAAATTTGTGAAATTTTTATGAGTTTATACAGCTTTATAACATAAAGACTTCCGAAGTTTTAGAAACTTCGGAAGTCTAAATTCTTAAAAATGACAAGCCTCTTATTGATTGATGGTATTCAGCGCCAAAGGTAAAGTATAACTGACTCGCACAGGTCGTCCATTTTGTATTCCTGCATGCCAACTCGGTGCTTTTTTCAACAGGCGAATGGCTTCTTCTCCTGTACCAAAGCCAATATCCCGAAGCACTTTAAAACTTGACAGACTTCCGTCCGGTTCCACTACGAAAGAAACTTGTACTGTTCCTTTGACACCTTGTTCCAAGGCTGATGCCGGATAATTATAATTCTTGGCCACCCATTTCACAAATTCAGCCATTCCATCTTTGGGCTTTGGCATCACTTCCACGGCTGTAAAGAGTTCACCAACTGTCGCGCCCTGCCCCTCTACGTCATTTAAACGTCCTGTAATAGCTCCGTCCTGCTTCGCTGGACCAAACTCACCTTTCACAACAGAAGAACCTCCACCGACCTTACGAAGCGTTAGTCTGGCAGACATTTTATCTTTCAGATCATCTTGGCTTGCGACATCTTCGGCAACACGATGGGCATCCACCACTTTTGGTTCTACATGGCGAATCAAATCAATGGACGGAAGGTCTTGGGCAATCTTCTGAACAGGGGCTTGTTCCGCAGGCAATGGCTCTTCTTCTTTCTCGGGTACTTTTTCGACCAATTCATCTATCGTAATAGGGTCGGATAAGGATACCGTTGTCGTATTCTTTTCCACGGTAGGCATCTTATCGTAAGTGAGCTTCGCTCCAACGAGTAAAACCACAGCAAGCATAACCAACAATAGCGCCTTGTTGGTTGCTTGTGTTGACAACCTACGCAGTTCATACGCACCGTAAGCTTGGTTACGAGTTGCAAAGATGACATTCAGCCATTCTTTTTCATAAATATCGAGTTTGTTCCACATAACATTAAAATTTGGGGGTTATCACTTTTTAATGTATGATGTGAAACGAAAAGAAATTCCATAAATATAGTGGCCAGGAATCGGTGGCCCGTTTAAAGGATCTGTTCTAGCATTATACGTGCATCCGAGCTAAAGGAGCAATATCTTGCGCTACAAACTCACCTTTTAGATACTTATGGTAGCCAGCGATAGCTATCATCGCAGCATTATCCGTACAATATTCAAATTTGGGAATAAACACATTCCAGTTATGCTTTTCACCTAACTCCAACAATCCTTGACGCAAACCGGAATTAGCGGATACTCCGCCAGCAATGGCTACATCCTTCACGCCAGACTGCTTAACAGCCTTCTTCACTTTATTAAGTAAAATTGACACAATCCGGCTTTGCACAGACGCACAGACATCAGCCATATTTTCCTGTAAGAAGTTCGGATTTTCAGCTTCTTTTCCCTGTACCATATACAGAATAGCAGTTTTTAATCCTGAGAAACTAAAATTCAATCCAGGAATCTGTGGTTCGGGCAACCTAAAAGCTTCAGGGTTGCCTTCCTGGGCATACTTATCTATCAATGGCCCGCCTGGATAAGGCAGATTCAATATCTTTGCTGTCTTATCAAATGCTTCACCTGCGGCATCATCCAAAGTCTGTCCTAGCAGTTCCATCTCGAAATAATCCTTGACCAATACAATCTGCGTATGGCCTCCGGATACAGTCAGGCATAAGAATGGAAATGCAGGTTTTGGACTTTCAATAAAATGCGCTAGAATATGTGCCTGCATATGGTTTACTTCAATCAATGGGAGTTGACGAGCCAAAGCAAAGGATTTGGCGAAGGAAGTTCCGACCAAAAGTGAGCCTAAAAGACCTGGACCTCGTGTAAAAGCTACTGCATCTATTTCTTTTTTGCTTATTTTTGCTTCTTGGATGGCTTGATCCACTGTAGGAATAACATTTTGCTGATGGGCACGGGAGGCCAACTCGGGTACAACGCCGCCATATTTTGCGTGAACGGCCTGTCCCGCTATAATATTTGACTTGATTTCGCCGTCTATACAGATAGATGCTGAAGTTTCGTCACAGGATGATTCAATACCGAGGATAACTGCCATGGTGATAGATTTTAAATAGAGCACAAAAATATCAAAAAAATACTAAAAATAACGCTTTATACCCTGCTCGGCATTCTCCTGCTGACCGCAGCTGCTATTTTTGCTCTACGCTATCCTACTGTCCAGACCTATGTCAGCAAAAAAGTTGCCAGCTATCTTAGCCAAGAATTACAGACAAAAATCGAAGTTGAAAAGGTCTATTTCAAACCATTTTCTTCTTTGGAGATACATAACATTTTGATAGAAGACCGAACAGGAAACCGAATTCTATCTGTCAAAAATGCCGAAGCACGACTATCTTTGGTCAAACTTTTCCAACAAGAAATAGTCATCAGGCGACTTCGGCTGGAAGAAGCTTATGTAGATTATCACATCTACAAAGACAGCAACAACTTTAGTTTTTTGATTGATTATTTCAGTTCACCAAAAACCGATGATGATGCCCCATCCTCTTCCATGAACTTGGATCTACAGCAGGTCGAACTGTTTAACAACACGGTCAAGGTAGTTAACCACACAGTCAAACATCATCATCAAGGTATTGATTTCGGGGATCTAGAAATATCCGAACTGAGCGGTTCACTTTCGGATATTCACTATGATAAGGAACATGTTTCCGCGAAAGTAGAAGAGTTGACATTGAAAGAAAAATCAGGTTTTTTCCTACAAGAGTTATCGGCTCTATCTTATGTTTCCAATACTAAAATGGAATTCGACCGATTAAAGCTCAAGACCAATCAATCCAATCTACAGGATTATCTCCTATTTGAATATCAGTCTTTTGCCGATTTTTCAGACTTTATAAAAAAAGTGCATATTCAGGGCACATTGATCAATAGTTACGTAGACTCCAAGGATATCGAATATTTCGCTCCATCTATGCAACAGGTACAGTTCACAACGAACATCGATCAAGCTACGGTCTCTGGAACAGTTGAACATATCAAGGCACAAGACGTACAGCTACGAACAGGAAAGCAAACCAAGCTGAGCGGCAATTTTACTATTGATGGACTTCCTATAATTGAACGCACCCAATTCGAGATGGAATTAGAGGAGTTGACTTCCTCTGCACAAGATCTGGAAAGATTGGTCCCTCCATTAGCAAATATGCAATCCTTCGATCTGCCGGAAATGACACATCGATTTGGACAGCTTACTTACCAAGGTAAACTCTCCGGGCTTTATCATGACTTCAAAATCAATGGAACTGCCAAAACGGACTTAGGCATCATTCGCACACAAACAGCTATTAACCTTCGTCCAATCCTTCAATATACTGGGCATATTCAAAGTGAAGGGTTTAACCTCGGAAACCTCATACAGGCCAATATCCTTGGCACAAGTGGTTTTACCGTAGAATTTGACGGTGAGGGAACTAAAAAGGAGAATCTGCATCTCACCGCAGATGGAGCGCTTCAACAAATCTTCATTAAGGGCCATACGTATGATCATATAAATTTTAACAGCAGCTTTATCAACCAGATTTTAGCTGCCGAAGGAAAAGTACAAGATCCGTACGCCAGCTTAAATTTTAAAGGTGAAGTCAATCTATTTGAGGACGTTCCTATATATACTTTTCAGAGTGCGGTGCAACATCTCAATTTAAAACGCACACACCTTTTTGAGAGAGATAGTATCCTGATCAAAAATTCTGACCTACAAGCAGTGTTAAGCGGCAACACGCTCAATTCTTTAAACGGAGAAGTCTTATCCGACCATATCGAATTTACTTCGACACGAGGCGAGTTTTCAATAAGTTACCTGGATTTCTCTTCAACAGGTGACGAGAAATCAAAACAAATGATTCTAAAGTCCGATGTGGCAGACTTGGAACTCAACGGTGAAATAGATCTGAACAGCATTGCACCGTACTTCCGCTCATTAGCCATGCGTTATGCACCTGCCATTAACATTGAGGCAAAACCATACAATCCCCAGAATTTTGACCTAAAAGTCAATATTAAAGCTTTTGAACCTGTATCAGCTCTCTTCGACCCAAATCTGAAATTAGAAGATGGTGCTCGTCTGGACGCACAGTTTTCTACAGATAACTACACCGCAAATTTTAAGGCATTCAGCCCGATGGTTTCCTATAAAGGGATGAAGCTGAAGAATCTAAATATTACCGAAAGTGCGGATGGCAGAGCCTTCGCTTTGCAAGTAGATGCAGATCGTTTTAGTCTGTCAGACTCAGCTTACATAGACAATATCCGGATTACGAATGAGCTGTCAAATGATAGCCTACATTTCAATATTGTACTTTCCGAAGAACAGCGCTCCAATTTCTTTGATTTACATGGCAATATACACTTTGCCTATAATCAGCCTGCTTATATTCGCTTTGAAAGGTCAAAAATTGTATTGAACGAAGAAGATTGGTCTGTCAACCAAGATGCTGACTTACGGGTTTCCAAAGGTAAGTTTTACTTGAATAACCTAATTTTGAGGCGTGATAATCAGCAGGTCAACATCGATGGTATTTTGTCCGATGAAAATGACCGTGTTGCCGTTGCGTTCAAGGATTTCAGTCTGGCTTCCTTTTCCGGTATTACCCGACCTTTAGGAATACAGCTACAAGGACAGATGAATGGAAATGTGAAAATTCATTCTGTATTTAATTCCCCAAGCCTGTCCGCACATATCCAGACCTCACCCATTATCTACAACCATCTTCCTATCGGAACACTGACCATTGATGCGGATTTTGAACCAAACAGTGGACTCATGCAGCTGCATTCGCAACTTTTGAATGTACAGGGCAATGGATTTGAATTGGCCGGTACGTATGATGTTAAATCGACCACTAATGCTTTGCAGTTACAAGGCAAGGTAAAAGATAGCGACCTGTTCTTGATCCAACCCTTTCTCAAAACGTTGGTGTCCGATTTGGATGGAAAAATCAGTGGAGATGCCCTTATCACCGGTACGATCCTAAATCCAACCATTTCAGGAACGGCAACTGTCAAACAGGCTAACTTTAAGGTCAATTACCTACAAACAGCTTATCAGCTCAACAATCAGCCCATTTTAATTGATAAGAATCGGTTTCATTTAGCAAATTTCAAATTTCAAGATAATAGAAACGCTGTTGCAACAGCACAGGGTCATCTCGATCTGAACAAGCTCAGCGACCCGACGCTGGACATCATGGTCACGGCCGACAACTTTCATGTGTTGAATACGCAACGCAAGGATAATGAACTGTTTTTCGGGACTGCATTTGCCTCAGGCTCTTTCAAGTTCCAAGGCCCGACTTCTTCCATCTATATGGATATTCGTGCACAGTCCAATGCTAACACTGTTATCACTATCCCGTTCAACACATCGCTCAAAATCAGCGACAACGATTTTATATATTTCGTTAGCAAGGATTCATCTTCCAATGAAGAGGCTAAGCAGCGCAATCTGTTCAGCGGGTTGACTATGAACATGGATCTGTCCGTTACGCCAGATGCCGAAATCAATCTTGAAAACAACATTGGCTCGCTGAAAGCTACTGGGACAGGCGCTATCTCCTTACGGATTTCGAGTTTAGGGGATTTTGAAATGTTTGGTGATTATAACGTTGTCTCAGGGAAGTTCCATTTTACAGCGCAAGATTTTTTCAATAAATATTTTGATATTCGGGAAGGAGGAACCATCCGTTGGACAGGAAACCCTTCCGAGGCGACAATTAATGTTAGCGCATTGTATCAGCAGCGGACTTCCATTGCACCACTCTACAATGCGGCGGGTCGAGCTGAGAATCATGAACGGATATTGGCACAGGCAGATATGAACCTGAGAGGTACGCTTTCCCAACCCGAAGTTTCCTTCGACTTGAACTTTCCACAAAATCCGTATATCAAAGATGAACTGCAAGCTTTTTTCAGCGATGCCAATAATGTCAACCAACAGGCAATTAGCCTTATCGTACGAAGGAGCTTTACGCCTGCATCTACACAGGAATTTGGACGGGAAGTGAACAACACATTGCTTTCTGCCGGAACGGAAATAGCTTTCAACCAACTGAACAGCATTATATCCCAGTCGTTGAACGTTAACTTCTTCGACCTAAACATCCGCTCTTTCAACGATGCTTCTGCTTCTCTGCGCTTCTTTAATGATCGTCTGGTGTTTACAGGCGGTGTAACGGATAACCGAAACCGGCAAATAAATGACCTAACATTGTTTACAGACAAGGTTGTTACCGATGCGGAGATGACTTTCAAATTGCGTCAGGATGGTAATCTGGTGCTTCGTGCGTACAACCGCTTGAACGCACGGAATTTCCTTTTCACACCGAATAGTGATTATATTAACGCTGTTGGTTTGGTGTATCGACAGGAATTCAATTCTCTATCAGAATTTTGGCGCAAGATGTGGGTATGGAAAGAGCGCCGCAAGCCCGAGGAACAGAAAACTACTACCGCTGCTGCTCAGGATTCGACATCTAATTAATGCTTTAATAACATCCGTAGCAAGGATTCCCATTCTTCCTGCAGACTACTTTTGCATTCCGGTTGTTTCGCCCGGTTATACCAATAGCGTGCATTCCACAAATCACCCTCTACGCGATGCAAGTAAGCATGCACATGTGCGGATGTTGCATCTTCCAGATGGTCAATGAGGTCATGCGCCTGTTTCCACTCTCCTTTTGCATTATACCATAATGCTTTTAGGTGAACGGAAAGCCCTTCCGGAGGTTGGGGCTGCCCTAATGTTTCTTTAAATTCTTCGAATGTCATATTTAAAGATAAGGATTTTATTCAATGCTAATCATCTACTTTTTTAAGCTTAAACCTATAAGGTTTTTAAAAACCTTATAGGTTTGGCTATTATTTAAACTTACTTGCCAATGCGGCCAGTTTAGCAGCCATATCGGTTTCCGGTTCTCTTTTTTTATCTTTTTCGGAACGCTTGCGTGGTGCCGGTCCGTCCTCTGTTTTCATGGACAAGCCTATACGATTACGGCGTTCATCTATTTCGGTCACAGTCACCATCACTTGCTGTTGTACCTTAACTACTTCGTGTGGATCAGATACAAAACGGTTAGCCAACTGGCTAAGGTGAACCAAACCATCTTGATGCACACCAATATCCACAAAAGCACCGAAATTGGTAATGTTAGTAACAATCCCCGGCAATCTCATACCTATACGCAAATCGGCAATACTATTTACACCATCAGTGAAAGAGAAAGCCTCAAATTGTTCACGCGGATCTCTTCCGGGTTTGGACAGCTCAGCAAGAATGTCGTTCAAGGTAGGTAGTCCAACATCTTCACTGCTATATTTCTTCAAGTCAATTTGCTTGCGCAGTTTTTCATCACGCATCAAATCTTCTACCTTCACCTGTAAATCTTTTGCCATTTGTTCCACCAAGGCATATCTTTCCGGATGAACAGCAGAGGCATCCAAAGGATGTTCACCGTTTCGTATACGTAAGAATCCTGCAGCTTGTTCAAAAGCTTTATCACCCAGACGAGGTACTTTCTTCAATTCACGACGGGAGCGAAAAGGACCATTCGCCACACGGTAATTCACAATCTGCTGTGCCAAAGACGGTCCTAAACCGGACACATAAGCCAAAATTTGCTTGGAGGCCGTGTTAAGCTCTACACCCACAGCATTTACGCAGGAGATAACTGTATCATCCAAGGATGTTTGCAACTTGTTTTGGTCTACATCGTGCTGGTATTGTCCTACACCGATAGATTTTGGATCAATTTTTACCAATTCCGCTAACGGATCCATTAACCTCCGACCAATGG
Source organism: Sphingobacterium wenxiniae (assembly GCF_900116225.1). Taxonomy (GTDB): domain Bacteria; phylum Bacteroidota; class Bacteroidia; order Sphingobacteriales; family Sphingobacteriaceae; genus Sphingobacterium; species Sphingobacterium wenxiniae. The sequence continues at coordinate 60,018 of NZ_FOZZ01000013.1, forward strand.
AAATAGCTCCACGCACTGTCACATCATAATCCGGAAATTCTTCACGTGCCACTTCGGAAGCAGAGTAAATAGATGCTCCCGATTCATTGACCATGACAATTGTTACATCTTTCAGACCAAGCTTTCGGACAAACTCTTCGGTTTCACGTCCCGCAGTGCCATTACCCACTGCAATGGCTTCAACAGCATATTTTTTCACCAAAAGTTCCACTGTTTTTGCAGCTTCGCTCAATCCACCGGCACCATTATGGGGATAAATCGTAGTATTCTCCAACAAGGTTCCTTGCTCATCCAACACGACAGTTTTACAACCTGTTCGGAAGCCCGGGTCTAAAGCCAACAATCTTTTTTGCCCCAAAGGTGCAGCCAATAGCAATTGACGCACATTGTCCGCAAAGACTTTAATGGCTTCTTCATCGGCTTTTTGTCTGGTCAATACACGTACCTCGGTTTCCATCGATGGCTTTAATAGACGTTTATAGCTATCTTGGATAGCTAAACCAACCTGCTCAGCAGCCTCATTACGGCCTTTGATGTATTGCTTTTCTATGATGGGTAAAGTCAATGTTTCGTCTACCTGAATATCCAAATACAGCAATTCTTCCTTTTCGCCTCGGCGCATTGCCAACACACGGTGTGAAGGTGCATCTTTCAACGATTCAGACCATTCAAAATAATCTTTGTACTTGATAGCTGCCTCCTCTTTTCCGGGAACAACACGAGCTACAAACTGACCTGCATCTACAAAGGTCTTACGCACTTTTGTGCGCACTTCGACATCCTCGGCTATTTGTTCTGCGATAATATCTCGAGCACCTGCTAACGCTTCTTCAAGGGAGTTAACGCCTTTCTCCTCATCGACAAAAGCCTCTGCCAGGGTTGTCACATCATTGGAGCTTTGCTCCAACAGTGTGTCCGCCAAAGGTTGCAGACCTTTTTCTCTTGCCATCGAAGCCCTGGTTTTGCGTTTTGGCTTATAAGGCAGGTAAATATCTTCAAGGATAGCCATGGTTTCTGCTTCCTTGACTTGTTTCTCCAGTTCTGGAGTAAGTTTCCCTTGTTCGGTAATAGATTTCAAGACCGCTTCTTTGCGCTTGTCCAAATCACGAAGCTGTTGAACACGGTCACGGATATTGGTAATCTGTACCTCATCCAGACTACCGGTCAACTCTTTACGATAACGGGCAATAAAAGGTACTGTTGCGCCCTCGTCAAGCAGATTGATGGTGGTTTGCACCTGTCTGCTGCTGACACCCAACTCTTGCGAAATAATAATTTCGTACGTCATATAGGAATTAAAATTTTCAGCGTAATGTATAACGCTTAGACTATGTTAAAAAAGAAAGCTGTAGACCTTAGCCAACAGCTTTTTAACCAATTATATTGTAATAAGATTAAGCGTTTTTGGTTTGTTCATCTGATACAGGGGCATCTGAACTTTCAGAAGCGGTCGCTTCTTCCACATTGGACTCCTCGCTATTAGCGAAGTGGTCATTATATCCGTATGTATAATGCTCCTCTCCGGAGGATGGTTGTTGTCCGGGATTATGCTGGTAGGTATTTTCAGGAGCAGTGAACTGTGGAAAAGATTTCTTGACTTCCTCTGTTTCTTCAACTTTTGCTACCTCTTCTGTTCCTACTTCAGCCTGTTGATTGATTTCATTGGCTATCGCCGCAGAAGTAGGATGCGTCTTAGCTGCAGGTTTATCCTCTACCGTAACATCCAAATCCTTCTCAAAATTATTGATCTGGTCTGAAATTTCCTGCTTAATGCCTTCTGAAGCATCCTTAAACTCTCTGATTCCACGACCTAATCCACGTGCCAATTCAGGCAATTTCTTTCCACCGAATAATAACAAGATAACGATGACGATAAGAACCATCTCTTGTGTACCGATATTCATAAATGCTAAACTCATCTTTCTTCTCTTTTGCTTTACTAAGATGCTAAGGTAAGTGTAAATTTAAAAAACCTCAACATTTTGGTGTAATTATTTAGTAACAAAATCATCTTATCACTTGAAAGGAAAAAAGGTGCAGTAGACTACGAACAGTGATTTAACAGTTTTTAAATCCGTACCTTTGCGCTCGCATGATATCGAAGTATTACAAACAGAATAAGCTTTTTTATTGGAGTGCCTTTGCTTTGGCAGGACCGGTGGTTATCTCGCAATTGGGACATACCATGGTGCAGACAGCCGATACGATTATTGTTGGTAAATTTGCCGGCACCATTCCTTTGGCAGCCGTATCACTTGTACATTCCGTATTTATCATCGTCATGGTAATAGGATTAGGCGTTTCCTACGGACTGACTCCCTTGATTGCTCAAGAAAACGGCAAAGGCCGCAAAGACAATTGTGGTAAACTTCTTTCCAACAGCTTGTGGCTGAATATCCTTTCGGCTATCGTACTTTTTTGTATTGTCAATTTTGGCTCGATGTATGCCATGGAGCATTTGGATCAGGATCCACGTGTCGTAGAAACAGCAAAACCATACCTCTTGGTACTCATGCTTTCCATCGTGCCTTTGATGGTCTTCAATACGTTTAAGCAATTCGCTGAAGGGTTGGGTTTCACGAAACAGGCTATGAGCATTACGATATGGGGAAATATTTTGAATATCGTACTGGCAATTGTTTTTGTTAAAGGGATGTTTGGGTTGAAGCCTATGGGCATTGTCGGAGTGGGGTATGCCACACTGATCGATCGAGTGCTTATGATGATAGCCATGTCAGCCTATGTGCTACGTTCTAAGCATTTTAAAGTATACATCCAACATTTCAAAATTTTTCATTTTGATACTCCACAAGTAAAACGTATTTTCAAAATCGGTGCACCAGTTGCTCTACAGTATGTTTTTGAGGTAGGGGCTTTTGCTTCGGCTTCCTTAATTGCCGGAAAGATCGGGGCTGTGGAACAGGCCAGCCATCAGGTAGCAATAACCTTGGCTTCCATGACCTATATGATGGCCAGTGGGATTGCAGCAGCAGCAACCATCAAAACTGGGAATAGTTTTGGTAAGCACAACATTTTCCGTGTTCAAAAGTTCGCAACTGTTTCCTATCATCTGGTATTATTATTTATGATTGCCTGTGCACTGATTTTTGCAATCTTTAATCAGTACCTACCCTTGATGATTAGTGACGATCAGCAGGTAATTGTGCTTTCCGCCCAACTCCTGCTTATAGCAGGGCTTTTTCAACTTTTTGACGGTACACAGGTTGTGGGCTTGGGTGTATTGAGAGGATTGGGCGATGTGAATATACCTACGCTGATAACTTTTATTGCCTATTGGATAATCGGGATTCCCTCGGCTTATCTCTTCGGCATTTACTTTGATTTGGGTGTACAAGGTGTCTGGTACGGCCTGACTTTAGGTCTGTTGACCTCTTCGGTATTACTATTTGTTCGCTACAAACATGTACTACGCCTAATGAAAAAACGGTTCTAAAAAAGGGAAGGGGATGTCGATTTGACATCCCCTTCCCTTTTAAAATTTATATCACCCTATTCATGTCCCATTCTTCCAGATAATCCGCTACGCGCTTCAAGAAAGTTCCTCCTAACGCCCCATCGATAATACGATGGTCATAAGACATAGACAGATACATCATATGACGAATAGCAATCACATCTCCATGCTCCGTTTCTAACACAGCCGGACGTTTCTTGATCGTTCCGACAGCCAAAATAGCCGCTTGTGGTTGATTGATAATCGGCACCCCCATAATATTTCCGAAGGCCCCTATATTGGTAAAGGTGAATGTTCCGCCTTGCGTATCGTCTGGTTTGAGCTGATTAGCACGGGATCTATGTGCTAAATCGTTCACCGCTTTGCTTAACCCTACCAGACTCAGTTGATCCGCATTTTTGATAACAGGAACAATCAAATTGCCCGAAGGCAAAGCTGCCGCCATCCCAATATTAATATTTTTCTTTTTGATGATATTATGTCCGTCAATAGAAACATTGACCATCGGAAAGTCTTTCAAAGCTTTACTGATAGCCTCAATAAAAATCGGCGTAAAAGTGATATTTTCCCCTTCCCGTTTCTTGTAGCTATCTTTTACTTTATTCCGCCAGTTTACTAAGTTGGTCACGTCTGCTTCCACAAAAGAGGCTACGTGAGGGGATGTTTTCACACTATGTACCATGTGATCGGCAATGAGTTTACGCATGCGATCCATCTCGATAATTTCATCGCCGGCCGATGTCGTTCCTACAGGTGTAACCGTTGTTTTTGGCGGCATGGGGATTGTCGCAGGCTGCTCTGTTGTTTTTACAGCAGATGCTGCGAATGATTTCCCTCCTGTCCTATTAGACAAATATCCGAGAACATCCTGTTTGGTCAAGCGACCTTCTGCTCCTGTTCCAGGAATATTATCCAATTCTTCTTGACTAAGACCTTCTTCTTGAGCAATATTTTTCACCAAAGGTGAATAGAAACGTGCGCCAGAGTGAATAGTTGTTTTCTCCTGCACGGAAGGTTCTTCTAAGAGTTCTGTTCCAGGAATAGTCATCTTATTATCTTCTTCAATAAAAGGTTCTTCTGTTTGTTCTTCCTGCTCAGTAACAGATTCCGCTACAGGAGCAGTTGCTATTTCCGCATTTACTGGATCAGCATTCTCTTCAACAGCAGAGCCTTCGCCCTCAATTTCTAACAAAGCGATGGCCTCTCCAACTTGTACAATCTGATTCTCTTCGAAAAATTTCTTAATCAATTTACCTTTCACCGGCGAAGGAACATCGGAGTCCACTTTATCAGTTGCAATCTCTACTATGGCTTCGTCTTCCTCTATCATCTCCCCTATCTCTTTCACCCATTTGGTAACGGTGGCTTCAGAAACACTCTCTCCCATTTTTGGAAGCAGCAGTTTATATATTCCCATACGTATGTCTGTTCATTGAATGAAACACTAAAATAGCATTTAATCCAAGTAATACCTATAAATAAAATTAAATTTTCATATTTCCAAAATTACAGAATGTTATTTGGAATATATTTATTGCTCCTTTTGGAATAAATCCCATAACATCTGTAAGGATGCCGTAACCGAACGTTCTATATTTACCATTCTATCGTTCTTAAAGTAGAAAACACGTGCTTCTGTCGCCTGTCTTCCTGCCACAGCAACCCAGACTGTTCCCACTGGTTTTTCGGCTGTTCCACCTCCTGGTCCTGCTATCCCACTGGTTGCTATAGCATAATCTGTCCCCAAATGACTTTTTGCACCTTCTGCCATCTGTCTCACCGTTGATTCACTAACGGCCCCAAAACTTTTGAGCGTTTCTTCTTCTACTCCAAGCATATGCATTTTTGCGGCATTGGCATAAGCTACTACCGCACCATTAAACATAGCACTTGCGCCCGGGACACTCGTTATTAACGAAGCAATAGCGCCGCCTGTACAACTTTCAGCTGTAGCCAACGTACACCCTGCCTCTGTAAATCTTTTCACCAGTACTTCCTCAAAACCGATATCTTCCGTGGCCAAAACATGTTTTCCAACTCGACTCACAATACGTTCCACAAATAATTGCGTTTCTTCTTCCAAAATAGATTGGTTATTCCCTACTGCCGTCAACCTTAGTTTTACCATACCTATTTTGGGAAGATATGCCAAATGTATATGCTCTGGCAAGTCTTCTTCAATATCCGCTATACGATCAGCTAAGTGTGATTCTCCTATTCCGGTGGTCAGTATATAAGCATTATGGACAGTGGTCTCGGACTTTATGCCACTAAGCTCTGGAATAACCCTGTTTTCAATCAAAAATTTCATCTCGAAAGGCACGCCCGGCAGAAAAGCGAAAAACTTGCCATCTTTTGCCACCCACATCCCCGGTGCAGTCCCTACATCGTTGAAAAGAATCTTGGCATTTGCCAACACATCGGCTTGATGTACATTCATGGCAGGCATTTCTTCAAAGCCGGCATTGCGAAATATCCCGCGAACATGTTCCAACACTTTGGTATCATTAATCAATGTAGTATTAAAATAGGTTGCTGCGGCATGTTTGGTCACATCATCTTTGGTTGGCCCCAATCCTCCAGTTACGATAATCAAGTTAGCTCTTTCAGCTGCATTAGTCAAAGCATCAATAATAGCTGTTTTCGTGTCTGAAATAGATGTGATTTGTACAAGATGAATCTGTAAAGGGGCTAAACGTTGTGCTATCCAAGCAGAATTGGTATCGACAATCTGTCCATTCAGAATCTCATCGCCAATGGTTATAATTTCGGCTTTCATGTTTTTGTAATTAGTATTGAGTATTCAGTAGTTAGTAGTTAGTATTGAGTAAACCTCAACATCTCAATACTCATACCTCAGTACTCAATACGCTGAGTACTAATATCTATAATGACTCTCTCGTTTTGTCAGTTTTAAGTCCTGCAAGATGGAGGCTTTCGCCCGTATGGTAATGTTGTAACTTTGGTATTGCCCAAAAGGTGTCCAGCCTACTGACATATCCCAACAATGCAGATCACGATATATACTAAACCTTGTCAATGACAGTGCCTTTTGACGCAAATCATATCCTGTATTAAACTGCACTTTCCACTTCGGGGTAACATTGAAATCCCCGTTCACATTTACCGTCGCCGTAATCTGGTTACGCATAACACGATCGGTATTATCCCACACTTTAGAATAATTCATACTAAATGCTCCGTTCAGGTTCCAAGGAATATTGAAATCCACAAAAGCATTCGGATCGGTACTGATTCGGGACAAGGCCTCCGCCTGTTCCGATGTCATATTTGGCATTCTGTTCCGTAGCGAATCCAAATTATCACTTCGGCTTTTATTGGCACTGGGGTTCAAACTATAATCAAAGGATAATCCAAAATTTGTCAAACGTGCCAAAGTTCCATCTTTAATTGCAAAACGATCCACCCGCACTCCATTCTCATTAATAGTATAAGGATCAAAAGTACCATTAAAGTTCAAGTTAATTTTCTGGTTAAACAAGGATGTTCGTCCAGAAAAGTTAATCGTCGATAACTTCAGGGAATCTGCCATAAAGTTGTAGTTACCACTAAAAGTCAATCCCTGGATAATCGGTATTTTCTTAAAAGCTTCTTTACCCGTCGTATCCTTCGAGTTTCGCACTTTTGCCTCAATATTATTATCAACGGAGAAACCTATCCCCATAGATTTCCCTGCACCTGGTCCACCATAGATACCATTTTCAAATACGGAATATTTCTGTATCAACCCATCCATATTCGTATATTCTCGATAAAATCCATATCGTGCTGCCGAGAAATCAGGGCGATAATTCAAGTTGACCGAAGGCGTCACCACATGACGGATAGCTTCGACTTTACCCATTTTTGGGTACATACCATAGATTTTGGTTGAAAGTCCTGATGACACCGAATAATCATACGCTCTTCGGAATCCTTGCACCGTATCCCGCACTTCTTCAAAGCCATTCAAACGGTTTTCCAAACCCTTACGTATGGATTGTAAATACCAACGTTCGGTATAGTTTACCGAAGTATTAAATTGGAAATATTTAAAAGCATTCAAGCTTAAGCTCACCGGAATGCTGTGCTGGAAACCGTTCGTAAAGTTATTTAAAGTTTCTTTTTTGAATAACACAGAGTCTCCTGCAGTTATCGTATTTCTTCCCTGTAAGCTATACCCAACTGTGATACGTTGATACCATTTCTGCTCGCCTACCCTTTTCTTAGAATCAAACGGATTGAAGGTCGACACGTTCAAGCTGAAAGAAGGCAATTCCAGATCAACTCGTCCTGATGCCATATCCTGTCTATGGCTCAAGTTTGTTGTGAAATTGACCTTACCATCGGCAAAGACCTTTCCATAAGCAATAGATGAAGACATATTGTTTCGTACAATGTCTTGCATACTGTTGTTCTGGTTAAAACCGGTATTACGGAAGTAGGAACCTGTACCAAAATTCACCGACGCGGAGAATGACGTACCAGGATTTGCCTCTTGCCGTTGTGTATGATTCCACGTTACGTTAAAATCTTTGTTTGTCCCATAGTTACTGGTTCCTTCCACCCCACTTTTCGTACTTGCATAGCGTATGTTGAATCCGCCGCTATATTTATAATTTACAACATAATTTGTACGAACACTTGCTTCCCAAGAACCCTTAGAATAAAGGCTCGCTCTAATCTCACTATCCCAATAGTCATTGAAAGTCAAGTACCATCCCATATCACGCACTGCAAAACCACGTGTTGCATCCTCGCCGAAGGAAGGGAAAAGTAGCCCTGAAGCCTTTTTATTGTTTTTTGGAAAGAAACCAAAAGGCACACCGATAAACTTAATCGGGATATTTTCGACTTCTAAATAAGCCGGGCCAACAATAATATGATTTTTCGCCAAGAAACCTTTTGTAAACCGAATACCAAAATGCGTATGTGGATAGGGTAAGTTACAAGTACTGTACATACCTGATTTCAACGAAAGTTCATCATACAGATTTTTACGCAACACACTTGCCTGTATATATGCTCCGTCTTCTTCCGTCATGATGCCATACGTATTTCCTTCCTGTGTCTTATAATCATAAAGGAGGGAATCGACTGTCTTCGGTGTTTCACCAGGGAATATAACCACCGGTCTACCGACATATTCCCCATTGTGGTCAATGACACCACTGGCAAACAATTGGTTGGTATTTCTATCCAAACGGATATAATCAGCTGCCAATTCAAATGTTTGATATTTCACTTTAGCACCACGATATAGATGAAGAATGTTTTTATTTACTTGGTTCCATGAAGAATCATTGGCCACGATGGTCACCACAGTTTCGAGTCCATCTGGATCGGTCATGACAACAGTATCCTGTCCTTGAACCTCACGAAGATGGTTTTTTGTAGTATCGTTGACAATTAAAGTTGTATCAACAACGTTATTAGAGGTGGGTTTAGAAGGCTCTACCACTTGAGCCACACTGATGGAGAAGCTCAACAATATGAATAAAAATTGACATAAAACTCGTGCAAACGCCTTCAAAATGAATTATGAATGTTATTTTTGTATGAATCTTTTAAACTTGTTTCGGCAAAAATAGTCAAAAACATTCACATCACATGGTGTAAATAATGTTAATGAAAGATAAATTTTCAAACTATTTTTGCACTTAATTAAACGAAGGTAGATTAGGATATTATACACATGATTAGAAATTTAAATGTAAAGCCTGTCATAGCCATTTTCGCGACAGTATTCGCATTTGTTATGCTTGTTTCTTTTACATTTCCATCCCCAAATATAGCAGGCGAGAGGGGGAAAGAGACGTTTGTTGTGGTTATTGACCCTGGACATGGTGGTGATAAACCAGGGGCCAGAGGAAGAAACTCGGCTGAAAAAGATATTGTATTAGATGTTTCCAAAAAACTGAAAACACTTTTAGAACAACAAATTCCCAACACGAAAGTTATCTTGACCCGCAGTACGGATATAGATGTACCGTTCAAGACACGTTCAGAAATAGCGAACAAAAACAAGGCAGACCTTTTTATTTCTATCCACGCGAATTCAGCTGATCGCGATGTTCGCGTTAAGAACAGTCGCGGGCGCTATGTCAATTCTGTACAGCGGAATCCGCAGGTACGCGGTACAGAAACGTTGGTATTAGGATTCCACCGCACAGGCGAACAAGATGTAGCTATCCGGGAAAATGCCGATCTATTATTGGAGGATAACTACGAAGAAGAATACGGCTTCGACCCGAGGGATCCATCCACTTATATAATCTTCCAATTGATGCGGAGCCAATACCGTAAAGAAAGCATCAAATTAGCATCGCTTATCCAGCAAGAGTATGTGAAGAGTTCACAGATAGACCGTGGCGTCAAAGAACAAGGCCTCGCCGTCCTTGCCAAAGCGGCTATGCCCGCTGTATTAACAGAAATAGGATTTATAAGCAGTCCAGATGAAGAAAGTTATATGCTTTCGCAAAAAGGACAAAACGAAATCGCCCAAAATCTTGCTAATGCAGTCAAAAAATTCAAGGAATACATGAGGCATTAATTTTAGTCCTATCAGATATATTTCTTTATTATAATTAATTTCAAGTCTTTATAATTTACATATTTTAAACGTCATTCTGCTGTGTCAAACGCGTATCGTACAATAGTCTTTTTAACAGTTATCAGTTTTTGCCTATTCACCTCTTTTATTCCTGTACAACAAGAGAAGCCTCAACTTCCACAAAAGCAGATGAAACTCATTGTGCTGGATGCAGGACATGGTGGGCACGATCCTGGTGCTGTCGGACGGAGATCCAATGAAAAAGATATTGCCTTAGAAGTCACTCTTAAACTAGGGGCCAAAATAGAGAAGGAAATGCCTGGTGTCAAGGTGATTTACACACGTAAAACGGATGTTTTTATTCCGCTATACCAACGTCCTGCTGTAGCAAACGAAAACAAAGCAGATCTATTTATTTCCATCCACTGCAACTCTGGAGGAACGACGACCGTTCGTCGGAAAAATAGCCGTGGAAGATACGTGACCAGTAAAGTATTGAATACTTCCGCACAAGGTACAGAAACAATCGTAAGTGGATTCAACCGCTTAGCTCAACAGGATGCAGCTATCCGTGAGAATGCTTCCATATTATTGGAAGATAACTACCAAGAAAACTATGGTGGATTTGACCCGAACGACCCATCAAGTATGATTGTTTTCCAATTGATGAAGAACCAGTATCGCAGAGAAAGTATTAAATTAGCTTCATATATGCAAGATACATACAAGTCTTCCGGACGTCGGGACAGAGGAGTATTAGAACTATCGCTCGCCGTATTGGCAACAGCAGGAATGCCAGCAGTACTGACAGAAATCGGTTTTATTAGCAACCCAGATGAAGAAGCATTCATGCTTTCCTCGTCTGGACAAGAGCAAATCGTAGCAAATCTTTTTAACGCAATAAAAACCTATAAAACTTCAACAGAACGATAAACTTTTAGTACATTAGTTTGTTGATATTGACAGGTCTTAAAAATAACACATACAATTTTGAAGGTATCCAACGAAACAAAAGTAGGCATCATTACAGTAGTGGCATTAGCATTGCTATTTTTTGGTTATAATTTTTTAAAAGGGAACGACATATTCCAACGGGAAAACGATTTTTACACAGACTACGACAACGTAGACGGTTTGACAGTTTCGAAACCCGTTGTTGTCAACGGATACCAAATCGGTCGGGTGTCCAAACTTTCGCTTTTGGATAATGGGAAAATCCGTACCCATTTTAAGATAAAAAGTGAATACGACATCCCTTCCAACACTGTAGCTCGTATTGTCAGTGCCGATCTCTTGGGTAGCAAAGCCATTGTATTCGAGCTGGGAAACAGCAAGACTTTGGCGAAAAGTGGTGACCCCTTGTTGTCCGATGTACAAGCCAACCTTTTGGAGAAAGTTGAACCTCTACAAAAAAAGATTGAAAACCTCGTTGTGAAGCTAGACTCTGTACTTTCCGCGGTAAATACAGCTTTAAATGATGAATTTCAGCGTGATTTCAAGAGCAGTTTGCATAGTATCTCTATTTCCTTGGCAAACATGGAAAAGATAACTAGCGATGTGGAAGGGCTTATGGGATCAGAAAGAATCCGCTTTTCTAAAATCATGCAGAACTTGGAATCCATTACCAATAACTTTAAAAACAATAACGACAAAATCAATAATATACTCGCAAACTTAGATAATTTATCGAACGACCTTTCCAAAACAGAAATCAAGGCGACTATCGATAACGCCAATCAAGCGATGCAGGATGTGCAGGCCATCACTTCGAAAATCAATAACGGCGAAGGGTCTATTGGCCTATTGTTGAACGATGACAAACTTTACAACAACTTAAATAATGCCTCAGCCGAATTGGACAATCTGATAAAAGATGTCAAAGAAAGGCCTGGAAAGTATATACGATTAAGTATTTTCGGAAAAAAAGACACGAAATAAATAGAATATAAAACGGCGAACCTTAAGGTTCGCCGTTTTCGCGAAAAGCACATTATTGCTTGTTTTCTTATTTTGCCGGAATAACCGTTATCTTTCTAAACTCAACGCCGGTATGATCTCCTTGAATATAAATAGGTCCCGGTTCACCTTCGCGGCTATCCAAAGCACCTCCGGTAATACCAGGTATCTCCTGGTTGTTAATGATTGTCTTACCATTCGCAACAATAGTCACCATACGTCCGCGTAGTGTAATCTCATATTTATTCCACTCGTTAGGCCCCAAGGTTGCCATTTCGCTTGGCGCTAAGAAACCGTACACGCCACCAAAGTAAAGTGAACCCGGGTGTCTGTCTTTTGGAGAGTCTTCAATCTGTACCTCATAACGTCCGCGTAGGTAAAGTCCGGAGTTCGCACCTTCCGCATAACGGAACTCAGCAATCAGCTTGAAGTCTTCAAATTTCTGTTCACTAATCAGGTTTGCACCTGTTCCTTTATTAATAAGGATACCTTCTTCCACGACCCATTGGCTATTATCGCCCGATGTTGTCCAGCCAGTTAAGTCTGTTCCATTAAACAACTCTATCGGTTCGCCCCATTGTGCTTCACCTGTACGCACCAAGTAAGGAGCTTTCACTCCGGTAAATGGAAAAGTATTACCAGAGTTTGTCGTAATAGTACCTTTAATTTCTTCGCCTACCAGTTCACCTTCAATAGTAAACAAGCCTCCTCCCGATTCCCATTGTGGCGGAATTTCAAAGGAGAATTTCGTTCCCTGAAGTTTAATATGCGATACAGGACGGCTACTCCCGCCTTCTCCGACAAAAGCGCCTACCAAGGTACTAAAACCTGAAAGTTTCACCTCTAACCAGGAAGGAGCAGACTTCCCATCCTTGTCCACGGTAATATCCCAACGGCCAATCAGACCTTCGGCTTCTTCAGGAACTTTCTGGGCAGCTACATTGTGGATCTCATCGCCTTGCTTCTCGTTCTTTTCAGCATTGTTACAAGAGGTTGTACCCGCAATCAAAAGACACATCATTGTGCCATATCCTACATATTTTTTTAACATTATTTATAAAGTTTAAGGATTAAAGTACTAAACTACAAAAAAATCTTCCCAACCTTTGCGTGGAGGAGGGCCAATTAATAAAGATTGTGCAAATTTATTATTTGTCACCTCTTTTTTCACTGCATCAAATTCCAGCTTCGTATATAAACGCTGGGCAATAACACCCAACGAGAATACCTGAGATAATGGTGCAGACAATTCAAATGGCGAACGCGTCTTCTCCTCACCTTTGCACGCTTTTAAGAAATTAGCGAAATGATTTGACGGGGTTTCCGGCACTTCCGGCAACTTGTTTGCTAGATCCTTCGCCTTGTCTTCCGGAATGATATGCAGTATACTCGCATGTGAACCGCCTTTGAAGGTTAAATCTTTCCCATAGATAATCTTTCCCGGATTGAGCTTAGCCGGTTCTATTGCTCCCGTGCTTGGCGGTGGAATATTCGGGTCAAGTCCCGATATGCCATAACCTTCCGGAATAGGCGGCAAGTTGTCCAGACCATCGTACCAGGTCACATCTACTGCAGGCATATCTTTACGTTTCGGGAAATGAAAGGCTATAGTGGACGAGTACGGAAAGAAAAACGAATTGTGCCCTTCCAGCTTCACTGCTTCAACACGTGTCGGCAAACCTAATTCCAGAAACTCATGCGCCGTATCCAGGATATGCGCTCCCCAATCACCTAAAGCTCCCATACCGAAATCATACCAGCAGCGCCATTGCCCATTCACAAAATCGCGATTGTAATCATGTCCTACCGTCTGCATCTGCCACAAGTCCCAATCCAATGTATCCGGAATACGTTCCGGATATGGAAAACCTTTCATCCCAACATCCCAACCGTGCCAGCGCCTCGCATTATTCATGTGCGCATCGATACGCGTCACATCTTTGATAATCCCCGCATCTTTCCAAGCTTTAAACTGAAAATAGTTCGCTTCCGAGTGTCCTTGATTTCCCATCTGTGTAACCACTTTTGGAAATTTCTTAGCTTTCTGCATCAGCAGCTCATTCTCGTAAAAAGTGCGTGCAAGTGGTTTCTCCACATACACATGCTTACCCAGATCTATTGCCATCATCGTCACTGGAAAATGTGAGAAATCTGGCGTACCGATGCTCACCGCATCAATCTGGTTCGCCATTTTATCGAACATCTGCCGAAAATCCTGAAAGCGCGGAACATCTGGAAAATCTTTTAGAATAGCCTCCGTATGCGGTGCACCCATATCGACATCGCACAAAGCAACGATATTACACAAGCCCGTTTTGTACAAATCCCGGATAATCTCCCCTGCACGATTTCCTATACCCACACAGGCCAGATTCACACGTTCATTGGGTTTAGCTAATTTTGTTTCCGCCATACTGTATCGTGATAACGCCAATGCAGAAGTAGCTAGGATGGAGTTTCTTAAAAAAGTTCTTCGCGATAAAGATTGCCTCATCGTAACATCTGGTTTTAAGGTTAGAAATATTACCGAATATAATTTATTTTGTTTAATTTCAGCGAATAAACCTGAAAAAATTCATTACAGATGAACAAAACAAAACAACTCTTTACCTTAAGAATCTTTGTGTCGGCTTGCTGTTTGAGCTTATTTCTTTTTGCCTGTCAAAGGGACAAACCTGTCGAAGATAACTGGCAATCGTTATTTGATGGCAAATCCCTTGAAGGATGGAAATCCGTAGGCGGTGATGCGCCGTATACCATTGAAGATAGCATGATAGTAGGCACCATGACTAAGGGCACGCCGAACTCTTTCTTGATTACTGAGAAAGAATACGTTGACTTCATTCTGGAAGTAGAGGTCAAACTCGAAGGTGCTACAACCAATTCGGGCATACAGACCCGTAGCCATTTGGACTCCGCAGCGAATGACGGAAAAGGGCGTGTATATGGCCGACAAGTTGAGATAGACCCTACCCCTCGTGCATGGACAGGAGGTATATACGATGAGGCACGCAGAGGATGGCTATACCCGTTGGATTTGAATGAAAGTGCAAAAACCGCTTTTAAAGCCGGAGAATTCAACCATATACGTATTGAAGCTATAGGCAACGAAATGCGCACATGGGTGAACGATGTTCCTGTTTCTGCAGTTATCGACACAATTGACAACAGTGGTTTTATCGGTTTGCAGGTACACAGCATTCCCGACTCGTTGGACGGTTTAAAAGTCTATTTTAAAAATATAAAAATACAAACCGAGAACCTTATACCTAAGGACTTCCCGCAAGATTTCTATTGGGTAAACCTTGCCTCGAACCAACTATCCGAACAAGAGGAAAAAGCCGGCTATCAACTGCTCTTCAATGGACAGAACAGCGACGGTTGGCGCAGTGCCAGATCCGAACAATTCCCGGAGAAAGGCTGGGAAATAAAAGACGGCATTATTTCCGTGCTGCCTTCTGACGGCGGAGAGTCTACAAATGGCGGAGACATCATCACCAACGAGCAATATACAGCATTCGACCTGTCTTTTGAATTTCGTTTAACCGAAGGTGCAAACAGTGGCGTGAAATATTTTGTTACCCTACAAGAACAGACATCGGGCTCAGCCATCGGATTAGAATACCAGATTCTAGATGACGAAAAGCATCCGGACGCTAAGATGGGTAGAGACGGCAACCGCACATTGGCTTCCTTATACGATCTGATTACATCAGATCGCAATCCTCGCCCTCGACGCGGAGTTGGCACGTGGAACCGCGGGCGTATTGTCGTAACGCCGGACAACAAAGTCACCCATTACCTGAACGGGGAGAAAATACTGGAATACGTACGTGGTTCCCAAGACTTCTTGGACTTGGTTGCGATCAGCAAATACAAAGATTGGGATAAGTTCGGACAAGCTGAAAAAGGACATATCCTGCTGCAAGACCACGGTGATGCAGTATCTTTTCGCAACATAAAAATTAAGAAGCTTTAGCCCTCAATTGTAAAATATTAATGAAGTTTCGTAAAAAAGCCCACTTAATTAGAGCGGGCTTTTTACATAAGTACCAAACATGTGTATATTGCGCCCGTAAAAACACTTATGTTTATGAAAATAAAATTATCCGGGTTTATATCGGCCATTGTATTAGCCGTGTCACTTCCCGCAAGTCCTGCTGTTGCACAGGACAGCCCGCAATGGCTACGCTATCCGGCCATATCGCCCGACGGACAAAAAATTGCTTTTACCTATAAAGGCGACATTTACACCGTCCCGACGCAAGGCGGAACAACAACACGATTAACATTTCACCAGGCTCATGATTTTATGCCTGTCTGGAGCCCAGATAGCAAACAGATTGCTTTCGCTTCGGATCGTTACGGCAACTTCGACGTCTACATCATGCAGGCAGATGGTGGAGAAGCGATCCGTCTGACTTACCACTCGACATCAGAATATCCATACGCTTTTACTCCCGATGGAAAAAACATAGTTTTTGGCGGAAACATACAGGATTTAGCCAGCCACCGTCAATATCCTACAGCTTCACAACCCGAACTATATGAGGTTTCTATAGCCGGTGGACGTATCAATCAGCTACTCACCACACCTGCCGAATATGTCAGCTTTAGTAAAGACGGTCAAAAGATGCTGTATCATGATAAAAAAGGCGGGGAAAACGAATGGCGTAAACACCAACAGTCTTCCATTGCCCGTGACATTTGGCTGTGGGATAAAAAAGAAGGCAAACATCGTCAGCTAACATCCTTTTATGGAGAAAACCGTCATCCGCTGTTTGACAGTAATGAACAAAACATGTATTACCTCAGTGAGCAAGGCGGTTCATTTAATCTCCACAAATTATCTTTAGCACAACCCGCTAACAACACCCAGCTGACGCATTTCAAAACACATCCGGTACGCTCGCTAAGCATATCCAACGGTGGAGTTCTGTGCTTCTCTTACGATGGGGAATTGTACACCTACACTGAGGGACAAGAACCGAAAAAAGTAGCTGTACAGCTTAAAACCCAAACGGCATCCAACAACGATAGCTACATTAGCATCAATGGAGGCGTGCGGGAAATGTCCGTTTCGCCGGATGGAAAAGAAGTGGCGTTCATCGCCCGCGGTGAAGTATTTGTCACTTCGGTAGACGGAAAATTAACCAAACGCATTACCAACACAGCCGCACAGGAGCGATTTGTTCAATTTGCACCGGACGGCAAATCTATTATATATGCCAGCGAACGCGATGGCCGCTGGCAAATCTTCCAAGCCACAAAAGCGCGCAAGGAAGAACCATTTTTCTTTGCTGCGACTTTGATCGAGGAAAAACCACTTGTGAGCAACGAAAAAGACAACTACCTACCACAGCTATCTCCGGATAGCAAAAAACTGGCTTTTATTGAGGATAGACGCACATTAAAAGTGTTGGACATCGCCAGCAAAGCCACTACGACCTTACTTACACCTGAGCAACTGTTTCACATGCAGGATGGCGACCAGTATTTCTCTTGGAGCCCGGACAGCAAATGGCTATTGGCAGAATACAATCCCACCATGGCTAATGGCGAGGTGGTATTATTGGATGTGGAAGGTAAGCAGAAGATGGTCAACCTCACCAAAAGTGGGTATAGTGACCACAGACCAATGTGGGCAAATGAAGGAAAGCAGATTTTATGGTTCAGCAACCGACATGGTTTAAAGAGCCATGCATTTAGTGGCGGCACACAGATGGATGTCTACTCCTTATTCCTGACCAAAGAAGGCTGGGATAAATACAACATGAGCAAAGATGATTTCAACCTTTTAAAGGAAATTGAAAAAAACAACAAGAAGGAAACCGAAGACAAAAAGAAAAACGATAAGGATACCACCAAAAATGTTGCAAAGCAAGAACCTATCAAAATTGATTGGGAAGGTCTGGACGAACGCAAAGCACGATTGACCATACATTCTTCTGCCCTATCTGATGCATTATTATCCAAAGACGGAGAAAAGCTGTACTATCTTGCGCGTTTTGAAAAAGGCGCTAATCTTTGGAGCACGAACCTACGCACTAAGGAAACTAAAATGGAAATTCCTTTGGATGCCGCCGGGGGAAGCATACGATGGGACAAAGAGCAAAAATCCATCTATCTACTTAGCGGAGGTCGGATCACCAAAATTAATGCGGAGAACAACAAACGAGATGCCGTTGAAATTGCCGGCGATATGTTCTTGGACAAAGAAGCAGAGATGACTGATGCCTTCAACCACGTATGGCAACGGACGAAAAAGATGTTCTATACGCCTGACATGCACGGTGCAGATTGGGACGGACTGAAAGTAGAATACACGAAATACCTTCCACACGTCGGCAACAATTATGAGTTTGCAGAAATGGCTTCCGAATTGTTGGGCGAACTGAATGTATCCCATGCGGGCGCACGCTATAGCGGTTCTTCTGCAGATGGCGATGCAACAGCGTCCTTAGGAATATTCATGGATTATAACCACACAGGTGACGGTATCCGTATAGAAGAAATTGTGGTCGGTGGACCTTTGGACAAAGCCTCTTTAAAAATTGCACCGGGTTCCATCATCGAAAAGATTGATGGTGAAACCATCGCTGCGGATAAGGATGTCGCTCGGTACCTGAACAGGAAAGCAGAAAAATTTGTGCTTTTGGAGATTGTAGATCCCAAAACCAACAATCGCGAACAAGTAACCGTGAAACCGATTTCCTTAGCCGAAGAAAATGCTTTGCTCTACCGCCGCTGGGTAAAGAAAAACCAACAGGAAGTAGAGAAAGCTACCGAAGGGAAACTGGGTTATGTACACATTTCCGGCATGGCTGACGGACAGTACCGCAATATCTATGATGAGATGATGGGTAAATATGCCGACTGTGCAGGCGTAATTGTAGATACGCGTTTCAACGGTGGCGGTGATCTGGTATCCGACTTAGCCATGTTCTTTACCGGAGAGAAGTTTCTGGACTATGCGACGGCCGATCGTTCAGTAGGCTATGAACCCACTTTCCGTTGGACAAAACCAACTTTAGCCATGTTCAACGAAGCAAACTATAGTGATGGTCATTGTTTTTCCTGTGGTTATACCGATCTGAATATTGGTAAAACTGTCGGGATGCCTGTTCCAGGTACATGTAGCTTTGCCGGATGGGAAATGCTACCTAACGGGGTTATGTGGGGTGCTGTACCAATCAGTGCGAAGAACAAAGCCGGCGAATGGCTGGAAAACAATGAAACCAAACCAACTTTCGAAGTGAAAAACCTACCAGAGGTTATTGCCCAAGGTAAGGACCAACAATTGGAAAAGGCAATTCAAGAACTACTGCAAGACATTAAATAGCCTTACCCTAATATTTATTCCGTATGAAGACTTCCATCTTCATACGGAATATTTTTTACTCCCTCACGGCAAACTTTTCTATCTAACCACTGTTATTAACATAAATTAACATGTATAGATATGAAAAAGATAACATTATTTTTAGCACTTTTAGGAGGTCTTAGCTTGGGATTACAAGCACAGTCTATCGAGACCAGACCTCAGACTACCGCCAACGTAGGTATGGATCCAATCAAACAAGGTAATTGGATGGTAGGTGGTTCCCTTGGAAATATCGGTTACAGCTTTGAAGGCAAATCTTTTGGCATTGGGCTACAACCTCGTGCAGGGTATTTCATTTCCGATGGGCTAGCCATTGGTGCGCAAGCTACCCTAGGTTTGACCACAGAGAAAGGTGCCGACAACGAATGGAATTATGGTATTGCTCCTTTTGTTCGTTACTATTTTCCTGGCGGAGCATCGGCTTCCGGACGTTTCTTCGGTCAGGGTGATGTCGGGATTGCAGGCAGTTCAGTTGGCGATAACGTATCATTTGCTTTAGGGGCGAATGTAGGTTACGCACATTTTATCACGCAGTCCGTAGCACTTGAAGTAACCGCCGGCTACAATTATAGCAAAGCCAATATTAATGCCGGTGGTGGACACAATGGCCTAGGGGTCGGCTTAGGTTTTCAAATCTATCTACCAGGCAGAAGATAGAATAACAAAACTGTCGCATCAATACAACTATATAAGTGTCGAGGTGTCTTCCGCGAGGGAAGTCACCTCGTTTGTTTTACAGCGATGTTTTTCCTATTTTCGACCGCAAAAGAAACCACTTACTGTCCCTGACAATTAGCGGTCAAGAAAGTAACATGAGCTTTACAAACATATATAAAAAAGAAATAGCGTCTTATTTTAATGGCCTGATAGGGTATTTAGCCATAGGCTTATTTCTTTTACTATCAGGGCTTGTGCTCTGGATCTTCCCGGACACCTCCATCTTGGATGCCGGTTATGCCCAATTAGATGGTTTCTTTTCCATAGCGCCTTACCTTTTTCTGTTTTTAATCCCCGCTATAGCCATGCGGTCTATTGCCGGAGAAAAAGCTGACGGAACATTCGATCTGCTATTGAGCCGACCTTATACACTAAAGGATATTGTGTTAGGGAAATATTTAGGTATTAACAGTATAGGTATCTTATCTATTGCTCCGACATTAATATATGCAATTTCAGTTTACCTGTTGGCGTACCCCAAGGGTAATATTGACATCGGTGCAACAATCGGTTCTTATATTGGACTTTTGTTTCTGACGAGTAGCTATGCCGCCATCAGCATTTTTTGCTCTTCACTGACCAAGAACCCTATTGTCTCATTTTTATTAGCTGTATTTGCCTGTTTTCTGGCGTACTATGGTCTTGATGCCGGCAGTCAATTAGCTGTTTTCCAGCCGGCAGAAGATTTTATAAAGGACTTAGGTATTCGCACCCACTACGACAGTATCAGCCGTGGTGTATTAACGGCCAAAGACCTGATTTATTTCCTTTCTTTATCAGCTATCTTCATTCTGTTCACTATCGGACATCTAGGCAGAAAATTCAGAAAAAGACAACAAACATTCACCGCATACGGCATTGGTGTAGCACTCTTTTTTATATTAAACAGTACAAGCTTCACTAATCTATTTGGCAGGATAGATTTCACTGAAGATAAGCGCTTTACCTTATCTAACACTTCAGAAAGAATCATCAACCAACTGGACGAAAACATCTATATTACGATTTTTTTAGATGGTGATCTGCCGAGTGGATTTGCCCGCTTGAAACAAGAAACCATCAACATGGCAAGCGACCTCAAAGCGCTATCTGGTGGTAAGATTAAATTTACTGTTATCGATCCGCTAGAAGGTAATCAGGAAGAGCAGCAAAAGTTCACCCAAGCCTTAATCGAAAGAGGGGTTTTCCCGACCAACCTCAGCGTAAGAACAGAAGCTGGTTTTACACAAAAGCTCATATTTCCTGCAGCAATCGTCAGTACAGAAGACCAAGAGCTAACTGTCAACCTCCTGCAACAAAAAACAGGGGCAAAACCCGAAGAGGCATTGAATAATTCCATACAGAATCTGGAATATGCCTTTATATCGGCAATTGGTAAAGTTGTCCAGCAGGAAACAGCTTTTATAGGATTTACAGAAGGGCATGGCGAACCCTCGGATCTGGAACTTTATGACGCGATGCACAGCATCATGACCGGAAACCAAGTAGGACGGGTAAACCTGGATTCTGTCACGTATGAATCACTCCAACAACTGAAAGTATTGTTTGTCGTCAAGCCCCAATCGGCTTTTTCGGAAAGTGACAAGTATAAGATTGATTACTTTGTCCGTAATGGCGGTCGGGTGGTCTGGACTATAGATCAGGTTGATGCTAGCTTGGACAACCTACGGCAAGCTGCCAGTCAGCCGCTCATCGGGAAACAATTGAATTTGGACGATCTGTTTTTTCTGTACGGGTTTCGACTAAACTACAATGTATTGGCAGATCTAAATTGTGGACAAATTCCAATGTCTATAGGTAATATCGGAGGTCAAGCCCAAATCGAGTTAGTACCGTGGTACTTTTTCCCCATTTTAATGCCTACCAGTGCAAATCCAATTGTAAAAAACCTTGATGGTATACGCACCGAATTTATCGGCACTATAGATACCATTGAAACACCTCGAATCAGGAAAGAAGTCTTGCTAAGCTCCTCTCCTTTCGCCAGAACCATTGCCACCCCAGCGCCAATCTCATTACAGATGATTGAAGAAGCGCCAGATCCGGCAAAATTCAAGACAAACCCCCAACCTGTAGCACTATTGCTTTCTGGGAAATTCCCTTATATTTTTGAGAATAGACCAGCCCCGGAAGGTATTCAGCAGGCAATAGACTTGACTTCGACAAGTCGAGAGACAAAAATGTTGGTATTCGCCGATGGCGACTGGCTGATTAATCAGGTAAACCACAAAGATCAATCGCCATATCCACTGGGTTGGGATCGCTATACAGAACAACAATTTGCCAACAAAACACTTTTACAGAATATTGTCGATTATCTGCTCAACGATGAAGAGGTCATCAACCTGCGCAATAGAGAGGTAAAGCTCCGCTTACTTGACCAAGCGAAAGTCAAAGCGGAAAAAACAACATGGCAGCTTATCAATGTTGCACTTCCGCTTATCGTTCTTTTGCTATTTGGGATAGAGCAACAGTTTTGGCGAAAACGTAAATATCAAAGACTTCCGAAGTTTTGAGAACTTCGGAAGTCTATACTGCAACTTACTTCTTCATTGTCCCAGTTTGTTGCAGGCGCAAGTGCCAACTAAATGCTTCTTCCAGCAAATGTGGCGTATGCCCTCCTCGCTCACAAGCTCGATCAAAATAAGACTGTAGTTCTTCTCTGAAATCCGGATGCACACAATTATCAATAATCTTTTGTGCACGCTCCCGTGGAGCTAAGCCCCGCAAATCCGCCAAACCAATATCCGTTACTAGAATATCCACATCATGTTCTGTATGATCCACATGAGATACCATCGGCAATACATGGGAAATCGTATTATTCTTGGATGCCGATTGGGCAACGAAAATACTTAAATAAGCATTCCGTGCAAAATCCCCCGAGCCGCCGATACCATTCATAATCTTCGTACCGCCAATGTGGGTCGAATTGACATTACCATAAATATCGAACTCAATAGCCGTATTAATCGCAATAATACCTAAACGGCGGATCAATCCCGGTGTATTGGAAATATTCTGCGGACGCAAAACAATTTTCTCCCGGTAATTCTGCAGATTGCCAAATACCCGATCATAGCACGCTGCAGATACAGTTATTGATGATGCCGATGCAAATGACAGTTTCCCTGAATCAATCAAGTCAAATGTACTATCCTGCAACACTTCGGAGAACATCGTCAAATCGTAGAAATTACTGTCTTTGAAACCTGTCAATACCGCATTCGCCACCTTCCCAATACCTGCTTGAATAGGCAACAGACGGTCAGTCAAATGCCCTAACTGCACCTCATTCTCAAAGAATGCCAATATGTGGTTAGCAATAGCAATGGTCTTTGGATCAGGCTCTGCAATATCCGCAGGGCTGTCCTGCTTATCGGTAAACACGATGCCGACAATTTTCGTTGGATCGATTGCTATCGTTTTACGTCCGATTTTATTCCATGGCGCAACGATAGGAATAACGTTACGATAAGGATAATTTTCTGCCTTATAAATATCATGGATACCATAAATATCCATTGGGATGGCTGTATTGATTTCAATAATCACCTTTTCCGCCAGTTCTGCAAAAGTGGCTGAATTACCCACCGAAGTGGTAGGCACAAGACTACCGTCTCTATCAATGAATGCTACCTCAATAACTGCAATATCCACCGGTGGAAGATTTTTATTATGCAGCAATTCGGCACTTTCGCTCAAATGCTGATCGATAAAGAGTACTTCACCACTGTTGATTTTACTTCGCAATACCTTATCTACCTGAAAGGGCATACGCTTCTTCAGAGCGCCGGCTTCCGCCAGTTTTCCATCGGTATCATGACCTAAAGAAGCACCGGTCATTAAAGTTATCTTTAGGTTTTCATTTTTTGCACGTTCTGCCAATGCTTCCAACACAACCTTGCTATCTCCTGCTTTGGTAAACCCACTGGAACCAACGACCATATCGTTTTCAAAGATCTGTACTGCCTTTTGGGCCGTCATTATTTTGTCTTTAAGTGATGCTAATTTTATTCTTTCTTCTACCATTTTTATTGATACGATCTTTTAATATTTCTGTCTTTGCTATATGCAACAAATCTGTACAAAATACTGAAAATAAGATTATCGTAGTGTAAAAATGACACAAATCATGCAAACGCGTAGTTATTGCCACAATGGGAGTTGCTTATGTCATTTAAAAACAAGAAATTTATAGCACGAAGAAGAAAATCATGGACAATAAACGCTATGTAGACAAATATTACTTGACGGATGTGGACGCGTTTCCCGATAGCATCTATTGTCATCATGCCATGATGGGGGAAGTCATTCAAGAGCACAGTCACCAAAAGGGGCAGTTTTTATACACCGAAGGTGGTATGGTTTTTCTACGCACGAGAGAAAAGTCCTATTATCTGCCGGCAAGGCATTATATCTGGATCCCGCCAGAAGTTGAGCACAGCATCCATCCCAGCAATCCCGAAGTCATCATGCGCAATCTCTACTTCCCTGTCTTCGATACTGACACTGATTTTTACAATAAAGTCAACATATATCCGGTCAACGATTTATTAATCGAACTCATTATGTTCACCAACCGCTGGAACGGAAACATATTCCCTTCTGAAGAGGCAAAATTTGCTATCGCTAAGGCTTTCAAACTTATCCTGCCCGAGCTTTCCCATACAGAATTACCGCTTGCCCTACCCTATCCTAAGCATCCTCTTCTTAAAGAAGTCGTTACATTCTTAGAGAAGAAAATGGCAGACAATCTGCATATCAAAGCTGTAGCTACCAACTTTGATATAAGCGACCGTACACTATCCCGCCTATTTCAGAGAGAGCTAAACATGACCTTTATCCAGTATTACACACAACTACGTATGCTCACCGCTTTAAAACTACTACTGGACAGCGGGCTCAGCATCCACGAAGTAGCCATTCAGGTCGGCTATACCAGCTTACCTACATTCAGTAATACATTCAATAAAATCATAGGCGTCAGACCGACAGAATACGTCAAGAACAAAAAATTATTATTATAACTTAAACCACTTGTATGAAGCTAAAATTTATAACAGCAATTGCCTGCAGCCTTTTATTTATGAACTGTGCGAACAGCACACAAAAAAGTACCGTAGATGATAACGGCACGCCGAAACCAATACAATTATTTAATGGAAAAGACATCAACGATTGGACCGTGAAAATCAGATTACACGAAGTTGGCGAGAACTATGCTAATACCTATCGTGTGGAAGATGGTCTATTAAAAGTTCGCTATGATGGCTATGATGAGTTCAACCAACAATATGGCCATTTAGCATACAACACACCATACAGCTACTACGTATTACGCGTAGAATACCGGTTCGTGGACGAACAAGCTAAAGGAGGTGAAGGTTGGGCCTGGCGCAATAGTGGAGCAATGCTCCATGGCCAAGATCCAAAGACTATGTTAAAAGATCAGGATTTTCCTATCTCAATTGAGGGACAACTGCTCGGCGGAAATGGAACGGACGAACGGACCAATTCCAACCTATGTACACCTGGTACTAATGTTGTCATTGATGACAAACTATTCACACCACATTGCAAAAGCTCAACATCCAAAACTTATCATGGTGATGACTGGGTAACAGCAGAATTTGTCGTTTTGGGAGACTCTATCATACAACATATCCTTGATAAAGAAATCGTATTGCAGTATTTCAAACCACAAATCGGAGGAGGAAATGTAGACAATTATGATCCCGCACAAAAAATCGATGGTAAACTATTGAATCAAGGTTATATTTACCTACAAAGTGAAAGCCATCCTATTGATTTCCGCAAAGTAGAATTATACGACCTTGCACCCTATAAAGCTGACAAAGCCAAATTGGACGAGGTTATTCAGAAAGTGTTAGCACAATAAAAAACTTATACAGTCATTCTTTGATTTCGAAGAATGACTGTACTCAAAAAAGTTCAACAAGAAAAGGGGATGTAGAATATACATCCCCTAAATATTTTATAACAATCTAACTAAAGTTACGCTAACTTGTTAACTAACTTCGTCAATTTAGACTTGTTGTTAGCTGCTTTATTCTTGTGAATAACGTTTTTCTTAGCCAAACGATCAAGCATAGAAACAACTTTAGGCAACAATGTTTGTGCTTCAGTAGCGTCAGTTGTATTACGTAATTTCTTAATTGCGTTACGAGTTGTCTTTGCTTGGTAACGATTTCTTAAACGCTTCGCAGCGTTAGCTCTAATTCTTTTAATCGCTGATTTATGATTTGCCATTTCTCTTAGCTATATTTATTTTTTCTTTTATACTAATTTCGGAATGCAAAAATAACATACTATTTCTAATATTCAAAATCTATTTGAAAAAATTACCTTGATACCTCCTCCTGCGCTTGATTTAATTTTTTTGACTTTTGATTTTTTACCTTTTACTTTGCATTATGCAGAAGCTATCCATGGAGGAATTGAATCGAGTAGATATCGACACCTTTAAAAATCAAACAAAAATACCGATTGTCCTTGTATTGGACAATGTACGCAGCATGCACAATGTAGGCTCTGCTTTCCGCACAGCAGACGGGTTTGCCATTGAAAAAATAATATTGTGCGGTATTACAGGAACTCCCCCGCATCGGGAGATCGAAAAGACAGCACTTGGCGCTACACAATCCGTAGATTGGGTATACCATAAGAACATTACAGAAGCATTGCACGACTTAAAACAAGAAGGTTACCAACTGTTGGCTATCGAACAGGCCGAAGGTAGCGTCATGCTTCACGAATTTCCGAAAGACAATGACAAAAAGTATGCCTTCATCTTTGGAAATGAGGTACATGGTGTATCTGAAGAAGCCATGCAACAGGTTGACACCTGTCTGGAAATCCCACAGTTTGGTACTAAACATTCCTTCAATGTATCAGTCACGATAGGCATTGTCTTGTGGGATTTTGTCAAGAAGTTAACGCTTTTATAAAAAAAAGCCTCTTTTGCCGCAGTTAATTTTTAGAAGTCGTGGCAAAATGGTAGATTTGCTTTGCAAAAAAACAGAAAAAATGAGTGTATTAGTAAATAAAGATTCTAAAGTAATCGTACAAGGTTTTACCGGCAATGAAGGTACTTACCATGCGTCTCAAATGATTGAGTACGGAACAAACGTTGTTGGTGGTGTTACTCCAGGTAAAGGTGGTCAATCACACTTAGACCGTCCTGTATTCAATACTGTTCAAGATGCAGTAGACGCAACCGGTGCTAACGTTTCTATTATTTTCGTTCCACCTGCTTTTGCTGCTGACGCGATTATGGAAGCTGCTGCTGCAGGAATTGGAGTTATCGTATGTATCACAGAGGGTATCCCTACAAAAGATATGATTCAAGTAAAATCTTACTTGAGCGACAAAAATTCTCGTTTAATCGGACCTAACTGTCCTGGTATCATCACTGCGGAAGAAGCTAAAATCGGTATCATGCCAGGTTTTATCTTCAAAAAAGGTAAAGTAGGTATTGTTTCCAAATCAGGTACATTGACTTACGAAGCTGTTGACCAGACTGTAAAAGCAGGATTAGGTATCACTACAGCCATCGGTATCGGCGGTGACCCTATTATCGGTACAACAACGAAAGAAGCTGTTGAATTGTTAATGAACGATCCTGAAACCGAAGGTATCATCATGATTGGTGAAATCGGTGGAGGTATGGAAGCTGAAGCGGCTCGTTGGATCAAAGAACACGGCACTAAACCTGTAGTAGGTTTTATCGCAGGACAAACTGCGCCTCCAGGACGCCGTATGGGTCACGCTGGAGCTATCGTTGGTGGTGCTGATGATACAGCTGCTGCTAAAATGGCTATCATGCGTGAGTGTGGTATCCGCGTAGTAGAATCTCCTGCGGAAATCGGTGCAGCTATTGCTGAAGAATTAGCGAAATAGTCTAAGCGACATAACTGTATTAAAAAAAGGATTTTCCAATTGGAAGATCCTTTTTTATTTACTTATGATCAGTCTTCTATTAAATCTAACATAAACTCAACTTTATCGCAGATTTCTCTTAATCCAACACCATTTTTCATATTCAATAACTCACTATTGTCTTTCCAATTTAAAAAATCTTCAGAATCACGCCAATACAACCAGTATTCATTTGAAAAATCATTAAACCTTCCGTCAGCAATTTTGATTCTATTTCTAATTTTTTCATAAGTATCCTTCCTCTCACCAACACTCTCATTAAATGATAAACCGTAATAAAAATGCCGCTTATCAGTCATTCCAAATTGAAAGCTCCAATAATTCCCCTATAATACGAGAATGCGTCCTCATTTCATCCCGTTCCATATTAAGAAGGGAAATTAAATTAAAATTTTCACCTTTCTGGTTACTTACCTTTCTCGAAAAGGCTAAAAGTGAGCTTAAGTCTTCTAATAACTGTAATTTCATTTGTTTAATCAACTTACACTACTCAGGTTCAAACTTCAAACTCACTATGACAGCATCTCCTGCATTTGCCATAGATTAACATACGCAAAAGTTCTTTTTCATTAGACATTATTGTCATCCGCAGAAGGCCCGTAGATTCCCGGAACAGGAATATCCAGCATTCTCAAATAGACTGAAAGCTGTCCCCTATGGTGAACCAGATGGTTCTGGATAATGAAGCGCATAGCACCTATTTTCGGCATCTCAGCAATTACGTGCTCTCCTGCTTTCAATTTCCACAATGAAGACCAATCTTCATCTGACAACGCATTAATCATCGCTACATTCTTTTCATAACCATCATCCAGCTTAGCCAAAATCTCTGCTACAGTTGTAGGCTTGAAAGGCACATAATGCTGATGAAAATCAAACTCTACTAAGCCAAGACCCCCAGCCACCCAATTATGCAATTCCACAACATGACCCGCCAATTCACCTGCTGACATCGACTTAACATGCGGCTTCCAGCTTAAGTGTTTATCCTCCAACCGCTCGACAATACGTCTTGTATTTGCTGTCTCTCGTTCCAGTTCAATCAAAAATCCCTCTTTTATGCTCATAATATTGATACTTTTATTCTTTCTAAATTTAGGTAAAAATAAATTAGTATATGATGTTTTTTACAACTGGATTAATATCAAAAACATTGAAAGTATGTTATTTTAATCCTCTTGCCTCCCTATGGAATATCATTTACTTTAGACCGATAAATAGCGGCTAACTCTTTTGCTTTATCACTTTTTTCAGCAAGCTGATTCAAAAGCACCAAAGATTCCGCTTCATAAGGATAGATTTTCAACGCCTGCCGAACCAGCTCTAAAGCCTTATCGCTATTTCCGCTGTCCTTAGCCGCATACGCCTGGGTCAGCAAATCGGCTGAACGATAAAACAGCATATCCTCTTTCTTGATCTGGCTGTACAGCTGTGCTGCTTCTGTCGCTTTTCCGGCTTTGTAAAGCAACCGCACCAATCGAAGGTTATATAACGGTTCCAGACGAACGACATCAGCCTCCGCAGCGGTAAGCTTAGCCAGAAATGCATCCCTTTCCGCCAGATTGCCCAAGCCAGCATACGTTTCCGCCAACAGCAATTCAAATTCCGGACGGCTAACCTGTGAAGCTTGCAAATTACGGTATACCGGCATGAGATTTTCCAAAGCCTCTGTATACTGACCATTAGCCAGAAACACTTCTGCATACTGTCTGCGCAGGTTATAATTCTGTGGTTTCTGCGAAACTAAATAAGCCAAATCCTTGATTGGACTACTATCTCCCAGCAATGCTTTTTGCCAGGCGTAGAAAGCTACGTTATCATCCTTCCTGTCCCGCAGGTAGGTCGAGATTTCCGAACCGTTCTTCCAGTATTCCAACGCCACTTCTAACGCTTCTTTCAGCATGCCTCTCTGGAAATAGAAGTTTCGCAACATATTGGCATTCTGTGCTTTTTCCATGTAGTCCGTTTCCAGCTCATAAGCTTTCTGATACAAAGCCGCTTGTTTTTGGATGTCAGCCGGTTCAGAAGCAACAATCAGGCTTGCCTCAACCGCATAAATCGGTGCATATTGTGTGTTAATTCCCTTAGCAAGGTTCAAACGTTCTTTAGCCAGATCAAATTTGTGTTCGCTTATCTGATACCTTGCATACGCTAAGTGAGCAGGCAGATATTTACTATCGTATTGTAATGCTGTATCCAATAAGAGATAAGCCGACGTCAGGTCATTCTTTGAAGCCTCACTTGCCAGATTCACATACACCTGAGACCAGTTCGATGCCATAGCTTGCTTATCTCCCGCCAGATACGCTTTCTCTTTGGTAATCATATCGTGCAGAAAAGCATACATCTCAGGGTCTTTCGTCTTCAAATCAGCCGTCGTGTTCATAGATTTAAAATCCAATGGATGCACTTTGACTTCCTCAAAATAAGCCGGATAAGTCTGCGCCAAATACTCCGATTCGTTGTTCTGTGAATAGTAATCCAATGTCAGGCCATTCACCATGGCGTTATAGTACAACGCCTTGATTTTGCGGTTTTGCTCATCGGTCAATACGCGTCCGTGAAACAGGTGGACATATTCATGTAATAATACATTCCGCTCTTCAAAAGCGCCACGCTCTGTATATTCTATAGAAGCTGCGCCACTTCCTACGCCACGAATATCCATCCATTGCCGATTATCAAAGGTCGTGTTAAAACGGAAATAAGGAGCTTTCATCGCAATTGCCAAGTCCTCATGCAAAGGAGGGATAACGAAATCACGATGCTGCTTAACTAAAAAAGGAAAATAAACCACAGCAGTATATAACTGATTCCACGCCATACCTTTCGCCACATTGCCCGGGTAATAGGCTACATCCGGAAAGACCTGCAAGAAATCCTGCATATTATCTATTTTAGGATTTCGATACGCTTTCATCTTCTCCTCATACGTGGACAGGAAAGGGATACGCTTTGATTTCAATACAGCCGACAATCCATTGTGCGCTGGGCCATAGTGCTTTTTCTTCTGTAAAATAGACAAAAACACCTGCTCCGCTTTATCCAAACGTTCTTTCCGATCCATCGCGTCAAAATCACCGTACAGTAATGAACCCCGATGCATTGCCGGCAAGACAGACTGTGGATACTTCGCTTCTACACGGTCAATAACTTGAAATGCTTCCGCTATTTTATTTGCCGTAAACAGCTCATCCGCTTCTTCCAATTCTCCGCGAATAGCTTTCTCCTGATCATCAACATAGTCTGTAAACGTCAGATTTGTATGTCCGTTACCCAGATGCCAATGAGCCTGATAATGTAGCGGATTGATACCCAAAGCCAATTCCCATTGGGCCACCATATCATTCAATTGCGTTGCATCAATTCTTCTCCAAATAGCATAACCATAGTAAAATCGAGAATCAGCATGCAAAGGATTTAACTTCAACCCTTGTACCAAGGTCTCTTCTGCTTCTTTAGGCTTTTGGTCCCAGAAAAAAATATCCGCCTTCAAAAAATAGCCCGATGCATCCTTTGTATCATGGGCAATCATTTTATGGGCTAAATCCAATGCTTCCGGATATTTCTTCTGCAAAAGCAATGCCCTGCCAAGGATTAAGCTTGTTTCTATATCGTTCGGGTACTTTTCCAAAAGCTGCTTCGCAAGCTGTTCGGCTTTGGTAAGTTCCCAAGCCTCAATATCCAACAAGGCGAATAAACGTTGAATGCGTAAATCAGATTTATCCGCTGCTTTTAAATGCTGAAGAGCTTTTTCAACGGCAAAGAAATCATTATTCAACCAGTGGTATTTTGCCCACAATTCGGCAGATTCCACAGCACTCAACCCTTTGTTATCCTGCAATTGATTGACTACATAATCCCACTCGCCTAATTCCAACAATCTGAGCAATGCGGAATAAGTCTGCTTCGGGTTTAGAAGGTTAGACTTATATTTTTCTTTCTCCTGTTTCAACAATGCCTGGACAGCTTTCGTATCATTCACTAAATCCTGTGCCTGCAAGGTTGTAAAACCTAAGAACAAAACAATTATAAAACGACTTAAACGCATACTTACAATTTTAAAGAAAGCGGTGTTCAATAACGTTTCTACATCATTAAACACCGCTAATGGAATTAATATTTAGCCGGTTGATCCGGAGCTGGTAAAGAATTTTTAATAAACTGACGAATATCCTCATTCGCCTTGATTAAATCTTCTTTACGCAGATACATCATGTGACCACTTCTATACCCTTTGAAATCCATCCGTGAAGAAAGCTTACCGGAAGGATCCATCTGCCACATGTTGTATTTCGCATTGAAATAATCACATGCGCCATCGTAATAACCCGATTGAACCATTACATGCAAGAAAGGATTGGCAGCCATAGCCTGTCTAAGGCTTAGACCTGTTTTGTCATTGCTTCTATCCCATGGATGTACAGGACCAAACATGTTATATTTCACATCGGTCTTATAGTTCAGCTCATTGAAGAAATAATAGTTAATCGCTGGGGTAAACGAATGTAACCAGGAAGTAAGCTCGGCATTATAATCCGGACGTTCCCCTCCGTCACGAAAATCTATCCCTAAATAACGAGAATCCAAACGCCCCACTGTCATGCCTTTATCCCTCATCAGCTCTTTCCAGAACAACGAAGTAGAAATATCGAAGTTATTCTGACGGATAATCGTTTCAGAAAGTCCCGAATATTTAGCCATTTGCTTAACAAGGCGTTCTTTTGTAGCGGCATCCACACTATGTCCACGCGCCACAGCTGGCAACAATTCATCTAAAGTAAATTTTTCCACTTCCGGTAAGAACTCTTCCAAATCCCTGTTTTGAAGATCGGCCGATAAACGTTTATGGAACCAAGCCGTTGCCGCAAAATATGGCAGACGATTCGCAATGTCTACTGCTCCTTCACGCTTTATTCCTAAATCGGTTGGCGAGACAAGCACGACACCGTTCAGATACATCCATTGCGCATTTTGAAGTTCCAGAGCCAAGCCCGATACACGCGTAGTACCGTAACTTTCTCCAATTAAATACTTCGGTGAAGCCCAACGGTTATTACGGGTTACGAAGGTATTAATCCATTCAGCCAGGTATTTAATATCTGCATTCGTTCCAAAAAACAGGTTACGGTCAGCCTTTTCATCCAAAACCCGGGAATAACCCGTATTTACCGGATTCACATACACAATATCCGCCACATCCATGATAGAATAAGGATTCTCTTTTACACCATAAGGTTGCAAAGGATACCCCTCATCATCAATATTCAATAACCGTGGACCAGTATAAGCCAAGTGCATCCATACCGAACCTGAGCCCGGGCCTCCGTTAAAAGAGATAACCAAAGGCCGCTTGTCGCGATTCTGAACATCATCCCGGGAGTAATAAGTATAGTGAACTGTCGCTACAACTTTTCCGCTATTATCCCATACGGGTTGCGTACCTGTTTTTGCGGTATAAGCAAAGCGCTGGCCGTTAGCCGTCATCTGATGTTTGGTCACCACAGCACTGTCCGCGGCAGGCACACGTTGCGCTGAAGCCGAAATACTAAAGGCTATACAGCACAACACTAAAGAAAGAACTCTTTTCATAATTGA
Organism: Sphingobacterium wenxiniae; assembly: GCF_900116225.1. Taxonomy (GTDB): domain Bacteria; phylum Bacteroidota; class Bacteroidia; order Sphingobacteriales; family Sphingobacteriaceae; genus Sphingobacterium; species Sphingobacterium wenxiniae. Next base: position 93,663 of record NZ_FOZZ01000013.1, read on the forward strand.
TTTATATTTAAAAATTATTTTGTCCATAAAATAATAAAATTTCTAAACTTATTACTGTTTTGTATCCCAAAAAACACGTTCCAACAGATTTGCTTTTTGTTTCACGTTCGGATTATTATTGATCTCTGACTGTGAATAGTACAATGTACGTGGAACTTCACTATAAATCGCCAAAGGTTGGGACAAAGGTGTTAAACTCGGGTAGCCTGTCCGTCTGTAATCTGTCCAAGGCTCGACTACTACACCAAAATTAGCAATATATTTTTCCGTAATAATCTGCTCTAGCTTTTGTTGATTGCTCCCTGTCAAAGTACCTTTCGTTGCTAAGTAGCTGCTTAAAGCCGCCTCGCTTAAACCTCCTTCTGCAAAAGAAGCACGAATACCGGCTTTAAAAAACGCATCAGCATCACCCGGTGCATCATAAAGCAACGCAGCTTCCGCACGAATAAAGTTATATTCAGCATAAGTAAGCAATCTTGCCGGAGATGCGCCTGAGTAAGTTAACGCACCTGTTTGGATATTGCCTTCGCTATCAATCAGCCCTGGATTAAAAGACGCTACAGAGCCGTATAGATACTCATGTAATCTGGAGTATGAGCTACTCGCACCTCCATCCAGAACACTTGCCCCTTTATACGTTTTAGGATTTGAATAATAAGGCGAAGGAGTAAAAAATTTCTCCCGACGCGGGTCTTCGTTACCATTCATCAACTCTACAATATATTTGTTAGGCAAAAACTGGTTACGGAATTGTCCTAACTCTATGCTGTATACCGGATTTTGTCTTTGCGGGCTGCTTGTAAAAGCCATCTGGAAGCTATCCTCATTGCCTTCAAAAAATTTCGCCCCGCTATTTATCAGCTCAGCGATCTTTTGTCTTGTGAACGCCGGATCTTTGGCACTGTAATGCAGATAAATCCGAAGTTTCAGCGTATTCGCAAATTTCTCCCATTTATCACGTGACGCATCCCAACTGTTTGCGTTATATATTGTACTGAAGCTGTTTGGTGATAAAGTTGAGCTTGAAGATTTAATATCAGAGATTCCTTCATCGATAAGACGAATCAAATCCGCATAGATCGCTTCATCATCATCGACCTCAGGCGTACGGTTTTCATTATGCTGGGATGCATTGAAATAGGGAACATCGCCCCACGTATCTACCGTGATCTGATAAACATAAGCTTTCAACAGTTTCGCAACGCCTGCATAATGTGGACTACCCTCAGCGGTAGCTTGTTCTATCAGAATAGAAATATCACTCAATGTCGTACCAAAAATAGCGACCCATTGATTATTTATATCTGAATCATTCACATTATACCGCTCATATTCTTTAAAAGCCACATGACCATTTACAGGCCCTTGTCCGCTGAATTGCTGTGAAAACACCCCCGCAACACGAAACAAATCACTCGCTCCCAAATACCCAACATTCACAGTAACGGAAGGTAGCAATTGATTCACGCCAACTTTTGTAACACTATTTGGATCGTCATTTATATCTAAGAACGACTCACAGGAAGTGCTCAGCAATGACGTAACCAAAAGTAAACTAAATATCTTTTTCATATCCTTTTTATCTAATAACTAATCTATAAACTAAATCGAACACTGCCCCCAATTGTACGAGGAGTAGGTGAAAAACCAAACTCTAATCCTCTTGCATTGCTAATCCCCAACAAGTTTTGTTCTGGATCAAGATGCGGGAAATTTGGTGCATAAGTCAACAAGTTACGTCCATACACAGATATATTAACGCTCTTAATCAAATTTTGCCCGGACAACAGCCTTGAAGGTAGTCTGTAGGTAATATTAGCCTCTCTTAATTTAAGAAAAGTTGCGTCTAATACGTAGCCTTCCCATGCGACATACTTTCCTTGCAAGCTGTAATATTGCTGAGCTGTAACATGCGTCGTGTTCGGGGTTCCGTCCTGATATACACCCTCAAACAAGTAAGGTGTTGTCACTGCGCCGGAAGCATCCACACGGGCAAATTCTGCAGTCTCTTTAGCCACACCTTGAATGCGCAAATCCCCTATAGTCCGGGACATAATATCGCCTTTGTATTTAAAATCCAACAAGAAAGAAAAGCTAAAGTCTTTATAAGAAATATCATTTGACCAGCCTAAATTAAACTTAGGATTAGGATTTCCCACCTTTTGGACATTCGAGGTTGGTCTTGGCAAACCATTCGCATTGATAATCATCTGCCCCTGATCATTCCGTTCGTAAGCATTTGACCATATTTGTCCATACTCCTCACCCGCCACCAGTCGAATATTAGGCGAAGTAAATCCACCTATGGAAATATTATTCACCCCCGGAGCTAACTCTTCCACAATGGACTTGAATTTTGTGAAATTGAACACCGATCTCCAGGTTACCTTATCAGATTTCACAGGAACAACGGTCAGCATCATTTCTAAACCTTTGGTAGATAAGCTACCGGCATTGGTACGCAGAGACGTAAATCCAGAAGTCGCTGGTGATGGCACCGCAAAAATAAGATTCCGGGTATCCCGTTTATACACCGAACCCTCGAAACCTAAACGGCCATTCCAAAACGACAATTCCGTTCCAATCTCGTACTCCCGTGTAAATTCAGGTTGCAACAATGGATTACCAGCACCGTTATCCAAGGTATAACCAGCTAAACCATTAAAAGGGAAACTAACCAAGGTGGATACAAATCCATCGGAAGCGCTTGCTCTGGAGTAATAGGTGTTCGTCGCATAAGGGCTTGTACCTTTACCTACTTCACCCGCATTCACCCTAATCTTTGCCATAGACAGGACATTGCTCTTCATCGAAGGAAATGCCTCTGTAAGCACAAAGCTTACTGCTGCTGCCGGATAAAATATCGAACGATTTCCTTTGGCTAAGGTCGATGAAAAATCATTTCTCGCTTTCACATTTAAAGATAAAAACGTCTTATAATCCAACACAACATCACCAAACAAACCTATAGCACGCTCCCTCGTAATCTCACCTAAAGTATTAAAAGTCAAGAAATTACTTTGATTATCAAAATCTGGCAATACAATACCCAACCCTGTCGATTGTAGATTATTTCTATTATTGGAGATGACCTCATTACCCAATGTAGCAAGTAGATTCCAATTCTCGCTCAGTGCACGGTTAGCAGTCAGTGTAAAATAAGAGTTGATATTTTTCATGGTCATACTTCTATCCACGACACCTCCTGCCCCGGCAGAACTCGTATTACCATTACTGCGAATCCCTTTGTTATCAAAGCCTTTAGAATTCATGCTGAATACATCCGCTCCGATTTTCAAATCCGCAGAAAGCCAAGTCAAAATATCATATTTCAAATTCAGGTTACCATAGAACCTGTTCACTTCCCCTCTGTTTTTCACGTTTTCAATCGACCAGTACGGATGATCCTCCGGAGCGAACCATAGCTGATTTCCTTCGGCGTCTTCGAATGGCATATTAGTCAAATCATAACTTCTTGGCGTGTAAATCCCTCTCCAAAGAGGGTTAGCACCTTGATTTCCCCCTTGTGTACGGTTGGAAATATTATTTACATAAGAAAACGATGTTCCAATCTTAAATTTATCGGTCAGCTGTGTAGAAACATTCGCAGATATATTATTCCGTTTTATATCATTTTTCGGAAGCAATCCTGTTTCTAAGGTATAGCCATAAGAAACACGGTAGTCAAATCGATCTGAAGCCCCGGTAAAGCTCACATCATTTACCGAGTTAACAGAGTTTTGCATAATGTCGCTGATGTTATCAGGGTATGCCTGAAGAATTTCATCCTCACCAAACCAGTTTTTAACCGACTGACCAGCAATTTTTGCTCCCCAGGAACCAGTTACACTATTATTGTATTGCCCATTAGTACCTTGCGAATACTCATTTTGAAAATCCGGCATTCTGGAAACACTACCGACTGCAGTATTCGTACCAAAAGAAATCTGGTTGCGTTGTCCTTTTTTTCCTTTCTTTGTCGTAATCAATATTACCCCGGAAGCTGCTCTTGAACCGTAAAGGACAGTTGCAGCAGCACCTTTCAATACATTTACAGATTCAATATCCTGTGGGTTAATATCCGAAATCCGGCTGGAATTCACGACTCCCGTATTAACAGAGTTTCCGCCACCGGAATTATCCAAAGGAATACCATCTACAACATACAAAGGCTGGTTACTCCCTGTAAAAGTTGAAAAACCACGGATAGTCACATTTGAACCAGCAAATCCACCGCCCGCACCGCTTACTTGTACACCAGCCACTTTTCCGGCTAAGGCATTCGTAACTTCGGTAGTCGGTGCTTTCGTCAAATCATCGCCCTTTACCTCACTGATACCATATCCTAACGTTTTGCGGTCGCGTTGAATACCAAAGGAAGTCACCACTACCTCTTAAATATTTTCAGCACCTTCATCCATCACAATACGCAAAGGTTGATTACCTGCAACTGTAATTTCTTTCGGAGAATAGCTTACGTGGGTAATAACAAGAACAGGTCTGCTTCCCTGAACTTCCAGATTAAAAGTACCGTCAGTCCCTGTTTGGGTGCCCTCACTCGAGCCTCTAACTTTAACGGTTGCATTTTCAATAGGCTGCCCATCAGCATTTACCACCACACCTCTGACACTTAATTGCTGAGAGGAGAAAGTTAAAGAAGTATTTGTCGTAGCAAAATTTGAACTGCTACTCGGCGAATAACTCAGATTTGCACTTTCAGCTTGCGCATAAGAAAGGAATATGCTCGAGCCCAGAGCAAGAACAATAAGTTGCCGTGATTTAAAATAATTTTTAGTTAGCAATTTGGGAATTGCTGAGTCTTTTGATTGTTTAGGTTTCATCGAATAGTATTTTAGTTTAACATTAAAAAATAAAAACAATGTTCTTGAACAATCTTTCAAGGAGGAGGGTTAAGTAGACCTTTTCTTTCCATAATTCTATACTTTATATAATTTATATGTGCTTCAGTTTTTTAAAACTAAGCGGTACTCAATAATCATTAATAAAATGATGTAGCCGAGGTCAGTAGTCTTATATTTTAGACCAATATAAATTAAAATAATGTTAACAAAGTAGCATCTTCATTAACATTTTAACGATAGAAACAGATAAGTTTAACAAAAGACAAAATAGGTTAAAACGAAAGAAGCCCCTTTCAGTTTCCTGTAAGGGGCTCCGTATAAAATTAGGCACCGACCTACTCTCCCACCTGTTACGGCAGTACCATCGGCTCTGGCGGGCTTGACTGCTCTGTTCGGAATGGGAAGAGGTAGACACCGCCGATATAGGCACCTGAATATCTTTTTTTGCCAGCAGCTCAGGACATATAAGCCCCAGCCATAGCATAAACATAATCGGTAGAAAGAAGTAAGAAGGAAGACAACAACCTTCCGGGCATGGAAAGTCCCGGGCTATTAGTACCACTCGGCTTTGGTCTCTCAACCTTTACACCTATGGCCTATCGACGTGGTCATCTCCCACGGCCCTTATCAGAAGTCTCATCTCGTGGCCGGTTTCGCAC
>NZ_FOZZ01000001.1:0-539882 GCF_900116225.1 Sphingobacterium wenxiniae
GTTCAAAATGACCCGATTGGAGGCTTCTTACGGTCTTTTTTGTCTTCCCGTTTTTACGGTTCGACTCTCCGGAAGCTTTATTCTCCTGCAGGTGGTGATCAAGCTCTCCTTCTAACATCGATTCCAATAAGTGTTTTAGCATAGGGGCAAAAACACCGTCTGTACCACCCATTTTCTTGCCTTTATAAAGGCCTTTCATTGCTTCTTCCTTGAAGCGCTCAAAATCAAATTCCTCTTTTTCCATTTGCTGTGTCTAATATAAAAATTCTTTATTTGACACAGTTTACTTTACACCCTCCTGTTATTGAGCTTTAAGAATAGATATTCTCCTTATTCATACACCATAACATCTTCCATGTTCTCTTGTTGGAAATGCACCATTAACTTTTGAAACAGCTGGTCGAGACTATCTGGTTCTAAAAAAAGACACATAAAGAAAATACTTGTCATCACATCGCCTCTATTTTCCAATTCATGATACGCATTCAATTCACTGTCTTTATCAAAATTAACAGGAACTGTTAAACTAGCAATAAGATTATCCTCTTCAAAAACGTCTATTTTTAAAATTCCGTTTGGCTCTGAAATATGTAGTTGTACCGGACTTTGCATCTCCGTAACTATGAGCTGTCCATCACTTTTTGTAAAGGTTAACCTGTTAAAATAATGCATGGCGAAGAGATTAACATCAAAAGCATTGATTTCACCTTCTTCATAGTAAAACGTATTTAATCTTTCCCGACCAACAAGTTTATAATCCGGACCGTTAACAATACGGCCGTCTTTATATGTAGTCTCTTTGTCGTAGATATAATGCATATAGCCTTCCAATTGCTCTAAAAGCTCAAAGGAGTAACGGTATTTTAACTGCCCTTCTTCATAATAATCTATAAGCTGGATATCATCAATCAATCTATACAGCTTAAAGTATCCAGAAAAAGGCGCCCCACCTTGATAGATACCTTCATAAGAGTCCTGCGGGTTATCCGCAATCGTGAAGTCGTAATAGACTACCGATTGGAGCTGATCGTCTACATAACGCTCCAACAGTTGAACCGTTTCCGGCTCAAATCTGGACATTACTTTCTTTTCAGCTATGCGACCATCATCATGATACGTATAAAGCGTGTCTTGTGCCATAATATGCAGGTAAAATGGTACGAACAAAAATAGAAATACCCATTTTTTCATACAGCTTATCCTTGTTTTGGTTTCCGATTGTATTGCTGTGGCTTCTTCTTACGAAACGGTTTTCTATTACCATTGTACCTTGACCCGGGCGCATATCGAGGACCTTCCGGAAAGCCTTCCGGCAGCGGACGTTTTTCAATTTCATATTCCACCAGTCTCTCGATTCGGGAAAAACGATTCTGATCCTTCTCATTGATAAAAGTAATTGCGGTTCCTGTCGTAGCAGCTCGTGCTGTACGTCCTACCCGATGCACATAATCCTCTGGATCTGGTGGAACATCATAATTCACGACCAGGCTTATGCCAACAATATCAATCCCCCGTGATATCACATCTGTTCCGATAAGGACGCGCAAACGACGTGAACGAAACTGGTTAATAATATTTTCACGCTGGCTCTGTTCCAAATCCGAGTGAAACCCTTCGGCTGCAATACCTTGTTTCGCCAGATCCCGCGCAAGCGTTTTGACAATACTTTTTTTGGAAGCAAAGATGATGACACTTTCATAATCCGGATTTTTCAGCAAATGATGAATAAGTGTATCCTTCTGCGGATCATAAACCATGTATGCATGCTGATCTATGCCTTCCGATGGTTTAGAAATCGCAATATTAACTTCTTCAGGCTCATGCAGGATTTTCTTCGCTAATGCTCTGATTTTAGGTGGCATGGTCGCTGAAAACAACAGGCTTTGTCTTTTTTTCGGCAGATAGCTGATGATACGGATGATATCATCATAAAATCCCATATCCAACATGGTATCAGCTTCATCCAATACCAAATGCTGCAGATGGCTGAAATCAAATTTACCCGAAGACATGTGACTGATAAGCCTTCCGGGAGTTGCCACAATGATATTTACACCTTCGCGCATGGCACGCTTTTGTTGCTCATACCCCATTCCATCACCGCCACCATATACGGCAATAGAAGTTGCACCTGTAAAGTATCCCAAGCCCATAATCTGTTGGTCTATCTGTAAGGCTAACTCTCTAGTAGGTGCTAAAATGAGGGTATTTATACGTTCTTGCGGATTTTCAGCAAGTTTGTGCAAAATGGGCAACAGGTATGCTGCTGTCTTTCCTGTACCTGTCTGTGCGCAGGCAATGATATCTTTATGCTGTAAAATAACCGGGATGGTCTGTTCTTGAATGGGGGTTGCATCGGCAAATCCCATGCTGTCTAAGCCTTCTTCCAATGTGGAAACAAAGCCAAATTCACTAAATTTCAATGTGCTTTATGCTTAATTTGTTAAAATTACACTAAGTTAAGGATTTTTATTGGAAGGCCAATAATCAAAAGGCAGCATATTGGATAATTTGGAATGCCAAGACCAATATCCCTGCAACATCCAGTCTACACCTGGGTAGAAATTCCCCTGCGGATCTATCCATATTTCCTGAACTGTAATAATAGAGAGTTCAGAGTGCCCCATCCCATCTCGATTTTGTTCAAAATAACCATTTTCCATCTCAAGGTTATTATGGGGTATATTGTACGATCCTATTAACTACTTTCAAAATACTGTCAGCCTCAAATTTGTCTTCGTTTCTTAACTTCTTTAATGCTCTAACGGTATAACCATCTTGCGCCCAATGTGCATTGTATATACTGCGAACAAACTTCATAAATGAACTATTATAGGTCTTCTCCCTATTCCTTCTTATACTTCTCTTATCGCTCAGCACCGTATAATTCGCATAGCCTGAATACTGAATGGTACGTTCTGCAAAATCTGATTCATAATGCCCCAAATCATATTTGATATGGTAGCCCAGCGCTTTATTCTCGATTTGCAGTGTCTCAACTGCCCATACACGCAGCTTCTTTGCTGCTTTATTGTACCGGAAACGAAGCACATCAGGATTGAGAATTTTAGTCTTTTCAGCATTTTCCCCCAGACCTATAAAGGTTTCGGTAAAATACCTGCCCCATTGTTGCCAACCGTCTTTATCATAAGCCTGTACTACAACTTCCTCAATTTCGATAGATTTGGGTTGAAGGACAATTTGAAGAGATTGGTCGGTAGGCAACACCAAATTCACGGTTTGAGTTTGAAAACCGATACTACTTATCACCAGCTCGATATTGCCCTGCAAATTGGTGACAAGCCGAAAACGTCCATCCTTATCGGAGCTGCTACTCACCGTACTGTTATTTATATAAACAGATGCACCAGCTACCGGCACACCCCGCGCATCGATAACCTTACCTTCAAGCCCTTTTTGTGCAAACGAACTAGAATAAATCACTATCCCTAGAAATAAGATGAACCATCGGAGCATTTGCGCGCTAAAATAATCCCTCATCTCTAAAACTTAAATAAGCCGTATCGGTAAAAATAATATGGTCATTGACCCTTATGTCCATAAGCTGAGCAGCCTTAACTAATTTATCGGTAATATCCCTATCTGCGCGGCTTGCCCTCAACGTTCCAGAGGGGTGATTATGCACAAGAATCATCGAGTGTGCCTTGGCCATCAATGCATGCTGTAACACCATGCGTATATCTACAGGTGTAAAATCTGCTCCACCACGACCTATCAACCGACGGTCAACTAATTTACATCCAGCATTTAAATAAAGTACCCAAAATTCTTCATGGGGTAGGTCTTGCAACTGATCCCTAAAATATTCATACACGCGTTTGCTACTGTTAAGAACAGGCTCTTTCACTTCTTCTTCATCCCGCCTCCTACGCCCCAGCTCCAATGCTGCAACAATACTAATCGCTTTCGCTTCGCCTATCCCTTTGTACTGGCAAAGATGCTCCACATCAAATTTCGAAAGCACACTCAAATTATTACGAGCATCCGAAAGGATACGACGACACAATTCGACCGCAGTCTCATCCTTTGAACCGGAGCCAATCAGAATGGCTAGCAATTCTGCATTTGTAAGTGCTCTCCTGCCCTGTTCCATTAACTTTTCACGCGGACGGTCTGCTTCATCCCATTCTCGAATAATCAATTTACCTTGCATAGGCTCGAATCTTTGTCAGTCCTTCTAAGATACAAAGATTTGCCTAAAAACAAAAATCAAAGACCTGTACACAAACACCTTAACAATTCTTAACCTCTTGAGAACTCCCTTTTCGGCAAGAAATTTTATCTTTGCAGTTTCGTAGGTTAAAAATTAAAGATTATGAGCAAAGCAATTATCAAGACAGAAAAAGGCGACATGACTGTGCAGTTCTACACAGAAGACGCTCCAAATACAGTTGCTAATTTTATTAAATTGGCAAAATCAGGTTATTACGACGGATTGACTTTCCACCGTGTTATCCCAGATTTTGTGATTCAAGGCGGTTGCCCCAACTCACGTGAAGGTGCTACAGGCATTCCGGGAACAGGTGGTCCCGGTTATCATATAGACTGTGAGTTGACAGGGGAAAACCAATACCACGATCGCGGGGTGTTATCAATGGCGCACGCAGGTCGTAATACAGGTGGTTCTCAGTTTTTTATTTGCCATAGCCGCAATAATACTGCTCACTTAGATAGAAACCACACTTGTTTCGGTAAAGTTATCGAGAATGTTGACGTAGTAGACGATATCCGTCAAGGCGATCGTATTTTGAGCATTGAAGTTATTGAAGATTAAGAGCAAATACGATATGAATTTAAGAGCTTTAGTTTCTGTAACCGGAAAACCGGGATTGTTTAAGTTAGTAGGTCAAAATAAAGGCGGTTTTATCTTAGAATCGTTGGACGAGAAAAAAATCAAAACTTCTGTTAATTTGTCGACCACTAAAATGGCGACTTTGGAAGATATTACCATCTATGGTGATGAAGAAGAGATCCGTCTACTGGATATCTTTGAGGCTATCAAAACAAAAGGTGGAGAGACACCAGATGTAAAAGCTGATGGAAACACACTTCGCGAGTTTTTCCGTGAAGTTGCTCCGGGCCACGATGAATCGCGCGTGTACAGTTCGGATATCAAGAAAATTGTCACTTGGTATAACATCATCAAAGAATTACCTCTATTTGAAGAGGAAGCTCCGGCTCCCTTACAGTAAAAGAATAATGAGGATGTCCGAAAAGGTTGTTAATCATTAAAAAAACGCGTTCCCGAAAGCATTCGGGACGAGGAAAAATGACGAAGCAATCTGCGTTTTTACCGTCATCAGATTACTTCGTTCCTCGCAATGACGATGACGGCGGACTTTTCGGACACCCTCGTTTAAAACAACCTCAACTGCCCACCAGTAGAAGGCCGTTCAAAGATATCCGTACGGAGTACAGGCAAATCATCCTTTCCCATATATTTCTTAACGCCCATTTTAAAAAGCTGTCGAATACCCTCGGCTACATTACCATCTCCTCTAATCCTTCTTCCCCATTCGGAATCATTTAGTTTTCCGCCATGACAGGACATGATACCATTGAGTACTTTATCGGCTCGATCCGGATAATTCTTGTGTACCCAGTCTTTAAAAATATCGGCTATCGCCCCGTTTAACCGTACAATGGTATAACCAGCCCATTTTGCTCCGGCATCGGCCGCCTGCTGAATCAGATACGGCATTTCATCACTGTTAATCCCTGGCACTATAGGTGCAACCATCAGGTGTACCGGAATCCCGTTTTTACTCAATTGTTCTATCAGTTTCAGGCGTGCTTGTGCCGTGGCTGTCCGTGGTTCCATTTTTCGTCGTACTTCTTCACGCAGACTGTTGATAGTAACAGATATGGAAATCAACTGCAATCGAGCCAATTCGGTAAGTATATCCAAATCCCGTAACATTAGCACGTTTTTACTTATCATGGACACCGGATGTTTATAACGTAGCATAATTTCCAATAGGGATCGTGTCAGTCCTAATTTACGCTCAATGGGCTGATAACAATCAGTATTACCCGACAGGAAAATCACTTCAGGTTTATAGCTCTTCTTATTAAACGTTTCTTCTAACAATGTCGGCGCATTGTACTTAACCAAAATCTTTCGTTCAAAATCCAAACCTGCACTATACCCCCAGTATTCATGCGCATTGCGCGCATAGCAATATATGCAGCCGTGTTCACAACCTTGATAGGGATTTAAAGACTTGTAGAACCCAATATCCGGACTATCGACCTGACTTAATATCGACTTGGGATAAGTAGCAATAAGTTGGGTTTTCGTTGCTTCAAGAAAAGGTTCGTCCAACCCTTCTATATGCTCCTGCACATATTGGTTCGTAAAGAATTTGTTATTGGGATTGATCTGTGCTCCCCTACCTTTGAAATATTCCGACGATGTATCCATACTCAAAAATACTAAAATATTTAGTATTTTTGAGTATAATTATTTAATTCCCTTTACTGTATTGGAACATCCATTCGTATATATCATCTCTGTGGAAAAGCCGTTCGACACTACCGTGTGTTCCACCAGGGATGATGGTTAGTGTAGCGTCAGCTTTGGGATCAGCTTTTTTTATGGCATTGTATATTTTCTTTGACTCGGAAGCAGGAACAGCTCTATCGGCACTGCCATGTTGAATCCAAATAGGCACTTTTGCTAAGTTTTCAGCATATTTAAGTGTACCACCACCACAAATTGCAACCGCTGCAGCAACCGATTCAGGATATTTCCCCACGAAATCCATCGTGCCATATCCGCCCATACTCATACCACATACATACACTCGGTTAGGATCTACATTATAGTTTGCCAGAACATAATCCAACACGTTTTTCACCTTATCCGGATCCCAGCCATTAGAGGTCTGTGGTGCAATGATAACTGACGAGGGAATATCTAAACCTCTATTCTTGGCATATAATACACCATAGCGTTTGACACGGTTCAAATCATTGCCTGACAAACTCCGCCCATGCAGGAAAATCAATAAAGGTCCGGCTATATCTTCTTTATAATTATCTGTATCGATCAAGAAGTTGTATGCAGCTTTACCTTTTACAGCCTCTTGCTGTCCAAAAACCTGTCCTGCAGTCAAAAAAGCAAGTAGCAGTATATATTTAGATATAGCCGAAACTGATAATATATTAAACACAAATCGTAACATGATGTTAAAAGGTTATGTCTACTTTTTTTCGCTTGCGAAAATACGAAAGTTAAAGCATAAATTCTTCCCAAATAAAGATTACCTTTGTCGGCTTATTATCGTAGATACTATGAATAAAGGATTAATCGCCTTGGCATTCGGGGGCTTAGCTATAGGAATGACGGAATTTACCATGATGGGAATTCTTCCCGATGTCGCCAAAGACTTAGGTATCAGCATTCCCAAAGCCAGTAATCTAATCGCATTGTATGCTTTGGGTGTAGTTGTAGGCGCTCCAACATTGGTCGCTTTCACTTCGAAGTATTCCCCTAAGAAAGTCCTTCTGTTTTTGATGCTGTTGTTTTTTATCTTCAACGGATTGTTTACGCTTGCACCGAATAACTTGACTCTTTTTATCTCTCGTTTCATGTCTGGCTTACCACATGGCGCTTTTTTCGGTGTCGGGTCGGTGGTGGCTGCACGCCTGGCTAAGCCAGGGAAAGAAGCACAGGCCATCGCGATGATGTTTACCGGAATGACGATTGCCAATCTTGCCGGCGTACCATTGGGAACATATATCGGACACCATTATTCTTGGCGGTTTACCTATGCGGTTATTAGTTTCTTAGGGCTAATTACATTTCTGGCCATCTACCTTTGGATGCCTGATTTCGAAGCACGGAAAAACAATAATATCTTTCAGCAGATACGTTACTTTACCCGCTGGGATGCTTGGCTGATGGTAGCGGTAATCGCTATCGGTACAGGTGGTTTGTTTGCCTGGATGTCTTATATCGCTCCCTTGGTGACCACCGTATCTGGTCTTGCTGAAGATAGAGTTCCGCTCATTATGATATTGATTGGCTGCGGGATGTTCTTTGGGAATATTTTAGGCGGAAAAATGGCTGATACTTTTTCACCAAGCAAAGCCGCAATTGGTTGTTTTTCGGCTATGGCCATCTGCCTGTTAATCCTATTCTTTATATCGCCAATAAAAGCTTCGGCCTATCCTATGGCATTTATTACAGGGATGATATCATTTACTATTGGTTCACCATTGCAAATGATGCTTATCAACAATGCAAAAGGTGCAGAAACATTTGCTGCAGCTGCAGGGCAAGCTAGCTTTAATATCGGAAATACACTGGGGGCTTATTTTGGCTCTATTCCTATTACCTTGGGGTTTGCCTATAACTATCCTTCTTTGATTGGTGTAGGAATGGCCTCGACGGGTGCATTGCTTGCTTATGTGTTCTTGACAAAGGTTGTCCGTCCGCAAATGAATCGGTAGGGTATTACGGCTTCATTTCCCAAGCGACAACCAATCTGCTCATCATGGAATAACGGGCCATGCCTTCAGGCTGGTTGTTGTGTTTGAGGTAACCGCTATAAAAGAAATCGGAAACACGGTTGATCCATCCGGAATAGGATAACCATAATGCTCGTTCAGCCTCATAATCTGCTTTTACTTCATCGGATAATTTGCCATAATATGCTTGATACTTTTCCTTACCTCTAAAGTAAGGTGCGCGCAAAAGGTATTTTAGTGTTTCATAACTTACCGAATATGCATACCATGGGTTAGGATGATTCTTTAACTTTAGGAAGGCGATAAAATTACATTCATCTTCAAATCCTATGCCCATCTGATGGCTCAACTCGTGCACAACCGTAAACGGATAGGATGCTATATAGATTTTTTCGTTTACCTGCACATCATGGGTAAAGGGATTGAAATAACCGGCAACCGTAAAATGGGATACCAGTTCGCTGGAAAGCGGAGATTTCACCTTGACTTGGGTTTTGCTCAATGTACCGGCAAATGTACTGTCGGTTTTCATCGTATTGACCAATATTTCCTTCGCTTCTTCCTTGTTCAAATCTTCCAAAACAATTTGTGCTCTTAAATGATTTGCCTGTTGGATATATTTATCCACTACACGCAGGTAATCCTCTTCTTCGATATGTTCCGGAATATGTAATCCCATTTGCTGGTGTAAGGGATGTCTATAATAATTCATCCCCCAGCTTACATAGAAATAGGCATACAAAGAGGCCGAAATGCACAGAATCAACAGCAGCTTATCCAGCCCTTTTTGCCAATGCTTTTTAAAGCAAGAAATCAGCAACATGAAAAAATGATAGCAAAGGAAGCCAACTATCACTCCATAAAAAAGGTCGCCCATGCTAAAAGGCAACCAACTAAATAACAGCTTAGGCAGATAAGAAAAATAAGGATAAAAGCCCCTGCTGTAGAAATTCTCTACGACAGAAGGAAATTGTTGCAGGACAAAAAGCAAGATAAACAATATGGCATTGCCGACTAATATCCAGCAATAAATTTGTCTCTTTCTGAAATTCTGTATCTGTACTTTAACTTTCGTTCTCAAAGTATAACTTATAGTAATTCATCCCTTTATCTTCATCAAAACCTGTTTCCAGATATTCTCGTTTTCCATGCACGTATATGTGGAAATTCTTATCCAGCTTGATTACGGATTTATACGCTGAAGACATTTTTTTGACAGCGGGAGAAGCGATTTCAAAATTAGTTTGGAAAGGGCTGTCAAATTCCTCTTCAAAGTTTTGTTGATAGCTTTTGAACAGCGATATGGCATCCGGATTACCAATCACTTCTTCTTCAAACTCCTTTTGATCGAATGTTTCCTTGGATTTAAAATAATCCATCGAGCGATTCAGCAAGTCGATTTTATCTGCTTTTTCCAATTCGAAGGTGTCATCTAGTTTTTCGGTCACAAAGTTTTTGTACACCTTCATGAAATTACCTGTTTGCTGGAAATTATCATTCCGCGTTTTAATCTTTAGGAAATCATCTTTCCAGTATACAGCTTCGGATTGATTGGTTTGGTCAACGACCAGCACCTTGTAACCTTCTTCTTCCTCCACATTAACAATTACAACACCTTTATCTAATTTGTTGATATTAATCGCTTCCTGCTCATAATCCAACTGGAAACCTCCCGCATTCGGGTAAACTTTTAGATATGCTTCTTTGTTCTCGGATTTGAAAACACCGATAGCATCATGCTCCTCACCTTCTATCTGCACATTTTTTAAAGCAACGACATATACCTCTCCAGCCTTAATCTTAGGATGCTCAGAGACTTCGTACAGGTGTTTGCTCAACTGCTGTGACATCTCATGAAAAGAAATCTTTGCATCAAAATATTGCTTGGCAAAATAGTAGACTTCATTCAATTGCAAATCATCATTAGGGTGGTAAAAACGGTAAACCTCATTGGCCTTCGCAAATGGCTTCATGAAGTACTGCATCAACAGATCAGGCAATACTTCATCATTGCTTAAATCAACAGGTTCATCCGATAGGATATAAAACTCGTCCTGGGCTTTATTACCTACCCGGTGTATAGAAAGTTGCTCAAAAGTGGCGTCTTGGTGAAAAAACATGGTTCAAAGTAAAACTTAAAAATTCAGTTATCCAAATGCTATTGTTAGATGTAGATATACAAAACAAGGAGTGCCCACAAAAACAGGGACATAAATTCAAAGAGATCACAAACTTAACGACAATCAAATTGTTATATATCCATAGCATTCTCATTCACGCAGACATATGAATAACGAGGTTTTCTCTCAAAAAGAACGGAATATTATCATCCTAATAATGATTATCGTATTAGGTGCTCTATTACTATATGCCACAAGAGGCCTATTTGGGGCTTTTTTGGGTACATTTTTGATGTATACCCTATTCCGGGACATGAATGTCTTCCTTATAGAACGTTGGAAATGGCCTCGCCCCATCGCCGCCGTAACCATTATTATTCTTTCTCTCCTCATTATTGTACTTCCTTTCTATGGAATAGGGAAAATGTTAGTCAGTAAGGCTATTGAAATACAGCAGAACCCAGCTTGGATTACAAACCTTGTCAGTAGCGTGAACGAATTTGTGGGCGATAAATTAGGTAGAACCGACCTCATTGAGAAACAATTAGAATCGAGCACTACTTATCTAGGTGGATTGCTGACCACCACTTTAGGAGGTGCTGCCAATCTTTTTCTGGAAATTACGGTGATGTATTTTATTCTCTATTTCCTTTTCGTAAATTACATATCCTTTGAGAAAGGATTGGTCTATTACATGCCGTTCGACGAGGAAAATGTCGCTGTATTTGCGCAAGAATTCAAAAATGTGACCTATGCCAACGTAGTTGGACAAACCATTATTGCCATCGTACAAGGAGCATCGCTGTCTTTAGGATTTTGGATTTTTGGTGCTAACGACCCGATATTTTGGGGTGTTATCACGGCCATATTAGCATTTATCCCACTTTTAGGGCCACCACTTGTTTTTGTACCAGCTGCGCTTATCTTGTTCTCACAGGGAATGACCTGGCAACCAATAGGCTTATTGATATGGGGATTTGGCTTAGTTATCAATATTGATAATGTCATGCGTTTTGTCATCGCCAAAAGACTAGGCGATATCCATCCTATCATCACCGTTGTTGGTGTGATTATTGGATTGCCCCTATTTGGACTGATTGGTTTGGTATTCGGACCGCTACTATTGGTCTATTTTTTGATAACCGTCAAGATATACAAAACCAACAAAAGACTCTCGCGAAAGCGGGAACTGGCAGAGCAAAAAGAGTAAAATTATAGGTAGTTTAAGAATTATAACTATATTTATACATCTTGAAAAAACAAATAGATAATATGAAAAAAACAATTCCAGCATTTTTATTTTCTGCGGCTACATTGTTGACCGTTGCGTGCAATAACAATGCAGCGACTACAAATGCGGGCGATAGCGTTACTCCCTCGGATAGCGTATATCCTCCTGTTGAGAAGAATAAAGCTAATACAGACTATAAACCTGCATTTGAAGGTCAGACCCGCATTGCAGGAGTCAAGACAACAACACCATACGGTCATACTGTTCTGACCGACAAACTAAAGTCACCATGGGGCATCGCCGTACTGCCTGATGGTCGTGCTTTGGTTACGGAGAAAGAAGGTACTATGCGTATCGTGAGTGCCGACGGCACCGTTAGTGAAGCTATCACGGGTATCCCTAAAGTAGATTCACAGGGTCAAGGTGGCTTACTTGGGCTAACCTTAGATCCTAATTTTGCTAGCAACAGAATGGTGTATTGGGTATTTTCTGAACCGGTAAACGGTGGAAACCACACCGCTGTAGGAAAAGGTAAGCTGGCGGAAGACGAAAAATCAATCGAAGGTGCTACTGTGATTTATCAAGCACTTCCAACTTATGATGGCAAGCTGCACTATGGCGGACGTATTATTTTTGATAAATCAGGAAACTTATTAGTAAGTACAGGTGAACGTTCTGACTTGGCTACACGCCCGCAATCTCAGGACTTGAAATCTGCTTTAGGTAAAATCGTTCGCATTACGACCGATGGTAAACCTGCTGCAGGCAATCCTTTTGCAAGTGATGCTAACGCTTTACCGGAGATCTACAGCTACGGACACCGTAATGTACAAGGTATTGCCCTACATCCTGAAACAGGAGATTTATGGGAAACGGAATTTGGCCCACGCGGAGGTGATGAGCTGAACCGTGTGGAAGCTGGTAAAAACTATGGCTGGCCAACAATTACGTACGGTCTGGAATATAGCGGTAAAGAAATAGGTACACCTCCAATACAGCAACAAGAAGGCATGGAGCAACCTGTTTACTATTGGGATCCGGTACTGTCTCCTTCAGGCTTAATGTTCTATACAGGAAATGCCATTCCTGAATGGAAAAACAACTTATTTATCGGTGGATTGAGCAGTACGCATATTGCACGTATTATCATCAAAGACAACAAAGTTGTTGGTGAAGAGCGTTTATTAGAGAAAGAAGGACAACGCTTCCGCGATGTGATCCAAGGAAAAGATGGTGAGATTTTGGCGATTACAGACGCCGGACGTCTGTACAAAATCAGCAAGGATTAAAGTAAACACAAAAAAGGCATTCTAAAATAGAATGCCTTTTTTGTGTTTACTCCATCCCTACATATTTCCTAAAATACCCGCATTCTTTGATTACCTCCTGATAATATTTGGTATCGGCGTAATTTTGTTTCAGCTCCTCAAAACCTTTCCAGGCTTTAAAGCTTACCAGGTTGTCACTATACGGATAAAAATACGGCTGACTAAAATACTGTATTGCATAAAAATCATTCCGTTCCACTTTGGCAAGCAGATAATTGATTTTTGCACCTTGTTCCGCATTTTGCACATGTTTTAATGCCAATTCGTAATATTTACCGGCATTTTCCATGTTATGGAGGGCAGGTTTATTAGCTTCTTCAATATAATTGCTGCCATATTCACCAATCACATTGTTGTAGTAAAAACGTCGGGCATTACCGAAATATGATGTATTGTAAAAGGCATTACCTACTAACAGGGCATTGTTATAAACATCTTCATCCTGCGCAATCTTTTCTTTCATTTCTTGTACCTTTTTCAAAAAAGACAGTTGCGAATATTTGACCGGTTGCTTGTCTTTATGGTCACAGTCATTGCAATCTTTGATTTTACCATTAAACGGGTTTCCAAGTAGTTCCACTGTTTTATAATCCACTTCTTTGGTTTCATATTCCTGCGTTTCCCAATTGTATTCACGCATCTCAAAAGGGGTAATTCTCTCAAATTCAGCAATAGCTTCTTCTATTTTATCTTCGTAAAACAGATAAATACCCCGGCTTTCGTAAATATCCGCCAGTTTATACGGGTAAATACCAGCGAAAACGTCCTGCCATGCCGTTCGCGTTTCGCTCAACAGCAACTTCTCCATAGCCACACTCCGGTTCTGATCTTTGAAAAAACCTTTTACCGGATAGGTCAGTTCAGCCATCAACGTATTGCCTTCGCCCTTGTATATCGCACTCAGATATTTTTTCGTAAACATCTGCAAATAGTTAATTCTTTTGGGCGAAGTATACACGTCATACTCCGTATTGGACGGATCATAAAACAGCCAGGTCACATCGGCAATTAATTTCTCCTCGCCATTTTTGTCGATTTTGTCCAGGCTCAACAGGTTATTCAGTAAGCGTAAGCTTATGACCTGTGCTTTCTCTTCCTCATTTTTTGCCAATTGATAAGCCTCCCCCAATTGCTTTGCTGATGTTTGGTAATCACCTACAAAAGAGTTGAAATAAGCCGCAGCCGCCTTCCAGATATACGGATTGGCAACCTTTTGCTCCTCTGCTGCCCGATTGATCCATTGCAATTCGGAAGCATCGACCTTGCTTTTTAACTCTGATTTTGCCTTTTGGGCATCAATAATATCCAAAGTGGCATATTCGGTATAGATATTAATGCTTTGCTCATCGATATTTACCCAACGCGACAGCAGAAAATCCAAATGCTTCGATGCCGGGTTGATTTCATACAACGCTGTCATCTTCTCAAAACCATTGGTATAGTAACCTTGCAAAGCATATAGCGTTTCTTTGGTCGATGTATTCGAAGCCAATTTCACAGATTCTTCAAATTCCGTTTCGGGAAGCGGTTTATAATCAAACAAAGCCGCAGGCATCAAGGGTTCAAATTCGTCAAAGATTTGTGAAAACAAAGCATTAGATTTTTTATAATTCCCGGAATGTTTATAAGCCCCTGCCACATAGCTCAATCCCTGGTAATAAAGTGAGTTTTTGGGTTGATCCTTAGCGGTTTTCTCAAAAAACTCAATAACCGAAGCTTTATCCTCGGAATAAAATTTAGCACGCAATACCTGAAACCACAGGCGATTCTTATAAAACTTGTCCCTTTTGGATGCTTTTTTGTATACGCGCTCTTTTTCATCTACAAAATCCTGATCAGCATGACGCGTAATCCGGTCATTATAATCCCAGTAGTTATAAGTCTGATTGGAATAGGTTTCAAGACCTCTCGACAGTAAAACAAACGCGGCGAAGTTTTTGGTTTTCTGCTTGCTGAAATCCAATGCGTAAGTGCTCAGCACATGCTTATTCCACTCTTTGGCGAGGTTCTTGGATTGTGAAATATCTGCCAACACCTCGGTCAATTCCTTATCATAGAGATAATAAGCCACTGTTTTTTCATCATATTGCTCCAGGTAGCTCGTCCACTCCTTTATTGTCTCTTCCTTGAACAATTCCGTGCTCCTTTCAATGCTATAGCCGTTATAGAACGTCGTATAATCATCGTAGAAAAAGGGTTCGTACTTCTTGTTATTGACGGTAATTTCCGGTGAAAATATTGAGTTATATCCCGGCCCCCACCAATCGCTGGCACAGCCGTAAGCATAAACCCCAAAGGCTATTGCAGCAAAGGTACTACCAGTAGCTAACAGTCTGATAAACATCTGTTTCATATTCTGTTAAATTTTGTTCGTTTAAATCGTAAAGAATAATTTCTTTAGGTTTATTTTTTATACTTTTTCTGAGATCCGCCACCATCTCTTTTAATTGCTTTGCGGACGGTTCTTCTATTTTAATAATATCACCCTTAGCAAGGTAACGTCCTTCGTACATAAAATCTTCCGTCACCTGAAACTTATGGTCGGAGAGCTTGTCAAAATGGTCGTTTTGCATATCTTTCAAACGCATTCCGCCAATAAGATTCGTTACCTGATTTTTCCGAATATGCACTCCCCAACTGAATATGGGTAACGCAATATCCAAAGGTAAGGGATATTGTGAAAAAGATTGGATATACCGGTGGGCAATATTTTGATCGTAAATCGAATTTTGGTCACCCACGTCGATTGTCCCCATATTATAATACATCAGAACCCCATGCTGCACAGCCGGAACTCCCGTTTTTTTGGAGTATTTGACTTGGTGCAGCCGAATCGTTGCTGAGAGGTTCGGCTGTAGCTTCTTTGCTTCCTCAATAAACTGAAAGTAATGATCTTTGGATTTTAAGCTCCAGTCACAATCAAACTGAACTTCGTTTATCTGAATATTATTTTTCCGATTGATCTGCCCGATATAGTCCATGATTTTCGCCGCCAAGTCCTTCGTGTCAGAATTTTGAAGAAAAACTTCATTTTTGATATATACGACCGGAACTATATCTATATTTTCGGGAGATTCATTAAACACCACAGATGCTACGGGAATGGCTTCACCGTTTTTTAATGCCACATCACAATAGCGCACATATAATTTACGGACATCCAGCTCCTGCAAATAATCTTTTTCCGTTTGGGAAAGCTGAAAAGAGGTTCGCCAGAAATAAAAAGAAAGAGGTGTCTTTTCAGTATCGGGAACACACGAAGCTAAAAGAAAAACCGATAAGATAGCCAGCCACTTTTTCATATAGTCAAAAATACAGAAAGATGTTCGTATGTTGAAAAGCTGTTAATCTATGCACCTAAGAATTTACAAACATTTCATTTGAAAGTCACACAAAAGATAGAATAAGTCTGTACATTTGCTTCAAAATTCAAGTTTATGAAAGCATCTTTTCGTTGGGGTTCTCTCCTACTGAGTGTGTTTTTTCTGGCTTCCTGTAAAACGCAGCTTCAACCTTCTGTACAGCATCAACGGTATTACCAAATGGATGGTACTATTGCTGCCGATAGCGGTATAGTAAATTATTATACACCATTTAAAGCACAGTTGGAGGCCGAAATGAACCGCGTTATCGGTTATGCCGAGCAGCAAATTTCCAAGTCACGCGAAGCGGAAAGTTTAGCAGGCAATTTCTTCGTCGACGCCTTATTATGGAAGGCTAAACAATTAGATCCCGAAGTACAGGCCAGCTTTGCGACAAAGGGCGGTATTCGCGCGGGTTTAAATGCCGGAAATATAACCATTGGAAATATCTTCGAGATGATGCCCTTTGAAAACAGAATAACTATTTTGAAACTCAAAGGTACAGATATGCTTCGCTGGGCGGAATATATGGCCAAAACTCATGGGCAACCTGCGGGGGGGATAAAGTTAGTCATCCAGGAAAACGCCGTAAAAGAGTTCTTGATTGATGGCCGTTCTATCGATCCCGATGCTACCTATAAACTGGCAACCTACGATTACTTAGCCAATGGTGGCGATTATGTGGATTTCTTTAATCACGTGGTAGCACGTCAAGATTATGATCAGAGAATCCGCGAAACATTGATTGAATACGTGGAAGCATTAACAAAAGAAGGTAAAAACATTCAAGTGCAATTAGATGGAAGAGTTCGTATCATACAATAGACGTCGTTTTATCAAACAAAGCCTGGCATTAACTGCCGCAGCGGCTTATACAACTGTACCTGCATGGGCAAAGCCCGAAGGAAAAGAAATCAGGCTTACCATCTTGCATACTAACGATGTGCATAGCCGGATAGAGCCTTTCCCGATGGATGGCTCACCCTACCAAGGCTTGGGTGGCGTAGCGCGTCGTAGCACTCTTATCAATAAAATACGGCAAGAAGAGAAAAACGTACTGTTGCTCGATTGCGGTGATATGTTTCAAGGTACGCCCTATTTCAATATGTTTGAAGGACGGCTTGAGCTTGAATTGATGTCCAAACTAGGTTATGAAGCTGGTACATTTGGCAATCATGAATTTGACAATGGCTTGCAGGGATTGGTCAAACACCTTGATAAGGCTAATTTTCCGTTTCTCACGGCTAATTACGACTTTAAAGGCACTGTATTGGAAGGACGAACAAAGGATTTTATCATCCTTGAAAAGGGTGGTATCCGGATCGGGCTAACGGGTATCGGCATTGACGTTACGGGGTTGGTAGACCCGAATAGCCATAAGGGCATGACTTACCTCGACCCAATTCCTGTGGTCAATCGCATCGCTGCACAGCTCAAACAGGAAAAGAAATGCGACCTGGTTATCTGTCTTTCGCATCTGGGTTATAGTTATCAGGACGATAAGGTTTCCGATTTGCGCTTAGCCGCAGAAACCCGAAATGTAGACCTTATTTTGGGCGGACATACCCATACCTTTTTAGATGAGCCAACTCTCGTAAGAAATTTGGATGGTGAAGAAGTATGGGTGAACCAGGTCGGGTTTGCGGGCGTTCGTTTGGGCAGATTAGATATTTCCTTCAACAAGAAAACGAAGAAGAAAAACCTACAGGCTACGAACTATACAATAGACCACCAAATAATTGCTGATAAAACGATTACTGTCTAAAATCATACAGTTGTTTTGCGGAGAATAGTTCAACTCTATATTGACTCTTATAAGGGGCTTTCCAAAGAGGCTTGGTTATTGGCATTGGTCATGCTCATTAACCGTATGGGCTCTATGGTACTTCCTTTTTTGAGTATATATATGTCCACAGAGTTACATTTTTCCAAGCAACAGGTTGGCATTGTACTCGGATGCTTTGGTCTCGGATCCGTATTTGGTTCATGGTTGGGCGGCTGGCTCACCGATAGGTTAGGAAGCTTTAAAATACAAGCAACAAGCTTAATATTGACCATTCCACTATTTTTATCCCTACCTTATTTTCGAGAGTTTGAGGGATTGGCTGCAATGATTTTTGTTATGACACTTGTAGGTGATACATTCCGACCTGCCAACTCCGTTGCAGTAGCGCGTTATGCCAAACGTGAAAACCTGACGAGAGCTTACTCTTTGAACCGCATGGCGATCAATTTGGGTTTCTCCATCGGACCTGCCCTTGGCGGTGCTTTGGCTATGATTTCCTACAATTGGATTTTTATCGGGAATGCATTTGCTGCATTCATCGCGGCAGTTGTGTTTATTTATTTCTTCCATAACCGCAAGCCCCGGAATGCACATCCTTCCGTGCCAACGCTAAAAACGACCGTCACTACCCAAGACAGAAACGCTTATCTGGATGGTCCTTTCATCGTATTCAATATTTTTTGTTGTCTTTTTTCGATGGCATTTTTTCAACTATTGAGCACACTCCCACTGTTTTACAAGGAAGTAATGCAGATGAGCGAAGGCGCTGTGGGAATGATTTTAGGATTTAATGGCTTCGTTATTGTTCTCTTTGAAATGATTTTGATTCACGGCATCGAAAAGCGGTTCAGTCCTCGGCAGATTATGATTTACGGTACAGCGATTGCTGCACTCTCTTATTTAATGCTCAATGCCCCATTTGGTATCGCTTGGCTTTATTTAGCTATGGCAGTGCTTTGCGTCGGCGAGATGCTGACCTTGCCCTTTACAGCAACAATCAGTGCTTCCCGCGCCACACCAAATACACAGGGTGCGTACATGGGCTTCAACTCGCTGTCTTTCGCTTCTGCTATGATCTTTTCGCCCTACTTAGGCACTTATATTGCCGAGCATTACGGCTACGAAGCTTTGTGGTATTCGTCGGCTATTGTCCTTGCTGTGGTTAGTTTAGGCTTTAGCTGGATATTAAGGCGGTTCTAATAACAGCAGCTATTACCCTACATTTCGCTCGTATGGCACACGGGTAGCAATCGAACGTCCTAATGTAATTTCATCGACATATTCCAGCTCCCCACCAAAAGCAATACCCCGGGCAATCGTACTGATCTGTATATTAAAGTCCTTAAGTTTGCGGTAAAGATAAAATATAGTGGTATCCCCTTCCATTGTTGCACTTAAAGCTAAGATAACTTCCTTAACTTCAAACTGTTTTATCCGTTCAATTAAAGGTTCTATCTTTAAGTCAGAGGGTCCAACTCCATCCATCGGCGAAATCAATCCACCCAACACATGGTACACACCTTGATATTGATTGGTATTCTCGATCGCCATTACATCCCGGGTATCTTCCACCACGCAAATAGTTTGATGATCCCTTTTCAACGAAGCACAAATTTCACATTCTTGATTATCCGAGATATTAAAGCAGGTCTTGCAATACTTGATTTGTTCCTTAAGCTGATTGATTGCCCCTGTAAAACGAGCGACTTCGCCATCCGACTGCTTCAACAAATGCAGCACCAAACGCAAAGCCGTTTTTTTACCTACACCGGGCAGACGGCCAAACTCATCGACAGCCTGTTCCAATAATCGGGATGAAAAGTTCATAATGCAAAATTACAAAGATTAACGTAAAATAAAGGTTTTTTGTTTTCCTGATACATCCTATTTTTCATGTTTGCCAAATAGACAGATATTTTATATATTGCTTTCATGCTAACTATTCCTATTAAAATAGTTAATTTTTAAAGACGTTAATTCTGCATTTATGACAAAAGACGATAAAATCAGACATTCATTCGCCAATAAAACCTGGCAAGAAATCAAGGTAAAAGACTCTTGGCAGATTTTTAAAATTATGGCCGAGTTCGTCGATGGATTTGAGAAACTCGCAAAAATAGGTCCTTGTGTATCAATTTTTGGTTCAGCACGCACGCATCATGAACATAAATATTATAAGATGACGGTAGAAATCGCTCGCCTATTGGCTGAGCGGGGCTATGGCGTTATTTCGGGTGGTGGCCCCGGTATTATGGAAGCGGCCAACAAGGGTTCTTACGAAGCCGGAGGTAAATCCGTTGGATTGAACATAGAATTGCCCTTTGAGCAATTTCACAACAAGTACATAGACCGCGACAAGCTGCTGGAATTTAATTATTTCTTTGTTCGTAAGGTTATGTTTATGAAATACTCTCAAGGTTATATCGTGATGCCGGGTGGCTTCGGAACGATGGATGAGCTGTTTGAAGCCATTACATTAATCCAAACAGGGAAAATCGCCCGTTTTCCAATCGTATTGGTCGGAACAGATTACTGGCAAGGGCTTTTTAACTGGGTAGAAAAAACCATGTTAGGAAATGCGTATATATCCGAAGAGGACTTGAAACTCTACCGTTTTGTCGATACAGCAGAAGAAGCCGTGGAGCATATCTTCCGTTTCTACGATAAGTATCTGCTAAAACCAAATTTCTAAATAATATCTTTCTGGCAGGTTTCGACCTGCCAGAAAGATATTACGTTCCGCTCTTTTCCTCTTGCCTACTCTTCACAGAAGCGTCTTCAGCCTCTCCAGCTTTCCAATAAGAAAAAGCATATAATTCTTTATTTGACCAGCCTAACTTTTCTCGGAAATAGTGCCTAAGCTGTTTTACACTGCTGTATTCGCTTGCAACATAAGCAAAGCGATTCGCTTCCGCAGGTATTTGTACTTTCATTGCCTCTTCTGCTAATGTGCTACCCAATTCCGGGTGAGGATTGTATAGCCATTGTACCGTAAAACCGGGATGTTGAACCGCAGGCAATATATCCGCGGTTGAAGCAACTTCAATGATGCAATGCCCTTTAGCTTCCAACGGTAAGCTTTCCAATATACAAGAAAGCACAGGCAGAGCCGTAGCATCACCAATAAGAAAATACCAGTCTGCTTGGGGGTACAGCGGTTTGCTGACCAGTTTCATCGCTACGCCTAACGAATCTCCCTCCTTTGCATTCCTTGCCCATGCAGAAGCCGGGCTGCTTTCTCCATGGTCAACAAAGTCGATGGTGATTTGATTTTTTGTCAAATCTATTGCACGGTGGGTATACGTCCGAACAATGGGCTTTAAATCATCTGAGTCAATGCCCGATGTAGGAAATATGACTTCCGAAGCACTGTCTTGTGGGATAAAAATCTTGTTGTTTACACCCAGCGTGCATGGGGCAAAATCCTGCGCACCGTCACCCCGTAAGTGGATACGGATATAATGCGGGGTTAATCGCTCCTTTTGAACAACCTGAAAAACATGTCGTGCGATCTTTACATCCGTTGTCATTTTACCTCCAGCTTCTTCACGATGTCATCCACCATCAAATCGACCGATGTCAATCCACCACCGGAAATAAACCATAGATTCGGATCCAAATAAAAGATTTTCTGGTTCTTATAGGCATTGGTCTGCTTAACCAATGGATTTTCGACTTCACTAAGATTGGCTTTCTTACCGACTACGGCAGAATTTCGGTCCACAATGAAGAGATAATCGGGATTGGCTTCCGCAATAAGTTCATTGGAGACCTTTTGACCATGTACCGATTCATCTTGCAGTTCCATCACTGGTTTGATATGCAATACATCGTGTATAAAGCCAAAACGGCTCCCCTGACCGAATGCACTGAACTTACCATTATTATAAATTAAGAAAAGTGCTTTACTAGAATCTTGTTCAAATCGTTCCTGTGCGGACTTAATTTTCGCTTCCAAAGCTTGCAATTTTTCATTGGCCACATCTTCCTTATTAACGATAGAAGCCAACAGCATGGTATTTTCCTTAAAGGAAGGCAAGTAATTTTTATTATCCGTACCGATAAAAATGGTAGGTGCGATATGGCTCAACTCTTCATAGAACCTTTCCTGGCGCGTAGACATTAAGATGAGGTCCGGAGAAACCGCATTGATGGCTTCGAAATCCGGTTCGATAACCGAACCTACATCGGCAACATCTGCATTGTTTTTTAACCCATCCAAATATTCAGGCATATATTTCTTCGGAACTCCAACAGGTGTTACCCCCAAAGCAGTGAGCGTTTCCAAAGCGCCAATATCCAAAGTCACAATACGTGTAGGCAGTTTTTTGATGGGTGTCTTGCCAAGTTTATGGGTTATTTCTACAGAATCTGTTGTATCACCTGTTTGCTTATTATCCGAGTTACAGGCTGATACAAAAACAGATACAGCAATTATATAAAGTGCTAATATAATTATATTGTGTTTTTTCATGTGTTCTTTAAAGGTTAAAGTAATTACAAATTTTTCTATCGTTCTTTTCAATAATGTCAAATGCTATCCCAAAGATTTCATGTAAAATATGTGGGTTGATAACCCGATGTGTGGTATCGTTGTAACATATTTTACCATCCTTGAGGGCGATAATATAATCGGAATATTGCGCTGCAAAATTGATTTCATGGATGACAATAACAACCGTCTTTCCTAATTCGTCGACCAACCGACGCAGGGTTTTCATGACATGTACCGAGTGTTTCATATCCAGGTTATTAAGCGGTTCATCCAAAAGGATATAGTCCGTATCCTGTGCAATAATCATGGCTATAAAGGCTCGTTGACGTTGTCCACCGCTAAGCTCATCAATATACGCATCGGCAAAATCCTGTAAATCAGAGAATGCAATTGCTTCCTCTACTTTCTGCCAATCTGTTGCAGTCAATCTTCCTTTACTATATGGAAAACGTCCAAAAGCAACCAAGTCCCTAACCGTAAGCTTCACATCCATCTGATTGGACTGCTTAAGGATGGAAAGCTTTTTCGCCAATTCGCTACTTTTATAGTCTTGTAGCTTCTGCTCCATAAAAAAGACATCCCCTCCGTCCTGTTTTAACAAACGGCTGAGAATGGAAAGCAAAGTACTCTTTCCGGCCCCATTTGGACCAATAAGTGAAGTAATGGCGTTGTCCTTTATCGCACCATCCAGCCCATCAACCACTTTTTTCTTTCCGTATTCCTTGACAATACCTTGAAAGACTAACTTATTTTCTTTCTGGTTCTCCATATTAGATACATAAAATATACACCGCCAATAAAGTTAATAACAATACTGACTGTCGTGGAAAAGCTAAGCACATGTTCTATAAAAAACTGCCCTACAATCAAACAGATGCAGGATACAGCGCTACATAACCATACGATATGTATATGCTTCTTAGCCTTAAATAGTTCGTACGTCAGATTAGTCACCAGGATTCCCAAAAATGTGATTGGCCCGACAAGCGCTGTAGAAACGGACACCAGCAAAGCAATAATCAGCATGTACAAGCGGATTAATTTATTATAATCCAATCCTAAATTAATTGCATGGTCTTTCCCCAGAGCAATAACATCTAAGTACTTGATGTAACGAATCGCAATCACCAAAGCAACAAGTAGCGTTCCGGAAGCAATCCCTAACAATTTTACATTCATCTTAGCGAACGATACGAACATAAAATTCTGCACGATGGAGAATTCGTTCGGATCAATCACCACATGCATAAACTGGCTTAGTGTATTAAACAGGGTTCCCATCACCATTCCTAACAGCAAAAGATAGAAGATATTTTTCCGCTGGCGACCAAAGATTAAGAGGTACATAAAAACCGAAAAAAACAACATCAATAATACCGCATAGAAAAAGTTTTCCTGCTGGGAAATAACGTTGAAGGCTTTATCACCATAAACATAAACGATAAGCGTCTGGAAAAGAATAAAGATAGACTCATAGCCCATAATAGATGGGGTAAGTATCCGATTGTTGGTTATGGTTTGAAAAATAACCGATGAGAATGCCACACTGATGCCTACGATAATCATGGTAGCCAATCGTATTCCACGACGGCTTAACACGTAATCGATGTTATTCCCCATGTTATAGGTAATGAACAGGATTACCGCAATGACCAGAATAATTAATGTTATTATAATCTTCTGCCGCTGCTTCATTTACTTCTTTTTAAAATCAAGATAAAGAATGTTACCCCGCCGATTATTCCTACGGTCATACCAATCGGAATTTCATACGGGAACACCAATAAACGGCCAAGAATATCGCAGACCAATAATAATACAGCTCCCATAAAGGCTGTTAGAGGCAAAGCCCGTCTGAGATTGTCACCAATTAACATACTTACTACGTTAGGAATGATAAGCCCTACAAAAGGGATAGCCCCAACCGTCACTACCGAAGCGCTCACGACTAAGGATACCGAAAGTAGACCTATATAAACAATCGTGTGGTAGGATAATCCCAGATTTTTGGCAAAGCTCTCGCCCATACCTGCAATAGTAAAACGTTCTGCATAGATGTAGCTAATAACAACGACTGGCAGAATGATATAAATCGCTTCATACTGTCCTTGCAGCACTGCAGAGAAGTCTCCTAAGAGCCATTCCTGTGTGTTCTGCACAATATTATGCTTAAAAGCGAAAAAAGTCGATACGGACGCTAATATACTCCCGAACATCAGTCCGACCAAAGGAATAAAGACAGTGTTTTTATGTTTCACCTGTTCGACAAAGAAGATGAACAGCAGCGCACAGAAGAAAGTAAATACCAGGGCAGATAGCATTCGAACGGTCAACGAGGCTTCGGGAAATAAGATAAAAGCAAACAGTATCCCCATCTTGGCTGCCTCAAGCCCTCCTGAGGTAGTTGGAGAGACAAAACGATTTTGCGACAACTGCTGCATAATAAACCCGGAGATACTCAGACCTGCACCAACCAATATCAAAGCCAATGTACGGGGAATACGGCTTATGACAAATACCATAAGTTTATCCTCATCTCCCAATAAGTCCGTAAATCGAATATCCTTCACCCCTGTAAACAACGAAATCCATGCTAAAAGCAGGATACACGCTATACAGACAATATAATAGACTAAACGCTGGTTCTTTATCTTCAAGTTATTTGTGTATAAAAATGGGGGTGTTTGAAAAATAAATCGTCACCGTCATTGCGCGGAGGAAGAATAACGACAAAGCAATCTCGTGACAATAAAAATGCAGATTGCTTCGTCGTTGCACTCCTCCATCGCCAGAGGCGAGGCACGGCGCAATGACGCATTTTTTTACGTTTTGAGCGTCTTTTCCAAACACCCCCAAGAACCACAAAGGTATTAATTAATTTTTGTTACGGTGTCACCATTGGTATCTACCACAACAGGCTGTCCTTCAACCGGACGTCCACCTTTCGTCTTATTGATGACATACGCAGCACCTTTAGCATCCACTTTCACGTGGTTCGGGTGCGAACCTGTAGGCAGATCGGCTAATACAGCATACGTATTGGCATCAATAACGGTAGTTGTACCAGTTTGACGGTTCGCCGAATAAAGACGGTTTTTCACAGGATCGTAAGCTATACCAATAGCACCGGCACCTGTTTCAATGCTTTTCAAGACTGTACCTTCTGTATCCAGCACAGTTACTGTACCTGATTTCTGGTTGGTTACAAACAGACGCTTGCCATCACTCACAATATTCACCGGTGCTTCACCGCCCGAAGGAAACGATTTTTCGATCGCTTTTGTCTTCGTATTGATAACTGCAACCGCGTTTTCACCCATATTGGTTACATAGATTTTATCTTTTGAATCTACGAAAGCCATACCTGTAGTGGTCTTTCCTGTATTTGGAATCAAGTGCGAGAAAGTATTCGTTTTACCATCTATTACCCAAATTGAGCTTGGATCACCTACATCACTGACATATACCAGGTTATTATCCTCATCAACCAACACTTCGCGTGTGTGCGATTTTTCACCGCCGTGGTTGACTGTCGCTAACAATTTACCTGTCTTCAGGTCAACTGCACTTACGGAATTGGTACGGGTATTCGTAGTATAGGCTATCTGCGTTTTGGTATTGATACCGATACCGAATGGTGGATTATCTTTCAGGCTGATGCTGTCCACAATCGCTAAGCTTGACGGGTCAACTTTATACAAAGCGCCGCCCGGATTTGTTCTGGAACCTGCACCTGTAACATATAAAAGGCCGTCGTTCGGATTAATTACTGCTTCGTACACACCAGTGCCGGCACGTGAAGATTTATCCACAGTCTGTGCGTTAACATTTACCGTTGCTATAACCGCTAATCCGGTCGCTGCAAGCAACCAGGCGAATTTGCTCTTTTTTGCTGCAAAATTATTCGTTGTCATCATAAACTATAGTTGTTAAGTATTAAAGTGTATATAAATAATTAATTAAAAAATTCTTTGGGTAATCCTGCGTAAAAACGCCTAAAAGCACCCTGCCAGTAAAATGCTCCGTGTTTTCCTTTCGGGTCTATATCGACAGCCTTATCCAAGGCAACAGCTGAATCGGCGAATTGAATAAATTCCTGCATATCCTTTGACAGACTTGCATATTCGCCCTGTCCCATCCGTTTGATTTCCTTCTCTCCGGCATAGAAATAATATCGTTGTTGTTTCAGCAAGTGACTATGCCTCTCCACAGCCTGTGCAAAGAAATGATGCAATTCGTCCTTACCGACCCAGATCGACGGCGAAAACACGCCTAAGACACCAAAGTGCTCCGGGTATTGTAGTCCGGCGTATAAACTTAAAAGACCGCCCAATGAGCTACCGACCATTCCAGTGTGCTCTCGATCTTGAAGAGTCCTAAAGTTATTATCGACATAGGCCTTAACAACTTCCACAATATCCTGTAGATACGACCAACCTAATGACTGTTCTATACCCTTATACGGATGTACGATATATTGCTTTTCCCGCTCTGAAAATTCAGTAGGATGTTCAATCCCTATAACGATACAAGCCTGCGCGGAACTATCAATAGTCTCGTCTACCATCCATTCTACCGGCCCGGACCTCCCTACGGCAAAAGCTTCGTCAAAAAGATGCTGTCCGTCATGCATATAAAGGACAGGATAACGTTTTCCTGAAGTGTAATAATCCTGCGGAAGGTACAACCATATTTTCCGGTACACATTCAAACGCGGAAAATAAAAACGCTCATCCAGTACGCTTACCTGTGGACTTGCCGTAGATGCTGAAAATTCATCGCGCCATGCATCGATATGCATATGTACTTCGCTATCCTGCTGTACGGTTATTTCATGAGCAGGCAACAAATGACCGTCCTGGCCACAATGCAGGGTCTCCCAACTTCCACGTGTTAATTTGAGCTCCAACTCCCCTGCAGGAATATTATTTAACGTAACCTGCAAATTTTCGCCTACTGTAGGAATTGCCCCTATTGGTAAACCGTCCGCTTGCCAACGATGCACATTACTTGCCAAATAACAGGTTTCACCGATAAAGCTTTCGCTGTTATTGTGCACATGTACGGTTACGGTAAACGTTTCTTTTGACATGAACTTCTCTGTTTATTGCTTATCTATTGAGATTGATAATTTAATATGGCCTCAATAGCTGATTAAAAACGCAGCTAATTTAGATAGATTCTAAACAAAAAGCAACATTTATCTGTAATTAATCTAAATTACATTATATTTGCAGGAAATTTAAAGCAAAACATGTACATGAAGTACAGATTATACAGTATTATCTTTTTAGTTTTCAACATTGTCTTTGCACAAGCGCAAAGTGTAGGCGGTATCCATGGTTCTATTTACACCGAAAAAGGTCAGCCTTTGGCCGATGCTACGGTAAGAATCGGTTCACAAAGCACATCGTCTTTGAGCAATGGGGCTTTTAGCATCAACAACATTCCTGCAGGAAAACATGCTATCCAGGTATCAGCTATAGGCTATCAGACTTTTCAGGACAGCATTCTGAAAACCGCACAGGACGATTTAAAACTGGAAATCCGCTTATTAGCAAATGGGCAAAGAATCCAGGAAGTCAGTGTGACAGGCAAGTCGGAGACGCAACAGGTACGCGAGCAGACGATACGTGCCGTTGTGGTCGATACTCGCGCGGTCTCCACGCAGGCTACTACTCTTACCGACCTCATGAACCGAAGTACCGGCGTGCGTATCCGTCAAAATGGTGGGTTGGGCAGTCGACCGGAAATATCCATTAACGGTTTTCAGGGAAAAGCAATCAAGTACTTTAAAGACGGCATTCCTATTGATTATATGGGCGACGGTTATAATATTGCCAGCCTTCCTTTAGAAGTATTAGAACGCATCGAAGTGTACAAAGGTGTATTACCGGTTTCTTTAGGTGCAGACGCCTTAGGCGGCGCGGTTAACCTTGTCCCTGCCAAACGCAGAGGTGCACAGCTAAACGCTTTCTATGAAATAGGTTCATTTAACACGCATCGTATAGGCGTCGTCGCATCACGCGAGAGCAACGACCAAAAATGGGCATATGGAACGGAGTTATTCTTCAACCATGCGGACAACGATTATAAGGCTTTAGTTGGCGTACGCGATCCTAATACCGCCAATCTGGAATATAAACGCATGCGCATGTTCCATAATGGCTTTGAAAACTTTTACGGAGAGGCATTTGTTGCCCTTCAAAACAGAAGCTGGGCGGATGAGCTGCGCCTGAGTGTGGCGGGCTTTGCTTTAGAACGCGAACAACAGCACCCGGCATTGATGACCGATGCTTATGGTGCAGCAATGGGTAAACAACAAACTGTCGTACCGAGCCTGCGCTATAAGAAAAGCTTTCTGGACGGAAAATTATCCGTAGATCAATTTGCTTCATACAATAACCTGAAAACCCGTCGCATAGACACCTTGATGGGCAGGTATGATTGGTATGGTGAATTTACGCCAAACAGTACACGTGGTGAGAGCCGTCTACCTTCGCTCTCCCGCGTCAATGAAAATCAGTTGATTCTTCGAACCAACATCGGTTATCAAATTAACCCAACCACTAAATTGGATTTTAACTATGTCTTTACCGATGCCCAAAGGGACGGTGAAGATCCATACGGACCTCGATTGGATGGTACAGATATTGATGTACTTTCTTTACAATCTACTTATCAAAAGCAGGTATTCGGCGTATCCTTGGATAAATACTGGCTTGAAGAGAAGCTACATAACCAGTTGATGGGTAAGTATTACCGTTACAATGCTTCAGGTATACAAAACACTTGGTTTTCCACGAATATTACCGAGGCTGACAAACGCAACGTATCTGGAAATTACTGGGGTATTGCGGAAGCCTTGCGCTATCGAATAACACCACAGGCTTTTGTAAGGGGTTCTTTGGAATATACCTATCGTTTACCGGAAAGAGAAGAACTCTTTGGCAATAATATTTTTGTGGTACCGAACTTTGAACTGGAAGCGGAGAAAAGCCTTAACGCCAGTTTAGGTTATCAGCAGACCTTTGCCGGGTCGTTGACCGTAGAAGCCAACACCTTCTACCGGAATACAAAAGGGCTGATCTTATTGGTTCCTATCCAAGCGCCCAATGCACAGTACCAAAACCAAGAAAATGTTCGAGGATTTGGTTTCGATTTAGATATAAATTACCGTTTTGCGAAGCATTATAGAGCCATGGCTAATGCCACATGGCAGAATTTACGTTTACACGGCATTACCAATGCGCAAGATCTTTGGAAAAACGATGCCCGCTTGCGCAATACACCTTATTTCTTTGCTAATGCCGGGATACAATCTGATTATAACAATGTCTTCTCGACCAATGATAATCTGAAGGCCTTCGTCAATTACAATTTCATGCGGGAATTCTATCTGGAAACCATTCCGAAAGAATTAGAACCGGGCGGTTTCTTAGGGCTGTCAGGACAGGCGAATATCAATTCTAACCTGCGTATCCCTAACCAGCATTTGCTGAATGCAGGCTTCACCTACAAATTACCTACTGGCCATATCCATCTAGGTGCGGAAGTACGTAACCT
Organism: Sphingobacterium wenxiniae; assembly: GCF_900116225.1. GTDB lineage: Bacteria > Bacteroidota > Bacteroidia > Sphingobacteriales > Sphingobacteriaceae > Sphingobacterium > Sphingobacterium wenxiniae. The sequence goes on from NZ_FOZZ01000001.1 coordinate 30,385, forward strand.
TCTGGACAAGGATTTGTACGATTATTACCGTGTACAACGTCCGGGCAGAAGTTTTCATCTTAAATTGAGTTATCAACTTTAAATAGTCAAATAAATATAAATATCATGAAATCATTAACATTAAAAACAGGATTACTGGCCGTGGCGATGGCAACCCTTTTTACAGGGTGCTCGGATGATGATACACCGGGGCCTGGCAATCATGGGACAGACAAGTATGTATTGATCACCATGAGCGAAAATAACTTAAATAAACCTGGATTCGCTACCGCATTTGATGCCTTGCCTACCGGTAGTATCGTTAACAATAGTAGCCAAAGTAAGCAAGGTATGGGATTTGGTGGTTGGCGTCCTTACGGCAATTGGTTGCTAAAGATGTTCAGTATGGAATCCAACGCTTTAGGTATTGAACGCTTAAAAGTAGATGCTGACAGAACAATAAGTAGTGATAAATTTATTGCCACAGCAGATAACAAGACCAATGGTTCCGGAAACTTCGCTATTGTGAATGAAACCTCCGGTTACTATTGGGATGGTGCGAAACCTTTGGCTATCCAGACTTTCAATCCAACAGCCATGAGCAGAACCGGCGAAATTGACTTAACAGCTGCTGTTAACGAACGTGGTGAAAACGAAGCAGATATTAAGTTTCGTTCTATCGGACAAAAGTTTCTTGCTGTTAAAGGTGGTAAGCTCTATGCCAATATTACTTATGCCAAGACTGATGGTCCACAAAAAGGTTTCTGGGACGATTTTTATGAAGACGTGTATATCGCTGTTATTGACATAGCGACAAATAAATACGAGAAGACCATTAAAATCGAAGATACAGGTTCCATTGCCTATATCAACGACAACCACATGTACGATTTTGACACCAATGGTGATTTATACATTGTTACCCAAGGCAGAAGTGCTCTTGGCGGTAAATCTAAAATCTCCCGTATCAAAGCCAATGAAACAGATGTTGACAAAACTTGGGGCCTGAATATGGATGATATTCAAACAGGTGGTAAATTCGTTTCGGTATTTGCTAAAGACGGAAAGATTATCACAGTTATTCCTAACACCGCTCTAATCCCAGGAGGTGAAGGAGTAGGAAACATTAATTTTGAAGATATTTGGGAATTCTATAGTATCGACATTGCTTCCAAAGCACGTACAAAGATTTCAGGAATCCCTGCGGTGACTAACCCAGGCGCAGCATTCTGTGCGATTGAGATCGATGGAAAAGTATTACTTCGTGTAAACACCAAAGATGGAAGCAAGAACGGTTATTATCAGCTGAACGGTACGCAGGCGACTGAATTGTTCAACGTAACAGCAGGTGGTTCGGTATCGGGCTTATATAAAATTACGGTAGAGAATTAATTCCTATTATAATTAAACGGAAAAAGCTTGGCAGTCGCCAAGCTTTTTCCGTTTTTAGAACAAATCCAATTCAGCAATTGCTAATAGCGGCTTCTCCCCTGCCACCTCCGTTGCTGTTATGCGTACATACCTTGCAGCGATTTTCTTTGCGAAACGATGTTCTCTCTTTGAGGGATCATTCACCAGATTCCCAAACTCAAAATCAGAAGCTTTCTTCCAGACTTTACCATCTCTGCTAACTTCGATGAATCCCTTTGCCATCATACCACCATTGTAATAAGTTTGTGGTGTGTAGATCATCCCCTCTAATTGATGATTTTTCCCCAAATCTATCGTTAGCATTTGTGGCGTTTCACTATCCGCTATTTGGAAGAAAGTTTTCGTATCGGCATCAAAAGCCTGTTCTGCAGGATATCTTTTACCAACACGTGCATCCACAGCTTTCCAGTCTTTTTTAGGGATACCAACCGTTTCGGTGGATACTGCTCCTATCTCACCGTTAAAAACAGCAACAGCACTCACTTTTGCCTGGGCTTGTATAAAAGGGCCATTATATTGCGGTGATTGTACTGTCGGGATGGTTCCATCCGTCGTGTAATGCACAGTGTAACCCAAATTCAGGTTTTCTGAAGCATTCTCACCATGCGGTTTCCAATTGAACTCCTGTTTCAATGGTGCAATAGTTACCATGCCATCCACATCTTGCTGAATCTGCAGTTGTGGAGGCCTTGTACGGTAGTAATGGGCTGATACCGTACTGAGGGCTGATAGCAAGCGAGCCTGCGTTATACGCAATCGAATTTTATCTGTCGTCACTTCAGGAAATCGAAGAATACGTTTATAACCAATATTGGTCGCTTTGGCAATCTGTTTCCAAGTACCGTCAACCCAAGCCTCAACAACATGAGCTTCTATGCGTTCACTATGGGTTGCGACCGCCTCCTGCAGCAACAATCTATTAAACGTTATCGGTTTTTTGGTTTCTATGACTAAAGATTCTCCTTGGTTTAAGAGTACAAAACTTTCATCATTATTATCCAATAACTCCTTTGCGGTATTTGCGCCTTTTAGCAGATTCTGTCCGTAGGTTTCTTCAATCCGCTTTCCTGTCTCCTGTAATACGCTGACATCTACGTCAGAGAACCTGCCTTCCCTATTGGGCGGAATATTCAATAAGAAGGTAGAATTTCCACCTACTGACCGTTCGTAAATATCGAATACATCGTCCACACTTCTTACCTTTTGATGGGTGTTGTCCCGATAAAACCATCCCTCACGTATAGAGGTATTGGTTTCTGCCTGTTGGTAATGCAAGAGTGAAGCTCCATATAAGTTTTTACGACTACCGATATCATCACTTTCCTCACTATCAACGACAGCAATCCGCTTCAGTGAATCCGTAAAAGGCAATACATTCCATTCCGTTTGTCGCGTAGCCCCCGACTCATTCCCGCACCAACGTATATCTTCACGGCCAAAAACCACCGCCTCAGGTGCTAATATACGGATAACTTCCATCCAGGCCGCATAATTATATTGCTGGTTTCCTTTACGCTTAGGATGCGCACCGTCAAACCACACTTCATGTATCGGACCATACTCGGTCAATATCTCAAAAAGCTGGTTCAGAAAGTATTCATTATAATCATCCACCTCAAAAGTGAACGTTTTCTTATTGGCAAATGGTCTGTCTCCTACCAAGCTCGGTATGGTTCTCTTCGTGTATTTGCTCAAATTACCATATAACCCTTCCGGGTTTTCAATCTGATAAAGATCCGCTGGAGATAGGTACACCCCCAATTTGAGTCCATACTTTTGACAAGAAGCGGAAAGGTCTTTTAAGATATCACCTTTTCCACCCCTGAAACCTGTCGACATGACTCCATGGTCCGTGTAACGGCTCTGCCACAGCACGAACCCATCGTGATGTTTTACCGTCAGGATAACCATTTTCATCCCTGCAGCTTTCAATGCTTCGCACCATTGATCTGTATCAAGTTCCTTAAGATCAAATATTTTAGGGTCTTCCATACCGTTCCCCCATTCCATACGGGTAAAGGTGTTAGGGCCAAAATGGATAAACGCAATAAACTCATTGCGCAAAGCCTTCAACTGATTAACCGTAGGAACCACATGTGCAGCTTTCTCTATAATCTTTTCTTTACTGTCCGTCGGGTCTATCTTAATGGTATTCGAAATGTTTATTCCACTATCTTGTGCTTGAGCACAGAACAGCATTGCTGGCAAGGTCAAAAAGCTAAAATACGTCTTCAATTTCATTATTTTCCTCCTTTTGTATACTGGTCAAATCCATAAAATTTCACCCAATCTATTTCCATTTCAATGGGCAATTCTTCTGCCTCCACTTTTCCTGCCCAAGACCCACCCAATTGCATGTCCAATAGCAGATAAAACGTATGATCTTTGAAAGGAAATTGCCCTTCTTTATCGGTTTCTATTCGAGGGTACGTATGGGTTTTCTGCTCATTCACAAAGAAAACCAAGCTATCCGGATGTATTTCGACCGCGTAGGTGTTAAAGCCGTTCGGGTCAATCTTTCCGGTTGATCCTTTTTTAGGTTCATTTATTCCAAGGACGTGGGTATAATGGCTGTGCACGGTCTGGTATACAAAATCATCGTGATTTAACCGTTCCATGATATCCACTTCGCCGCCTCCCGGCCATTTTCCATCCTGAGGCAATAACCAGAAAGCCGGCCAAGCACCTTTCGCATCCTGCAATTTGGCACGTATCTCCCAGCGCCCAAATCCAAAGAAGACCTTGTCCCTGGAATATACTCCGCCTGTAAGAAAAGGCGCGGTATCCTGTGGAGCGAGCGTGTTCGCCATGCCGCGCAGGATCAATTTACCATCACGCATCGCATACAGTGTGTCTTCATCACTCATATAATTATTCCAATCGGATGTCCCTCGAGGTATTTTCGACCAGTTTTTCTGATTAAAGCTCCCCTTTTCCTTAAAATGCTCTTGCCAAACAAGTTTACCTTTCGATAATTGCGAAGGTGTTGAACAGGAAGACCAAAGCATCCCTCCCATAAGAATAAGTGTATAACTTAAGTTTACAATTTTTTTCATATAGCTAATTTTAGCATATTATCCTGTTCGGTCAAGTCTTGAGGTAACAGCAACCGATTGTGTAATAAGAATATTATTAAGTAGTGATTTACGTCACAGTGCTTGCAAAAGCAACAGATTATGGGTAAATTCAAAGAAAAATACGATAGCCATGAGAAAGATATTATTCCCCACCGATTTTTCAGAAGCCGCAAACAATGCTTTTTTATACGCCCTGAACCTCGCTAAAGAGATGCAAGGCGAGTTATATGTCCTGAACACCTATATGCAACCCGTATTATCTGCCAATCATGCGGGGCAGCCGGAACTTATCCCAGAGGTTTATGAAAATTATGAATTACAGCAGTTTGAAAACTTCAAAAGGCATTCTACTAAATTGCGTGAATTAGCAAGTGAACATGGATTAGCCGATGTGGGCATGACCTTTTTATTCCAGGAAGGAACGGTAGTTTCGAATGTACAACGAGTGATTGACAAGGAAGACATCAAACTAATCATTATGGGTACAAATAGAGCTGAAGGTATTATCGACAAGCTCTTCGGTTCTAATACAGTGGGCGTTATCCGTGGTGTTAAGATTCCGGTACTTTCCGTACCGAAAGAAGCCAAATTCCAAGGAATTAAAGAGATAGCTTTCACCACCCTATTCCGTGAAAAAGACGAAGCTGCATTACATGAAATCATGGAAATAGCACTCAAATTTGGTGTTAAGGTGAAATGTATCCACGTGGTCAAGGATAATAGCGCAGATGTAATCGGTATAGCAGAAAAATGGCGTAAAAACTATCGTGAAGAAAATCTAGAATTCATTTTCCTTGATCTAGAAGAATCAGTAGCCAAAACACTCAACAAGTACCTTTCCGAACATCGGGTTGACTTACTTTGTGTGATTCGGCGGAACCGCAATCTTTTGGACTCCCTGTTTCGCTCAAGTATCAGCAGTAGTCTAAGAATACACACCAATACAGCAACCATTGTATTCAACGAAGGGCAATTTAATTAATCAAGATGCAACAGATCATTAAATTGGTACAGGAGGCCAAACTTGGAACTGAAAAAGTTACCAAGCATACTTTACTTATTGACGATAAACAGCAAGAACACGGAGCCTTATTCTTTATTGAGGTAAAAGGAAAAAACTATAAGATTTTGGTACCTCCTCCGCACCATGTAGCCCTCTTACAAGAAGGAGGCCCTACCTACCAACAGGTGCTCCAACACAAAGAGGCTATGTTGCTGAAGTAAAGCTTACAGCAATAGGCTGTAGGCATTAAGCTTTAAATAATTATACAGATGCCTACGGTTTATAGCTTACAGCCACAACCTTTATTTTAAAAACCTATAAGGTTTTTATATATCCATGAGAAAAATAGGGTCTCACGAACACCTCCATATCAGGAAAACCTTATAGGTTTAAATAGAAAACTTTAAAATAATATAAACAAATAAGACTTAAGCCGGGGAGACTTAAGTCTTATCAAAACTAACCAATTATAAACCTAATTATGAATGTACAATAGTATAAACAACATCTATGCCAAAATGGAATTATTAATTAAAACCTAATTTTAAACTACAGAATAAAGAAAGTCTTAGGCTTTAACGGTTCCGGTAGTTCTTCTTCGCCAAGCAATTGTTTGATGTTAATCTCAATATTACGGGCTATAGCTGTGACAGGTGTATCACTGGGACGATTACGAAAGGGGTCTTGCAGGTTATAAGCTGTTTTATCAGCAAGAAAAAATAAGGCTGCGATAAGTACCAGTAGCGGGATTTCGAAAACAGCATGCACATCCTGTATAGCAATCGACAAAGTAATCAGGAAGAGATAGATTGCAAAGTGTAGAAAAAGACGATATGTTACAGGGAACACGGTGGTGTTTATACGTTCCGCTTTACCCATGGAGTCCACAAGACGTACCAGCGTCTGATCCAATTGCACACGATAAAATTCCGGAATGGGTTGTTCAGTCGTCACTTTATTGATCCTTTGTGACTGCATTTGGGTAATGGCCAACGGTACATTCTTATGAAGGCTGAGATTCTTGAGTTCCTCGGACGTGAAATCAAGTTGTCTTGCGAGTGGATTCAGTCCCCGTAGAGAATCGCCAAGTGCATAGCACCACGCAATCTGTTTATAAGCAACATATCGGATAGTGTCAGTATATCCCGCATCGAGGTAACTTTGGAGCTGTATAACAAGCGAACGGGAATCATTGACAATAGCACCCCAGATTTTTCGTGCTTCCCACCAGCGTTCATACGACTGGCTCATTTTAAAAGATAGTAATACGGATATAGCTGTACCCAAAAATGCAGGTACACCTAAAGGCATATCCGGTAGCCGATCACCCAAAAAATAGGTAAAGGCATTAAAAATAAGACCTACGATGGCAACTAAAATTACTTCCCGCTTTACTTTACTAAGCATGTAACGCACGGGAATCCGAGAAGAGTTCAATATCATAATCTTACAAACAAAGATTTTTTGGATGTGTTTTTACTTCTGCTATTTTTTTACTGAATATGTGGAGAATAGCTAAAAACCGAAATGCCCTAATTTTTGTTCTTTTAAATAAAAAACATCGTTATGACTACAAACTCACGTCGATATTTCCTACAAAGGTTGCTAGCCTCCTCAGTTACTATCCCTTTTTTGTATTCGTCAGTAGCATCTGGCAAAACAAGCGTACTTACTGCCAATCAACAAGGTCCTACACTACGAGTTGCACTTATGGGGCTCGGAGATTACGCGTCGCGGGTCGCTGAAGCCATGCAATCCTGCAAGCGTGCTAAGATAACGGGATTGATTAGCGGTACACCAGCCAAACTACAACAGTGGGGCGAGAAATATCAAGTGCCGGAAGATAGCCGATACAGCTATGAAAACTTTGATAGTATACGTGACAATTCGAATATCGACGTCGTTTATGTCATCACGCCGAACGCTCTGCACCACGAACATACCATAAGAGCGGCTAAGGCAGGGAAACATGTAATCTGTGAAAAACCAATGGCTCTCGATGTGAAAGAGGGTCAGGAAATGATCGATGCTTGTGCGCAGGCTGGTGTAAAATTATTGGTAGGATACCGCATGCATTTTGAACCGAATACACTAGAGATCATACAGATGCGGGATAAGGGTGAGTTGGGTAAAATAACTTTTTTTCAGGGATTATCCGGTTTTCGCATTGGTGACCCGAGCCAATGGCGGCTTAACAAAGCTTTAGCAGGTGGAGGTTCACTAGTGGATATTGGTATTTATTCAGTCAACGGTGCGCGCTATATGGTGGGTGAAGAACCGATATGGGTTACGGCACAGGAAACCAAAACGGATACCATCAAATTCAAAGATGGTGTAGATGAAACGATACAATTTCAGCTAGGGTTCCCAAGCGGTGCAGTGGCTTCCTGTCTTTCCAGTTATAACATAGACCATCTTGACCGCTTTTTTCTTAGTGGCGATAAGGGCTTTGCTGAATTGCATCCTGCCAATGGATATGGCCCTATTAAAGGACGAACACATAAAAACGAACTTCGTATGCCTCACGGGGCTCAGCAAACACTACAAATGGATGAAATGGCGGCGATCATTCTCGATGGTAAGCAGCCTATAATACCTGTAGACGGTATAGAGGGGCTAAAGGATGTAAAAATTATGGAGGCCATATACCAAGCCTGCGCAACAGGGCAAAAACAGGAGTTGAAATTGCTTTGATCAGTCTTCATATAATAGCATTCTCATCACTGAGGGCAAGCAGGGCAAACGCATCTTATTTTTATATTTAAAATATATGGAGGTTTTGTTTCGGCAATGTGTCGATTTTTTCCCATCGCACAGCCTTTCCGTCCCTCGCCGGGACAGGGCATTACTTTTGAGACCAAAAGTAATCAAAAGTCTTCGTCCCATCCGAGGTGGCCTTTCGCACGGTTCCAGCGCACACAAAGGAAATCCCTCTAAGGCTGAAACCACTGTCCGAAGCTTTTTAGATTGCTTCGGACAATAGTTTCCAGGCCTTTTCCTACCCACGATTCCCTCGGTATTTCCTTTGTTTGTCCGCCACTGGGATGAGACGGAGAAGCGCTTTCGCGCCTTTGCAGTATGTACTCAAACCTACTCGCACTAACTTTTCCTTAACACCAAATGTCGCATCAAAAGTTTTGACCATGTAGAAGACTATTTTTTGCACCATCCTTCTGGTCAAAGCTTTTCCGCGACGAGTTTATGAACTCTTGTTTATTTTTGGTGTTCATGAGCTCCCTTCGGTCGGTTTGGGTACTTTTGCGGAAAAAGTACCATGCCCTTCCGCTGTGTCCCGAACGCATTCGGGGACATAGAGGACAAAAACTGTTTAATAAAACCCTCCATTTCACCTCAACACAAATCCCATTAAAAACAATTTATAATGGTTTACCCTGTGAAGACGGGCTATAGTATATTCAAGAGATAATTTGATTTCGTACATTTATCTTTTCATTATGGCAAACTTACCTCCGAAACATATCCATTATACGGTATATGAACCGCATGAAATCCCTATAAAAGCAGCCATTCTCCTATTGCATGGTATGCAGGAACATAGTGGGCGATATGCTGGTTTGGCAAATTATTTAAAAGATTTAGGTTACGCCGTAATAACCTATGATCATACAGGGCATGGACGTACTGCAAAAAATGATGCACAAATGGGTTTCTTTCAAAAGGAGCATCCTGAAAAGCTTCTCATTTCGGAAGCCAAACAAATGGCTTATTTTATGCGTAATCGTTTTCCTCATGTATCTTTGATATTGATAGGGCATTCCATGGGGTCATTTATTGCCCGTTTATTATTAGGAGAAAGTTCTGCAATTTTTAGTGGAGCAATTCTAATCGGTACCAGAGACTTAAATATTATGGCAAATCTTTTTCTTCCTATCCTACGTATCGCCAACATGTTATCCCCTACAAAACGAAGTAAATGGCTCAACAAGCTTTTTTCATCCATAAATAACCAAAGATTCAATCACGAAAAACCCAATGACGGTACGAATTGGTTAAGTATTAGTAAAGCGAACAGGAAAACTTTCTTAGATGATCCATTATGTGGCGTAGATTTCAGCAATAATGCCTTTTTCGGATTAATATCACTGCAGGTAAAAGCAACCAAACCCAACTGGGCAAAAGAGATCGATAAGGCTTTTCCCATACTCTTTCTTAGCGGTACAGAAGACCCTATCGGAAACTTTGGTAAAGGTGTCGAACAAACCGTACGAAAATTACGGCTAAATGGATTTCAACATATAGCGCTAAAATTTTATCCAAACATGCGCCATGAAATTCTTAATGAAGATAACCGAACTATCGTTTTTCAAGATATTACACAATGGTTGGAAGAGCTTCTAACCCCAAATTCCACTACCCGGTTTTAAGTATTAGCCACTATCTCCTATTGTTCTATTGCCGTATTACTAAGGAACATGGGCTTAGTAGCCTTTTGAGCAACTCTCATTTTATCATAACTCTTTAATACCCCTTTTAGTAGAACAACCGTACCTATACTATATTTCATCTGTCTGTCCGTTGGGTGGTTGTTGGCTTTTTGCTATGCGATTCTTTTATACAGACAGTTCTTAGAAAGGTCTTAGACAAGGTCAGACTGAGTCTATCTTTAGGCATTTATTGTCTCGTTATTGGGTGTTTCTTGTGTCGTTCTTGTGCCATCCTTAGGTTGGGCGTGTGTCGTTATAGGGCTGAAAGCCTTTTCATACTTTACATATCCAACATTGAACAATCCATTTCTTCGACTATTCTCTTAGTCTTCTTCGAGTTGCCTTCGACTCTGCTTCGGGACAGGTTCGAGACAGGTTCGGGAATTCTTCGACAGTTGTTCGACTATTCTTCGACTGCGAGTCGAAGAATAGTCGAACAACTGTCGAAGCCCAGTCGAACAAGACTCGAAGAAGTCCCGAAGGAATCCAAACGAAGCTCCGAACAATAGCCCATGCTTTTACCAAAGATAAGTCGAACAAATTGTTAATTATCGGCTATGCATACCGACCGCATTAATCTTTCGAACAAAATCACTGGGGAATTGCTTTCGCTCATTGATTTACTGACATTCGACAAAACTTTAGTACCTCGGCTATCTCTGCGGCTTTTTTATTACCCAAATATTTTATGAGTTCATAATAAGAAAATAAATTGTCTTTATGTACTGAATATATACAGTCCGAAAACAGAACCGATAGTGTGTCTGGAGATGTCCTGCCCAAGATTTGTTGGAATATTTCGTTAATATTACTATCTCCTGAATCTGGATCTCCAATAGTATTCCCAGATAAAATCATAGGATAATCTTCGATACTACCTTCAACTTTTCTTGGTTTGATTTTTTTATTTACAAAATAAAAATGGATATTTTCTTCTTTATAACCGTTGGATTTTAATTCTACGATGACTCTTGTCATTGCATTTTTTAACTCGGTATTTCCTTGTACAAACCCAAACATACTGCCTGAGTTTTCCATATAGATATTCACAACCTTTCGGTTCAGATTATCGGCTTTCTCTTCTTCTATTATAAATCCTGATTTTAGAATATATTGTTCTAATTTTTGTTCATCCAATATCCCTTGCGTAAAGAACCGACTAAATTTTCTGTCCGTATTATACAGGTTTATTTCATCTTTCAGTTCTTCCCACTCTTCTGCGATTATCTTTCCGTCACTTTTTCCAAAATTTTCCATTTTCCCGTTGAAAACCGAAAAATTATCTCCTCCACAAGACTGAGAGAGAAAAACAAAGCAAAAGGAAGTTACCAAGAGACTGAAAAATATAGTTAATTCTTTTTTTGCCATTTCATTTTAAATTTACTGTAATACTTCCGTTTATAACTTCCAAAACTTGGATATTGGGCATAATGGTATCCAGATCTTCCAACAATTTTTGGCTGCTTCCCTTATGGTCAATGATGATATTCCCTGTTGTGCCGATATATTCATAATTGAGTTTATGAACACGTTCTATTGTTCGCAGTCGCCTCATAATATCCTGAATACTACTATAGTTTACATTTTGAGCAGTTAGGCTCGTACTACCTATATATTCATCTTGTATAGAGGTTTCCACTTCAGTTTTATTGATCGTTGGAATGGGTGGCGGATAAAGATTATTATCTTCAGAAGAAGGCGGTACAACACGATTTTGTTGGCTCTTCTGAATAGTCTTGGGTATTTCACCATAGTGATTTGTTCCATTTTTACCATCTTCGAATAACATCCAAAAAATATAAAACGGAATGATCTGCCACCATCCACTATGGCCCAAATCATGGCATCTCTTTGCTCCTTGAGCCAATAAAAACCATATCAATGGTATAAAGGCTACTGCGATAAAATCAAATGCTTTGGATGATTCGGCAATACCAACAATAACAATATAAATCAACCAATAAATCATCAAACTAAATCCATATTCTGATCGCCTTATCCTCCCTCTAAATGAAAATGGTCTATTGAACATACCTATTTTAATAATTAGTTTTACTTTTCCTATTTCTATTTGTTCTGTATTCCTAAAATGAATATGTATGACATACATTTCTTCATAGCTTAATAACATCCTTTAACGCTCTCTAACATTCTATGGCATATTATTCATTAGCTATTAGGAACTTGGTATAACAAAGTTATCCCATTAAGACATCTTGTTTTTACGGCTTCCCGTAAAACGATGATTTTGTACAGAAAATAAAAAAGACCGCCGGTTGTGGCAGTCTTTAACTATAGTTAATAATTGAAAATATTATTCGGACAATTCTTCCCACAGCCCCTTTTGCGTCTCGCGAGCCTGTTTTTGCAAATCAGTAAAGAGTTCTACATATTTCACATTCGGTGGATAAGTGTCTACCACCGCATAACCTTGTTCTACCAAAGAGGCATTTAAAAATGTGCCATCCTCCAAATGGATGTAAGCAAGTTTACGTTTATACTTGTCCATAGCTTGCACATCAAACTCCAAACGTACCCATTGATGCTCGGTCTGCGATCTAACATACTCCTTAGCTTCTTGGGCGTAGTACCCTTTCTCTTTCCAACGAGAGTTCCGGATTTCCGGAGCATCAATCCCGATGAACCGTACTTTGAAAGATTCTGTACCGTTATCCACCCAAAACGTATCGCCATCGATTACCTTTGTTACGTAGGCAAAGCCTTCTTTCCAACGTCTTTCTTTTTCGGTTCGGGAGGGTTCATTTTCATAGAGAAGGTAATTTACCTCTCCCTTCGTTCCTGTCGCATAGTCGGATTGGCTTTGACAAGAGACGGCAAAAATAAGAACAGGAGTACAATAGATAAAAACAAGCAGAATTATACGCGCAAATGAGCCCATGGGGTTATTTTTAAATAAGTTCTTTTTCTTTGCAATAAACGACAAGTTGTTCGTTCTTGGTAAATCCAAATGCCTCTTTCATCAAGTTAAGTCTCTTCTCTACACTACTCAAGCTAGATGGTTTAATATTTCGGCGTTTAAGACATTCAGGAATATTTTTTTGGAGTTCGCCCTGATACAATAAGGACACTATTGCAATATCTACTGTGGTAAACTCATATGCGTTTTTATTCCGTATCGATTGTTTCATATCGTCCGGTAAATAATATTTATTTTTATATACTGCTTGTAAAGCTTCTTTGAGGTGATCAGCATCATGTCTTGCCTTGCGAACATATCCGTCAATTGCATGCACCTTAAATAAATCATCGATAACACTTGAACGACTCTCGACCGAAAATACAATCACCTTTAGATCAGGTTGGATAGCTCGGGCTTCTTTGATGAGATCTGTTCCGTTTAAAATTATTTGTGTATTATTATCTTCCTCGAAACTGAGGTCCGTAATCAATACTTCATAAGGATCCTGAGCGCGAATAGCATTCTTTAGCCATGTCAAAGCGTGATCGCAGTAATATACATAATCTGCGTTCTTGATATCTAAATCATGAAGTGTTTTTTGCACTGAAATATTAGAACTTTGGTGATCTTCAGCAATGAGTATTTTCTTAAACATACATTATCCTCTTTTAAAGAAATGGAATCGTGATCTTTATTTTAAGTCCCTTTACCATTTCATCGACAAAGATAATTTTGCCACTTAAACTTTTAATACGGGAAACCGTATTTGTCAATCCATTACCGTGAGGGGTATCTTTTTTTATACCAATACCGTCGTCACTGTAATTTATACTTAAGTGATCGCCTTTCTTCTCAAAACGAATAACGACATTCTCCGCTTGACTGTGTTTATCCATATTCACCATTAATTCTTGCACCACCTGTCGGATATGTTCTTTACTTTGCTCGCCTATAGACTTCCATAGTTCAGCTTCATTACCAATGATGAAGATCTCACGACCGTCGTTAGAAAACGATTTGAGAAGCTGGTTTAAGCGCTCATAGTAAGGTTGATCAGTTTTTACTCCTTCTTCGCTCTCATATGATATATCTCGAGACTTGTTGTACATCTCCTCCAACTTATCAAGTGTATATTCTCGATCAATAACCTGCTTATACTCGATTTCTTTCATGACACGGTAAAGGCCATTAGCAACCACGTCGTGTACTTTTTTAGAAGTTTCTAACTTATTGGCTTTGATTTGATTCTCTGCTTCAAGTTCAAGTCGCTGTTTTCGTTTTTTGTAATAAAATGTCCCAGTTACTGTAAATACAACAAAAAGAATAGTAACACCTCCTGTTATAACTCGCTGTCGTGTGAGTTTATATGTTTTTTCTGCATTATCCTTTTGCAGCAGTAGGTTGTCTGCCTTATTTTTTTCAACCTCGTAACGGATAAGCGCAAATTGATTTTTGGCCGCCGCACGTGCAAGTTGAACGCTATCACTCAGTTGTTGATAGATTCTAAAATAAGCTTTAGCGGAATTTTCAGGGCTAAGTTCTATGAGTTTATGTAATGCTTTCAACCTATCGGTTGGGCTTTGTAATCGTTCAGCTACCTCATACATCCTTTCTGCGTAGAACAATGCGGAATCTTTTTTTTGCGTTATATAGTAATCAGCTAAATGAGAAAAACTCGCATTCTGCCCCCAAAGGTCTTTCTCATATTCACGAATTTTTAAAGCTGCTATAAACTCAGCGATTGGATTATAATCTTTATTTTTATGCCACTTGAATCTAGCAAAATTAGATAATACACGAGCATATTCCATCGATTTTTTATTAGTCGTTTGTATGTTAAGCTCATATAGAATATCTAATGCCTTATCGTATTGCCCTATATTCTGATAAGCTATTGCTATATTATTTTTATAAATATGGGTTAAAATCGTATCATTAGAAAACATAATTGCAGAATTATAGAAAGAGATAGCATTTTTATAATCCTTTAAGAAATCTGTTGCTGAAGCAAGATTATTATAATTAGAGCTGAGATAAATACGATGTTCAGGGTTACTCTCATCAAGATAGGTTGATGCTTGTAAGGAAGTCTCTTGTGCGCCATAATAGTCTCCCTGCTCTTTTTGCGTAATCGCCATGTTAATTAAACAGTTTGCCGTATTTAAACTATCTCCTGCTTCAATAAATAAATCCTTTGCTTGGCTAAAAGCGAGAAATGCGCTATCTGAAATTCCCCTATCCAAATAAGAGTATGCGGAATCATAATATGGATTGTCTATATATATTACTTGTTTATAATTCTCCCTTACACAAGAAATTAAACAAAAAAGAAGGAGATATATTATTTGCTTTTTCAATAAAGGCTACTTTTTCCAAAGTAAAGAAAAATATGCTAAACAAAAGTTTTATTTAAAAAAAAGGCGACACATGTCGCCTTTTCTAAAAAAACATATTGAATGTTATCCTTCTGGATTCGAAGGTCTTGGTGGGCGTGGTGGGCGAGGCGTGCTTGTTTCACCACCTGTTGTTCCTCCATTGTCATTATTAGTCGTTTGTGTAGTCGGCTGACCGTTATTACCAGACTGATTTGCTTGACCGCCTTGGCCAAATAAAAGTGCTAAAATTAAATACCACATTTTTCAAAAAATTTAAAAGTCAAAAACTTGGTAGGTCCCCGTACTCCATGTACGGGCTTGCTACGATTGTTTTCAGAAGGCCTTCTGAATTTTTTGGGAAGTGTGAGTGTCTATCGCGGGAGTCAGTAACTGCTTCCCAAACCGGCTAAAGACTACCGCGACATCTTCTCTTTTTATAATCTATTTTGTATCTTTAACTGACCGAAGCCAATGGAGATATCATTGGATTACGAAAGCAAAATTATGGGGTGACTGAGGGCTCAGGTGTGCAATTTTCCAGTCTTTCTATCCTTTCTAATCCCTTTCTAAATTTTCTACTGTTATGGTACAAACGAGAAACCAGCCAAGTCAACATTATCATTACGGTTTTCCGTATTTTTCCGATCGATGTAGAATTTAATTTTGAGACATGACTTCATTTGACCTTTTCAGAAATAGCGTATTAAAAATGTATCAGAAAAAAAAATCGCAAGATTTGTTAGATAGTTGGTTGAGCAATCCTTCTCCAGCTAATCTCAAGAAATATTGTTTGGTGCGGTTAAATGAGGGACTTAATGTGGATGATACCAAAGTTTTTGAACGTGTCTTTGTATCCAATGGGAATGTTGATGATTTAGAGCGAACAATCAACCGGACAGAGCCTGAAAAATTAAAAACGTTGCAGTATTTTATTATCGGCAGAACAAAAACTACAGATGAAAATCTAGTCAAGTTGTTAGCAGTGCTGATTGACTTCCAACCAAGACCATTTCGTCTAAATGATTGGTCAAAAAAAGAAGAGGGAGGTACTATATTATGCGACTATCCCACTGACCAAGAAGCTAAATCTAATAATCAACCTCAAAAAAACAATGATGTACTGATCGTCAATGATTTTAAGGACAAATTTTATAAAAGAAAAAAAAGTGTCGTATACGCCATCGGTTCAGCAGCTCTAGGGTTGGGGATATGTTTTAGAATAATTGATTGGCAAGCCGAGCAATGTATGTTATGGCAGGATGAGCAGTATATTGCTGTACACTGTAAAGACAACTATCCCAATACCATCGCGCTCAATCCAGGGGTACTCCATACCTTCAGAAAGATCACTCGACCAGATACATTGACCATACGGCATGAAAAAAGGGTTTGGTATTCGAAAATTGATAACCATGTAGAATTCTTTACAACAATAGGGCACGGATTTCATCCAGAATTTATGGATAGGTCATTAAAGGCTGCAACCAAAGAGATATTGGAGAAATATGCAGGTAAAAGTATGAAAGGAAATGGAGAAGATATTCCTACAAATGAAAAGTAATCCAAGGGAAAGGTCAGTTAACATTGTGTTTTGAAATCTACTTTGGAGCGCTTATAAGCCACTTTCATCACTATTATTCTGTCTTTTTTCCTACCTTTGAGCTATGACGATAGACGAATTGAAACAAGCATTACTAACAACAGGCAAAACATACACACTCCCTATCAAACTCAGCATAGACCAGACTCTTACAGAGAATGTGGATCAGTTTCTGAAGGTTCAGTTCATAGAAGCCGAGGCTTGGAAAAAGGAGCTCTCCAAATGTCCCGCTTATTTACGTCTCTTGAAATTCTATGAAGCAACCCGATAAATCAGGTTATTCTTGACTTTTTTTATTTCTTAACATACATCAATGCGTACCCTTATTTATTCTTCTACTTTTGTTTCCATAAGAACAAAACAAAAAAGAAATAAATATGGCAACATGGAATTTAGATAACGCGCATAGCGAAATCGAATTTAAAGTAAAACACATGATGATTTCTACCGTGAAGGGTCAGTTCCAAGATTTTCAAGTGACGGTAGACAGTGCGGATACAACACTATCCGATCAGACACGAATCTTAGCTGAAATTAAGGTCGAAAGCATCGATACCAAAAACAAAGATCGCGACGCACATCTTAAAAACGAAGATTTTTTTAATACAACAGTTTTTCCGAACATCACTTTTCAAGCTACAGCTATTGAGAATAAAGGCGATGGCGAGTATCAAATCACCGGTGATTTAACAATTAAAGACGTAACCCGTTCCGTTGCTTTTGATGTAGAATTTGGAGGATTGGCAAAAGACCCTTGGGGCAACCAAAAAGCAGGTTATACAGTTACTGGAAAAATCAATCGTAATGATTTTGGGTTGACGTACAATGCTGTATTGGAAACTGGCGGGGTTATGCTGAGTGATGAAGTGAAATTCCAAGCAGACCTACAATTTGTTATTGCGTAACTCTTCAAGTTTATATTAAAAAAGTGCCATTATACGGGGTTTCAACAACGTAATAATGGCACTTTTTGTTTATTGTTATAAGCTATTGCACATTCTGAAATAAAAAGTCTTCTAATTGTCACTCTGAGCTTGTCGAGGAGCGACATGTCTATCCTTCGACGAATGTCAGGCTGAGCCTGTCGAAGCCTCAGGATGACAAAAAAGTGCTAATACACAACAGATTATTATACATCTTTCCTTTACAGATCATAACCGGCTTTTAAACCAATTCCTTCCGTACCTTTCTTACTTTCACACTAAGCACGATCCATGCTGCCAAAAAGGAAACCAAAGCTATCCCTATCAGATAATACAGAGCCGTGTATGTATGGTAATTCTCAGCATGCTGTATAAACATCAGGCGGAATATGCGTAAGTAATGCGTAGAGGGAATGACATTGGCAATAGCTTGAACCCAAACAGGCATCAAACTGGATGGCCATGTAAAACCACTGATAATAAAAGCCGGTGTAGCAATGACCATCAGAATCTCTGTAGCTTTCAACTGTGAAGGAAGAATGACGCTCACCAAAATCCCTATAAAACATACGGCAAGCAAAAACACAAAGGAACAGAGGGTAAACCACCAGAAGTCAGTCTGTAAAGGCATTTGATAGTATTTACCCAAAGCCCAATACCATACAAATATACCTATAGACATCAAGATATAAGGCAAGATTTTCACCATGATAAGTCCAAAGGCATTCGGCATTTTTTGCACCAGTTCACGGAAACTATTGCTTTCAAACTCTGAAGCAAATGATAGAGCCAATCCCAACAGCAAGACCTGTTGAAGTACTGTAATCAATACTCCGGGAAGCATAAAGTACAAGTAATTTCCGCTTCTTATATTCTGCTTAATAATAGTAGTCTTAAAAGGTTCATATTGCTGGGTGGCTACATACTCTGGCACACCTCTTTTCATCTGTGATTGAATCTGCACCCCTGCCTTCATGGTCATCGCACATACATTGACAGCCATCATGGCGGTGTTAGAGGTCAACGTATTAGCTCCGTCTACAAAAATGGTTACCTCAGGAAGTCGATTCTGCTGTATGCCAGAAGAGAAACCTTTCGGTATATGTACAATCGTAGTTGCCTCATGCTTTAAGGCAATATCCTTAGAATTGAAGAGGGAAGGCAATATCTCCGCAATGGAAATACTTTCATTATCATTCAGCATATTGATGAAAGTCTCACTCATAGGGCCATGGTCTTCATCCACGACAATGATTGGCATTTCGGTAACCTTACCCTTTTGGTAAACATGACCTATCAACACGCCATATAAAATAGGTGCGCCCACAAACAACATTAATAATACACTGTTGTTGAAGAACAGCTTGAATTCCCGTTGTAATAATGCTATAAATTTCTTCACAACCTTTGCCTTTTATTCTACATGTAAAGTCACCATGGTCTTTGTCAGAATGTCCTCTGTCGTGGAGAAATCCTCCGGCACGACCTTAACCTCAAACAAAGCCAATTGATTATCATAATCCGGGTAAGCCGTTGCAATATTGGCGTAAGCATTCAAGGCCTTTATAGCAACCACTTTACCTTTGATTTCCTTATTATTCTGATAAGGGACTTTTACCGTTACCTCTTTGCCTTTCTGCACCTTTGCAATATGGTCTTCTGCTAGTGTGAATCTGAAATAGACCGAATTATGGATATAGCCATTGACAATAGGATACCCCGCCATGGCCAACTCTCCCACTTTAAGATTAATAGTCTCCACGCTCATATCCTGCGGTGCAATAAGGTATTTCTCCCGTGCCGCAACCTCCACTTCGGACACCGCTCCTTTTGCCCGCTCTTTCTGCCCCAGAGCCATCATCTGTTGCTCGCGTCTAGCTCCTTCTTTTGCTTCGGCAAGCTCCGCTTGAGCAGCTAGATATTGATTCTTAGCACCTTGGTACTTCGCGTAGGTCTCGTCGTATTTCTGTTGTGACACCAAACTGTCCTTTAAAAGATTATCCAATCGCTCAATGGATTTTTTGGCAAAATTATATTGCTCTGTCAATCCATCTACTTTAGCTTGCAATTGGGTCAACTGCCCAGCAGTTGCTCCTTTAACGGCCATATTATATTGGGCATCAGCCGACTGCAAAGCGCCTTTGGCCTGTTCTGTTTTCGCATCCACCTCGGGAATATCTAAAATAGCTAAGGTATCACCTGCGTGGACAAAATCGCCTTCAGAGACCAAAATTTTCTCTACCTTTCCAGGCACTTTGGTCACTACGGTAATTTGCTCGCGTTCGACCTTACCGTCCAATGTCTTCTCTTTCTTGTCCTGCTGACAAGCAAAAAATGTAAAAATAAGCGGGATGATGTATATTCTTTTCATGATGTATTATTCTAATATGGTATCCAACAATTTACCTGAACTATGTAACAGCTCCACTGCAGATAAACGCTGTTGTAAAACACTACTATAATATGCCAAGTTGACCTTATACCAGTCATTTTCTGTAGCCAACAATTCCGTCACGTCAATCAGTTCGGCTTCATATTGTCGGGAAGCCATTTTTAGGTTGTTTTCTGCGACCTTAACTTGCTGTTCTCCTACACGCAACTTTTGGTTACTGGTATTATATGACAATTTATTCTTATCAAGCAGAAGCGTTAACTTCTCTTCCGCATCCGCACGTTTTGTTTCATTAATCGCCTGATCCAGTTGAACCTGTTTGATTTTCGATTTATGCTCTCCTCCTGTAAAGATATCCCATTTCACACCTAAACCTACCATAAGGTTTGGCCGGCCTTTCAGATGATTGGTAGATAGGTTGATATCTCCGACAACAGGTTTATCCTTAATTTTAATGTTACTATCGAAAATATTTAGATAGTTTGCGGAACCAAAAGCAAACACAGTAGGTAAACCTGCTCCTTTCTCTTTCTTATATAGATATTCCATGGCCTTTGCCGAGGCGTCCAACGCTTTCAGTTCGGAGCGCTCCTGTACATCCGTGGGCATCTCTTCCAGCATAATAGGAGAAAGCTGATAAACGATAGCTTGAATATCCGCTACAGCCAGACCAGCTTCCTGCTGTATCTTTTTTTGTAGCAGCTCTCTATTTCCGGTGAGTTCAACTTTTTTCTCTTCCAATTCGAGCAAGGCTAATTTTAATTTATCACGATCGTAAGGAATAGCTAAACCATTGGCAATAGCTTTGTTTACCTTTTCCTGTTCCTTCTTCAACCGTTTTTCAGAGTCAACAATCAGTTTTTCGACTTCATCCAATAGCATCAATTGGTCGAAAGAAGCTAAAATATCTTTTGCTATACTTTCACGGCTCGCATCCATGAGGTAGCCTTGTGCTTTTGATTTTTCCTGCAAAGCACGCTGTCCATTGGGGATTTGTAAACCCGAAAAAATCACCTGCCTTACGGAAATACCGGCATAGGCTATTTGAGAAGTCATGGTAAAATCCGTGGCTCCTTCAAATAATCCTAGATTCAGTGCTGGCAGATTGAGTGTCGGCAAATCCAGACTTCCATTATTGTGTGTATACCCATATAAACCGGTAGCCGCCACATGCGGAAGCTTTTTTGCTCTGACTTCATCAGCTTCCAACAAGGTTTTGTTGGCATCCATGGATTTGACTTTCAAATCTTTATTAGCTTGGAACGCATTCTGAATAACGGTTTTGAGCTGAGGTTCAATAATTGTTTGTGCATAGAGATTTTCTCCTGCAAATAAGCAGAAAATCCCCAGCATTGCATAACTCCATCTTTTGTTCATCATGTCAGTTATTTATTGTGAAACAAAAATCGGTAAAAGAATGTTTAATTTTTTTCAGATATCTTAAAAAAGCACTATCGCTGAGCACGAATAACGCTCAGTGTCTGTTGTGATATACCCAAATAGGACGCGATGTCCCCTAATGGTGCTCGCAACAGGATACCGGGATGCTGTGTTAATAAATTTTGGTAGCGCTCTTGCGCTGTTTCAAATTGTAGACTTTGCAAGCGTGATGAAAAACCCATCAATGCTTCCACTAGAATAGTTTGTATTAATTGATTAACAGCGATGGTATCCTCAGCCAGTTTCATGATTACAGAAAGCGGGATACGTGTTACGGTAGAGGTTTCCACCGCTTCTATACCATATATGGATTGCTTATCGTAAAACATGCTATCGGTCGCTCCGGCAAATGTCATCTCCGGAAAAAAATAATGTGTGATATGCTTTCCTCCTTTGGGGTAGAACATGCGTACCAATCCTTCTTGCACGAAATAAACATTTTTGGAATAGTGGCCCGGTTGTAGAATGATTTCCTTTTTAGGATATACCTTGGTTGTACTTGCTTCATCTATCTGCTGAAGCACCTCATTGGAGAGTCCAAAATTTGTTCTTAGGTATACAATAAGCTGCATTACGCTAAAATAAGGCATTTTAACGTAATGCAGAAGGAAAGCTATAAATTAAATTTTCTCTAAATCCGAAAATTTAAGATAGCCTATATGAAGCTTATCTTCCACGGTATTTCCATCCGCGGCCGCGGTCAATACAATACCGAATTGTTGACGGGAGCTTTCGTCCATGATGTCTTCAACCGGATATACATCATCCACATCTATACCGTATTTATCATCGATGTGCGGTGAAATATGTTGGTGGTAAAATGGGCTTTGTTTTGCATTTCGGGAGGCTTCATCTATATCTTTAGCAACAATCAGTTGTTTATAATGATATTCTTCAAAATCGTTATCCTTATAGCCCCCTAAATTCACAAAAAATAATTTCAGCTCACCAGACTCCTCCCCGATTTCAGCACGAGGGCACACCTCAACCCTATATCCGTCGACTCGGGTTACTGGACGCCATACATCCACATGCATCTTCCCAGCATCTGGCCAGGACGATTTCATCGCTGGAACCAATCCATTTATTGAGTCTGCAACGCCAAAGAAAATATCATGCTGTTCTGTGTGTCGCCCTGATGGTTTACAACCCATCAATACCATAAAAAGTGTTTTAGACATTATTATTCTTATTATACTTTAGTACATGACAAAAATGTCCTCGTCATTGCGAGAATACGAAGCAATCTAATGACATCAAAAAAGCAGATTGCTTTGTCATGCTTCCTCGCAATGACGCTTTTTTGTTAATTATTGAGTTTTGTCATGTACTCTATTCTTATATTTAATTTCTAAATTAAGAATAATATCTCGTTTTTTCCCCTCGATTAAAGAAAGGTTACCTGCCACAAATACACCTTTTCGTCCATTTTGACTATTGGATATTCCATACACAGTAGACTCATCATCTGGATTGGATTCTCCTTCATAGCGGTATAGATAGTCTATGGTATAATCATCGGCATCTTGTGAGATTTCATCAAATTCCACATTAAAGTCAATGGTATACCCCATTTCTTGTAATTTGGCTAAAGCCACATCCGCTGTTTCGTAGTTATGCCTTGTCTGTTCCATAATTATTTATTTTAAAGTTTTCTATTTCAACCTATAAGGTTTTTCAAGATACGGAGGTGTTCGTGAGCCCCCGTTTTTCTCATGGATATATAACCAAACCTTATAGGTTTTTATTTTAAAGTTTGTGGCTGTAAGCTATAAACCGTAAGCATCTGTATAGTTTATTTAGAACTTATTGCCTACAGCCGATTACTGTAAGCTTTATTTTAACGTTACGAAGTGACATGAGACTTCCGAAGTCTTCTTTTGCTATCTTCAACTTTAAAACAATCATTTAGCCCTTACGGTTTTTATCAATTCATAAATGCGTAATTTTACCACCAAAATTAATAACAGGAAACAACACATGGCACATATAGCACCAGAAGCACAGCATACCGTAGGATTGGCATTTGAGCGTTTGACAACCATTTTGGATACGCTCCGCGTAGAATGTCCTTGGGACAGAAAACAGACAATGGAATCACTTCGGCATCTGACCATTGAAGAGATGTACGAATTAACAGATGCCATCTTGGATAAAGATTATGCCGAAATTAAAAAAGAGCTTGGTGATGTCATGATGCATTTGGTGTTTTATGCAAAAATAGCCAATGAGCAGGGAGAGTTCACCTTAGTGGATAGCCTCAATGCTGTATGCGATAAGCTTATAGCGCGCCATCCCCACATCTATAGCGATACTGAGGTCAACAATGAAGAGGACGTAAAACGCAACTGGGAACAGATCAAATTAAAGGAAGGCAATAAATCGGTTCTCTCAGGAGTTCCAAAAGGATTGCCCGCTTTAGTGAAAGCCTACCGCATACAGGATAAAGTACGTGGAGTAGGATTTGATTGGTCCGATAAAAACCAAGTTTGGGAAAAGGTCGAAGAGGAACTTCAAGAATTCAAAGATGAATTTAATATTGGCTCAGCACAGGAAATCAATAAGGAGAAAGCAGAAGCCGAATTTGGTGATTTATTGTTTTCACTCATTAACTATGCCCGTCATATCGGCATTAACCCCGAGAATGCATTGGAACGAACCAATAAGAAATTTATATTCCGGTTCAACCATTTAGAAAAAAGAGCACAGGAAAACGGACAAGAGCTGAAAGACATGAGCTTGGAAGAAATGGATGTGTACTGGAATGAGGCAAAAGGCTTATAGTCATTCTCTGGGAGAATTGTTTCATTTAATGCCCAATTAATCGTAAATTCGCGACAATATGGAGACTGTTGTTAGCGGTATCAGAAGTACCGGAAAATTACACTTAGGAAACTATTACGGAGCGTTGAGCAATTTTGTGAAAATGCAAGATGATTACAACTGCTTCTTTTTTATAGCTGACTTACATTCACTGACCACCCACCCTACTCCCGGCGATTTAAGCCGCACAGTTCGGGAAGTGGTTGTGGAATATTTAGCCGCAGGAATCGACCCTGAAAAGTCGACCATTTATGTACAATCGGATGTTCCGGAAGTAGCTGAATTGTATCTTTACATGAATATGAATGCCTATTTGGGCGAGTTGGAACGTGCTACAGCTTTTAAAGACAAGGTACGTGCTAATCCAGACAATGTAAACGCCGGCTTATTGACTTATCCTGTACTTATGGCCTGTGATATCCTTATCCATCATGGAACAAAGGTGCCGGTAGGTAAAGACCAGGAACAACATTTGGAAATGACCCGTACTTTCGGCAATCGTTTTAATCGCCTGTACGATGTAGAATATTTCAAGGAAGCATTTGCATTTTCATATAGCGATAAATTAGTCAAAATCCCGGGCTTGGATGGCAACGGAAAGATGGGAAAATCGAATGGGGAAGCAAGCTGTGTCTATCTGAGCGATTCACCGGAAGTGATACGTAAAAAAGTGATGCGTGCTGTTTCAGATTCAGGGCCTACAGAAATGAATCAGACAAAACCGGAAACGATACAGAACCTCTTCGACTTAATGAAAGTAGTATCCACACCAGATACTGTTCAGCATTTTGACGATTTATACAATCGCTGTGAAATCCGCTATGGCGACATGAAAAAGCAATTGGCAGAAGACATGATCACAGCTACAGAACCTGTTCGTTCGCGCATACAGGAAATCTCTGCGGACGAGGAATATATCAAGAAAGTCATTCGTTTAGGAGCTGAAAAAGCAGGTGCCAGTGCACAGAAAACCATTCGTGAAGTACGCGAAATTATTGGTATCAGAAGACTATATTAATTTGAGCATGGGAGAATTTGAAGATTTGAAAATGTAGAATTTCCAGCCTGTATACAGGTAAAAAGTTCCCATTCTTCAATCTTTGCTTTTTCTTCTTGGCTCTTTACTCTTTTTTAACTTTTTACTTAATTATGCATATAGCCGTTGTAGGTAATATTGGAGCAGGGAAAACGACCCTTACGGAAAGGCTTGCCCGCCATTTGAATTTCGAGCCACAGTACGAGGCGGTCGAAAACAATCCCTATTTGGAAGATTTCTACAGCGATATGAAACGCTGGGCATTCAACCTCCAGATATTCTTCTTAAATAGTCGTTTCAGACATATCGTTGATTTGCAGAACCGCGGTATCAATATGATCCAGGATCGTACGATCTATGAAGATGCTTACATCTTTGCAGAAAACCTTTACGACATGGGGCTAATGAGTGCTCGGGACTTTGAGAATTATAGCAACATCTTCCAAAGCATCGTACACTATATCAAACCACCAGACCTGCTGATCTACCTTCGTGCGTCCGTCCCTACTTTGGTTAACAATATTCAAAAACGCGGTCGGGACTACGAGTCGGCTATACGTTTGGACTATTTATCAAAATTGAACGAGAAATACGAAAAATGGATTGGCAATTACAAAGAAGGCAAGCTCTTAATATTAGATAAAGACAATTTGGATTTCGCCAATAATCCAGAAGATTTGGGTAAAATCATTGAAAAAATAGAGGCTGAAATGTTCGGTTTGTTTTAAGGAAAAATTCCCTTAAAACAAACCGAACATTTGCCTATGTCAACACCTTTTCATACGCTCTTCGTGCGCTACCCCGGAAATATACCTCACCGCAATAAACATAACCTAATCGCTCAAAAATACTTAGCATAGCAAAATTATCATGATTGGTATCTGCCCGAACACTATCTATCCCATGATTTCTGGCAAATTCTTCAACAAAGCGTAACATCTTCTTCGCAAGACCTTTTCCCAAGTAGTCATCAGCGATTGCGACACGGTGGTACACCACAAAATCACCATCGGTCAGCCATCGCCCTTCTATTTCTGCATAAGCTGGCTCATCGTTAATCAGCACGGCACAATATCCCACAATCACATCACCAAAAGTCAATACATGTCCTACTCCTTTTTCAATGTCCCGTGTAATTACTTCCGTATTAGGGTAACCATCCTGCCATTGCGTACTGCCATCTTCCTTTCTTCTTACAATGGCCTGTTGTAAAATATCCCATATCTGGGGGATTTCGGTTTGGGTAGCTTTCCTAAAGATATACTCCATGATTTATTGCTTATTTGTTTGTGTAATATAGCCATAAATTTAGAATAAAGTGTGGTACTCTCCTATTTTATAGAAGACGTACCACACTTTAAACTTTCAAATGAAAGCAAGGTGGATGGTTAATGCCACCCACCTCCTAAGGCTCTATAAAGATTGACTTTAGCCATGTATTGATCCCTTTGGGATTCAACCAGATCCATTTTACTTTCCAAAGCATCCCGTTGTGTCATCAGCACCTCCATATATTCGGCATGCGCTGCATTAAAGAGATCATTAGCAATGTTTATCGATTGATCCAACACCTCCACCTGCTTCGTTTTGTAATGGATACTTTGCGTGATATTCTGATAGCCTGCCAACTGATTAGCGACTTCAACATACGCATTCAGTATCGTCTGTTCGTATGTATAAACAGCTTGTATCTGTTTCGCATTTGCATTCTTATACTCGGCTTTGATCGCATTTTTGTTCACTAAAGGTGCCATTAAGTCCCCGAAAAGGGAATAAGCCAATGACTCCGGCGTTTTCAAAAGATAAGCTGGATTAAAAGCTTGATAACCTACTGCAGCAGAAATACCGATGGAAGGATAAAAATGGGCTTTGGCAACTTTGATATCCAAGTTTGCAGCAGCAATTTCCAACTCCACCTGCCGTATATCGGCTCTATTTGTAAGAAGCTGGCTCGGAATACCGGCAGCTAATGACATCAAGCCGGATCCTGTCGCAAAATCGGTCTGCTTTCTTTCAATATGCCGTGGATAAACCCCTGCCAAATAGTTTAATTTATTTTCTGTTTCCACAATCTTTTGCTGCACCTCATATTGCAGACTCTGCGTCTTTAGCAGTTCAGCTTCAAACTTTTTTACGGCCAGTTCATTGACACGTGTCGCAGCCTTTTGAACCTTTACAATATCGTATGCCTGTGTTTGTAATTTGATATTCTGCTGAATAATCCGTTCCTGTTCATCTAGGGTCAATAGCTCGTAATACGATCTTGCAATCTCAGCTACAAGATTGGTCACCATGAAATTTTTGCCTTCAATCGAAGAAAGATAATGAAGTTGTGCCGATTTGGTTGCATTCCGCAGCTTCTTCCAGATATCAACTTCCCAATTAGCCACCAAGGCGACGCCCAGTTCGGGCATAGGTTCTGGGTTTTCTTTCCCTTCCCGAATATCTACCTGGCGTTCCATTGCCCCTAATGGCGTATTCTCACTACGTTTTTCTGCACCTGCACCGACCTTAACACCTACCGAAGGAAGATATTCACCCTTACGCGCCGAAACCTCATTGGCCGATATTTCAATCTCCTGCATCGTGATGAGCAGTTCTTGATTATGCTGCAACGCCGTATCGATAATATTTCCTAAATAAGGGTCATTAAAGTAACTCTTCCAATCGATGTTGGCCAAGTTTGTCGTGTCGGCAGTACCATCTCCCCTATATTCCTCTGGAAGATCAGCTTTGACTTCCTGAGAAACTATCTTCGGGACATGACACCCTTCGACCATGACAGACACCGACAATAAGAGAGTATATATTTTATGTTTTCTTTTCATTTTCGTATAATTCTAATTCTCTATTCGCTCCGATAAGGGCATTTTTTCTTCGTGCTTAATCAATTTGCGTTTATTTGCCATGCTGCCGAAAAGGAAGTAAAGCCCCGGTACGATGATGACTCCGAACAGCGTCCCTAATAACATTCCTCCCGCAGAGGCAGCGCCAATCGTCTTATTACCGATGGCACCAGGACCATGTGCAAACAACATCGGAATCATCCCTGCAATAAAAGCAAAAGAAGTCATCAGAATATGGCGGAAACGTGCCCGTGCACCGTGGATTGCGGATTTATATACCGATAAGCCCTGTGCATTTTTCTGCATTGCAAATTCGACAATCAACACGGCGTTTTTACCTAAAAGCCCGACAAGCATAACCAGTCCCACCTGTGCGTAAACATCATTGGATAAGCCCATTAATTTTAACAGAAAAAAAGTTCCAAAGACGCCTGCAGGCAGTGAAAGCACAACGGCAAATGGGATAAGGAAACTTTCATATTGCGCGGCCAATACCAAATAGACGAAAACCAAGACGACACCGAAGATATAGATCGCTTCATTTCCACGGGCAGCCTCATCCTTGGTCAGTCCCTCCCATCCGATGTCATATCCGCGCGGAAGCGTTTGCGCAGCCACTTCCTGTATGGCTTTAATGGCCTCGCCCGTACTATAACCTGCCGCCGGTTCTCCTTTAATGGAAGCTGATGGATACATATTGTAGCGGGTGATTTCGTTCAATCCGTGCGTCTTGTTCATTTTCATGAACGCCGAATAAGGCACCATCTCATCCCGGTTATTCTTCACATATAGCTTCATAACATCATCCGGCAATGCACGGTGTTCAGGAGCTGCCTGCACATATACTTTATAGAAAGTACCGAACCGTATAAATCCTTGTTCGTATGTACTTCCTATCAAGATCGACAGATTATTCATTGCAGTCTCAATATCGACCCCTTTTTGCATAGCGGCTTCGTTATCGATCTCTAGTTCGTATTGCGGATAGTTGGCACTAAAGAACGTAAATAAACCTGTAAGTTCCTTACGTTGCTCGAGTGCGTGCATAAACTCATCATTGATTTGTTCCAATTCCTTGTAGTTGTCGGAATTTGTCTTATCAAGCAGACGCATCGAAAAACCTCCGGCAGCACCGTAACCCGGTACCGCAGGCGGACCAAAGAATTCGATAGTAGCACCTGTTATTTCCTTGGTATGGTGTTCCAGTTCCTCTACAATCTCTGGTGCCGTATGTTTTCTTTCTGACCAGCCTTTTAACTCGATCAGACACGTTCCTGCATTGGAACCACGACCTTCGGTCAGCACTTCATATCCCGCCAAAGCGGTTACTGATGCGACATCATCGATATGTTCCGCAATCTTTTGAAGATGTGCCGTAGCTTCATTTGTACGCTCCAATGTAGATCCAGGCGGCATCTGTACGATTGCATATATTATCCCCTGATCTTCATTAGGAATAAATCCGGAGGGCAATGTTCCGCTCGTTATCCATATCGCAACAGCAAACACGGCAAATAAGAGGAAAGTGATTCCGCGACGGTTGACAATGCGTTTCATCAATAAGGCATAACGTGTCGTCGTCCGCTCAAAACGTTTGTTAAAGCCGTCCAACAACTTATCCATGAGGCTTCTTTTATTCGGTTTGCCGTGTTGATTTTTGAGCAACATGGCACAAAGTACCGGCGTCAACGTCAACGCAACAAAACCGGAAATGACAATCGAGCTGGCCATCGTAATGGAAAACTGCCTAAAAAACACACCGACCGGACCGGTCATAAATGCTACAGGTACAAACACGGCCGTCATCATCAACGTGATGGCGATAATAGCACCGCTGATTTCTTTGACTACTTCCATCGTTGCCGGATAGGCGTGCATGTGCTTCTCATGCATCTTGGTATGCACGGCCTCGACAACCACAATGGCATTATCGACCACAATACCGATCGCAAGTACCAGTGCAAATAGCGTAATCAAGTTTATCGTCAGCCCAAATGCCTGCATACAGAAAAATGCACCAATCAAAGACACGGGCACAGCGATAATCGGAATCAAGGTAGACCGCCAGTCGCCCAAAAAAATAAACACCACTAATGCAACCAGAACAAAGGCCTCTACCAAGGTATGAATAACTTTATCAATAGAAGCATCCAAGAAGTTGGATACGTCGTATGTAATTTTATAGTCCATACCCGGAGGGAAAGAAGAAGTTTTGATTTCTTCAAGTTTATTTTTGACTTCTTTGATTACCTCGTTGGCATTACTTCCGTAGGTCTGTTTTAGCGTGATGGACGCGGATGGAAGCCCATCTAAATTCGAATAAATATCATAGAACTCACTTCCGAGTTCAACCTCGGCGACATTCTTCAGCTTAATACTCTCACCTTCCGGATTAGCACGGATGATAATATTCTCATATTGTTCCGGTTTATTATAACGTCCCTGATAGGTCAGCACATACTCTAAGGCCTGCGAACGCTTACCGGTACTTTGTCCCAACCGGCCCGGAGTTCCGATAATGCTTTGCTTAGCCATAGCTTCCATCACTTCTTCGGTCGATACGTTGTATGCACGCATACGATCCGTATTTAGCCATACCCGCATCGCATACGTACGGCTACCTAAGATCTTGGCACTACCGACACCATCCAAACGGCTGATTTCATTGATGATATTGACATTGGCGAAGTTATAGAGGAACTTCTGATCAGCATTAGGATCTTTACTGAACACATTAACATACATCAACATATTCGGCGAAGTATAACTCACCACCAATCCTTCACGCTGTACGAGTTCGGGAAGATTGTTCGTAACCTGTTCTATACGTGTTTTAACATTGACCATGGCGAGACTAGGGTCTGTCCCCAGATTAAAATACACCATAATAGCCGCTTCACCGGCACTTGTCGCATCCGAGGTCATATACTTCATGCCAGGCGTTCCGTTAATCGCTTTTTCCATCGGAATCAATACAGATTCGGTAAGGACATTGGCACTCGCGCCCGGATAGGCAATATTAACAACGACTACCGGTGGAGCGATATCCGGGAATTGAGATATCGGCAAGCTGTTTATGGCTAACAATCCCATCAGCACAACGGCAATGGACATGACGATAGCTAAAACAGGGCGTCTTAAAAAATTTTCAAACATAATGTTGTTTTTAAACGTTACACAATTTGCTCCTTATTCGCTAGGTAAGGTTAGCGCACTTAATACTTTATTGGGCTCTTCATAGCGGGTTTTGATCTTATCACCATCTTGGACTTTCCGTATGCCCTCCAGCAATATTTTTTCTGTCCCCACCAAACCATTTTCCAGAATATAGAGATCCGGAAGCTGGGCCTTAACCGTAATAGGTGTTAACTTCACCGTACCGTTCCCATCGACAATGTAGACGTATTTTTTATCCATAATTTCGAAAGTCGCTTTTTGAGGGATAATCACACCGTGATGGATGGGTATTGGCATCAATACCGTTCCGGTCTGACCATTTCGGAGCAAATTAGCAGGATTCGCAAAAGTTGCCCGGAAGGCGATGTTTCCTGTTTCGTTATTGAAATCCGCTTCGATAGCTTCCACTTTCCCGATTTCTGAAAAGGTTTCATGATTGGCCAACAACAGCTTCACATTGTTCATATCTTGTTCATCTTCATGCGACTTAAAATCGAGATATTCGCTTTCCGTCACGTTGAAATACACCCACATTTGCTTGTTGTCGGACAATGAGGTCAGCAATTCCCCCTCATCCACCAGACTTCCAAGTTTGAGTTCCAGATGATCGACATAGCCGTCGTAAGGTGCTACAATTTTAGTAAACTGCAAATGTGTCTTCGCCAGTTCCATTTCTGCTTCTGCCCGTTTGAGTTTTGCTTTTGTGAGCGCCAGTTCGTTTGGCGCGATGATATTTTTTTCAGATAGCGTTTCGGCGTTACGTACTTCTAGCATAGCGGCCTCCACTTCGGCCTCTGCCTTAAGGTATTCGGCTTGATATATCTTTGGCATAATCTGGAACAACAACTGTCCTTTATGAACATACTGTCCTTCATCAACATAGATATGTTCTAAAAATCCGCGTTCCTGCGAACGTATCTCAATATGTCGGATAGCACGTATCTGACTGACATATTGCTTGGTAATCGTTGTGTCCTTAATCACCGGGGAGGTTACGGAAAAGGTTGTTTCTTCCTCTTTTTCTGTCTCGGTATGGCAGGCGGAAAAGGTCATCAAACCACCTACCATCCATAATGAAAGGGTGTTGTATCTCATGGATTATTTTAATATAGAAATTATTATCACGTTAATTGACGCAAATGGAAATATTTGCGAAACAGCAAAATAGACCGACATCCCGGAGCAAGCCTGCTCGTTGCACGTTACCGGAAGTAATGCTATTTACTGTAATGTCGTAAGATTCGAAGTAGGAATCCTCCTAAATTCTAAAATTGGAATAGAGAATATATCTGCAAGAAGAATAAATGGGGTTATTCTCACAGAATCCAGACAAGATTCTGTTCCGTAAACATAATTCATAAGCACACAACAAAAAACCAACAACAAGAATCAGCGTGACTTTTGCGTATGATAATTTACCACTTAAATCGATATCACTATCTTGAATAATTTCTGATATGTTTTTGTGAAAAAGTGGACTAGAAAGTTTATATACGGTATGCTGTGAAGTGAGATGTTGTTGTGAATGAGGGGCGTGGAGGTGGGTTTCGGTTGCAGAGGTTGAAATCGATGAAAAACATAGGGCTGTGTACAAGTCCGCACTCCCTATTATCTGTAGCAGGAGTAGCAAGATGAACGCCATATATTTTTTGAAACGTTTACTCATTCGACGGAGCAAAGGTAATAAAAAGTGAAATATTTCAAAATGCTATATTTGTCGTGTTTGTAAACTTGCTGTTACGTGTCATGATTGGGCTATCCCATACTTAGCATCGCACTATATATTACCTACTATTATTGAGACTCAACCCATTTAAAACCCATAGACATTCACCGCTATGCGATAGGTCTCCACATGGGCATTGACGATATCCTTGATATGCGTAGAATATCCACCTCCCATACTAACCTGTACCGGGATACTGCGTTCGTGACAGTACCTAAACACCATCTCATCACGCCTACTGCAACCTTCTGCTGTAAGTTTTAGTTTGCCTAATTTATCGGTCTCCAGCACATCCACACCTGCTTGGTAGAATACAAAATCAGGCTGAATGGAGGCAAACAGCGTATCGAGATGTTGTTTTAGCAAGGCGAGATAAACTTCATCTGTTATTCCATCTACCAACGGAACATCCAAAAATGAACGCTCTTTAATAAACGGGAAATTCTTGTCTCCATGCATGGAAAAGGTGAATACAGAAGAGCTATCTTCAAAAATATGGGCGGTACCATTTCCTTGATGTACGTCCAGATCGATAATCAGTACCCGTTTTGCGATACCTTTCTCCACCAGATAGGCTGCTCCAACAGCTTGGTCATTCAGCAGGCAAAAACCTTCTCCAAAATCTCTCCCCGCATGATGTGTACCTCCCGCCGTGTTAAACGCTACACCATTCTCCATTGCATAATGGCAAGCTTGTATCGTTCCATCAACCAGATACAATTCTCTTTCCACCAAAGATCTTGACAAAGGAAAACCTATACGGCGCACCATCTTTGCATCCAGACTAAGGTCAAGCAAATGTTGAACATATTGTCCATCATGCGCCAAACAAATCACTTCTTTCATCGCCAGTTTTGGCACAAAGAAGCTATTAGCCTGCACCACACCTTCGCGCATGAGTTGCAAAGGGATAAGTTCATATTTGAGCATTGGAAAACGATGTCCTTCACGGAGAGGATGGACATAAGCTGGATGATGGGCGATTCGCAACAGGTGTTTCACTTCCTGCGAAGTTAAGAAAAGTTCTGCCGAACGAAAACCTATTTCAAAAACCCGTGATTTTTTCTATATTCGGTCAGAATTAACCACAAAGCAAGGAAGAATGGAAGAAAATAACAGTTTACCTATTTTAAGTGCTGAAGAACTACGGGTATTGGGCTCTCTATTGGAAAAATCTAAAACCACACCTGAATATTACCCGATGACGTTAAACAGCTTACAAGCTGCCTGTAACCAAAAGACATCCCGCAAGCCCGTTGTTTCGTACGATGAGAACACCATTATCCAAGCGCTGGACACTTTGAAAAAGCGAGGATTAATTTCAACAGTAGTTGGTGGCGGTAGCCGTGTAACTAAGTACAAACATAATCTGGCAATACAATACCCACTCATCCCGCAGGATTTGGCAGCTTTATGCCTACTCATTCTTCGCGGACCACTCACCGCAGGAGAAATCAACACCAATGCCGGTCGCTTGTTTGATTTTGAAAGTATAGAAGAGGTTCAGGAAGTATTAAACCGTTTAAGTGAAAATGAACCTCCTTTTGTCCAACAATTAGCGAAACGCCCCGGCCAAAAAGAAGTTCGTTATGTACACCTTCTGGGCGAAGTAAATGAAGAAGAGGAAAGCTTTTCTACTGATCATGGCAATGGTACTTCCTCAACCAAGGTACAAGAATTAGAAAACCGGGTAGCAAGCTTAGAGGAGCAACTTGCTCAATTGCGACAGGAATTTGATGGCTTGATGGATCAATTGAGGTAGAAGAAAAAGAGAAGAGGATGTCCGAAAAGGTTGTTAATCATTAAAAAAAACGCGTCATTGCGAGGAAAAATGACGAAGCAATCTGCGTTTTTACCGTCATCAGATTGCTTCGTTCCTCGCAATGACAATGACGGCGGACTTTTCGGACACCCTCGTCTTAATAGCCGAGGCACAGCATGATATTAACTAAGAGCTTTCCGCTTCCTAAACAAGATAAATAATATTGTTGCTAATCCAATAAGGAATGGATAGTAAAGGTATTGGATAATATCCAAGGGAGAAATCATGGCTTGCAGATTATCTTGCTGTTCAAAATAAATCTTTGCCGCAGCCAGTGCCGCCAACATCTGTGCACCATAGGGGATTATCCCTTGTGCAAAACAAGACATCGTATCCAGAATACTTGCAACCCGCTTTGGTTCTAGCTGATTTTTATCAGAAATATCTTTGGCTAAAGGTCCTACGATAACGATGGCTATCGTATTGTTTGCAATACAAATATCCACAAGCATCGTTAAAAAAGCGATACCCAACTCGGCACCCCGTGCATTTTTAATACGTTTAGACACTTGGTGCAGCAGAAATTCTATACCGCCATTATATCGAATGATTCCGACAATACCGCCGATAATCAGACAGAGCAAGCTCAACTCAAACATTCCTGCAAAACCGATGTTGATAGCTTGCAAGGCCTCCAAAAAATTGATGGATCCTGTTCCAAGACCAACCAATGAAGCTGATAAAACACCAATCCCCAAAGTCCAGATAACATTCACGCCCAACAACGCAATGACGAACACCAATATGTAAGGAATTATTTTCACAAAGCTAGATTCTCCTACCACTATATTGGTTCCTTCCCCAAAAGACCAAAACCCAAGGCCTACATATAAGCAGAAACAGATAACAGCGACAGGAAAAACAATCCGAAAGTTTACCCGAAACTTATCTCGCATCCCTACTCCTTGCGTTCGCGTAGCCGCGATCGTTGTATCGGATATAAAAGACAGATTATCACCAAACATAGCCCCACCAATCACAGCTGCCAACGACAGAGCCATCGATCCAGGCAGATTGTCCTCCAGTCCTACGGCAATTGGAGCCAGTGCAACAATAGTACCAACAGAGGTACCCAAAGAAGTTGATATGAAACAAGCGACCAGAAATAGACTAGCGATAATAAACTGTGGGCTTACATAAGAAAGAGCAAAATTAATAGTCGAGGAAATGCCGCCAATGGCCTTGGATAATTCTCCGAACGCACCGGCCAGCAAAAAAATAAGAATCATCACCAAGATATTCTCATCGCCAGAACCTTTTGCAAAATGTTTCAATTTTTCAGCAAGAGGCTTTTTAGCTGACTGAAAGAGCGCTATAAAAAGACAAAAAACGAATACAACCAATGTAGGAATAGCGTAGAAGTCATTCAGGTATAAAGATCCCGAAAAATAAATGACCACAAATACAATCAATGGCAATAAAGCCCAAAAATTCCCCTTTTGCATTCCTACTTTTCCTCCCAAAAATCCGCATTTTTAATTCCCAGTTCTTTAGGGTTAAAATCCGGATCCTTAATACCCGCTTTGCGTTTCGTTTTGTAGTCATTCCAGACTTTCAATGCCGTTTTGCTCATCAATAGGATTGCGATTAAGTTAACATAGGCCATTAAACCAACACCGATATCACCCAAATCCCACGCCAGATTCGCCGTACGAACCGTTCCAAAATATACTGCAAAAAGAAATACTATACGCAAAATCCAAATAACTCCTTTGGCACTCTTACCTTTAAATATATAGGCAATATTGGTTTCCGCATAGTAATAATAAGCCATGACGGTCGTAAAAGCAAAAAAGAACAACGCTATTGCCACAAATTTGTGACCAAATGCTGGGAAATGATCCGCTACTGCTGCTTGCGTGAATCCATCCGCTCCCACTCCAGAAATATGTTCCGTGACATAAGTTACAGCATCCCCTTTAGCATCAAAGGTCTCTCCCACATTGTACATACCGGTAAATAAAATCATCAACGCTGTGGCTGTACAGACAAAAAGAGTATCGACATATACCGAAAACGCCTGCACCAAACCTTGCTGTGCCGGATGCTTCACCTCTGCTGCTGCGGCTGCATGCGGTGCAGTACCTTGACCAGCTTCATTGGAGTAAACCCCTCGCTTAACTCCCCAAGCTATGGCCATCCCAACAATACCTCCAAAAGTGGCATCCATACTAAATGCCGAAGTAAAAATAAGTTTGAATACAGCAGGTATCTGCCCAAAATTCAACCCAATAATAACCAATGCCATCAAAATATAAGCCCCGGCCATAAGCGGTACAATATACTCCGCAGCCTGTCCCAACCTCTTCACACCTCCGATAATAATAATCGCCAATAATACAATCACAGTAATCCCAACCCAACTAATCGGAAGTTCAAAGCTTCCCAATGTCCAGGTCGTATTCTCAATACCAAATGCGTTTGACATCGTACCGCTGATAGCGTTACTCTGAACCCCCGGCAACAGAAAGCCCGTACTTAAAATAGTAATAACGGCAAAGAGTACCGCGTACCATTTAACACCAAGACCTTTCTCGATATAATACGCAGGGCCACCACGAAACTCACCTCCTCTCACCTGTTTATAAAGTTGTCCCAATGTAGCTTCAACAAAAGCAGAAGAGGATCCCAAGAAAGCAATAAGCCACATCCAAAATATAGCGCCGGGACCGCCCATAAAAATCGCTGTAGCGACCCCTACGATATTACCTGTTCCTACCCGCCCTGAGATAGCCAGAGCAAAGGCTTGAAAAGAGGAAATGCCTTTATCTGATTCTCGCTTTTTAAAGAGTAACTGAACCATTTCTTTGATATAGGTCACTTGTAAAAAGCCCGTACGTATAGAAAAATAAAGTCCCGTGAATAAACATAAATAGATAAAGAAATCGCTCCAGACAAAATTTGAAATTGTTTTAATTATACTCTCCATAAAGGAATCGTTCAATAATTAGTTTAATTTTTTACTTGGGGGATAAAGAAAGGGTTTTTTGACTAAGATTCCTAATTTTTTTGATAGAATTGAAGAGTAAACGCATCAAAAATTGTTTTTAAAGGAGAGTTTTCTCTATCCTACACAAAGGAAATACCTCCATCTCGTACTCGTTTGAACAGAGTGGAAACGAGTATGTGGATACTAAATAATGCATCCTCGTTTGAAAACGAGGACGAGAGACGTCTGTTAAAGACGCTATAATTTAAATAGATCCCTCCTTTGTCGGGATGACAAAAACAACTCAACAGATTCCTAGTTTCACTCTCTCTTTCAAGTTTTACGAAGTGTAACTTGGAAGGATAATAAAGCAAGTTTGCAACTTGCTACTCTTATCGTTTCTAAGTTGAAAACTTAGGCTATTTATCCTCCCCATCTCGTACTCGTTTGAACAGAGTGGAAACGAGTATGTGGATGCTAAATAATGCATCCTCGTTTGAAAACGAGGACGAGAGATGTCTGTTAAAGACACTATAATTTAAATAGATCCCTCCTTTGTCGGGATGACAAAGACAACGCAACAGATTCCTAGTTTCACTCCCTTAATTATTCAGTTCCCAATTAAAATAATGTGCTGTAGCCCTAAAGTCTTCCTGTAGATATTCGAACTTAAAATCCACATAATCCGTTCGACAAGCTTCAATATCCGAACAACAAAATCGACGGTTAATCATAAAATGAAGTCGGAAACTACCTTGACCGTTCTCTTCTTGATACTTTAAAGCGTGTATACGCATTTCATCAATTTCAGGACTACCGTCTTTATCCTGCAACTGGTCAAAGAGGTATTCCTTCAGATTCTGTTTCTGTTCCTCGCCCATCAATTCCAGTAGAAGTTCCGGTTTCTGCAAAACAGAAGAAAAGAGCATCTTTGGTATAGCGATATTCAATTCAAATGTATTTGGGGTATTCATAGCATAAAATTTTATAGTGATTATTCCAATTTGGGAAGTATTTGTCCAACAACTTTTCCTCTTCATCCTCTGATAAATCCACGTACTGTACCATAGCTTTAAAAACAGCATAGGCCAACGATTCTAAAGAAAGATTTTTCAACGATTTGCTAAACGTGATTTTTTCGCCTGCTTTAGTGATAATAAATGGGGTACTATCATTCTTTCTAAAAAGAATTTCGGGAACCAACACCTGCAACAAATCCTCCCAGCACCCCACCTCCCTGTATATTACATCTTGAAAAAGCGTTGTTTGAATCTTTCCAAGAAATACAGGTGATATACTTTTCCGATCTGTAAAACAATAGATTATATTATTTTTAAAATAAGGCTTTCCTTTCCCATACTTTATTTTAAGCGGCCATTTTTTGTCAAAAAACTCCAAATAGGTTATTGAATTAATCTCGATCTTTTCTTGCTCCTTATCAAGCATTTCCTTAATGAGATAACGCACTTCCTGCTGGGGAATGTCTGCACCAACAGCCAAAATCTTCTCTTCCTCAGTCCAGCGAACAGTACGCACTTCCCTTTTATCGGAAGCGATAATCTCAATAGCATGACCGTTTACATCCCATAGCATAGTTACAAAATAAACAAAAATATACTGTTTTACTATGCAATCGTTACCTTTTTTACGAGCAACTTTTCCTATGTTTGCATAGGTATTTTAAACACTAAAAACAGTTATATATGAAAAAAATTCTTGCTATAGCCTCTGTTATGGTTGCTACAAGCGGGTATGTTACTGCTCAAACGCATCAGGCTATCGATTTATCCCACATGGATAATTCGGTACGTCCGCAGGATGACTTTTACAATTTTGTAAACGGGAACTGGATGAAAACCGTCGAAATCCCATCGGACAGAGCCCGTTGGGGTTCTTTTGACGAACTTCGCGAGCATACGGATCAAGCCGTTATGAAAATCCTTCAAGAGTCCTTGAACCAACAATTTGAAAAGGGTTCTGACGGTCAGAAGATCGGTGATTTATACAAATCATTTGTTGATTTTGACACACGTAACAACCTTGGTATTAACCCTGTAAAACCTTACCTTGATAAGATTGATGCTATTCAAAACATGAACGATCTTTACAACTACCTAGTAGAAGTAGGTCCAGAAGGCAACAATCCATTCTTTGGTGGTTATGTGTATGCGCACATGAAAAACAGCGATGTAAACGCCGTGTATTTAGGTGGTGCAAGCTTAGGCCTTGGACGTTCTTATTACCAAAAGGTAGATGAGAAAAACACTGAAACTTTAGCACAATATTCGGAGTTCGTTTCTTCGTTATACACCTTTACAGGCCAGAAAACTTTTGATCTGAAAGGACCAAAAATTGTAGCTTTTGAAAAAGAATTGGCAGCAAACCTATTAACCATTGAAGAGCAACGCGATGCGCAAAAACGCTATAATCCTGTTGCTGTAGCCGATCTAGGTAAAATGGTAAAGAACATCGATATTGCCAAATATCTTAAACAAATTGGTTTTACAGCGGACACGGTGATTATCGGCGAGCTTAAATATTACCAAAACTTAGACAACATCCTAACTGCGGAAAACTTGCCTTTAATCAAGGAATTCATGAAATTCAACATCATGGATAATGCAACAGGCTACTTAACCAAAGAATTGGACGAGCTTTCTTTTGATTTCTACGGTAGAAAACTTCGTGGGCAGAAAGAGCAACGTGCTTTGGACAAAAGAGGTTTGGAGTTTGTAAGCGGTTCTTTGGGCGAATTGTTGGGTAAACTTTATGTTGCAGAAAATTTCCCACCTGAAGCGAAAGCAGCTTGTGAGGAGATGGTTCAATACCTTATCAAATCTTTCCAAGTACATATCCAAGAGTTGAATTGGATGTCTGACGAGACAAAGGTAAAAGCATTGGATAAATTGTCGAAGTTCAAAGTGAAGATAGGCTATCCAGATAAATGGAAGGACTATTCAAAATTGGCCGTCGGCAATTCTTTATTTGAGAACGTACAACAAATCAGCCGTTGGGCATTTGAACAAAACTTGGCAAAACAAGGTAAACCTGTTGACAAATCAGAATGGGGAATGAGTCCACAGACTGTAAACGCATACTACAGTCCA
The DNA here is from genome assembly GCF_900116225.1 of Sphingobacterium wenxiniae. Taxonomy (GTDB): domain Bacteria; phylum Bacteroidota; class Bacteroidia; order Sphingobacteriales; family Sphingobacteriaceae; genus Sphingobacterium; species Sphingobacterium wenxiniae. The sequence goes on from NZ_FOZZ01000001.1 coordinate 71,436, forward strand.
TTGTTCAATGAAATCGTATTCCCTGCTGCAATCCTACAAGCACCATTCTACGACTATAGAGCTGACGCAGCGGTTAACTTTGGTGGTATCGGCGCCGTTATTGGCCACGAACTTTCCCATGGTTTTGACGATTCAGGTTCTCAATACGACGGAAACGGTAACTTAAACAACTGGTGGACACCGGAAGATAAAGAAAAATTTGATGCAGCAGCAGATGCCTTGGTTGCACAATTCGAATCTTACGAGCCTGTTCCGGGGGTCTTTGTAAACGGGCGTTTCACCTTAGGTGAAAACATTGGTGATCTTGGCGGCGCTTCTGTAGCTTTCGATGCATTAAAAATGTATCTGAACGACAAGGGCAATCCTGGAAAAATCGATGGTTTCACACCGGAACAACGTTTCTTTCTGTCGTGGGCGACCATCTGGAGAGCAAAAACGACAGATGAGTTTGTGGTTAACCAAGTGAAAACTGACCCTCACTCCCCTGCTGAATACCGTGCTTTTGCACCTATTATCAACATAGATGCCTTCCACGAGGCTTTTGAGACAAAACCAGGTGACAAGATGTACAAACCAAAAGAAGAACGAATCAAAATCTGGTAAAAGATTAACAAGGGGCGTATATGCGCCCCTTGTTATTAAATCTGTCTTTTATAACCTGGCTTATCCATCATATTGTCCAAAGAATACTTTCCAGAACCGACCACCAAAAAGATCAATAGAAGAAGTAATACCAAGATAGACAACCACAGTTCCGAATTCAAGAAACTAAAGCCTTGGGTTATATTCACAAAAAATACAGCTCCAATTAGGATAGGAAGCTGAAAAAGTACCGCTAAACGTGTTTGAAATCCTAACAGGATAAAAACTCCCCCAACCAAATGGGCAAAAACGACATAATGCACGGCCGACCAAATGGATAACTGGAAGTTTGTTTGCCGCACCAAGTCAGCAACCGTATCACGATCAGCAATAAAACTTACGCCTTTCGCAAATAGAATAATCCCCAGAATTATTCTTAGAATATCTAACCAACGCGGGTGATGGGCATCTCCCCAACGTTCAATTTTTTGTACCAGATTCATGATAACCTCCTTTTATAAAATGAAAAAATATATGATTGTTCATTCTTGTATCATGATTATACTGAATTTACAGCAAAAATCATGCTTGATTATACCCAAAAGGCTCTAAATCTTGTCTCTTCCTTAGATATATCTTATTTCAATCGCTCTAATTTTCCTTTTCTTTTGACCAGGTTTTTGTAATCCCATTGTATATCCCGAGACTTCTTTAACCAACGTTTTAAGTCTCTTTTCTTTATGTCGGAAGTCTTCAGATAGAAAACAGAAGCATCCTTGAACTTTTTGCCCCGAACAGATAATCCCGGTTCCTCAAAGCCACCACCACTCCAGAACATCAGTCTCATACCTGCTTTTTGCTTACTATAGCCCACAATAGGATTACCATCCAAAAACCAAACTGGATGCCCATGCCACACTTTATTTTCTGCTTCTGGAAGAGATTGCATTATTTCCTCAAGCAACATTTCTGCAATAGCCTTATCCTCGACAGTCAATAACGCATGGTAAGTTGATATTTCTTCATTTATCTTTGATATAACCTTTTTGGCCTCCTTAAAGTTCAGTCCTGCATCTGCCAACAGTGTCCGAAATATGGGTAAAGACGTCTTCCCTATCCCATGAAGGCTGAGAATCTCTTTCTCTGTAAAATTAGAGAGCTTCTCCAGCGTATCAATACCTTTCGCAAGCATAGCATTACGCACAGGACTACTAAAAAAGCTCAAAAAACCTGTTGTAGGTTTATTTTCTTTTTCACATATCGGACAGGTGTCGCAATCACTGCTCTTATAAAATATATGCCCTTTCTTACACGTTTTCCTTGATCTCTTTTTTTTCATATTTGTTAGCACGTATTTCTGTTATTTTTAAAATCGAAAGATAAGGGTTATAAATACTATTTTATCTTTGCTTATGGCAAGAAATATAGCCCTAAAGCAATTCGCTAAAAACAAATATGCATAGCCCCTTCTTGATTGAAAAAATTATCTTATTAAAAATGAGCTTATTTACACTCTAACCTTGTTTTTTAATTAGAAATATTTGGAGGATTTCAAGAAATATTCTACTTTTGTAGCACAAACACGGTAGGTATAGCTCAGTTGGTTAGAGCACTAGATTGTGGTTCTAGGGGTCGTCGGTTCGAGCCCGATTACTTACCCGAAAAGCTTCTCTGAAAAGAGAGGCTTTTTTTTGTTTTATGAATTTAATTTCCAATTAGTTAAACAAGCCATATTACCATAAAAGATTGATAAATTCTGTTAATTAAAGTTTGTGTTTTGCTGTAAAAAGAATAGAAATCAGAGGCTTTTGATGCTGTTCTGTCTCATTTCACGTCTCATTTTCATTTGTTGAATTGCCATTCCCTTATCAATCGATGAACCGTAGGGAATCCTTGATAAGCTAAATTTCTCCATTATCGGCAAAGCTATAATAACCATCATCACTTATAATTAGATGGTCTTCTCTCTCGCAAGATTGAGCACAGCGGTATCTTGTGAGGATAAACAGCCTAAGTTTTCAACGTAGAAACGATGGGAGTAGCAAGTTACAAACTTGCTTTATTATCCTTCCAAGTTACACTTCGTTAACCGACCGAAGGGAGTTCTACGAAGTAAAACTTGAAAGAGGAAGGAGTATGAAATACTTTTTCTGTTTTAGTTTGATTTGACGTAAAATCTGACAACAATCTTCAAAATTGTAAATATGTGCCATATTTCCACTATTTTGCAAACAAGGTTTGGCACGATTTTACAATTTCAAAAGTTGTATTTTTCGCTATTTTAAAGACAAAAACAGGGTTTAAACCACCATTAACACAGTTTTTATTCTTAAAACCGACACTGAATCCGAAAAAGCAAACGTTATCGTTTTTGTTGCAAACGTTATCGTTTATGATGTATACGTTATCGTTTCTCTCTGAAGAGATGACGTGTATTTATCGAACGTTATAGTTTGTGACCTACACGTGAGCGTTTCTATCAGAAAAGATAACGTGTATCTACCAAATGTTATCGCTTATGATGGACACATTATCTTTTCTCTCTGAAGAGATAACGTTTATGATGTAAACGTTGACATTTTCTTCTAAAAAGATAGCGTTTCTATTAAAAACGTCATCGTCTGTGTTTTACAAGATAACGTGTCTAATAGAAACGCTGATATTTTTTGTTCATACCTTGTCGTTTCTTGTAGAGAAATCACTAAAAAACTACACAAAATAAAACAGTAATACAAATTGATTTATACGGAGAAAATCGGGTTCATCCATTGAAATCTATTGATTGTTGCTGCATCGTAGCTCGGACACGCACCAGCACTCTGGGTGACAAAACCACTTAAGGTAGCTGCGAATTCCAAAATCTCCTCCGGTAGCATCTCTTTATCCCGACGGCATCGCTGGGAAAGAAAAGCAGCTAAGAAAGAGTCGCCACTACCAATCGTATCCACGACATCTATCTTCATAGCCGGAAAATGGAAACTAAAACCCTTGATGGTAGAATGATATATAGCTCCAGCGGCACCAAAGGTAACAATCAACTCGGGGATCTGGAAAGCATCCATGATGTGTTCGGCCTTTTCACGGTCATTGAGTCCATGTGGCAGTGTTAACCATTCAGCGATTAGATCCTGTTCTTCCTCATTCATTTTAACCAAGTCCGCATAGCGCAATAATTCAAAAATACGTTCCTGCGTATAGAAAGGCGGACGCAAATTGACATCCAAAACCTTATACTGTGCTTCCATAAGCAAAGTCTTAAGACTTTGGTAAGTAGGATCATTTCGGGTAGACAAGCTGCCAAAGACAAAAAAATCAGCATTTCTCACGGCTTCTATTTCCTTTTCACCACAAGTGATGTTATCCCATGCGACAGGAAAAACGATCTCATAACGAACATCTTTATTCGGCTGTATATGCACTTCCACAGTAGATGTGGGGAGTTCGGTATCTCGCTGTACCAAATCCAATGGAACACCTAATTGTGTCGATAATTCTACGATATCATCACCGTTCGCATCCGTTCCTACCCTACTCAACATTTTGGCGTGAATCCCTAATTTATTCAAATGATAAGCAACATTAAACGGTGCTCCTCCCAGTTTTCTACCTTCTGGCAGATTATCCCACAATACCTCTCCAAAGCAAACCCCATTCAAATTTAGTTTTTCGTCTTTCATTTTGTCTTATTTTATAATACCCAACAGGTTATTTTACATTCTTAGTATCGCTTCACTAAACACAAAGAATAGGATTTACCGGGTAACAACACGACCCGTACCCGTAGTCAAACCTATAAGGTTTTCGAAAACCTTATAGGTTTTTATTCAAAAACTCCTCTACTATCCATAGAGTTCCGCAGGGTCTCTACGGATTTTTTATGAAAAGGAGTTTCCGGACTCCGTATAAAACTATTTTATAACACACAACAGCTTTTAATATACAGATTTCACCTGAAAATCCTCCAATATACTTGTTTCAACGGTATTTACCGTCATCTTCGTAAATGGCTTTTTCGTAAAAAACAAAGCACTCATATTGGTCTTTCCGCCATCGGCAAATAACTCGATTGAATTCTTATCAAGCAAGAAACGGATGTCCAATCCTTCGTTTTTTGTCAAGCGCGGTGCAACTGGGCGATGGATAAACTTCTCGCTGAAATTAGCATCTCCAGTCTTAGACCGATCAATGAAATACTGACCTTTATCTTTCTCTAAACCAAACACTAAAACATCGCCATCTTCATTGGATAATGTAACAGTAAAATCGACAGCTTTCGCTTGTTTAAACGAAGCATCAAAAGTATTTAGAAGTGTGGCAATCGCACTACTTAAGTCAACTTCATTTTCTACTTTTACTGACTTTGGATCAACTTCTTTCTTACTTACTTTGTCAATTTCTTTAGCAGGTGTAGAGGTCAATAACCATGCATTACCTTCTTTTGTTAAACCCAGTTCACGTACAACCGTATTTCCGCTACGCCAAGTTGATGCCGGCACATTGTTGGCATATTCCCAGTTGCTCATCCAGCCGATTAATAGTTTGCGGTCACCTGTATTGGAAAATGTCACTCCTGCATAATTATCGGGTCCAAAATCCATCCACAGGATTTCCTTTTGTGACGATGTGAACGTTCTACCATCAAAATCACCCACAAAATATTGTGTAGCCGAACCTGTATTTGGCCCTCCGGGGTTTATACTTACCAAAAGCACCCATTTCTTACCTTCAGACGTCTGGAACGGCAACAGATCCGGACATTCCCAGACACCACCATGCGCTCCTACTCCTTCACCAAACTCACTCAAGCGGTTCCATTCTTTCAAATTCTTGGACCCATAAAATGTTATGGTTTGCTTCGTAGCCAAAGTCATAATCCACTGTCCACTATCATCATGCCACATGACTTTCGGGTCTCGGAAATCCCAAATGCCGGGATTGGGTAATACAGGATTACCTTCATACTTTGTCCAGGTCTTGCCCTTGTCCAAACTATAGGCTATGCTTTGCGTTTGGTGTAGACCTGTTTTCTGCTCCTCAATCTCATGACTATGGTTGGTATAAATGGCGATTAAAGCATTTGCTCCAAAACCTGCTGTATTGTCCTTATCAATCACGGCACTACCGGAGAATATGGTACCCAAACTATCCGGAAATAAAGCTATTTCCTGCTCTTCCCAATGTACCAAATCCGTACTGGTGGCATGTCCCCAATGCATTGGACCCCACGTCGTTTTGTCCGGGTTATGTTGGAAAAACAAGTGGTATTCTCCATCTAAATAGACCAAACCATTTGGATCATTCATCCAACCTTTTTTCGGTGTAAAGTGGTATGCAGGGCGATATGTTTCCAAGCTATCTATGGTATTATTCGTGCTTTTAGATTGCTGTTGTCCGCATCCGACTAAAATAAGGGCTAATAAACCCATTGTTATCGTATTCTTCATAGTCACTTATTTAGTAATCTGTTTATAAAAAGTATTTTTCAATAATATATTAAGATTTTGATATTGCCAATCCTGATATTTTTATCGTGCCGTTATCTGAAAAAATCGACCAAGGATTTTGGTTCATTTTAAATATACGATTTGTAAAGGCAACATTATTATTCACATACACCACACATATAGAATTTTCGATTATAATCTTAACATCGAAAACTTTATTTGCAGGAACGATAAGCGGTGTAAAGTTAAGTTCCTTTTTCCCTGTGCTGTTGGTTTCCTGGTTCATAAACAGCGAGGGCATTCCCCAACGATTAGAAGAGGTCAAATCAAAGGCAATGCTGTATACCTCCGACATATCACCACATGCGCCAAAAGAAAAACCAAAATGATTGGACTGCGATGCATCAACTTTCATTGATATTTTCACAGATGCCGTATTGCGGTTAAACAACGCATAGCTACGGGAGGAAGATGAAGCGGAAATAGTATAAGCATCTTTATCACCGGTAACATTACCTTCTGATTTTATCTTAGCAAAAGCCGTTTCTTTATTGAATTTTGCATTTAAAGCATCTGGAATCGTCGGATACAATTTACCACTTGGCTGCCTTTCCAATTTATGCGTAATCAAAGAACCCGACCAGTGCAGCTCGTTGTTGTTATTCACGGTTTGCCCGGTAGAGCACCATCCAGATAAGTAACGTGCTGTGCCATTACTTGCGGTCTTTCCGGCATAAAGGTACAATCCATCAAAAGTTTCGTGGTGTCCGATCGCGTCCCGACAGATTTTCCAAGGTCCATCCGGCGAATCAGATACCCGGTAAAAAGTTTTGCGATGTTCATCACGGTTGATGCGGGAAAAAGTCAAATACCATTGATTCCCTATCTTGAATATATCCGGACATTCCAATATTTCTGCATCTGTTTCAATCTCATATCTTCCGGGATTGTCAGAAGTCGTTGCCAGCAAAGGCTCAATAAGCGACCAGTTATTCAAATCGGAAGAGGTGTAACGCGCAAGCGCACCTTTACCATCTTTGCGGGTCGTCACTAACATGACGTAACTGCTCCGAGCCTCATCCCAATAGACATTCGGATCACGAAAGTTATTTTGATCATACCCAATCACGGCCTGAAATGTAGCGTTAGGCTGCTTCGTCCAGTTCATCAAGTCTGTTGAAGTCGCCATCATCACTTTTTCTGCCGGACTTAGATTAGCATTATGCCCCGTATAAAAGCTGTAATATGTATTATCCTTTTTTATAAAGCTCCCTGTGCCTATCCACTCATCTTGACTGCCTACGGCTCCGGTGGGCAATACTTCCGTAAAACCCTCGAAAGACGCGAAATCGGCAGACTTGGTTAAATAAACAGGATGTCGGTTTGCATTTTCATAGAGATAAAACAAATAAAATTTATTATCATCCGCATTGAAATAAGGCATAGGATCGCCCACGAAACCTTGCTGTGGCTTATAAAACACCTGATAGCCTCCCGCTTCTTGCTTGTCAATACAGGTTGTGGATACATCAACTTCCGAAGCCGGCGTCGTAGGCGTAATGGGCGAAGGGCCATCATCCCCTCCGCATCCCGTCAACACAGATATAAATAGTAAAAACGGAGATAAAGTGATCATTATTTTCATATCATGTTACTCTTTAAAATTTGAAGAAGGGTGTCTAAAAAGATCCACAAACCGTAAAAACACATCATTGCTTCGTCACCTCCCAATGACGATGATATTCCCCTTTTAGACACTCCCTCAAATTTAAATTATTCCTTAGGGAGTGCTTTCAACTCATCCCAATACATCCTTTGTGTCTCGAAAGCTACAGGTTGACCGTTAGCATGCTCGTGTGGCATCACCAGGATATTATTAATAATCGCGGTACGGCCTTCCGGAATTTCAAAAATCAACTCCTGCCATTCGCCAAGATTATCCTCCGAATACCAAGCCCTTAACCAATCTTTGTTAGCTTCACCATCGGATTGTATTTCAAGCTGCACATCACCCGCGACCTCTTTGAGCACCATAATGGAGAAACGATTATACTCGGCAGGATCGATATTTACCTTATGCTCATTCCAGAGCGCTCCTCCATGCCAACCTTCACCTGTAGAGGCATTTCTAACCATAGAAACACACATAGGAGAAGAATTAATACCATCTGTTTTAGGATTCGCAGTCTGATTGGTAACAGCTGTCCCCAAATCACCCCACAATGGCGCTATATTTTCATTATTTGAAATAATCAGCGGTAACTTAGGCTCATCGCCCAATATGACGGTCACTGTGTAGGTGAACGTTTGTCCCATATAAGTCACCTTATAGGTAACAGGTGAAGAGAAATCAACATAGCTTCCTTGTACCGGGGATATTTCTGCACCTTCGGTATATTCTATAGCAGGGCTAAGCTGACCTACACCCGTTCCCTCCGGCAGATAAATCATCACAGTCTTATCCGTCTGGTCAATGATACCAGCTTTATCTCCGATACGGAAAGCCGTTATTTCACCCTTGATTTCTTTAACCGTCACATGATATGTATTATACAAATTCCCATTGTACACGCGATACACTAATGGTGTGGTTGCCGAAAACATAAAGTTCTGCGGTGTTCCTGATGCAGGTTTTACGGTCGCATTAACCGGCAAATCGATAACAGGAGCTATTTGGGATAAATCAGTACCTTCCGGCACCATCACGGTGATAGTACCAGTCTCGTTATTGATCTCTCCATTGACATTGCCTACTTCGAATGCCAAGACATTGACCTCAGCATGCAGATCAAGCGAATTCGCCACATCGCGTTCACAGGCACTAAATAAGCCCACAAACAGTAGCATCGCTCCTATCTGTATTATATTTTTAAAAGTCTTCATACGATTTTTATTTTTTAAAGGCCTAGATTATAAGTTTACTCTTCTGAGTAGCTTCCTTAATATCCCGGATTCTGTTGATACAAATATTTACTTAACCGAATTTGATTTTCAGGAATAGGCAGATATTCATGCTTATCAGCCGAAAATTGTGCTGAAGCATAATACGACCGACGTGGCTGCTCAGCCTGATAATAAGCATTCATAGTCTGAGCGGCAATCCCCCATCGTACCAAATCAAAGAAACGTCCATTTTCCATAGCCAGTTCCAAGCGGCGTTCCCATCGCAAAGCTTCTCGCGCAACAGATTCACTCCAGTTGATATTTATACCATTTTTATACGTTTCGATAAACATTCTGTCCGATGCATAATTTGTAAATTGAAGACTGCTCTTTGCGCGACTGCGTATAGCATTGATTAATGGCAGAGCCTCTTGAGGTCGATGCAGTTCAATAAGAGCTTCTGCACGCATCAACAATACGTCCGCAAAACGGATTAAAATACGGTTTTTCGTATTCGCATAAAACGGCACCATAGGTACAAAACAATCACAGTCAGGATCTACATTTTCCTTCAAAGAAGCATATACCGAGTAATCTGCAGGATTACGGTTCCAGCTTTCTTCGTACAGACGGTTTGCATTGTATTTATATGGCAATCCAGGAAGAGCCACGGTATGGAAAAGCCTTGGGTCATATTTCTCCGTATTGCTGTACGCATCCAATGTATTGTAATTTTCAAGCGGCAGTCCATTGCCCGTAGTACGGAATGCATTAACCAAACTCTGGCTCGGCTTGTTGAAATCACAACAACCCAAACCCATTGGTACGGAAAGAACATCAGAAAGATTTACACGACCGAATTTAGTTCCGTCATCTTTTGAATATTGTACCGAGAAAATTGCCTCTTTACCATTTTCATAGCTTCCCGGCAAAAAGTTAAAAGCAAAGTCTGTTTCCAAATTATAATTTGAGGCAAGCACAATTTCCGTATTCTGCAAGACTTTCTCTAAATCCGTTGGGTTGATGCTTGTAACCGCGTTACGATCCGGAGTATCCTGCCTATAGGCTTTGTACAAAAATATCTTAGCAAGATAGGCCGCCGCTGCAACGCGATTAGCACGTCCAATCTCAGCCTGAGTCTGCGGTAAATTATCTACGGCATATTGAAAATCATCGGCTATTTTCTGCCAAAGCTCATCATTTGATAACGCCCGATTTGATACGCTTTCGTAATCATCAATAGGGGTATTCTCATCCACATAAGGCACATACTTGAAGAGTATCTTCAACATAAAGTAAAAATGTCCACGCAGAAAACGAGCTTCTGCCAATTTCATTTCTTTATCGGAAAAATCTCCCGTTTCTTGTATTGTCCGAATCGTATTGTTTGCCCGCGAAATAGCAACATAACATTGAAACCATAAACGATCTACTTCTCCATAATTGGTCATTATATTATTCGATACTTCAAGGAAGTGGAACACTTGTATATCCTGTGGACCTGAACCACCTTTATATGCGTCATCCGACCGAACGGTACCATAGGGCCAAAGGCTAAAAGGCACATCGTAATGATCGTTTCCCAAGGATGAATAGGTAGCCGTAAGCAGTCTATCCACATCGTTTACCTGATCCGAACTCAACACACCATTAGGTGTCTCGTTCAGAAAATCGGCACATCCGGTCAATAAGCCGGTAGCCAAGAACATCGTAATTATTTTATTAAATGCTTTTTTCATCTCTAATAATGATTTAACGTTTACCCCTCAAATGATTAAAACCCGACATTCAAGCCTACAGTCCATGTGGTAGGAATCGGATAACCCCAACCTACATTCTCAGGATCCACACCCGTGAAAGCCTTTGATTTCGCGGTGAATAGGTTTTGACCTGTAGCATAGACGCGCAAGCGACTCATGCGAAGTCGAGAGACCACATCCGTAGGAATAGTATAGCCAAATGATAAATTACGAAGCTTCATATAGGAGCCATTTTCTATAAAATAGGTCGAGAACCGTCCTTCATCATTATTGTTGACCGTTTGTAGAGCAGGGATAGTTGAGCCACTATTTTGTGGAGTCCAAGCCTGCAATAACCTAGTGCCCTTATTGGAATTAACATCATCAACACTCCAAAAATCTGTTTGCTTTTTCAACCAATTCTCAACATCAATACCTTGCACACCTTGGAAATAAGCCGACAAATCGAATCCTTTATACTTAAGCGCTATATTTAAACTATATGAAAAATCAGGGTGAGGATTCCCTATCCACGTACGGTCGAGGTCAGTAATCTCATTATCCGAATCATACACATTCACATAACGCAGACGGCCGATACCTTTACCAGTCTGATTAATATGGGCATTGACTTCCTCCTGGTTCTGGAAAATGCCATCAGTGACGAATCCGTAGAATGAGCCCAATGGACGACCGATAATATTATCTCCCTGACGCCCCCCGTAAGAATTTTCAACGGCCTCTGGCAAATGTGTAACCTTATTTTTATAGGCAGAAATCACCCCAGTCAATTCATAATCCAAACCGAAAGTTGTTTTATTACGGTAGCCTGTAGTGACATCGATACCTTTGTTTTCCATCGATGCACCATTTGCCCAGCGATATCCTCCCTCGCCCACAACACCAATATAGGCTGGATTTATCAACATATCCTTCGTTTCTTTGACATACCAATCGACAGATCCAAAGAGATTTTGTCCGAAGAGTGAGAAATCAAGACCAATATTCGTCTGTGTTGTCGTTTCCCATTTCAAGTCGTCGTTTTGCGTTTGGATTTTGCGGTAACCCGATGGCAAAATCCCTGAACCTCTACCTGAAAGGTCATAAGCTGTACCGTCTACAATAACCCAAGTTGGGTCACCAACCCCATATTCCGGGACAAAGAGTGCATAAGTCGCTAAATTATCGATACCTTGATTTCCGGTCTGCCCCCATCCCACGCGTAGTTTTAAGTCAGAGATAAAACCTTTGGTGTTTTCCATAAAGCGCTCTTCCGAAATACGCCAACCAGCTGTTATAGCAGGGAAAGTCGCAAAGCGGTTGTTCTTTCCGAAACGAGAAGATCCATCGTGCCTAACAGTAAAAGAAGCCAGATAACGATCATCAAACACATAGTTTATTTTCCCGAAATAAGAAAGTAAAGAGAAGCCTGTAGATCCTCCGCCTACTGCAGCCGTTCCGGTGCTTACACCGGGCCACATATATTCCGGCGTTTCGATAACAAATGCACCTTCACCCGCAGTATATGCATTAAATGCGATGTCCCGATGACGATTCATTTCCATACCACCTAATACGTCAAAAACATGTTGGTCAATTGTTTTTCTATAGTTGGCTGTGTTGGACCACGTCCACTTCATCCCATGGCTTTGCTCCATATTTACTCCGGTTCTACTATTGTTCATAAATCCGGATTCATAGGAAACTTCCATGTGGCGTTTATAGAAATTACTATAATCAATGCCATAAGTGGTTCTTAGGTGTAAACCTTTAATAACTTCTAAGTTCGCATACGCATTTCCAAACAATCTCCAAAAATTGTAGGCATTATTTCGATTATCATGAAGCAAACGCATAGGGTTATGCCTATCGTTCATTCCTTGTGAAGGTCCACCCCATCCTATTCCATCTACCGTATGCACAGGAATAATCGGTAAAGCTTTCAGCGACAAGTCCAATACATCTCCTGGTGCTTGAACTTCGCCAGTATTGTTAACAGTGAAATTTTCGCCTATCACCAACTTTCCATCGAAAAATTTGTAATCCGTATTCAAACGTGCTGATATACGCTTAAAATTACTGTGTTTCAACGTTCCATTATTATGGAAGTAACCTAACGAGAAAAATGAGCTGCTTTTATCGGTTGCAGAACTAAAGGAACCATTATACGATTGAACCAGTCCCGGTTTGGATATTTCATCAAACCAGTCAGTATCCGAGGCGCGCATACTCTGTTTAGCATCCAAAAATTTGGACACATACACACGATCAAGTTGTGCCTGACCATTGGCATCGTTGCTCCAATCAAACTGATAACCAATATTATTGCTATTGGGGTTCGCTCCACTGTTAAGCATGGCTTGCCACATCGCCTGACCATATTCCTCTGCATTAAGGACTTTCATCCGATTGTTGAAATAAGTACTTGTTCCATAAGCATCAAACGTGAGCTTTGGATCTCCGGATTTCCCTCGCTTGGTTGTAATGACGATAACACCATTGGCTGCTCTCGACCCATAAATACTTGCCGAAGAAGCATCTTTTAGTACCTGTATGCTCTCAATGTCATTTGAATTCAATTCATGCATTCCTCCTTGGGTAGGCACTCCGTCAATAACATACAGCGGATCCTGACTACTATTTAGGGAACTAATCCCGCGCATACGTACTGTCGCAGCTCCACTAGGATTACCATCTGCGGTCACCGTCATTCCCGACACACGACCTTGTAAGGCTTTGATTGGGTTGTTTTCAGGAGCTTTCATGATTTCGTTCACATCAACGACAGAAACAGCACCCGTCAAATCTTTCTTACGCTCTACCTGATAACCTGTAACCACGACCTCCTCTAATCCCTGATCAACACTCACCAAGCGAATTTCCAAGAATCTGGAACTCCCGACAGCAATTGTTTGCGATTCGTACCCGACATAGGATACACTCAACGAAGCGTTATTACTCGTCAAGGACAACGTAAACTCGCCATTTTCATTTGTTTGGGTAGCTTGTTCTGAACCTCTAACTACCAAAGACGCACCCACTATGGGCTCTTCTGTACTGCGATCTGTCACTCTTCCCTGTAAAGTTACCTGCTGAGCGAAGCCAGCAACAGTAAAGAGAATCATCGACAAGAGCAGTATTACTTTCCCTCTTGTAATCATATAACTGGTTTATTAAAATGGATAAATATTTAAGGTTTATTTAGTATTTTCTTTTCTTAACTATTCCGTTATCAATTAATGCAAAGGCATCGTATCGCTCATGTTTTCCAATGACTTACCTTTTGTCTCAGGCATAAGCTTCCAAACGTAAATCAATTGTAGCACCATAAATCCAGCAAAAATCATAAACGTATACCCTCCACCTAATAATTCGGTAAGCGCAGGGAAGAAAAACGTAATGATTGCGGCCATTACCCAATGGGTCAAACTTCCCAATGTCTGCCCTTTCGCACGGACTTCATTCGGAAAAATCTCTGAAATGAATACCCAGATAACCGCTCCTTGGGAAAAAGCGAAAAAGGCAATGAAAAACATAAGATAAATTGTCACCGCTATTCCTTCCGTATTACCAGAGAAAAAAGCATAAGCAACTAACGACAAAGAAGCTATCAATCCAAAGGATCCGATGAACATAAGTTTGCGGCGACCTACTTTATCTATAAAATTGATAGCAATTAAAGTAAACACAAAGTTTACGATACCAATCCCCACAGTTGAGAGCAGAGAACTCTGTCCTCCCAGCCCAGCCATTTCAAATACTCTCGGCGCATAGTAAATAATAGCGTTAATACCCGATACTTGATTGAAAACGGCAAACAAAACAGCTAATATTACCGGAAAACGATTCGCTTTAGAAAATAAACGACTTTCTCCTTTTACTTTTCCCTCTTGCTGGTTTTCCAATATTTGCTGAATTTCTCTTTCAGCATCTTCACCGCTCACCTTCTGCATGATTGCATTGGCCTCTTCTCTTTTATTGCGATGCAATAACAACCAACGAGGACTCTCCGGCACAAAAAATATTAAAATAAAGAAAATCAGTGCTGGAAGCGCTTGAACCCCCAACATCCAACGCCACGATTCATCACCTGTCTGACCGATAAAATAATTGGATATATAAGCGACTAATATCCCAAATACGACGTTAAATTGAAAAAGCCCAACGAGTTTCCCCCGAGATTTGGCTGGTGAAATTTCAGATATATATATTGGAGCTGTCACTGAGGAAACGCCGACTCCAATACCACCTAAAAATCGGAAAATAATAAATGTGTTCCAATCTTGCGCGAACGCTGTTCCGATAGCAGAGAAAAAATAAAGTGCCGCTACCAGAAATAAAGTTGTCTTACGACCGAGCCTGTCTGAAGGATAAGCTCCCATTGCTGCGCCAACAACAGTTCCTATCAAAGCGATAGCCATGGTCAAACCATGTTGAAACTCGGTCAAGGACCAAAATTGCTGAACCGCTTTTTCTGCTCCAGAAATAACGGCTGTATCAAAGCCGAATAAAAAGCCGCCTAAGGCCACTACAAACGACCAAGCTAATACTGTGTTTTTGTTCATGTTACTTTTGTTTTACAATTGATTAATCCAAAATTAACGGGAACTTGCACAATGAATAAAATACCGAAAAACAAATTACATCAAATTTGTTTCATTTAAAAAAATAACATAAAACACTGTAAATAAGCAAAATAAAAAATATATAAAAATTCAAAACCACTATTTTTAAACGTTTTATATAGATTATGTTACATCAATCATATTTTTCAAAATTGTGTATTTTTAACACTAAGTTAACGTACATTGTTAGAAAAAAAACGAAATGACGTATATTGTCATAAAAAAGCAGAAAAAAGCATGTCGAAGATTTATAGTGTCTGTACCGCACTCATATTCCTGTTATTTCAAGCTTGTGGATCTCATGAAACAACAAGTCAGAAATTCATTATTGCATTTTCGCAATGCACCGGCAACGACGCATGGCGGGAAACCATGCTGGACGAGATGAAAAGGGAATTATCATTCTCCCCTAACATCGAGTTTATATATCGCGATGCCCAAGGAGATAATGAAAAACAAACACAGCAGATCAAAGAGCTACTGGATCACGGTATCGATCTGCTGATCGTCTCTCCTAATGAAGCTGAGCCACTTACCCATATCGTAGATTCTGTATTCCAAAAGAATATCCCGGTTGTGGTAACTGACAGAAAAACATCCTCGGGCTTATACAATGCCTATGTAGGTGCTGACAACCATGCAATTGGAAAATTAGCAGGGCAGTTCATTCTACACACACTTGATGGAGAAGGAAGTATTGGGATTGTGACCGGACTGAAAGGAACTTCAGCCTCTATAGAACGTAAAAAAGGTCTTATGGAAGTGTTAGATAGTGCCAAAACAGTAAGAATAGGTCTTGAAATACATGGAAATTGGGAAAGACAAACATCGTATAAACTGGCTAAAGGGGAGATAGATCGAATCAAACGACAGGATATTATTATAGCATTCAACGATCAAATGGCTTTTGGTGTTAAGGATGCGCTTCAGGAAATTGGTGAAAATAAAAAACGGGTAATTGGTATTGATGCCCTTCCTGGAGAAGGCAATGGCTTAGAAGCTATTGTACACGGCAATCTTTTTGCTTCTCTGCTATATCCTACTGGTGGAACTGAAGCTATACGCACAGCTATGGCAATCTTACAGCTCAAGCCATATAAACGAGATAACCTTCTTGGAACCTTGGTCATCGATCAGGATAATGCAGGGTTGATGCTGCTGCAATCCAATAAAATACAACAGCAACAACATGATATTGATAAGCGGCAAGAACTCATCAACACGCAAAACAAGATATACAAAGGCCAAAAAACTACTTTAAACATTCTGGTGACGAGCCTGGTATTAGCTGTCGTCTTTGGCGGAATTTCAATCATCGTTATTCGGAGCAACTGGAAAAAAAACAAGCATTTGAAGAAACAAAACGAAGAGATTCTATCCCAGCAACAACAAATTGTTGAAATGAACCAACAGATCCGTGATGCTTCGGAAGCACAAAGCAAGTTCTTCACCAATGTATCCCATGAATTCAAAACTCCACTTACACTGATTTTAGCGCCAATGGAAGAACTGGAAAAAGAGAAGAACCTATCTGGTGAGGGAAAAGAACAAATAACTCGAATTAAGCGCAACGCAAAGAAACTACAACATCTAATTACAGACTTGATTGATATCCACCGAATGGATAAAGCCAAGATTAAATTACAGGCTGCCCCCCTCCAGATCGATATATTTATACAGCAGATATTAGGCAATTTTAAACCTTTATCACAAAAGAAAAGAGTGTCCCTCAGTTATGTAAGTAAAACACCATTAAAGGAAATTTGGATAGATGAATATCTTATGGAGCAGGCTCTATCCAATCTCTTATCCAATGCATTCAAGTTCACCCCTAATGGCGGAAAGATAGAAGTCGTAATAGAAGAAAATACTTTTGGGGATTATGTTTTACTGCGTATTCTTGACAATGGAAGCGGTATATCCATTGTTGATATGGATCATATTTTTGACAGTTTTTACCAAGGCGAACAACACCTTAACGGTTCAGGTATAGGGTTAGCCTATGTAAAGGAAATAGTTGAGTTACATCACGGACAAGTAACGGTAAGCAGTAAGAAGGATGTGGGGACATCCTTTACCTTACGTTTACCAACAGGACATTTACATCTGACTGATGAGGAAAAGAGGAATACATCTGGGGGAACTCCAGTCCACTATAAAGACCGCGATACCGATATCTTGAGCCTTGAAGATTTTGAGGAGGATGAGGTATCATTTCACTCCAGCAGATCCGCAACCATTCTTATTGTGGACGACCATCAGGGGATCCGATCGTTCCTTAAGGACATCCTTTCCAAAGAATACAACATCGTATTTGCCAAAAACTATAAAGAAGCATTTTCAAAAGTGGAGAAAAATTATCCAGACTTAATAATAAGTGATATTATGCTACCGGATGGGAATGGTATGGAGTTATTAAAAACCATCAAAAATACGCCACAATTCCATCAGGTTCCGGTCATGTTGCTAAGTGCTTTGGATACTGACGAGAGCAAAATCGAAGGTATGCGCCTCTTAGCAGATGCTTATTTGACAAAACCGTTCCATGTCGACCACCTCAAAGCAGTCATCAACAACCTACTGACTTCCCGCAAACAATTCAAAAACCATTATCCGCGTGTTTTGGGTGACATTGAAAACTCAGAAGACAAACCACAAACAACGCAAGACAAACGTTTTATACAAAACCTGTCCATGATTGTAGAAGAACGGATGAACGAAAAAACATTAAGCGTAGAAGATATTGCCAACGCATTAGGAATATCCAGGGTACAGTTATACCGTAAAACGAAAAGTTTACTGAATAGCAGTGTGAACGATTATTTGTTGCAACAGCGTTTAACAAAGGCTAAACACTTATTATTGGAAGGATTGCATGTGAATGAAGTCGCTGATAAAGTTGGGTTCTCTTCAAGTGCATATTTTACTGCATCTTTTAAGAAGGTATTCGGTACAACACCTACGGCATTTAGGAAAGAAATATTAAAACGGTAGGGATGCGATTAATCGCATCCCTACTGTTTTTTAATATTAAATCATCTCCACGCTTCGCTTAACGAACGAGGTCAGATCAGACCCGGTCAGCAAGCCTCTCGACAATAAAGCAAGGTCAAAAGCTTGTTTCGCAAGCTTAGCCCCTTCTTCATCAGGACTCTCCACAATACGTTTAACTAATGGGTGGTTACCATTAACCGTAACTTTATAATTATCTGGAATAGTACCATAGAAACCCATACCGCCGCCACCGGTCTTAGCCATGTCTTTCATACGACGCATAAACTCGTCAATGGTTACTGAAACAGGCAGATCATCGGTATGAAGCGCATCTACCTCTACTTTCATATCTGCTCTGGAGATAGCTTTTTCAAAAATATCCGAGGCTTTCTTGGACTCTTCTTCCGACAAAGAAAGTGCTGTCTGTTCGTCTTTCTGGATTAACTTATCCACGACATCAGCATCAACACGCTTCGCTTGGATTTTCTCACCTCCTTTTTGTTCTACGTAAGCAGCAAAATGGGTATCAAGCGGGCCATCCAATACCAACACATCATAACCTTTGGCTTTTACGCTCGAAATGAAACTG
The DNA here is from genome assembly GCF_900116225.1 of Sphingobacterium wenxiniae. GTDB lineage: Bacteria > Bacteroidota > Bacteroidia > Sphingobacteriales > Sphingobacteriaceae > Sphingobacterium > Sphingobacterium wenxiniae. The sequence goes on from NZ_FOZZ01000001.1 coordinate 90,292, forward strand.
TCTTGCTGAGAAGCATCATTGGTGTACAGATAGATAATATTACCATCTTTGTCCACTTGAATATCTTTTACCTTCTCGTAGTATTCTTTTAGCGTATAGCTTTCTCCTTCTGTATTTTTCAATAAACAGAAATCATTCGCTTTTTCAGCAAATTTCTCATCACTTAACATCCCGTATTTGATGAACAAGCTAATGTCATTCCATTTATCTTCAAAGTTTTTACGGTCGGCTTTGAAGATTTCATTTAGTTTATCCGCTACCTTCTTCGTGATGTAGCTGTTGATTTTCTTCACGTTACTATCCGCCTGTAAGAAGGAACGCGATACGTTCAACGGGATATCCGGTGAATCGATGACCCCTTGCAACAGCATCAGGAATTCTGGAACGATGTCCTTCACCTCATCGGTAATGAATACCTGACGGGAATACAACTGTATTTTATTGCGTTGTATATCCATTTCGTTTTTCACTTTCGGGAAATACAAAATCCCTGTCAAGTTGAACGGATAATCTACATTAAGGTGAATCCAGAATAGAGGTTCGTCCATGGAATATGGATAAAGCTCGCGATAGAAAGCCAAATAATCTTCATCCTTTAACTCAGATGGAGCTTTAGTCCAAGCAGGATTGGTGTTGTTAATAATATTATCAACCTCTACCGACTTATATTTTGGTTTACCTTCTTCGTCTTCACCGTCGGGTTCAGATTCAGTTCGTGTACCAAAACGTACAGGAACAGGAAGGAAACGAGCATATTTGTTTAGAATTTCGGTTAATCGAGATTTGCTTAAGAACTCTGTTGATTCTTCATTAATATGTAGAATCACATCAGTACCACGCTCAGTACGTGAACCGGCAGAAATCTCATACGATGTACTACCATCACAAGTCCAGTGGGCTGGCTCAGCACCTTCTTGAAAAGATAAGGACTCAATCTCTACTTTATCCGCTACCATAAAAGCAGAATAGAAGCCTAAACCAAAACGACCGATAATCTCGTTAGCATCATTAGCTTCTTTGAATTTCTCCATGAACTCTGTAGCTCCGGAGAATGCAATCTGGTTGATGTATTTTTTAATCTCTTCGGCGGTCATTCCGATACCTCTATCGGAAATCGTAATAGTTTTCGCCTGCTCGTCAAACTTTACATCAACCGTCAAATCGCCCAACTCACCTTGAAATTGTCCCAATGAAGATAAACGCTTTACTTTTTGGGAGGCATCAACCGCATTGGATACCAACTCACGCAAAAAGATTTCATTATCAGAATACAGGAATTTTTTGATTACCGGGAAAATATTCTCGGTATGAATCGATATACTACCTTTTTCTTGCATATGTCTTTAGATTTTTTTTACAAATTTTCCAAAGACTTATCAAGGAGTATTCCAAAGCTTATATTACGACAGGATGACAGTCCGAAAGGGATTTTTTGTCACATTAAGACGCTATATCTATTGCTGAGATTAACATGGACGATCGGACGTATGATTAAATAGAAAACACATGAAAGAATATTTGTATTGTTCAGAATTATCTACTAAATTTGTAGAGTATTCAGAATTGCAATAGCAATACCAACCGAGTGCAGACACCGCGGTGGTAAAATAATACGGGTTTCAGGCCAAAATAAACGTATGCAAACGCTTATTAAATAACCCTTGGATTTCTGAATACAATTTATGGTTAAACACTTTAATTTTAAATTGTATGTCAACACCTTCTTCCTTTTCTCAATTTCTCGTAGAACAGTTCTACGGTTATTCCACCGATGAATTAATTAACTTAAACAACGACATTGTTGAAAACAACGTCTGGGGTTCATCAAGATCCGCTTTTAGAAATGCGGTGCTCAAAGCTCTATCCAAAAGGGGCATCGACCTCTCTCCTATTATTTCCAAAGAGGATGGGTTCAGTATTATCCATATCGTTAAAGTTCGTCTGGAGAATAATGTATTAATCCCTGTCCATTAAATAGAAAAATAATGGGAAGCTATTCGTTGGTCAAAGCCAACAAAGCAAAAGAACCCAGCCAATGGCTTCCCATGTAATCGTCGTCCGAAATATTCTTCAACGAAAAATCGATGTGTTCATTTCCTAGAGGTACCAAAGTTTCTTTTAACTCGGGAAGCACCTCCGCTAAACCAAACAAACAATGCGCACGGCTGAAATTCAGTCCATCCAGATGTACCAATTTGCCATCTGTGCGATCGCTTACCAAAGCTGGTTGAAGCCCCTTGACCTCCTGCTCAAATAAGCCAGGCATAAAATTTAACAGCCAATCTTTATAGGTTTCCTCCTTCATCACCTTGCTCATCAAATAAGCTTCTTCCAAACATGGGGAAAGAAAGTCATAACCACTCGGTTCATAAGCCAAATCGCAATTTTTGTCTTCTTCATAAAGTCGTATGGCATTCGTTTTGATGGCATTAGCCAAGGCCACATCCTTGGTTGCATTAGCATAATCCAGCATCAACGATAAACTAAAAGCAGTATTATCGTGTTGCCCTGTTCGGATAGGATAAACTAGTTTGCCTAGATAGGCCTGTGTACGTTCGGACAGGAGATCAACTAATGGTTGGAGTACCTTCGCCCATCTTTTGGCGTCGACATCTTCCCAGTCCGATAATTCCTCCTGCAGCTTGAATAACCATGCCCATCCATACGTACGTTCAAATCCAAGATTGTTCTTATCATTAAAAAAGGCCATTTCCACTTCCAGATTTTCAGGCGTAATATGGGCGTTTAATATCTCACGCACTCTTCTATCCTTATCCAATTGTGGATATAGCTTTAACAACCTCACAATAGACCAATAGCCATGTACGGCAGAATGCCAATCAAAACAACCGTAGAAAATGGGGCGTAACGTTTTAGGTCCCTTCAAATCAGTTGTACTACCTAACACCTGTCCTAATTTATTAGGATATTCGATGGTTAAACAATGCGTTGGTAATTCAAATATACGGGAAGCTACCTCTTCCGTCAATGCATGAGGTATTGGCAAAGGTCTGGAGGTAAAATCCCCGATATCCTTTACCGAACTTCGGCTACAATTTGAAAAATAAAGTCCACAAACCGTACAGATAAAAACAAGAATTAGTCTTTTCATTTTGTAATTTAGTAAGCAATAAATCTAAAAGACAAGATAAAACAATTTAATCAAAAATCGAACAGCATGAATATTACAGACTTAATAAGTGGCGGAATAGGTGAAAAAACAGTATCCTCCATAGCGAACAACTTAAGTATCGACCAAGATAAAGTAAAATATTTGGTTGCTGCAGCAGTTCCCCTAATGGTATCCGCATTGAATTACAATGCACAAAAAGATGAAACCCAAGCGGAAAGCATTAACAATGCGCTTCAGTCCAAGCATAACGGAAGTATACTGGACTCTTTAGGTGATTTCTTAGGACAAGGACCATCCGACGATGAAAACAAAATCGTACAGCACATGTTCGGTAAAAATACGGACTACGTTACCAACAATCTATCTGAGAAAACCGGATTGTCATCGGATAAAATCAGTGCTGTTTTAGCTACGCTGGCCCCAATTGTCATGGGTTTCTTGGGGAAACAGAAGAGTGGTGCCTCGGGTGGTGGTATCGGTGATTTGATCGGCAGCGTACTTGGTGGCGGTCAAGGTTCCTCTGCAGGCGGCGGTTTATTAGGCAATATCCTTGGCAGTGTATTAGGTGGCGGAAGCAGTTCACAGAGTGGTACGCCTAACATGGGAGGAATCGGTGACCTTGTTGGTGATTTCTTCAACAAAGACAAGAAAAATCAAGCTGGAAATATCTTAGATTCTTTAGCAGGTATGTTTGGAAAATAAATGCTCTTGTAGAGACGTAGCATCTCGTCAAAGACGAGATGCTACGTCTCTACTACATAAATAGCACATCCAACAAATAGAAACCTGCAAACACAACGGATGCGATACCATTGGTTGTCATAAATGCCCGATCTACCCTACTGAGATCCGTCGGACTTACAATACGGTGCTGATAAATTAACAATCCTCCATAAAAAGCCAAACCTGCATAATAGAACCATCCTACAGGCATATAAAAAACGGGCAACAGCACGAATAAGAAAGAAAGCACGTGCAAAAATTCTGAAATCCGCAATGCCTTTTTTGCACCAAAATATGCTGGTATTGAATTGAGACCGTTTGTCCTATCAAACTCCTCATCCTGTAAGGCATAAATAATATCAAATCCACCTGACCAACACATCACCGCTATACCATAAAACACAGGAACAATATCAAATTGATTGGTCACGACCAAATAAGCCCCTATGGGCGCCAGTCCCAAGCCCACACCCAGTACCAAATGACACAGGGGCGTAAAACGCTTCGTATAACTATAAAACAGAACGACAAAAAGTGCGATCGGCGATAGGTAAAAGCACAACGAATTGATAAAATATGTAGCGGCAATAAAAACTGCACAATTGATAATGGTGAACATTAGGGCGTTCTTCGCACTGATCTTTCCGGCAGGAATATCACGAGTTGCCGTTCGCGGATTTTTAGCATCAATATCCCGATCCAAATATCGGTTGAATGCCATAGCTGCATTCCGTGCAGTTACCATACAAACCAACATCAATAATAGTTTTTTCCAATCAAAACTATGTTCTGTAGTCTGTAAAGCCAAAAAGAAACCAATAATCGCAAAGGGCAACGCAAATATGCTATGCGCAAAAAGCACCAAAGAAAGATATTTTTTCATCTATTGTTCTTCGAGAAGCGGCGGTTGAAAGTTAGCATTTATCTCGTCGATAGTTTGTAATATAGTATCCGTTCCCATACGAGTTTCAGCGGAAGTCAAAAAATACTGGGGCACTTCTTCAAACCATTGCAACAAGGCTTTACGGAATTTAGCTATATTCTGGTCGGATTTCACACCCGACTGTTTATCAGCTTTAGTAAAGACCAGCATAAAAGGTAGCCCATTCTCTCCCAACCAGTAGCAGAAGTCCAAATCAATTTTCTGGGGCTCATGTCGACTGTCAATAAGGACAAAAACACATTGTAAATTTTCTCTACGGGTTAGATATTTACGGATGAAGCGTTCCCACTCTACTCTATTCTTTTTGGAAGTCTGTGCAAAACCATAGCCAGGCAAATCCACCAGATACCAATCCCCATTAATAATAAAGTGGTTTATCAATTGGGTTTTACCAGGTTTCTGCGAGGTTTTAGCTAGCCCTTTCCTACTGGTCATGGCATTAATCAAGGATGACTTTCCAACATTGGAGCGTCCTATAAAGGCATATTCCGGCAAGGTTGGGGCTGGAAGTTTATGTACTTCTGTATTACTGGTGACAAATTCCGCTGATTTTATAAGCATAAACAAAGGTAAGCTTTTCCACATTAACAGCCAAAGGACGGGAAAAGCATAAGCGCCTATTTTATGCATTCTTGCAACCAATCATATAAATCTTTCAAAAGGTTATTACAACAATCAATAAGAATATCGCTTGCTTCTCCTCCGAATTGCCTTTTGAAGATTTTCTTCTGCTGTTGGTATTGAAAAGCATAGTAGACCGTACCTATTGGTCGTGTCTGTTGTGGATTACTACTTTCAAAAGCAAGCCCTGTGATACTAATGAATACGGTATTGAGCTTTGCTAATTTTGAAAGACCGTCAAGCATCCTTAAAGTGACAACCGCAGATTCAGCACAGTATTTTTCGATTTTTTGCTGAGGAACAACTAAAAATTGGGTTTTCATGCTATCATCATAGCATATCAGAGAGCCCAGAAAATAATCACCACTATGGACTTCCAATGCCCATATACTACTAAGATAGCCTGCAGTCATACTCTCTGCGCAAAGCAACTTTAATCCATTAGATCGCAAGAACTGTCCACAATCATCTAATATTTTGGTGTGGATTTGCCGCATAATATTATCTCCTTTTAGCTTATCCGTTCCGTATTTAAAGCTTTTGCCCAATGTTGATATTGACATCGCGGACAGTAACCATCTGCTGTTATGGTATAGGCACAAATTACATAACCGCAATTCATACAAGCAAAGGGACCATGTTCCGTAGAGATATCAATCTTGGTATAGTGATCAGGAAACAATGGTAAGCCAAACTTTACTTCTTCATCTGAATAGAACAGTACACTCATCGACCCATCAGTTTCCAATACCGCTAATTTTACTTGTCCTAAATGTTCAATAGATTGATTCCGTAGTTCAGTAAAAAATTCCATAGTAGAAAAGTCAGTATCTTTTTTGTGCTTCAGATCAAACATTCCTTCCCGAACTACTATGGTTTCTTGCCCCTCCAAAACCCTGTGGACCCGTAATGACTTAGAAGCCAACCATGTCAATGATTTGTATACCACAAGGGTCACAGAAAATACAATTACTGCATATATAATGGGAATGTCTTCTTGGAACATAGGATCTCCAGCAGCAGAACCCAATCCTAAGATAATTGCAACTTCAAACAAGGATAATTGTCGGACACCTCGTTTTCCAGATAAACGCAACACCAACAAAATCATTAGGAACATGACCACTGTACGACCAATGATCTCTCCAATAAATTGCCATTCTACGCCATTAATAAAGAAATTTCCCACAAGAGAACATGTTATAAATCATCACTCTGTTCCAGATCTTCGTGGTTGTCGCCTCCTAGGCTGTAATAATTGTTCTCTTCATCTTCCGAACCTATTTCCTCCTGTTCATCGTCCAATTCAGCACCTGGGATATCCAAACCATCATCCAAGGAGGAAGACTTACTCTTTGGGATTTGCCCTACCCGCTCATCTTCTATTCTTTTCTCTTGTTCGAAAATATCCTCTCGTTCATCATAATGCGGATAGTCAGGAAAATCTTCCTGATTGTCTTGTCTATTTTTCTTTGAATCTTGCATAATATTGTTGTTTTACATTTTTACATAAAGACAAACAACAGCAGAAAAAGTTTCAAATGTTACGTGCAAACAGACTCATCATCCTTCTTTTTCATTGAGGTATTTCCAATATCGTTTAGGGACATGTTGTACATGGAGCTTGGTATTCTTTCGTTCTACAATATTCGTACTTTGAAAGTAACGCTTCCACAACCTATCGTACAATTGCTCTTCCGTACTGCATACCGCTTCCAACTGCTTTACATCAATGGACTTATCAAATACAATCTCCCTAACCGTAGACTTATCGTAATGCAATCCATATTGCCGTTTTACATCATAGATAATCCACAGCTGATCGGCATAGCGATCTTTGAAATGGGTAGAAATGAGCGGTAGAACATTAAAATCTGGTTCAATTAACGCCAAGAAAATACCATCTGTACTTTCCCTAAACCGTACAAAAGCTTTGAAACGATGGCGCTCCCGCATAACTGACTTATGGATCTTCTTAATTTGCAAGACATCCTCATGCGCATAGTTGCTGTGTACAGATTTTTCACCTGCCATATAATATTGAACAACACGTAATATAAGTACTTCGATGCCTTCCTTTTCCGATAGAAAAGCACAATAAAGCTCCTGCAGAGCGACTTTTCCAACGTTCTTTAGCAGTCCATTCTTAACACGTAACGCTTTCTTTTTATCTGTATATACCTGATGTGTACGACCAAAAAGTGATTGCGTAACCGCTGTGCCCGATTTAACGATAATACAGCTCTGCAAACGATATTCATAATCTTCAAAAATAGCCGTTAGCAATCCCTGCCACGTGCCATCGTAATAGACAGTCGTACTCAAAACAAAGAAAGTTGACTACTCAAAGCCTTCTGATATTTGGATTGTGACTCTGCTAAGATATATTGCTTCAGTAACACCGCAGGCTTATCCGATTTTAAGGGTAAAAAACCCTCACAAATAATAAAGTACCGCACTTTATTTAGTGAGACACCAATCTTTTGAAGATGTTCCAAACGCAGCTTACCAAATTTTCTGGCTGCAACAATCTTTTTTGCCGAGGTAACGCCTATTCCGGGAACCCGTACGATAAGCTCATAGGGCGATTTATTAATATCCACCGGAAACTGATCTAAATGACGCAGGGCCCAACTCAGTTTTGGGTCGATATCTAAGTCCAGGTTGGGGTGTTGTTCGTCCAATACTTCATCGTGACGAAAACCATAAAAGCGCATTAACCAATCCGTTTGGTACAATCGGTTTTCACGGATAGCGGGAACTGCGGCACCTATTCCCGGTAATCTTTTATCATGAGAAATAGGAATATAACCGGAGTAATAGACACGCTTAAGTTGATAGGTAGCATAATAATGATTGGCCGTCTGGATGATGTGTCGATCTGTCTCATCAGCAGCACCGATAATCATCTGTGTACTTTGTCCGGCCGGCGCAAATTTAGGGGTAGACTTGATGATTTTCTTTTCTTCTTTTGTCCGCACAATTTCGCCTTTCAGATAATCCATAGGTTCATCCATATCCTTCCGGTTTTTCTCTGGCGCCAAGAGCTTTAATCCACTCTCGGTAGGAATTTCCAAATTCACACTAAGTCGGTCGGCATACAGTCCCGCTTCATACAACAGTTCATCCGACGCACCGGGAATGGTCTTAAGATGAATATAACCGTTAAAATGATGTTCCTGTCGCAATTTCTTGGCCACCAACACCAGTCTTTCCATGGTAAAATCTGCATCTTTAAAAATACCAGAACTCAAGAACAGCCCTTCAATATAATTACGGCGGTAAAAGTTTATCGTCAAATCGACTACTTCCTGCACCGTGAAAGCTGCTCGTTTGATGTCGTTACTACGTCTGGAGACACAATACGCACAATCAAAAATACAATGGTTTGTCAGCAGTATCTTTAGCAAGGATACACATCGTCCATCCTCCGTATACGTATGACAAATACCGGCACCTGTATTGCCCAAACCTCGTTTGGTATTCTTACGGTTGCTACCACTGGAACTACAGCTCACATCGTATTTTGCTGCATCCGCTAAAATCTCCAACTTCTCTTGTATACGTTCTGCCTGCATCGCTATTTGAAATTTCTTGAATTCAAATATACGACAATTTACTAATATTATTAGCTTTTTTGATGCTTAAAAAAAGATTTCCTCTCTTCCTCTCATACACTTACTTTAAAAGCTTTTCCATCTTTCTTTACTTTATAGTAGGCAAATGCACATCCCAAACCAAACATCATGAAAAGTAAATCAATAAAAAAGATATCATAGGCCCGAACGGCAAAGGTGTTCCATAGCCACTGTCCAGTAGACAGACCATTTGCAAGCGGAACAAGAAAACACAAAACAACAGAAAGCAAAAGTGTATGCTTATTAATGCGGGTAAGATTTCTCAGCACGACCAGATAAACACTCAACACCAACCAACTATAAAAATATGCCGAATATATAACAGATTGATCGACTTTGTTTAACATTTTGACCATAATCAAGGTGAATGCTGTTACCGGCAACATGGCTAAACAAATCGCCAGAAATACATTGGCTGCCCAAAAGTTGAATCTCCGTTTATACACGGGGATATTCGGTTTATCCCTTGCCACAAGCCATATCATAATCCCCGACAGGATAACGACACAACCTGTCAGACCCAATAGAAAAAAGACTATACGCAACGGTCGACCACCAAAATCTCCAAAGTGCAAGTGATAGACCAGACTCTTCACGCGATCAATATGGTTGGTATCGTAATTCGGTGATTTTGTTTCTAGAACTTTACCATCCTTCATTTGTACACGTGCATATCCTGAACCAGCAAAATTCAATCGGGAGTCTGGTTTAGATTCGATAATCACTTCCATACTCTCATCCATATAGTTACGGATATACAGACGGGATATTTTGCTACCATTCCATTGCTGTTGCCAATCTGCGACAAAAGCATTGAAATCGACAGTTTTATCTAAAGGGCGATAGATGTAATCTACTTTCATTTCCCTGTTATATTGTAAATCTTGATAGAGTTTAGCGTCCTCTCCAACATACAACAATTTGCTGAATGGCGATATAATGAAAAAATTGACAATCAAGACTACACCTGTAATAGCAAAAACCAACTGGAATGGGAAACCGATAATTCCCAACACCGTGTGCATATCAGTCCATACGGTTTTCCATTTGCTCCACGGGCGGAACAGGAAAAAGTTGCTTTTTATCTTATCCCAATGCAGTAAAAGACCAGTTATCAATGCAAATAGGAAGAGAAAGGAAACAATTCCTGCTAATAAATAACCGAAAGGTGCTCCTAACCGAATTGGCATAGGAACTTGATTCAACTGTGCCAGAAAGTGTAAACGGTAAAGAAACTCACCCATATCGTATCCTTCGGCATAGGAACTTTGGGTCTTATCGGTAAAAAAATGTAGAAAATAAGCCGAATCACCATCGTCCCTCCCCCTTCGTCCTCGCCCCTGTTGTCCCTCGGCCTTTGGCTTGGGTTTGCTGATCGTTGTATCCTGTGAAGTACTCATATTCACATAAGTCCCGTGTCCCTGTTTTAGCAGAAAAAAGTCAAAGTTACGACCACGCAGATTGTACTTGCTGCCTAGTGAGTCAATAAGGTAGTTATAATCCTGACTATAATCTGTTGCGACCACAGATTTCCCTTTCTGCCATGCGGAAATGTCATCTTTAAAAAAAGAGAGTGTGCCGGCAAAGAATATGACATAAAGCAATACTGCAATGATAATCCCACTAATTGTATGGGTATGAAAATAGATATTATACCGCCTTTGGTTCATGATTTAGTAATTATTGGTTCAATAGATAAGGTAACATAAACAACAAAGCAAGAACGACATAGGTGATACATAATCGCCAAAACTTCGGTTCTAAAAAAGCCCACAGTAAAAGTACAGCCCATAACACATAACCTGTAAAGAAAGCTGTAGCAATAACATTTTCCTTAGGCCAGATATAGGTAAGGCATAGATGAAAACTAATCATAACGACATATCCTCCAACCGTCCCCATAAGAATTTTACCCAAGCGAAGCCAAGGTGATTTCGTTAAATATTTTTTATTCGCTGGCATGATGATTTATCGGATAAAAAGTTCGATGAAAAGAGAAACAACGTAAAGACCAAAGATCCAAGACATAGACACATAACGAAAAGGAAAAAACAGGACGATAACACTCCCCATAGCCATTAAAATCACGATAGCAGCAAACAAACCACTCCCTACGCCTAAATGTAATATTGCCAATATAAAAGCAAACAGCATCAATATGACGGATATAAACTTTGCCCTTTCGGGCTTCGCGGCCAACCTCTCGCCTAATTTTGTTCTGTCTTTCCAGCCTATCCGCTTAGAGGTCAACATCCAAACCATAAAGGCAAGGAAAAACAAAAAACATACAGTACTAATCATAACGTAATGTGTAAAAGAGGGTATCCGAAAAGCCCAATAAATTATGTCTTTTCTCGCCTTGGGCGAGACTCAAGATGACAGTTTATTGATTTTCAATCACTGTTAAGTCTTTCCCGCTTGAGAAGCTGTTTAAATTTCTGTTTTTGCCGCACTTCGACAGAGCTCAGCGTGACAAAAAACGCTCATGTGTCATACTGAGCTTGTCGCTGTATCTCGCCTCTGGCGATGGAAGGATAGACAAACGAAGTTTTTTTAATCTTTAAACAGCTTCTGAAGCAGGACTCAGACTCACAGAATTGACGACTTTTCGGACAATTCCCCAACTAAATTCTTAATCAACACGAGTTACAGCAGTGATAGAACCACCTTCGACGCGTAGTCCTTGTGTCGCTGTAGCTGAGGCGGCATTCACCTTATATACATAGCTTACACCATCAGTCAAAGCTACCCCGATATAAGCATTTCCATCTTTTGCAGAATAGTTATTATTGGTAACCGCTTTAATAGTACTTAAGTCAGGCATACCCGTAACATCTTTGTACGTTTTATTGTATACATCGATGATGGCCAATCGCTTCCCATTAGTATATTCACCTTTTTCCTCATCTGTCACCATCTGTGCAACAAATTTACCTTGACCTACGTAAATCCAGTTCGTAATACTTTTACCTCCGCTTGCAGCTTCTATATCATAGAAGAAAGATTTGTCAAACTCTGTTGTACCGGCAGCAATTTTGGTAATAGCAGATGGCTTAGTCGAGCTGAATTTTCCATCTTTTTTCGCCACAGAAGAAGAGAAAGCATATACATCGTTTCTCTCATCGACGGCCAATCCATCCGTGAAATATCTACCGATGAAACTTGTACGGTCATCCTTGATTACCTTTTCCAATTTCATGTCAGGATAGGAATATACCGCTATCCAGGCATTATCTGGAAACGATGTTTCAAAAGCGGCTCCACAACAAGCCTGCACAGACATATAAGGAGCAAATACTTTCGTGCCGACTTGTTTAATCCATGTGAAGAAAGCCGATTCCCCGTTTCCGGCTACCTCCTGCACATTCAATATACCTTCACCTGTAATGGTTAAGCTATTGGTATTGACACGGTAATAATTTGCTAATGGGTTAGTTATATTTCTTGGAATCTTTAACAACAAAATATCATCGTTGACCGGTGCAAAAGCTTGAACTGTTTCCGTTTGGAAGTTAGACAGCTTGTTCAGCTTTCCATCTACCACGTTATAGGTAGTTACAGCACCGGGATTTCCTTGTCCATACAGCATACTAAAGAATTTCTGATTATGGGTCACATAATAACGGTAGGTTCCATCCTGTTCAACACCTTGACCTGCCGTAGTCACCGTGCCCGATTCTAAACTTGAAGCAGTCAAAAGATAATCGGCGACACCAGTTGCCGCAACAGGTGTAACAGCCAAGACATAATTTCCTTTGGTGTCAGGAGCGGGTTCCACTTTATCATCTGAACAGGATAAAGTGAACGATGCCATGGTCAAAGCCACAGCTGTAGCGTAAATTCTATTTTTCATTTTTGTCATTTGTATTATTGAGTTAAACATTATTGATTATTTTGTTGTGCGCTGAAAATAATAGCGCAGGTTTAGGTAGAATGCACGTCCAGGTTTCTGCAAACTGAAATTGTCATAGAGTCGGGCATCATTTAGATTACGGGCTTCCAAGCCGATGTTGTATTTCCCGTTTGCCAAACTATACACCGCGTTAACGTCATGACTGACTTGTTTCATAATTTCCAATTTCTCCCCACCACGACTTGGCCAATAGAGGTAAAAATCATGCACATACAGTAAATTATAGCCTACACTTAATCTGTTGCCCTGCCCCCCTACATTATTGAAGATGACAGAAGCATCCGCATTTCCAAAGAAATAAGGTATATTCGGCATTTGGTCGTTATAAACAGGACTTACGCCAGTATATTCCGGTTCATATTTTTGCTTGTTCTGCAAGTATTGATAGGTTATTGAACCTCCTAACCGCAAATAGTCCTTATACGAATAATGTATTTCCGCGTCTGCCCCTCTGGTGGCTACTCCTTCTCTGTTATCAGCGACTAACTTGGATTGATTGTTATTGAATCGATTAAAGATGAAATCATAAGCATAGCGGTATATTAAATTACCAGCGATAGAAAAACGATGGTAATCCCCCGATTTCCAACCATAATTTGCACCCAGATTGATATTATGACTGCGTTCAGGTTTCAAACTAAAGTTTGCTTCTTGATTCTCCAAATCACCAAATATTTCATAAGCAGTCGGCATCCGGTTGGTCAATTCATAAGATGCTTTCACTTGAAGATTGGGCTGTAAGAAATAAGTAGAGGCTAAACCATAACCAAAACGGTTTGCCGTACTTGCTGTCGCATCGCCTGTCTGATTACGTTGATGAATAAACTTAGAAAAAACTGTTGTGCTCCAAACATCTTTAATATCGTAGCTATATCCTACCCCTAGCATATTCTTAAAGGAGCGTTGACCACGTTCATACATGCTGCTAAGCGGATCCAAAAGATTCTCCCCTTTTCTATTAAAGGTGCTGGCTACATTACTAAGCGCAAGTGAATGCCTTTCACCTAATTGATAATTTGCCGCTAAGGTAGCAAGCCCTTCATTATTACGGTATTCATATACCTGTTTACTACGCTCTCCTCCGGATCCATTAGGCTTGAAATTGCCAAACCAATCATAGCGTCTGTCAAGTGTATCGATATTTCGTTCTTTACCCAAGTTAAAATTTGCATTCAACGTAACGTCAAGACCAGGCAGAAGATCTTTTTTCTGATATTTTAATGTCGGCATCAAGGTATTTCCACGACGGTGCCACCCGCCAAACACCGAAATCATACGTGCCCCGGTCTGTATTTCTTTATAGTTTTGCCCGATCGTCATTCCAACCAATAAGCGGTCAGCATACGGTTTATTAACTACCCCCACCTGAGCAACCACTGCTTCATTATGATATTGATCGTGGAAACGTCTCACTACCGCATCTTTGGTATACGCTCCCGTATAAATATCCGCAGCATCTACCGTCACTTTGTAGTTGTTGTCTGAATAGTTTTGATAAGCGTTCAACAAGAAAGTGAAACCACTTTCGGTTGTTACACCTGCATTGATAACCGTACGATGTGTATTGAAAGAACCATAAGAGTATGAGGCATCCACATAATTCCGGGCTTTGGTAGAAGTCACAATATTGATAGCTCCGCCCAATGCATCCGAGCCCAACCACATTGGCACTACACCTTTGTATATCTCTACACGTTCTGCCATATTGATCGGAATGTTATTGATCTGGAAGGAGGAACCAAAATTATCCATCGGAATCCCGTCTATAAAGTAACGGATATGGTTTCCGGAAAACCCATTCAGAGAAAGGTTAAAATTGGAACCCACCCCACCCGATTCTCGCACACGAATACCAGCTACACGATCCAAAGCACCGGAGATGTTCAATGTTGTATTGTAGAGCTTTGTTGCGTCGATAGCCGTCACATTGTAAGCCTGTCGGTTAACCTCATTCACTTTAGTTCGCCCAAACACATCCACCTGCTCTATTTTCTTATCATCGGGTTGAAGCTCGAAAACAATAGGTGATACTGCAGATCCCAAAGAAATCTGTTTGGAAAAAGATTCCATACCGGTTGCCGTAATCCGAATATGTACAGTAGATTTTGAGGTTGTAAAAGTAAAAAGCCCGTTTTCGTCGGCTTGCTGTGTATTATTTTCGATATAAATACTAGCATTTGCAACGGGTTCACCTGCTGAGAGGACACGCCCAGTATAGGTTTGGGCCGCTTGCTGTGCCATGGCGGAAAATGCACACAGCAACAACATACAGATAGTTATAAAAATTTTGTTATTTTGCTTCATCTTTTTAATCGTAACACATTATGAAGATTCCTACTACTCGCTTAATGTAGTAAAGAGGGCAGCCTAATTGCCGTTAGGCTACCCGGGCGCCATATTTCGAATTGCCGTTCGATATGGCGCCTTTTTGATTCAGTGGTATGCTTTTACTGAACCAGAAAGCTCGTCGTGATTCCCTGCCACGCTCTTTTATAGGGTTTACCGTTCCAAATGCCTTCCTGCTCCTCTGCATGACCAAATTCGATCACATAGCGGCCTGGCCAAATAGCATCTACCTGAATTTGACCTTGTGCATCCGTTTTGTAGGTCTTGCTCCAACCCGCTTCCGACATTACCAAGATTTCTTGCCTAGCTATAGGATTGCCGTCCTTTTGAAGAGAAACTGGGATTTTGCTTTGAGCAGTATAATTTTTCGGGTCTACCTGTAACTGATAGTCCGACAATTTACCAGCTCGTTGAACGGATTTTCCGATCTGTACCGAAGCTTGCGCAACAAATTCAAAACGGGTTTCACCACCTAAATCTTTTGTAGGATGATTGGAGAAAAGTTGATAGATACCTTCCTGCTTGGGTACAAAAGTACCTTCCAGAAACTGACCTTTATCTTCTAATTTCAAGGTCTGTTGTTCGCCATTAGGGCTTACCCAATACAGCACCAATTCCCGAAGATCCGAATACCAGTCTTTGGTTTCTTCTAATTCGCCCGTAGCATATTCTCCATAATATACACGAACGGTGTGTGGTTGATTTGGATTACCCACAGGGTCACATGCCAACCAGACAGCATGCGCGGTGACTACTTGGTTGCCGCCAAGTACAATCGCCAGAAATAATAAAACTCGCTTAATAAAGAACATATTTATTTAGATTGATTTTAAATAATGATGCAAAGGTAATGCATCATTTCAAAAAAACAAGTTCAAAATCGGAAATAAACAGACGCAATCGGAAATAAAATAGCAATAATAAAAAACCTCATAGCTTTTTAAGCTATGAGGTTTTTTATTGAATGTTACGTTTGACTATACGAGATTCCTCTCCTATCTTTCAAATTCACTAAGATGAACAACATCTTTAAGGTCGAAAGGAGTTTCCTGATAAACGAAATAGTTCAGCCAGTTATTAAACAACAAATTTGCATGACTTCGCCAGCGGATTAATGGCGGATTGTTCGGATTGTCATCTTGGTAGTAGTTCTGTGGCAGCTCTATCGGTAATCCCTTTTCCAGATCCCGCATATACTCGTCGTGTAAGGTCAATGGCGCATATTCGGAATGCCCGGTGAAATAAAATTCACGACCACCGCGCGAGGCAACAATCGCTACACCGGCATCTGGAGATTCAGAAAGCAGAGTGATTTCCGATTTATCATCTAAATCGGTTGACCAAACTGTCGTATGTCTGCTATGCGGAATGAAAAATTCATCATCAAATCCCCGGAACAATGGATGTTTCTTGTCTTTAGCCGTATGTTTGAACACCCCCAGAAGCTTCTTATCCAACGGCCTTTTTTCCACGCCGTAGAAATGATACAACGCTGCTTGCGAAGCCCAACAGATATAAAGCGAGGAAGTGACATGATTGCGCGCCCAATCAAAAATACGCGTAATCTCACTCCAATAAGTCACCTGCTTAAAATCAATCATCTCCACTGGAGCTCCAGTAATAATCAGACCATCATAGAAATTGTCCTTGACTTCGCTAAAACTTTTGTAGAACAGTTCCAGATGCTCTTCCGATGTATTTTTCGGCGTATGGGTTTCCAAACGCAAAAACTCAATCTCCACTTGGAGTGGATTATTGGAAAGCAAACGGATAAAATCCGTTTCGGTAGAGATTTTAAGCGGCATCAGATTGAGGATAAGCACACGTAGCGGACGAATATCTTGTTCGTTAGCCCGCAAGTCGCTCATCACAAATATATTCTCCTTCTTTAAAAGGTCGATGGCAGGCAGGTTGTCTGGTATCTTAACTGGCATATCCTAATTTTCCTTCTTCTACTTTTGAGGTGGTAAAAATAGAAAGAATATATCAGATATAAAAAAACCGTCGTTCTTGAACTTTATTTCCATATTGTTACAATAGTCATACATAAAAAACAATAAATTAGAATCTGTATAATACAGACTAATACACAAACCGCATCGAAAATAAATACTGAACACATGCAATATAGAACAAAGAAACACTGGATCAAGGTAGTTACCTATCCGCTTACAGTAACGATAGCGCTATTTTCTACCGGAAATAATACCTACGCTCAACAGCAGATTCCTTACAACCCACCTCCGCAAAGTATTGTGGATTTAGTGGATGCTCCCCAAATCCCACAAATTAATATCAGTCCTAACGGTCGTTGGATGCTTATTCTTGAAGCACCGGGTTTTCAACCTGTAGAGCATATCGCACAACCGGTACTTGGGGTCGCTGGATTACGCATAAACCCGATAACGTATACCACCGTAGCCGAAAATGCGGGTACTTTCAAATCTATACGAATCAAAAATCTCAAAAACGGAGAAGAGTTTACCTTAAAAGGTTTGCCACAGGAGCTACAATTGTCGGATCTATCGTGGTCTCCCACCGAAACAGCTTTTGCTTTTTTAAATAAAACGCTTCAACAGACCGAATTATGGATTGCGGATTTGGAAGGTCGTGCTGTCAACAAGCTTATGGACAAAGTAAACGACACTTTTGGGAAGGCTTTTCAATGGAAAGATAAGGACACGCTTTTGGTACAACGTATAACGCATGTAGGAAAGTCCGTGCCACAAGCCAACCCTGTGCCTACGGGGCCTATCGTGCAGGAGAACCTGGGCGGAATCACACCATCTAGAACCTATCAAAATCTTTTGGCCAATGCCCATGACGAAGATTTGATGGAATTTTATTTAACTTCCGATTTAGTGGAAGTGGATAATCAAGGGCAGATAAACGAAATAGGTTTATCGGGTATATTCAAAAGTGTAAGCTATTCGCCTGATAAAAGTCTTCTCTTGGCAGAAAGAATAGTCAGGCCATACTCCTACTTAGTTCCTCTTTATCTTTTCCCCACAGAAGTAACCGTTTATCAAACGAACGGAACTTTGGTAAACACACTGCATACCATTCCTTTAGCAGATAACCTGCCTATCAGTTTTGATGCTGTAGTCGAAGGTCCGCGAAATTTCACCTGGCGAAAGGATCAAAATGCTACACTGACCTATGTTATTGCTCGGGATAAAGGAAATCCCAATGAAGTGACCGATAGCCGTGACGAACTATTACAACTGTCCGCTCCATTTCGCCTAGAAGATGCCAAAGTCTTGTACAATAGTAAATACAGAATACGCCAGGTTAAATGGGCTACAGATTTTTGTATCATAGAAGAGAATTGGCGGAAAGACCGCACTTCCCGTCTGGTGTTACTTGATAAAGGAAAAGAATTAAAAGTCTTGGCAAATCGTAAGTCAGAAGACACCTATACTGATCCGGGCGACTTTTTATTGGATCAAAAAGGCTTATTGCGTACGGACAAAAAAGGCAATGTCTATACGCAGGGATTGGGCGCCTCTCCCGAAGGTGATCGTCCATTTTTACTGCGTTGGAATGTACTCAGCTCCAAACAGGACACCTTATACAAATCACAAAGAAATTATTACGAAGAGCCGCTTTATTATAATGAAGACGGCACAGTCTACATTTCAAGAGAATCTTCCACGGAATCGCCGAATATCTTTTCCATCACGTTAAAGGATAAAAAAGAGAAACAGCTGACTACGTTTGCCGATCCATATCCAAGCTTACAAAATGTAGAGAAAACACTGCTCTCCTATCCACGTAAGGATGGATTAAATCTTTCAGCGACACTGTATTTACCCGAAGGATTCAAGAAAGGTGAAGATAGCCCCTTGCCAGTATTGATATGGGCTTATCCGCGGGAATTTAAGACCAAAGCAGCTGCAGGTCAGGTCAAAGGATCGCCTCATCGCTATCCGCGATTAGCTTTCCGTTCTCCGGTGTACTGGGTTACACAAGGCTATGCCGTGTTGGATCAAGCGGATATGCCTATTGTTGGAGAAGGTGACAGTGAGCCGAACGATACTTTTATCCAACAGATTGAAGATAATGCCCATGCCTTGATCGATTACATTGTCGATATGGGCATCGCAGATCGAAACCGTATCGGTGTGGGTGGACATTCTTATGGTGCTTTCATGACGGCGAACTTGCTTGCACATACAGATTTATTTGCAGCAGGTATTGCACGAAGTGGTGCCTATAACCGCACGCTCACACCATTTGGATTTCAGGGAGAAGCACGCACGTACTGGCAAGCGAAAGAAACCTATGACGCCATGTCTCCATTTAACTATGCACCGCAAATCAAGAAACCGTTGCTCATCACCCACGGTATGGACGACGAAAACTCCGGAACCTTCCCCATACAGAGCGAACGGCTTTATGCAGCGATAAAAGGACATGGAGGAATTGTGCGGTTGGTATTGCTACCAAAAGAATTCCACGGCTACCGAAGCCGCGAAGGTGTGCTCCATACGTTTTGGGAACAACATCAATGGCTGGAAAAGTATGTTAAAAACAAAGGCAAAGAACAGTAGGCTTTAGTTAGAGAAGGCGTTGAAAGTGCAATGAATTGTCATATTGAGCATATCGAAATATACAATTCATTGCCTGTTTTGATGTTTATTCTTCTCTCAGCCCTCTTTCTAATTTATTTACTCAAGCGATTCCCTTTGTGCGTCTCCAAGTCAGTTTCCACCTTGATTTTTTGATATATCGCCATGCAATATGCTGTAGCCGGAAGAAATAAAAACACAAAAAGACCAATCCAAAAACCAGTCAATTTGCCCACAATAAAACTAATGAGGAACACAAATACAGGATAGGAAAACAACAACACACCGAACAGCAACGAATCGAAAAATATCGTTCCTTCCGTACGTTTACGGATATAATCACGCCATAATCTATAAAACCAAAACTGTGTATAATAACCGATCTTAGCTGGAATACGCAGTAAGGTCAGTGTTTTTTCATCTGGCAGATGAGGTTCCAAAGGGCTCTCCGTCATGTTTTCTTTTAAATTTTCTTTCACCACCTGTATAACTTCAGCCGATTGGACGGCATGACCACTAATGTATTCCGTTGTATCAATAACAGGCAAGGCCTTCAACGAAACCGATTTCGGCACATCCACAAAAGAATTATAGTTCAACACATAAGGTTGTATCTGCAAGGGGACCTCTGCCCAGTATGCACGTTCCATCAGCGAAGTCAATCCGCCGTTCATTAAAGGCTGCAAATACCACAGGTTATGCGAACGGCCTTCCGGAAAAATGAGGATATGCTTACCCGCCTGTAACTGCCGCATGCATTCATCAAATGTAAAATCATTCTTCACCGCATATTCGGGGTCGTCAGTCCGCTTATAAATAGGTAGCATATAAAGACTTCTTAATACCCAATTCGCCAACGGATGTTTGAAGATATCTCCTCGCGTTAGAAAACGAATTTCCACAGGCGCATTAACGGCGATAATCAAGGAATCAAAAAAAGAATTCGGATGGTTGGAAACAATGACAGAAGGCCCTTCATACTTAGCCTGTTCCAACTGATCCTTACGAAAGTCCGGCACATACCAATGCAACCCCAATCTTACATAAGCTCTTAATACCTGATACAGCATACGTTTAATCTTTGGTTAAAGATAAAATATTCTACTTAATGCGCACAAAAATTTTTTATTCCTCCCGCATAGATTCCGTTATTTTCTGTATATTCAAACTGTTAGCCATAGCCGAAAAAATCGAATGATACGTACCGTTCAGGTCGTAAAGTTCCTCATGTGTCCCATCTTCAACCACTCTTCCTTTTTCCATCACCACAATATGCTCCGCATCGATAATCTGGGAAATACTGTGCGATACGATAATAACGGTCCTTCCCATCTTGATAGCGTCCAAACTCTTTTTTATCTGTTCGGTAGCAATGGCATCGAGATTTGCCGTAGGTTCATCCAAGAAGATGATAGGCGGATTCTTTAAGAACATGCGCGCGATAGCTATACGTTGCTGCTGTCCGCCGGAAAGCAAATGAGCCTCTGCTTCGTATGCATTTGGCAATTCCAGTATCTGCTCATGGATATACGCTTTTTTTGCGGCAACGATCACCTCCTCCATCGAAGCATCAATCTTTCCATAACGAATATTTTCGGCTATACTACCTTTAAAAATATGATTTTTCTGCAACACCAGACCGATATTTTCACGCAGGAAATTCGTATTATAATCCCGCAAGTCCACACCGTCCAGCAAAATCTGTCCCGAGGTGGGTTCATAAAATTTATCCAACAGGTTGATAACGGTACTTTTACCTGCTCCGGACAGACCAACTAAGGCTGTGTTTTGATTTGGACAGATCGTCATGCTGATATTAGTCAATGCTTGATGCTCATTGGGATAGGTAAAATTGACATTTTTTATTTCAATCAAACCTTTTATGTGCTCAGGGCGATAGCTGCCCGTTTGTTCCCGTTGATTTTCTGCTTCCAGGATTTCAAAGAAGCTTTCGGAATAAATCAACGCGTCGTTCACCTCGTCGTAGATACGGTGAAGCTGACGGATCGGTGCCGAAACGTTGTTAAACAACATGATGTGAAACATGATGGCCCCTAAAGTCATCTGCTCATTCAGTACAAAATAAGCCGTGAGAATGATAACTATGACGACGCCTATCTGTTCGATAAAACTTTTCATGCTATCGAACAGGAAACTTGTCTTACGCGTAGCCATCTGGTTCTCGGTCATGTCGTATTGAATCTGTTTATGGCGTTCGCCTTCTATATCTTCCCGCACGAATGACTTAATCACATGAATAGAATCAATGAGATTGATAATCTGGTTACTCTTGTTTTCGCGGTAACGGCGCATGCTGCGACGAAACCCTGACAAACGCTGCGCCTGCAATTGGGAGACATAGAAATAAACGGGTATAATCATCAGCCCTACTAAACCTACGTAGAAATTTGCTAAGAACATACATACCAATGCGACAATAGCATTGGCAAATAGCGGAAGAATATCAATAAAGAAATTCTGCACCAGACGGGTCAGGCTGCTGATACCAGCGTCTATTCGTGTCTGCAATTTTCCAGATTCATTGCTGGTGGAGGTATAGAAAGCCATTTTATAGGTTAATATTTTATCCACAATAGCCTGGGAAAAATCACGGGCAATCATAATACGCAATTTCTCCCCGTAGAATTTCTGTCCAAATTGTACCGCTGCGTACAGAACCTCTTTTCCCAATAAAATAGCGGCAATGCTTCCCAACAGATAAAAGCCTTGTGAAAGCGGTCGATTATCGACCAGCAAATCACTGATCGTATCTACGGTATACTTTAAAATGAATGCATTGACCTGCGCCGCGAACGAGCCCACCAATGTTAATACAAAAGTGTAGAATATCAAGTTCTTGTAAGGCTTGCTAAAGGGAAGTATCTTTTTGAATAGCTGTTGAATGGTCATATGTAAAGTTAAACAATGCAGCATTGAAAAGGTTTAACCCGCATTGTGTATCGATCAGTTTATAAAATATTTTGCCTTTTTACTTTTTACTTTCTACTTTTAAGGATGAAAACGATCGGAATTATCCCCGCCCGCTATGCCTCGTCGCGCTTTCCCGGAAAGCCGTTGGTGGATATCGCAGGCAAATCTATGATACAACGGGTTTACGAACAGGTTAAAGGCTGCAGATGCCTGTCTGAGGTAGTCGTGGCAACTGATGACAAACGCATTGAAGACCATGTGCGTTCTTTTGCCGGTAATGTCGTGATGACCTCTCCTGACCATCAATCGGGCACAGACCGATGCGCAGAAGTCGTACAAAAAGTGCAAAGTTTTGATATTGCCATCAATATACAAGGAGATGAACCTTTCATCAGCCCGTTGCAAATTGATCTGCTGTCTTCTTTATTTGAAGATAGCCAAACGGATATTGGTACGTTGGTCAAAAAAATCGATAATGTGGAAGATCTCTTCAACGAAAACACACCAAAAGTTGTTTTTAACAATAAAAAACAGGCATTATACTTTTCGCGGCAGACCATCCCTTTCCAGCGCAACGTGAAGCAAAGCGACTGGCTTAACAATCAAGCGTACTATAAACATATCGGTATATACGGTTATCGGACTGAAGTACTGAAAGAAATTACCGCACTGCCCGTCTCCTCTTTTGAAAAGTCGGAAGCGTTAGAGCAATTGCGCTGGTTAGAGAATGGATATACTATCAAAGTCGCAGAAACAAAATTTGATACCATCGCAGTCGATCATCCAAAAGACGTGGAAGCGATATTGAAAGCTTATTTTTAAAAATTACTCACTGGAACTTGTGCGAAAAAATAATCTGAGTTTTCAACTTACAAGAGACAACCAAGGTACTTGCCTACCGTCAGGAAAACTTGCTTTATTTCAGTCACAAGCTACAAAGGCTTGCGACAACTGAGAGGATAGGGTAAAAAAAGCGCCAAATATAGTGCTCTAAAATTATCTCCAGGGGGCTATTCGGGTCAATTTGCCATGCAAAGTTGAATAGTTGTGAGCCGAATGACCCGCCTGCTGCTACTTTTCAATAAAAAACAACGTTTAATAGCCTTTAAAACCCTATTTTTCAGTGAGCAACCACTTACCGATGTGCATTAACAATGGACGAATGTTCATCACCAATGATCCAATGTTCATCACCAATGGACGAAAGCTCATCACCAATGGACGAATGCTCATCACCAATAGACGAATGCTCATCACCAATGAACGAATGCTCATCACCAATGAACGAATGCTCATCACCAATGGACGAAAGCTCATCACCAATAGACGAAAGCTCATCACCAATGGACGAATGCTCATCACCAACGGACGAATGCTCATCACCAATGAACGAATGCTCATCACCAATGATCCAATGTTCATCACCAATGGACGAAAGCTCATCACCAATGAACCATTGTACATTGCCAATGGAGTATCACAAATTGTACGCTAACACAGTCAGCTATAAGGCACTGTATATGAAAACGTGTGAAATCACATTAACAATGGAGCAACATATGTATTAAGCGCCTATTTAAAATTACTATTCAGCAAAAACAGCGTCGTATTGAGACTACTCGACACCTCGCGGTGACGGCCATTCTAGCGTCATTACGGAGAGGCAAAGTCTATCCCGAGAATGGCATATGACGTTAAATTAAGCGTTTTTTGTCACCCTAACGATAGGGAGGAGCTCAAAACAATTAGAGAATGTGTATACTATCAAAGTCGCAGAAACGGAATTTGATACCATCGCAGTCGATCATCCAAAAGACGTGGAAGCGATATTGAAAGCTTATTTCTGATATTCTTATTTGGCTATTTCGATTTTATACTAAAAATATATTCTATCAGACAGTCGTGAGCTGTTCAGTTCAAGGTGTAGATTATCTCTACTCGCGGTTTCTGCAACAAATTTAGTTTTTACAGTCTGATGCACCTTCGCTAACTGCTCGATTGTCAAAATGGTGTTTTTATCTACACCAAACCAGATATATAAAGGTTTACCTTTGGAATCGACAAACATTGTCAGATTTATATATTCCTTATTTTTACGAAGCTGGTGTATCTGTTCCGCAGTAAAATTTGATTTAACCATATTCTTTAACTGTTCTCGATTTGTTAATCGGGGACTTATCTCTACCGAAGGAACAGTATTATTCCGGACCATTTCCGGGTTTTTTGGAACCTCAATTTTATGGTTTGGACTAAAAACAAAATTATTATACAATTCCAACTGGCCTATCTTGTAGTCTATTCCGTTCACCGTAAAATCACCTGATCTTAACGGTGTCTGTGATGATGCTATATTTATTAAGAAAAGCATCAATAGTGATACAAAAAGTCTATTTTTCATTACTTTATAAATTTATTCTGGACAATTGTAAGAGCCATCAAATATCATTTTTAAGGATACCGGCTGTAAAGTTGTTAATATTTGAGAATCAGCATACGATGGATGTCCGTATCTATTAAATGACTGAAGCGCATCGCGATATCTTATATCAAAGTTAGGAATTAGCGAAATATCTTTAGTAGCAATTATATCCTCTACCAGATCTATGTACGCATCAACGGCAAAATTAAACCCATCTCTATCCGACCTCGTAAAATATACCCCAACGCTCTGTGCCCATTCCAAACCATTGGTAGCCACATCCTGTATGAGCATTCGCTCAAATTCTATATTAATATTTCCTGGTAGCCCCTGAGCATGGTGATGAAATGTGGAACCTATATTCTGATGCTGAAATGCATGAATCATTTCATGTGCCACAAAATCTGATCTAGTGACCATATATTCATTTACTATTATAGTTTTAGTATTAAAAACATAAACAGGATTACCGCTTTGCCTATCGACTATTAATTTTAATCCATGTGTAGACAGCTTCTGTAGCATATGGTTTAATGCACACGATTCTCGGATTTCATTTTCCGTTTCCTCATACAACATTTTTTCCTCTTCTGTAAGGCTTGAAATATCGATTCCTCCTTGAGTATCACCACCTCCACCATTTTCGCCACTTCCACCGTCGCCCCCGCCGCCAATGGGGGGGGCTGGATCTTCATATTTAACACAAATAGTTTGCATAACTGGCGCCCTTTGCGTCCAATAACTCCACGTATTCCCACATCTTATTTCCGAGGGGGGCAGACAGGTTCCCACGGGGCTTAACCTAAAAAACACTTGTCCTGTTTCATGACAATATGTTGTCCAGTCACATGTCATTACTGTTAAATATTCCGCACATTCACTGCTTAACGCGCTTGATGACATCTTATTAGCTGATCGTTGTCCAGCGACCGGGAGTTTACTTCCTTTCCCATTTATATAGCTATAAAAAGAAGTATTTCCGTTCAACAGATTGTCTAAGGATAACGTACCGTTTGATAAAAATGCAGGATCATGAATAATCCCGTCAGTTTCTTGATAGATATATTTCCCATAATATGCTACTTCATTATTTTCAAATAAGATAAACTCTCTATAATTGGATAAGTTAACAACTATTGTTTCTCTTCCTCTAATCCCTACTGGCAATAATGGCAAAATCGAATAGATAGTAGAATCATTAATGAATTGTACCTTCAAATCAGACCATTCAGGTTTATACCTAATAAACGTCGAATCATCAATTTCAAAATTGATTCTATCCTCTAAATTTAAATTATCATAAAGCCCCTGTAATTCCTTTAATGTTGGAGGATTCTGTACCTTTATCCAGTAAGCGTTATCAAAGTCTTTATTACAAGACAAAAAAGTTAAGCAACAACTAAAAACAATCAATATTAGCCTCGTATACCAAAATAACTTTATAACCTTCATGTAGATCGAATTGGTTTATAATGATGGCTAATATACATTATTTCTTTTAGATAGGGAAAAATAAGACGTATTCTTATATCTAAAAAAAAGACTTACAAACAAACCCTATACAGAGGTATATAAACGAGTTATATTCTTTAATCGTTATGCATGTCTTATTTAACTCATGGCTACCGCACTAATGAACTATCACAAGTTACGCTTTACTAAACTTGCAATAGTTGTGATAATTGTGAACCAATTCCGTACGTCAGAACATTTACAACCCACTTTCCGGAACTTCAATTACCGCATCGTTTACCACGGCGAACAACCGATTGTTGGATTTTTTGCGAATCATATAAAGTCCCGTCCAGCGGCCAAAGGCAGGCAAGGTCAAAACGCGATCTTCTAAATGAAAACAAGGAAGCCGGAAAGTCTGTCTGCCGCGAACTGCAATTTCACAGCCTGGATGTACATGCCCTACAATATTTAAACAAGAATTGTCCAACCCAGATAAAGGCTCGTGAGAAAACACGAGACCCTCCGCGAGCACAAGCTGGTTGACTACATGTAAAGCGATAGTCCCAAAGCGTTCGGCGGGGAGAATATCATGATTGCCCCGCGTGAGCACAAAATCTATCTGTGGAAAAGTCTTCAAATAGTCTGTAAACGCATCCCATTCATAGTTCCATTCCGAATGAAAAAGGTCTCCTAGAAAAACCACTTTACTTACCTCCAGCGATGTCAACAGACTACCCAAGCGTAAAAACTCTTCCTCCAGGTTCATTTGCGGAATAAAAAAGCCTTCTTTCCGAAAATGCCCTAACTTACCCAAATGCCAATCCGATATAACCAGTAAACGATGCACAGGGATGTACAATGCTTTTTGAGCTAACAGAAAAATATCCAATCCGTTCCACGATAGCTTTTTAGCCATTATTCTATCTTTCCTTCCAGCTGCAATTTTAACGTTTCTAAACGACTTTGCCAATCTTCGTTGCTGTATTTTTCCCGAAAAGACTCTGAAAAGATAGGAAAAGAAAACGGTGTGAGTTTATCCGGAAAGGAAAGGAGAATGCGGTGATCGGCAATACGCTCAAAAGCCAACTGCATGCGTCCCTCCTCCAATTGAAAATCAAAGACTTCGTCATAAGCCTGACGCAACAGCAGATTGTCGGCTTCATAATCTTCGAATACGGAGAAGAAGAGACCGGAATTGGCTTGAAGATGTTTTGTTTTCATCGGTTTACCGGGGTATCCCTGAAACACAAGTCCGGCAATGCCGGCAATATCCCGAAACCGTCTACGCGCCATTTCCCGAACGTTAATTCCAGATGTGATGTCCTGATGCAGGTTTTTCGGAGAAAGCAAATCTTTTACCAACGCTTCATCCAGATCATAGGACGTAGCCGAAAGCAGCTCAAAACCGTATTCATTGCTGGCAATACTGAACGTCGCGGGCTTTATCTTCCCTAACCGATAAGCGAGGACCTGCGCCATCCCCTCATGCACCAGTTTACCGTCGAAAGGATACACAAAGAGATGGTGGCCAAACCGGGTTTGGATATATTCAACTAATAAATCATCTTCTCCGGGTAAAGCAGAACGTCTTTGCTGCTCTTGAAATAAGGGCTTTAAAAATTTAATTTCTTCGCTGAGACCAGCATTTTTCTGAATATGCTTAAAACTGTGGCGGATAGCTATTCCCAAATCCGGTGATATGGAAAAACGACCACCCATCCACGAAGGAACCACACCTTTAGACTTTGTCGTCGGTCTTACCACGACTTCCATATGGCGTACATGCAACAGCTCCAATTGCCTACCCGAAAACCAAAAGACATCTCCGGTGTTGAGCTTGGAAATAAATGATTCCTCGATACTGCCTAAATATTTACCCGACATGAATTTAACTTTCATCATCGCGTCCGAAACGATTGCTCCTATGCTTAAGCGATGACGCATCGCCAGTTTTCGGCTTTCAACCTTATAAACACCATCCACCAAGACAAGACGATGAAAGTCATCATAAGCTGTCAATGCCTTACCGCCATGCAGCAGCATCTTCATACACTGATCAAATTCTTCCCTGCTTATCGAGGAAAAACAATGTGTAGATTTCACTTCACCAAAGATCTCGTCTGCCTGAAACCCATCACCTACGGCCAAAGTCATCAAATACTGTATAAGGACATCGAAACTCCGTATATACGGAATCCGTTGTTCAATAATATGCTCTTTTACGGCATATTTCAGGGAGTCACCTTCAATAATTTCCAGCGAATGGGTCGGCACATAGTAAATATAGGAGGTCTCATGCGGCCGATGTCCGGAACGTCCTGCCCGTTGGAGAAAGCGAGCGACACCCTTAGGCGAACCGATCTGCACGACGCAATCCACAGGTCTAAAATCTACACCTAAATCCAAACTGCTGGTACAGACGACGGCTTTCAACCGCCCCTCATGCAGGGCCTCTTCCACCCATAGACGTACCTCATCGCTCAACGATCCGTGATGAATAGCCAAAATACCGGCAAATTCCGGATAATGCATAATGATCTGCTGATACCATATTTCCGCCTGCGAACGGGTATTCGTAAAAATCAATGTTGATTGAAACTTATTGACAATAGCAATAACTTTATCCAGCAACTTCACACCGAGGTGACCTGCCCAGGGAAATTTTTCCAGATTATCGGGAAAGACGGTTTCAATACGCAGCTTCTTCTTTAAATTTGCGCGTATGGTGACACCTTTGTGATCCTTCCCAAGAAGGATATCCTGCGCTTCATCCAGATTACCAATGGTAGCCGAAATCCCCCATATTTTAAGTTGTGGACAAAGCACCTTAAGTCTACTCAGCGCCAGTTCGATCAGCACACCACGCTTACTGCCCAACAACTCATGCCATTCGTCCACGACAATAAATTCCAGGTGTTTAAAATAGTCAGCAGCTCCTTTACTGGCTAAAAGCAAATGAATACTTTCAGGCGTGGTTATTAACGCCTGTGGCGGGTTTTTACGTTGTTTCTGTCGTTCAGACACAGAAGTATCGCCTGTTCGGAGTTCTACTTTATAGTCTAAATCCAAGTCATTGCTTACTTGCGTGGTCGCTTTATATATCTCCTTGGACAAGGCACGTAAAGGGGTAATCCATAATGCGTGAAGCTTCGGAGTTTTAAGCTTATCTTTTTTCTTCTGAAAAGCTTTATTATCGTAATAGTGGTGTAAAATACCAAACCAGATAGCAAATGTCTTCCCAAAGCCTGTAGGGGCATTGAGCAAACCGGATTGTTCCCGCGCCAGTGCTTTCCATGCCTGTTTTTGAAATGCATGCGGTTCCCAACCTTGATTAAAAAACCATACGTCAGCTATTTGATTCATGTACAGACGATATCAATTGCAGTAAATCTTCTTTTGTGTTTGCTTCTGAAGCAGGTTTATCTTTTCGCCAGCGTACAATACGTGGGAAACGTAAGGCAATACCCGATTTATGTCTGCTGCTACGGTTTATTCCCTCAAAAGCCAATTCAAACACCAGTTCTGGCTGTACACTTCTTACCGGGCCGAACTTCTCTATGGTATTTCGTTTTATCCAGTTATCTATCGTGATCAGCTCTTTATCCGTTAATCCTGAGTATGCTTTTGTAAAAGGGACCAACTGCCCTTCATCCCAAACGGCGAACGTATAATCGGTAAACAGATTCGCTCGGCGGCCGTGCCCAGATTGCGCATAGATAAGCACACCATCTACAGTCATGGGGTCCGTCTTCCATTTCCACCATCGTCCGCGCTTTCTCCCTACTTCATAAGGACTATCTTTGTGTTTCAGCATCAGTCCCTCTGCATGATAATGCCGAGCTTCGCGACGAAATGTAGCGGCATCTGCCCAACTTTCAAAAGTTTTAGAAACCGATAATTTTAAAACATGATCTACAGGATATGTCTGCAACAGTTCGATCAACTTTTCCCTGCGCTTCCACAATGGCCATGAACGAATATCCTCCCCCTCCCATTCCAGCACATCATAACACACCATCACTAAGGGTGCATCCTGCAATGATTTTTTAGATATATTCTTGCGTCCTATGCGGGTCTGCATGACGCTGAAATCCAGTGGATGCTCTTCTTTCCAGGGAATAACCTCACCGTCCAATACAATACCGTTGGGCAAAATAGCCGTTAATTCATTAAACTCGACAAATTTGTCTGTCATCAGGTCTTCTCCGCGACTCCAAACAAATAATTCATCTTGTCTGATGATTAGTTGTCCACGAATGCCGTCCAACTTTGGTTCGATTATCCAATCGCTTATGTTACCCAGTGTTTCCGGCTCACTTTCCAAAGGATAAGCTAAATAAAATGGATAAGGTAGGAAATGTTTATCTGTTTGCACTTTGAACAGGGTTTGCAACGTTTCCTCAAAAGGATTCCATTTGCCCATTAGCTGATGCTCGATAACCGGTTCTTCAGCATTAAGGTATTTAGCCACAGCTTTGATTACTAACTTACGCGATACTCCTACTCTAAAATTCCCCGTGAGGAATTTGTTAAAAACAAAAAGCGCTGTTCCATTTAAGCGGGTCCAATAGTCTATTATAATAGACCGCTGTTCGCCTATGTCTGCCCCCTGCAATCGCATGATATCCTGAAATATAGTAACCAAGTGAAATGCTGTTTCTTGATTGCTTTTTGGGATGACGTGCATAAGCGTTTCGGCTAAATCTCCCACAATGAAATAACTCTCTTCCAAAAGCCATAGCGGAATAGAAGAAAATTCAGCAGCCCAAGCCCGCAAATCTGTGGTTTTAACGGGACGTTTTGGTTTATTACCCATCAGGATAGCGATCGCAAAAATCTTATCCTCTTCGGTTGCTTCTTCCAAATATTGAACGATAGCATTCACCTTCCCTGACGTTTTAGTCGTTTGGTCAATTGCATCAAATAGCATAATAAAATCCATCATGCGGACTCCTCCTCTTCATCGTTATAAAGGGTTTTAAATATGGATGATTGGAGATTATATTCTTCTGCCACCCATCTGGAAAAGACGTTTTCATATCCGTGGGTAACATATACCTTTTTAGCCCCTGTTTGTAAAACGGCCTGATTAAGTTGTTTCCAATCGCAATGGTCAGAAAGCGGAAATCCCATATCCACACCGCGTCTTCTCCTTGCACCGCGCAACTGCATCCATCCGCTGCACATGCCGATACGGTAAGGCTTTAATTTTCGCAGCCAAGGTGTATCACTGGCTGACGGTGGGGCCACAATCAGAGCTTCTTTGATTCTGGAACGATCGGTATCACTTGTGATACGCTCGCCTTGAAATTGATAACCGACTTCATTTAATGCCGCATTGACATTAGCTACTGCTCCATGCAGGTAGATATCACCTATCGTACGATCTGCGTGGGCGAGCATATTCTGTGCCTTCCCTAAAGCATAGCCAAGCAACACTGTATTGTAGCCTTCTTCTGCATTTTTCTTCCACCAACGGTTTATAGCGGCATATATGTCGTGAGCGCTAGGAAATTGGTAAACGGGCAGCCCGAACGTACTTTCGGTAATAAAATGATCGCATCTCAGCTGCTCATAAGGTTGGCTGACACCGTCAGATGCTAATTTGTAATCTCCTGTAAATACCCACACTTCGCCTTGATAACTGAGCTTAATCTGTGCAGATCCAATAATGTGGCCAGCAGGATGAAAGGAAATTTTAACACCCTTGATCTCGAATTCTTCACCATACTCCACCCCTTGAACGGAGTTTTCTTCGCCCAACCGCAATTTTAAGATAGGCACGGTATGATGATGACAGATGTAATGTGCCATTCCCCAGCGCATGTGGTCACTATGTCCGTGGGTAATGAGCGCTGTTTTTACAGGTTTCCATGGGTCAATATAAAAATCACCCACATTACAATAGAGTCCATTATCATTTACGGAGAGTAGTTTCATGTTGAAGCATTTATAGTTAAATAACAAAAATGCAGATGCATAGTTTTCTTATCTTTGCAGCATGAACGAATTTGCAGTTATCTTCGACATGGATGGCGTCATCTGCGACACCAACCCTCACCACGCTAAAGCGTTCGAAGCTTTCTTTGATAAATACAAAATCGCCTACAGTGATCAAGAATTTGAGGAACACATGTATGGCAAGCATAACAGCTACATTATGTCCCACTTCTTTAAAAGACCTATCACGGGCGATGAACTGTTAAGGCTTGAAAATGAAAAGGAAGCTTTATTTCGTGAGTTGTACAAAACCCAAGTGGAAACAATTCCTCATTATATCCCCTTTTTACATGCGCTTAAAGCAGAGGATTTTAAAACCGGGGTAGCGACCTCCGCACCAAAGGCTAATCTGGATCTGATTGTGGACGCATTAGCAATTCGTGAACTCATGAACTCCATCTTGACTAGCGAGGATGTTACGCTACATAAGCCGCATCCCGAAGTCTATTTAAAATCTGCTGAAAGAATTGGCTTAGACCCCTCGAACTGCTTGGTTTTTGAAGATTCTTTCTCGGGAATTACTGCGGCTAAGAATGCTGGAATGAACGTTGTCGCGGTGCTAAGTTCGCATACCCGAGAACAGCTTCCCGAATGTGCCTATTATATTAACGATTATCAACAGATAACACCAGAGATCGTTAAAGATATTTTGCGTAGTTAATCATGTCCGAAGCTCTACAATTGATTTCCTCTCCCTATGGTTGGGCACTCTATTTTAGCTGTGCCATTCTGATAGGCATGTCCAAAACTGGTATCCAAAATATCGGTACCCTAGCTGTTCCCTTATTTGCATTACTATTTGGAGCAAAATATTCGACAGGAATTGTCTTGATTTTATTATGCTTTGCAGATTTGGTCGCCGTGATCTATTACCGTAAAGCTTTCTTATGGAGCGAAATCAAAAAGCTGTTACCACTGGCTCTTGTCGGGTTAGTTGTAGGTTTGCTACTTGGAAATTACATCAATGATAAGACGTTCAAAACAGTTATAGGTGTATGCATCATTACTGGTATGGGGATTATGATATGGATGGAGCGCACATCCAAAGAACGACAGGACAGGCTGATCGAAAACAAGTGGTACTCGCCGGTGTTTGGTTTTATCATGGGCTTTTCCACAATGATAGGAAATGCCGCTGGTCCAGCTCTCTCAGTCTATATGCTTTCCAAACGGTTAAATAAGATAACCTTCGCGGCCACCTCGGCATGGTTTATCATGATTCTCAACTTCACCAAAATACCACTACAGGCTTTTGTATGGCATAATATAAGCTGGTCGGGAATTTATCTTAACCTCTTAGCCCTTCCCTTCATCCTGTTGGGGGGATTCATTGGTATAAAGATTGTCAAGATTCTTCCCGAACAACAATTCCGTTATCTGATTATGACTTTGGTTGTGATTTCAGCTATATTGCTGATTATCCTTTGATCAGTTCTCCCTTAGGTAGAAAAAGGAGAACAGTTAAGCCAATATATCCTTTAACTTAGGATGCTTTTCAAAAACCTTTTCGGCAAAAGAACATTCCAAAGCTATTTTCATATCCTCTGTACGGGCGAATTCTGCTGTCGCCAGCACCATGTCTTCCGCAATTTTATTTCCCCGATAATATCCATCCACCTCCGTATGGTTGATGGTCAAAATCCCGTCTTTAATCGCATAATTCAATTCCCCGATTTGTACCTCATCATTTACAGCCAACCACTTATTCTGATCTTTCACATGTACTATTTCCATAAAACCTCCTTATTTATTGATTTTCCAAAAATTTAGCCAACGATACGCCCAATATAATATTCCAACCCTTTTCGAAATTTGCTCTTGAGAACTCCTCTCCAGCCTCTTCAAAGTTCTCTGCTCCCTCATGCACCAATCTTACGGTTGTTGCTGTGCCACGCGGTATAAAATGCCAGGTAAGCGTGGACTGACCTTCACTATGAGTCGGGTGTGTCCATGTATGCCGAAACAGTTCTCCAGGTTTGATTTCCAGGATTTCACATTGATGATGGTATTTTTTTTTGGGACCAAATTCATAGAAATTAAAAGTCGCTCCTTCTTCCAACTCAAAATCCGGAATCTTAAAATACCATTTGTCTAACTTATCTTTATTAGTAATAGCGTCCCAAACTTCTCTTACATTGGCCGAGAAAGTGCGCTCGATTGAAATTGGTCCTGGATTAGTCATATCGTCATCTTTAATAAGTATGCATAAATATAACAAAAAATTGGGAAAAATAGTTTTTAGTCTGTATAAATATTCTTCACCGTCTGAATTGCTTTTACTTGAGGAAAATCATGCGTATCTTTGTTAACAATGAATGTAGAAAACTTACTTGAACGCGCCCTCCACTTCGATTTTTTGACGAAAGAAGAGGGAATTTTCTTATATCAGCATGCCGCTACTGCCGATTTGGCTTATGTTGCCAATGAATTGCGGAAAATCCAAGTTCCGCACGGGAAAGTGACCTGGCAGATCGACCGCAATGTAAACACGACCAATGTGTGCATTGCAAATTGTAAATTCTGTAACTTTTTCCGTCGTCCGGGACATGACGAGAGCTACATCACGGACATAGAGACATACAAGCAAAAGATCGAAGAAACTTTTAAGTATGGCGGCGATCAGCTTTTGCTACAAGGCGGACATCACCCCGATCTGGGACTGGAATTTTATGCTACTTTATTCCGCCAGTTAAAGGAGCTTTACCCGACACTAAAACTACATTCATTGGGACCGCCAGAGATTGCACATATCGCTAAATTGGAAGGCATGTCGCATATCGAGGTGCTTACTGCACTCAAGGAGTCAGGATTGGATTCCTTGCCAGGTGCAGGAGCTGAAATCTTAAACGACCGTGTACGCAGGTTGATTTCAAAGGGAAAATGTGGTGGTCAGGAATGGCTTGATGTGATGCGTGCAGCTCACCAAATCAATCTCCCTACATCGGCGACCATGATGTTTGGTCATATTGAAACGCTTGAGGAACGTTTTGAACACTTGGTATGGATTCGTGAAGTTCAATCCGAGAAACCGCAGGATGCTTTCGGTTTTATCGCCTTTATTCCCTGGCCATTCCAAGATGATGGGACTCTGCTCAAAAGATTACGGGGAATCACCAATAACGTTACAGCTGAAGAATATATCCGCATGATAGCGCTAAGCAGAATCATGTTGCCTAACATCAAAAATATTCAAGCATCATGGCTGACCGTAGGTAGAAAAACGGCGCAGCTTTGTTTGCATGCAGGTGCAAATGACTTTGGATCGATCATGATCGAAGAAAATGTGGTATCAGCGGCAGGTGCTCCGCACCGGTTTACATCGACATCTATTCAACAGGCCATTGAAGAAGCAGGTTTCGAACCCCAGCTGCGTACACAGAAATACGAGTTCCGCGAATTGCCACAGATGGAAGAACAGGTCATTAACTATTAAAGACAAAACCCACGGTGAAAGATATTTTACTACATATAGAAGCTATCATTTTCGGCAGTGAAGAGGGTATCTCTGCAAACGACATACGTCAGGTTCTACAAGAGGCTCTAGCTATTGAAATTACCAATCAAGAAATTGTCGAATTGGCAAAAAAGATCGAGGCCAAATACAATTCGGATGACTATGTATTCTGCCTTCGACAGATGAACAGACAATACCAATTTCTCACCAAAGAAATTTACCACGAAAGTATCAATCAGCTACAGGCGCATCGCGACAAAAAGAAACTTAGCCAATCCGCTTTGGAGACACTCGCTATTATTGCCTATAGACAGCCGATTACTAAGTTGGAAGTAGAACAAATCCGTGGTGTAAATTGTGATTATTCTATACAACGGTTATTGGAAAAGAAGCTTATCCAGATTGCCGGCAAAGCCGACAGCATAGGTAAACCGTTATTATATGCAACTAGCAGTCAGTTCATGAATCATTTTGGTATCAACTCTACCAAAGAGCTTCCACAACTAAAAGATATCGTAGCGGAAGAAAATACAATCGGAGAAATCCTAGAGTAAGAACGTACGACACCAAGAGACTAACAGTCAACAAATTAAAAAAAATAAAAAAATTTCATGTTTTAATATTGTTGTTTAATTTTACGCCGAAGAACAAACAATAGGTTAATCATTTTTTAATTAAACATGGCTATGATGGAAGTGGCAGAAAAAGAGGTTATGATTGATGAAATCATCAATTTTAACGGACCGGAGGATGATGCTGATGATGTCTACGATGATGATTTCGAGATCGAAGAAATTGACTCTCTTGGGGAATTTGATGATTTTGATGACGATGATTTTTAATTATCGCTAAAATCAACCTAAGCGTGTAAAGAAAGAAGGCAGAATTAAATAATTCTGCCTTCTTTTGTTTTAATCGGATACAGCTACACTTTACGGTTTTTTCTGGAATACCCTTACGTAATCGATTTCATACGTAGCTGGTAATACAGATTCATCTATACCTTGAGCACCACCCCAATCTCCACCCCATGCGAGATTAAGTTTGAGATAAAATGGTGCATTAAAAGGCCAAGTATCCTTATTTCCGGTCTTATCGTTCTGGAAAGTAAAAAATACTTCCCCATCGATATATCCTTTTATAAAGTCTTCCGTCCACTCAACAGCATACACATGAAATTCATCCTGTGCCGTTGGGATCATTTTTGAAGCAGTTTTTTGTGTCCCAATGGAATGATAATATGCCTTGCTATGGATCGACGAATGAATTCGATTCGGGTCATATCCAACATGTTCCATAATATCAATCTCACCATCTTCCGGCCATGAAGTATAGTTTTTCGGCATCATCCAAAAAGCTGGCCAGGTTCCTTTTCCCTTCGGAAGTTTTAAACGAGCTTCGAAATAACCGTATGTCCAGCTTTGATTAGTATTCATACGAATAGAATACACTGTACCGTCTATTTTCTTTGCAGTAATTCCCAGTATACCATTATTTATTACAGCTAATTGTTCACCATCTTTATCACCTGCCACGTAGGTTTGTAGTTCATTATTGCCCCAACCGCCGCCGCCGGTTTCATAAAACCATTCAGCACTTGGGCGATTTCCATCATTAAATTCATCATTCCAAACCAGCACATAGCCTTCAGGGGCTTCCACATCAATCATAGGTTTTCCGGCCTGCTTAACAGGAATACTCACCCGAGTAGTACCAGATTTTAGAACCACCGAACCTTCACGTTCCTCCAGTGTGGTATTGGCAGCAATAGTTACTGTCACCTTTTCCGTGGCATTGACCGAACCTGTTGGCGTACAAGTAATCCAATTTTCGTTACTATAGACCATCCACTCCCGATTTGCTGTGACATCCATAGTAGAAACAGCTTCGCTATGGTCTACATTAATTTGAGAGATAGAGCTTGTAATATTACCAGCCTCCGCTTCTATGTTATTGTCATTTTTACTGCAGCACAGTGAGCTCAGTGCCATCAGGGATAAAATAAGCAG
The DNA here is from genome assembly GCF_900116225.1 of Sphingobacterium wenxiniae. Classification (GTDB taxonomy): domain Bacteria; phylum Bacteroidota; class Bacteroidia; order Sphingobacteriales; family Sphingobacteriaceae; genus Sphingobacterium; species Sphingobacterium wenxiniae. The sequence goes on from NZ_FOZZ01000001.1 coordinate 128,448, forward strand.
TTTCATTTTTCTCATAATTATATTCTTAGAAAGCCTGCACGGGTATTTTAAGGAGAGCCCGCGCAGGCATTAAATTCATCATTTTAGTTGTTACACATTGATTCTTTTAAGATAATCTTACTGATAGTAACCTCTGTATTCGCCGGGTTTCCACCAAAGTCAAAGACCAGATTGACTTTATCTATATCTAGACCGTCCATATCCGGAACTTTAAGAACAAGGTCTTCATAAGCCTTCAAATTAACGTTCTTAGTAAAATAGAACGTTTCATCATCATCTACCTTAGTAAGTTTAACCGTTACACCAGTAATATCCTTCGTGGCATTCAACACACATTGGAAATCGTACTTATTGGCAGTGCTCGTACTGATATTATCTGTCTTGAAATGGACTTGTGCTTGCCACTGCTGAAAAGTCTCTTCCGGCAAGGTAACTTTATATGAATTCCCATTAACGACAACCTCTGGGGCGGCAACTTCATTCCAACCTGGAGCATAATAGAAAAAGTTCGTATATTTCACCGATTTCCATTTGTTACAATCCGAATCTGCATTATCTGGTCCCGAAACAGTCGTACCATCATCACAGCTGTGTTCTTTCAAAACTACACGGCTTACGGAAACGACCGTTTGAGCAGCATTACCTCCAAAATCAAACACAAGACTGACCTGATCCATATCAATACCTGGCATATCGGCTTTGGTAAATATATAGTTTTCATAAGCCTTTAATGAAATCTTCTCTTCAAAGAAGAACGTCCCATCCTCACCTGTCTTAACCAATTTAACAGTAACATTGTTATGATCTTTAGAGGAGTTAAGCACCGCAGAAAAATCATAATTTGTTGATGCCTTGGTGGTCATATTTGTCCGGTAAGCTACCTGTGCCTGCCACTGTAAACTCGTTGCCACTGGCAAAGTTATCTCATAGGAATTACCATTAGCTACGAAACCAGGATCACCCACCGAATTCCAATCTGGAGCATAGTAAAAATCATTTGTTATAGTCGCCTTCTTCCACAAGTTACAATCACTATCTGGGTCATATCCGCCGATTTGTGGCTCTTCTTCACCAGTATCTACATCGGTGGTCAGGATGTAATGCCATGCAATACTCCCATTGTCAGATACCAACTCAATCTTATTTGCCGAAATACCGACAACCCTATACTTTGGCGCGTTGTAGCTTTCATCATTAGCAATATAAGGAAATAACGTCTCTGCCGGGAATATGAGGAACACATCCTCCCCTTCTCCGACAAAGCTGTAAGTAGTCGTTTGCTCTTCCACTGGAGCCATAAAATCCAACTCATTGTGTGGATTGTGCGCACTGAACAATGAACTTTCTTTATTTACATATACAGTTCCCCCTTCGCCTGGATTGTAGGTATATTTCATATCACTTGTAAACGTCAATATGTCATCGTATACCCCCCAATCGGCCTTGTCATTCGGCGGAGCACTCCACCACTCGGTACCATCCGTACCTGATGGACCACAAGCTAGATGGGCTATTTCCTTTTTGGCAATGGACCAGGTTTTACTTCCACTGCCCGCAATCAATCCGATATATTTATCGTAATCAACTAACGAATTATCAATCGTGAAGGTTTTAATAATTGAACCATCACTGATTCCATGTGCATTTCCGAGCTTGATTTCTACAGAATATGTGCCTGCCGCATTGTAAACTTTGGTAAATTTACTCGATGTGGAATAGACTGTTTTACTTTTTTCCACAAAGCTCCATATTGGATAAGCACCTTTATTGTTAAAGGTAAAAGTTACTTGGTTGATTTCCTGGTCAACAACAATATCGACATCGATATCCGTCGCTAAAGGTATTTCTCCTTCCGAGGGACGAAAAATATCTTTCGCACATGCTGCAAAAACCAGAAGTACGATCAACAAGCCTCCTAAATAGTTATATATCCTTTTCATAATGCTGTACTGCTTAAGGTTAATAATTGTTTTGGGTCAATGTACCTGCAGATGCATCAATTTCTGATTGCGGTATCGGCAGATACTTTTTGGATGTTGTCCATGTACTTGTGCGGTACAATCCATCTGGTATAAGATAAGTTGGTGCATAACCCGAACGAATCAAATCCCAATAGCGCTTTCCTTCACCCAAAAATTCCAAACGACGTTCCTTGATGATGTTTTCAACGGACGGCGAGATAGCGTTAAGACCAGCCCGTGTACGGACTTTGTCTAAGTAGCTCTGTGCTGTCCCCGTTCCAGAGGCTCCACGGGCAATCAATTCAGCAGCATTCAACAAGGTCTCCGCATAGCGATAGACCCGGAAATTGTTATTGTAATTCAAATCTGCATCAGCAGAGTGATTTGCATTCCCATCTTTTCGAGCCATATATTTCTTTAAAAAATACCCTTGGTCTTGATAGCGCGCTTGATAAGTTGCACCTGTTTGTTCTGCATATTTTGCAAAGTTCAGAATACCACCATCACGTCTTTGGTCATTGTCATCGTATAAAGCGTAAGCATCGGCTCTCACAGGCTCAAAACCCCATCCACCATCATAATCCGGACTACCAGCCAGATTATATATACCGATAAATTTAGGATATACCGATCCACCATCGGTGGTCGGACTGCTCCAAGAACGGACAGCGTTACGACTGAAATAGTTAATTTCAAAAATAGATTCCTGCGACCATTCACCACTTTCTTCCCATAATCCCGCAAAATTACTCACCAAATCGTATTGTCCGGATTTGATAATTTCCTCCATATACTTAAGGGCTTGGTTTAAACGGCTATCATCATTTTGGTACATCACAACTTCAGCATACAGCATATAAGCCATAGCCAATGATACTCGTCCCTCTCTTCCACTACCTGCCTTCATTGGCAATCCGCCATTGTTGATTGCATCCTCTAATGTTGTAATGATACCTTGATACACCTCATCAGCCGTATTTTGGTCAGCGATATATGGGTAAGTCAAATTCGTCTCATAATAAGGAATATTTCCCCAAAGTTTCCACAACCATGTGTAATAAAAAGAACGTAATACTTTAGCTTCTGCCAGATACAAGGCTTTGGTATCATCAGAGATACCTTGTACATTATCCATATACTGCATCACAATATTTGAACGGTTCACACCTGAGTAAAAGGTTGTCCACAAGTCACTAACCACCGAAGTAGGTAGAGCTTCATAATTGAACATGCGGTGAAGATAGATACAGTCGTTGGCATCAGCACCTCCAACGTAAACATCATCCGCCATTACATCAGACACCAACCCGATGTGGGTATATTGCCCCCATGCATAGTCAAACCATTGCAAAGGATCGTAAGCTGCTACCAATGCTTCAAAAATTCTGCTTTCAGAGTTATAATATTCGTCCACGTACAGTTTATCCGCAGATTCTACTTCAAGGAAATCCTTTGAGCAGGAGTTCTGTATCAGAACAGTAAAAATTGCTATTGTTATTATATAGAGTAATCGTTTCATCTTTTCCATTTTTAATTTTAAAAGGATACATTCAAACCAAAAGAGAAAACCCGTGCTTGTGGGTATATACCGCGGTCTATACCGAGCGACGTCCCTCCTGCAGAAATCTCTGGATCAAGGCCTTCATACCTGGTTAACGTCAACAGGTTTTCGGCCGAAGCAAATATCCTAAGGTTTGAAACGAAATATTTACTGGTCAGATGGTTCGGGAGTGTATAGCCAAGAACCATATTTTTAAGTCGCATATACGAGCCATCTTTGACATACAGACTGGATGACAACCAGTTGCCATTTTCATCTGTAAAGGAAAACCGTGGAATCTCATTAGATGTTCCCTCCCCAGTCCATCTGTTCAACATATAGCTTGGCAGGTTAATATATGCAATATCCGTTCTACGTGTAGCATCGTAAATATCATTACCAAGAGTTCCCTGCAACATGAAACTAAAATCGAAATTCTTCCAGGTTATGTTCGTATTAAAACCAAATGTCCATTTTGGATTACCATTACCGATTATAGTGCGGTCTGCATCCGAAATAACACCATCTCCATTGAGATCAACGAACCTCACATCTCCCGGCACGGCTTTAGGCTGTATCATATCGCCTTCGCTTCCCACATGGTTGTGTATTTCATCCCAGTTCTGGAAAATCCCATTAGCTTGATAACCGTAAAAATAAGGGAAAGGGAAACCATTTTCAGCGCGGCTAATCGTTCCTACATTTTGGTAATAATCATAGTTCGCAAACCCTTCTTCATTGCCAAGGCGTAACATATTGTTTTTAATATACGATGCATTAGCTCCCAAACGTACGCCCCAATCCCCTGTTCTAAAACGATACATGGTCTCAAACTCCACACCTTTATTTTCCATTTCACCCACATTCCCGATAGGTTTTGCTTCGCCCACATAAGATGGGATAGACATGGTCATCAACATGCCATTCGTCTTTTTGTAAAAATAATCTACGGAGAAATCAAGTGAGTTACGGAAGAAGCTAAAATCTAGTCCTATATCGGTCTGCACAGATTCTTCCCACCTCAAATCAGGATTAGCCAAGCCACTTGGTTTTGTCCCTACGTGTATTGTTCCATCTCCGGTTCCGAAGACATAATTGTTGCCCGAGGAAGTCAACGCCACATAGCCAAACGCACCGATGCTTTCATTTCCGTTCTTACCCCAAGAACCTCTTAATTTCATAGCCGATAGCCATTCAGGGCGTCCCTCCATGAATTGCTCGTTCGTAATATTCCATCCTGCAGAGAACGAAGGAAACGTAGCATAACGGTTGTTCGCACCAAAATTAGAAGAACCATCTCTTCTTATGGTCGCCTGAAACATATACCGTTCATCATAATTATAGCTCAGACGAGAAAAAATCGACGCCAATGTGCGTGGACTATATGCCCCTCCATACACACTCATATCCCCATTTGCCGCCGTCCCGGTAGTAAAGTTAATATTAGCCTTGCTACCATCTTCTTCCACTAAGTGACGATTTGCTCCTCCTAGATTACGACCAGTATTTTTCTTAGCCGATTGCCCTACCAAGACCTGAAGGTTATGTTTGTCTAAGAAACTTTTTTCATACGATAATACATTTTCCAATTGCCATACAAGACCGCGATTCATTTCCGACCACACCCTTGATTCTTCCCTGTAATTGGATTGGCCTAAATAATATTTCGGCGACCAGCCATCATTTCCCCAAAATGCCAAGTCTGTACCAAAAGACGATCTGAACTTTAGGTTGTCCCAAAGGTATAATTCCGTCCAAAAATTAGAAATAAACTTATCAGCATTTCCTTTATCTCCAGGAAGCGCAAGCTGTGCCAAGGGGTTTGTAATTTCGTTATAATCAGCACCAGCAATGGTATATACCTCTCCTGTATTAGGATCTTTGACTGCATAAGGATGCCGTGCAAGAGCCGCCGCCGGATCCTTTTCATAAACACTCAAAAGCGGAGAAAATGCAATGGCACTTCCCAATGGCGAACCATATTCAGAGTTGGTAGAGATACCCATCGATTTTGTACGGGAATAAGACGCATTTACACCTAAAGAAAATTTATGCAAAAAATTACGCTCCTGATTATCCAATAGATTGAATATCATATTTGAACGCAAGCTCATCCGATTGTAATTGGAACGGTTCCAATTACCTCCCACAATACCTTCCTGATCGTAATATCCTGCCGAAAGGAAGTAATTTACTTTTTCACTTGCTCCGCTGATACTTAGTTGATGATTGGAAACTGGGGCATTTTTATTGAAAACCAGATCTTGCCAATCTATACCTTTACCATACGAATAAGGATCTGGATAACGGACATTCTGTCCAGAGTTCAGCAAACCTTCATTCATTAATATAGCATACTCAGTAGCATTCAGCACATCTCGTTGCTGCCAACGGTTTTGATATCCTTGTGAAAAGGAATAATCCACTCTTGTTTTTCCCAAAGTTCCATTTTTCGTGGTGACGAGCACAACCCCATTTGCTGCACGAGCACCATAAACTGCTCCCGAAGCAGCATCTTTCAACACTTCAATAGAACTGATATCGCTTGGGTTCAAATAATCTATACCTCCATCGATAGGCATGCCATCCACGATATATAGAGGATCACTATTATTGATAGTACCTATCCCTCGGATTCTGACTTTAGAGCCTTCACCTGGTTGACCGGAAGACTGTGTTACGGTAACACCCGATACCATACCTTTCAATGCATTATCTATCCGTACCGGGGATGTGTTTTTTAAATCATCCGCCGAAATACGGGAGATAGCAGCAGTAACAACACTTTTCTTCTGAACACCATAGCCGACAACGACTACTTCATCCAGATTACTGAGTTGCGACAATAGCACAACAGATACTTCTGTTTTGCCAGACACGGGAACTTCCTGCTGGAGAAATCCAACAGACCGGAATGTCAACGTACTATTTATATCTGAAATTTCAAGACTGTACCATCCATCCTGGTTCGTATTAGTTCCACCTGTACCTCCTTTTACCAACACAGTTACACCTGGAATGGGTTCCCCTTTTTCATTTGTTACTCGACCTGTAACAGTTCGTTGCTGTCTGATCTCTATAGGTTTTGCCATGGGCTCCGCAGACGATGATTTCTTTCGTTCTATCGCTATGGACTTTCCCTTAAGCTGATATTGCAAAGACTCGCCCTGAAATAATACATCCAAGGTTTCTGTTATTGTTTTGTCCTTGACCTTAATCGATACAGGCCGTACGCTTGCCAGTTCCTTTTCATTATAGATAAAGGTATAACCTGATTGCTTACTGATTTCCATCAGCACCCTTTTCAGTCGGGCTTCCTTTTGGTCTAGACTGATGCGTTGTGCATTGACATTGCCCAACGAGACCATGATAGACGCAAAGAATAAAGTTACAGTCAATTTCATGGTCAAATAAGTTTGTGAAAGATGTAGATATTTACTATCATATCTAAGGTTCTTTTTGTTCATTTTTCGGTTTATATACAAGTATGCCTACTTCATCATGATGCATATCCATCCCTTCTAAAGGGTTGATATATTGCCTCATAATCCCTAAGTTTGCATACAGGGTTTGTGACTTGGTTAACACTTCTCAAAATTGCAAGCCGACATACTGTCCGGGGTGTTGCGAGCGCCTCGGCAGTTCTTTTTGTCGAACAGCAAATTAGGTTTATTTCTTTATTCTTCTGCCGCGACCCTCCTTCCTTCAACTTTGAATTCCACACCTGTTTTTAATGTTATAGCCTGTAACACTTCAGAAAGCTTAGCATCACGTGGTATAATGGCAGACAAATGTTTATTACCGTGTTTTTTCATATCTATTTCCACATCATACCAACGTTCAATCTTCTTAGCGTAATGATTTAACTGCTCGTCATTAATGATATAAAGCCCTTCTTTCCATGATGAAACTTCTTCTATATCAACTTTTTTCACTATGATTGATTTTGCATCGCTCACGCTAGCCTGTTGACCAGGTATAAGTATAACTCTATGCTCTGTATCAATCGCGTTTACTTGCAAACTACCTTCTGTTAAAGTAGTAAGCACTTGTCCATCATAAGCATTGATATTAAAACTTGTTCCCAATACCTTAATTTCTTGGCGGTCACTCCGAACGATGAAAGGCTGTTTAGTATTCCTGGCAACTTCAAAATACACCTCTCCAGTTACGCTAACAAGACGTTCAGCACCAATAAATGTCGTTGGATAACGAATGGAGGATTGTGCATTAAGCCAAGCTTTGGTCCCGTCGGGCAAAGTAAGCTGATATTGACCTGCTATAGGTGTGGAAAGGGTTGCCATTTTAACATTTTCAACTTGTTTGATAGTTGTACCATCGGGATACATGATAGCAGTCCCATCCGTTATCAAACCATCTTGCTGACCGCTCAATTCAATTCCTTCTTCACCCTCCAATGTAAGCGTAGCTTTATTACTGCCAGGTAAAATATCTTGCACTTGAGAGACATCCACTATCTGGCTATTATCTGTCACTTTTTTAGTCCAGAGTACCCCCACTGTTAATAACAATAGAACAGCGGCAGCAATAGAACGTATATACGTTATCGGAACAATTTTGCGTTTCGGTATCTCGGCTAATCTATCTTTTAAAACTGACAGATCGGTTATAGCTTCTTCATCTTGTATTTCTTGGACATCTTCCTGTAAAGTCAGATACCATTCTTCTACCCAAACTTTTTCCTGCTCAGTGCAATTACCTTCCAGATATTTCTTTAAAAGAGCTTTAGCCCTCAGTTGTTGGTTTTCCCTCATAATTATGTTTAATCATATATATGACGGACAACTATGGCTTAGGGGGGGGGTAAAAAATTAAAAATATTTACAGAATAGGATAAAAAGAACCCAAGGAAAGGCACTTAACCGCATGCGTAATACCCGTAGTGCATCTTTAATATAGCTTCGGACACTTTGTTCAGAAAGATCAAGCTTCTGGGAAATTTCCTTATGATTGAGGTAACTTTTTCTACTGAGTTCAAAAACTTCCCGAACTCTCGGAGAAAGCGTCTTCAAGACATTTTCAATTTGTTCTTGCAGCATTTTTTCACGCAATAGGTAATCCGTATTGGCTTGCCCGATTTCTATATGCCCCACAAGTGATTCTAAATAATGAGATTTGGATTGTTCTTTTGCAATATAATCAATAACTCTATTGCGTATACTAGCATACAGATAAGAGGATATTTTATCGGTTATACGGAGCGATTCACTTTTCTGCCAAATATTTGCAAACAAATCGTGTACGATATCTTTAGCCGCTTCACGATCCTTTAATTTCTGATAAGCATGGAGATAAAGAGTAGCATAATACTGCTGATAAAGCTGCTGAAAAGCTTCTCTGTCACCTTTCAGCAACATCTGCAACAATTCTTTATCATCAATAATTGACGGACTCCCCATAAGACATAACGGTTTATGCTCGCCAAGATAGTAAAAATATACAATTCGCAAGAAAAATAAATAGCAAGAGGTACTCTTCTAAATAGCGATGAGCAAACTAAAACGTAAACTGCTCTTTAATTTTCCCAGACATATCCTTGATAATCACTTCTATCGACTTACCTGTCACCGACAAATCCATCACGTCACGATTTCCGTTGACAATTAATGGAAAATTATTTCCTTTCTCGCCTTTTGGAATATAAGCATAGCGATGTGTATGGCCTGATGGCATCAAACCAAAAGGCTGTATTCAGCCCCTTTGGATTGCCCTTACTATTCCGTCTCACTTTTACCTCAAAATATCCGCCACGACTATTGTCCAGCAAATTCTCATTTTTCCGCCAATCATAAGTCTGTATAGACGAAATCTTTTGAGTTCCTGTCTTAGTGTATAGTCTATCAGGAATCGTGTCGTTCACATAAAGATTGATATATTGCCCACTCATCGTATACGCCGGTTGAGGTAATTTATCGGTCAACATTTCCTGTAGAGACTCTTTGTTCAAATAATTGAGCGAAGAAAAATAGTTGGTGGTCCACTTATTGAGGTTCAACAGTTCATCATTAAACTCATCTTGCCAATAAATCTCCATGCCCGGGGGAACAGCTTTAGAGCTTGGGTTAGATGCAGCCTCCTGCAAATCTACAGGTTCCAGATCCCACTCTTTCGTAGAATACACCTTTCTTTTTATCACCTCCCCTGATGGCAATTCTAGCCAAATATGGTAATACGTCTCGGGTTCAATGTCCTGTATATAGTAGCGTTTGACATCTGCAACGGTTTGATAATTGGCTTGTTGGGGCTTACGCTTGCTGGTTGACCAATATAACTTACTCCCTTTCGGCAAAGAATTGTTTTCAGACAATTCCAACCTTATCCAACTCCGGGTAGCTAAAATAGACAGCTCAACTTCGGATACTTTCTGTGCAAATACATACCCTGAAATAAACCATCCAACAAAGAATAAAAATAAAATCTTACGCATAATAAAGGATGAGTTTTATAATCTGTTATTTAAGATGTAAAACAATAATAACAAATTATATAAGATAAACAAAACATCAATATATAGAGAAGTAATAAACTTATTGCCAAATAGATAAACAATCGTTTGCGTAATATTTATAGGTAAGAATTGTTTTTGAGAAAACAAAAAAAGACAGGTTGCAATGCATTGCAACCTGTCTTCCTTAACCATCAAAAATGGTCTATTTCTTATGTAATTGCTCGTATAGATCAATTACTTTTTTCTGTAGTTCAATTATTTCAGTTTCCCTATCCTGAAGCTTTTTCGTCAACTCCGCTATTTCATCCTGCACTTGTTTTTCCTCTTCAGCATCTGTCACAGACAATAATTGGACCAATGAAAGTCCAAACAATTTTGAAATTTGATTTAGTCGAGAAAGGTTCACATCGGTGATACCAGTTTCTATTTTTGAAAATGCGGGAATGGATATATCTAACCTTTTAGCTACATCTTCTTGACTCCATCCCTTTTGGTGTCTTAATAAACGAATTTTTTTTCCTAATGTATTCATGGGTAATATGTTTTCCAAAATCAAAAATAACAAAAATTTGTTACAAGAAAAATGGCAATTAACAACAACATTAATTATTTCTTAAAAACTTATCTGCTAAATCATGTATATTAATACTGTTATGATTAGGAGAAATCATAAAAAGGAGATTAAAACCTAATGATTTGAATTTAAGTAAATACTGCTCCAACTGTACAATTTCTGTTATCAAGACACAATTAGGATGCTTAAAAACTTCCTTAACCTGTTCCTCTATATGTTTCAGGGAAACACTATTATCTTTTATAGAATCCTGATTCACCAGAACAACTGCATAATCACTAGCTTCCATACTTTGTTCATAAGAAGATAAAAAGTTGCTATCCATGACATCATAAGGATTCAGCTCCACAACAGTCATCAAAGCTTGACCAGGAAATTGTTCTTTAATAGCATAAATACTTGTCCGAAGTTTATACGCGGAATAAGCAAAATCTTGATAAACAACACTCTCATTATCACTGGCTACAAATTCCAGATATCGGATAGAACTTTTGAAATCCCTTATTGCCTCATAGAAATCTGCACGCTTTACCCCTAACCATTCGCATACTGTATATGCTCCAGCAATATTAGAAAGATTCAGTTTTCCAAAAACCTGCAATGGAATGCGATCTTCACCAGAATGCAAATAAGTCACACCTTTGTTGATAGAATACTCCGGGAGTTTATAACCATGACGATTGATTTTACAGTCTGATGTACGTTCCACCACCGCTTTCAAAGTCTCATTATCCTTATTGTAGATTAAAGTTCCTTTGTCACTAATGGTTTTGATAAATTTCTCAAACTGCTCAAGATAAGCTTCTTTCGTGATATTATGTTGGTTTTCCTTCCATTCTATACCACTTATGAGGGCTATATTCGGATTATACAAGTGAAATTTAGAACGGTGGTCAATTGGTGAAGCATAATATTCATCCCCTTCAATTAAGATAAAACGGTTATGAGGTGTTAACTTAACCAAGGAATCAAAACCTTCTAATTGTGCCCCCACAAGGTAATCAAACTCTCGGTTTAATTTTTTCAACACATGCATAACCATGCTCATGATGGTTGTTTTGCCATATGTCCCTGCAATAACCACACGTGTTTTATCAATACTTTGCTCATAAATGAATTCAGGAAAAGAATAGATCTTCAGATTCATTTCTTGAGCTTTCAACAGTTCAGTATTGTCGGCGTCAGCATGCATTCCCAAGATAACAGCATCAATATCTTCTGTAATCTTATCAGGAAACCATCCCAATTTCTCAGGAAGCAAACCTGCCTTCGCCAATTTCGACTTAGATGGCTCTACAATCTGATCATCAGATCCAGAAACCTGATGTCCCTGCTCAGCCAGAGAGATGGCTAAATTGTGCATGACTGCACCACCTATGGCTATAAAATGAATGCGCATATATCAGCTTTTAAGATACTTAGCAGAACACCATTTGTCCGTCACTTTTTTGCCGACAAAGGAAAAACCTACCTCCGTAGCCTTCGACGTCAAGATGTCTAGGTCTTCCCCATCATAAAACCCACTCACATACAATTCGCCTCCCTTTTCTAAACATGCACTATATTGATCCAGTTGGTCCAGCAGGATATTACGGTTGATATTTGCCAAAATAACGTCAAACGATTTGCCTTGCAACACCTCTTTCGACCCCAAATCAGAAACAATATTGGTAATCTGGTTCAGTACTTTATTTTCCTCTACACTAGCTACGCAAATATCATCATAATCAACCGCCAATACCTCTTTTGCTCCTTTTTTACTTGCTAATATAGCTAAGATGCCAGTTCCACACCCCATATCCAACACGTTTTTGTCCTGGAAATCGTTTTCCAAAACATATGCTAACATCATAGATGTCGTCTGGTGATGTCCGGTACCGAAAGACATTTTCGGATCGATAACGATCTCATAAGGTACGTCCGTACGTCCTTCGTGGAAGGTAGCACGTACATAACACTGATCGTTAACCGTTATTGGCTGGAAATTGCTCTCCCATAATTTGTTCCAGTTTTGATCCTCCAAATCTTTCGTTTCATAGGACACATCAAAACCTTCCGTATGATGCAAAAGCACGGTTTCCAAACCTTGTATATCAAGGTTTATTGCAGGGATATAAGCGGTAAAGCCTTCTTCACCTTCCTCGAAAGTATCAAAACCTATTTCCCCCAAAGCATCTATCAATAGATCCTTCTGCCAGTCTTCCGCTCCGGAAAGAATAAATTTAACTGAAGAGTATTTCATTCAGAATCAATATTAAAACTTATTTACAATACTGTCGTATTCAGATGAACGCTATTTTGTCAGGCTGAGCGTAGTCGAAGTCCGGCAAAATAGCGTTCAATCACAACAAAATTGTATGTATGATTAAGCGTTAAAAACTTTTACGATATCTAAGAAGTCACGTGATTTCAACGATGCTCCTCCGATAAGTCCTCCATCAATATCAGCTTGCGAAAATAATTCATCCGCATTTTTAGGATTACAGCTTCCTCCGTAAAGAATAGTTGTATTCTCTGCCGTTTCAGCAGAATACTTCGCTGCAATGCTTTGACGAATAAAAGCGTGGACTTCTTGTGCCTGTTCTGGCGTAGCTGTTAAACCTGTTCCAATAGCCCAGACTGGTTCATAAGCCAACACAACGCTAGCAAATTCCTCTGCTGAAAGATGGAACACACCTTTTTCCAATTGCTCTTTAATAACGTCAAAGAAACGCCCCTCTTCCCTTTCTTCTTTCGTCTCACCGATACAGAAAATTGGTTTCAAACCATGTTTTAACGTAGTATTTACTTTTTCAGCCAATAATGCATCTGTTTCACCAAAATAAGCACGGCGCTCAGAATGACCTAAAATAACATATTCTGCCCCAACAGATTTCACCTGTGCAGCCGAAATCTCCCCAGTATATGCACCGGATTCTGCTTGGTGAATATTTTGTGCGCCTGTCGACACCTTACCTGTAGCCAATTTACCAATACTGTACAAATGAATAGCCGGGCTACAAACAATCACCTCTTGATTGCCAACCACTTCATCTTTTACCATGTTTACGATTTCTGAGAATAAGCTTACACCTTGCTCATAATCCAAATTCATTTTCCAGTTACCTGCTACGATATTTTTTCTCATTGTTTTTATTTGTTAATATATTGTTGTTAATCAAAATGGATATTGTCCGTACAGAACAATTACTCTTTCATATTGTTTCAAAATTGCGGAATGATTTACGCCTGTGAGAATTCATCTCGCCTTGTTAAACAGAACACCTCCCATAAAATGCGGAGATCCTTCTCTTCAAGAGGCTCCTTAATGACGATCGCCCTTTCTTTTAGCATATTTTCAAATTTATTCCAGACATACGTCTCATGCTTCGCATCTGTCAGCCATGAGAAATCCCGCACAAACTTAGGAATAATATTTGAAGTAGCCACCTGTACACCTACACCAATAACAGCACCTGTGCTAATTGACGAATTAATGCCACACATTGCAAAATCGCCCATGAACACACCTACTTTATAACGGTTTGTTTTACGCCAATTATTAAATTTATAATCATAAAGCTTAATGGTCTTCCAATTGTTCAATAAATTAGAATTACTTGTTCCCGCACCAATATTACATCCTTCCCCGATAACGGCACAACCTAAATATCCATCATGTCCTTTTGCACTGTTAGCCCACATCACCGTGTTGTTAACCTCACCCGATACTGTCGATTTTGGGCCTATACTGACATTTGGATAGAGCTTGGCTCCCATTTTCACTCGAGCACCTTCTCCGATTGCTATCGGACCACGAAGATGGCACCCCTGTTCCAATTGAGCATTGTTCGCAATATAGATAGGTCCATCCAAGGTATTGAATGTACAACCATAAGCCTGTATATTGTCGCCCACAAAAAGTTTATCACCAATGATCGTATTTGAATCATGCAATTGGGCAGAAGGCTGTCCTTGTGTAAGCAAATCATAGTCGAAAACTATCTGCGAAGCATTTTGAAGAAAAATATCCTCCAAAAATCGCAAACACGGCACTTCTCCTTCAAAATTACAGACATTTAGAGCACTTCTATCTGGTTCGGTTGTCCAATTCTTAACCCGATAAGCAATCCAATTGCCGTCTTTCTCCAAAAGGCTTTCTTCCGCTAATCCGCGAAGTGACTCCACCAGTTCTGCTGTCGGACAAATATTCGCTCGCAAAACTAAATATTCCTCTGCATCAGCGTGACCTCGATACTTATCTTGCAGATAGGGCTCAGTATAAAAACTCACCGGAGCATCCAGCGATAGCTGCCATTTTTGCTGAAGCGTAAGCACGCCTAAACGAAAATCACCCACAGGCCGGGTGAAAGCCATCGGTAATAGATGTTCGCGCCATTCAGCTCGATCGTGTAATACTATTGCTAACCTCATACCGATAAATTTACACAAAAAAATCCCGACAAGAAGAATCTCATCGGGATATTCGCAGTTATTTTTTCTGCCGGGCTGTTACTATTTGCTGTAACGGCTACGGAATTTGTCGATACGTCCTGCAGTATCAACCAATTTCATTTTACCAGTGTAGAATGGGTGTGAAGTGTGAGAAATCTCCAATTTCACCAATGGATATTCATTACCATCTTCCCAAGTAATAGTTTCTTTAGTGTCTACACACGACTTAGTTAAGAAAGCATAGTCATTTGACATATCTTTGAAAACAACTAATCTGTAGTTTGACGGATGCAAATCTTTTTTCATTTTATCTTATGATTACGTATTATTTCAACAATTGAGGTGCAAAGATAATTTATTCTTTCCGTAAAAGCAAAAAAATAATTACCCACACCTGTTAATTACTTTCACTTGAAATCTTAAAAATTCCCAGCGGTGCAAAAATAGATAATATTTACACATATCCCAAACTTTAGATTTCGTTTTAGGAGCAGCAACAATTAATATATTAGCCTTTTGTTTATAAAAAATCAGCATACCTTATCCCTCAACAAACATGAGAATAAAAAACACAACTTTCTATTATCTTTTTGCTAATTTTGCTGACCATTTGAAATTAAGATAAAAACATGAGTATTGCATTATCTGAACAGGAACAACAGCGCAGGCTAAACCTCCAAGCCATCATCGATTTAGGAATAAACCCCTATCCTGCTGATGAGTTTAAGGTGAACGTTACTGCAGCTGACATCTTTGAAAACTACGAAAGAGACAAACTCAATTATAAGAATATCCGCATTGCAGGACGTATCATGAGCCGTCGGGTGATGGGCAACGCTTCTTTCATGGAGCTTCAGGATGCCACAGGCCGTATTCAGGCTTATGTAAAACGTGACGATATCTGTCCGGGAGAAGACAAAACCCTTTATAATACTGTTTTCAAAAAGCTATTAGACATCGGTGATATCGTTGGTGTAGAAGGTTATGTATTCACAACCCAAACTGGTGAAATCTCTATCCATGTCGAGCAACTGACACTGTTAACAAAATCCTTGCGTCCACTCCCAATTGTTAAAGAAGCTGAAGGCAAAGTATTTGATGCGTTTACAGATCCGGAGCAGCGTTACCGTATGCGTTATGTGGATTTGATTGTTAATCCGCAAAACCGCGATATCTTCATCAAACGCACCCGTATGTTCAATGCCATGCGTGAGTTTTTCAATAATGCAGGTTATATGGAAGTGGAAACACCGGTATTGCAGGCAATTCCAGGTGGAGCAGCCGCACGTCCGTTTATCACACACCATAACGCATTGGATATCCCATTATACTTACGTATTGCTAACGAGCTATATTTAAAGCGCCTTATCGTTGGGGGATTTGAGGGTGTATACGAGTTCTCTAAAAACTTTCGTAACGAAGGTATGGACCGCACACATAATCCAGAGTTTACCGCCATGGAGATTTATGTAGCTTATAAAGACTACAACTGGATGATGGACTTTACCGAACGCTTGCTGGAACATTGCGCCATCGCCGTAAACGGAACAACAAAAGCTACTTTTGGCGAGCACCACATTGATTTCAAAGCACCATACCCTCGTGTGACAATGGCAGAGTCCATCAAACATTTCACTGGTTTTGATATCACTGGAAAAACAGAAGAAGAAATCCGCAAAGCAGCCAAAGGAATGGGGATCGCTGTTGATGACACTATGGGCAAAGGCAAACTGATTGATGAAATATTCGGAGAAAAATGTGAAGGAAACTATATACAGCCAACATTTATCACCGACTACCCGATCGAGATGTCACCTTTGACCAAAAAGCACCGTGACAACCCGGAACTAACCGAGCGCTTTGAATTAATGGTATGCGGAAAAGAAATAGCAAATGCTTATTCCGAATTAAACGACCCTATCGATCAACGCGAGCGTTTTGAGCATCAGTTACGTCTCTCAGAAAAAGGCGATGACGAAGCCATGTTTATCGATCAGGATTTCTTGAGATCCCTGGAATATGGTATGCCACCAACATCTGGCTTGGGAATTGGAATGGACCGTTTGATTATGTTCTTGACCAACAATGCATCTATCCAAGAAGTTCTTTTCTTTCCGCAAATGCGCCCAGAGAAAAAAGAAATCGTAGTAGAATTAAACGAAGAAGAAAAAGCTGTATTGGCTATCTTATCCGAAGAGCAACAGACTTTAGCTGATGCTAAAGAGAAATCTGGCTTAAGCGGAAAAAAATGGGATACAGCAACAAAAGGTCTACGCCAAAAAGGGTTGATTGATATTATTGTCGATGGAGACAATAAGTTTATCGTGAAAAAATAAACAACACACTAAACATAAAAATAAGAACGGCGATTGATAATCAATCGCCGTTCTTATTTTTATGTGTCTTAAGGATCGGTTACCAACCCATATTTCTGTTGCCCGTTGCCCCTGCTTCTGCAGGAGTATCTGTCGACGACTCTGGTGCCTTATCAATCAATTCCATAAATTGATCCAGTTTAGGCGTAATAATAATCTGCGTACGACGGTTCCGTGCTTTTCCTTCAGCAGTATTGTTCTCCGCGATAGGGTTATATTCACCTCGACCACCTGCTGTTAAGCGCTTCGGATCAACACCATATTGATTCTGTAGAGCCTGCACAACCGATGAGGCACGCAATGCACTCAAATCCCAGTTGTTCCTGATATTTTGTTTTGAGATCGGATCGGTATCCGTATTACCTTCAATTAATACCTCATAATCTCTGTAATCCATGATAATTTTAGCAATTTTACCCAATGTCTCTCCCGCTCTATCTGAAATCTCGTAACTTCCAGATTTATAAAGCATATTATCCGATAAAGAGATATAAACAACACCTTTCAACACCTGTACATCGACATCACGCATTTCCTCTCTGCTCAAGGAACGAGTCAAGTTATTGGTCAACACCATATTAAGGGAATCACTTTTATTTTTCGTGTTCACCAAGTGCTGAATGTATTTGTTAGAGGCATTGATCTCATCCACCAACTTGGAAATATTGGCATTACCTTGGGTATTCTGATTAATACTATTGTCCAGCGACCCTTGCAAACGCGCTAAAGCTTCTTTAAGCGAAGCGTTGTTCTTACGCTCTTGTTCCAATTGGTCTTCCAGGCTTTTCACACGAGCTCGGCTCTCCGTTAGTTCCATTTGCCCTTTTTGATAAAGTTCAGCTAAATCTTGGTGCTGTGTTTGAAGAGCGGCGTATTTCTTTTTACCAACACAACCCGAAAGAAGTAGACCAGTAGCAATAACGCCCATCATGATTATCTTTTTACTTATCATAATCCTGTTTTTTTTAATGTTTCTTTACATGAAATAACAAAAGCCGTGCCTTTTTATGTGGCACGGCTTATTAGACTTATTGTAAACGTGTTAAACCTAGGTTAAATACTTGTTAAACCAGACTTTGAACGGACTTCAGCAGACTTGCACGGACTTGAACGGACTTTTGAGCAGACATTTCGATTGCAGTTATAATAAAGCCATCAAAATATTCCCTTTCATCATCTCCATCAACTTATTTCAATAAACCTTTACAAATCTGGCTAACCAATGCAGGTCCCTCATAAATAAAACCAGTATACACCTGCACTAAGCTCGCCCCTGCATCCAATTTCTCCAATGCATCCGCTGCGGAGTGGATACCTCCAACGCCTATGATAGGAAAAGAGCGATTAGACTTTTCCGAAAGATAACGAATCACCTCGGTAGAGCGTTTGGTCAACGGCTTACCACTCACTCCTCCCATTTCATTGACCAAAGCCGCGTCACTTTGCAATCCTTCCCGGGATATAGTTGTATTCGTCGCAATAACACCCGCAATTTGTGTTTCCTGCACAATCTCTACAATATCATCCAGTTGTGAATCAGTCAAATCCGGAGCTATTTTCAACAAGATAGGGCGTTGAATATGCTTGGTATGATTTAAGTCTTGTAAGGTATTCAATATCTTCTTCAATGGTTCTTTTTCCTGCAAATCACGCAAGCCAGGCGTATTAGGAGAACTCACATTCACCACAAAATAGTCAACATATTCAAACAAGGCATTGAAGCAAGCAATATAATCATTGACCGCTTCCTCATTTGGTGTTACTTTATTTTTACCGATATTTCCCCCAATGATAAGACCTTTTTTATCCTTAATATTTTTCAATCGTGCCGCTGCTACTTCTGCCCCTTGATTATTAAACCCCATGCGGTTAATCAGTGCTTCGTCCTTCACCAAACGGAACATTCGCGGTTTATCATTACCCGGTTGTGGACGTGGAGTCACCGTACCGATTTCGATAAAACCAAAACCAAGGTTAGCCATATCCTCGATATACTCTGCATTTTTATCAAATCCCGCCGCCAATCCTACCGGATTCTTGAATTTCAGTCCAAAAACTTCCCGCTCCAAGCGTGGATCATCCACGGAATAAATAGATCGCAGCAAGGACTTGGCACCCCATATTTTATTGAAACGGCGCAAGCCACCTGTCACATTGTGGTGAGCAGTTTCGGGGTTCATCGTAAAGAATAAAGGTTTGACTAATGTATACATAGTGCAAAGTAAAAATTAAAATGTCAAAAGTCAAAATGAAGTTAGAAGCCACAACTATTCCCTGCCAACGGACAACTAAAAAATTACTACTTTTGTAGCGAAATGATATCTATAAATAATTTAACTTTCGAGATTGGCTCAAGGGCATTGTATGAGGAGGCGAACTGGCATATTAAGCCCGGTGATAAAGCCGGATTAATTGGAGCGAATGGTGCAGGGAAATCTACCTTGCTTAAGCTTATCGTGGGCGAGTATTCCCCTACCGAAGGCAGCATCTCCATGGCTAAAGACCTTAAGATCGGTTATCTTAACCAAGACTTACTCTCTTACCATTCCGAGAAGAATATTGTGCATGTTGCTATGGAAGCATTTGAGCGCCAAAACCAACTTCATGCTGAAATCGAAACGCTTCTAAAAAAACTCGAAACCGACTATTCAGACGATATCCTGAATAAACTGAGTGACAAGCAGATGGAATTTGAGGCCTTAGATGGCTATAATATCGAATTTCGCGCACATGAAATCCTTGCCGGATTGGGCTTCTCTGAGGAAGAACAACGACGCCCTCTGGCGACATTCTCCGGTGGTTGGCGGATGCGTGTGATGCTTGCCCGAATCCTGTTGCAAGCGCCAGACATTCTCTTATTGGATGAGCCTACCAACCACTTAGATCTACCATCCATCAAATGGTTGGAAAACTATCTCCAAGCATTCGATGGTTCTATCGTTATCGTATCCCATGACCGATATTTTCTAGATCGCATTATCAATAAAACTGTTGAGTCACGCAAGGGAAAGCTTACAGTGTACGCTGGTAACTACTCTTACTATTTGGAAGAAAAGTCGCTCCGCGAAGAGATACAGGGCAATCAGTTCAAAAACCAGCAGGCAAAAATCAAACAAGAAGAACGCCTGATCGAACGCTTCCGTTCAAAAGCAAGCAAGGCCAAAATGGTACAGTCACGCATCAAAGCTTTGGATCGCATGGAGAAAGTCGACGCCGTTGATGATGATAATCCCGAAGTAAACTTTAGCTTTAAGTTTTCCAAACCTTCTGGACGACATGTCGTGACTCTGGAAAATATCTCAAAGTCTTATCCCAACCTTGAGATCCTTAAGGATACGGATGCCCTGATTGAGAAAGGTGATAAGATTGCGCTCATCGGAGCAAACGGGAAAGGTAAATCGACATTACTACGCATCGTTGCAGATGCCGATAAAGAATACATTGGAAAAAGCACCAAAGGACATAATGTGTCGCAAACCTTCTTTGCACAGCACCAATTGGAAGCCCTGCATCTTGAAAACAGCATCCTACAAGAATTGATAGCTTTTGCACCTAAACATACCGAAACTGAAATCCGCTCTATTTTGGGTTGTTTCCTATTCACAGGCGATGACGTGTTCAAAAAGATAAAAGTGCTGTCAGGTGGGGAAAAATCCCGTGTAGCTTTAGCAAAAGCCTTAACAGCCGACGCTAATTTTTTAGTACTCGATGAGCCTACCAACCATTTGGATATGGCTTCCGTAAACATCCTCATCCAGGCGTTGCAACAATACGAAGGAACCTTTATCGTAGTTTCTCACGATCGTTATTTTCTGGATCATGTCGCCAACAAGATATGGTTTATCGAAGACAAACAGATTAAAGAATATCCGGGGACATATGAAGAATATGAAGAGTGGAATGCAAAACGTACGGTAACAAAACAAAACGATAAACCAGAGAAGAAAACCGTCAAAGAGACGCCGAAAAAAGAAAAAGTTGTGCCACCGGAAGATAGGCAACGTGCGCTTCAAAAGAAAAATAAAGAATTGCAGACCTTAGAGCAAAAAATAGCTGATAAGGAAAAAGAGGTAAAAGAGTTAGAAGCACATCTAGCAGAGGAAACTGTATATTCCGACCCACAAAAGCTTCAAGAAGCCACACGTTCTTACAATTCGACAAAAGCGGAATATGAGCAACTGCAAGAAGCTTGGGAACAATTGGCAGAAGAAATCATGGAGCTGGAAGAATCCTAATACATACAAAATGAAAATTTTATATTTTGTCACTTTTTGGGCATGTCAGATTTTGTCCAGCATCCTATTTAAATACGGAGGAATCCACCCCAAATACCAATGGCTTACCCTCATCGGTGGCAACATTATTCTGCTATCTGCGAGCTGGTTTTTGGTACAACTTTTCAAAACTGTACCGCAACCTATCGTGATTGCTTTATGTTCTGGAGGTACATTTCTAACCGTACAGTTAGCAATGGCATTAGTTTTCAAACAGCCCCTCTCATGGATGCAGATATTGGGCTCGCTGGTCATCGTAACCGGTATGGTTATGGTTACATTCGGCGGGAAACAAGCATAACTAAATATAATAAAATTGGAGCGGCCTAGGCCGCTCCAATTTTATTACTAATCCTCTCCATAGCTCCATGAAATAAGCTTATCCTGTAAAATGCGTGAAATCTTATTGAAATAGCGCTTTTGTTTGTAGCCCATCACCCATTGAACTCCCTGAACAGCATTTGTACAGAAAATTTCATCTGCCTGTTTCATAATCTCTGGGCTAATCTGCGCTTCGACAACAGGAATTTGTTCATCAGCCGCCATATCCATCACTACCCTACGCATCACACCTTCAACACAGCCTTCCGACAAAGCCGGAGTGTACAGGGTCTTATCATAGTACACAAAAATATTAGAAGTCAAAGCTTCACAAAGATTACCTTCCTGATTCAACAGGAAAACCTCATCATAGGCAAATTTTTTCTTAAAAAGTCCAGCCATAACAAAAATCAGGGCATTGTTGGATTTCAACTGTGATAGGTCACTATATGGCTTCTTAAACTCTGTATAGACATCAACAATCAGCCCCAGTTTTTTATCACGAATGGATATAGGCAGACGATCAACCTGCAAAGTGTAAGCCGGTTTATTGGTTTCAGGAGCATACAATCCGCCACCATCACGAAACACAATCAAACGCACCCTTACCGACTGCCCTATCATATTGTTCTTTCGTATCAGCTCTTCCACTTTCGAACGAATAAAGAAAGCGTCAAATTTAGTTGCTTCTTCAAAATGCAGTAACTGCAAACCTTTTTGCAAACGCTCGACATGAAAATCCAGAAAGCGAATATCACCGTCTTTCCAAAGCATGGTTTCAAAAATACCATCACCATAGCGGAAAGCTCGGTTATCTACAGTAGCAATTCGTTCGTTTTCGGGCACAATCTGCCCATTCACATTTATATAGTGCATAAAGTAATATCAAAAAATTAAATACCTAATCCTTCAGCAGAAGAATAGCTTCGCCATTTTTCCAGAACCTGTACGAAATCATCGGTCAATGGCGTCTCGAAATACATCATCTCTTTTGTACGTGGGTGTACAAATCCTAAAGATTGAGCATGAAGTGCTTGACGAGGTAGAATATCAAAACAATTCTGTACAAACTGTTTATATTTCGCGAATACAGTTCCCTTCCGTATTTTATCTCCGCCATAAGCCTCGTCCGAAAACAACGGATGACCAATGGATTTCATGTGTGCACGAATCTGATGCGTACGACCTGTCTCCAGTTGACACTCCAATAAAGTTACATAATTCAACCGTTCCAACACCTTATAATGCGTAACGGACCACTTCCCTTTATCCGGGTCATCATATACATCCATCACACGTCGGTCTTTCACACTTCGTCCGATATATCCCGAGACTGTACCATCTTCGGCAACATCTCCCCAAACTAACGCTATGTATTTACGGTTTATTGTATGGTCAAAAAACTGTTTGGCCAAGAAAGTCATTGCCCATTCATTCTTGGCAATAACCAATAAACCGGAAGTGTCTTTGTCAATACGGTGAACCAACCCGGGTCTCCCTGTGTTTCCCGGTAAAGTAGGCAGCTGATTCAGGTGGTAGGTCAACGCATTTACCAACGTACCGGTGTAATTGTTATATCCCGGGTGAACGACCATCCCAGCCTCTTTATTGACCAATAAAACATCATCATCTTCATAGACGATATCCAATGGAATATTCTCGGGATAAACTTCCGTATCACGTGGTGGGTCTGGTAAGACAACAGTGATGACATCCAGTGGCTTCACTTTATAACTCGCCTTGACAATTTTTCCGTTAACCAGTACAGATTCGGCATCGATGGCATTTTGGATTCGATTACGGGAAGTATTTTCTATCCTGTTCATCAAGAACTTATCCAAGCGCAGCAAAGCCTGCTTCTTGTCAACTTCGATCTTGAGATGCTCGAACAGTTCCCTTTCATCCTGTTCCTGTAAATCTAATTCTTCTGCCATCACGCAAAAGTATTGAAATCCTTTAAAATCTACTAACTTTGGAAATAATATGTTAGCATTCGACATCCATAGCCCGGAAGAAGAAATCCACTTTCCACTGTATCAAGAAAAAGAAGTACGCGTGTTCGTTAAACGAGACGATATGATACATCCTTATATCTCCGGAAATAAGTGGAGAAAACTGAAATACCCCTTAGAAGAGGCTCGATTGACTAACAAAACCATATTAGTGACGTTCGGTGGCGCTTGGTCGAACCATTTGCTGGCAACAGCTTGCGCCGGAGCTAAATTCCGGTTTCAAACAGTAGGTTTCGTTCGTGGAGAAGAAGTACAAAATCCAGTTTTGGCACTCTGCAAACTCTTCGGCATGCAGCTATACTTCATCGGCCGCGAAAGTTATAAAAATAAACCGTCCGTATTTGAGAAACATTTTGGCCATCGAGATGATGCCTATTTCATTGATGAGGGCGGTTATGGAGAAAAGGGAGCTTTGGGGGTAAAGGATTTGTTGGAAGAGATACAGGGCATATACAATCATTGCTTCTGTGCCTGCGGCACGGGCACAACCTTGGCTGGTTTGGCATTGGGAAATAGCGCTATGCAATTACACGGCATACCTGTACTGAAAGGTGGTGAATTTATCTACGAAGAGCTAAGAAAACTACATGCTGATCCTCTTCAAGTTATCCTCCATCTGGACTATCACTTCGGAGGTTATGCGAAGAGCAATATTGAACTACAAAACTTTATCCAGGCTTTTTGCCAACAAACAGGCATCATGATAGAACCTACCTATACCGGTAAACTATATTATGCTTTGCATGATTTGATTTCGAAAGATTACTTTGCAAAAGGTTCAAAGATCTTGACCATTCACACTGGTGGGTTAACAGGTCTTTTAGGTTATTTGTAAAGTTAGGGAATCGGTTAATTGCTTAACTGATTAATCCATTAACCAGTTAAACAATTAACCGATTAAACTTCTCTATTGGAATTGTATTTCCCCAAAAAATGTGGGCAAATGGAAATTAGGAGTTGGATGTTCTATCCTGTTCCAAGAGATAAAGTGCGGTGTCGGCAATCCATCGCCGCATTTATAAAAATTCGCGTAAGCCTTCGTTCCTGAAAGCTGTTCTTTGCCTAAAAGTTCAGTTGGAATAACTAAAATAATGCTCCACGATTTTTTACTCTCTACATTCACCACCGAAGTGGTCGTTTTCACCTTTAGAATTTCTTCGGCAGACAAACGTGTTCTTTCAGCCTTTACTTCCGTACCGTAGCCTATCAAGCCCGTACCCAGCACATTAAATTCAAAATTGTAATAATGCTGCTTGTCAAACGAAAGAAAAAACTCTACACAACTATCCTCCCATACCGATTCATTCGGACGAACAAATTGTGCTTTGACAAATTCTTCCTCAACCGTATAATGTAAAAAGATGGCAGTATCATTATGAGCTGCCTGGAATTTGACAGATGGGCAATAAGGATAATCTGCCGGCCAATTGACTTCGCTGATACTATGGCTGGGTAAGTTCTTTAATTGTTGGCCGAGCGTATAATAATCAAAATGCTCGGTATTGATATTGATTTTGGGAACGGTTAGCTGTTTCATATTAAGGGTTATAACATGGAGCTGTCCGAAAAGGCCACCGTTATCGTCATTGCGAGGAACGAAGCAATCTGATGACGGTAAAAACGCAGATTGCTTTGTCATTCTTCCTCGCAATGACGCGTTTTTTTAAGTTTTTGCTACTCTTCAGACAGCCCCATCAAGTTTACGCATTTACACTTTGTTCTAATATCTCCACAAGCTCAGATTCGTGCTTTTCTAATTCTTGCACCAACTTAAGCTGTGCATTCGTACGTACCAGATTATGCTCAGGATAATGGATCTTATAATAAGTATCTCCTTCCAGATAATCCGTCAAAAAGCGTACGGCCTGCATATAAGGCAATAAAAACACGCCATGTAACAACGATGCTGTTTCCGCTTCTGTTAAAAACTCCTTGGCTTCACTCAAATAACCTTCCGCATAGGCCTTGAACAAGGGAATATTCAGTACGATCTTCGTCTTGTCAGCTTCATCTTCAGCAGCCGAATTGATAATCGTACGTATTGCATCGCCAAAATCATAGGCAACATAGCCCGGCATCACCGTATCTAAGTCGATAACACACTGGACATTGTCTTCTTGATCCAACAGAACATTATTAAATTTAGTATCATTGTGCGTAATCCGCAAAGGAAGTTCACCGCGTTGTGCCATGTCCAATATTGTACGCATACGTTCCTCTCGGTCAAAGATATAATCCAAAATATCCTGTACGCTTTTTACCCTACCTACGCTATCTTTTTCGATTGCTTTTCTCAGATTACCTAGCCTAAAGTCTATATTATGAAAGTTCGGCAATATCTCAACCAATTTCTCGGCTTCCAAGTCCGACAATTGCTTCTGGAACTCGCCGAAAGCCTGTCCTCCGGAATATGCTTGTGCTGTTGTCTCTACGATATCATAACTTTTTGTATCTTCTATCAACAAAAACATCCGCCAATAATTCCCTTCTTCATCTTTGCAATATAGCTTTCCTTCTTTCGTCGGAATCAAAGTAAGCGTACTCTTTTCTACACGCTCTTCACCCAAATGGGCCAATTTCCCTTTCAGATGGTCCAACACGATTTTCGTATTGTTCATCAATCCATCAACATTCGAAAAAATGTGGTGGTTGATACGCTGCAAGAGGTAACTTCTACCATCTTCTGTGTTTGTGCTTACACAGAAAGTGTCATTGATATGCCCAGACCCAAATCGTTTAGCATCTACAATCTCGCCTTGTATATCAAATTGACTGGCCGCATTTAGCCCTGCAGTGTTGTTATTATCATCCATTAGTTCTTTCAATTACTACATAATTCATGTTTACTCGACTGCAATATCTACAATTAATATGTAAAATTAAAATACCAAAATAACACAAACGATTGCATGCAATTCTGCTATCAATATGAAGAAAATGTTTTGAATATCTCAATGGATACACTTTTTCCCATTATCATGATAATCTTTTATACTATAGAACAATAATCAATTTCCTTACAAAGTATCGGAAAAGATTTCTTAATTTTAAGAACACAATCCAAAATATATGCTCACTGAGATAATTATCATCTTTACTTTAATTATTCTTAACGGAATTCTTTCCGCATCCGAAATTGCAATCGTATCCAGTAGAAAAGCTCGCCTGCAAGCAGCGGCCAACAGATCCAATACATCTGCCCAAGCAGCCCTACAACTAAAGGAAAACCCAAATCAGTTTCTATCGACCGTCCAGATTGGGATTACCTTAATCGGTATCCTAACAGGTTTTTTTAGTGGCGGAACCATTTCTACTTATTTAGCAGAACTATTAAATCAAATAACTTTCCTTGCCCCTTACAGCACGCAGCTTTCAATCGTCATTGTTGTTTTGGCAATCACCTACCTTTCTTTGGTTATAGGTGAACTTGTCCCCAAACGCGTTGGTATGGCTATTCCCGAAAGATATGCTATGCTCATTGCTACACCTATGCAACTGCTCAGCAAAATTGTCAAGCCATTTGTATGGTTGCTAAGTATATCCACAGAAGGAATTGTACGCTTATTAAACATCAAAGTTTCCAAAAACACTGTTACAGAAGAAGAAATCAAAGCCTTAGTGGATGAAGGTGTGGACAGTGGTGTTATCGATCATTATGAACATGATTTTGTAGACCGTTTATTGGTGTTAGGTGATAAAAAAGCCATTAACTTAATGGTGCACCGCTCGGAAATAGACTGTTTGGATCTGCAAAAGGATTTTGAAGCCAACAAGGCAATTATCCTACAATCAAATCATACAGAATTTCCGGTTATAGACGGCAGCTTTGACCGTGTTAGAGGTGTTATCCAAGCCAAATCTTTTCTAAAGAAACTTATAGACAATCAGCCTATTGTTCTGGAAGAGCTGATAACGCCTATCATGTTTGTCAACGAAAATAGCTACGCCTATTCTATCCTCAATGGGTTTAAAAATGCTAAAGCACAATTAGCGGTTGTAATTGATGAATACGGTATTCCTCAAGGAATTGTTTCCTCTAAGGACATTGTGCGCTCCGTATTTATTGGTATCGATTTAGAAGATGAAAATGAAGAACCGGAAATACGCAAACGTGAAGATGGGTCTTACAGTGCAGATGGTATGATGCAGCTGACGGACTTCCTCAACTTTTTCCACATAAAATTATCAGAAGAGGAAGAAGAAGAAATCAGCAATATTACCACTTTAGGCGGCTTGGTATTTCTAACGTTGGATCATATACCTGCCGAAGGTGATTTTATCCTCTTCAAAAGCTATCGTTTAGAAGTTTTGGATATGGATGGGCACCGTATTGACAAAGTACTGGTAAACAGTCTGGACGAACCGAAGAATGCGATTAACGAAAATGAAGATTAATGCTTCAATACGGCAAGGCTAGCTGCTCCAATTCTTCAATATTACCTTTGAACATGTTCAAATCTACAGGACCTTTAATTCCTCGAACGAATCCCCGTTCTGAAAACTGCCAAAAGTTCCAATGTTTTTTGGGCTTATCCACCCAGAAATTATAATTGGCTATCCAAAGTATATAATCCGAAAACTCTTTTTCCAAGAAATCGGTAAAGTAACTATCACCCGAATACAAAATAGGCTTGACACCATAGTGTTGCTCCACCTCATCCAACCAGCGCTTCAATCCTACTTTGAGAGAATCCATCGGTTGACGTCGTGGACGCTCTTCAATATCCAATACTGGAGGCAGATCACCCGGCTTCATCTTCACCGTAGCAATAAAGTTTCGCGCTTGTTTCTTTGAATTTTCGTTCGGACGAAAATAATGATAAGCACCACGAAGCTTTGCTCTGCTTTCAGCAGCTTTCCAATTTTCAGCAAAACGTTTGTCCTTTGCTTTCTCCCCCATCGTTGAACGGATAAACACGAAATCCACTGGAAATTTATCATGGATAGTATTTACTTCTATCCAATTTATATCCCCTTGATATTGTGAGATATCGATACCATACACGTATCTATCGTGTTTCGTCATCAAATCCACATTGCGCTGCTCATGCTCGCCGGAGCTATGCCCTTCACCGGCATCCTCGGTATACAACCAACTCTTCAACGTATAGGAAAAATCAGTCGTATAATAGAGCAATCCAAAAATAAACAGAATAACAACCGGAATGGCTATACTCCAGATTAAGTACTTTGTACGTTCATTTTTACTTACTTTCACACTACGCTTGACCGTTCTGCCAGATTTTGCCATATTGCGGTGAAAATAGCGGTTTTATTTTTCATTGACAATATATTGTTTTCTTTATGCATGTTTATAACCCCAAGGAGTGGTTTTCTAAAACCATCATGCTCCAAACACAAGGAGCCTTTAAGAAACTTATCCCCTTTCTAGTCCTTATTGCCATTTACTCTTGGGGAATTGCCTATTGGGAACTCGAATATCTTAAGCTATCCGAGAAAAGCTGGATAAAAAACACCACCATAGTACATAGTCTTTTAGGCTTTGTACTTTCTTTATTATTGGTATTTCGTACAAATACAGCTTACGACCGCTGGTGGGAAGCCCGCAAACAATGGGGCACATTAACCAATATTAGCCGTTCCTTAGCCTATAAGTTAAATAGCTTTTTGGAAGAGGGTGACAAAGTATCACGTAGTTTTTACCGCAAAGCGTTACCGCTATACGCCGAAACCCTTTTTGATTTTCTCCGCTCTGATTATACCAAATTTATGTTGGACGAAACAGAACATCCTGAATGGAAAACGCTGGACGAAAAAAAACATGGCCCCAATCAGGTGGCCGCACTCATTTTCAAGAAAACAAATGAGCTTTATAAAGAGGGTAAAATTTCAGGCGAACAATTCATCATCTTAAACGATGAACTTCAAAACCTCACGAATGTATGCGGAGCCTGCGAACGAATAAAAAACACACCTATACCACTAAGCTACAGTGCATTCATAAAAAAGTTTATCATCGCATACGTCGTAACCTTGCCTTTTGGCTATGTCTTCTCTATGGGATATTTTGTGATTTTAGCTGTTCCGTTTATCTTTTATGTACTTGCTATGTTAGAGATTATCGGCGAATCCATCGAGGAACCGTTTGGGCAAGACAGCGATGACCTACCCATAGATAAAATTAGCAGAAACATAAAAAAACATACGCAGGAACTCTTGATGCCCTAATCTTTGGTACAAACAGTAAATCAAAGGCCATATAAAAAATAATTGCACTCATTTTCAAAGGGTAATGACAATAAGCCAAAATAAGTTTTGGAGAGACGGTTAGAATTTCTACTTTTGTGACGGAAAGTTGGCAGAGTGGTCGAATGCGGCGGTCTTGAAAACCGTTAACTGTCACAGGTTCGGGGGTTCGAATCCCTCACTTTCCGCAGCAAAATCCTTCATCTTTTGATGAAGGATTTTTTGTTTTAAGGCTTCAAACCAAAAAGAGGTTCAATATCGAATCTGAGGTTTTTGGAGCTAAACCAATCCTCCTTCCCTTGCAGTAAAATAGGCACTATGGCCGCCAAGCAGTAACGCCGTTAGCGCGCACCATCTGTTGGCTACCATTCGGAATAACGGGAATAACTTCAGGGCTATTATCCATATGATATTTCTTACCATCGGAAGGAATGATTTTTAAGAACCAATGACTATTCATCGATGCAGGTGCATGGAAATAGTCCGCTCCAATCAATAAATATTTATCATCAGGTGAAAATTCACCAAAATTTTCGTCAGCAGTGCCATCTGTTACCTGTACAAGATTCTCACCCGTTATATCCATCATAAAAACATGTTTATTAATGTACATACTGATTTTTTGCCCATTGTTGCTTACACGCACATTACCCCAGTTTTCATAATTCATTTCCTTCACCAAAGACAAATTTTCGTACGGAGGATCAGCGCGCAAAAGCATATTTTTGAAACGCACCAAAATACTATTATTGGGCAGCCAATAAGCATTATCAGTCGAAGTGAATGTGTCCTCTCCTATCCCAGACATTTCATACTTGATATTGCCATCCATATCCATCATCACAATACCATTATCGCCATCCGGAACAACCATAATAAAACTATTATCAAAGGATATTTTTCCATAGTTCCGCGTACTATTACCATAACGTGGTACATAATCAAATGCTTTTACAATCTGGTCATCTGCTGTATTGACAAGAGTAAAGCGATTACGATCATATGTCCCCGCTTCTCGTGAGGAGACAAGACGTAATTTACCATCTCTACTAATTTCCCAACTCACTGTACTGTATGCATTATAGGAAAAAAATGCATCTTCTTCTCCTGTCCACATATCTATTTTCATGACATTCGAAGTATATTGATGGTAGATGATTCCGGGCAAGGAAGTATTCCCTCCTCCATTTCCTCCCTTATCACCCCCATCATCTTTGGAGCAGGAGACAGACAGCACAGCAACTAGATATAACGGAAAGGCTAAAACACAAAAAAATCTCTTCATAACAAATATGTAAAAAGTTTATAACTCATTCCCAAGTGGTGTTTCAACAAGCAAACCTCTTACGGGACACCTTATTAACACAATTAACACAAAAAATGTAACAAAAAAGATACCAAAGAGATTGTAATCTATATTTCAACATAAGATTGTCGCATCTGCCTCTATAATCTCGTTTATAGTTTATACAAATCGATTATATATGAAAAGATTAGGTTTATTATTTGCTTTTGCGATGTTATGTTGGAGTTGTGATAAAGATGATACACCATCTAACGCCACAGAGTGCGACATAAGAATGAAGAAGTTGTACGAATCTGAACTGCAATGCACCCAGAAACCGACCGCCATGGCGGTGAATCTATTTTCAGGCACCTACGAAGGAGAAAAAGTATATTTCACAGACATTATTTGTCCTGCTTGCGGTGTAATGCCGCCAAGTTTTGGTTATACATGTGCTGAGAAGAAAATCACCTTTGATAGTTATACGAATGTCAAAAACATCAAACTGGTCTATAACAGCTGTACGAAAGAATACGTAGATTAAGAATAGGCAACTCACTGTTGTTCCAATTTTCAAAAACCAACCCGAGTTCGTATCTTTAAACATGTCGTTTATTTATCTGGACAACAACGCCACGACACAGCTCGATTCAGCTGTACTGGAAGCAATGCTCCCCTACCTGAAGGATCTCTATGGCAATCCCTCCAGCATGCAGCACCGTTTAGGACGCGAAGCACATAAAGCAGTGGAAACCGCTCGCCAACGGGTTGCGCAAGCAATAGGTGCCAAAGAACAGGAGATCTATTTTAATTCCGGGGCTACAGAAGGGATTAACACCGTTTTACGTGGTGTCGCCCAAAGCTACGCGACAAAAGGCAAGCACATCATCACCTGTAAAACAGAGCACAAAGCTGTCTTGACCACTTGCGAGTTGTTGGAACGACAGGGAATGGAAATCACTTATCTAGATGTGAACAACAATGGCGAGTTGTCTTTGGATCAACTCAAGAACGCCATTCGTCCAGATACCATCTTGGTGTGTCTTATGTCAGCCAATAATGAAACCGGCGTACTGCATCCAATTTCCGATATTGCCCATATCTGTCAAGAACGTGATGTTCTCTACTTCTGCGATGTCACACAAAGTATAGGAAAACATCCTTTGCATGTGCAACAATTACCTGTTGATCTTTTGGTTTTTAGTGCACACAAGCTACACGGTCCTAAAGGAACAGGCGTACTATACATACGAAGACGGACAGCAAAGCCCATACAAATACCTCCATTGATTTCCGGAGGTAAACAAGAGAATAACTTACGTGGAGGCACATTGAATGTTCCCAACATTGTTGGTTGTGGTCAAGCTCTAGCAAACATAGAAACCAAGCCGCAAATCAAAGCATTACGGGACATGCTCGAAAAACAAATCATCAGCCGTGTCCCTGAAACCTTTGTCAACGGACAGATAGAAAAACGATTAGACAACACGAGCAATATCACTTTCCGCCACTTGAAGTCCACAGAAATCATGACCGCTCTTCCGGATATTGCGCTGTCGTCCGGGTCAGCCTGTGTGTCGGGACTTTCGGATCCGTCACACGTTCTGAAAGCCATGGGGCTCAGTAATGAAGATGCACATAGCAGTATCCGCTTTAGCCTAAGTAAATATACAACCGAGCAAGACGTCGCAGACGTTGTACAACAGATAGAACAGGTTGTTACCCGTTTGCGTGAGGCATCTCCTATCTGGAAGCTTTTTAAAGACGGACTCATACCTTAATTTTGACACTTCCACAACCATTAATATTTGCAAATCAAATGGAGTTTAACGTATTTTGTACTATAATAAAAGAAGGAATACAACATGGATGCAATGGTAACCATTACAGATAAAGCAAAAGGCCGTATTGAGCAAATCATGCGGGAGGAGAATTACGACAGCAGTTATTTTGTGCGCGTAGCCGTAGAAAGTGGTGGCTGTTCAGGGCTTTCCTACAAATTGGATTTTGACAATGAGGAAAAGAAAGGCGATCAGTTTTGTGAAGATAAAGGTATTAGAATCTGCCTTGACATCAAATCTTACTTATATCTGGCGGGAACAGAATTGGATTATTCCGATGGTCTAAACGGAAAAGGGTTTGAATTCCACAATCCGAACGCCAGTAGAACCTGCGCCTGCGGAGAGAGTTTCTCGGTTTAATAGTGGTTTACAAGATTTTATAACGCGGACTGAATAGTCCGCGTTTCTTTTTTAAAACGTTTCCTCAGCCATTGTATTATTCACCATAGCACCTGCAACATTTCCTGTTGCTACGGCATTGGCTACGGAACGCATAAGGCTTGCATTGTCGCCACAGGCAAAAACACCTGTTACAGTTGTTTTCTGAAACATATCTGTTTTGAGCAATCCTTGTTCTGTCAGCTCACAACCCAATATTTCGGGAATCTGGCAATGCTGTTCCAATACAGGCCGTGAATAGATTGCTTTCAGTTCAAAGGTTGAATTGTCCTTGAAAACGATTTCGCGTATATTGCCTTTTTCATGGTTCAGGTAAGCAATTTCTTTCTCAATAATCGGAATGTTATGCCGGGCAACTTTATTGGTTTCTTCTTCTGTGAGCAACGATTTCCCGTTTGTAAAAATCGTCAAATCTTTCGTCCAGTTACGGATGAGCTGAGCGTAATGAAGCGCAAAACTTCCGTTTGCTAAAATACCTGTTTTTTCTCCTTTCACTTCGTAACCGTGACAATATGGACAATGAATAACGGAAATTCCCCAACATGCCGAAAAGCCTTGGATGTCGGGCATGATGTCCTTTACACCTGTCGCAAAAATGAGTTTCCGGGCTGTAAATATTTCGCCAGTTTCTGTGGTAATGGCAAAGCCGTTTTCAGTTTTTGTACCGCTAACAGCCAGCCCGTTTAAAAACTTTACCGTGCTGTATTTCAAAACCTGTGCTTTGGCCTTTTCTGCAATCGCACCTGGTTTTTCTCCATCCTGCGTGATGAAGTTGTGCGAGTGTGGGGTTTGCCGGTTGCAGGGCAACCCACTATCTATGATTAAAACACTGCGCAAGGCTCGTCCCAATGCCATGGCTGCGGAAAGTCCTGCATAGCTCCCGCCAATAATAATTACGTCAACATTTTTATGATCTGTCATAAGATTGAATTTTGTGAATGATGGAAAGTGAAAAGCCAATGCAGTCAAGGCCAGTCCGGTCTGCTTGATGATTTCCCGCCTTGTATATTTTGTGTGGCGCACTGCTAAATATCTATCGGAAAAGGGTCATTTAATTTTATATGCTTATCGAACAGATATTGTTCATCATCCTGCAACAAACATCTTTCTAAACCGGCAATAACGCTATCCTTGTCTATGTCTTGCCCGATAAAAACCAGCTCATTCATACGGTCGCCCCACTTCGCACTCCAACGTTCTTCAATTACGTCCCGATTATAGATAAAAGAAGCATATTTCATCCGTTCGGGATAAGGCATACTGCACCACCAGACGCCTGCCCGTTCCAAACGGGAGGAACCGCCTGCCTGCGAAAAATTTAATGCATCATTGGGCCGCGAAGCCAACCAGAACAGACCTTTGGCTCTGATAATTCCAACAGGATATTCTTCATGGAGATATTTCCAGAATCTGTCTGGGTGAAACGGTTTTTGGTTGCGAAACACAAAAGAACTAATGCCATATTCTTCTGTTTCGGGCGCATGTGTTTCGGCTTGCAATTCTTTTTGCCAGCCAGCCGAATTTTGAGCCTCCTCGAAATCAAACAATTTCGTATTTAATATTTCTGTCGGGGCAACTTTTCCAAATTCAGAAGTGATAATTTTTGCTCCTGGATTGAGTTTGTGAATAGCGGCTTTTAAAAGCCCGACAGTACCAGCATCTACCAGATCGGTCTTGTTCAGGATAATGACATTTGCAAATTCAATCTGGTCCGTCAACAGGTTGACAATTGTTCTGTAATCGCCCTCCATATCGGTCAAGTTGCGATCTTGCAAGAGCTCATTTGTTCCAAAATCTTTAAAGAAATTTAAGCAATCCACTACTGTTACCATGGTATCGATATAGCTGAAACGTGAAAGGTCGATTCCGTTTTCTTCATCCACAAATGAAAAGGTCTGCGCAACAGGGACAGGCTCACTGATACCCGTACTTTCAATGAGCAGATAATCGAAGCGTTTTTCTTTAGCCAGTTTTTCTACCTCTGTCATTAAGTCTTCACGAAGTGTGCAACAGATACAGCCATTGCTCATTTCGACCAACTTTTCTTCCGTTCGTGAAAGGGTGTTTTCATTTTCGATCAATCGTGCGTCCACGTTCACTTCACTCATATCGTTCACAATGACGGCTACCTTCAGCCCATCTTTATTGTGCAAAACATGATTGAGCAAGGTTGTTTTTCCTGCACCTAAAAATCCGCTCAAGACGGTTACGGGAAGTTTCTTTTCTGTTATCATATCTGTTTAAACCAATTGATGATGTTTTTTAAATGTTGCTCGCCATACAATGAGATAAATCTTTGCGTTTCCTTATTGTCCGGATCCTGATAAACTGCCAGACGTTGTTTTGCAAAATCTTTAGTCAGGTTAATTTTGCAATCGTTGATGATGCAGCTCTTCCATTGTTCGTAAGTCTGGGGTATCATTTGAATTATGTTTATATAAATGCAACAATATTGCAAATATAAAAATCAAACACTTTAACAGCAACATAATTGCATTTATTTTTTTAGGAGAATAAACATATTTACGTAGGTATTGTAAAATCTAAGGTGCTTTACTTAAATACCAAACAGATAGTTTCTTCTCAAATTAAGGTATATGCCCACAATTGTATCATTCACGAAATACATTTGTCAGCAGACTACTATCTAAATATTAATATTTTCTACCCAACCTCTTTTTTAGTTAAGAAAATAACTATTTTTGCCTTAAATTTTTAAAAATATATCAACAAACACGTTAAAGCTGTCTGTTGATAATAATAAATATGGGACGTAACTTATTAAAAACTGAACAAGCGATTACGTTTGTTAAGGAGACTTTTTCGCGTAAACTTATTCAGGCATTGAACCTTATTCCGGTATCTTCACCATTAGTTGTATTGGACGGCACAGGTATAAACGATGATCTAAACGGCATCGAAAGGCCTGTTAGTTTCCCCATCAAATCCTTGAACGAGCAACGTGCTGTTGTGGTGCATTCCCTTGCTAAATGGAAACGTGTACGACTTAAAGAATTAGAGATTGAGGTAGATGAAGGCATCTTGACCAATATGCACGCTTTGCGGCCTGATGAGGATTACACACCTATTCACTCCATCTATGTTGATCAATGGGATTGGGAAAAGCACATTTTGCCCGAGCAACGCACTTTTGCCTATTTGCGGGATACTGTTTTAAGTATTTATAACGCGTTGTACGAAACTGAACAAGAAGTAGCTCAGCGCTATCCGAACAAAGAAGCCATCCTTCCGAAAGACATACACTTTATCTCCTCTGAGGAATTGCTTGCCCGTTACCCGGATCATACACCGAAGGAACGTGAGAATGCTATTGCCAGAGAATTTGGAGCAGTATTTATTTATGGTATTGGAGGCGAGCTCAGCAATGGTTTTCCGCATGATGGACGTGCAGCTGATTATGATGACTGGAGCACAGATAATGAAAACGGCTATAAAGGACTGAATGGTGATATTTTGGTATGGAATCCTATTCTTAATACTGCTTTTGAGTTATCTTCCATGGGAATCCGGGTAGATGAGAAGGCCTTGCGCCGTCAATTAGAGATCCGTCATAGTTTGGATCGCACCAAACTGTCATTCCACACGATGTTGTTGAATGGCGAGCTCCCGCAATCCATCGGAGGTGGTATTGGTCAGTCCCGAGTATGCATGTTCATGCTTAAGAAAGCACATATCGGCGAGGTACAAGTCAGTATTTGGGACAATGAACAACGTCACCTTTTAGCCGATCAGGCGATTCATTTGCTATAAAAACATATTTTAAACCTATAAGGTTTTGAAAACCTTATAGGTTTAAGTTTTACTCCTGCCCCAAAGAACGATATAATTCCAAATACCTTTCTACAGCCAGACGCTTTTCAGCAGTAAGGTGAAAATCCAGGTATTCCGTCAGGTACTTTTTATAATCGAAGTTTTCACAAGGAGGCAAATCTGCGATGACATCTTCAGGATGAGCGATTCCCTCTCCCAATGCTCTATTGAACGCTTCCTCAAAAGATTGTGGCAACGACTTATTCGCAACCCATATTGCAAAAGCAAAAGGTAGCCCGGTCATTTCCTTCCAATAATACCCCAAATCGTAGGCGTAAGGAACCGAATTTTTTTTACCGAAAGTACGATCGCCAATCAACACATAGGCATCTGCCTGCCCTTCGGTCAATATCTCCACTTCCTTCTTCCAATAATGTTTTAATAAGATTCGAGCCAGCCCATTAGATGTCCGTGACTGCTTATCGAGCAGCAGTGACTGTACCTCCTCAATCGGTTTTTCCGAAAAGATAAAAACCGAGTCCACCGCTCCGTTACTGCCGATACAATAATCACCAACGATATGATAACTATCCATCTTTGCCAATGCCGCAATAGGAATAATCCCTAAATCTGCTTCATCTTCCATCACCTTACGCGCGCATTCGCTGGGATAATCCACCGAAAGATCAATCTGCTCCATCAACTCGGCCGACTGTTTAATTCCTTGCAGAAAAGGCAAAGTATTGGTATAGGATACGGCGGAAATCCGTATTTTCTTCATTTACAAATTTTCTAAATGTTTGACATTGTAGTGGTCTGTAATGGTAAACAGACCTTTTTGATATTCCAACACGTAGAGTGCTGTATTGGTATGTGGGAAATCGTCCATCAGATTGACAGGTACTCCTGTCAGATGGCAAAGCATAATACGCAAAGCCCGACCATGCATACAAACAAGCACTAATTCTTCATCTGTCTGTTTCAGCATATGATTTATCGCCTGCTTCTGCCTTGCAACCAATTCATTGGGCGACTCACCATTTTCTATACGTACATCCAATTCATTATTTCGCCATGCCGAGACCACCTCGCCAAAGCCCGACATAATGGTTTCATCCTGTTCCTTACCTTCGTATATTCCCCAGCTAATCTCGTCCAGACCTTCCAGTTCTTCCGATGGAATTCCTAAGTCTAAAAATTCCGATACCGTTTGTTTTGTACGCAGAAGCGTTGAAGTATAAACCTTATCGAAAGGCACATCTTTAAACGCTTCATAGAAAGCTTTGGCTTGTCTTTGTCCCATTTCGTTCAACGGAGAATTGACGCCCCGCCCTTGTACAATACCTTTCGAATTTAAATCCGTCTGTCCGTGTCGTATAAAATAAAAAGTCTTCTTCAAAATGTTTATTCTACTACAGGTAATGCATAATATTTCGGCTTGGATGTCCCTTCAAAGACGACATCCTTATAATCTGTTACCACACCATATAGGGTATCTCTTTCAATCGGATGACGGCCAACATTCTTAATAAGCTCCACCAACTGTTGAGTGCTCATTCCAGGATGCTGTTCCTCTGCACCGGCCATCGAATAAATCTTGGTTGTATCATCCAACGTACCGTCAATATCGTTTACACCAAAAGCCAATGAAAGCTGTGCGGTATCTCGTGAAATCATCGCCCAATAGGCTTTAATATGGTCAAAATTATCCATATAAATACGGGCAACAGCGTAGTTCCGTAAATCCTCGATAACGGAGACTTCCGGCACATCAGACATTTGATGCCCTTGGTTTCTGAATTTCAACGGAATAAATGTCTGGAATCCGCCAGTCTTATCCTGTAATTGACGCAAACGCTCCATGTGGTCTATGCGATGCCAAAATTCTTCAATATGTCCATAAAGCATCGTGGCGTTTGTACGCATTCCCAATTTGTGTGCTTGCTCATGTATATCAAGCCACTGCTCAGCCGTACACTTATCACCAGCAATTTTCTCCCGCACCTCAGGATGGAAAATCTCCGCTCCACCACCGGGCATAGAATCCAAACCACAGGATTGTAAATATTTCAATCCATCATAATGGCTCAGCTTCGCTTTCTTGAAAATATAGTAATACTCGACTGGAGTCAGTCCTTTGATGTGTAGATCTGGCCGATGCGTTTTACAACGTTTGAAAAATTCAGCATAAAAATCCAGATTTTGCTTCGGCACTACCCCACCGGTAATATGCACTTCGGTCACTGGTTCATCGTCGTAGGACTTGACAATGTCCATCATACCATCCACATCCATTTCCCATCCCTGCTCACGTTCCTTAATCATCCGGGAATACGCACAAAATTTACAGTCGTATACACAGACGTTTGTAGGTTCGATGTGAAAATTACGGTTAAAATACGTACGGTCTCCGTGCTTTTTTTCACGGATATAGTTTGCCAAAACACCCAGATAGCCTAATTCTCCCTTTTCATAAAGCAAGACTCCTTCATCGAAACTAATACGTTCGCTTTGAAGAACCTTCTGAGCTATGTGTCTTAAATCAGTATCTAAATTCTTGTCTTGAATAAGAAATTCAAGCTTTTTTGTTGCATCCATTTCCTCTCTCCTAACTTGAACAAATGTACCAAATCACAAAGAAAAAAGCGATTTTCCAATCGCTTTTTATATATCTATTAATCCACAAACTGTTGCATATCGATAAGGCGTTTGTACAACCCTTCTTTTGCCAGCAATTCGTGGTGTGTACCTTCCTCTACAACCCGTCCCGCCTCCAGAACCACAATCTTATCTGCATTCTGTATCGTGCTCAAACGGTGAGCAATCACAACCGTTGTACGGTTTTCCATCAACTTATAGAGGGAATCCTGCACTAATTTTTCCGATTCCGTATCCAAGGCCGAAGTCGCTTCATCCAACAGCATGATAGGTGGGTTTTTCAGCACTGCACGTGCAATACAAATACGCTGCCGTTGCCCACCAGATAATTTCGCTCCTCTATCTCCTATATTGGTTTCATATCCATTTTCGGCCTTCAGGATAAATTCATGTGCATTGGCAATACGTGCGGCATGCTCCACTTCTTCCTGTGTAGCCTCTGGTCTTGCAAAAGCGATATTATTAAAAATAGTATCGTTAAACAGTACTGTTTCCTGATTGACTGTACCAATAAGCGCTCTTAAAGACTCCTGCGTCAAATCGCGCAAATCAATACCATCAAAGTGGATTGCTCCATCCGTAACGTCCATAAATCGAGGAATCAAGTCAATTAAAGTCGATTTACCACCGCCGGAAGGACCTACTAAGGCAATCGTTTTTCCCTTTGGAATCTCAAGGTTAATATCGCAAAGAATCTCTTTTTCGCCATAAGCAAAACGTACATTTTCAAACCGTATTGCTGTGTTAAATGCTTTCACAACTTTTGCATCCGGCTTATCGGTAACAGTACTCTTCTCATCGATAAGCTCCAACACACGTTCGCCGGCAGCAATACCATTATGGATATTGGAGAAAGCGTCGGTCAAAGCCTTGGCGGGACGCATCACTTGCGAAAAAATAGCGATATAAGTAATAAATTCCGACGCTTCCAAATCTCCCTGCCCATTCAGCACCAAACTACCACCATACATCAGGATAACCGCTACCATAATTACACCCAAAAGCTCTGAAACCGGAGATCCCATTTGCTGTCTGCGCACCATACGGCGCATGATTTTGGAATAATATTCACTTTCGTTATTGAATCTGTCCTTCACAAAAGGAATAGCATTAAAAGCTTTGATAATCTTTACCCCAGACAAGGCTTCATCCAAATAGGAAATCATATTGGCATAAGATTCCTGCCCTTCACGCGCCTGTTGACGCAACTTTTTTACAATTAAGGATATGAAAAATGCCGAAACAGGAATAACAGCCAACGAAAACAAAGTCAGTTTTGTAGAAAGTGCAAAAAGCACGATAATATAAGCGATAAGCTGTAAAGGCTCTTTAAAGGCTACTTGCAAGGTTGAGGTCACCGAAAATTGTACGACCTGTACATCCGATGCAATCTTAGACATGACATCACCCTTTCTACTATTGGTAAAATAACCCAAATGCAAATCCATCACATTGTTAAAAACGGCTTTACGCAAATTCAAGAGGGTATGTATCCGTAAGTTTTCCATTATCCTCTGGGATAAGTAACGGAACAGATTACTGATAAACACAGAGGCTACAATAACAATACAGACATATTTCAGCGCTTCGTACGGCCCAATGTCGTAGTATAATTTATCTGCCAGATACATAAACCAATCGCCCATATTGTAGCCTTCCGGCTTAACAAGGGACTCAGCAGTGTCTATTTTCGCATCTCCCGTACCCTTGAACAACACTTGCAGCAAGGGTGCAAGCATAGCCAGATTAAGCGTACCGAAAACCACCGTGATAATCGTACAGATAATATACGGAATGGCATATTTCTCAATTGGCTTAGCGAAGGATAGCAGTCTAAAGTATGTCTTCATGTATTCTAATGAATTGCAAAAGTAATAAATTTAGATAAGGTAATCCCTTGGATTGGATAAACATCCATCGAATTGTTGCAATGATTTGATATTTTCGCAACATAAATCCGTTTTTATTATACAGAATACGTAATTTAGACCGTCAAAATCAAAAAAACACATGGACATAACAGTAGCCAAACGGCTTCAACATACAGAAGAATATTACTTTTCGAAGAAGTTGAGAGAGATTGACGAACTCAACAAACAAGGCAAGCAAGTCATTAACTTAGGTATCGGTAGCCCGGACCTTCCTCCCCACCCGGATGTTATCCAAGTATTGGAAGAAGAGGCTGTTAAAAGTAATGTCCATGGTTATCAGAACTACAAAGGTTCTCCTGTATTACGGCAAGCTATAGCCGATTGGTATACCCGTTATTACGACGTTCAGCTGAATCCTGCTACCGAAATACTCCCACTGATAGGTTCGAAAGAAGGCATTGTGCATATCTGCATGACCTATCTACAGGAAGGTGATGAGGCGTTGATACCCAACCCGGGGTATCCTGCATACACCAGTGCCGTCAGAATATCCGGAGCAAGTATTGTATATTACGAATTATCTGAAGAAAAAGGTTGGCTACCTGATTTGGAAGAACTGGAAAAGAGAGATTTATCCAAAGTTAAAATCATGTGGATCAATTATCCCCACATGCCTACCGGAACATTGGCGAATCAGGCTTTTTTCACTGATATTATTGCATTTGGAAAGAAACACAATATCCTGATCTGCCATGATAATCCGTACAGCTTTATCCTGAACGAACATCCGCAGAGCATCTTCGCTGTTCCCGGAGCTAAAGACGTTGCTATTGAACTTAATTCCTTAAGCAAATCCTCAAATATGGCAGGCTGGCGTATAGGAATGCTTATAGCTGCCGAGCAACGGATC
Organism: Sphingobacterium wenxiniae; assembly: GCF_900116225.1. GTDB lineage: Bacteria > Bacteroidota > Bacteroidia > Sphingobacteriales > Sphingobacteriaceae > Sphingobacterium > Sphingobacterium wenxiniae. The sequence continues at coordinate 171,350 of NZ_FOZZ01000001.1, forward strand.
AACGAAATCCTACGCTTTAAAAGCAATATGGATTCGGGTATGTTCTTGCCACTGCAATTAGCCGCAGCGAAGGCATTGTCTTTGGATAAATCCTGGTATACACAGCTGAATGCCGAATACGCAAAAAGACGGGAAAAAGTCTATCAGATTATGGATATGCTTGGCTGTACATATAGCCGAGATCAAGTTGGCTTGTTTATATGGGCAAAGATACCTAATGGGTATACAGATAGTTACACACTTTGTGATAAAGTATTATATGAAGCCAATGTATTCATTACGCCTGGCGGTATTTTTGGCTCTGCGGGAAACAACTATATACGCATCAGTTTGTGTGCCAAAGAAGAAGTCTTCGATCAAGCCATAGCACGGATTAAGGAGATAGGATAAAGAGCAAAGAAGAAAGATGCAAGAGCAAAGAAGAAAGAAGAGAGGTTAAAGAACAAAGATTAAGAACTTAATGAGTAGCAGGTATTATCTCAATACTCAATACTCAATACTCAATACTCAAAAATGAATATAGCCATTGTCGGAATCGGACTCATAGGAGGTTCAATTGGTATCCGACTTAAAGAAACAAAATTTTGCGACAAGGTTATTGGCGTAGATAAGAATGAGAACCACCAGAAAAAAGCTTTACAGTTGGGCTTGGTGGATGAAATACAAACTTTGGATGAGGTCATCCAGAATGCCAAGGCCATTATTTTAACAGTACCCGTTGATGCTATTACAAAAATGCTTCCGAGCATATTGGATAAAGTGACGGATCAGGTAGTCATTGACATGGGTTCGACCAAAACGAACATCCTTCAACAGATAGCCGAGCATCCCAATCGCGGTCGCTATGTAGCTGCCCACCCGATGGCAGGTACAGAATATTCAGGCCCCGAGGCTGCAGTGGCAGATCTTTTCAAGGGCAAAATGATGGTTTACGTAGAAGCTTTCAAATCGGATGAAGATGCCTTTGAGCTGGCGGATGCCATCACGGAACAATTGGAGATGAAAACTTCCTTCATGAATGCCGATGAACACGATATGCACACGGCGTATGTTTCGCATATCTCCCACCTTACCTCTTTCGCTTTAGCCTTGACGGTCTTAGAAAAAGAGAAATCTCAAGGACGTATTTTTGAGTTGGCAGGTTCAGGTTTTGAGTCAACCGTGCGTTTGGCGAAATCTTCTCCCGATATGTGGACACCGATTTTCAAACAAAACCGCAGCAACGTTTTGGAGGTGTTGGAGGAACATATCAAACAACTCCAGAATCTATACGACAAGCTGGATCAAGAAGATTACGACGCACTACACAAATTGATTAAAAAATCAAATAAGATTAAACGGATTATCAAGTAATGGAAGAACTATTTTCTGCCTTAGAAAATGATAAGGTCGTACTAAAACCTTTAACAGCATCGGATTATGATGTTCTGTTTCAAGTAGCTTCCGATAAAGAGATCTGGGCTCAACATCCCGATTACACGCGTTATCAGCCAGAAGGGTTTGCTGTTTATTTCGATAAGTTATTGGAAACAGACATGCCCTATCTGATTATAGAAAAATCCAGTCAGCAGATTATCGGTGCCACCTCCTATTATCAATACAAACCAGAAGAAAGTAAAATCGCAATTGGTTTTACCTTTCTGGCGATTGCATATTGGGGCGGCCTATTCAATAAATCCATAAAGACCCTTATGCTTGAACATGCTTTTCACTTCGTTGACAAGGTTGTTTTCCACGTACGTGAAAAGAATTTTCGTTCTCAAGGGGCTTTGGTAAAACTTGGCGCCATCAAGGTAGACGAATATCCTGCTCCGGCAGACCCTAATAGTATACAATATGAATATGTTCTTTCCAAAACGACATGGGAGGCATAACTAAAGTTTTTGCACCAATAATTTGCAAAATCGACAACAATAAATTACTTTTGTTGCATTATTAATAAAAATGACTTATTCATTCACATACCACATGCATAACCATCATCGCCGTTTTGGCGATATGTAATATGATGTGTTTCTACGTGAAGCAATATACCCCAAGTTATCTTTCTTTTATTAATAGTTTTAACAAAGTAATATCTTTTTTAAACCCGCATGATACGATAAGTTACAGTTCGCTCATGCAAGCTTCTTAGCTTCAAAACATATTTGGATGAAAAATCTAAAAATCGCTATACAAAAATCAGGCAGACTTAACGAAAAATCTGTCCAATTACTCAAAAACTGCGGACTTGATTTCGAGAATTATAAAAGTTCCCTCATCACCACCGTTAATAATTTTAGTCTGGAAATATTATTCCTGCGTGATGACGATATTCCAGGGTACGTTGCCCAAGGCATCGCCGACTTAGGTATTGTCGGCGAAAATGTCATTGACGAAAGCCAAGCTGAAGTAACCTATCTACAGCGCTTAGGTTTTGGAAAATGTACCTTAAAAATTGCTATCCCAAAGGATTCTGAAATACAGGATTTAAAAGACCTCAACGGCAAATCCATAGCGACCTCTTACCCTGTTATCCTACAACAGTTTCTGGATGAATATCAGATTCAGGCCGATATACAAGGCATATCGGGTTCAGTAGAGATTGCTCCGGGATTAGGCTTAAGCGATGCTATCTGTGATATTGTATCAACTGGAGGTACTTTAAAGAGCAATGGATTAAAACCTTTTGCCGACGTACGCCGTTCGGAAGCTATCCTTATTGGTCGTGAAGGTCTGGAAGAAGACCCTATTCTTTGCGAATTGCTACAAAGGATTCAGTCAGTCCTGCGTGCAAAGGAAACCAAATATGTCGTATTAAACGTAGAAAAAATCAACTTACCGCAGATTACCGAAGTCCTACACGGTGTGAAAAGCCCTACAGTTGTACCTTTAGCGGAAGAAGGTTGGGTAGCGGTACATACCGTCATTACAGAAGACGATTTCTGGGGTAAAATCAATACATTGAAGGCAGCCGGCGCGCAAGGAATCGTCGTGATGCCTATCGAAAAAATAATTTTGTAAACATGCTGACCTCCTACATCTATAGCCAGCTTCAAGAGAGCGATATACAACGGTTGACTGCCCGCAACACCGATGATACGAATGCCATTCAAGACACCGTATTGCAGATTATCGACAGTGTACGAAACGAGGGCGATGCCGCATTGACAGCATTGGCAGCTAAATTTGACAAGGTCAACCTCGATCGGTTATATTTAGACAAGGAAGAAATCGAAGAATTGGCCATGACCATCACACGCGATCAACAGCGTGCCTTAGAAATAGCCTTTCAGAATATCCATAAATTCCACAGCACACAGCTACGCCGTGAGCGCAAAGTAGAAACCATGCCTGGTGTTAGTTGCTGGCGTGAAGTGCGCCCCATTGAAAAAGTGGGCCTATATATTCCCGGTGGTTCAGCTGTGCTTCCCAGCACGTTATTAATGCTTGGCGTACCGGCGCGTATCGCTGGCTGTAAGGAAATCGTGGTTTGTTCACCGCCACAATCCACTGGCAAGATCAATGGGTTTGTTGCCTATTGTCTTCACTTGCTCAAAATTGACAAGATTTATTTAGTAGGTGGTGCACAAGCGGTAGCAGCCATGGCTTTCGGTACGGAAAGTATCCCTAAGGTTGATAAAATATTCGGACCGGGCAATCAATTTGTCACCAAAGCTAAAAGCCTGATGCAAAGCCTGACCAATGTCAGCATTGATATGCCTGCCGGCCCATCAGAGGTCTTGGTAATAGCTGACGAAAGCGCAAACCCGGCCTATGTTGCTGCCGATTTATTGGCACAAGCCGAACATGGCCCTGATAGTCAGGCCGTATTGGTTGCCACATCTGCAACTATTGTGCAGGCCGTCAACGATGAATTGGCTAAACAATTAGCTATACTACCCCGTGCTGAGATAGCCAAAATGGCTATAGCCAACTCTTATGCCGTCATAACGGAAAACCTTCAGGATGCCATGGCATTCTCCAACAACTACGCGCCGGAACACCTAATCTTGGAAACCGACCAGTGGCAAACACTCACACGCAGTATCATCAATGCAGGATCGGTATTCTTAGGACACTTGACCCCCGAGAGTGCGGGTGATTATGCTTCGGGCACGAATCATACTTTGCCTACATCGGGTTATGCACGCTCCTACTCAGGAGTATCCGTAGACTCTTTTGTGAAAAAGATTACTTTTCAACATATTTCTGAAGAGGGACTCCAACAAATCGGATCTACAGTGGAAATCCTTGCCGAGTTGGAAGGTTTGCATGCACACAAAAATGCGGTAAGTATCAGAAAGTAAAAAAACTACTGGGGCATGCGACGCATGCCCCAGTAGTTTAACAGCAATTATATTGCACAGGAATGTAAAATTAGCTAATTTTGCACCTTCATTTACCAAACTTTGTAAGCACATACTTGTTCTAACAACTAAGTGGTAAATTTTATAACAAACGTACAGGCTCATTATGGCAGACTATCAAAAACATATCGTCGTGGTTGGCGGCGGTTTTGCCGGGATAAACTTCATCAAATCCTTAGGCAAAAATCCTCCCTTCCAAGTGACATTGGTGGATATCAACAACTACAACTTCTTCCCACCGCTTATCTATCAAGCAGCTACCGCTTTCATCGAAGCATCGAATATCAGCATGCCTTTCCGTAAAATGTTCAAAAAACACCAGAACTTTTCCTTTCATTTAGGAAAACTATTGAACATCCACCCGGAAAGCAATACGATCGTGACCGATACAGGCAATTTAACATACGATTATCTGGTATTAGCAACAGGGACGGAAACCAATTATTTCGGTATGGAAAATGTCAAGAAAAAGGCTTTCCCGATGAAGAACATCACCGATGCCTTGGCCATCCGTAACAAATTATTGCTTAATCTTGAAGATTACATTCAACATCCAGAAGATCCGAACCGCGACGCTTACCTCAATATTGTAGTAGCTGGTGGCGGTCCTTCCGGGGTGGAAATATCTGGGATGATTGCGGAATTAAGTGAACGCGTTGTGAAAAAAGAATACCCTGAGTTAGCAGGTTTGACACCAGTAATTCATTTGGTAGACGCGGGACCTGCCCTATTAGGCCCGATGAGTAGCGTTGCTCAAAAAGAAGCTAAAACTGTACTAGAGAAGCTGGATGTGAAAATCACTTTGAATGTTGCTGTTAAGGATTATGTCAATGATACGGTGATTTTAGGTGATGGTACCGAAATCAAAACCAAAACATTAATTTGGACCTCGGGCGTAATTGCGCGTGAATTACCGGGACTTCCTGCAGACAAGTTTGGCCGTGGTCGTCGTGTGTTGGTTGACCGATTCAATACAGTGAAAGGTTACGATAACATTTTTGCAATTGGCGACATCTGTTATCAAGATACGGATCCAAACTATCCAAATGGACACCCTCAATTAGCACAAGTAGCCATGCAACAAGGTGTTTTATTAGCTAAGAACTTAATTGCCAAAGATCGTGCTTTAGTTCTCAAACCTTTCAGTTACTGGGATAAGGGAAGTATGGCTATTATCGCCCGCTACAATGCAGTGGCCGATCTACCGAAATTTTCGTTTACAGGCCTTTTCGCTTGGTTTACCTGGTTGCTTATTCACCTTTTCCCAATTGCAGGTTTTCGTAATCGTTGGAAACTATTAGGAAACTGGGTGTGGTCCTTCTATTCGGCGAACTCTGGCCTGCGCTTGATCGTTCGAAGCGAGCGTAAACGTGATAACAAAGAAGTTAGAACCAATATACCTGGTTAATATAAAAAGGGGTGTGTAAAAAGGTTCTCGAAACTTAAAAACGCGTCATTGCGAGAAGCACAGCGACAAAGCAATCTGTGTTTTTGACATCATTCCCGCCTCAGGCGGGACTTCGTTACCTCGCAATGACGACGATGTTTAGCTTTTTAGACACCCCTTACTTCTTTGGATTCGCTCTCTTACGCCCTTCTTTCACTTGTCCTTCGATATCCTCTTTGTAGCCGGATTCTTTTTTCAATTTCTTAGTTTCCTGTTTATCTGGCACTGTATTTTTGGATGCTGTTTTGTTTTTTCCCTTTTTCATCATTATAATCGTTTTTTACTTAGAGAACCATTTATAAGAGGCTTTTGTTTGTTCTTGATAGATATAAAGAAATAATTTTCGTACCTTTGTAGCCTACAAATACATAACTGGGGTCGACCGGAATTGACAGGATAGCGATGGTTATGTAAGCATGCAGTGCGTTGTTAGTAGAGCACTTTAATCTGAACTTTCAACTTTATAACTGGCGAAGAAAACTACGCCTTAGCTGCCTAAGTTAGACTTAGCATAGCTATTTGTCCCGTTAGATCCTGTTCTTTGGTCTAACATCCGGGGCATCGAACAATAGAACTGGTCCCTGTGATTTTGCTAAGCAGGGATGAGAAACAGCAAATACGGAGAAAGGTACAGGTAAGCGACTCACCTTCCCTCTCCCGACAATTCAAGAGAAGCTAAGCATGTAGAAAGCGTAAATCATACTATGTTTGGACGAGGGTTCGAATCCCTCCGGCTCCACCAAAAAGGACATCTTTTTCAAGATGTCCTTTTTTATTAAGAGGGATGAGAACCCGATAAAAGGGTTCGATTCTGAGAAGGTTTAGGGTAGTGTGCGGGAATTGCGGGGCTAAACCAATCCCTCCGGCTCGTATTCACTTACTCCACAATAACATTTATACCAACCATATTCGCCTTATATTTAATCTTTTCGATCAGTCCGTAGTAACTCCAGTTACGTAGCAAGAATTCATCTTCTTTAGCGACTTCTTCTTTATTGGTTTGATTCACTAATAGCAGTGTACCCGCTTCAGTCTTGACACAGATATCTATTAGACGACGGCTATAGAGATGCAGTCGACTATCGACATAGCGTTTTTCCTTTTCGCTAAAATGCTCCAAACTTTTCAGCTTCTTCTTGCGTCCGTGACCACCTTTGTTAAATGCCGCAGCTTTTTGTATTCGGTGCCTCGCGGCCTGTATGGCCATTCGACGGTACAGAAATTCCTCTTTGTTTCCTATTTGAAAATTATCCTTGTCGATGGTTACGGTGATCGGGTGTTCGACCGAAAGCGAGGCTTCCGCAATGATATGTTCTTTGAGGTCATGCTGCTTCTTTGGCAGTTCGAGTGCCAATAATAAGAATATTTTACCCTTCACAATTTTGATGGAACTGGTGCATATCTTGATTTGCCCCACTAAAGCTCTTTGTAATAGAATTCTTTTATCAGATCGATCTTTACCAAGGTAAGTACGGAAAGGGATTTTGAAGAGTGTCAGTTTGAAATCCCGACCTTTCTCGTCATTACTCAGTTTCACCTGATCTCCACCGAACGGAATTGGCATATCTTTCCTATAATTGCGCAAAGACTTTTCACCCTTCCAATAGGCTGTTCGATCTGTGCTATAGGCCTTATTTAACGTCATGTTCATGGCCGAAATAATTTTCGACGGTAGTTTCCCTTTAAAATACAGCGATAGTATCCGATAAGTGGTATTCATTTTCGAAGAAGTGAAAATACCATCGGGATCTTTTTTAAAGTCTGCCAGTTTTACCTTGACATCATCGCGTAGATAGATCAGATCCTTGATCTGTTCTTGTACATATTGATGCGTCATCACCATGTTGGCACCACGGTAGACCATATCTTGCCATTCGAACAGTTGTTTGAAATAAGCCGAGCGCTGTTCTTTCTCGTCGCAATCTAGATAGATTTGCACTTTACGTGTTAAAATGATGGTATCTTTTTCCATAGTTTTATCTTTATGCGGTTTTCTTTGCTGTTTTTATTTTGGCATGTGCCTGTACAAAAAGCTTCTTGACCGTGGACGGATTGAGCTGTAATGCTGTTGAGATTTGCTCGAAGGACAATCGCAATTCGTAACGCATGTGAAAAATTTCTGCCTGCTGCTCATCAAATTCCCCCTGCAGCACTATCTTAGTAGGTCTATTCATCATCTCCATTTTTTGCGAACTATTGAATACAGCACGCAAGGTATCGATCGTTTTCTCTACCTGTAGGCTGACTTCGTAATCCGAAATCCCGCCGAGATAATAGGCGATACGCTCGTAGTTAAAGCTGTATTTTAAACAGAGTTTGATGAATAATTGCTGTTGTTGGTTAAGACTTGGCAAAAGGCTGCTCAGTTGATCCAGACGCTGCTGTTTTTCTTCCTCTAATTTATCCAGATAGACCAGGTCCATTTCCTCCTCTTCTTCCATTTCGTAACCGAGCAGAAATTCCTGATAATCCTCGATTGCATCCAAGCGGAGCAGACTTCGGTGAAATCTATTTCGTGTTTTATTGTAGAAAGCATGAATTGCCGATCTGACCTGTGCTTTTAAGAAGGTAAGTATATCCTCAATATCTTTAACTTGGTTGCGGAACAGCCATAACCGCAATAATGCTTCCTGAGCGATGCTTTCTGCTACACAGTCATCTTGCGTTGCACGAAATGTTCTTGCGAAAAGATAGCCGTAAAAACGCTGGTAGAAAAAATCCAATCCTCGTTCGTCTCCTTGTCGTAGCAGAGCGATATGCTTTTCTGTTTGCTGTTGTTGTAAAGTTTTGTTCATAATCAACGTTTTGGTTAATTACCTACACAGATCCCGGCCGGCTCTGACGGATTTTTTGGAAAACCGAGATCCTGTGATAGGTTTATATTAAAGCTGAATAGAACATTGACGTTATTGGTGTTGATTGAGTTTTGATCGACTTCGCAGCAAGACATTATGCAATATGTTCTAGTATATGCCTTTCTTGACTAATAGCTTGACCACATTTAATGTGTATGTATACTTATTCTTTTACTTTTGATGATTTTTCGCAATGACTTAAAATAATTGAGGATGGTATTATTAAAAAAACCACCGTCGTGTATAATCTATTTTATTCTAATCAAAAACCGACCTCTTTTTTATATTTTTTTAAAGGCTTTTCTAATGATGTGACACGGAGAGAGCCCAATTGTGTATGATAACTTTATGTTTCCCGATAGGGAGGCCACCCTTTGTATATACGAATGCATTAACCTACCGTCTATTGCACATAAATAGTATTTAGTGAGTGACTATTGTCCTCACCCTACGGCGTCACAAGCAGCCTCAAAGTTGTTTATTTATGGGTCGTACACGTACTTTCTATACAAAACCATATTCACTTAAAAATCGACAGGAATGACAGGAAGTCCGCTAATGTGTTTCTTTTGTTCGAGATAACGCGAGACATTGCGTATACGGTGTTTTGAAAAATATATGCAAAAACTTAAGGTTGTACGAAGTATTGCAATCCTGCTTATACAACAAGTTTATCAAGAGGCTTTGCTATATTCTCAATCTTAAATAGAGCCCACCTATGTGCTTCTTTTTGCTATCACAGTCGATCCGCAAAATCTATGTGGTACCGTCAAGAACGTTGTATATTTTGATAAAAGAATTTAGTGAGTGACTATTGTCCTCACCCCACGGCGTAACAAGCAGTCTCGTTATATTTATTATCTCAATCAAACCCTGTTTCGTTGTAATTACCATACACTACAAGACTCAATAAGTGATTGTGAATACTTATCATGCGATACAGTCGCATATCTGATAAATCCTCTTTTCAAACGAGGATGAGTGAAGTTCCTAAACTAATAAATGCTCCTATCTTCAACCGCTTTATATATCCTAATTTTCAAAAAAGTTCGTTCAAAATCTGACAGAAAGCCCGCCATTGTGTTTTTTGTTAAAGCTAACGAGGAACGCTTTGAATATACTCTATCGTAATATATGCCTGCCCAAACAAGGTCGTTAGATAGATTCCTGCTTACAAAGCAAATTTATCAAGAGGCTTTGCAGTATCTTCAATCTTAAATAGAGCCCACCATTGTATTCATTTCAAAACTAAATAGGAGTCTATTTGCGAAGACTATCGAGTACAAGCGCAAGGACATTGTATATTTTGACAAAAGAATTTAGTGAGTGATTATTATCCTCACTCTACGGCGTCACAAGCAGCCTCGTTATGTTGTCTTAATGTTTTTTAATTTTTCATTTTGACTTTTCAATTTCAATACCAATACGTCAAAGAACATCCAGCTATTGCTGTTCGTTACAATAATCCGTAACTTTAGACCAAAGTTATTTCATTACATATTATTTTCGGGTATGGTATTCTACCGATTTACCGGTAAAAAACCAGTCCATAATTTTCATTAATTATGAATACTATTTTTAAAGAAAAAAACGAAACCATGCATATCGGTCATAATATAAAACGCATCCGTGAGATCCAGGGAATCAAACAGGAAGCTTTCGGTCAACTTTGCCGCAATAGGTATTCTCAGCAGCGGATATCGGACTTTGAAAATATGGTCGCTCTGGACGAACCTCTTTTAGAAGAGTTGGCCGCTGCCCTAGGAGTAACACCTGAATTTGTGAAGTCTTTCAAAGATGAACATGTAATTTATAATATACAGCATAACAACAATTCGACGTTCAGTGATAACTCAATAGGCCTAAACGCACAACCCACCTTTAACAATGATGGTTCGGACAAACTGGTAGCACTGCTTGAAAAGTTTATTGAGGAAGACCGTGTCAAGACACAATCCATTGCTGAGCTAAGCAAAGCTGTATTGGATCTCACCAATGAGGTTAAAAAAATGAAAGAAGGGAAATAGATTTTTCTCATTCTAATGTTCACTAAAAAGGTGTGTTCAGCAGGAATGAACACACCTTTTTAATGAACGGTAACTGTATTATCAAAGTTCGAACGTGTAGTTTTATTGAAAAGTTATCTTCCCAATGCCTTACGACGTTCGATTTCGGCCTGTAAACTTTGGAACCAAGCTTGATATACCTGAGGTTCATAGATCATTTGCTCTTTTGTATCCTTATTGACTTGTCCCCAGTAACCGCTACGGCTTGACTCAGCACCTTCATACAGGGTAATCTTCACTTCCGTCACGGTTTCATTTACTTCTTCCACATAGAACATAGCTTTGGATGTATTCGCATCTTTGGAGCTACCCCATAAGGCGCGTTGCATATTGGCGTTTTTATTTTCTATACGCTTGCTGGCGTTGATTAGACCTGTTTCCTTATCGGCGCGATCGACGATGTAGCTTTCCGACTGTAGCAAACTGATAACTGATTTAAAGACAATATCTTGGTCAGATTCGAATTGTTTGGTGGTCATCATCTTTACCTCTGCAGGCGATCTGGTAACCATTTGCGTTGCACAGGAGCTGAATAGCATGATGACACACAATAGCGCAATAATTTTCTTCATTTTCATATGTATAAAATTTGATTTTTTAATGGCCATATGGATTATCCATCTTTTATTCATCGGTGTTTGTGTTTTTCAAACATGGATATTTCATATATGTTTTAAGGTTAATAAGCAGTGGATACCACGGAGTAATCCGCAACAACATCTTTTTCATCGAAGGTGATAATCAGATCAAAAGATTTGCTACTGCTGCTTTGACTGGCACGCTGCCCGGCAAAGAAGTCGGTTGATCCCGCTTTATGTTCAACAGACATCTTGTTGTAGCTCCAAACTTCACGGTTCGATTTGTTTTTTGAAACGAGATTCGGTGAGCCGAATAGTTTGAGGATCTCATCTTGTGTTGTTTCACCTTTGACAACTTTACTTTTGACCACGCCTATGGTCAGGTTACTTTTTTCAGCAGCTCCATCCGAGCCATACTTATAACTGTTGCATGCGCCCAGCGTTAAAATCAATAATCCTGAAAGTAGTGTTTTATACATCTTTTAAAATTTTTGCAAACATATTCCCTTCATTCGAACAAACATTACGTGTAACCGTAAGGAATGTTATTCCCTGATGGTTAAACTTGCTACAAAGTAAATGTTGTCGTATGCATCCTATGTACACAGGTCAGTAATCAACTGTGCACATACAGTGCACACAAAAATTGTATCTTCGCATATAGACAATAAATTAGTCAATGGCCACCAACAAACACGCAATTATCCGCTACGAAGCTTTAGATAGATGTTTCTCGAATAGAGGACGCAAGTTTTTTATCGACGATCTTATCCAATATGTATCGGAGGCGTTAACCGACTATACCGGCAAAGATTCTTCTATTTCCCGTAGACAAATCCTGAAAGACATGGACTTTATGCGCAGTGAAGCCGGTTTCCGCGCGCCGGTAGAATCTTGTAAGGAAGGAAAAAAGACCTACTACCGTTATGCTGATAGGAACTATTCATTGGCCATGCAGCAGATCAATCCAGTCGAAGCCGATCTGCTCAAAACGACACTGGATATGTTGGGAAGATTTAAAGGTTTGCCACAGTTTGACTTTGTTCAGGAACTGGCATTAAAACTCAAAAAGAGTTTTCAATTAGAAGATCTGGATGAATGTATTTTTTTCGACCAAAACGAATACTTGAAGAATCTCCACCTTTTAGGTGATTTGCTTAAATTCATACAGGAGAAACGCGTGTTACTCGTGCATTATAAATCTTTCAACCAGGATCAAGAAGAAGCTTTTTTGATTCATCCGTACTTTTTGAAACAGTACAATAAGCGGTGGTTTCTTTTCGGGCAGCGCGACGGCTTTGACTCTTGGACCAACCTGCCTCTTGATCGTGTGATTACTGTTGAAGCAACAGAAGGTATTGAATTTATTCCTCGGACGGAAACACATGACGACTATTTCGAAGATGTTATAGGTGTCAGTAAGCCTATTGGCGCCCAATGTCAGTTCGTCAAAATCAAAATTGAAAAATCGCTTTGGCCATATATTGAATCCAAGCCTTTGCACCCCTCTCAAACTGTAGTAGAACGTACGGATACCTATACGGTGATTCAGTTAGAGGTACTGCCGAATTATGAATTTTATGCTCAGATACTGGCGCTTGGGTCTGCAGTTGAGCTCTTAGAACCTATGGAGGTACGAGCTGTAATTCGTCAAAAACTAGAAGAAAGTGTTGAGAGATATATGAAATAATATCAGCTGTGCACATTGAGTGCACAGATTGCTTAGACCTTTATATCAATATGTCAAATGCAAAATTCGAAGTATTTGTGAGCTCTAGGAATTCACAATACTATTTTAGGTTAAAGTCCGGTAATGGTGAGATTATTCTCGGCAGTGAGGGTTATGTATCCAAACAAGGTTGTTTAAATGGGATTGCATCAGTCAAAGCCAACGCCCCATACGATAGCCGGTACGAAAGGAAAGATAGTTTTCAGAACTATACGTTTAATTTAAAAGCTATCAATGGTGAGATCATTGGACGTAGTGAAAACTATGTTTCATCTGCGGGTAGAGAAAATGGAATAACAGCGGTTAAACGAGATGCTCCTGTCGCTAGGATAGACGATTTAGCTTAATTAAGACTTGTCGTCTTCAGCGTAGTCGAAATGTATTTTAGCCTTTCTTACAATCTTTGACTACGCTCTGACAATAATTTGCTTTACGTTATAAACTAAAAAACAACTTATTTCTATGAATAGAAAAAGAACAGTATTTCTACTCGGCGCCGGCGCTGCACTAGATTGGCACAATGCACCAACTACCACATCACTAACAAATTTTCTTAAATGTGCAGGTCCTAAGAATGGTAAAGGAGAGTATATAACAAAATATATTTTTGATTATTTCAAGGATAAGTATACGGAAGAGTTGAATTTTGAGGGACTAATCGACATCGTCGAGCAGTGTCTGCAGTTTTGGTCCACAAAAGATTCTTCTTGCACTATCGCCAATTCGCTTATTCGTCCAGATGACGAATTTTGGAAAAATACTATCGATTATAAATATTTCAATCCCGAAAGAGATTTTGGTGGTGACCGTCAGCAGACTGAAGAATCTAAGTTTTTCGCAAAGTTGCTGATAAATATATTAGACGGAATTTCAGACAAAATACTTGGCTACAGCTTTTTATACGTATAATAAAAACAAAATCATTGAGGAGCAAGAGAATGCTGAAATCGTACATCTTGCAACCGAGTACATAAAGAAATTAATAAAAAACAACGTTTTACGTATTTATTCATTAAACTATGACCGCGTCATGCAAGCTGTATTCCAGGAAGCAGGCGTTAAGGTTTTTCAAGGCTTCATACCCGATGATATCGTGCCTAAAGAGGGCAATCAGTCACAATATCCCGATACAAAAAGGATTTTGACTTCGTTTGATGAACATTGCATATACCATTTACACGGTAATATTTACTGGAAACCGGACAACGTTAATCCTAATGGTTTAGATGGCTATAGTTTCCACAATGTTTATTTTCCACTTATACTTTCGAATAACGGCCACCAGCATTTCACTACGGAAAAGAACAAACCTCTTTTTCTGTCCAATATTATAACAGGATATAGTAAGGTTCAACGAACTAACCTTACACCTTTTAAACAGATGGCATCTGCTTTTGACATCGACTGCCATACAGCTGATGAAATCGTAATTGTAGGCTATTCTTTCGGCGATGATCATATCAACGACACTATTCGACAGGCCAAAAAGGCAAATCCACTACTCAAAATAATTATTATAACACCTGCAAGTAGTAAAGAATGTCAAAAACACTGGCAACGGAAAGTTCTGTTTGAAATTCTGTCACATATTGCAAGCATAAAAGATTTTGTCTTTGAAAATCAATTAAACTCAGTACATTCAAAACAATATTATACGACGATATACTTTCAAACCTGGAAGGAGTATATGGTTTCAAATCTTCAATCACATCCATAATAACAGCATTTTCAGTATATTTGGTAGCAATTGAAGAATATCAATCCAATAGAGAATATGGCCAGATCCAATTTCCAATTTTTAGAAGAAGAATATGCCTTGCTTTATAACTTAGCACAGGCTGCCGAGTACAACCTATATCAAGATCCGGCGACCTCCTTATTTAAGTTGCGTCAATATGGAGAATATATGGCCAAGCAGATATTCGAAACGTACGGAATGGAATTGCCAGAAGACACGAAATTTCAGAACCTTGTATATGTTCTGAGAAATCAAGGTATTCTTCCAAGTAATGTGATCGACCATTTTACCATTCTTCGTAAACAAGGCAATGATGCTGTCCATGAATATATAGGCACCACAGAAGGAGCTACATCATCACTTTTTTCGGCTTTTAAGTTAGGGAAATGGTTTTATGAGTCGTACTCCGTAAAAAATAGAGATATTTCTGCATTCCGTTTCAGTAAGCCGGAAAATCTAGATACCCGGCATGCCCTACACATCTTAGAGGAAGAAAATAAGGTCTTAAAGCAACAATATGAAAAGGCCATTGCAGCGCATAAACCAGTCAGTCTAGAGGAGCAACAAGCTTTCACGGAACGTGCCAAACGATCTGCGAACAAGCTTGATATGGACGAGGCGCAGACACGTGAGCTTATTGATGTTAATCTACGCAAGATGGGATGGGAAGCAGACACCAAATTGCTAAATGCTAAAACCCATAAAAGTCAACCAGAAAGAGGTCGTAATATGGCCATTGCGGAATGGCCCGTCAAAGGTGGCTATGCAGACTATGCACTATTCATTGGGACTAGTCTGTATGGTGTGATCGAAGCTAAAAAATATGGTCAGGATATATCTACTAATCTGGATCAAAGTAAACGCTATGCATTAAATATTGTACCTCAGGAAGGAGTCGATATTTTGGGCGATTGGGATGGCTATAAAGTACCGTTCCTCTATTCCACCAATGGAAGGGAATATCTGCAACAGATAGCGACCAAAAGCGGTGTTTGGTATTTGGATGTTCGTCAAAAGTATAACAATTCCAAATCCATCAAAGGATTTCACAGCCCGGAAGATTTGCAGAAGAAATTCGAGCAAGATATCGCCCTTGCTAATAAAAAACTTAAAGAGAATTCCCTGGATTTCTTACAGCTCAAAACAGGACTTAGCCTGCGTGATTACCAGATTAGAGCAATCCAAGCTGTTGAAAATGTGATTGTCCATCATCCAGATATAAACCGTGCTTTATTGGCTATGGCTACCGGTACAGGTAAAACCCGTACCATCATTGGTTTGGCTTATCGACTGATACAGACCAACCGTTTCAAACGTATTCTTTTTTTAGTCGATCGGACACTCTTGGCCAAACAGGCTTTAGATGGATTTAAGGATTATAAAGTGGATGATCTGAAAAGCTTTAGTGATATATACCATATTGATGGATTGAAAACAACTTGGCCGGATATCGATAGCCGCATTCATTTTGCGACCGTACAAAGCATGGTCAAAAGGCTATATCATAACGATAGTGAAGATAAAGCTTTGAGCATAGACGCCTATGACTGTATTATCGTGGACGAAGCTCACCGTGGCTATTTATTGGATAAAGAAATGGATGATGAAGAAATCTATTTCAAGAATCAGGATGATTATGTCAGCAAGTACCGTCAGGTGCTGGATTACTTCGATGCTTTCGCCGTCGGGTTAACGGCCACGCCTGCATTGCATACCACGGAAATTTTCAACAAACCGGTATTCAACTATGGTTTACGGGAGGCGGTGTTAGACGGTTACTTGATAGATCAGGATCCGCCAATCAAGATTACGACCAAGCTGTCCGAGGAAGGTATTGTCTGGGAGAAGGGTGAAAAACCGACTGTATACGACAAAGAAGGTAACCAGATTGTAGAGCTAGAAGAATTGGAAGATGAGCTGAAGTTCGATGTTTCTGGTTTCAACAAGCGTATCATTACCGAGAATTTTAACCGCACGGTACTCCGGGAACTGGTGAATCATATAGACCCCGATGGTGAAGCGAAGACCTTGATCTTTGCGGCCACAGATGAGCATGCGGATATGATCGTCAAAATTCTTAAAGAAGAATATTACGAAGCGGGTATCCCGGTACCCGACGATGCGGTAGTAAAAATTACCGGAAAATCGGATCAACCGGAAGATAAAGTAAAACGGTATAAAAACGAGAAATATCCCAATATTGCTGTTACCGTGGATTTGTTGACCACCGGTATCGATGTGCCAAAGATATGCAACTTGGTGTTTATGCGTCGAGTGCGCTCGCGCATCCTCTATGATCAGATGATCGGCCGTGCCACACGGCTTTGTCCTGAAATCAATAAGGAAAGCTTTCGGGTTTTTGATGCGGTCAATTTGTACGAAAATATTAAAGATTACACCGAGATGAAGCCCTTAGTTGTTAATCCTACCGCTGATTTTAGAACCTTGAGTGAGGAGTTTCAACATATACAATCGGAGGATAGAGCTGCCCAACAAGTAGATCAGATCATCGCTAAATTGCAACGTAAGAAACGTGCCAAAGGTCTCGACACGGAAAAGGTAAAGTATTTTACCGGATCCGATTCTTTGGATGATTTTATAGCCAGCATCCGGGAAAAGCCCATAACAGAACAAATTGAACGGCTATCGGAAACGAACGAACTTTGGAAATACTTAGATGAATTCAAGCCGACTCCCGGACATCAATTCTACTCCAATCACGCAGATGTATTGAGAGATGTTACGGTTGGTTATGGAGATTCAGAAAAACCAGAGGACTATATCGAAGGATTCAAACAGTTCTTAGAAGAAAATCAAAATAAGATTGCTGCATTAAGACTCATTGCAACAGCCCCCACGCAGTTAAAACGTGCTGATTTGAAAGAACTGATCATATTGCTAGACACCAAAGGTTACACACTTCGAACCCTACGTGAAGCATGGAAAAATGTCAATAGGCAGGATGTAGCAGCCGATATTATTGCTTACATACGTACATTGATGCTAGGATCAGCATTGATAAGTAGAGAAGATCGTGTCAAACAGGCGTTTGAAAAATTGTACCAAGAGCAAAACTGGACGGTGCCTCAAAAGAATCTTCTTCAACGCATAGAGAAACAAATGATCGCTGAGGCTATCGTTACCGTCGAAGATTTAGACAAAGAACCTTTTGATGAAATGGGCGGCTTTGATCGGATCAATAAAAGATTTGAAAATCAATTACCGGATATCTTGCAAAGAATTTATACGTATCAATGGTTGGATATTAGTGGTTAGGTATCAGTGGTTAGTTGTTAGATGATATGAAGGAGAATAACATAAAAGACAAGAGTTTTGCGTTTGCGGTTCGTGTGGTACGATTGTATCAACACGTAACGGAGCAAAAAAGAGAGTATATACTTTCTAAACAAATACTTAGAAGTGGAACATCTGTGGGGGCTATGATTAGAGAAGCAGAGCATGGACAAAGCAAGGCAGATTTTATCCATAAATTTGCCATTGCTCAAAAAGAGATAAATGAAACAATCTATTGGTTAGAGCTTCTAAAAGCGACGGATTACATAAATGAAAGTCAATTCAATAGTTTAAATATTGATGCCGTAGAATTAATTAAAATTATCACTACCATCATCAAAACCACCAAAAGAAATCTAAACACTAACAACTAACAACTTATCACTAATAACTAAAAAAGATGAGCGCAGAAGAAATTGCACAAAAACTCTGGAACCTCTGTAATGTCCTACGTGACGATGGAGTGACCTATCACCAATATTTAAATGAACTGACGTATATTCTGTTTCTGAAACTGTCGGAGGTGCGGAAGTTTGACCAGGAAATACCCGAAGAATACCGTTGGGAAAGATTTAAATCTATAAAAGATAACAAAGAGCTATACGATACCTATCGTGAATTGCTGGCTACCATCTCTGCGAAGACTGAGAATGCCACGATTAAGGAAATCTACACCAATGCATCAAGCATGCTACGTAAGCCGGTCAATCTACGTACGCTAGTGACAGCCATTGACGGGATCGATTGGTTTGAGGATACGGAAAAAGACCAGATCGCAACCATCTACGAGGAACTGTTAGAGAAAAACGCCAACGAAAAGAAATCCGGAGCAGGACAATATTTTACCCCTCGCCCGTTGATCAATGTGATGGTCGATCTGCTGGTTCCCGAGATCGGCGAACGATGGAACGACCCCGCAGCAGGAACTTTTGGTTTTATGATCGCGGCCGATCATTATCTGAAAGAAAAAACGGACAGCTATTTTACCCTCACAGATAAAGAGAGACGGTTTCAAAAGCACGAGGCCTTTACCGGTTGCGAACTTGTACAGGATGCCCATCGTTTAGCTTTGATGAACGCTAAACTGCATGGTATCGAATCGCCCATAGCACTAGCAGATACACTTAGCCAGGAAGGTGAAGCCTTTAAAAACTACGATGGGGTATTGGCAAATCCACCCTTCGGAACAAAAAAAGGAGGTGAACGGCCAACACGTACGGACCTGACATTCCTCAGCTCAAACAAGCAGCTGAACTTTCTGCAACACATCTACCGCTCCCTTAAAAAAGACGGTAAAGCTCGGGCGGCCGTAGTATTACCGGACAATGTGCTGTTTGAAGATGGTGACGGTTTGAAAATCCGTCGTGACCTGATGGATAAGTGCACGCTCCATACTATACTGCGCTTGCCTACGGGTATATTTTATGCGGCCGGTGTCAAGACGAACGTTTTGTTCTTCACCCGTGGCAAGACCGAAACCGGAAACACTAAAAACGTATGGGTGTACGATATGCGTACCAATGCACCTAGCTTTGGTAAACGCACGCCATTCACCCGTGCAGCATTTGCCGATTTTGTAAAAGCATATACTGGCGGTATTTCTATTGATGAAGTCAAAGACAATTGGCAAGGCGATATCGATGAAACCAAGCGTGCTGAAATAGCCGAAGAAGATAACCGTTGGCAAGTATTCACTCGGGATGCTATTGCAGACAAAGGAGATTCGCTGGATATTGGGTTAATTGCAGATAGCTCATTGAGCAACGGCGAGGATCTTGGCGAACCGATTGATATTGCTCGTGAAGCTATGCTTGAACTGCAAGCAATCAACAAAGAGTTAGAGGATTTGATAAAGGAGTTGAGCTGATGGAGAATACATTACCGAAGGGGTGGGTGGAGACCGAATTGGGAAATATCTCGATAATCCAAAGTGGTGGAACTCCATCCAGGGGGAAAAAAAACTATTGGGATGGTGACATTCCTTGGGTAAAAATATCGGATATTAAGGGATTTTATGTCGATTATACCGAGGAATTTATAACAGAAGCAGGTCTGAAAAACTCGTCTGCACGTGTTTTTCCAAGGGGAACAATTCTCTTCACAATATTTGCAACTATAGGTAAGATAGGAATTTTAAACATTGATGCAGCTACTAATCAAGCCATTGCAGGAATTACTCCCATCAAACAGATAAACCACAAATATTTAGTTTATATTCTTGTTGAATTATCACGAAGTTTACAAGATGTAGGAAAGGGGGTAGCTCAAAAAAACATTAACCAAACCATTTTAAAGAATTTACAGATCCCCTTTCCTCCTCTCCCCGAACAAGAACGCATAGTCGCTAAGCTCGACAAACTCTTTGCACAGCACGAGAAGATAAAAAAAGCGCTCGACCGCATTCCGCAATTGCTTAAAACCTTTCGGCAGCAGGTGTTGACGCAAGCAGTCACCGGAAAATTAACGGAACAATGGCGCGAAGGGAAGGAGTTGGAGGAGTGGAGAACTTGCGAGCTAAATTCTGTATTGAAAGAAAAGGGAATATTTGACGGCCCCTTTGGCTCTAATTTGAAAACAGAAGATTATACAGAGTCAGGTGTTCGAGTTGTCAGATTGGAAAATATTGAGCAGCTTGTTTTCTTAAATAACAAGAAAACATACATTTCATTAGGCAAATATGAGTTGCTGAAGAAACATGAAGTGTTTGAAGGAGATATTATATTTTCATCTTTTATTGCAGACAAAATACGAGCATGTATTTTACCGTATACAGGTGAAAAAATGATAGCGAAAGCAGACTGTTTCTGTTTAAGACCAAACTATTCACTGATTGAAGGACGGTATATGATCTATTTACTTGTCAGTCCGCCTACGTTTGGAGATCTGGCTCGAGAGACGAGAGGAGCAACTAGGCCCAGGATTAATACAACTATCTTGAAAAAGCTAATAATCTCACTTCCGTCGCTCCAAGAACAACAAGAAATTGTTCGTCGAGTGGAAAGCCTATTTGCCAAAGCTGATGCCATCGAAGCTCGCTATCAAAAACTAAAAGAAAAAATAGAAGCTTTACCGCAGGCCATCTTACACAAAGCTTTCAAAGGCGAGCTAGTTCCTCAACTCCCTACTGATGGCGATGCTAAGGATTTGTTAGCGGCAATTATGGCGTTGAAGAAAGAGGTGAAGGGGAAGAAGTGAACGTAGAGGATATGCAGAAAATAATTTGTCTGTCGTGTTTCGACAGGGTTTATCCTGACGAAGGAAGGGCTCAACATGACAAACAATTTCGCTCAACGTGACAAACGGCGTGTCACCCTGAGCCTGTCGAGGGGTGAGCACTTCATCAAGTCGTTATTAGCTCAGTCGAAATACAGATCTAAAACAGGAAAATAGAGTACATCAAAACAGTGTCAGAAATATTTTGCAGATGATTACTAAAGAAATGGTATACAGGCTGGTTAATAAGCGAAAATTACGGGAGCACGTGGGATGCAGGTATTTCAAAAAATATTTATTGGTAATCAAAGGTTCGCATTCCATTTTCTACAAGAATTACTATGATTGGAGAAAGGTCTGTAAAGAATATCGAGATGTGGATGACGCTGTACGATTCAATGACGCTTGGAGATGGCGAAAACAAAAAGCCATAATTCGTTCATTTCATAATCTGATCGTTGCTTTTCGTTCATATCTTGAACATATCAAAGGTTTTGTGAAAAAAGAGCATACGAGTGATGAGTTTAGGGAATACATAGGTGGTCAATTAAGTGTTTTTGAAAATGATGAATTGACAAATTTTGTTGTTGTTTTACGAGACATGATGGTTCATCGGCAAATTTACCCTTTGGTCTCTAAGGGAATTCTCAAAGACAATCATAAAAATAGAGAGAAGGACATGTATCATTTTCAAAGTATAAATCGAGAAAAAGTCGAAGAATATGTTAATTCTTCGATCCGTGACAAAATTAAAAAGGAAATAGTAACCACTTTTTTGCAAGCACAACCTCAAGATATCGATATCGAATCAATATTGGATCAGTATTTCATAGGAATAAACACACTACATCGTGAAATTATCTTTGGGTATATTTCTGCGTTTAAAGATGCACTTATGGTGTTTTCTGACGTAGCAGCTGTTCATCTTAAAGATTTCAATGATAATGACCCAATCAATCGACTGCAACTAAGGTATTTGCAGTTTATGCTGCATAATCATGAAAGATTTTGTCAATCAACTTCTACAGATAAATCATGAGCAAAACCATTCAAATACAAACACGATCGGTCATTGACTTTGAGAAGCTGTATGATTTTCTGTGGCAGTCAGACAAATCCGTTGTTGGGATAGGTCGTTCGCCAGATATCGTGTACTTTTACTGCAAAGGTTACTCTACCCGTGGTATTGACGTCTCCAAAGAAGATACAGGTTATCACGTCCGACTGACGACATTGGCCAATCCTGCGGACTATAAGTTGGCAAATAGTGTCGTACTGTTCTTTCGGATAAATAATCTAGACGCAGTTGTGAGGCTTGCCGATAACATAGTGGAATCCGTAAATGTTTTCTTGACAAATGAACTAATGGGTTACTTCAAACGGGATGCGGAGCTGGTCTATCAGTTAGCGAATCAGCATCAAACAGCCATAACCTTGTTTGCTGCTAATCAAGAATATTATCTAGGTGAGTATGCATTTTCCAAGATAGATATGGAGAAGTCAGATTGGGAAATACGCACCGAGAAACTCATACAGCAGGTATTGTACAAGTTACCTAAAAGCGAAAGTGACCATGTCATGCAGATTGGTGAAGGTGAAAATACTAAAACGGCCAAACTCGTTACTGCCGATGTGTCCTATGTCTTAAAGAAATATGATACACTCTTGTTTAACAAAAGTAAGGATAGCAATCAGATGCATGATTTGTTATTTCTGACCAATGACATCCTTAATGATAACTTGCCGCCATCTTGGGAACGTATAGACGACCACACTATTGTCGCACCTGCATTGGGATGGGAGGCGTATTTGGAGTATGTCAAAAGAATGACTCCTTTTCATCAACCTGAATTATTTTAATCTATGACAGAAGAAGAAAAAAATGCTTGGGCAAAGGCCTTTCAATATGCCTTCCAATACCTTGACGATAATCCATGGGATCCATTAAATAATCCAAAAAATTATGCAATCGAATTCAATGGAAAATATTATCCAAATAAACAGATATTAAAATATGCGGAGGAATACTTACAAAAGAACTTTCCAGAATTTCTAGATGTCCCACGTTTAAGCGGAGGAAAACCGATCAATGATTTCTTAGCTAGTAAAGGTGCGAATGCAGTGACATTGAAAGTTACGAATGAAAGCGTAAACGAGTTACAGAAATTATTTGACACCTTTAATCCAATGATTTATAATCTTGGTTGGTACTCCTTGCTAAAGAAATATACTGATATCATGCAGCAATTAAAGTCTGAGGTAGTTGCGAAAGTGATCACGTCCTATGAAATATTGAATCAACGTTTCAAAGAGCTTGCTGAGGATAACAACGATGATTTTTTAGATCGGTATCTTTTTATAAAAAAAAACGGACTAGCCTCTATAAGCCAACAAGTAATCAAAATCGATAATCGGGATCAAATTAGGTCTGCTGTAAACGAAAGGTTCAGCCGTTTAGAAGAAATCCTTTCCTCTATCGATAAGAGAAAGGTATATAATTTGACTCATAAATTGGTTAATCAGAATGCTTTGGCAGTGCTTCAGCGATTTACTCGAGCGATGTTTCCTAATGAATTTACCTCTATCGACGCTAGCAATCATTTTACTGTGCTAAAGAAAATTTTAAGAAATCAATTTGGCATCAAACTCAAATCAAAAGACAGCTTCGATCAACAAAATGAAGTTCTTAGCCTTATTGATTATACAGATGTATATAAAGCCCAAATGTTTTTTTGGGCGTTGAAGTCTGGAGATATTCCATCAAATAGTTCGGCAGAAATAAAATCACAAGAAATGAACCACCCTCTCAATCAAATCCTTTTTGGTCCTCCGGGAACCGGAAAGACCTATAACAGCATAGACAAAGCCGTAAACATAGCAACTGGTCAATCAGGAACTCACGCCGAGAATAAAGTTGAGTTTGATCGACTACGTAAAGAAGGGCAGATTGAGTTCGTTACCTTCCATCAAGGTTATTCCTATGAGGATTTTATGGTCGGCATAAAGCCAAATACAGACAGGGAACAGTTAACCTTCAAACCACATAAAGGGATTTTCTATAGCTTGGTCGAGCGGGCAAAAGCAAATTATATTGCGCATAAAGATCAAAAGCAGGAATTAACATCTTTCGACACTGTCTTTGAAAAATTGATTGCACCACTCGAAGATGGACAGACCATTGAGATACCGATGAAAGGAGGTAACCCTTTAAAAATTACGAAGGTGGAAACGTCTGGAATTATTCGCTTTATAAAACCTGGAGGGTCAAGTAATACTACTTTGAATTTAGATAATCTACGTGAATATTTTAATAGTACAAAGAAATTCAACGGTGACGGTTTGGCTACCTATTACGAGCCAATAGTTAAGCATCTAAAAGAACGCCAACAACCGGTAGCGGTACGAACGGCGTTGAAGAAGTTCGTGATCATTATTGACGAAATCAACCGTGCCAATATATCGAAAGTCTTTGGTGAACTGATTACCCTGCTCGAAGATGATAAGCGTATGGGAGCGGAAAATGCATTGTCCTTAACTTTGCCGAATGGTGAAACCGATTTCAGTATTCCTCCTAATGTACACATCATCAGTACGATGAATACAGCCGATAAATCCATTGCACTGGTAGATATTGCACTTCGTAGGCGTTTCGAATTTGAAGGATATTACCCAGATTATAATGCGCTTGCTGAACCCTCGTTAACAATCTTACAAAAGATTAATGAAGCCATCTATACACGTAAGAAAACGGCTGATTTTCTAATCGGACATGGTTACTTTATGAAAGGAGAACCACTGGATACGATTTTGATCAAAAAGATCATTCCCCTACTGATGGAATATTTTTCCGGACGTACAGAAGAAGTAAAGGAAATTTTAAAAGCTGCAGATATCAACGCTGAATATAGTACGTTGAATTATAGGTGGCATATCCATGCTATTACGATCGATGAAACGCATAAGTAGCTTCGAATTCGGACAGTCTTTTGGCATTACTTCCAGAAAGGAATTGGAAGGTTACCTTCATGCGGTTTGGAATGCCCATTATAATTACGAAGAAGAGAGTGCAATCTCGGAAAATATAACAGAGAATATCCAATCTCGACAAGGTATACTTCGCTTTGATGGGAATACAGCGAGAGCACGAAATTTCATTGGGTTTATTCAAAGCGAACACGAATCCATAGAGATATATCCAAAAATATTCCGTGAGGCTAATATGGAGAAGAGTATGATGCTCAAACATCTCTTTTATTGGTTTGACTATTGCCGAAAATGGAAATTTCCTTTCACAGACGTAAACCTGAGTAACTTACAAGATATCGATCTACCGGAATTGATTCTAAATTTGATTGCCAATCAGCTATACGAGGTTATCTCCACAAATCCGATTTCACTTTATCAGGACATGGAAGAGGCTATGCTGAAACCAAAAGGCTCGCTAAACTTCACTCGATATATTTCAAATAGCATGGCCAACGGTAATTTTCATGTATTAGAATGTGACCATCAACCCATGGAATATGATAATCGGCTTAATCGGACGATTAAATATGTAGCACGGTTGTTACTGTCCAAATCCCGATTTCCCGAAACCCGTCAGAAACTCGAGGATATTATTTTTATATTGGATGAAGTGGAAGATCAAGTTTGCCGCTCCTCTTTTTTAGATCATGTTCCGATCAGTCCATTTTATCAGGAATACCAAACGACGATCGGGCTTTGCCGAATGGTATTAGAGCAACATGTCTATAACCATCATTACGAAGATTCGAAACATTGGTCTTTGCTTTTGCCAATGGAATATGTATTTGAAGATTTTATTGCAGGATTTTTAGAACGGCATTTTTCGGCGGATTGGGAAGTAAAATATCAAAAATCGGATATGTTTCTGACAGACGAAAGGGTATTTCAGATGCAACATGACATTTTCTTAGTCTCTAAGAAAGATAATTCGATTAAAATTATCGTCGACACCAAGTATAAGTTGCGAGGTAACTTCAAAGATGACAAGAAAAAAGGGATAGCGCAAAGTGATCTTTACCAGATGACATCCTATGCATTCCGAAGAGGTTGCTGCAATGTACTTCTCTTATATCCCAATCAATCTGACGAGATTAAAGAAGATAACGGATTCCATATAAGTTCCGGCTTAGATGATAAACACAAGATAAAGGTCGTCGCGGCAGAAATTCCATTTTGGTCGCGTAGTGGTTATCAACATATAGACAGTATGCTTCACACATCTTTGGCAACTTTATTAGCTAATTTCTCAGCTTCACAAACTCTAAATACCTTCTCCCAGCATCGGTAATCTTATATGTTGATTGGGGTACATTGTAATGTTAGGATTGAATGACCTTCAAAAATTATCATCATTATTGCCTTCCAATGAGATTCTTTCTTGCATTGTTAAAAGTATATTAGCGAGCTTAACTTTTAGACTTTCCTCAAAATCATCCTCGTAAATAATGGAATAAATCAGTTCACCTAAAAAATCCTTATCAATTATTCCATCCGCCACACAAACAGCAATATTTTCCATTTCTTTAATAAATCTCCCTACAACGTAGTCGAATCCATTAAGCTCGAGAAACTGTGCTCCAACAGCTATTGAGGCTCTTTTATTTCCGTCTTGAAAAGCATGGAATTTATTTATCGAAAAAACCAGGTGTGTTAACTTATCCTCAAATTCAGGATAATAGTCGTCGTTCGTTATCTGATAAATTACACTTTCAAGATATCCGATATCTTTTAACCCTGATAAACCACCAGAAATCTCAATGACTTTGTCATGCACTCTTACAATATCATCAATATGGTTAATATAGATTAGATTCATTACCTATCTTTTAATCGTTTAAAGACATCCCTATTTTGATCCAATCTTTTTTCAAGTGCCATACTTTGTTCTCCGAGAAACTTATCAAAGTCTTCCTCAGATATTTCTTTCACGTACTCTTCGAGTTTACTGTGTAGTGCATCACGAAATACTAGATCTCTGCTGGCCATCTTGGATCGTGCATCTTCTATAGAAGCTTCCATCATGTCTTCCGCTCTAATAGCAAAATCGTTAAATAATTGATGTGCCTCTGATAATCTCAATTTTTCACCTTTATCGTGATAAGCTCGTTCTAATTCTTTCGCAAAAGCATTTTCATAATCTGAAACGACCCGTAATATTTCACTATAAAATGTTGAACGAACGCTATCTTTTGCTCTCAGTTTTAAAATTTTCTTGTATTCCTTAGCATCTTCCTTAAAAATGCTTTTATATACCTTATCTGTTAGCTGGCTATATTTGAAGCTGTTTTTTTCAATAAAGGAATCAATCGCATTAGTAAATTTCTCTCTGTACGAAAATTCATCCAGTGCTGCAGGAAGATATTGCTCCTCTCTCTGATTAATAAACTTTGTGTGTCCTCCGACACGTTGATTTAGTATATCGATTATTATATCTAAAATGAGTGATCTTACTTGACGAGCGCGTTCAGAATCGGTTAATAACATTCCTATGTTGAGAAAAGCTTTAAAAGTGAATAATCCCAATGAAGGGGATGTAATGATGCTCTCTTTATCCTTTTTAGATAAAGTTGAATATGTGCTCCCCTGTATAACTTGCTTAAATGCTCTTAGACGGTCACCAGACACCACCTCGTAACCGCTGGCGCTTAATTCATCTTCATTTTGTGCTAATAGCCGCTCAATTGTTCTAGAATCGACTTCATAAAAGTACTCCAGTTGACCTTTCGTAAACCTAAATTTCTTCTCAAACATTACTCCCTCAAATCCGATAGCCTTATAAATCTCCGGAATTGCCAAGTTGTTATTAAGAACATTTTTTCTATCAATTATAGAAGTTGTTAAATCTTTTTTTGACATTAGTTTCCTTGTGTATATGGGAGGGTTACCGACATCAATGTCGGTAACCCTCTTATTTTTTAAGATAAAGTGCTGTTTTACAAAACTTTAGTTGTCTTGTTTTTTTCAACAACCAACTGTTTACCGATTCTATAACACGTTGATAAACAATACGTACCTCTTGTTTAGCGCAAACAAGCATAGAATATTGATTTATTTACTTTTCAATCATGCTAAAATTACAGAAAAATACTCATTTTTTGAATTCCAATTAGTTATCTTGAAGTTATAACTTTCAAATACATCTGAGTGGATCTTGCCTCTTCCGATATAACCTATTTTCTCAACATTTCAAAGGTCGCGAAGATATATTTTCCTTAAGATGAGGCAGGAAAATAAAAGCAGGCACATGCTAGCCTACAGCTATGATCCATACTATAGTTTATATCTCTTTAGCTTTTTTTGTTATAATACAACAACTCTTTCTTTTACCTTTTGTGGTACGATAAGACCCAATTTTTAGGTCTTATCGTACCACGATTGGTAATGACACTGTTATCCTCAGTTTATAACGGAATAGTAAATAAAGGGAAGGAAATAAGGCATTCGTCGTCCTCCTTCAGCAAGTATGTCGCCAATCCAAATAGACCCTATCCATGAGTACTCAATTCCAAAAGCATTGGGATAGCGTCTATTTGCCCTTCGGGTGCTGCGCAGATTGTCACCATCCATGCAGTTCAGTTCGTCCTCCTCATAGGCGGCTACTTTGTCTGGCGTGGAGCTGTATTCCATTTCATTCCATGTAGCACCACGCCATCCACCGCCGCCTCGAGTTTGGCTCGCCTGCAGGTCGCTCGGGCTGCGGTGGCCATAGGCAGGCCAACGCACAGGTCGCAATCTCCTTTTGCAAAAAATAACGCCAATCCGATAGGCACTACACACCCTTCACAATCCCGACACAGTGTAGAGCCTATTCGCCCTTCGGTTGCTACGCAGATTGTCATATTTTTGCATGGCCAGTCGATTGCTCCGGCAAGTGATTTCGTCCTTCCATGGAGCTGTCCTGCGGGGCGCCTTCATTACGCTAAGCTTCATTATCGGCTACGTTATCCAGCACCATTCAGTCCTCCATCACTTGCTTTTCCCTATGCATGCCTAGTCCACCTTGTGTAGGCGAGCTTTCGGCTGTCACCATTTTTGAGAGTACCCACAACAAACCCACAACATCAAAAATATCGCCAGCCAAGCTCACCTACATACGCCGTCCCCCGGTACTTCGTACCTCTTGGTTCGGCACCCTCGCTCCACTCGCAGGCGGCTCGCGAAGCTTGGTAGCTGGTCCGCAATCCGCTACGCTCATTGCAGCCAGCTACCAGCCGTTAGCAGAAGAATTAAGTTTGCGATTAAAAAACTTCAGACACTAAATATAACGGCACATAAAAAATCAAAAAAGGAAAGTAAGATAATGCCAGATGGCTAAACAGCAAGGTCAAGGACGAGCTTTTCCAAAAAATCTCCATCCTCTGGATAGTATTTTTTGGAAAAACCTTGCTTTATTAGCCAACCGATCATTGAAGAACCACTTTCTTTTTTTCTTTTTTTTCTTTTGGAATGAATCTATTCTTGGGATTCAAAATATGCTTGACTTTTCTCATTATCAAAACGATTTCGTAAAAGCATCTTCTCGATAGGATCTTGTATCGTTTTAAAATATTCATAAGTCCTCCTAAATTCTCTTAGGTAACCGTGAAAATGCCTATTGATTTCTAAATCGACATCTGAGTCTTTCTGACCGTAAATATCCCTCAAAAACTGCTCAATAACGAACATCATATCCCATGCTTCATTATATGTTGGGAATAACTGACTGGTCAATTGCTCAACTTCTGCATCAGTATGGGCATAATGCTTGTCACGGAGAAACATTAATTTATTAACTATCCCAGTTTGGCATTTGTTATCGATTAGCTGTAATATCGGCCTAAAGCATTCCAGTTGTATGTCCGTATCAATATTTCTATTAAGAATCTTATTATAGAGCTTACCGATCCCAAAAGACTCTCTATACGAAAGAATTTTAGTTATCTCTAGTACAAATAAGATCCAGCACTTATTTGAAAGAGTGCTATAAGTCGAGGTTCTTCGACCAACTAAATAATCTAAAATATCCAAATCACACTTAAAGGGCATATCTATGTCAAATTTTTCTAAATAGCCTTTCGGAGTTTGAATAAGATGTGCCTCTCCTAAATAGATCTTCGCTTTATAATAAAGCAAGTAAATTTTCCCCAGTATAATATCAAACTCTTTTTCCATATACTCTAAAATAATAAAAGCCCGGCAATCGCCGAGCTTTCTAATGAATAAAGCCACCACAACTTTATTTTTTCCTTTTCGTCAAATGCGCGAGTAGTAAAGATACAAAAAAACTAACCGTCGCGCCAATAATTGCCAGTAAAACGGTACGGAAAATATCGCCAATAAGCAATGATGGAAAAATTCCCATCAACAGACCACCGCAAGTTCCCATACCTACTGCTGATTTATTCATCGGGAGCCTCCTTTGAACCTTCCGGCTTATCTTTGTCAACTACCGTAATCTGGCTAATGGCAGACAACACACCACCTGCCACGGTCAAATAACCGCCGACGGTCACCACAGCAACCGGGAGTGCCACTGGAGCCGTGACAATTGCGCCACCAACTGCCGCTACGATCAAACCTATACTGCGCAGCACCTTGAAAAATTTGGGTGTAGGTGCCTGAGCTCTTTCTAAAACATTCATACGTTCTCCTTTCTTTCAATAACCAATACAACTTCCTGTTCCTGATCCAAAGCAGCGTAAACAGTCTCTTTCAACTTTTCAAATGCGACTCTTGATCTTATCCCTTTGCCGTCCCCTGTCAACTCGCTAACAGGCGCAATACATCCACGCAATTCTTTCTCTGCATTATTCGCCGGATGAAATAAAATGGCACTTCGCATCGGTACATCTCTTACCAGAATGTGCCATCCAAATCGTTTGCTGTATCGCTTGGCCAATGGGTAAGTTCCTTCAGGAATACAGGAAATGTTACGGACGTTTTCGCGCCAAGGCAATTCAATGGCACAACACTCCAAGTCACCACCAATCCAAATCTCACCATTAGTACCTCGGTCACCGTACGTCCGCAACAATTTCACCACCAACATTATACACCAGTATCAACCAACACCAAACTCAATGCATTATATGCGCCATTGTTCAACGCGTAGAATGTTCCATTGACTTGTTGCAAGAACTCAATCCCGAATACCAAGAACAACGGTTTTGTAGATTCCTCCACACCGATATCGTTGCTTAGGCTGATTGCTCCGCTAGCCGTATTGTCAAACGCAATCTCTGCAGAAGAGCTTTGTGCCAACGCAAAATTTTCATTCTCAAAATCAACTTCAACACCGGCAGAGATCAGACGAAAATGCGTCGTGCCTCCCGGAGCTACAATTTGACTGTCTGGGACAAAACTGGCCACGTTCACCTCCAACACGCCGGTTGCACGACCGATTGTCGTGGTATATGGAGCATATACCGTCGCACTCAAGCGGGCATTTCCGTTGAAATCAAACCCCTGTAACAGGATTAGCTCTCCATCCAACACATTTCGCAATCCGCGATTGCTAACCTGGTCCGCTTTGATCACCTGCATCATGGACTTCACCAAGCGTGAGATCATACGCGAATCCTGCGTTTTGTTCAGCACAGGTCGGATTGCCGTACACAAGGCCT
This sequence comes from Sphingobacterium wenxiniae, assembly GCF_900116225.1. Classification (GTDB taxonomy): domain Bacteria; phylum Bacteroidota; class Bacteroidia; order Sphingobacteriales; family Sphingobacteriaceae; genus Sphingobacterium; species Sphingobacterium wenxiniae. The sequence goes on from NZ_FOZZ01000001.1 coordinate 203,247, forward strand.
TGCTCGCTTTGCCCGCTCGCGCAAATTCCGCGGCGTTCTCTCTCGTTCGTTGAAACTTCGGATCGTTATGAAAACGTTCCTTATCGACGCCTCCTTTTTGTCTGGCCAAATAGCCATCCTTACTCTTGTAAAAGGTAATATCCCCGATAGTACCCTTCAATTTAATAATACCTGATTGTCTTGCCATATCACACTCACTTTTAAACTCACCTTTGCTGCAGCTAATCAGTGATAACAGGTTAAAATTTGTGATAATAAAGCCCTCATAAAAGGACCGGCGTACCAAATGGCGTTAATAGACCATCATGGTCAAATACTTCCTAAGAATATTTCGTAAATTGCAACAAAGAAAACCAAAGATTCCACCTCAACTTTATGCCAACTTGTTACCAAGTTGGGCATCAGAATGATGAACAGCTGCGCTACCTTATCTTAATATCAATCGGGTAGATAAAGCGTACATAAAGTATAGAAATGAGAAGAATCTGTATTTATCCGAAGGATATAGCACGTATCACCGGCAAGAGCTACCGGCAGAGCCTGCGTATTTATAATACCATTAAAAGAATACGTGGCAAACAAGCACACCAATTGCTTAGCATGGAGGAAGTCTGTGAATATTTAGGTTTGGATAAAGAGCAGATAAAGACGGTGATTTAGACAATCGATCAACTATATTTCTCCCTCAACTCCAGCTTCTTGATCCGTGATGTAATAGCACCTTCTTTCCTTTCGAAAATATTAGCCAGTTCCTTGACAGTCTTTCCTTCACAAAACAAAGCCTCCAGTTTTTCATCGTCTTCGGTCGACCATGGTCGATAAGCTTGTGGATGCTGTTCACGGATATCGTCTAAAGTATAGCTTTTTCTTTCACTTTCCGGATCGGTCAGCTTTTCCAGTTTTTTGATAGCCCGATTAAATGCCTTTTTGAAGTCTTTGATATCCTCTTCAAAGATCAATATATTGTATTTTTCGAAGCCATCGTCAGTGCGCTTACTTTCCGAAACGGAAAGATATAGGCTTCCATTTTCTGATCTCTTTACATCAAAGAAATAAGTCCGGTTTCCTTTAGTGACTTTATCAGTGAATAGTTCGTTATTGTCCATTAGTATAGATTTAGCATATACAACACGGTTATCTTTTCAAATTTAATAAACATATTCAAAATAAATACACCTAACAACCTCAAATAATGATAGTTATTCATTTAAATTACAGGTTCATTTCGTATATTTGTATAGCAAAAGGAAATAGGGAATATAGGTTGACAGTTTTTGCGAGACCCTAGCGAGACCTCGTAAAAGTGATGCTTATAAACGATATACTATCAGTGAGTTACGGAGAAAGTTCTACACCCTCCGGCTCCACAGAACAGTCTGTAAATCAGTATTTTACAAGATTAACACCCAAAACTACACCCAGTTTTGGGTGTTTTGTTTTAGTTTATAATGATTTTTTCACTAAATGCTTATTAATTGCAACTTTAAAAAAGATTGACCTATTGATTATGATACTCCCTATTTGTTGGACAACTTTTTACTAAACTAAGATATAATTACGATACATTTTTAATTTCCTGATAGAACTTTTCATCGGGTGTTATCCTTCCTAGTGATTTGTGCCTTCTTTCGGTATTGTAAAATAAGACGTACTCCTTAACCTGCTTGTGATTAGAAAGTATAGATAACATTTCCTGAACTCGATCATGAATACTTTCACTTAGTATAGTATGTGCCGATTTTCCAGCTCCGTTACTAGCTCCGTTACTAAATTGTATCAAATCATCTAAGGTGTTAAACGACAACACCGTAGCTCCGTTACTAACTCCGTTACTAATTCCTTGGTGAGCAGGTAGAGTGGCTAAAAAGTAGTTCCGGTCTTGATCAGTTTCAAAGATAGGATCCGGAGAGCCATTTTTCTCCATAGCATCATAAATAGCAGGGAACCCAGTGCCTCTACCTTCCGTCAGCTCTAATTCTTTTAGAAAATCTCCGATCCGTCGATTACGATATTCTCTAGCAACAATTCTGCGTTGAGTGCGTACAACATGCGCATCTACAGGGGGAACGGGTCCAGGGTAACTTAATACTTCAATCTTATCCGGCCAGACCTGTACTTCAATAGGACTTCCCAAATCATAACTTTTATGATAAACAGCATTGGATAACTCAAAACGGTCATTTGAATTCCGTGAGTAAGGATCTCCAAATTCATAAACTTACATTTATATAAACAAAAATGTTTATATTTATTCTATGATTAAGCGATTCGAAAAATATAAAGGCATACATCCGGGAATTGTTCTTGAACGCGAATTGAAAAAGCGGGCGATTAAGCAGCGTCCCTTTGCATTGTCTTTAGACGAACATCCACAGACGTTTAATGCTATAACCAAAGGCAAACGCGGGCTTAGTACAGCCCTGGCATTAAAAATTGAGAGGGAACTAGGTTTGGAAGAAGGTACATTGGTCATTCTACAGGCTTATTACGATATCCAAAAGGTCAAAGAAAAAGAAATTCAACCCACGCCAGATATGTCCGTTCTCAGTACATCACTTTTTTGGGATACGGATATCAACAAGATAGATTGGCAGAAGCAGTACCGTGCGGTTATCCAACGTGTCTTTGAACGTGGCAACGAAGATGAGAAAGGAGAGATAACGCGTTTTTATGGCGTAGAAAAAGTAAGGCAGGCTTTAGAAGAGTCTAAAGCCAGAACTCCATACACCATTTATAAACCAAATTAATAGGGATGAGCAGTTTATTTTATGGTACCGTTACGGATTTATTGAAAGATTCGGTGATGACTTTAATGAATTGCGCCACATTGAAGCAATTTCGACTGGTTGGTGGTACTGCTTTAAGTCTGCAGATCGGTCATCGTATATCAGTGGATATTGACTTATTCACTGACGCACCATATGGCAGTATTGATTTTGAAGAGATCGATGATTTTATAGAAAATACATTTCTATTCCATAATCATTACTCCGGGCTTAATCCAGCCATGGGCAAGTCTTATACTATTGGTACAGATAAGGACAATGTCGTCAAGTTAGATATTTTTTATACCGATTCGTTCATACAGCCTGCCTTGGTAGTAGACGGCATTAGATTGGCCACGATAGAGGAGATTATTGCCATGAAGGTCGATGTCGTTCAACGGGTTGGCCGAAAGAAAGACTTTTGGGATCTACATGAGCTGTTGACTAATCACGATATCCAGGCTACGATAGCATTACATCAACATCGCTACCCTTACACGCATGACGCTGCCCTCATTTTAAAAAAGCTTTACAGATTTTAGGTTGGCGGACGATGAATTTGATCCCGTATGTTTACGAGGCAAATACTGGGAGTTTATAAAAGAAGATATTGTCGAGGCTGTTGAACAATACCAAAACACATTCTAATAATCTGATACAGACATGTCTACCTATGTCTTTTAAGTTTTAAATTGTATTTGTGTAGCTCTATTTAATTTGCAATTTGAACTATTGCTTAAACACTTACCTCCACTGGCTTATTCCTCATCTCATACTAATCATCCAAAATACTATTATTTATAAACGTGGTTTCACCCTTAGTAAAACTGCCGTGATCCTCATGGATATGTCCGAATATATGGTATTTAGGTTTTACTTGATAAACACGCAATAATAACTCTTCGCCCCCTGTCCGTTTTCCGTAAACGGTTTCATCCAAAATACCAAAGGGCGGACCATGCGTGATTAATATATCGGTATCATCGGGAATCAAATTCCAATGTTTCTTTATTTCACCCCCTCGATTCCGATTAAATGCCCAGTCGTTAAACCACGATGTGATAGGTGATCCCCATATGTTGATACCCTCTATTTCTACGCCGGAATCATTGAGATAGGTGATATCATCATTCCATGATGGGTAATAAGAACCATTTCACTTTGAATCTAAGTCATCTCCCAGAAGTTCGGGATCGAAATCTTCTACTTCCTCGAACAGATTCGCCATTTCTTCATTCAGTTCTGAATAGTGTTCGATTGCCTCATTCATCATGTCGTAGTATTTCGATTCCTGCCGCTTGACGGCACTTAGCACACCTTTGAAGTCATCCAGGTCACGGTCAAAGGATACCATGTCTACGGCACACTCCTCGTATCTTTTGAACACCTCGTCGAACTGCGGAAATGCCACATCGTTCATCCATTGGTCGTATTCGAAAATATAGTCGTCATACGCATAGAATGCTTCTGTCTCGTTTATCAGTTCATCTATGAATCCCAGCAAATGCTCATTGATTTTAGACAGAAGATCCTTAAGCTGTGCCCACACCGTTTCTTTCTCCGGATTTTCAGGTATCATCACCTTCAAGTGCTTAAACTTATCCTTAGCCTGTCTAAAAAGTTCCTCGGCATCTTCGATCAACAGTGTAAAAGGAAAAGCCCGTCTCCTACCCTGTTGGATACGCTGTTGGATTTCCCACATGCGGTCGTGAAGTTCCCGGAAAGATTCCAATGCTAAGGTTTCAAACTCCGGAGCCTCTTTGGCAGGGTCAAAGCGCAGGATTATCGTCCGCAATGGATGGGGGGTGGATCTGGTTTCTGTCTTCTTCATGATAGTATAAAAATAATGAATTTTTAATTAAGGGGAAAGCCATTGCGCGACTTTCCCCTTCTTTGGATCATACGGCAATAGCTGTAATGATATCGCTGTAGTTCGGTTCAGTATCCGTGCCGATATACGTTACTCTAAATTCGTAAAATTGCATCATTTCAAGATCACGGATTTCCAGCACCGACTTGGTATGGAGAATGGAAGTCCACTCTTCCGTTCCTTTCACACGGTACTCATATCTGTAGAGACGCGCATGTTTCCAAGCCTTGACACGAGCACGGAGCTTGCCTGTGCCCACCTGTACATTCTCAATACGTAGATTTTCTGCCTGTGGTGTCCTGCCGATACGGTTGGTTTTAGGGCTGCTCGGAATGAACCCCGCAGCCACGATCAATTCAGCGTCTCCCTTTGCGATGGAATCCACATACTGGGATAATCTGTAGATAGCTTCCTGCAATTCCCTGCCGGCCTTCCCTTTGATGATCACCGCGCGCTTGTCTCTGAAACTCGCTTCGGCATAAGCTTCCCTATACGTGTTCAGCAAGCTTTCGAACGTGGGTAGATCAGGTACAGGGTTTGCAAAAAGATCTACATTCTGTGTCATCTTTAATAAGATGCTCTCCGCATAGCGCAGCATCCCGGCTGCGTCAGTGCTTTTAAAATTTGGTTTTGCCATTTTTTTGACATTTAAGTAAAACAAATATTTAATTAACTATCACAAAGATGGGCTGGAAAAACGGTCAAAAATTGTAAATATGTGCCAAAATTCAGCATATCGAAAAAATCTTTTGGCACGATTTTACAATTTTTCAGGTGGCTTTAAAGAGCATTATTAAGGTAAAAAACTGGTTTTAAACTATATTCAGCACTGTTTTTAGCTTGAATAACAGCTTAAAATGTCAATAAACAAACTCTAGAGTTTCTGTTGCAAACGTTATCTTTTTTGTCGTGAACGTTAACGTGTCCGACAAAAGAGATAACGTTTGCCTTCTACTCCATAGCTTTTGCTACAGACACGATGACTTCTCAAACAGAAAAGGTAATGTTTCTTTTGCAAACGTTAACGTATATGACCTACACGTTAAGGTTTTCAATGGAAAAGATAGCATTTCTCTTATGAACCTTAACATTTATGAGATACACGTTAACTTCTCGAACAAAAAAGATAGGGCTTTGGCTGTAAATGTTAACGTTTGCGTTGTACAGGATAACTGTTCTAATGAAAGAGTTTATGAGTCCAGCAAATCCCCTCTCGCATTTTTTGCCAAAAAAGAGAGATATATTTACCCCTCAACTTGAATGGTTAGCCACTATTAGATTTAAGCATTTTACGTTCCTGTCGAGGCGTACAATGGAAGACCCTTTTATATTGTGTGATAAAGTGGCTAGCATCAAAAAAATGCAACATCCCTGCAATTTGATCGATTGACAGATCGGCCCGTCGAACCAGCAGTTCCCGCCCTTTGTGCAGACGGACCGTGAGAATGGTAGCATTCAAAGACAACGGCCTACCCTCAAAAACACGGCTAAGTGTCCGTGTGGAGCAATGGAGTGCTTTAGCTATCGTTTCACGGTTGAGTATTTTCTCCTGACAATTGTCCCGTATAAAGGCAACAGCTCGGTAATAAAGCTGAATGTTGGGTTCTTCTTTTATACGTTGCATATACTCCTCCACCCGCTGCACATAGCTGCTGTACAACTGTAAGAAAAGATGTCCGATGTGGTAGACTGTAGAAAAAGAGCCCATGGTGATTTGGGAGAAAACTTCTAATAACCGTCGGTCGGGACGGGAAATAGGAACAGCAGGTAATGCTTCTCCCTCTACTTCTTCAAAATGATGGCGAAGCGATGGGAACTCTGCCAGAAGCTGTTGCTTGGAAGCTGCAGAGAGACCGAGAAATAGCGCCCAGTATTTTTCAGCCGAAAGGGTAAACTGTGTTACACTACTGCTGGTCGTAAATGAAAACAGGCTATCCGGTTCTGTTGCTCTCCCTGTTGAAAATACGGTCTTTCCTTGAAACTGAAAGCAAAACCATAATACATCATCGCCTGGACAAAGCAGAGCAAGGCTGGTCACATCTTGAAGCCTTCCTTTGGACTCACAGAGAACAAAATCCTGAATCTGGTATTCTATGACAGAAAGTTGTCCACCAGGCGTATGTCTCTTGGCATTTTGCAACCTACCAAGATACATGCTGCTAAACGCATCCCGGCGTATGGGTTTTGAGGAAGAAGCCTCTTTCCATAAGTTGAAAATATGCTGCGACATAATCCCTGGTGGTAATTGATAACCTAAGATAGGAATTTTTTAGCTGAATAGGTAGGATTTAGGCTTTTCGTATTTCCAACAAAAAATCATCTTCTTGTTCGTATAAAAATCATGGCAATAGCTGTGGTAATCACACCAAAAACAAATGCAAAAATGGTCGAATTGATGGCGTAGTTTTTAAAATTAAAATTTGCTTCGGCTTCCGCTGTGGTTTTATAATACCCGATCTCTACTGAACGCTTGATAACATTGGGAAAATACTCCGGTGTAATGACGTAAGAAATAACCCATTGCGTTAAAGGACTTAATAATGCTATAAAGGCCGAAAGGATAATTCCCGAAACCAATCCCTGCTTATAACCCATTTTCCCATGATAAAAGTTCCTCTTTTTATCTTTGAGTGCCAAAACCATGAACCAAATAGCCGGAATAGCAAACAGGTTCGTCAAATAAAGATGGTAATCGATGTATTTCCCATGCAATCCACATAGATTTTCCAACAACATCCAAAGTAAGGTCATTATGGCAAAAAAGATTGCCCATTTGATTTCTATTTTTACATTTTTCATAGTCTGATATATTATTTAGGTTAGTTTAATTCAATAGCGAGTTGATTGCTATAATCTTTACATGTTATACGTTCTGGATTTCACTCCGTTCTGCAACCACATTCATCATGTTCAGCAATATACTTTATGGTTTCGATGCAGAGTTCTTGCAAAACGTCAATATCAATATCAGCAAGCTTTTTCATATAAATGCAGGCCTTGCTTATTTTAACCTTACCAAGAGTCGGTAATATCTCCTTACTCCTATCCGTTGGAGAATAAATATAAAGAGAAAATGCAGCCTTTCTAGGGGAAAACCCTAAAATCGGCGCATCGCCTTCATGGCCACTCGCATATTTATAATGGTAATTCCCAAAGCCGATAATGGATGGTCCCCACATTTTAGCTTCAAAGCCAGACCATGCTGTCAATAGGTCGATCAATTGAAAACTATCCGCTTTTTTGTGTTCATTTTCTACGAAGGAATTTAAAAATTCACTTACGTCCTGCCCTGTGTATGTTGTCTTAGCCATAATCTCACATTGATTATTGCCTTAAAATCTTTTCCATCTTCCTGCCCTTAGCCAATTCGTCAATCAGCTTATCCAGATAGCGGGTTTTTCTCGTCAATGGATTTTCAATTTCTTCTATCCGATAACCACAGATCACGCCTGTTATCAGATCGACATTGGGGTTTAAGGTTGCACGCTCAAAGAATGTTTCAAAAGTTACTTTCTCATCAATAAGCTCTTGGAGTTTTTGCTCATCAAACCCTGTAAGCCATTCTATCACTTCATGTAACTCCGCTATAGTTCTTCCTTTACTTTCCACTTTAGTGATATAATGCGGATATACCGACGCAAACGTCATCTTGGCTATCCGTTCATTGTGTTTTTCATTTTCTTTCATACGGCGTATCGATTATAGTTAGTTGCACTGATTATAAAAACAAACTTACATAAATTCATTGTATATGTAATCCAATTAGGGTTAACACATCATAAATTGTTTTTAATGGGATTTGTGTTGAGGTATAATGGAGGTTTTATTTCGACAATTGTCGATTCTTCCCATCGCACAGCCTTTCCGTCCTTCGCCGGGACAAGTCGTCAGTTATCCATGATTGTCTATTTTCTTATGGAATAGATGATTGCACAGCCCCCGGTATTTCCATTGTCTTTCCGCCACTTGGATGGAACGGAGAAGCGCTCTCGCACCTTTGCGGCGTGTACTCAAACATACTGCGATCAACCATTTTATTAAAGACTTCCGAAGTTTGTGAAACTTCGGTGCCTTAACTAAATATAAAGTATTTGTTTATATGGATAGAGCGTTGAAAAAAATCCTTCCCTCTACACAACAGTCTATCGCGACGGACCAAGGACAGACGTAGCACCCCACCAGTTCATGAAAAAGTTATCTGCAATCAAAGCCCCTATTTACAACTCCATGATAGATTTTATCTCATATTTTGTTCGGGATTGTGATTCTTCTCCTCCATATATCAAATGCAAACGCATATTCTCATATAGTCCTTGGATATAATCCAAGCCCTTGAAATAGCTTGACTGTATCGTCTTGCCCGATTTTATTTCCATCGCATCAAGCTGTAGGCCTGTCTCAGCGATCAAATCTACTTCATTGCCCGAGGTATCCCTCCAAAAATAAAAATTTGTTTTAGCACCGGTGTTAAGGCTATTTTTGGACATTTCGGCAATGACCAAGTTTTCAAAAATACTCCCTTTGGCAAAATGCAAGTCTAGATCTTCAACACTTCGAATACCCAACAGGTAACATAGTATCCCAGTATCATAAAAATAAATCTTTGGCGTCTTAACGATTCGCTTGCTCAAATTTGTATGGAAAGGCTTCAACCGAAAAGCTATAAACGATGTTTCCAATACCGTTAGCCAAGAATTGACCGTTTTATTATCAATCCCAAGTTCATTGCCAAGACTACTCTGGTTATAGAGTTGTCCAACCCTGCCAGCCAATAATTGAATAAATTTCTGAAATAGGTCGAGATTTGAAATATTTTTCAACAAACGTACATCACGCTCTATATACGTTTTGATATAGTTATCATAATAATCTGTAGCCGGTATATCTTGTGTTATTTTTCGAGGATAGGATCCTGAAAGCGCATATTCTTCCCATTTTTGCGGAGCATAATCCGTGTTTTTAAGCTCGTTCATCGAAAATGGCAATAGCGTAAACAAAGAAACCCGACCTGCAAGAGATTGTGAGATCTGCTCCATCATCAAAAAGTTTTGTGAACCCGTAATGATGTACTCTCCATTAATCTTACGTTCATCGGTGACGACTTGCAAGTACGAAAACAGTTCAGGTACATTCTGGATTTCATCAATAATAGCCCCGTCACTATATTTTTGTAAAAAAGCTAGGGGATCGTTTTTTGCAAATTCACGATCTGCTAAATGCTCCAGATTAACATATTTGTAATCCGGTCTGATTATTTTGGACAAGGTGGTTTTGCCCGATTGCCTCGGCCCGGTAATAGCTATTATTGGATATTTATCCAATAGTTCCTCTACCTTTTTTGACAGTTCACGACGAATCATTTTGTAAATCTAGGAATCCAATTCCTAATTAGCAAGAAAAACATCGCCTCTCTGGAATAAATTCCAGCTCAACAACATATATCGACCCGCCACAGAGGGTCTCAACAAAACCAATCCGCGGTGGGTTTAATCTGTCTCAATCGTAAAGCTATCCATAATCTGAATCCCCAGTTGTCCTACACGGACATCACAAGGATTGTCTCTCCTACCCAAGAAGTATTGCACCACCTTCCGAATCATAGGTTCTTGCACATGTGGTAGCAGAGGAAAAGCATAGCTATCACTGCCATTTGCTGTCTCTACGACAATAGGGCTATTGTCAAAAAAAGAAAACGTTATTTTCCCGTTCACTCCATATATCTCACAGCAATCAGCATCATAGGCCGTATCAAAGAACCAACTCCCTTCGAATAGTACATCCTTTTCGAAAAGAATCTGCCCCGACACCTTGTCTGCACTAGAATCAGACACCCCTGTATAACGCAATGGAGTACCAAACAATGACAACATCAAATCAATCTGATGAGGCGCCAGATCATGAAAAAGCCCTCCGCCCGAAATCGTAGGGTCGGTTCGCTAGGTTTCCTGATCGGTCATTTTCTTTTTTGCAGTGACCAATCGTACCATCTTGGATTCACCGATGATCTTGGATTGCAGGAGTTCTTTTATTTTCAAAAAATAAGGCATTTCCCGACGGTAGTGAGCGACCACGAGTTTCCCGTTATATTGCTCCACCAGTTCAACCAATGCTTTGGCTTCCTCTTGGTTCATGACCATAGGCTTTTCGACATACACCATCTTGCCCCTCTTCAGTGCCCTCTCGGCATAGTCCAGGTGTGCATACGGTGGTGTGGCAATATATATGGCATTCAACGAGTCATCACGCAACAGCTCGTCGGCATCAGTATACCAATATGGCACCCTATGCCGCTCGGCATAGTCCGCAGCTTTCTGTGCATCACGGCGCATCACCGCCACTAATGCGGATTGTTCGATTTTATTGAATGCCGGGCCACTTTTCACCTCCGTGACATCTCCGGCACCGATCATACCCCATCTTATCATAGGATAAATATAAGGGTTAAAGTGATAAGTAAAAAGTAAGAAGAGATAGGTTGTTATTGAAAGATATTTCAGCAGGTAATTGTAGATTTAGGAATCCAATTCCTTCTCGTACTCGTTTGAAACGAGTATGCAATTTTAAGTATCCTCTCTCCATGCTCCTTTCCTTTTAGGAAAACAACCTCGGATTCTAATTCTCCACTTTCATAATGTGGAGGTTTTATTAAAAAAATAAGTTGCGTTTGCCCTGACAACCCCACCCTTACCTTTTCACTTTCAATTGATAGATTGTGCTTTCATGCACATCATTATCCGGATCATCGCAAAGCAAAAAGATATGTTCTTCTGCGGTGGAATGGTACAGCGTAATCCCTTCAAATTTATGCTTGTCTGATATAGTTTCGGTTTTTTCCAAGGTCAGATCACCCGCATTGATTATACCGATCTGCGAGCCACTCACCTTCCCATCTTCATAACTGGAATTTCCTCCTTCCGCTGCCGCTAAGAAATAAATTTTGTCCTCCACCAATGTAGCATCCGTAAAACCGGCCGTTTGACCATTAATTTCCGGTAGCTTTATCGGAATAAAGGTCGGTATCGTTTTCCCATCTTTCTCTACGAGCTTAATGATACCATTCATCTCGTTTGGTCCATTTCCTCGGTTGAACAACAATAGCCCATTGTCATAAAAAACAGCACCTTCTATATTAAAATCATCTTCTCCAATATGCAAATGCTCACGTAGATTACCATACGTTTCCTTATTCTCATTTTTACCGATATAAGAAAGGTCATCTGGATTTACATCAAACACTAAGCTCCGGTTAGGTTTCGACCCCGAGGAAAATAGAAGATAGATACCTTCCTGATGCATAGCTATAGCCTCTATATCAAGCTTATCTTTCTTTTGCACCTGTTCATTCTGCCCATCCATATCCAGCAGCAAATGCCTGTCCAACTTATGCGACGGAATATGGTATTCATAGAGATAGTTGCTATTGTCCGATACGATATAGAGCTTATCGTCCTTATAAGACAAACCCGATGCTGCGCCTAATCCTGTTATCAGCACAAAAAATTCCAAGATAAACTTCATTTTTGAAAGATCATTTATTCCCAACAAAAGTAAACAAATCAACAAAATTCCCTCAATTTTTAGCATCTTGCTCTTATTAATAACTACAACGGATATGATAAATTACGATAATAGGCGCTTCATAGCGGTAAGCAATACTGACAACGGTGAAACCTCGTCCGAAACTATCTTTCATTACAAACAAGAAAACAATATTATTACAGCTCATTATGCGGGTGGAAAAATCGTTTGTGGGCATCTCCTAGGGCTGGTAGATGAACAAGGGCATATTGATATACGTTATCATCAGATGAACAAAGAAGGCCAATTAATGACCGGCAGGTGTCAATCAACACCTGAAGTATTGCCCAATGGAAAAATAAGACTACATGAACAATGGCAATGGACTTCCGGTGATTGTTCTTCCGGCACTTCGATTATTGAGGAGATGGAATAAAAATTGTCCATTTTATATACTTTGTAGTTTATTATTTTGCATATCTTTAGCTATACAATAAACGTATTATAGAATAATTCATGCATAAATTGACCTTATTCCTGGGCTGCCTGATGTTCTTGGCATGCCAAAGTACACAAAAAAACACCAGCGATGACTCTGCTGCAGAGCAGAATCGACAAGACTCTCTCCAAAAAATAAAGGAAGCAGAAAAGGAGGCAAAAAGAGTAAAGCCAAAAACGGCATCGGATATTAAACTGACCAAGGATTTATCTTATGATAAATATACTTTGGAGGAAAGCTATCCCTACGAGGATACGGTTCGTGTATTCCAAATGGAAAAAATCAAGGAATATCTGGCTTTCGTAGAGAACTTCCAGCAGCAGCCTGCTACCTACGCCGTGCTCCAAAACCACAAGAATAAAAACAAGGAGGCTCCGCTGGTGAAAACATTTAAGCGGAATGCGTATAAACGTGTTAGCGATACTTTAGGAACAGAGCGTTACCAGTCTATCCCCCTATACATTGTAGATGAGAAAGAACAACCTACCCTCTATGGACCTGATGGTTCATTGGTCAAGCTTTTGAGCAGTGATACGATTGATATGGTACGTGTAGAAGGAGTCTCCTTTGAAGGAAAATGGGATATCCCAAAACGCTATGTGAAAACTATTGGCGACAGCGTTACCTTTCATCGGATAGCATTTGTGGACGTAACGAACCAAAACATCATGACCGTAGAACGGATAACCGAATCGGAATGGGCAATACGCAGTATGAACAAAGCCACAACAGGTGTACACAAACCACCTTACGCACATGAAACACCCACAGGTATGTTCGTAGTACAGGAGAAAAAATCAAAAATGTACTACCTGAAAGACGGCACAAGCGACATTGCAGGTTACGCTCCCTATGCAAGTCGATTTACCAACGGTGCATATATCCACGGTATTCCTACCAACAATCCGAATGCTGCCATTATTGAGACCAGTTGGTCTTTGGGTACTATTCCCCGTTCGCATATGTGTGTCCGAAATGCGTCCTCGCATTCCAAGTTTTTCTACGATTGGGGCAAGACTTTCAATGCTTTGGTTATTGTTATTGACTGATTTTTAGGTAATTTAACATTTTAACAATCAAATTATTACTAACTTTGCACTTGGATTAAAGATTTTGTGATTATGCGCGTTTTATTATTGGTTGTTCTGACTTCGTTATTCTTAAGCTATGTACCTTCTCATTTAAGCTCCAAAACTTCAACTGAAAACAAAGAAACACCCCTCAAACCTAAAGTAGAAAAATCCCCTGCAGAGACATTATACGAAAAGCTTCAATTGGCTAATATGCTCAAGTTTGAAGCTTTTGAAGAAGCGTTGCAGGGCTATTATACACTCAACCCCAAGAACAAAAATATTCTGACGGTTATTGACTTCACCTTACCTTCTACGGATAAAAGAATGGTAGTCATTGATATGAAAAACCAAAAAGTGCTTTACCATACCATTGTATCGCATGGTAGGAATTCAGGTGAAAAATATGCGACCTCGTTTTCCAATCGCCATGGTTCTTTTCAAAGCTCATTAGGATTTTATTATACGGAAAATACCTATCAAGGAGGTAATGGCTATTCTTTGCGGTTGGAAGGATTGGAAAAGGGAATCAATGATCAGGCAAAAGCGAGGGCTGTCGTTATTCACGGTGCTGATTATTGTAGTGAGGACGTTATCCGGTCTACAGGGAGGTTAGGAAGAAGCTACGGATGTCCTGCCCTACCTCGCAACGTAACCAAGCCCATCATCAATACCATTAAAGATGGCACATTATTATACATCTATGCGAATAACGCTCAATATGCTGCCAAAACGAAAATCTTAAGTCCAGCTTCACGCGGTTTATTGGCACAGCATGATGACCTGGATGAAAATAGTCAATTGAATTAAATTGTCATACCGAAGATACGAGGGATCTGTTCCGAATATCATATTACTATATAGTCTTTAACTATGCCTCGGCTATGGCGAGATGACAAAAAGAAGAAGGTATCTAAAAAGGTTCGTAAACCGCAAAAACGCGTCATTGCGAGAAGCGTAGCGACAAAGCAATCTGCGTTTTTGACATCATTCCCGCCTCAGGCGGGACTTCGTTACCTCGCAATGACGATGATGTTTAGCTCTCTAGACAACCCCTACAGGATATAAAAAATCCCGATGCTACCACATCGGGATTTTTTATATAAACGCTATACCTTACAATGAAGCGATAGCATTATTTAAAGTTTCCGAAGGACGCATAGCTTTAGTAGCTAATTCATCTTTCGGGAAATAATATCCACCAATCTCTTGCGCTTTACCTTGTGCTCCAATCAGCTCCTCGTTGATTTTCGCTTCAGCAGCTGTAAGTGTATCGGCTAAACCTTTGAATTTAGCTGCAAGATCTGCGTCTTTGGTTTGTTTTGCCAATTCCTGTGCCCAGTACAGCGTTAAGTAAAAATGCGACCCACGGTTATCAATCTGACCTACACGGCGTGCTGGCGATTTATCATTCGCTAAGAACAATGCGTTCGCTTCATCCAATGCATCAGCCAACACTTGTGCTTTCACATTGTTTTGCGTCTGCGCTAAATGTTCTAAAGACGCTTGCAGTGCCAAGAATTCACCCAACGAATCCCAACGTAAGTAACCTTCCGTTACAAACTGTTCTACGTGCTTAGGCGCAGAACCACCAGCACCCGTTTCAAACAATCCACCACCATTCATCAAAGGCACAATAGAAAGCATTTTCGCGGATGTTCCTAATTCTAAAATCGGGAATAAATCCGTTAAATAATCACGCAATACGTTTCCTGTTACGGAGATAGTATCCTCACCTTTGCGGATACGGTCAATTGAGAATTGCGTAGCCTCAACTGGTGACAGAATGCGAATATCTAAACCAGTTGTATCAAACGCTGGAAGGTATTTATTTACTTTTTTGATAATCTCTCGGTCATGCGCACGGTTTTCATCCAACCAGAATACTGCAGGTGTATCGGATAAACGAGCACGGTTAACGGCCAATTTAACCCAATCTTGGATAGGTGCATCTTTGGTTTGGCACATGCGGAAGATATCTCCCTCTTCTACTGCTTGCTCCATAAATACATTGCCTGTAGCATCTACCACACGGATAGTACCTTTAGCCGTCGCTTGGAAAGTTTTATCGTGTGATCCGTATTCCTCGGCTTTCTGCGCCATCAATCCCACGTTAGGTACTGAACCCATCGTTTTAGGATCGTAAGCTCCGTTGGCTTTACAGTCAGCAATTACCGTAGCGTATACACCTGCATAGCAACGGTCAGGAATAATAGCAATAGTGTCCTGCTGCTTACCTTCTTTGTTCCACATCTGTCCGGATGTACGAATCATAGCTGGCATAGATGCATCAACGATAACATCTGAAGGTACATGCAAGTTGGTAATACCTTTATCAGAATTGACCATTGCCAGATCAGGACCATTCTCGATGGCAGCTTCGATAGCAGCTTTGACTTCAGCTTCTTTGGCATGCCCTGCAATTTTCGCATAAACCTCACCCAAACCGTTATTTTTATTGATACCAAGCTCTTTGAAAAGCGCTCCATATTGAGCAAAAACATCTTTGAAATACACTTCTACAATTGCTCCAAAGATAATAGGGTCGGAAACTTTCATCATGGTAGCCTTCAAGTGTGCAGACAACAATACGCCTGCTTCTTTTGCCTCTTGAATAGCCTGCGCAACAAAATCTTTTAGCTTTGATACGCTCATAACGGATGAATCGATTACCTCGCCTGCTTTTAAGTTGGCTAAGCCTTTCAATTCTTTAACTGAGCCATCTGCACCCACAAACTCAATTTTGAATTGCGTATCGCCTTCTACAGTGATTGATTTCTCTGTACCATAAAAATCTCCTTCACTCATGGAAGCTACCTCGGTTTTGCTATCTGCAGACCAGGCACCCATGCTGTGTGGGTTAGCTTTGGCGTAGTTTTTAACTGCTTTTGGCGCTCTACGATCTGAGTTACCTTCACGCAAAACAGGATTTACTGCTGAGCCTAATACTTTTGCGTAAGTCGTTTTAATAGTTTCTTCGTCCTCGTTCTCCGGGCTATCCGGATAGTTTGGCACGTTATAGCCTGCTTTCTGTAATTCAGCAATCGCGGCTTTCAACTGCGGAATAGACGCCGAAATATTGGGCAATTTGATGATATTTGCTTCTGGGGTTGTAGCCAATTGTCCTAATTCAGCCAAGGCATCTACCGTCTGTTGTTCCGGCGATAGGTAGTCATTAAAGTTGGCCAAGATACGTCCGGCTAAGGAAATATCTTTTAATTCAACATCAATATCAGCAGTCTTAGCAAAGGCCTGTACAATAGGTAAAAACGAATAGGTCGCCAACAGAGGCGCTTCATCTGTTTTAGTGTAAATGATTTTGGATGACATAGTTTTCTATTGAAATATTTCTTAATGTTCAATGAATAAATCAGCGCGCGCGTTGCATACGCTAATTTTAAAATTTGCCTAAAGATACGGAATTGAAGATAAAAATGGAAGTGAGATACAGGAGTAAGATAAAATCATCGAAAACTCGTCATTATTTTCATTCACTAAACAGGTTAAATGTTCTATAATTTTTTTAATGGGATTTGTGTTGAGGTAAAATGGAGGATTTTATTAGTTAGCTTTTGTCCTCTATGCCGGACAGGCATGGTACTTTTTTAGAAAAAGTACCCAAAAATCGTCGCGGAAAAGCTTTGACCAGATGGAGAGTGCAAAAAAACATCTTCCTACATGGTCAAAACTTTTGATGCGTCCCACATCCCCGCACTTATCCTGCATCGAGAATAGTTTAAGGCGACACTTTCTGTTAAAGAGTGGTTTGTGCGAGTACAGTTTAGACTTCCGAAGTTTGGCAAACTTCGGAAGTCTTCAATAAAACGGGGGGTGCGAATAGGTTTGAGTACACACGGCAAAGGCGCTAAAGCGTTTCTCCGTTCCATCCAAGTGGCGGAAAGACAATGGAAATACCAAGGGAGTGTGGGGAGGGGAAAGGCATGGAAACTATTGTCCGAAGCTATCCAAAAAGCTTCGGACAGTTGTTTCAGCCTTGTGAGGTATTTCCTTTGTGTGGGATGGAATTGTGCGAGAGGCCACCTCGGATGGGACAAAGGGTTTTTGATTCCTTTTTGCCCTACAAAAAGGAATGCCTTGTCCCGGCGAGGGACGGAAAGGCTGTGGGATGGGAAGAATCGACAATTGTCGAAATAAATCCTCGGTATATTTTTATTATAATCAGTAATCAATTACAAATTTTACTTTCGTATTTTCTTCGTCTTGATTTTTTTACCCACAGAAGCTCTTCCTTTGTTATATTGTAATTCCACAGGTACAATTCCTGCTTGAATCATCCCTATTTTTTTAGCAGCCTCTTTAGATAGGTCGATCACTCTTGATTTAGAGAACGGTCCTCTATCGTTAATCTTCACAACCACCTTCTTGCCATTCTTCAGGTTCGTTACGGTCACCTTGGTGCCAAAAGGGAGCGTCCTATGTGCGGCGGTCAAAGCATTTTGATTGAACCGTTCGCCACTAGCCGTTGCTCTTCCGTGAAATTTATCTCCATAATAAGAAGCGTTTCCTCTCTCTCGCATTTCCCCACCAGTTGTGCGTAGTCTTGGTGAACACCCTGCAAGAAGCAAAACACCTAAAAAAAAGATTAGAACCTTACCAACCAGCTCTTTTTTCAATATCTGCTTCTCTTCTGTTGGTTTTGTCAATTCAACTTCTACCATTTTATAGTTTTTTTTACATAACTTCTATTACAGTCCCCTCTTCTAAAGGGTGAGACACACAGATCAGACAGCGACCGTTTTCTACTTCCCTGTCAGTCAGCACCTCGTTATAATCCATACGCACAGAACCGACTGTACATTGCGACATACAGGTGCTGCACATCCCAGATTTGCAGGAATAAGGTAACTTAATCTTATGCTCTAGTCCCACATCCAGCACGGTCTTATTATAAGGAATGGTTAATGGATAGGTTTCTCCTTGAAATTTTAATGTAATATCATAAGCACTCATATCCACCTCTTCTTCTTCCCTTTCATCATCGTCTTCTTCCTCTTCTGGAAAATGAAAAGTTTCTTTGCGGATATCCGTATCCGGAAATCCCATACCTAATAAGGTAAAGCGCACCAAATCCATATAAAACACAGGACCACAGGTATAAAATATAGCTGCTCTATTTTCCGGCAAATGTTGTTGTACAATACGGATAAGGTATTCCCGGTTTAGACGGGCATGAAGCAGATTTTTGGAATTGGAGAATATCCACACAATTTCCAAGCGTTCGGGATACTTCGTTTGCCATGCGTTAAGTTCCTCATAAAACAATGTGCGTTCCTTAGAACCATTGCTATAAACCAAAACGATTTTAGTTTTCTTTTCAGCAACCAAAGCGGTCTTAAGCATCGCATAAAGCGGTGTAATTCCTACGCCTGCAGCAAAAAGGAATATCGTACGCTCGGCCTCCTGCTCAGGTTCGTAATAAAATAAGCCTTGCGGTTCTAATACATCAATAGTATCTCCTACTTTGACTTTATGGTGCAGCAAACGTGAAATCTCACCATTATCGACCCGTTTTACCGTAATTGCCAAGGGCTCATCTACCGCTGGCGAAGAACTAAAGGAATACGAACGTCTTACTTCCCGTTCGCCAAATGTAAAGGATAAAGTTAAAAATTGACCGGCCTTAGGTTTTGGATAGTTCCCTGACAAATCTTTAAAGCTAATCGTAACATTGTCATTGGGTTGATATAAAATGTCGGTAATCTCAAATTTGTACATATACTAAAGTAAAAAATAAAAATTAAAAATCCCGGCAATAAGCTACTGCCGGGATCTCTACTATCTAAGTTCAGATGTCTACTATCTCGTATCTCAATACGCGCATCTCACTACAATTTACGTTTTACTTCTACTTGTTCGTATGCTTCCACAATATCACCTACTTGTATATCGTTAAAGCGGTCAATATTCAAACCACATTCGTAACCTTGTGCGACCTCTTTCACATCGTCTTTGAAACGTTTTAAGGAAGCCAGCTTACCGGTATGGATAACAACACCCTCACGGATTACGCGAATATCGTTATTACGGTTGATTTTACCTTCACGAACCATACATCCGGCAATTGTTCCGACCTTGGAAATCTTGAATGTCTCGCGAATTTCCACTTCGGCAACAATTTTCTCTTCGAATTTAGGTGCCAACATACCTTCCATAGCCGATTTCAATTCCTCGATAGCGTCATAGATGATAGAGTACAGACGAACATCGATTTGCTCTTGCTCAGCCAGTTTTCTTGCACCTTGTGTAGGACGAACCTGGAAACCGATAATAATCGCATCAGAAGCCGAAGCTAACAATACATCGGACTCGGAAATAGCACCCACTGATTTGTGGATAATGTTCACTTGGATTTCATCTGTCGACAGTTTCAATAAAGAGTCGGACAAGGCCTCGATAGAACCATCCACATCACCTTTCACGATAACGTTAAGCTCTTTAAAGTTACCGATTGCCAAACGACGACCGATTTCATCCAAAGTAATATGTTTCGTAGCACGCATACCTTGCTCACGCTGTAATTGCAAGCGTTTGTTGGCAACCTGACGTGCTTCGGATTCACTTTCTAATACATACAACTTATCACCTGCCGTTGGCGCACCGGACATACCCAAGATCTGTACCGGAACAGATGGGCCAGCCTCTTTCACGCGCTCTCCACGCTCATTGGTCAAAGCTTTTACTTTACCGGAATGAGAACCAGCCAAGATTGGATCACCAACACGTAATGTACCACCTTGTACCAATACCGTTGTCACGATACCACGACCTTTATCCAATGCTGCTTCAATTACAGAACCTACAGCACGTTTTTTAGGATCGGCTTTCAGCTCCAATAATTCTGCTTCCAACAAGACTTTCTCTAAGAGAAGATCTACGTTTTCACCTGTTTTTGCCGAGATTTCCTGCGCTTGGTATTTACCGCCCCAATCTTCCACCAAGATATTCATAGCAGAAAGTTGCTCACGGATTCTATCAGCATTTGCTCCCGGTTTATCCACCTTAGTAAAGGCAAATACAATCGGCGAGCCTGCTGCCTGCGCGTGGTTAATTGCCTCTCTTGTTTGTGGCATCACCGCGTCATCTGCTGCAATAACGATAATAACAATATCCGTTACCTTCGCACCACGGGCACGCATCGCTGTAAAGGCTTCGTGACCTGGGGTATCTAAGAACGTAATCTGGCGACCATCATCCAATTTCACCGCGTAGGCACCGATGTGCTGCGTGATACCTCCGGCTTCACCTTTGGTTACATTCGCTTTACGAATGTAGTCAAGCAAGGATGTTTTACCGTGGTCAACGTGTCCCATCACCGTTACGATAGGTGCACGAGGAACTAAGTTTTCTTCTGTATCCGGTTCTTCCAGTTCAGTGACTTCTTCATCCTCCGGTTTGATAAATTCTATTTGATAGCCAAATTCATCTGCTACAATGGTCAATGTCTCAGCATCCAAACGTTGGTTGATAGACACAAACATACCCAAACTCATACAGGTCGAGATAATCTGTGTGACCTGTACATCCATCAAGTTTGCCAATTCATTGGCCGTAACGAATTCCGTTACTTTTAGGATTTTGGATTGTGCTGCTTCTTCCATTGCTGCTTCTTCAGCTGAAAGGGCTATATCATCACGTTTTTGACGGCGCAGTTTAGCACGCTGTGCAAATTTACCTGATTTACCAGCTCCGCTCAAACGAGCCAAAGTAGCTTTGATTTGGTCTTGTATTTCTTTTTCTGAAGGTTCTTCCTTCGGAGTTTCCTGCTGGCGACCTTTACCTTTATGGTCATGACGACCCCCAGCTGGGCGATTAGCGTGATGACCTCCGCCGGCACGGTTTCCTTGCTGGCCTCCGCCCCCTTTATTGAACCCACCTCTGTTATCCTGACCACCTCTGTTTTGTCCACCATCGGTAGTATTTGAGCTAACAGGATTATTTGGGTTTTTATTTGTTCTTTTACGCTTACGCTTATTGTCGTTGCCAGTAGCATTCGACGAAGACGCAACCGGTTTGTTCGAACGTTCTACAGGAAGTTGGATTTTCCCAACAACTTTTGGTCCCGCCAACGTTTCCGAACGCGCACGGATTACAGCATCTTGTGGCTCTGCTTCAACTACTTTTTGCTGTGGTTCAGGTTTTACTTTTTCCACGGATTCTTTTTTGGCTTCCACCTTAGAAGAGGATTCTTCTACAGGAGCCTGTACAGGTTGTTCTTTTTCAGGTTTTGCCTGTTGTTCTTCTACTTTTTCAACCTTTACTGGCTCAGCAACTTTCGGTGTTTCTACTTTCGGTTCTGCGACAACTTCAGTTGGTTTTATTTCTTCTTTTTTAACAGGTTTTGAAGTAGGCTTTACCTCTTCTTCTTTTTTCTCTTCTGCAACAGGTGCTACAGGAGCCTGCTCTGCTGTTTTTTTACTTTTGCCTCTATTCAAGCTATCCAAATCGATCTTACCCACAACTTTTAGTGGGCTATCTTCTTTTTTCGGAGCTTCTTCCTTTACCTCTTTTTCAATAGGTGATGGTGTTTCTGGAGCAGTAGTATCTTTTACAAGAATTTCTTGTGTCTCAGCAGGACGGTCTTCTACGAAGTCTTCTTTAAATTCAGTAGGATTGGCACCACCTGTTCCAGCAGCCGACTCTTCGCGACGAATTTTACCGATAACAATCTGCTTCGCTTCGTCTTTGACGATTTTGTCTCCTTGAAATTCTTTTAATAGAACAGCATACATGTCCGCTGACAACTTAGTGTTAGGTTTTGAATCGACTTCAAAGCCTTTCTTACCTAAGAAGTCAACAGCCGTACCTATCCCAATGTTAAGTTCTTTTGCTGCTTTTAGCAAGTTTATGCTCTTTCCTTCTGTCATTTATTATTTACCTTCTATTATATTATAGTCTTACAAAAATATGTTTTTTTACACTGAAAAAACAATTTAACAACAATTGTTTTTTCAGTGCTTTGCTAAGCAAAATCTTATTCAAATTCTGCTTGTAGGATTCGAACAAGCTCACGGATAGTATCTTCTTCTAAATCAGTACGTCTTACAAGTTCTGATTCCGTAAGTGCCAATACTGATTTAGCAGAATCCAAACCAACGCGTTTCAGCTCATCGATGATCCAGCCATCGATTTCATCTGCAAATTCTTCGATATCCACATCCTCCTCTACTTCATCGTTTTCACGGTATACATCGATTTCGTATCCTGTCAATTTACCTGCCAACTTGATGTTGTGTCCACCGCGACCAATTGCCAATGACACTTGATCTGGTTTCAGATAAACAGCTGCTGTTTTATTTTCATCGTCAATTTTGATCGATGAGATACGTGCAGGGCTCAATGCACGGGTAATGTACAAGGAATTGTTGTGCGTAAAGTTAATCACGTCGATGTTCTCATTGCGCAATTCGCGAACGATACCGTGGATACGCGAGCCTTTCATACCTACACACGCCCCTACTGGATCAATACGGTCGTCATAAGACTCAACTGCAACCTTAGCACGTTCTCCCGGTTCACGAACAATCTTCTTGATAGTAATCAAGCCATCAAAAATCTCAGGCACCTCCAATTCAAACAAACGTTGAAGGAATTCCGGCGCTGTACGCGAAATGATAATTTTCGGGTTATTATTGTTCATATCCACTTTGTGGACTACCGCACGGATACTATCTCCTTTTTTGAAATAATCGGCAGGGATTTGCTCCGTTTTCGGCAATATCAATTCGTTCCCGTCTTCATCCAATACAAGGATTTCCTTTTTCCAGATTTGGTAAACCTCTCCGACTACCAATTCTCCTTCACGGTCTTTGTATTTTTTGAAAACTTCGTCTTTCTCCAATTCAAGGATTTTGGAAACCAACGTCTGGCGAGCGGCCAAAATAGCACGACGACCGAAGCTTTCTAAAGTAATCTGCTCGATATAATCGTCACCTACTTCTAAATCCGCGTCATACTGATGCACTTCCGACAACTCTATCTCCAAATCATCATCTTCAGAAAAGCCATCCTCCATCACCACACGTGTTCTCCAGATTTCCAAGTCACCATTATCGGGGTTAACGATAACGTCCACATTCTCATCTGTACCAAAACGCTTACGTATCATACTGCGGAATACCTCTTCCAATACAGTAATCACCGTGGGGCGGTCAATGTTTTTAAATTCCTTAAACTCTTGAAAAGAGTCAATCAAATTGATATTGCTGCTCATTTTTATTTAAATGAAATTAACACCTTAGTTTCTACGATATGTTCAAATGGGATTTCAGCCGTTTGCAAAGTAGCTTTTTTCCCTTTTTCTTTTACTTTTTCTTCGATAGTAATGCCTTGCTCAGTAAGGGCTATCAATTTACCTTCGCGCTTATCGGTCTCGGTTGTCTTTACCCGCACCTCGCGTCCGATATTTTTATAGTATTGCCTATGTGATAATAGTGGCGTATCAATACCCGGAGATGATACCTCCAGACGGTATGCCCTATCGATGACATTTTCCTCTTCCAAGTGAAAACCAACGTGACGGCTAATCTGCACACAATCGGCAATGGCAATACCCTGATCGCCGTCCACTAAAATTTCCAACACACCGTTATTGTGCATTTTGATGCGAACGATGAATAAATCTTCCCTATCGGCGATTTTCTCCTCAACTAATTCACGAACTCTTGCTTCTACTTGCATATTAAATTTCGACAAAGAATTAAAAAAGGGGGCATAACATGCCCCCTCTTATTCAGATAGTACAAAGGTACAAACTTTTTTTCAAACAAGCAAATCACTGTTATTTATTGTCTACAACAGCGTTAATTTGTTTCTGCATCTGTGCCATCATGTTGGTTAATGTTTCCATTGTCGGTTCAGGAGTTGGTTCAGGAAGTTCTGTGCTGATGAACGCCTTCGCCTTCCAGACTTCAAGGATGTCATCGGCAGCAACCCAATACGGCTCGTAGACTTTATTATCAGAAACAAGCTTCAATCCCTTATCTTCTTTAAACTTAAAGGCTATTCGTTTATAAACCACGCCATCTTCTTTGGAAATAACAACATAGGTTTGTCCAGGCTTAATATTATGCCAGTTTTCGACATATTCACCGATGACAATACTCCCGGACGGAAGCGGCAACATGGAATCCCCTTTTATTTCAAATGCCCGATAAGTACCTTGGTTAAACATAGGCAAGGAAAATTTCGGTAATTCCGCGACATATTCCGGATCGCCATAGCCATTCAAATATCCGGCACTGGCTTTCACCGGCACTAATTCGATATTCTCACGATCGTCACCATCTACCGTTACACTCAGTATACGAAGGTTAGAAGCATTGCTTTTCGGTGTAGGACGCCATTTCTCATCAATCACATCATGCGCCAACTCATCCATGGTTAAATCGTAATAAGAAGCTATCTTCTTTAATAGTTCATATTTGGGCTCGGCTCTATCCTCTTCATACGCCCCCACAGACGCCCTTTTAATCTCCATGACATCAGCAAACTGCTGTTGAGTTAATCCTTTTTTCTTCCTTAAGAATTTAAGGTTTGAAGCTATGTTTGACATAAAATTTCAAATAAAATTTTTAAATACTAAACTTATTAGTAATATTGTGCCAATAAAATTAGTAATAAAGGTTGAAACAACCAAATATGTTAGTATAAAAACGTAAAAAACATGGAAAAGCACATTGTTTATATCATCACAGACAGCAACCGTACGTATCTGGAAGCAGGATACTGCAAAGACTTAAATACGAGAATGCAGGAAATAAAAGATGCTGCTTCGGTCATGTTTACCCAGATTGCTAAGCTCAACAACGTTGTGCATGTCGAAGAATTTGACACATTTGAAGAAGCCCAGCGCCGCAAAGTCCAAATACTGCAGTTCACCCGCATGCAACGTGAGCGGCTTGTTCGCCTAAAAAACCCGAACTGGCTCAATCTACACGCTGCCCACACCCAGCCTGCACAAAAAAAAGTCGTTGTTTACGCCTCTTAGCGAAACAACGACCTTAACAACCTTATCCACCTCTCTACTACATCAACCGCACTTTGTCTATGTTGGACTACCAGCCCGGCATAAAGTTTAATCCGAATGTTCCAAACTTCGTACGGGAGGATACAAAAGGAATAGCATAATAAGGTTCTAATATCATCGCACCAAACAGATTCACGCGAAGCGATACCCCCGCACTGAATATAGGCACACGATAATTCGTGTCATATCCCATAACCTGCTGATTATTTTGATCCATAACGGGACTCCCATCTTCATAATATTGTGGCACCAAAGGTTTTTTGTCCAAGTTTCCTACAATTTTATTTCCACCATTCCACGCCAATCCGGCATCAAAGAACAGGTTGAGGTCTGAAAACAAGAAATCGGATTTAACAGCTGCCAGTTTCTCCGGTCCGGTAAACGGCAAACGGAGCTCAAAGTTTCCTACCGCAACCCGTGATCCCATCAAGTCATTGAAAGAAATGTCTCCTACTCTGTCCCGGCTTAGATTATCATAACCGCGCACAAAGAATGGATAACCAATATAATTACCGCGCAAACGGTTCTCATCACCTCCTGAACGGATATATGAATACACACGTGCGGCCACGGTCACCGGCTTAAAGCGCAGGTATCTCCGCAGATCGACAGTATATGTCGTGAAGCTCAAATCGCCCATATATTGCCCGGCAGCAAGACGATAGCGAAATCCTTGTAATGGGGCTGCCAAACCAAAGATAGAATTATCGCCCACAAAAGAAGCGCTAACCTGTTGCAACATCAAGGGATCCAAATTCCCGAAACCAAGTGCACTGGCTTCTTCATTAGACAACTTGATGCGTTCGACATAACCATAACTATAGTAAGGCTGACGCCATTTTTCAACACTATAACCATAGCGTGCCAATGCACCACCGACCTCAAACCGATGATGGCGGTTGAAAGGATAAGCTATAAAGGCATCTAACTGCGTCTCAAACTGACGAATGAGATAATCATTGACTACAGGTTCCTCACCGCCTCTTCCCAAATCTTCCATCGCATAGGATCTAAAACCTGTTCGGTATGGAATGTGGGAAAATGAACCTCCCCAGTTCCAACGGCTTTTCTGATTGATGTAAGCGATCTGCCCACCAAAATCCTGTACCTGACCATTGATGTTCAAGGTAGAATAGATTTGGTTATAGCCTAATATATCTGAGAAAATACCAAATATACCACCTGCCATTCCTGCACCATACCTTGAACCTACCGTCATCCCTACGCCCGAATTAGCCAAATAATCCAGCTTGAACTTCGAACGATAAGGAACCGTATTAATTTGTCCCTCGCCAATACGTCCATATACATTAAAGTTCTGTAGATTGGTATTGACGACATTCACACCACGGTTTATATTTGGCGGCAACATCGCTGCTGTAAAATCAGACACGCTCGCATCAATTGGCTTTGCTTCAAAATCCGATGCATGGGCTTTGTATATATTGTATTGATTACCTTTAAAATAAGAATACACAATATCATCTCCACCAGAAATGCTCATCGCAGGCGAGTATTCGGTAATACCACTTATCCCGGTAAAGAAATCCGTCATCTGCTCGACCATTCCATTATCCAACGAATAGCGGAACATATTCCGGAATCCATCTCCATTTGACAGGAAGTAGATGGTCCGACCATCTCCTGAAAAATGTGGGTTCAGATTGTTTGCTCCAGGAAATACAGCAATGTTTTCTATCGCCCTACTTTCCAAATCGATTACAGCCAAACTCAGCGGAATATCTACTGAACGAGAACTGCTTTCCAATGACACACGGTCTGTACTGAATACAAGTGTCTTTCCATCTGGTGAAAAACTTGGCTGAAAATCAGAGTACTTGTCATTGGTCAATTGTAGAAGTTCTTTCGTTCGCAGATTATAAATATAAATATCGCTTTGCCCTTCTCTCAACCCTGAAAACGCCACACGATCGCCGTCAGGAGCAAACGTAATATTGGTAAATTCCACAATATCGCCCATTGCCTCTACCGACAGTGTTTTTCCTGTTTCCACATCCAGCGTCATCAGTTTGTTTTTCCCTTCGCTGAACACACTAAAGGCAAACCGTCTTCCATCCGGCGAAAAATCACCAGCAGATTCCAAAAAGCTGAATTCATCAATATCCTTATTGGTCGTTCGACTACCCAGTTTCCGGATAATCCGTCCAGTACTGGCATCTGCCAAGAAAAGATCTATGCCGAACAGGTCTTTTTCAGACATAAATGCCACGTAACGCCCATCGGGAGAAATCGCCGGCGAAACATTCATACGCCCGGCATTCTTCGAGGTAATCAGCGCCTGTCCGATTGGTCGGGAAGTGGTGTCTTTGTTTAAGCTTCGGAAAGTCGATTCCATGCTGTTGCGCCACAAGGTAGACATCGTTTGTGCATCATAACCGAACACACGGCGCATGGCAAATTCATAGCCGTATTTTGCGGTTTCCATAAACAACGGCATAATCACCGTATCGCCATAAGTCGCCCCCACATAGGCCCAAAATGCCTGTCCGTAACGGTATGGGAAATAATCATAAGATTGCTCGGTCAATTGTTTTAACGAAGGAATATCCTGGCGAGCATATGCATCACGCATCCACATCGCAGTAAAGGCATCTTTCTTACCGATAGACAGATACTCCGCCATCCCCTCAACCATCCACAATGGAATATTAGCAACACTTTCTAAACGAGTGGTGTCCTTACCTTCCATCAAAATACGGTATTGGAAAGCATGCACTAATTCGTGCCCCAAGACGTGGCGAGTCTGTTGGTTAATCTGCATAACAGGCATTACCACACGTTGTTTGAATGCTTCCGTCACACCTCCTGTACCTACTGATATCTCACCGGAAATTGTTGTCGTCTGTTGGAATTCGGGATGGTTATTATAGATAACAAGTGGATTTTTACGAAGAAAAGTATCTTGAAAAACCTGCTGATGCATGCCATACCACACTTCGGCTTCCTTTGCCAACCAATTGACCATGCTGTCATTTTTCAAGTAACTATACATCTCAAAATGCGGCGTTTGCCGAACTTCAAAATTCAGTTTCTTATAACGCATCTTGTTCTGTCCAAAATACTGCGCAAAAACCATATTGGGCAGCATGAAAATAGCCACACATATAGCCAAGAAACATGACTTCATAATAAACGATAATTTACCCATATCCATAATTACAGATTAGTTTGCTCTAAATATACACTTTTTTTACTGTTCCGTTGCTTCCTGATCCTCTCCTGCTGAAGGCAATGTTGGAAGAATTATCCTCGGCAAGTCAGGCCCCGCTTCTTCCACCTGTAAACTGTCAACAGGTGCCTCTATCCGTATCCGAGGACTTGGACAATTGTATTTTTTCTTGATTTCCACTTTAGCCTCGGGAAATTCCCCTTGTGCTATCCCTAATTCCGGTTGTTTATACAAAGCCTCCATAAACTGACCGAAAATCGGCAGAGCGGTCTTTGACCCTTCTCCTGTTTGTGAGTTTTTGAAATGAATGCTTTGTTCATCACAACCAACCCAAACACCTGTTACCAAATCTTTTGTCACTCCCATATACCAACCGTCTACATAATCAGATGAAGTTCCTGTTTTTCCACCTATCTGGTTATTATTCCGAAATAGATCCCACTCCCACAACGCTTGGGAAGTTCCTCCGGGTTCTTCCATCGTCCCCCGCAGCATGTAACTCATCAGCCATGCATTCTCTGGATCAACAACCTGCTTATACTCCGGTTTGAATTCAGCAATCAGTTTACCGTTATTGTCAAATATCTTGGAAACCAAAATCGGTGTTACCGCTTTTCCTTCGTTCATAAATGTTGCATAAGCTTTGACCATTTCAAAGACTGATACATCATTAGACCCCAAACCTACAGAAGGAACAGATTCCAAGTGGCTTTCGATTCCCACCCGATGAGCTGTTTCCACAATTTTATCCCACCCGATATCCCGGGTGATCTGTGCCGTCACTGTATTTAAAGAACGAGCCATTGCCCATCGAAGCGACATATTGCGATGAGAAAATGTCCAATCCGCATTTTTGGGTTCCCAAACCTCATTTTCGCCTTTGTCATTTACAAACTCAATCTTCACCGGTTTATCCTCATACGTATCGCAGGGCGCCATGCCGCTTTCCAGTGCCGCCAGATAGACAAAAGGCTTAAAGGTAGAGCCTGCCTGTCGTTTGGCTTGGTTGACATGGTCGAATTTATAGTACTGATGGTTAATTCCTCCGAGCCAGACTTTTATTTCACCTGTACGAGGTTCCATAGACATCATACCATTATTCAGCATGGCCAAATAATGTTTGAGGGAATCCATAGTGGACATTTCTACCTCTTCATCTCCGTCCCAGGTAAACACGGTCATTTTCTTCGGCTGATGGAGAATTTGGAACACCGTATCTTCATTTTGGTATTTCTCCATCAGGGCTGTATATATAGGCAACTTTTTTGCACGGTCTTCTAAGAAATTCGGAATCACATTTCCTTGCTTATCTCGCCAAGGAAGCTCATTACGCCAGGTATTATCCAGTCGTCGTTGCAATTCCTTCATCTGCTTTGCAGCTGTTTCTTCTGCAATTTTCTGCATACGGGAGTCAATCGTAGTATAGATCTTCAGCCCTGCAGTATAAATATCGATATCATTCTCTTCACTCCATTTTTCCAACCATTTTTCTACAGCCGTACGCAAGTAAGAATCGTTGGCAATGCGTTGTTCTTGATTGTTCAGATCCAGCACCAAAGGCTGTTTGGAAAAATTTGCATATTCTTCTTTACTGATATACCCTTCTTTCTCCATTTGTCCTATCACTATATTTCGTCTCTCTGCTGCTCTTTCCGGATTACGGATCGGGTTGTACAGCGTTGTCCCCTTGAGCATTCCAATCAAGACGGCCGCTTCCGGCACTGTCAAATCTTTAGGATGCTTATTGAAATATCTGATCGAAGCGGACTTTATACCATAGGCATTGTTACTGAAAGACACCGTATTCAAATACATGGTAATGATATCTTCTTTGGAATAGCGCCCTTCCAACTTATAAGCGGTCATCCATTCTTTGAATTTGGTAACAAGCATCTTGACCCCTGGAATCTTGCTCAACAAACCTTGCGATTGGGCATAACGCGTTCGATATAAGTTTTTAGCTAATTGCTGGGTAATAGTACTTCCGCCTCGCTTATCGCCCCGTAGTGTCGACACTGCACCAGATACCAGACCAATCACATCTACTCCATTATGCTTGTAGAAACGGGCGTCTTCTGTAGCAATCAATGCCTGCAGTACATTCGGCGAAATACTATCATACGCTACGGGATCTCGGTCCTGCTCAAAATACCTTCCTATCAGCACTGAATCCGCCGTATACAATTCCGAGGAAATATTCAGCACTGGCATAACAATATCCTTTTTCGTAGGCGAATAGCCGAACAACCAAAGAAAGTTTAATTGTACTGCACACACCCAAAGAATAAGGCTATAAATGGCAATCAGTCCATAGCGCAGGAATTTATTTTTGACCCGTTTAAACATGAGGTAAAGATGAAAATTGTTTTGCTAAAATCTTGTATGCACTATACAAAAACAAATGTTGGATTTTAAAATTAACTAAATTTAACATTTTCAGCATTCCATTTAAAATATAGGCCTATAATCAGTTGCCCACAAAAATTATACACTTACGTCGTACATGCAGATAAGTAAGTTTATTATTTGGATATATTTAAGTATTTTTATCCCTGACTAGCACGGCAAACATGTTAAAACAGACATTACAACAGAAATTACTACAAAAACTATCTCCACAACAGATACAATTCATCAAGTTGTTGCAGGTGCCTACCGTCTCATTGGATGCACGGATAAAAGAAGAGCTGGAAGAAAATCCGGCTTTAGAGGATGGAAGCCTTACCAACATGAATGACCCGGTGGAAGAATATCCTGACCGTGATCCGGATGACAATTTTGAAGATAACAATTCGGAATTCGAAGATGAGTTCAGTGTGGACGAGTATATACAAGAAGACGATTATAAAGATTATTCCAGCAACTACGGCAGTGATGATGACGACGACCGCAAGGAAATCCCTATCGCAGTACAGGACTCATTTTTTGAGCTTTTGCAAAATCAACTGGAACTGTTGGCTTTATCAGATCAGGATTATCTTATCGGTCAACAGATTATTGGTAGCTTGGATGATGACGGTTACCTTCGCCGACCTATCCTTTCATTGATTGATGATTTGGCTTTCTCACAGAATGTCATTGTCAACGAGGACGAAGTAGAATCCATGCTTAAAGTTATTCAGGACTTTGAACCTGCAGGTATTGGTGCGCGCGATTTGCAGGAATGTCTACTTATACAATTACGTAAGAAAGATCAACATAATCCAACTATACAACAAGCTATTAAAGTCGTTGAGAACTATCTGGATGAGTTCACTAAAAAACACTACGACAAAATAGAGCGCCAATTGGGTGTAGATTCGAATACGTTAAAAGATATTATTAACGAAATTCTGAAGCTTAACCCCAAACCGGGTGATTCTGGTACTTCGGCAGGAAAACAACTACACATTATTCCCGATTTTCATATCACAAACAATGATGGTATACTTCACCTAACGTTGAATGGTAGAAATGCTCCTGAACTTAGAGTATCCCGCTCGTATCAAGAGATGTTCGAACACTACGAGAAAGCGGAGAAGAACGATAAGAAGATGAAAGAAGCTGTTCAGTTTGTCAAACAAAAACTGGATTCTGCAAAATGGTTTATCGATGCTATTAAGCAACGGCAGCAAACATTATTAAAAACCATGAATGCCATTATGGAATATCAATACGAATATTTCTTAACTGGTGACGAGCGTCTTCTTAAACCCATGATATTGAAAGATATAGCCGACCGTATTGAAATGGATATTTCAACTGTTTCTCGGGTTGCAAACTCCAAATATGTACAAACAGAATTTGGCACATTCCTATTGAAATCATTTTTCTCGGAAGCGATACAAACGGATTCTGGCGAGGAAGTATCCAACAAAGAGGTTAAGAAAATCCTGGAAGAATGCATTGCCAATGAGGATAAGAAAAAACCTTTGGCCGATGAAAAGCTGACAGAGATTCTAAAAGAAAAGGGGTACAGCATAGCGAGACGTACCGTTGCAAAATACCGTGAGGCGATGAATATTCCCGTAGCAAGATTAAGAAAGGAGTTGTAAAGCTCCTCTTTTCATACATTGACATTTCTACGATTTTTCTATTTCTTATTTTCCCTAAATTTATACTATGAATATATTAGCATTTGCAGGAAGCAACAGTACAGAATCCATCAACCGAAAGCTGGTTACGAGTGTCAGTAAATATTACAAAGAGGCAAATGATACCATTGAAGTATTGGATTTAAACGACTTTGAGATGCCGATATACTCCAAAGAAAGAGAAAAGGAAAATGGCATACCGTCACTGGCTTATGATTTCGCAAATAAAATAGACCAAGCAGACTTTATACTTATCTCACTTGCTGAACATAATGGAAACTACAGTGCAGCATATAAGAATATTACTGATTGGGTATCCAGAATACCGCAACGCAAGATTTTCAACGGTAAACCTGTTTTCATTATGGCAACCTCCAATGGCAAAAAGGGAGCGCAAACCGTATTGGATATTGCTGTAAATCGATTGCCTTATGACGGTGCAGAAGTTTTGGAGAGTTTTAGTCTCCCAGAGTTTCAAGAAAACTTTGAAGAAGGAAAAGGTGTTACTACTATACTATATCGCAGCCAACTGGAAGCAAAAGTGAGAAAGACAAAGCGATTGTTAGCGGCTAAATTGAATGAAAACAATTAAGTATTAATTTTTAAAATTGAACAACTATGGCAAAGAAAGTATTATTAATTGTTGGGGATTATGTAGAAGATTATGAGGCGATGGTGCCTTTTCAGGCAATGGGCTCAGTAGGCATAGAAGTAGATGCTATCGCACCAGACCGTAAAAAAGGCGATGTCGTCCCTACCGCCGTACACGATTTCACAGGCGACCAGACCTACAAAGAATTGCGTGGACATAATTTTGCTATCAATAAGGATTTTGACAGTGTAAATCCCGAAGATTACGACGGATTGTATATTGCTGGTGGTCGTTCGGCAGAATACATCCGCTTAAATGACAAGGTGCTATCCATTACCAAGCATTTCTTCGAACACAATAAACCTGTTGCAGCCATTTGCCACGGCATCCAAGTGTTGACGACCGCTCGCGTATTGGCCGGAAGAACGTTGACTGCTTATGTAGCCGTAGGACCGGATATAGAATTAGCTGGTGGAACATGGAAAAACATTCCGGCTGACCAAGCTATAGTAGACGGCAACCTTGTAACCTCCCCTGCTTGGCCGGGCCATCAAGCTATCTTGAAAGAATTTTACAAATTATTAGGTATAACGATTAATCTGTAATGAAGAAAAACAAGAAGTTTTGGTGGTTCGCTATTGGTCTTATCGTTATTCTAGCTTATGGTATTTGGGAATCTTTTAACCAGCCTTCCATCAAGGATCTGCCAGGTGATTTTGAAGAGGTGGCATTTGTCCGCAACGAACAGAATAAGGGAGGAATATTGCGTATTTACGCAGTTACGGTTGGCGATATTCCACATGCAGATTTTGATGCTTGTGCTGATTTATTCCCTACCAACGATTATGGGAGCATGACAAAAATCTATTTTTTCGATAAGAACAAACCCTACCCTACGGAACTTTCCTTAGAACCACCACACTACGATGGCAGTAAGTATGAAGCTATCAGCATTCTGAAACGAACCGGCTCATCTAAAGAATAGACTTGTATAGAGACTTCCGAAGTTCAAGAAAACTTCGGAAGTTTTCTTGAAATCGTACTTGATCCCTCCTTTTGTCAGGATAACAAAAAGAACATCAAAAAGCTTTAACGGTATGAGCCGAAATAAACTGTGAAGGGGATACCTTCATCAGGTTTCGAAAAACCCGATTAAAATGTACAGCCGTATTAAACCCACATTGATAAGCCGCTTCCGAAATATTCTCTACACGATTGTTTATCAGCAGTTGACACGCCTTCTCTATACGTATCTCATTTAGAAAAGTAACAAAAGTCTTCTTGGTATGCTTCTTGAAGAACTTACAGAAAGCAGTAGGTGTCATATGTATAAGAGCAGATACTTCATCTACCGTGATATTCTTTCGATAGTTATCAATGGCGTATTTGATTACGGTATTGATACGAAGACCATCTGAATCATGAAAGTCCACCTTGCTCAATCCCGAATAAATAGAAATAAAATGATGCTCTTTGGCTAATATCTTCTTGAATATATACAAGACTTGAATCAATTTCTCGGGCCCATCTTCCATATGAAGGGATAAAAAGAGTTCTTTCAGATCTCCTGTAAAATCTGAAGGCAGCATCTTACTGGTCTCCATGTCATAGAATAGGGCTTTAATGGCCTGCATCTCAGTCATATCAAAGAAAGGTCTCAATTTTTCCAAAGAAAAAAACAGATGAATGACATGTACCGTAGCATTTTCAGACACTCCCTCCTCCTTAATAAACATGTGAGGATCATTAGGTTTCACTAAGAACACTTCATCTTGGCCACAGGGACGCAAAAGATTACCCAACATCAACGAGGCATTGCCCTTAATCAGGTAGCTGATCTGAAATTCCCGATGTCTATGGTAATAATCGTAGAAATTTACGCCTTTATTTTCCATAACATAGAATGCTCCATCTCCATACACCGGAACAGTGAACTCAATAGGTTTTCTATTTTCTGGCTGCTTCATACTCAAGCATGTATTTAAAAGCCTTTTTATAAAACTGGTTGTTTCAATTGTATTACGGGCCATTAAGTGGCCCGTAATACTTTTTTCGATTATCCTAAAAATGGATATCTATAGTCAGTATCAGGACTAAACGTTTCTTTGATCGTACGTGGAGAAACCCAACGCAATAAGTTAATCATCGAACCTGCCTTATCGTTCGTACCCGAACCTCTGGCGCCCCCAAATGGTTGCTGACCAACAACAGCTCCTGTACACTTATCATTGATATAGAAGTTTCCTGCCGCATTACGCAACGCGTGGGTCGCTTGCGCAATAGCATAACGGTCTTGTGAAATGATAGAGCCTGTCAACGCATAGATAGAAGTTTTATCCACCAATTCCAATGTCTCATTCCATTTTGCGTCTTCATATACGTAAATTGTCAAAACAGGACCGAATAGCTCTTCCGATAAGGTTTCGTAGTCCGGAGTTTTAGCCAAGATAACCGTAGGGTGAATGAAATATCCTTTCGAATTATCATACTCTCCGCCAATGACAACCTCGGCATCTGCAGATTGCTTTGCACGGTCTATATAACTAGTAATCTTATCAAAAGCTTTTTCATCGATAACGGCATTGATAAAATTACTGAAATCCTCCGTACCACCGATTTTGAAAGACTTGATATCTTTTTCCATCATAACTTTTAATTCGCCCCACAAGGACTGTGGAATATATGCTCTGGATGCAGCGGAACATTTCTGACCCTGGAATTCAAAGGCACCCCGTACCAAAGCTGTATTCAACACATTCAAATCTGCTGATGGGTGAGCAAGTATAAAGTCTTTACCACCTGTCTCGCCTACAATACGTGGATATGTTTTATACGTATGGATATTCTCTCCTATTGTTTTCCAGATATCTTGGAATACGCCGGTAGAACCGGTAAAGTGAATACCTGCAAAATCTGGATGCTTGAAGATTACATCACCTGCATCCGGACCGGAAACATAAATCAAGTTGATTACACCATCCGGCAATCCTGCCTCTTTAAAAATCTGCATCAATACATTTGCCGAATATATCTGTGTATTGGATGGTTTCCATACGACAACGTTACCCATCATTGCCACACAGGTAGGTAAGTTTCCTGCAATAGCGGTAAAGTTGAATGGTGTCAAAGCAAACACAAAACCTTCTAACGGACGTTGCTCAACACGATTCCAAACACCTTTACTGTTTGCTGGAGGTTGTTGGCTGTATATCTCCGTCATGTAGGCAACATTGAAACGCAAGAAATCCACGATTTCACAAGCGGAATCAATCTCTGCCTGATAAGGGTTTTTGGATTGTCCCAACATAGTCGCCGCATTTAATTTATAGCGATATTTTGTGGAAATCAATTCAGCAGCTTTCAAAAAGATACCTGCACGTTGTTCCCAAGCCAATGCTTCCCAGTCAGCTTTTGCCGCTAATGCTGCATCAATAGCAGCTTTTACATGGCTTTTGTCACCTTTGTGGTAATACCCCAATACATGCTGATGGTCATGTGGAGGAGTTAACTTACCTTTATTATCGGTACGTACTTCTTCCGAACCAATATACATTGGAATATCAATTTCTACAGATCTTGCCTCTGCAACAGCGTCCTGTAATAATTCTCTTTCTTTCGTTCCCGGAGCGTATGAATAAACAGGTTCATTCGCTGGTGCCGGAACATTAAAAAATCCTTTTAACATAGTTCTTTAAATTATGATGAGTTAAAGTTATGATTAATTCCTCACGACAAATTAACCAATAATAGTTTATATTATGCGTATTTTGCAATTAACAATATACTTTGACAACGTAATAAAGAAAAATATGTTGTACTAATATTTTATTTTTAATCGCTCGAATACCTTTGACCATAACCAAATCGGTCCAATGGTTACCAGCTGCCAAATATCTTTACCCTGCAGTGGCTTCATTTCGTTTCTTCCTAAAAACAGTATCCCACCAAGGCCTATCAAGGCCAAAAGCAGCGAGACAAGCCATACGGCAGGGCCACCATCACGCTCCACGTATTCCAACTGCACAATAAAAAAGCTCATGATCGCAATGCTAAACAGCATGGCATAGGACAGTGTGGGCGCTAGACGCAGGTATAAATAGACAATAATAGCAATATAAAAGGAGCCCCAATTCAAAAAGGTCTGCGCATTCATCCGTTCTAAAAAAGCCAGTTGCGGAAATGGAATCATCCAAATTAATCCCATCACCCCAAAGAATAAAAGTGTCAAAAACACCGCATAAATACTGCGATTCTTGTTTGAAATAAGGTTATCCAGTTCATAGAAATGACGCTCAACAGGTCGATCAAAAACAGGCGTCTTAGTTACTTTTTTATCCTTTTTTTTCATGATGCTAAGGTACGGAATATCGCTTAAACCCCACGGTTGGACTGATGTAAAATTTCCTTTCTATGCATCCAATAAAAAATGACGGGCAAAACGGTGAAACTCAGTATCAGACAGACAACAAGCCCCCCTACAATCATAATAGCCAAAGGTTTCTGGATCTCTGAGCCCATCCCTGTGGACATAGCTGCAGGCAACAACCCCATAGAACCCATCAAGGCAATCATAACCACTGGTCGAATCCGGCTTTTTACACCACTTCGTATAGCCTCCAACAAAGGTAGCTTCTGCCGGATATTATCACGTATTACACCTATCAGTACAATACCGTCAATGGTCGCAACACCGAACAAAATGATAAAACCTATACCTGCTGAAATCCCGAAAGTCGTTCCTGTAATCCACAGAGAGGTAAAACCTCCAATAAAGGCAAAGGCCAATGTCAACGAACAGACCAAAGTATCCTTGACATTTCCAAAATTAAAGTATAGCAGCAAGAGGATAAGCACTAAACTAATAGGTACTACAAGAGCTAACTGTTTAGCAGCTCGCTCTTTGCTTTCAAACTCTCCCGCCCATTCCATACGGTTCTCTTGCGGCAGGATTACTTCATGAGCAACAACCGCCTTCGCTTCTGCTATGGTACTCCCTAAATCCCTTCCCTCAATACTAAATCCCACACCAATATAACGGCTATTGCCTTCTCTATAAATAAAAGCAGGGCCAGTCTGATAACTCACCGTAGCAATCTCCTGCAGAGGGATACCATGACCATTGCTTGTTGGTATCAGGATATTCCTTATTTTTTCTGGAGTGTCTCTATAGGATTCATTAAACCTCAACACAACATCAAACTGCCTGTCTCCTTCATAGAATTTCGTTGCCGAATGCCCTCCTATAGTCATAGCAATCACGGCTTGCACGTCCGATGTAAACACACCATATTTCGCCATCTTGGAATCATGTAGTTGAATACGTAATTCTGGCAGTCCTATATTCTTATACACATTGATATCCGTTATCCCTTTTACCTTCCCAATAGATTCTGCAACCTGTGCAGCATATTTCTCCAGATCATAGAGTTCGTCACCAAATATTTTAATAACCAAAGCACTTTTTACCCCAGCTACATATTCCTCAACATTATCCTGTATGGGCTGGCTAAACCCTAAATTGATACCTGGATAATGGTTCAGTTGCTCCCGTAGCTCTTGAACTATTTCTTCTTTGGTTATTTTACGAGTCCAATCATGCTCATCTTTCAGCTGTATGTTGAATTCTATATTGAAAAAACCCGTCGGATCTGTTCCATCGTTCGGACGCCCTGTCTGTGTTAGTATGAAATCGATTTCCTCCACATTATCCAACATAATATGTTTCATTTCCTTTGTCAATCTGGTAGACTCTGTAA
This sequence comes from Sphingobacterium wenxiniae, assembly GCF_900116225.1. Lineage (GTDB taxonomy): Bacteria > Bacteroidota > Bacteroidia > Sphingobacteriales > Sphingobacteriaceae > Sphingobacterium > Sphingobacterium wenxiniae. The sequence continues at coordinate 242,626 of NZ_FOZZ01000001.1, forward strand.
GACTAACACTATTGGGCAGCGTCGCTCTGATGTAAATGGCTCCCTCATTAAGTTTAGGAAGGAATTCCGAACCATAATGCAAAAATCGTCCTATACAGACAATCAAAATCCCCACGAATACAGCTATTGTAATCCGTTTATGGCGAAAAGAAAGTGCAAAAAGGCCATACACCGACCGTTGGAAGAATCGGGTGATAAGATTTTCCCGTTCATGCATATTTTTCGTAAATAGAAGTTTGCACATTGCCGGGACATAGGTCAAGCTCAACACCAGCGAACCCAGCAATGCATAACCCAACGTAAATGCCAAGGGAGTAAACATCTTACCTTCTACCTTCTGGAAAGAGAAGATAGGTAGCAAGGCCACAATCAGAATGACCAATGCGAAGAAAATATAAGATGCTACGCTACCAGCACTCTTCTTAATTACACCAAGCTTGCTCATCTTCGCAAAACGTGCTGGCCCTACCCGATGGGAAAGCGTTGCCAGGGCGACAAAAACGGTCTCCACAATAACCAAAGTTCCCTCAAGCAACAGTCCAAAATCCAAAGAACCCATAGAGATTAAATTAGCTGGTAGACCTTGAATCTTGAGCATGATGATGGCAAAAAAGAAAGAAAGTGGGATTACAGAAGCTACAATAAGTGTAGACTTCCAATTGTATAGAAATATAAAGACAATCAATGATACCAACAAAATACCTTCCACCAGGTTTTTGGAAACGGTATGCACTGTATTATCCACCAATTTGGTTCTATCCACGACCGTTTCAATCTTCACCCCTTCTGGAAGAACGCGGTTGTTCAGCTCTTCGATCTTCTCTTTCAACAGACTGACAACCTTAGAAGGGTTTTCGCCTCGAAGCATGATAACAATACCCTGTATCAAATCATCTTCCTCATTCAACCCAACCTGCCCCAACCTAGGTTTATGAGAGACCACTACATCCGCTACATTTTTAATCAATACGGGAGCCGAGCCATTCAACTTAATCGTGATATTGCCAATATCTTCCATTTTATCCAACAAGCCAACTCCTCGCACTACGTAAGCTTGGTCACCTTGCTGAATGACATCCCCACCTACATTGATGTTGGATTTGGACACAGCTTCGTACACGTCCAATGGGGATAAGTCGAAATTCTTAAGCTCCGTTGGGTGTATCCTAATCTCATATATCTTCTCTTCTCCACCAAAACTTACAACATCAGCCACTCCCGGTACTCCTAGCAATTCCCGCTCTATCACCCAATCCTGTAAGGCGGTAATTTCCTTTAACGGAAGATCTCCCTTTACAACATAGCGAAAAATTTCACCCGTTGCTCCAGAAGGAGGCTCTATAGACGCTTCTGCCCCATCAGGGAGTTCAACTCCCGATAATTTATTGGACACATACTGTTGGGCATAGAAATCATCTATATCATCTTCAAACTGCACAGTCACGACCGATAGGCCAAATAGTGAGATAGAACGTACATTCGATTTTCTTGGAATACTATTCACTTCTTTGGATATAGGTAAGGTCACTAGCTTCTCCACTTCCTCGGCGCTACGCCCAGGCCATTGGGTAATAATACGTGCTCGGGTATTAGTTACATCGGGAAAGGCTTCAATAGCTGTGTGTCTAAGGGCATAAACCCCTGCAAAAATCAAAACCATTACACCAAACAGCACAAAGGTGGTATTCCGTAGAGAGAAGGTTACGATATTTTGTACAATCTTTTTCATACTTATAATTTCTCTACTGCGTTATTTTACTCAACTCTTCAAAAATCAACAAAGCATTGTTCGCGATTATTTTCTCTCCTTCGAACATTGGTTCTGCGACAAAAGTATATTCTTCATTGTGCGCAATAGGATTTATCCGACGTGCTTGTATGTCACAATCTTCCTTATAGACCAGTATATATTCTTTATTATTATGGAATATTTTGGCCTTGTTCGGGATAGCATAAGCAGTCCCGAAATTATTTTTCATATTAATAACAATATCTGCACTTAATCCCGGCATCAAGTCAAGCTTCGGGTTGGCGAGTACAACCCTTGCTTTCAGCACATGTTCATTATCATCAAAGACATTATAAATTTTATCTATCTTTCCTGTATAAAAAGTATCTGGATAAGCAATTGTACGTACCTTCACTTCATCGCCGACATGAATATGCCTCAGGTTGCTGGCATATATATTGACCATCACCCACACCTCCTTAAGGTTAGAAACAGCGAACAGAGATTCACTATCTGCCGTGATAATCTGTCCTGCACTAATGGATTTCTGGATAACATAGCCATCTTTAGGTGCTAAAATTTGAAAATAACCATCTCCTACAGCACGATACAATTGTAAGTTCTCTTGAACACGAGCCAACTCTATTTGTGCATTTTCCAATTCACGCTCAATTTCCAACACCTCAGGCATAGATGCAAGCCCATCCGCAAGCAATTCCTTTTTACTTTTCAACCCTTTCTTCAAATGTTCGATCTGGTTCTCCTGCTGACGTTTCTGCTGATATAATTCTTGTATCTGCGTGGATTTTATCGTTGCCAGGGTTTGTCCTTTACGAACCTGATCACCCAGTTCGAACTTTACCTGTTCCACAACCCCATCTAGAAGACTACGAAAGGTTACCATATCGTTTTCATCATACTCTATCTTACCAGAGAGGGTGAGTTGTTCCTGAATAGGTTGCTCATGTAAGGCTATGATAGATGTGCTTTTTTTAAGCTGATCGTTGAGGCAAAATGTTTGTTTGGTTATCACTCGCTCTTGTTGTCCTTGGCTTGATTCACAGGCTTGTAAAAAGCAAAATAGACCGACAAAAGGTAAAATTTCAATTATTCTTTTCATCACGTTAAAAATCGTTTCCTACTAAATATTGTAATTCTTCGTATGTAAGATTATAGTTTTCCCATAAGTCCAGAAAAGCCTGCTTTGCCTCACGGGCAGACTGTACAAAATCGATGAATTCCATCAGCGATATCTGTTGCACCTGTAAATGCCTGCGGTAGTTGTCTATCAACTTTGCCTGTTGCGTCCAATCTTGTATGGGCCAATCTTGTAAAGCATTTTCGTATGCCAACAATTGAGCTTTGTAACGTTTTACAGCGGTCTCCATTTCCAGTCGCAGTGCAGATTGAAAAGCCCTTTCTTTATCAATACTTTCTTTGGCTGCCTGGATATTACCCTTATTGCGATTGAATACGGGTAATTCCATGCTTACACCGACGCCTATAAAATCACGCATGATATTTCCGCCACGGTCATAGCCAAGGTGCATGGTGAGATCAGGTTTAGACCGAGCCTTTTCCAACGAAAATTGGCTTTCTGCTTTTTTGACGGCCGTAGCCTGTTGTTTTAAACCTATATTTTGTTGATGTACCAAGGATAATAAATCTAACGGCAGACGTGCTGTGCGACTTACAAAACACCCCTCAGTATCAAGCTCCTCGACAGACAAACCCTGAATGCCTGTAATGGTCTGAAGAATCGAAATCGCTTCTGTTATACCTTCATCCAACAAAAGCGATTCTCTACGGAGTCTCACCAACTCCGCTTGTATTCTTTGGTAGTCTGCTAATGAAACATTCTGTTTTTGGCTTTGATTGGCATATTGCTGAGTCAGTTCCTCAAAAAGGCTAATAACATTACTCAACTCCTTTTTACCAACCTTCAAGTTAGCTAATCGGTAGAACCCTTGACGCAGTTCCTTTTTCAGTTCGCGCATCGTTTCTTCAAACGCATAAACATACTGTTGCTGGTCGAGTTGCTTAATAGCTACCCGCTTTCCACGCTTACCCGCAGTTTCAATTAGCTGTTCCAGTTCGACGGAAATCTGTTGCTTTTTACCGTAATTTCCGATTAGAGGAGGAAGCACTTCGCTGCTTGCGTTCGACCAAAGGTTAGCTTCATCAACCGTGAAAATAGGGTTAGTCCACAGTCTTTCCTGCAACACTTCAGCTTCTGCCTGCGCGATTTCATAACGAGCAGCAATCAGCAAATAGTTGTTCTCCAAGAAACAGGATTCAAGTTGTGATAGATTATAACTCTGTCCTCGTCCTTCTGTAAATGCCAGTATGGCAAGACATATCGCAAATAAATATTTCACCTTAAAACTTTTCTGCAAAGCTACAGTTCGTGTATTAAGGATGATTTTGGAGTAAATTAGAATTACATTAGAAATACAGACACACGGTTGTACCTTTATCGGTGGAGGTAATCTTCATTTCAACTCCGTGGAGGGTAAAAATTACGTTGGCTATCGATAAACCAACACCTTTACCTTGAAAACCTTTGGTATTGGCTGCGCGATAAAAGTTTTGTCTGACATTCGCTAAATCATTTTGGGGAATACCTATTCCTTTATCCATAACTGAAATCAACAAGCATCCTTTCTCCTGCTGCAAGACGACCCTTACCGTTTGGTTATCTGAATATTTGATGGCATTTTCAAGGATATTGCCAATGGCAAGTTCAAGCAATTTATCGTTACCTTTAACAGTCAATACGTTAGTGTCTTGTACCTGAATATCCACATCTAAATGTGCTTGATGATAGAGAACCATATTTTCAATCAATTGCCATACGACCTCATCGATTCGTAACGCGTTAAACTCGAAATTAGTCTTTGCACCAGACAGTAACATCATCTTGTCTAATGTTTCCTGCAAGTCCGTAGTGTACTGTTGCAACTGTTCTATAACATCTCGATATTCTTTTTCTGTACGTGATTTATTTTTGGTTACTTCCAGTGTTCCCAGTAACGCTGTTATGGGTGTACGTAGCTCATGCGACACATAGTCAATAAAATTTTTCTGTACGTGAAAGGTATCGGCGATACGTTTCACAAAATGGTTATAGGTCTCTACCAGGTCATTTACTTCAGCGTAGGTTTTTGAGAGTTGCAGTGGCTGGTTAAAATTCCGTGTATCTCTTTCCTTAATCTGTTTAATAATATGTATGATAGGTTGGTAAGCAATGTAACTGAGGTATTGAGAAAAGAAGAAGATAAAAACAATTCCCAATAAGAAAGCAATCAATAAAATCTTAAAAAGAGAAAACATCTGCGCCTTAAAATCCTCTTTGGGTTCTCGGGTAACAACAACAAAATCACCTTGGTTATCATGATAGAAAATACCGTTGTAAAAATAAGATTCTGTATCGAAAAACGCATTTTTGGATTGCCTTACCTGTTCCAAAAAGTCGATTGAAATATCAATCACAGACATCATGTCACCATTCGATTGTTGGTTTGCACTATCAAAAACCGCAATATTACGTCTGGAAATAGCCTTGTACAATTGATTTTGGATATTGGTATGCTCCATAAAAGAAAGCTCGTCCTTTTCAAGATAATAGATAGCGGCAAGCAAGGATTTACTTTCCAATGATTCCTTTTCTTTCTTCTCCATTTGGGTATAGTAAGAAAAATAAATCACCGCAGAAAACAGCAACATAACGATAGTAAAAATCGTTACGGAATACAATGACAAACGATGCTTTAATTTCATAGTAGCTACCCTTCTGTCTTAAACATATAGCCAACCCCTTTAACCGTATGTATATATTTATCGCCGTTCTTTTCGATCTTGTTCCTTAAATAGGAAATATAGACATCAACCACATTGGTGTGGTTGTCGAAGGTAATCCCCCAGACTGCGTTCAGAATCTGTACACGGCCAACGGTTCTGTTTCTGTTCTCAACAAGGTAATTCAGCAATTTATATTCCCGAGGCGAGAGCTCTACCTCTTCTCCATTCACACTAACCTTATATTGTTCCACATTAATCTGCAAATTTCCAAAACGGAGCTCTGTTTCAGGAAGTTCATGTAGATACTTCCTGCGGCGTGTCAATGCCTTGATCCGTGAAAGCAGTTCATCAAAATGAAAAGGTTTAGTGAGGTAGTCATCGGCACCATAATCCAGTGCCGAAACCTTGTCTTGCACACTATTTAGCGCACTCAACATCAGTATAGGTGAATAATTCTTTTTATAACGCAAGATTTGCAATAACTGCATACCATCCATTCCTGCCAGCATAATATCCAAGATGATGATATCCCAATCAATATTTGCATAAGTTTTCAAAACCTCCTCAGCATCCTTGCATAATGTAACCAAATACCCACACTCTTCCAGCCCTTTGACTAGAAAGTTACTGATTCGATTATCATCTTCGACTACAAGGATTTGCATAACCTGATCTATTTTTACAAAACTAGCGATTTTATTGGACAGCAGGTGCGCTTAATCAAAACTCTAATGCACTTCTAATATTGAACAGACAGATGATATCGCACCTATTAAGTTGTTCATCAGTTTGCAGTTTCTAATAGTATGCTATTCCCGATACTCCTTCCCTGTGAATATGTCAATATAATAGACCTCTTTTCCTTGCCCATTATTCAAACCTACTAAACCATCGGAAGATATGTGTTCATATCCCCTCTCTCCAATACGTTGTTTCCGCATATTATCATAGAGATAGAAGCATTCATCTATGGAATCCCGCACAGCGAAAATCTGCTTTTCACCATTCAAAACAGATATATTAGAATAATCTGGCGACAAGTTCCAAGAACCTTCTTTTGTATTCCAAATCCCCCACATAGCTTTTTCTTCTCCTTTTTTTATCTCGGCTATATACAAATCTGCCCCAGCATGAGAAATATGTCGGATTTTCCCCACTTTCCAATCTTTAGGCAATGAAGCCGATTTAAACACCATGTGCTTATCAGGCCATATAGAATTTCCAACCTGATCATAGATAAAAAAATCTTGTACATCGATCTCGCGTAGCAAATTACCCTTATCATCGATATATAGCCAATCATAAACCCAGACTGCATGATCGTAATTAAAACGTCCTAAGATAAAATACGGTGAATTGTTAATCGAATAGATCAAAGATACTTCTTTTAAAAAGTTACGTTGATCAGCAGTTGCCTGTCGGATTTGTTTTGGAAACGGCTTATCATATTGTGGAAAGGCATAAATCTGATTTGTTTGCGGGTCTTTCAACAGCTTCGGGATAATAGGTAGAAAACGTTCTTGATTAATCGAATCCAGTAGAAAAGTTCCACCGGACAAAGTAACGGAAAGACGATCTACTCCAGTCAGATTCGCATGTACAGCCTTTCCTCCTCTCCCTACGTCATAAATAGCAAAAATTTTGCCCTGCGATTTTATATACCGATGGTTATCCAATACGAAATCAATATCACTTTTCAACTTTTTAAAACGCTTGTTCAACCGTTGATACAGGTTATTATTCCAGATATAATGTGTAGAATCAAGTTCATGGACGTATGAAGTATATTCATTATCGAAGTATGGAACATCATCTTTCACAAGCACTTGACCTGTTTCCAAAATTCGGGTTTCAACCTTAACGTAATTCGCTCTCTTTTTTATATGCTTACTAAAGATATTCCACTCCCATTTCCATATCGGCATTTTCTTTTCATGAGGTTCTTGCATCATTATAAGCGTAAACCCTCCTACCGCTGAAAGCGATATCTCTTTTTTAACATAAGGTTGTACAATCCTACCCATTCCATCAATTACTGCACATTCCTTTGCTTCATTCTGAACCACGGCATAACCAGTTGACGTGAATTTGCTCGCATTATTAAACGTTTGGGCAATCAATACATTTAAATCTTCATCTACATATTGATATTTCCCCTGCTTCGTCAAAAATGGTATCCTATTTTCATGCTTGGTATGTAAAGAAGATTGTGCTCGGATTTCCATTGTGCTATTTCCACAACCTATCAATAACCCCAATATAACGAGTATCCGAACCCGATAACTTATGTAACAGCACATCTTTATTCTCCTTCTATTTGTAAAGGGTAAACATAGGTATAAAGAACTACTTAAGAAATAACGGATTCCAGTGATTTTTACCGATGGATTGTAGAAACGAAAAAAGCCCCAAAATTTTCATCTTGAGGCTTTCTATTCATATTCGGTAAAGAATTAACCTATTTGGCATAAGATACCGATCTTGTCTCTCTAATCACGGTCACTTTAATCTGACCTGGATAAGTCATCTCGGTCTGGATACGGTTGGAAATATCTGCCGCTAAAATTTCAGCTTGTGCATCCGAAACTCTCTCCGATTCTACCACTACGCGCAATTCACGTCCTGCCTGGATAGCAAAAGTTTTCTCTACGCCTGGGTAAGATAAAGCAAGCTCTTCTAATTCTTTTAATCGTTTGATATAGCTTTCCACCACTTCGCGACGGGCACCCGGACGAGCACCAGAAATCGCATCACAAGCCTGAACAACAGGTGAAATCATCGAAGTCATCTCGATTTCATCGTGGTGGGCGCCGATAGCATTGCATACATCTGGATGTTCTTTGTATTTTTCTGCCAGTTGCATACCTAAAATAGCGTGTGGCAATTCCGGGTTATCATCAGGTACCTTACCAATATCGTGCAATAATCCAGCACGTTTAGCAAGCTTCACGTTTAAGCCCAGTTCCGCAGCCATAGTAGCGGCAAAGTTCGCAACCTCACGGGAGTGTTGCAACAGGTTTTGTCCATAAGACGAACGGTAACGCATACGACCAACCATACGGATTAATTCCGGATGCAATCCGTGTATACCCAAATCGATAACGGTACGCTCACCGATTTCAACGATTTCATCTTCAATTTGCTTACGTGTTTTCGCAACCACCTCTTCGATACGTGCAGGGTGGATACGACCATCCGTTACCAAACGGTGTAGGGAAAGACGTGCAATTTCACGACGCACAGGGTCGAATCCGGAAAGGATAATCGCTTCCGGTGTATCATCCACGATAATTTCCACTCCTGTAGCTGCTTCTAAGGCACGGATATTACGTCCTTCACGACCAATAACACGTCCTTTAATCTCATCGTTCTCGATATTGAAAATAGAAACTGTATTCTCGATAGCCGATTCCGTCGCTGTACGCTGAATTGTTTGGATAACCACCTTTTTAGCTTCTTTGGAAGCGGTCAATTTGGCTTCATCTACAATATCTTTGATCTGCATGATAGCTTGCGAACGAGCTTCTTCACGTAAAGAAGATACCAATTGCTCTTTGGCTTCGTCAGCAGATAAACCTGCAATGGTCTCCAATTGCTTTATATGTTGGTTTTTCAAATGCTCAACTTCATCACGTTTCTTTTCATTCAGTTCGACAAGTTGATCCAGTTTTTTGCTCTTGTTATCAACCTCCTGCTTCTCCCGATTCAAGCTTTCAAGCTTTTGATTCAGAGATTGCTCTTTCTGTTTTATCGTATTCTCTTTTTGCGCTACGGCTTGGTTACGTTGGTTTACTTCTTTTTCATGTTCAGCCTTCAATTGTAGAAACTTTTCTTTAGCCTCCAAATTGCGTTGCTTCTTATGATGTTCAGCCTGTTGTTCAGCCTCTTTGATAATGCGTTGTGCCTTTTCATTAGCGGATTGTTCTTGTTTTTTGAAAACGAGTTGTAACAAAAAACGACCGATAACCACCCCAACGATAAGCGAAATTATAATTGAAATTGTTGTTAATAAGTCCATTTTTATATTAAGTTGTTTTTATTTAATTGTTTATTCGTTTAATTGTTTACTTGCATTTTTTTCAAAAAAAAACCGCAATTAAATATAACAGGTCCCATGTATTATTAAACTTCCATTACACATGATTGAGCAATTGATCATGACCGAGATGGCTTACGCAAAATGGCCTACATCTTGTTTTCGCTCGTGATATTGAAGCGTTAAGTTTAAAATAGTGACAACCCGAATTTAATTGCGGCAAATTCGTCGTTATAAAGCTCTACTTAAAAGAACGATATTTATTTACTAAAGAAATTGTTCAGCAGGGCATCCAATTCATGAACCTGTTGCTCGACCCCATCTTCATGTTGCTGGGCTTTGCGTTCAGCCTTTATCATCCCTGTAGCATATTGCAATACACACATAGACAATAAATCCTGCTTATCACGAACTGCATAATTATCTTGCAATTCCTTTATTCTTTCATTAACCAATTTCGCAGCGTGGCGGATAATCTCCTCCTCCTCTGTCTCTACCCGCAATGGGTAGACACGGTCTGCGATATTTATCTTTATGGAAATCTCTCCCATGCTTTTTGAGCTTAAATAACGTAACAGGCTTTTACTTCTTCCTTTCTTACACCTACTTCAACAAGCCTATACATTTGTCTATTTCTCGCACAAAATCGTTAATTTTTTGTTTTGTGTCAAGTATTTTTTCATTTATTGCTTCCCTATCCACATCCGACTCTTCCAAGGATTTCGCAACTGCCAAAGCTTTAAGCTTTTCCTCCAATTGTTGTACTTTCGCCGAACTGGTTTCGAATGCAACCTGCAACGATTGTACTTCTAACTTTAGGAGGTCATTTTCCTCTTGTAAGGCCTCACACAATTGAATCAAATTTCTCGTTTTCTCAACGATGATATTCATTTGTGAAGATAGTGTAGCCATATTTCGCAATTATACTTTATATGGAGCTGAACTAACGTATTGTAGCTCCTGTCTCTTTCTCAAAGTTAAGAATTAATTTTTTAATTATTGCATCAATTTGCTTGTCATTTAACGTTTTTTCTTCGTCCTGAAGGATAAAGCTCAGAGCATAAGACTTTTTGTCTGCTGCCAATTTATCGCCCTTATAAACATCAAAAATATTAACCTCTTTGAGCAATTTACGTTCTGTCTTAATAGCGATATTTTTCAACTGCTCAAAAGTAACCGCATCGTCCACCAATAAAGCCAAATCACGGCGTACTGAAGGAAACTTAGAAACTTCTTGGTATTTGATGCTATTCTTACGGATAGCTTTGATAACCAAATCCCAATCAAACTGCGCGAAAAAGACCTTTCCATCCACATCGGCTTTTTTCAAATTCACGGATGATACTGCTCCCAAAGTAACCAAGACCTTCTGGCCTTTCATATAGCTCAAACCGTAATCAAAGTATGTTCCATTAGCTTCCACAAGCTGTAAACCTGAAATGTTAAGGCGTTGAATAATAGCATCTACTGTGGCTTTCAAATGATAAAAGTTAACAGGCTGTGTTTTGGTCTTCCAGTGCTCTTCTCTGTCGTTTCCAGCTAGACAAATAGATAAATTCTGTTTCTCCGTATATCCTTCTTCTGATTTGAAATACGTTTTACCATATTCAAAATACTTCGCGTTCGGATTTTTACGTTTTTGGTTGTAAGACACCGATGTCAATGCTGAGAAAAGCAAATTTTGACGCATTGTGTCCAAATCCGAGCTTAACGGATTCACTAAACGCACAGCCGTATTTTCGTCATCGGCAAAGGCAAGTTTTGTCAGCGAGTTGTTTAGAATCTCTCTATAACCATTCGCAATCAACAAATCGGCAATTTGGTTCAGTACGACTTCCTTGTCTGGTTTTTCTTGTGTATTTAAGGATGCCTTTATCTGAGTCCCTAATTCAATATTGTTATAGCCGTAGATACGTAATACCTCTTCAATAACATCCACTTCACGAGTCACATCCACTTTATAGGCTGGAACGTTCACCAAAAGATCCTTCTCATCTTCCTTCACAATAGCAATTCCCAAAGCTGCAATGATACCACGGATTTCCTCTTTTGGAATTTCCTTACCGATTAAACGTTGCACGTTAGCATAATTGACCGTAAATTCAAATGGTTTGACTGGTTGCGGATATATATCTGTAACAGCTGAAGCAATCTGTCCACCTGCAATTTCCTGTATAAGCAATGCAGCTTTTTGCAATGCATATATCGTCATTTCAGGATCAGTCCCTCTCTCAAAACGGAAAGAAGAATCAGTTTTTAATGTATGTCTTTTGGATGTTTTACGTACAGAAACCGCATTGAAGTAAGCAGACTCCAAGAAGATATTCTTCGTTTCGTTGCTTACGCCAGAGTGCTCACCACCGAACACACCGGCAATACACATTGGTTTTTCTGCATCAGCAATAACCAAATCTTCCGAAGACAACTTACGCTCGACCCCATCTAAAGTAATGAAAGATTCATTCTCTTTAGCTAATCGGACAACAACCTCATTACCAGAAATTTTATCTGCATCAAACGCATGTAAAGGTTGACCTAAATCATGTAAGATATAATTGGTGATGTCAACAATATTATTGATTGGACGGATCCCTATGACTTGCAGTTTTTCTTTCAACCAATCCGGTGAATCTGTTACAGTCACATTACTGATATTGATTCCTGAATAACGTGGCGCAGCTTCTGAAGCCAAAACCGATACTTTGGTCAGCAAGTCATCTGTTGCTTTGAATGAAGAAGCCTCATTCAAGGTATAGGATTTACGGAAATATGCGGCTAAATCACGAGCAACCCCAAGATGTGAGGCCGCATCGGCACGGTTAGGTGTCAAACCAATTTCATAGCGATAATCATCCTGGATATTGAAATAATCCTTCACCAAAGAGCCTACCTCAGCATCATCTTTCAACTCAACAATACCTGCATGTGAGCTACCCAAACCTATCTCATCCTCACCACATAACATTCCCTCTGAAACTTCTCCCCTGATTTTGGATTTGGTGATTTTGAAAGGTTCGCCTTGCGTAGGATGGCAATGAGTACCAACTGTAGCGACGATTACTTTCAGTCCTGTACGGACATTAGGTGCGCCACATACGATATGCAACAACTCTTCAGCCCCTACATCCACTGTAGTGACTTTCAATTTATCGGCATTCGGGTGTTGTTCGCAGCTCTTCACTTCGCCCACAACCAAACCTTCCAAACCTCCTGGAATGCTCTGTACCTTTTCCAGAACCTCCACTTCGAGTCCTATATCCGTCAAAATCAAGGATAGTTCCTCGGGTGTTTTATCTATATCAATGTAATTCTTAAGCCAATTATAGGAAATATTCATCTTGGAATCCTCTATTTTAGGCACAAAGATAGGTTTTTGTTAAGGGAATATCCATTATTCCAATGGAAAAACCACGTTTTTTTTCGCAAATCATAAAGTCTTAAGTAATCGTTATTCAGCTTTATTCTAAATCTACAACCGTTCCCGATATTCTTTTGGAGTTACACCCAACATTTTTTTCACATAACGAGTAAAGAACGAACGGCTCGAAAAATCCATTTCATCGGCAATTTCTGAGATATTCAGATTCTTGTTCTGTAGCAAAATGGTTATCCGTTCTTTCACATACCGCTGTATCCATTCCGAAGCCGTAATTCGGGTATTGACTTTACAAATATAGTTGAGATATTTGGGTGTAATGTTCAACCTATCACTATAAAACCGCACCTCTCGCTCTTTCATACAATATTCCTGTACCAACTGTATAAACCGTTCGTACAACGTGCCACTTTGCAAACTACGTTTGCGTCGGTCGATTTCGTCTTCAAAAATATGCCACATTTCCAAAAGAAAAAGTTGCATTTGGAGTTTCAACACTTCTTCATAAAATCGATGATTGGTTTCTTGTGATTTATCATACAACAACTGAAAATTTTTTAAGATTTTCTCTTTGTCTTTTTCTCTGGATGCAAAATCGGGTTTTCTTTGGAATGTACATAGCTGTCTATACTCATAGTTGCACTGGGTAAATTCATTGTCAGCAGGTCGTTGTCCACAAACAAAAGCATGGCTTTAAAATTTGCGGAAAAACACAAATCAGAAACAGCAAAACCAGCTAACCAAAAGATAAATTCCCCCTTTTTGCAATGATATTGCCTCCCATTAAAGACAAATTTCACACTTCCGCTTTGGCAATAAAGATGTGTGTGATACCGAATTTGGAAGTCTTCCGGAAATTTGCGTATCTCTAAGACCCGCAGGTTCGGTCGCACTTTGCTGCATTTGGAGCCCTAAAATGGTTAACAGTTTCCCGTGCGCATATAAACTAGCTCCCTCTGGAGAAGAATGTACAGCATTAATGGTTTGTATATTATAATGAAGCTGGTCACTAATATCATTGTTATCCTTGAACACAAACAAATCATTCTCTTCAATACCATCTGGCTTTAAGGAAAAGTAATCCATGATTTCCTTAAAATACAGAAATGGTAGTGTTATCATATATAAAGAAAGTGGCGATTCCTTGAGTTGCGAAGAAATCAACAATTCCTCTTTGGCAATAGTTATTGCATTAAATTGGTTTGCCTGTAGCTCCCTTGTCCGACTCTCCACTTGGATTTCTATAGCCTGTCCATAGTTAAAAATCAAGCAAACACTAAGTTCTCGACTCTGAAACCGCAACTTGTCTCGGATAGCCTGTATATTAAAATAGGAGATACAGTCTGTCAATACAGTTCTATTTATAGTGCCGGAAATAGCAGAAGTCTGATTAACAAGCTTTAGCATGATCTGTTATTATTTTATTTGTTTAGACCTATTACAAATAAAAACACCGATTTTGTAGACATTCTGTTTTCATGGTGTTAAGAATTGCGTAAATTACTCACGTAACATTTTAAACGAAAACATGGATAATATAACGATAGAGCAAGTAACCTTAAAAGATAAAGAGCAACTCCAACAGATTGGCCGACAAACTTTCTTCGAAACTTTTTCATCGAGCAACACAGACGAGAATATGAAAAGATATCTCGAAGAAGGTTTTTCCTTATCGAAATTAGCACACGAACTTAACGATACTAATTCTGCCTTTTATTTTGCACGGATAGGGCAACAGATTATTGGTTATCTGAAAGTCAATTTTGGGGAATCGCAGACTGAATTAAAAAATGAACAAGCACTTGAAATCGAAAGAATTTATGTATTACGAGAATTTCATGGTAAGAATATCGGTCAGGTTCTATACGAGAAGGCAATGGCTATTGCCATAGAGAAAAAAGCCGATTACATTTGGCTAGGGGTTTGGGAGGAAAATCCACGTGCTATCCGTTTCTATGAAAAGAATGGTTTTGTGGCATTTGATAAGCATATCTTCCTGTTAGGCAATGATGCCCAAACAGATATCATGATGAAAAAACAAATATAGAGGAGCTATCTCAAAAGAGAAAACATCACCAGATTGCTTCGTTTCTCCATCGCCAGAGGCGAGGCACAGCGCAATGACGGTGATGTTTTTCTTTGATACTTTACTTAATAATTTCCTCGATTTCGTTCATGATTTTCTTTGCTATAGCTTCCGCAGCCTCTGGTGTAGGTCCTTCGGAATAGATTCGGATAATCGGTTCCGTATTGGATTTACGAAGATGTACCCATTCTTCAGCAAAATCAATTTTCAACCCATCAATGGTGCTATGCTGCTCATGCTTATATTTTTCCTGCATTTTGCGCAATAAACCATCAATATCCAATTCTGGTGTTAACGTAATTTTATTCTTAGACATGTAATATTGCGGCAACTCGGCTCGATATACAGAGGCTTTTTTACCCAATTTTGCCAAGTGCGTCAAGAAAATAGCCACACCAACCAAGGCATCGCGCCCGTAATGCGATTCGGGATAGATAACCCCTCCATTTCCTTCACCTCCGATGACAGCATGTACTTCCTTCATCTTCGTTACAACATTCACCTCACCTACAGCAGCGGCATAATATTCGCCACCATGTTTTACGGTTATATCACGTAAAGCACGCGTGGAAGAGAGGTTGGATACCGTATTTCCTTTCGTATGTTGTAAGATATAATCAGCTACTGCAACTAATGTATACTCTTCGCCAAACAGCTCGCCATCTTCCATCATAAATACTAAACGATCCACATCCGGATCAACCGCAATACCTAAGTCTGCTTGATTTTCTAAAACTGCAGCTGATAAATCGGTTAAATGCTCTTTCAGCGGTTCAGGGTTATGCGGAAAATGCCCATTAGGCTCACAATGTATTTTATATACAGTCTGAACACCTAAGGCTTCCAACAAGGCTGGAATAAAAATCCCTCCCGTACTATTTACTGCATCTACTGCTACTTTAAAGTTTGCTTGACGAACTGCTTCCTTATCGACCAAAGGCAATGCTAAAACTGCATCAATGTGTTTTTGGAGGTAGCTATCATCATGAACAATCTGTCCCAAATCATCAACCTCAGCAAAGTCAAAATCCAAAGATTCACCTAGGGCCAGTACTTCTTTTCCCTCCTGATCGTTTATGAATTCACCTTTGTTATTCAAAAGCTTTAAAGCATTCCATTGCCCCGGGTTATGGGAAGCTGTCAGAATAATACCACCTGCAGCATTCTCCATAGGCACTGCCAGTTCCACCGTCGGCGTAGTCGACAGTCCTAAATCAACCACATCTGCCCCAATACTTTGCAAAGTACCCACAACGAGGTTATTCACCATCGCCCCAGACAGACGTGCATCTCGTCCTACCACAAATTTCTTATTACCGGTCTTCTCGATTAATATTTTTCCAAAGGCCGCTGTAAATTTTACGATATCGATAGGTGTCAAACCATCTCCCGGCTTGCCCCCTATTGTTCCTCTAATACCTGATATAGATTTAATAAGTGTCATATTTTCTGTAAACTTTAAATCGTAAAAATAGCTTTATATCGTATAATTTTCATATAAAACTTTCACATTTAAATTGGAAACATTACTTTTGCGCAACATTGTTACATTTAGATTGAGAACGGGACACTCTTTTATCCTTAGTTACTCGAACAAAGTGTTTACGATGGAAGATATAAATAGCTTCATTTTTATGGATACATGCCATTTAATAAAAACGAATTATTTATGTTTGGGAAGTTTTTAAACATCATAGTTACGTATTATGTTAAATCAGTTAATCCATTTTGACCAAGAGATATTTCTACTCATCAATCAAGGAATGAGTAATCCTTTCTTTGATTGGTTACTGCCTATCCTTAGAAACCCCTATACTTGGGCACCTTTATATTTATTCCTGATTATCTTCTTTATCAAGAATTACGGTAAGATGGGGATAATTATTGTTGCCTTTACTTTAGCAAATTTCGGTGTATCCGATGCTTTGTCATCTCATATTATCAAGAAAAATGTCAAGCGCATACGCCCATGTAACGATCTAGTCTTTAAAGAAGAAGTCAACATTAGGGTTCGCTGTGGATCTGGATTTAGTTTTACTTCTTCGCATGCCACCAACCATTTTGCCATGGCTTTTTTCTGGATAGCCCTATTCCGCAGGAGATGGAAACATACACTCTGGCTTTGCATTACCTGGGCATCACTTATCAGTTTTTCACAGATTTATGTAGGTGTTCATTATCCTTTTGATATTCTTTGTGGGGCACTATTGGGAATTGGTATAGGGACAGGTATGGGATATTTATTCAAACGGTTTTTCCCAAATTATTTACAAGCAGATACTAATAAAGCTACGGCTAACACACTATGAGTTCTTTTTTAATCGTCACGATTTTATTTGGATCAGCCTTTTTGGCGGGTCTGGCTGTTTTCTTTGTCAAGAGAGATAACACCAATTTATTAAAACTTACGCTTTCATTTAGCGGGGCTTATCTATTCAGTATCACGGTATTGCACCTGATTCCACATGTTTATCTCAGTTCCACAACAAGTCCTGAAGTGATAGGTCTTTATGTGCTTGGGGGCTTTATCTTCCAATTAGTGTTGGAACAATTCTCACAAGGGATTGAGCATGGACATATCCACCACAGCAACCATCAAGTATTTCCATTGGGGATTTTGATAAGCTTATGCTTACATGCTTTCTTGGAAGGGATGCCCTTAGCAGCGGGCCATCAGACAGAGTTGGTATTTGGTATTGCTATCCATCACATTCCTGCAGCATTCGCATTGGGTAGCCTTTTGTTGAACACCAAACTGAACAAGACAAAGATTACCTTATTTGTCTTGATTTTTGCGGCAATGACTCCACTAGGCTTTTTAACAAGTAAAGGGATTAGTCAAGGAGAGATAGGCAATATCGCACAATACTTCGACAAAATGATGGCTATCGTGATTGGTATTTTCCTACACATTTCTACTACCATTCTCTTTGAATCCGGTTCGGCAGATCACCATACTTTCAATAAAAGGAAAATGCTCGCTGTTCTTTTAGGAATAGCCGTATCGTTAGCAAACTTTCTATTCGATGGTCACAGCCATGACCACGGTGGAGGCCATCATCACGATCATGAACATCATCACCATCATGATGAGGAGCACCAACATTAAAAAACGAAGGGCTTTGTGTTATAACACAAAGCCCTTCGTTTTTTAATCTAATTCTTCTATATTTGGGTATAAACAATCTACAGCACCCATGAAAAATCTCAAATATTTCTGAATACTCTTTGTTTTATACTTCGTATTTGCCCACCCCGCTATCATCTATTACAATATCCCACGAAATAATATTGCAGATGAAAACCCGATAATAGCATTGTTGCTGCTTGCTATAGCGGTTATTGGCTGGACAATCGTATTAGTTATACTGGCGCGATCCATCTAAAAAACACCTATGGTCAACGTACAAATATCAGCAAGATTCTTCAAAGCGGTCGCTCCGTTGTTGGTACAGTCATCAGTAGTAAGACATTGCCAAGCAACGATGATCGATATGTACCCAAAGAGGTAACTGTCGAATTTAACAACTTCGCTAAGCAGACTGTCCGCTACACGTTAACCATAAACAATAGCCAACCGCAGCTCCGTCGATATGAACCTGACAAAAAATTACGTTTGTGTATCGATGAACAATTGCGTTATCCCCCATATATTCTTCCGGAAGATATACAAGCTAAATTACATTCGGGTCGTATTGCAACATTATACATACTTTGGGGCTTATTCGTATTTGCTATTATCGGATATTTCCTCTATGCTTACCAAACGGAAAACAATGGATACGGTTGGCGCTTCTTGGTCGCTTACCATCCCCTGCTTCTTTCACTTTACATGATTGCTCTCTTCGGTTTCATCGGCTATATGATAAAAGGTGGGTGGTACAACAGGGCTGCAAGAGGCAGCAAAGGAATGAAGCTATTACTTTTCGGAAATAAGACGAATGCGACTGTATTATCCGCTACGCAGACCGGAACTTACATCAATAACCAACCGGAAGTGAAGTTTAATCTTTCTTTCATGGATACCAAAGGCAGAACCCACCAAGCAAGCATAAAAAAGATTGTCAACCTGTTAAA
Organism: Sphingobacterium wenxiniae; assembly: GCF_900116225.1. GTDB lineage: Bacteria > Bacteroidota > Bacteroidia > Sphingobacteriales > Sphingobacteriaceae > Sphingobacterium > Sphingobacterium wenxiniae. The sequence continues at coordinate 261,731 of NZ_FOZZ01000001.1, forward strand.
TCTTTCCTACATACACAAAGAAACCAAAACAATACTTTATCTACCAGAGGAACCAGAAGTTATTGCTTTTGAAGAAGATATTGAATAAAGTGAAGGAGGATCATTTACTTATATAACTTTAAAACACGAAACACATGATTAAAAGGACATTATATTTATTCATAGCCGCAATCTTATGTACTTCTTGTCGGGAAATCAGTAAGTCTATTACCGATACACTACAAACCAATCAAGAGGAAAAGAAAGAAACAAATGTGCCCAAAAGCAATACTGCTAATGAATTCTATAGTGAGGATGAATTAGCCGAATTAGGTCGATCTGAACAACAGAGGATATTCACGGCCGATAAAGAAGCACTACAACAGGCTGAGAACAGCTTGCGTCAGCGATCTGAGTTTCAAGGAAAGCCCATTGTTATCTTTCGTAATGCCCATTTCTATAATGATGGAAGAATTATCCTGACCATCCAGAATCCAGAGAATCCGGAATTTATTGACAGCTATCATTACAAAAATGGCCAATGGGGTGAGCCTGTGCGGACAACCAAAGCCGACCGTGTAGAGGAAAGGCTTATCTCCTTAGATAAAGTACCTTTCGTGAACGCGAATAAAGTATATGAAAGCATCCAACAAAAACTCAAAGAAATCGATTTTGAAAAGCCCGATATAACGGTTTACTTTGTTATAAACAAGAATAAAACACGGTGGTATCCAGGTAGTATAGACACGGATCGGTCTCGTTATTCCTTGGAATTCAATGAAGATGGCACTTTAATAAACTTTAAGAAGGACTAATCCTTCTTAAAGCTATTATATTATCTCTTTGTTGTAGGCAGAAAACGCTTATCATTTGCTTCGGAATCACCATATTGCTGACGGGTGTCCGCAAGTTTTTTGTGCATATCCGCCCGCACCTGTGCGTAATCTGGATGGTTATAAACATTATTTAGCTCTTTTGGATCTTTCTCTAAATCATAAAGCTCCCATTCATCAACATCATAGTAGAAGTGCATCAACTTATATCGGTCTGTCCGTATACCATAATGCCGTTTGACGGTATGAATAGACGGGTATTCATAATAGGTGTAATACACCGCATCCCGCCATTTCTTTTCTTTGCCATTGACCAGGTTTCGGAACGATTCGCCTTGCATATCTTGTGGAATTTCCACGCCCGCATAATCCAACAAAGTCGGTGCAAAATCCAGATTCTGTACTAAGGCATCGGAAGTTTGACCAGATTTAATCTCAGCCGGATAGCGAACCAGTAAAGGCGTGCGCAGGGATTCTTCATACATAAAACGCTTATCGTACCAACCGTGCTCTCCAAGATAAAAACCTTGGTCCGACGTATACATCACAATGGTATTTTCATCCAATTCGTTTTCTTTCAAAAAATCCAACAAACGCCCTACGCCATCATCGACTGCTGCAACCGTTCCCAAATAGTCTTGCATATACCGTTGATATCGCCAACGCATAAGCTCCGTATCCGACATATGCGCATAATTCGCTTTAAAATCAGCCATAATAGGGTCGTATACCGCATCCCACTTAGCACGTTCTTCCGGACTCATGCGTCCGAGGTTATTGTTGAACGCCGCCTTATCCCAAGACATATATTCCTTAATTCCCAGTTCGTCCATCATCGCTGGCGGAATCTTATTATCCCCTGCCCAATTCATGTGCTTTAGGATATGCATTTCTGCTGTTTTAGCAGCCGTCCCTCTCCCTTGGTAATCGTCAAACAAAGTTGTCGGTTCTTTATAAGTACGGGAAGTATATTCCTGAATATGTCGTAATGCTGGCAGCCATTCGCGATGAGGCGCTTTCTGATGATAAAGCACACAAAAAGGTTTGCTTGTATCACGCTTGGCAATCCAATCCAACGTCATATCGGTAGTCAGGTCAGTTACATAACCTTCTATCTGCTGCTTAGTGCCATTAATCACAAAGTTAGGGTTATAGTATTCACCCTGGTCGATGAGCACTGCGGAATAATCAAAACCCTGTGGCAATCCATCCATATGGATTTTACCGATTAAAGCCGTCTGATAACCGTTCTTCTGCAAAAGCTTCGCAAAATTATCCTGATTCCAGTCAAATTTTGCTTCGTTATCAATCTTTCCGTTCACAAAACTATGTTTTCCCGTGAGCAAAACCGCACGGCTGGGCGCACACAGGGAATTAGTTACTGTCGCTCGAGTAAATAATACACCTTCTTTTCCAAGCCGATCAATGTGCGGTGTTTCATTCAGCCCATAGCCGTAAGCACTTACTGCCTGATATCCATGGTCATCACTCATAATATAGACAATGTTTGGACGTTTGGCCTTGGTCTGGGCACTACCTACAAATGGCAGCACCATAAAAAAGCTCACAGATAACAACTTACATATGTTCATCTTATTCTTTATTATACATAAAAATGATTATGGTGAAAATACAACTTTAATAATTAGGATACAAATAACCTCACAAAACCTTAACGTTAGCTTAATCTAGCACCAGTACATTTGTAGTATTCGATGTATACATTCCTTTTAATATACAATTAATTCAAATTCTATAATGAAACATCAATTAAAAGCTTTTATCAGCAGCGGATTACTCTTGTTTTCTGGATGGAGTTATGCACAGGAAATGGCCATGGGTACAGTATACCACGACCAAAACAACAATGGTAAACGTGATAAGAAGGAAGTAGGACTTCCTAATGTATCCGTTAGTAATGGTGTAGAAGTCGTATTGACAGATGCGAATGGCAAATACCAATTGCCTGTTGGCGATGATAATATTATATTCGTCATTAAACCAAGTGGCTATATCTCAGCATTGGATAATAACAATCTTCCCCAATCCTATTATATCCATAAACCCAAAGGTTCACCAGAGAATTTGACCTATAAAGGTGTTGCTCCCACCGGAGCATTACCGAAGAGCATCGATTTCGGGCTTCAAAAAACCGATGAATCCGATCAATTTCGCATTTTAGTATTCGGCGATCCGCAGGCCTACACCGAACAGGAGCTTGCTTTCTTCAATCGTGGTATCGTAGATGAAGTAGAAGGAATCAAAGGAATTAGCTTCGGTATCAGCTTGGGGGATTTGGTTGGTGACAATTTGGATCTGCACCACGGCTATAAAAAAAGTATTTCCCGTATCGGTGTTCCTTGGTACAATGTCATAGGAAACCACGATATGAACTTCAACGTAACGGCAGATAGCTTATCCGACGAAACCTTTGAGACCAACTTTGGCCCGGCAAACTACGCCTTTAATTATGGCAAGGTACATTTTATTGTGTTGGATGATATTCTCTACCCAAACCCACGGACAGGCAAAGGTTATCTGGGCGGTTTCCGAAAAGACCAACTTGACTTCGTAGAGAACGACCTGAAAACTGTACCCAAAGACCACCTCATTGTTTTGGCTTTTCACATCCCTTTAGAACATAACAACGGCGATGTTTTCCGTGCGGAAGACAGGCAACGTCTTTTCGACCTATTAAAGGACTATCCGAATACACTTTCACTATCTGCACACACACATTTACAAAATCAGCTATTTTACACGAAAGAAAACGGATGGCATCAGGCAAAGCCGCACCATGAGTATAACGCAGGAACTACTTCCGGCGACTGGTATTCAGGACAATTGGATGAACGTGGTGTTCCGACTACAACAATGCGTGACGGAACACCAAACGGTTATGCTTTTATTGATTTTGACAACAACAATTATAACATCCGTTATCAAGTTGCAGGAAAAGACAGCAAGCATCAAATCAATGTATTCCATGCCAAGGTAGTTGGTCAAGGGAAAACTTCCCGTGCAGCCATCTATGCCAATTTCTTTATGGGGCATCACGGGAACAAAGTGGAGTATTCCGTAGACGGTGGTGAATGGAAAGTGATGCATCCAACCAATGCGACTGATCCAGCTTATCTGGCTTCGCTCTATCCATGGGACAATGGAGATACACTACTTCCCGGTCGTCGTCCTTCTGATGCCGTAATCAGTCGACATCTGTGGTGGGCAGCCTTACCTGCTACACTTCCGGTCGGTCAACACGAGATCCGTATCCGGGCTACAGACGATTATGGGAATACATATGAAACATCAAGTAGCTATCGTGTAGACCCCACTAAAAATTATCCTGACCCACCTCAGAAATAATGGACAGAGGGATGTTGCGTATGTACACAACATCCCTTTTCTTCTTTTTCCAATTGTAATCGTTCAAAAAGCCTTGCATAATCTTTTACCATCTTATCCCAACCAAAATGATTTAACGTATAATTACGGTAAGCTTCGCGTTGCTCCACCATTGCTTTAGAATCAACAAACAATTGCTTCAAGGTTTGCACCCACAATGCCTCATTTTCAGCTTCTATCAATAGACCATTTTTCCGATGATGTATAGCATCCGTTATTCCTTCGAGTTCTGACGCGATCACGATTGCTCCGCTAATACTCGCTTCTAAGCATACCAAACCAAATCCTTCCATATCTCCTGACACACGAATATTCGGCATCACAAATGCAGTTGCTTCCGCAAGGAGCACTTGCAAATCCTCTTGTGGAAGCTTACCTACATGCTTCACTTGATTGCTATATCGTTCATCACAAAGCAAACCTCGAAGTTCCTGTTCGTCAGAAGGGTATCCCATCATCAACATATATAACTCCCGCCAACGAGCAGGTAAACGGTTAAGCCATTTCTCTTTCTTCGAGGGTTCAACTGAAAAAGGTCCTGCCATCACCAAATAACTCTCTTCAGACAACTTTGGCAAAACGTTCTTTATAAACCAGGAAAACCCTTTTCGTTTTACAGGTCGTCCCAAGGTAGTAAGTATCCGACGATTTTGAGGAATATCGTATTTTATACAGAAATCTATCCATTGTTTTTCTTGTGTGGCCTGAGCAAAATGATGGTCTATGCCATTGGGAATGACTGTTATTTTATCCGCAGCGATTCCTCTTTCTATAGCAGCTTTCGCTGTAGCCTTGCTCACCGTCACTACTTGGTCGAAGCGGTTAAACCGAGGAAGAATAAAGCGCTGGTAAATTTTCCATGGGAAGACAACATCTAATCCATGTAAAGTCACGACACGTTTCAAATGCACATAACCAACATGCCACAGACTCAATGCCGCAATCAGCCCATCATTGAAATGCACGACACTAATTTTAGGATAGCGATGTATCATCGCCAAAATACGACCGTTCAACTTCCGGAAGAATTGAAAAGAACTCTCTTCTCCTGTATAAACAATCTTTCTTACCGTGACACAGGTTTCCATACCTTTTATCAACTCATAGCTTTGTTTTTCCATCCCCCCTGTAGCAGGTGGATATTTATGACTGACGAACAGGATTTCCATAGTTGAAAAGTTTAAGTGTATCCGGTTTACGGACTAAAACATAACAGATTATGCCAATGAATATCCAAAAGACCTGACGCGCACGGCGGAGTACAGATACTACTAGCCAAACCGAAACAGCCTGAATACCAATAACGGCTAGCACTAACTTATTTCCCAGTTCTTCTATACCTAACTGTCCGGGAATAAATGCGCCCAGGCTTTTCACAGCGATAACGCCCATATCCAATAGCAAGCTCTCCATCAGCGGGATATTATACCCCAGAAAGGAAAGAATATAATAAAATTCCATGCTCCCGACCAGCCAATGCAAAGCAAAGAGCAAATAGGAAAGCCAAAAATTCACAGACTGCTGCTGATAAAAACACCGAGCCTGAACGGCTAAATCCCTGACCTTATACACCCATCGACGAAAACATCCCCCTTCTTCAACATTCGCTCCTGTGGTTTTCGATGTTCGGCTAAGCCAGAAAAACAGAACAATCTGCCCAACAATCAATAGATTAAGGAAAAACCACAACCCATATTTAACGTAAGCAGAAGATGTCCAATCCATATTGGACATCAGCCAGATAATAGCCAATGTAAGTAACAATAATTGCGACAAGACAGCTGTTATCCGCGAACCAACGATTGATCGGGTTGTCAATTCGGTCGATATTCCATAAGGTTTAAGTAATTCATTTTTCAAGACGTCCCCCCCTATCACACTGGTGGGGTTATACAAACCAACTGTTTCACCCACCTGACGGATCATAAAAAGTCTTGTAACCGTTATTTTTCTCCGCTGAGTGCCCAAACATACCCACCAGCCTAATGTACCCAAGAGATAGGCAACAAAAGTGACACCGATCAGCATGAAAAATTTCCATCCTATTTTTGTCAATTCTGCAAAGACCATCCGGAAATCAACCTGCACAATAAAAATCGTAATAGACACAAAGATAGCGGCTATGACCAGTAGTCTTAGGATCCGCGTGCTGATTAACCGGCGAGCCATATCAATTCCCGATTCGGTTTCAAACTTAATTGTGCAAGTTCCGCAAAATAGCGATTCGTCAATCTATTCCAGTCCATTTCCTGCACCGTATCGAGTGCATGACGGGCGATGTAAGAGCGAAGACTATCATCCTCTAACAAAAGGCGGATATAAATCAAGTAATCTTCTGCTGCCTTTGGTTTGCACTTATATCCGGTTTGTCGGTGACGTATCAAATCCGCACTTCCTCCTCCATTGGCAATGACGCACGGTAAACCCGAAGCCATAGCCTCCACCACTACATTTCCGTATGTCTCCGATACCGAAGGAAACACAAAAACATCGCACGACGCATATAAAGCAGCTAAATCGTTGTGGGATAGCTTACCCAAAAAAATAGCATTGGGCATTTGCTCTTGCATCTCTTCCTTCGCTGGTCCCTCCCCCACAACGAGAAAGTTATGCGCTATGCCCTGTTTATCCAACAAATGATAGATATCAATCAACGTCTGGATATTCTTCTCCCAGACCAATCGACTGGCAAATAAAATATTAGGCTGATTATTGCCAGTAATTTCTTGTACATAATCCCTATCCCTTTTTCCGGGGTGGAACAGGTTCAAATCAATCCCTCTTTGCCAAAGCGTCAACCTTTCTCCTTCTACCCCCAAATCTTCCAATTGCTTCTGCATTGTCAACGATGGCACATACGTCAATTGACAGGTATTATAGAATCTTCGTGTTGCTGCCCGCATCCAACGTTGTACAGGTTTAATCAGCAAAGGCATTTTTTTGAGGTAGTAAGGTATATAAGAAAGGAAATTGGTATGATATAGGCTGATAACTGGGATACTTCTTTGTCGTGCATATTTTAAAGCAAAAAATCCCAGCAGTGACGGCGTGGCGATGTGAATAACATCCGGTTGGAAGGCATCCAATTCCCGTATAAGTCTGCTCCTCACCAAGAGAGGCACACTCAGGCTATAATCTTTGTTGACTTTCGTATTTACAGTAGGTACATGTAAGCACCGATGCCCATGTAATTCTTCCGGACCTTGACCACAAACAAACAAAAACGAAAATCTCGAGGCATCAATCCGATCTATAATCTGAAACATGGTTCGCGATGCACCATCAAACTCTTGTATAAGTATCTCTGCAAAAAAAACTGTTTTCACCATACGGTACCCTGATTTTATGGTGAACAAGATAGATAGTGAATATTTCCTTAAAAACAACTGTATATTAACGATTTATGAAATTATAAAGATATTTCAAGATATACAAACAATTAGAAAACAAAAAATTAATCAATTTTTCATAAACAGCTAATAACCACAAGGTAGCTTTGGGTAAAATAAAATAACTCACAAAATGGTCTTCGAAATGGCTTTGCACAAAAAGAAGTTCTGGAACAAAGTATCCCCTGTTTTACTCCTCCTCCTGACAGGCGCCTATTGGATAAAGACGACATCTTCTACCCCCTATATCCAATCTAAGTCCGAACTATCCACCGCTGAGTTAACAAATCTCAAAGAGGGAGAACTAAGTCTCCTGACATACAACATTGCAGGTCTTCCCGAAGTACTATCCGCAGCAAGTACGCCACGCGCAAGTAGCATAAAAGAAATTGCGAAGAAAATCAATCGATTTGACATCGTCAATGTACAAGAGGACTTTCACTATCACAAAGAACTTTATAATTCCGAGAATAATCACCCCTTTCGCACCTTGCATAAACCGGGACTCCCCTACGGCGATGGGCTCAACACCCTATCGAAATACCCTATAACCGAAACAAAACGCATTGCATGGAATGCATGCCATGGTTCTGACTGTTTAGCCGCCAAAGGATTTTCTTTTATCCGTATACAATTAACCAAAAATATCTATGTTGATGTGTATAATGTGCATGCAACCGCCCGCGACGAAAAAGCCGCCGCCGCCGCTCGTCAAAAAAACATAGTACAATTGGCCGAATATATAAATATGCATTCCGCAAAAAATGCAGTGCTTGTTATGGGCGATTTTAATGCACATTTTGCCGCTTCTTGGGATAATCTGCAATGGTTCACCAAGGAAACACAATTGCAAGATGTGTGGGTGAATATGATGCATAATGGAGAATATCCGGATGGGCAACCCTCTTTCACACCTAAAGAAAAATTGACATTGACCGATAATTGCGAAAGCATTGATAAGATATTCTTCCGAAATAGTGAAGATATTATATTCCTACCTCGTCAATATAAGATTGAAGATCAATATTTTTCGAACAAAAAGCACACAGCCCTTTCCGATCATCATGCTGTTTCATGCGTTATTTCATGGAAAACACGATAAAAAGAAAACTTAATAATCTATTAACCCTACATTAACCTTAAGGGAACTTACCTCCGGTAGCTTTGCCGCAAACTTTGAGTTAACTCATTTATAAAAGTAAACGGAATTCTTTATGAAAAAAAGCAGGGGAACTACTGTAAACTTTGGAAAAGTTAGGTATTTGCCATTATTATTGGCATTACCGCTCCAAATGCCAGGAACAGCCATGGCAGTAAACAGCATGAACACCATTTGGCAAGAGCAAGTTCAGGTGACGGGTGTTGTTGTAAATGCCCACGACCAAACACCAATCCAAGGTGCTACACTCCACGTCAATCAGCAGACTGTCGGCACCACCGATGGTGCAGGTAAATTCAGTATTTCAGTGCCTGTTGGTAGTGAATTGCGGATAAGCAGCGTAGGTTTCACCACCGAGAGAATCGCTATTACCCAACAGCGAAATAATCTCGTTGTGTCATTGAAAGCCACCTCTGCCGATATCGACGAAGTCGTTGTCACGGCTTTAGGTATCCAACGCGAGGCACGCCAACTAGGGTATGCGGTGAGTACCATCAAAGGTGACGAACTACGCGAGGCTATGCCTACAAACTGGTCAGACGCGTTAAAAGGTAAAGTAGCAGGATTGAATCTTACACAAGCAGGTTCTGGACCACTAAACAGCACCCGCATAAACCTGCGTGGAGACCGTTCTTTCAGTCCCAATAACAATGAAGCATTGATTGTTATCGACGGTATCCCAATGATCAACAGTAGCGGTAAAGCCAGTTCTGGTGTCAACGATGCCTATGGTGCCGGTGTTACCGGAAACATAGACAAAGATATTCCCATCGATTTTGGTAATGGATTGAGCGATTTGAATCCTGATGATATTGCCTCCGTAACCGTGTTAAAAGGACCTGCAGCAGCAGCCCTTTACGGAAGTCGTGCTGGAAATGGGGCTTTAATCATCACGACTAAAAAAGGTCTTAAACGTGACGGTATCGGGATCTCCTTAAACTCTAACACAGCGATAAATGATATTTTAAGATGGCCGGATATACAATATCAATACGGTCAAGGTAATAATAACCGTAATGCTAACGGTGAGCTTTATTATTCCTATGGTCTTTCTGAGGATGGTGTAAATACAGGTTCTACTTCCAGTGCCTGGGGTCCTAAATTTAATGGACAAATGTATTATCAATACGACCCCGCAACAGAAGAACAATCTACAGAACGTTTGCCTTGGCAGCCCTATAAAAACAATATCCGCGACCTATTCCAGACAGGGAGCACATTCACCAACAGTGTGTCACTTGACGGAGCTACGGATAAATTCTCTGCACGCGCCTCTCTGACGCACACCAAAAACAATTGGATTCTGCAAAATTCGGGGTTTGAACGCTTGGTCGCATCGATGAACACCAGTGCGCAGATTTCGGAGAAATTGAAGATCAATGCAAAGTTTTCTTATGCAAGCAAAAACAGCGACAATCTTCCGGGAACAGGATATAACAATCAGTCTATCTCCTATTTCATGATTTTCCAAAATCCAAACGTGGATTTGAATGCTGTATACGGCCCCCGTTGGAAACGTGGCCAAGAACAGTTGAAACAGATTCACCCATATAGCTCCTATATCGAGAATCCATTCATCATCATGCATGAGATGACCAACGGAATCAACAGTATGAACATGGACGGTAATCTACAAGGGGTTTACACCTTTAATCCGAAATGGGAATTGATGGTGCGCTCGGGAATCAACCTACGTCAGGACAAACGCGAAAGCCGTCGTCCTTTTGACACGGCAAACTTCCCTCGCGGTTATTACAAGCAGCAGGATGTATATTTCTTCGAGTCCAATACCGACGCTCTACTTAGCTTCAATGAGTCATGGGATGATCGTTTCTCGCTAAGAGCATCTTTAGGGGGCAACGTTCGTAAGTACAACAGCAAAGAGAACAATGCAGTAGCGCGTGCGCTAAACCTTCCCGGCATATACAAGCTGAGCAATTCTTTGGAAGCACCAGTTGCCAATAACACCATTGAAGAAAAAAATGTGAATAGTGTTTACGGTTTGGTCAACTTAGGCTGGGATGATAAAGTTTATGTAGACATTACTGGACGTAACGACTGGTCATCTACCCTTCCATCGTCCAACCGTTCTTATTTCTATCCATCCGTAAGTTCCAGCTATATCCTTTCGGATATTTTTGAACTGCCTTCGACCATTTCTTTTGCTAAAGCACGCTTGTCTTGGGCAATGGTGGGTAACGACACCGAACCTTATCGGTTGCATAAATATTATCAAATTTCGCCGTTCCCTGGATCGTCTACCTCTCCGTCAACATTACACAATACTAATCTGAAACCCGAAATTTCAACCTCTTGGGAAGCCGGGATAGACTTTTCGTTGTTCAACAGTCGCTTAAATGCGGATGTAAACTACTACAACAACGTTACTGTCAATCAGGTGTTACGTGTACCGTTGGATATTACCACAGGTTACAGTTCCGCTTTCATCAATGGTGGCAAAGTACGCAACCGAGGCATTGAGGTTTTACTAAGCGGTCGTCCTATCGTAAATGACAATTTTAGCTGGACAACTACGGCTACATGGGCAAAAAACAAAAACCGTATCTTAGAATTAAGTAAAGATCTAAACACTGAGGAGCAGGTTATAGCAACAAGTGGAGCAGGAGCAGTTTCCATCATCGCACGTGAAGGAGGTACTACCGGCGACCTGTATGGTTATGCCTTAGTGCGCAATGAGCAAGGACAGGTTATTTTCGATGCCAACACAGGTCTTGCTATACGTCCCACAGAAATGGAAAAAATAGGTAATGCTTATGCAGATTGGCGTGCAGGCTTCAACAACGAATTCCAATACAAAAACTGGACTCTAGGCGTGCTTTTGGATGGTCAATACGGTGGTATCGTGTACTCACAAACCCACCACAAAATGACCGAACAAGGAAAACTTGGGCATACCCTTCGGGGTCGTGAAACAATGACCATAGTTGGCGATGGCGTTATCCAAAATAGTGACGGCACCTATTCTCCAAATACCAAAGAGGTTGCTATCCAGACTTGGTACGGCGATTATTACCGCAGAGCGAATGCAGAGACCAATAGCTTTGATGCCTCTTATTTAAAATTACGTGAAGTTCGTTTAGAATATCGTTTACCACAGTCTTTTAGTAAACGATTAAGAGTCTCTAACATTAATGTAGCCGTTTTCGGTCGGGATTTAGCGATGATTTCGAAATTCCCAATCTTTGATCCAGAAACAGCAGCGTTGAATGGCGATACGATTATGCCAGGCATGGAAATGGGCCAGATGCCTACACCACGTACATGGGGCTTTAACCTACAACTTTCACTATAGTACACAAATCTTGAATACACGAAAATGAAAAAATTATTTTATATACTACTTGGCGCTACTTCTCTCCTGACGACAGTGTCCTGTACGAAAGATTTCGATGAGTTGAATATAAACCCAAACCTCATCGATAAAGTTACTCCTGGAAGTTTGGTTACTCCAACGGTATACGGGATGAGCAACTATTTTACCCTAAGAAGCTACGACTTCACTTGGCAAATCATGCAGGTTGGATTACCCAACCCAAGTGTACAGTTGGGCATCCACAGGTATGATTTCATGCCTACCTCTGGAAACGGAACTTGGAATACCTGCTACACTTGGTTGAGAAGCGTACGGGAGATGCGGGAAGCAGCCGATGCTTTTAACCAACCTGTTTATCATGCTGTAGCTTCTACATTGCAGGCTTATATCGGTGGCATACTAACCGATTCATTCGGAGATGTACCTTTCAGCGAAGCCTTGTTGGCAGAAGACGGCATCAATCAGCCCAAATTTGACACGCAAGAGGAAATTTACACCCGATTAATCAACGATTTAGAAGAAGCAAACAAAATTTACGCCGGGGAAGGCAACATGAGCGGCAACGACCTGCTCTACAATAACGACAAAACAAAATGGCGGAAATTCAACAATTCGTTATTGTTGCGTCTTTTACTACGAACTTCCAATCAATCTACATTTGACAGCTACAACCGTATCCGTCAAATCTTAGGCAACGAGACTGAGTATCCAATTTTCACCAGCAATGCGGATGCTGCTCTTGTCACCATTACAGGTATTGCACCCTATAGTTACGCTTGGGCACGCCGTCAGGACTATGTGAACTTTGAAGCGATGTCAAGTTTTTTCGTTGATATGCTGAATGATATGAATGATCCCCGTCGTCCACTTTTCATGACACAGGCCAGCCGTATGGTGGACGGAGCCCCACAAGCCATCGGCTATAAAGGTATCCCAAGTGCACACTCCGGTGACGAATCCCAGTTTGACTACTCGCCGAGCACGCCAAATGGAAATCTGATGATCTACGATCAGATAGGTACACCGATTAAGCAAGTGATGATGAGCTATGCCGAAGTGGAATTTATAAAAGCAGAGACAGCATTGCACATTGGAAACCAAGACCTTGCCAAAGAATGTTACGAAAGGGGTGTTACTGCTGCTATTACACAATGGAACGGTGGCGCTATACCCGTGGACTATTTTGACAACGAGGCTGCGGCATTCGACGGCACATTAGAAAGGGTCCTAGATCAAAAATACCTTGCCCTTTTCTTTAATGATTACCAGCAATGGTATGAATATCGCCGCACAGGTTACCCTGTATTGCCAAAAACAGAACATATGCTTCATGATGGCATCATGCCTTCCCGCTTTATGTATCACAGTGATGTACAACGCTATAATCCCGAGAACTACAAGGCAGCAGTTGATCGCATCGGAAAAGATGATTTTCATACCAAAGTATGGTGGGAAAAATAAGTAGGATTAAACAGGTAATTTAACCACAAAGACGCAATTTCACACAAATGGAATTGCGTCTTTTTATTATCTTTTGATTTGCCAGAAAAAAATGTATTTTCGCTTTCACAACAATACATTAGCATCTCATGGATCCAAGTCATTTGTAATTTTTATCTATATCAAGAAATATGTTTTTTGTCGTGCTGGATGAAATTGAAGCCCCACAATAAACATAAATCAAACAGTTTCCTAATTATTGAATCATTACAAATGAAAAAGACAAATATCGCTGTTCCAGCAGCTCTCCTATCCATGATCTGTGTACAAGGGGGCGCTTCCATCGCTAAGCGGCTCTTTCCTACCGTGGGTGCTATCGGTACTTCGGCCTTACGAATAGGCTTAGCAGCTATATTACTTACCCTCATCAACAGACCTAACTTCTCCAAGTTCACCAAACAACAATGGCTCTACTGCGCCATATACGGAATTGGCATTGCCGCTATGAACCTTATCTTCTACATGGCTATCCAGCGTATTCCTTTAGGTCTTGGCGTGACCATCGAATTCGTGGGGCCATTATTTTTGGCCTTGGTCCTATCCAGAAAATGGCTCGATCTGCTTTGGGCGCTACTGGCTTGTACAGGGATCCTATTGATTGTACCCTGGCAAAGCGGAGATGTGGATCCAATTGGTTTGCTGTTGGCCTTCACTGCAGGCATATTCTGGGCAGTCTATATCGTCATGGGCGGAAAAGTAGCCAAAGTGTTGCCCGGTAAAGATGCTGTAACCACTGGCATGCTCTTTGCCTTTCTGTTCATCATTCCTTTTGCTTTGTGGGACGGCGCTATCTTAAACAGCAACGGTTCTGTTTTTTTATTAGGACTTGGGGTTGCCATATTTTCCAGTGCGCTGCCCTTTTCGCTCGATTTTATCGCTTTGAAAAGACTACCGGCCAAAACCTTCAGTATTTTAACAAGCTTACAGCCCGCATTTGCAGCCTTATCTGGATTAATATTTCTACAGGAAAAACTGTCTTTCTTACAATGGGTATCCATTGCTTGTGTAGTATTGGCAAGCATGGGAACAACCATCTTTAGCCAAGGTAAAACAGAGTAATACCTGCTGATAAAGACTCTCGCAACAAAACTTTGACAACATTACAATGATAGAATCAATCTAAATTAACTATCTTTGGTCAATTTCAACTTATTATACTTAATATAAAAGTTATTATTTTTTTTAATCCAAGATGCAAGAAAAACTTAGTCTTACCGTATTGAAGATTGGCGAAAAAGCAACAATCAGTGCCGTCAACTCTGAAGAACTGCCTGCCAAGTTTTTGGAAATGGGACTTCTTCCCGGTCACGTTATCGAGGTAAAGCACAAAGCTCCCTTCAACGGACCTATTGGCCTTCATATTCACTCATCCAATGTATTAATCGCCCTTCGCAAATCAGAAGCTGAACATATTTTTGTTGAAAAATAACGCATGAAAAATCCTATCATAGCCCTTTTGGGGAATCCCAATGTAGGGAAAACTTCTCTTTTTAACCGTATTACCAAGTTACACCAGCGCGTGGGGAATTACCCCGGCATCACTGTTGAGAAACGTGAGGGAACCGTCAATGCAAACAGCAAAACCTATAGTGTCATTGATTTACCAGGCACCTATTCACTTTTCCCAACATCATTAGATGAAGCAGTTGTCTACGATGTCTTGGCCGATAAGAGGAACAAATATCACCCCGATTTAGTCGTCGTTGTCAGTGAACCCAATAACATCAAACGGTCTATTATCCTATACCAACAGGCACGTGAACTGGGCGTTCCTGCAATTTTTGTCATCAACATGATTGATGAAATCAAAGAAAAGGGATTAGAGATTGATTATGACCGCCTCGAGCAATATTTAAACACCAAGGTATACACTACCGATGCCCGTAATGGTAAAGGCATACAGCAGTTGATACAGGCATTCGAAGAGCGTCCGTCACACTATGTCAGCCGCTTCACTATAGAAGAGAAATACCAATCAGCTTTAGAGGAAGCTAAAAAACTATTCCCGCTACATACAGAATACCAGACCTGGCAGTTTTTAGCACAGGATCACGTATCATTTTTGGATGAAAAGCAACGTGCTGGCCTGAAAGCTATCAAGGACAAACACGCCTTCACCTTCCATGAGTTACAAAAAACCGAAGCATTGCAACGCAATGAGCAAACCAGCGAACTGATTAAAGATATTATCTTCCACAAAGATAACCTTCAACTGTCGGCTACCAATAAAATGGACCGTATTTTGTTACATCCTGTTTGGGGTTATGTCATTTTCTTTGCGCTGCTATTTATCATCTTTCAGCTTGTCTTTACCTTGGCAACACCGATTATGGACTGGATCGATGAGCTTTTCGCTTCGCTGATTGACACAACTGCTGCTGTACTTCCAGAAGGACCTTTTTCTGATTTACTTACACAGGGAGTTCTCGCAGGTATTGGGGGGATCGTCATTTTCGTGCCGCAGATTGCTATCCTATTCTTACTCATTTCCATGATGGAAGAAACTGGTTACATGAGCCGTGTAGTATTCCTGATGGACAGATGGTTAAGACCTTATGGATTAAACGGAAAATCGGTTATTCCACTGATGTCCGGAGCAGGTTGTGCCGTCCCGGCCATCATGGCAGCCAGAAATATTGAAAACACCAAGGAGCGACTGATCACGATGCTGGTCACACCCTTTATGACCTGTGCTGCCCGTTTACCTATCTATATTGTATTAATCGCTTTAGTTATTCCAAACGAAACATTCATGGGCTTTGGTTTGCAGGGATTGGTACTTAATGCATTATATATTTTAGGGGTATTAGCCGCGCTTCTATCGGCATGGGTATTGAGTAAAATCATCAAAACTACCCACAAGTCCTTCCTTATTTTCGAACTCCCGGCCTACAAAGGACCCGATTGGAAAAATGTAGGGTACAATGTTTGGGACAAAACCTCTGGTTTCTTATTTGGAGCCGGTAAAATCATTCTGGCTATGGCTGTTATCCTTTGGGTATTGGGCAGCTTCGGCCCTAATGATAAGTTCAGCAATGCCGAGAGCTATGTAACTGAAGCTAATCCTACTTTGTCAGAGGACGAATTATCAGAAGAAGTCGCTTCTTATCGTCTAGAACATTCTTTCCTTGGATACCTTGGCATGGGAATTGAGCCGTTTGTTAAGCCGTTGGGTTACGATTGGAAAATGGGTATCGGATTGATTTCTTCCTTTGCAGCCCGTGAGGTATTTGTCGGCACAATGGCGACAGTATATAGTCTGGGAGAAGAGGTCGATGTGGAAGACGAGGAGGAACAACAGACTTTACTGTCAAAAATGCGTTCAGAGATAAACCGCAATACTGGAAAACCAGCTTATAATTTGGCTTCTGGTATATCATTGTTGCTGTTCTACGCATTTGCCATGCAATGTATGAGTACTATTGCCATCATGAAGCGTGAAACAGGTTCCTGGAAATGGACAATCATGCAGACTGTCATGATGACCGGATTAGCGTACGTTGTTGCATTTATTGCTTATCAGGCGTTGAAATAAGGAACTTTAAAAAGCAGGGCGTCATCGTCATTGCGAGGTGCGATAGCAACGAAGCAATCTGCGTTTATGTTATAACTTTCGCAACTTAAAAAAATATGGACTCATTAACTATACAATACATTCTCATCACCGTCATCTTTTTGGTGGCTGTTTATTATTTGATTAGGCGCTTTCTCCCTTCCAAAAAGAGGAACAGCGGAGGATGTAACAAAGGTTGTGGATGTGCCATGGACGAAACAAAAAAATAGCTTTAGGGCTACTTTTTTGTTTCTAAACTTACCTATCTTTATGGAATCTTAACAAAGAATGCATCGTTAAAATAAAGCTTACCGCAAAATGAAACAACTCTTCATATTATCATTGGGGCTGGCTATAAGCCATTCATCATTCGCCCAAAAATCTATTGTACAGAAAGCCGACTTAAAAAACGTCACCGTCTTTACGCAAGCAGCTGAGCTGAACCATACAGCAACCGTAACATTACCAAGCGGTAGTAGCGAAGTCGTGTTCACACATGTAGCAAACAGTATAGACGAAAACAGTATACAAGTCGGTTCCGGTTCTGGTGTAACCATCCTTTCTGTACGCCCTGCACGTAACTATACTAACGTAGATGTAAAAACAGCGGCTTACACAGAAGTAGAAAACAGCTATAAACAAGCGCTGACTACGCTTAAGAAATTAGAGAATGAAAAAGCTACAGAAGAGAGCTTACTCAAACTACTGGAGAAAAATCAAAAGATAGCTGGAGAAAATAGCAGCACTACTGTTGCCGAACTGGCTAAAATGGCTGAATACTACAAACCAAAATACTTGGAAATAAAGAATAACATCAGTACATTGGAAGATAAAATCGTGCAACAGCAGGATATAGTCAACAAAGCCCAAGTACAATTTGACGAGGTCAAAGGACAAACTTCCGGATCTGGCGGGCAATTGGCCGTGCAGATCATGAACAACCAGGCCGGAAATCAGCCTTTCCAGATTTCCTACTTGACACGACAGGCGCAATGGCATGCCTCCTATGAACTGCGGGCGGAAAACGCATCTGCGCCTTTACAACTGTTGTACAAAGCCAATATCTCCCAACAAACAGGTGTGGATTGGCAAGCGGTCAATCTACGTTTGTCCACAGCCAATCCTTCGCAAGGAGGAATAGCACCTACATTAAATCCATGGCATTTATACTATCAACAGGACTATAATCAACCAGCTAGAATTATGTTGCGTGGTACGACAGCTAAGACCAGTAGCTCGGTCCAGATGGAAGAAGTTGCTGCATCTCCCGGGGCTTTAAACGACTATGTCCAACAAAGCGAGAATCAATTGAACACCACTTTTGACATCGACATTCCTTACAGTATTGCTTCAAATGGAAATCAGCATTCGGTTAATTTACAATCATATACTCATCCGGCCACCTATCAATACTATGTAGCACCACGGTTGAACCAGGAGGTGTTTTTACGTGCAGAATTGACAGATTACGAGAAGCTAAACCTTGTGCCGGGACAGGCAAACGTACTCTTTGAAAATATGTTGGTCGGTAAAACATACCTTAATCCGAATGTAGCAAGCGACACGTTGAAATTGAGCTTAGGTCGTGATAAAATGATTGCTGTAAAACGCGAGAAAATCAACGACCTCTCCTCTTCTAAAACATTTGGTAATAGCCGTACACAGACTTTTGTCTACGAGATAACAGTCAAAAATAACAAAAAATCGGCGATAGAACTTACCTTGGAGGAGCAATACCCCCTATCAACGGACAAATCTATGGACATCACATTAGATGAAGCCAAAGGTGCAATTATCAATAAGGAAACGGGCATCGTGACTTGGAAATTAAATATTCCAGCTGGTGGCACACAGCAGATCCGTTTTGGTTATTCCGTTAAACATCCCAAAGACAAAACGGTGAACTTATTTTAAAATTTGTAGCTTTAAGCCATAAGCATCTATATAATTTATTTAAAGCTTATTGCTTAAAATTTATTTTAAATGAAATTCACAAAGAAACCGCTGATAATACAGCGGTTTTTTTATTTTTACATTATGAACAATAACAAGGTACTACCTTATGCCCTTTTCATACTGTTTTTGATGCAGGTTTTCACTGCTGAAGCACAAAGGAAAAAGAAGGATAAAAAGGATTTTGAACGTTCGCCAAAACAAGAATTGGTATACGATGACAAAGCTTACCTTCCGGTTATCCGTACTGTGCAGTTTTATCCGCAAGGAAAAGAAAACCAACTGCCAATATACACCTTGGGAAGTACAGAACGCTTGTTATTGACTTTCGATGACCTACGTGCCGATGTACGCAATTATTACCTAAGTATCGAACATTGCAACCAAGACTGGACACCGAGCCGGACAACTGTTCTGGACTACATCGATGGCTTTAACGAAGACCGTATCGATAATTTCCAAACTTCCCGAAGCACTTTCCGGTCCTATACACAGTACAAGCTTACTTTTCCAACAGAATACATCAAGCCTAAATTGGCTGGAAATTATATCTTAAAAGTCTACGAGGATGCCGATAAGAGCCGTCTTGTTCTAACACGCAGATTTTATGTCCTCAACAGTTTAATGCAGGTCAATTCTACCGTCCAGTCCTCATACAAAACCACTAATCGTCTTAAAAACCAGAAACTGAACATCAACCTGACAACAGGGTTGACCATCCAAAACCCACAACGTGATTTGATAGTCCAGGTGAAACAAAACCAACGTTCAGATAACCAGATGATATTGCAAACACCAAGTTTTGTAGGCAACAATGAGTTCCGTTACACCAATAGCGAAACTTTTGATTTCAAGGGAAACAACGAATTTAGATTTGTCGATATGCGCAGTTTTCGCATACCCTCTGAACGGGTGCAACAGATTACCCAAGATTCTATCACACAAATTCTGCTGTACACAGATGAAGATGACAGTCATGAAACCTATGCCGCTACATTTGATGAAAATGGCTTATATTTTATCCGCAATCGAGATCTCAATGATGATGCCTTAGACGCCGATTATGCCGACGTGACCTTTTCACTCAAGACGAGCCAAACGATACAAGGAAACATTTATCTTGTCGGAGGTTTCAATCATTTTCAACGTACAGAAGAGAACAAGCTACATTTTGATGAAGAAAACCAAATATGGAAAGTGACTCTACGACTAAAGCAAGGGCTCTATGACTACGATTATGTTCTGGAAGATCAACAAGGAAATGTAATTACGGATGCTTTTTCAGGCACACATTTCCAAACCGGCAATGATTATCAGATATTCATCTATAACCGACGTCCAGGCGCCTATTGGGATGAGCTGGTAGGGTTCGGTCAAAACAGTATAAACAATAGAAACTAAAACCATACTTAACACTTTGAATACACAACAAAACGACGAAAAAAAGCTCAAACGTGGATTGAGCAACCGACATATACAGCTCATTGCCTTAGGCGGAGCCATAGGCACAGGTTTATTCTTAGGAATCGGACAGGCAGCTGTTTTGGCGGGTCCTTCAGTCATCTTAGGTTATGCTATAGCAGGCATGATCGCATTTTTTATCATGCGTCAGTTGGGCGAAATGGTAGTCCATGAACCCGTCTCCGGTAGTTTCAGCTATTTCGCCTACAAATATTGGGGACCATTTGCAGGTTATTCATCTGGATGGAACTATTGGGTGCTCTATCTTTTGGTAAGTATGGCCGAACTGACAGCTATAGGTCATTACGTACAATTTTGGTGGCCGGAAATTCCACTATGGATATCCAGCCTATTTTTCTTTATTGTCATCAATGCCTTAAACCTAGCTTCCGTTAAGGTCTATGGCGAAACGGAATTCTGGTTTTCTATTATCAAGGTCGTAGCCATTATCGCCATGATTATTTTCGGGATTTACCTGCTTCTAAGTGGTAACGGTGGAGAACAAGCTACCATAGCAAACTTAACCAATGATGGAGGTTTTTTCCCAAAAGGTTGGTTAACAACTGGTGAAAATGGTGCTTACCAAGGCTTATTAGCGGCATTAGTCATGATTATGTTCTCTTTCGGCGGATTAGAATTAGTTGGAATCACCGCAGCAGAAGCTGAAAATCCAGAACGCAATATTCCCAAAGCGACCAACCAGGTACTTTGGCGTATCTTAATTTTTTATATCGGCTCGCTGATTATTCTTTTCTCCTTGATGCCTTGGCGACAGATTACTCCGGAGACTAGTCCTTTTGTTGAAGTTTTTGCCAGTCTGAAAGGCATGCAATTTGAACTGGCGGGTAAGACTTATTACTTTACGAACATCATTGCCAATGCTTTAAATATCATCGTACTCACAGCAGCCCTTTCCGTATACAACAGCTGTGTGTATAGCAACTCACGGATGCTCTACGGATTAGCGGAGCAAGGCAATGCACCTAAATTTCTGACCAAGTTGAATAAGAACCACTCGCCGATCAATGCTATTTTGGTTTCCGCAGCCTTGGTCGCTGTCTGTATTGTCATCAACAAAGTGATGCCTGAGAAAGCTTTAGAGGTACTGATGAGTCTCGTGGTATCTTCTCTGGTTATCAATTGGATTATGATTAGCTGGACGCATATATTCTTCAAAAACAAAATCAACAATTTAGGCGAGCCGTCCAAATTTCCGACTTTATTATATCCCTATACAAACTACATTTGCTTACTATTTCTATTAGGCGTATTAATCATGATGTGGTTTACCGGGTTAAAGATTTCAGTAGAACTTATACCTATCTGGTTGCTCCTACTTTACGTGAGTTATCGGTTAGTAAAGAGAAATCAAAATAATAGAAGATAAGTCGTTAAACAAATTTGTAGTCACTTTGTAGATAGTGTACAATAGATGCGTAGATGCTTTGTGGAAATAGTTTATTATGCCTGCTAGTGATAAATTCCTCAACTTTGGATAAGAAAAATTATTCATTTTAAAATATCAAAAACATGGACAACAAAACACTTTCAATCGTATCCTACATCACGATCATCGGATGGTTAATTGCGTACTTTGCAGGAAAAGAAAAGGCAAATGACTTATTGAAGTATCATCTTAGACAATCTTTAGGGTTATTTATTTGCTCCGCTGCTTTCAACATTATTGTCACTATTTTGGTTTTAATTATCCCCGCTTTGGCTATCCTTTCTTACTTTAGCATTATCTTTTTGATCCTTATTATTCTCGGGATCCTAAACGCTGCTAATGAGGTCAAAAAACCATTGCCTATTATCGGTAAAATATTCGAAAATCAATTTGCTTTTATTGGTTAACCTGATTTCCAAAAGACACAGTCATGAGAAAAATATTAATCTATAGTTTAATTGCTTTTCTAGCAGTTCTTTACGCGTCGTGCAATTTCTTGGGTAGTAATCCAGATGAAATCTTTGCAAAAGTCGGGCTGAACGCCAACAAAATTCCAAGGAGCTTCAAAAGGTCTTTCGATGAAATCCGTGCACACCACAAACAGGGTTCTCTGACAATCATTACAAAGGATAATGAAGTAAAAAATGGGGTATCTGCTACAAAATATATCTAAGGCTATTGTGTTTCAACAAGATATCAAAAGCATACAGAAATTGAGAACAGACGAAGAATCGGAGCCTATTATTAACTTAGGCTTGGATATGTTTCGATATGCAGAAGAGATTTATCAAACCGATTTTCCTCGCATTGCCAAAATGATCGACGAGGGGAAACCGGACGAAGAAATCGACACGGCTATTGAGGAGCTTGACAACAGTAAAGGTGTAATATTGGATGAAAAGTATGCAGCCCTAATGGAACAACTGCTCCCCTATGCTGATAAACATGGTGTAAAATATAAGACATTTAACTCACCGTTTTAACTACTTGGTATCTTGACATTAATACGCTATATGAAGAAATGGCTTATTATATTCATCAGCACAATGAGCTTTCTATTTGCGGAGGCCCAACCGACATATCGGTTGGACTCCGTCGTTAGTGTTCGAAGCGATATACAAAAGAAGACTTCTTGGCAGAAACACGATACAGTTCAGAATCGCTTATTCGCCCAACATGAGAACAGAATCGAGACAATTCTCCATGAAGGTTCAAGACACGTTACACAATACGATCAGCGGGGTAACGAGCTTGAACATATCTACAGCAATTGGGACAGCACTGTACATAAATGGATCGAACAAGAGAAAGTTACCAAATCCTACGATAGCCAAGATCGTATGCTTTCCTACATAGAGTACGAAAAAATTGGTACAGACTGGATAGGACTCGCCAAAACCGAACAAATCTTTGAAGAAAGAGCCATCAGCAATATAGAGTATACAGGTAGAGGAGGTCGTTGGCATCCTATTTTTAAAAATGTAGAAATGTTGGGTGACAAAGATGTATCATTGCTCAGTTACAATTACCAATGGGATAGCCTTGCCAACGATTGGGTCTTCTGGATGAAGCACGACAAGACTTTTTCTAGCGACACCTTATTGCACGAATCTACTTATATATGGGAAAATGGCAAATGGATGAACAAAGAAAGGATAAGCTATGTCTATGAAAAAAATAAGCTATCTGACCGTGTAGTCTATTCAGGGACAAAGGACGACTGGCAGTTTAATCACCTTATTCAATTCCGACCATTTGACACAGGTCATGCCGAAGAAGCTTTCTATTGGTCTGTAGAAGAAGAAAAATGGAAACCCGAATCTTTCCAAGAATCCTATATGGATAGACATGGACGGGTAACAGACTATGCCGCCTTTATCTGGAACAAGAAAAAAAGAGAGTATGTCCGCGCTGCACAAGGTATTACCGTATACGACGCAAAGGATAGAATAACATTCTTGCAAGAAGCGCAATACGATGACGAAGGCAAAGGAATCAACGGCTCGCAAATGACTCTTTATTTTGACAAAGAAGACAATTTATACCGTGAAATACACCGCTCTTTCCATCCAAAAGATAGTTGGAGAACTCACCGAACCAAAGAAATCACTTTCCGTAAAGATATCACTTACCAAGACGAACAAGGAAAGACATATGTAATCGACCCAGCTCGATTAGGCATGGAGAACCTATCCAAAAGTCAATATGCTATAGACTGCATCTCCATCTACAAACATACTGATGGCCAAAAGATATTGGAAGAAGAGATCAGATATTACTATACCCCGCTATCCGAGAAGTACTGAACAGCGCGCAATACTATACCCAAAAGGTAAACGCTAACTACAAAACCGAGAAAATAATCGATTTTGAAACAGCAATTATTATATTTGAAGGAAAACATAAACCTTCCATTTTATTTTGATATAAAAAATATGATGACTTGGTATAAAAGATCAAACAATGAAATCTAAATATATTCAACTCATGGTCTTGTGTATCGGAATCATCCTGCTGATCCTTTTTATAAACAGGTTTACCACTGTTAATCTCAATTTTACAACAAACTCAAAGAATATTCCTGATTTATCACAACCGATAGAAAATGATTTTTGCAGCATAAAAAGAGTGACTAAAGGCGATTGGAACGAGATACGCTATGACCCGAAAAATGATTTTTA
Organism: Sphingobacterium wenxiniae; assembly: GCF_900116225.1. Classification (GTDB taxonomy): domain Bacteria; phylum Bacteroidota; class Bacteroidia; order Sphingobacteriales; family Sphingobacteriaceae; genus Sphingobacterium; species Sphingobacterium wenxiniae. The sequence continues at coordinate 286,425 of NZ_FOZZ01000001.1, forward strand.
TATTATAGCCTGCAAAACAAAGATAAAACATATTGTTTGGACAAAGTTTCAAATGTTGCAATTCCTGCCGAATACAACGACCACGATTTTAAATTGTATGACACTGAAGATCTCGGTATTGAAAACGGAGTATTAAGTATCCGGCTATATAGTATCGGACCAAGTGGAAATCATTTTGCTGGTTTCAAATATGTTGAGAACGAACTTATTCTGATCAGCTATGAAGGCTATTTCAGGGGTGCAGGTTCTCATTCCTCACGGACTTATAATTTTGAAAAAGAACAATTAACAGCAAATACCACAGATGTAATAGACGAAAAAGAAACGACAACATCTGAAATTATTCCTTTAAAAAAGAAAAAATATTTGTTTGAGAATACATCAATTACCGATTTTTATAATCAAGATTAACAAAAAAAGGGTTTGGCAATTGCCAAACCCTTTTTTGTTACTGAACATCCAGCTCTTTAATATAAATATCTCTATACCAAACTTGTGAACCATGTGCTTGCAGTTCAATCTGCTCTTTCGGGAAGATGGACTGATTGCGATCCCAGTAGTTTTCCAACGTTACGTTATCAACCACCAGTTCACCGTTCAACCAAACCCAAACTTTCTCGCCGATCATACGGATTTTAAAAGTATTCCATTCGCCCAACACATTATCCGCTACTTTCAACGGGTCTTTCGGATTCTTTGCGTTGTTGTACAAACCGCCAGAACCAACCTGTGCTCCTACTTCTGTTCTGGAAATATCCCAAATCTGTACTTGCGGTGTACCCCTTAGATAAACCCCTGCATCTGGCTCTTTACCGTTAGGGTCTAATTTCCAATCCACTAACATTTCAAAATCACCATAGTGTTTTACCGTAGCAATATTATCACCATGCCCACTGAAAACCAAGTCACCATTGACGGCAGTCCAGTTTTCACGCATATTTTTATCGGCAGCAGCCTGCTTATCTGCCAACTCCTTCTCCGACATCTGTGCGCGCTTGATTGGATTTTCTACCAATCCTTTCCAACCAGTCAAATCTTTACCGTTGAAAATGGACACATAGCCTTCGCCGGCAGACATTTCAGACAAGTGGCGCACAATGGCTTCACGCAAATACGCACTTTCACTACCCGAAAGATTACTCATTGCGGCATTCAGTATATTACGTACATCCGTACCATCAAAATCATGAGTTTCCGTAGCAATGCTCATTGCAGTATTCGTTGCCGACCCTTTCAGTTCCGCATCATTCATATACTTCGCCGCGAACATCATCGCCTGATACGTTCCCGTTCCTTGCAAACTACCTAAAACCGAACGTTTCTGTGCTGTATTTTTAGCCAAAGCAAAAGCATCTTTCAACAGCAACGTTTTCTGTTCAGCAGTATGGCTGCTTGCATTGATCTGACGAACCAATCCACGGAAAGCCGTCTCAAAATTAGCTTCGTCCTTTTCCGTACGGGACAACGTAATCAAGGTAGGCAACGCGTCTGGTGTAGACCAGCCGGACAAAGAAGCAATTGCTGCATTGCGAAGATTTGCATTATCTAGGTAACTCTTCACCGCTTTCAGCGCATCATCCCCTCCTATTCCAGCAAATACAGGAAAGTATTTTACAGACTGTGCTGTCGGATTACTTGCAATACTTGCTGCCAACGCTTTGATTTTAGCGTCTGTATCGTTACTACTATGTAACGCAATAACCAAAGCCTGTTGAATATATCGGGCATCGCTTTCGGAAGCTTCCGGCAACAATTTGACCAAAGTATCGTAATCAGCAGCATTAACCACATTTGGCAAAGCTTTTAAAGCAGCAGTCTTTACATTATTGTCAGCCGATGAAAGCAATGGCAATACAACTTGTGAGGATTGTGCATTCGTACGTTGGGACAACAATTCCAATAATACCAATTGCGTCTTTACATCTGAACCGGCAACCGACTTGTTTATCGACTCTACAACGGTAGGGTTTTTCGAAGAAAGCAACAAAGATTTGATAGCTTCCGTAGTCAATGCGTCAGCCTGCGCGATTTCACCGATTAAATAATCCGTGTTCGCATAATTAGAAAGCTTGGATAAAGTATTCAGAGCCGCTATTTTAGCACGGGTATGCTGTACATTTCCCAAAGATTTTTCAATAGCAGGCACATCGTTAGCCGATGCTTCTTTCGCTAAGAAGTTCAAGATGCTTTCTTGTACCTCCGGTGAAGATTTTCGCAAAGTAGCAATCAGCGTTTTCGTGTCTGCATCTGATCCATGTTCACGCAACAAATCCAATGCCGCTGCGCGATACAAGGTATTGCTGCTACTGGCAGCTTTCATCAGTTGTTTACGTGTCTTCGCTGGATTAGCTTTTGTAAGCAACTGTAAAGCCCCAACCTGTAAAGCGGCCGACCCAGCTTTTTCAGCTTCCTTAGAAATTGTTGTTGCGATAGAGGTAGCTAACTTTTGCTGACCTTCATCAAATAGATTGTTGGCATAATCCAAAGTCAATCCACCGATATTGCTTTTATCGAATTGATAATTTACAGATTTCAGTTTCTGCAAGAACACAGGAGCAGATTTAGCACCTGCTATTTTGCTTAAAGCAGTATACGTATTGCGCTGAAAGTTTTCATCCTGATATTTAGCTAATGTCGCCAAAACAGCGTCTTCATCAGATTTAGAACGTAAATCGCCTAATACTGCGACAATAGCTGTGGTAGCTTTCTCAGAACCTGCTTCCGCCAACGCTTTGGACAAAGCCTGCGAAGCTTCCGCTGTACGAATACCGTTCAATGCCAATGCTGCCCGGTCTACCAAATAATCATCTTTCAGATAAGGCACGATAGCTTGGATAGCTTCATTTTTAGAAGCCTGCTTCATCAATGTCAGCACAAAACCTTTGTTATCTTTGTCGCTGATTCTATCCAAAGCCAGAATAAGACCTTCAGAGAAAGTAGCTCTTTTAGCATCCATCCCCGATTGCATGACGTAGAACGCATAGGAATTTGCGGCATATTCTACTGCGGCATTGTCCTGTCCTTGCGGTTTCAATCCTTGTAAAAGTGTAGCGATGTCTTCTGCAGTAAAGCTTTCCAACTCCCGCATAGCCGATAAGAACTTAACCTGCTCTTCGGCAGGTTGCTGTGCCAGCACATCGGCAATCTTGGCTGTAGATGTCTTATGTGCCGGTTGTTGGGCATAGGCGCCAACTTGAAGCAATAATAAAGCTGATAATGTATTAAATACTTTTTTCATTTCTTGTCGATAGATAGAATTAAATGGTCCAAGGTCCTCGCATCGGTTGATCAATCAAACGGTTAGCCGCTTCGTCATTCACAAACTCCTGCTTATCCGAATCGAAATGTAAGGTTCTGTTTAAGCGGAGTGCTGCAAGCCCTAAATTTACTAATGTTGCGGAATAATATCCGTTCTGTTCATTCAATGCAAATTTCTGACGTGTACGACAAGCCTCCACAAAATCCGTCATCTGCGGAGCAGGATCTGGGAATTGTGCTAATTTTCTTTCCAAATCCGGAATATCCGAAACGAAACCTTTATAAAGTTTACCTTTTGGTCCTTCGATATAGGCTTGTCCTGCTTCCGTTCCTGCGCCATCCAGTACGATCTGGCAACCATCGGCATACGTATAGGTAATTTTACGCCATGTGCCTACCGCGTCATTGTGTTGTTGCGGTGCATCAACTTCAATCTTGACAGGACTTTCATCGTCTTTACCTAAGAAATATTGAACAGGATCTAGATAATGCTGTCCCATATCGCCAAGACCACCCCCATCATAATCCCAATAACCACGGAAAGTCGTATGAACACGGTGCGTGCTGTATGATTTGTATGGCGCCGGCCCCAACCACATATCATAGTCCAGCTCCTTAGGTGCCTGCTCCACCGGTAAATTCTCCTTCCCTACCCAATAAAATTTCCAGTCAAAACCCGTATGCTTACTGATAGTCACTTTCAAAGGCCAACCCAACATACCCGTATCCACTAACTTTTTCACTTTCTTGACAGGCGTATTCAGTCCGTAGAAATTAGCGTCAAAACGAAACCAGGTGTTCAAGCGGAAAATATTTCCATGTTGCGCCACGGCTTCTTTCACTTTTTTACCCTCACCTATCGTACGTGTCATCGGTTTTTCACACCAGATGTCTTTGCCTGAACGCGCTGCTTCCACGGCCATAATACCATGCCAGTGCGGAGGTGTTGCAATATGGACAATATCCACTTCAGCATTTTGGATTAGATCACGAAAATCATGATGCTCCTTTACCCCACCGCCCAAAACTTTTTGAGCCAAAGACAAATGACGGCTATCTACATCACAGATAGCAACGGTTTTTGTTCCCGCATATTCAAAATGGCCTCTTCCCATCGAACCTACTCCGATGACGCCCTTAGTCAAATGATCACTCGGAGCCAAGAACCCTTTACCACCAAGGACATAGCGGGGAACTATCGTAAAAGCTGCAGCACCAATCAATGACTTTTTAATAAAATCACGTCTTGAAGTGTTTTTTTCCTTCATTTTTATTGCGTTAGTTTAATTGAATGTTAACAAAAAATATAATTGAAGCCTAAGTTATCAAATTATTGGCAATAAATTGTAGATTTATTCCCGAAAAACGAAATAGACCCAAATGACATTCTGTAGAACAGCAGCATTAGACCATATAAAACAAACGACCGATTGGGACATCGTCATTATCGGCGGTGGAGCAACCGGTTTGGGCATTGCCGTGGATGCCGCTTCCCGAGGCTACAGAACATTGCTACTGGAAAAACACGATTTTGCCAAGGGTACTTCCAGCAAAAGCACAAAACTGGTACATGGCGGGGTACGCTATCTGGCGCAGGGCAATGTCAAACTGGTATACGGTGCTTTAAGAGAACGCGGTTTAATATTTCAGAATGCTCCGCACGTTTCTTTCGTCCAAAGCTTTGTTATCCCTACCTACAGCCTTTGGGACAAATGGAAATTCATCATCGGGTTAAAACTATACGATTGGATGGCCGGAAGCCTGCGCATTGGAAAATCCGTCATCCGCAACAAGCAAGAAGTGTTGAGCATGCTCCCTACACTACAGCCCAAAGGTCTGTTGGGTGGAATACAATATTTCGACGGACAGTTTGACGATGCTCGGTTGGCTATCAATCTGGCACAGACAGCCGCTGAACATGGCGCAACTTTACTCAACTATGCGGATGTTACCAACATAACCAAAAACAAACAAAGCTATGTGAGTGGACTTTCCTTCACTGACCGCACAACCCAACAATCTTACACAATTTCCGCTAAGGCAGTCATCAATGCTACGGGTGTATTTGTAGATGACATCCTAAAAATGGACAGCCCTAGCCACACCAACCTTGTGCGTCCCAGCCAAGGCACGCATATCGTTATCGACAAACATTTTTTGGGTGACAAAGATGCCTTGATGATTCCTAAAACCAGCGACGGGCGCGTTTTATTTGGTGTTCCCTGGCATGATAAAGTGCTCTTAGGTACAACCGACACACCGTTGGAACAACATCAAATCGAGCCCAAACCCTTGGAAGAAGAGATCGATTTCATATTAAAGACAGCGAGCCAATACCTCACTCAAGCTCCACAACGGAAAGATATACGCACTATATTTGCCGGATTACGCCCTCTCGCAGCTCCGACAAAGGACAAGCAAAGCACCAAGGAAATCTCGCGCGACCATAAGCTTATCCAAAGTTCATCCCGAATGATTACCATTACTGGTGGGAAATGGACAACTTACCGCAAAATGGCTGAGGAAACGGTAGATTTAGCCGTAAAAACTGCCAGGCTTCCCGAACAACCTTGTCAGACAAAGCACCTGCCTATCCACGGCGCTACATCCACACGCTATGAGGGGCATTGGCAGGTCTATGGAGACGATTATCCTCGTATTGTGGAACTCATGCAAACCCATCCTTCATCGGCAGAAAAGCTACACCCAGATTATGATTTCCGAATGGCAGAAGTGATCTGGGCTTGTCAACATGAAATGGTGGTCAAACTAGAAGATTTCCTTGCACGACGCATACGTTTTCTACTTCTTGATGCTAAAGCTTCTCTCGAAGCTGCCCCCAAAGTAGCCAAGCTGATGGCTGAGCAATTAGGCAAAGACGAGCAATGGATTGCAGCAGAGTTGAGTGATTATCAAGAATTAGTTGAAACCTATATAGTATAAAAAATTGAATCCATAAACTGTGATTATGACCAAAGAATTTATTTTAGCGTTAGACCAGGGAACAACCAGCTCTCGGGCAATCCTGTTCAATAAAAAAGGACAGATTGAAAACGTAGCACAGAAAGAATTTACACAGATATATCCGAAATCAGGTTGGGTAGAACACGATGCACAGGAAATCTGGTCATCGCAATTGGCTGTACTTACCGAAGTTATTGCAAAAGCCAAAATCAAACTGCCACAAATCAAAGGTATTGGAATTACAAACCAGCGCGAGACTACTATCGTGTGGAACAGGAAAACAGGCGAACCTATTTATAATGCTATCGTATGGCAAGACAGGCGTACGGCAGAATATTGCAAACAGCTTGCCGATAAAGGGCTTGATAAAAAGTTACAAGAAAAAACAGGACTGCTCATCGATGCTTACTTCTCCGCTTCCAAAATTAACTGGATTTTAACTCATGTCCGTGGCGCTAGAAAGTTAGCAGACAAAGGTGAGCTGGCTTTCGGAACAGTGGATTCATGGCTGGTCTATAATCTAACCAATGGTGAAAAACACATCACCGATGTTTCCAATGCATCACGCACTTTGTTATTTAATATCCACACCTTGTCTTGGGATGAAGAGCTGCTTACCCTTTTCGACATTCCGAAATCCATGTTACCGGACGTCTGCAGCAGCTCCGAAGTATATGGCGAAACCAGTACCGAATTAGGAAGCAAACCGATCCCTATTGCCGGTATCGCAGGCGATCAGCAAGCAGCTCTGTTCGGACAGCTATGCACACAAAAAGGCATGGTCAAAAACACCTACGGCACAGGTTGTTTTTTATTGATGAACATCGGCAAAAAACCAGTTATATCAACCAATAAGTTGGTCACAACAGTAGCCTGGAAAATAGGAAGTGAAGTAAATTATGCATTGGAAGGCAGTATATTTATCGGCGGTGCCGTTGTACAATGGTTACGCGATGAATTGGGCATTATCAAAAAATCCAGTGATGTGGAGCGATTGGCAACACAAGTAGATAATTCAAATGGCGTTTATCTCGTTCCAGCTTTTTCTGGATTGGGTGCTCCCCATTGGAATCCACAAGCTCGAGGTACGCTTTTGGGATTATCCCGAGGCTCAAACGATGCACACATAGCACGAGCAGCATTGGAAAGTATTGCTTATCAAACCTACGATATTTTGAAAGCCATGGAAATCGATGCCAAATCTAAAATTAAAGAATTAAGAGTTGATGGCGGAGCAACACAAAATCAATTTTTGATGCAATTCCAGGCTAATATCCTACAGACCAATGTCATTCGGCCGGCAATTACTGAAACAACAGCAATGGGTGCAGCTTTTCTTGCCGGACTTGCCGTTGGTTTTTGGAAAAACCGGGAAGAATTACAAGCGCTCTGGAAAGAGGAAAAGACTTTCATGGCTGATAAAAAGAAAAAGCACAAAGTCGAGATACAAGAGTGGAAACGCGCAACGGAGACAGTAAAATATTGGGCAAACTATCAAAACTCTTAATTATGACACCTTTTATAGCAGAACTTATAGGCACTGGTGTAATGATACTACTGGGAGGTGGCGTAGTAGCCAATGTATTATTAAAAGACACCAATGGAAACAATAGTGGCTGGATTGTAATCAGCACCGCCTGGGCTTTGGCCGTATTTGTGGGCGTAAGTATCGCAGGACCATACAGTGGCGCGCACTTAAATTGTGCGGTAACTTTGGCCAATCTTGCTTTAGGGACCATGGATTTATCCACCGCTATAAATTATATGGCGGCACAGTTTCTAGGGGCTATGCTGGGAGCTTTAGTCGTTTGGTTAGTCTATAAAGATCATTTTGACCGCACCACCGATGCAGGAGCTAAACAAGCCGTGTTCTGCACCTCCCCTGCAATAAAAAACCTACCTGTCAATTTTTTGAGCGAAGCCGTAGCTACCTTTGTCCTGATATTTACTATCCTGCATTTTACAGATGCAAAACTCGGTGAGTCAAACACAATTGATCTAGGTTCTATCGGGGCTATTCCAGTTGCCTTTTTAGTTTGGGTAATCGGGCTTTCTTTAGGCGGGACAACAGGATATGCGATTAATCCGGCTCGAGACTTAGGACCACGTATCGTGCATGCACTGCTTCCTATCCAAGCAAAGGCTGGGTTTAATCTCTCGTATGCTTGGGTTCCGGTCGTTGCTCCGATGGTGGGATCACTCTTGGCGGTCTTACTGCATACCTATATCTCTGGGTAATACGCTGTAACAAAAAAAAGACTTCCGAAGTTTTTGAAACTTCGGAAGTCTTTTTTGTATTTGCCCTTAAATCGTTCTCGTTTGCAACGAGGAGGCATTCTAATACTCGTTGCCGCATCGTCGCGCCTCAGCTATGACGAAGGCTCAAGCGAGTACAAGAGAGTGTACAATAAATTGTCATCTTGAGTCTCGCCCAAGGCGAGAAAAGACACAATTTGCTGATCTTCAAACACATTAAGTCCTTCCCGCTTGAAGCGAAACTCATTCTCATACTCATTACCACTATCGCTTAAACGAGTACGAGAGAAAGAACACTATTTAATCCTGTACCGTCCATACTAACTTATCAATGGCATAGCCCGATTGTTTCGCATAGTCTAAGTATTTCTGTTTAACTTCCTCGGGAATATTTTTATCTCGGGACAATATCCATAAGTAATCTAAGTTCTCACCGAATACCAAAGCATACCGGTAATCCTCATCAACCATAACCACATTATAACCCGAATAAAAAGGGCCGAAAAAAGAAACCTTTAATGCACCTTCATTTTCCCCACGAAGAAAACGCGCTTTACCCACACTTTGTTTATTCTTCTCCTTGACCATATCGTACCCCTGATTATTTACACGGATACTCCCGTCATCGTTTAGTGTATAAGTCGCAAGCACATTTTTCAGATTTTTCTCCCAATAGAAATCCATACGGGCAATTTCATACCACGCCCCTATATATTTTTCTTTTTCGAAATTTTCCACTACCGCAACTTCCGATCTGACTGGTTTCAATGCATTATAAAGAGCTGTACCTGCAGCCACAGCCGCTAACAATAACAATGATTTTTTCTTATCCATATTAGTAAAATAATGAAAATGAGGAAAAAGTTTTTCAATACAAGTATCTTGATTAAATCAAAAAAAATACTGTCAACAATACTAAATTAAAAGGTGAATTGTATTGTTCATAATAGAATTAAATTATAGTCGTGACGACATCAATCTTTCCTTTAGTTGCATTTGAATATGGGCAGATATGGTGCGCAAGTTCAACAAGCTTTTGTGCAGTCCTACTTTCAATACCCGGAAGGCAAACGAATAGTCTAGCTTGTAACTGATAGGCCTCGCAAGACACTCCAAGATCTACTTCCGCATCCACATAAGTATCTTCAGGAAGTACTGTCCCAAGCTTTCTAGCTGCAATAACTAAAGCACCAATATAACATGCAGACCAGCCAACTGCAAATAGCTGTTCTGGATTTGTTCCTTTTCCTGCCGATCCCGGACGAGACAATAGCACATTCAATTTTTCGTCGCTGCTCTTTCCAATTCCGTCCCTACCACCCGTTGTGTGTGTGTGCTCGCTGTGTAGATTACTTTTTCGATGTTGTTCATTGCTCATGTTGTTTAATTAATGATGAATTGTCTTCTACTTTTACTGACCCCTAATTATTTTGCTTTATTTTTTTCTTTTTGTGCCTGTTGGCATCTCATATCTCTATTACCAAAGATACTATAAAGCCCTGATACTAAGAACGACCATAATTGGCTCAATATTAAATTTGAAGATAGAATCCAACAGAAATAAAAGAATTTACACACTTTTGGTGACAGTGCCTCTGAGAACACAACAAACTCTTTCGTTGACGCAACAAACTCTTTCGCTAACACGCCAAACTCTTTCGCTAACGCACCAAACTCTTTCGCCAACACACCAAACTCTTTCGCTAACTCACCAAACTCTTTCGCCAACTCACCAAACTCTTTCGCCAACACACCAAACTCTTTCGCCAACACACCAAACTCTTTCGCTAACACGTCAAACTCTTTCGCTAACACGCCAAACCATTGTAAACCTACATCAAACAGTTTAGGCTTTACAAAGGCCTGTAATATGCCATTCATCGCTTACCACTTATAACTTATTTGGAAACTTCAGGTGTCTGTGATAGCTTTGCAAAAAGAAAGAATATTTTGTACACAAAAGAAGAAGCAAAAAAACTAAAAGAGAAGTTCTGGACCAGCTTTGGTCAATATATGTCCTTAAATTTATCGGACGAAGGCCTCAAAACCAATTGGATAAATTACAAAACGGGCATAAAGCATCTGTACTTCCGTATGGACGCGGACAACAAAACTGCTCAAATCTATATCGAAATAGCCCATACTGACGAAGGAATCCGCGAACTTATCTTTGCCCAGTTTCAGGAATACAAAGCTATATTGCATGCTGAATTGGGGGAAGAATGGGAATGGGATGCCTGCTATTACGATGCCTACGGAAAGCCAACAGCAAGGATAGGAATCGTACTTGAGGAGAAAGTTTCCGTATTAAAACAGGAGGACTGGCCAAAACTCATCAGCTTTTTCAAACCCCGAATCATGGCTTTAGACAGTTTTTGGAGCAATGCGAAATATGGCTTTGACATGTTTAAATAAGCATAGATATACTTAACTTTACCCACATGAAAACAATACTAAAACTTATACTTATCTGCTTACTAGTCTTGCAACATCAATTCGCAAATGCTTGGGGCATGACAGGTCACCGGGTCATTGCGGAAATTGCAGAAAACCATCTGAACAAAAAAGCAAAAAAGAATATCCAAAAAATCATTGGCAACCAAAAACTGGCTTACTGGTCCAACTGGGCGGACTTCATCAAATCCGATCCAGATCCTGCATTAAACCGGACAGGTTCCTCTCATTTCCTAAACACCAATGGCAATCTTTCTTTTGAAGCTTTTGTGCAGGAAATCCAAGCCAGTCCGGATTTTAACCTTTACAAATCCTACAACCGCATCAAAGAAGAAGCCAAACAGGCAGGGCTCTCACAGAAACAGCAGGAACAAAACCTATATTTCATTATCCATTTATTAGCCGATGCTCACCAGCCTATGCATGTCAGCCGTGCGGAAGATCTAGGTGGTAACAAGATTGAAGTAGATTTTTTTGGGCATAAGACTAATATACACCGTGTTTGGGACTCGGATTTGGTAGACAATGAAAAATATAGCTATACAGAATATGCTCGTGTGTTGGACATCCGTTCCCCGGCCTATTACAAGCAATTTACGGAAAGTAGTTTTGAACAATGGCTGTATGAATCCCATCAAATGGCAAATACCATTTATGATGATGTTGCTAAAAATGCCAACTTGCGGTACGAATATATCTATCAGAACAAATACCGTATGGAAGAGTGTTTATTAAAAGCAGGCCTCCGTTTAGCAAAAGAACTAAACGAGATATACGGGAGATAGTCCCGATGAGAATTTTCAGAAAAGTAGAATAGATTGTCATGGTGAGCGAAGTCGAACCACGATAATCTATTCACACATACTCGTTACCGCTATGCTCAAACGAGTACGAGAGGTGGTAATACAAACCTTCAAGGTTTCAGATTTAACTTTCCCGATGATACCGCTGCGCGATAATAGTAACCACCAGAATCTGAAACGCGTGGAAAATCATTAAGGGTAAAAAGAATAACCCTGCACTGGTAGAATTAGCAAACAAAAACTTCCCGAAGACAGAACCGTGTGTCAGTGATTTTTTTGACCCACAAAACAACGCTGTAATACGGTCTTCCCTATTGAAGCGAAAAACGTATTTTACCAAGACATAAATCAGTCCATATACCAGAAAGAATAAGACCACAACTCCTGCGAACAGTGCTAAAAGATAGTTTTGGCTTATCTTATCAAAAACACCGCCAACGAAGGATTCTGCAAAGCTGGCATAAACGATGAGTAAGATAATACTTTTATCGAATTGGCTCAATTGCTTGCTGTATCGAGTTGCCCACTTGCCCCAATAAGGTTGCAACAGCAATCCCAAAATAACCGGAATGATGATTTCCTTGATAAGTCCCCAATACACATCGCCCCACACATTGATTTCCTCAAATTCCAAAAAGAACTGCATCCACAATGGTGTAATCAACACCCCCAATAAGCCGGAAATACTTGCATTGAAAATAGCTGCCGGAATATTGCCCCGAGCAATGGATACCATGACCACAGAAGAAGAAACCGTGGAAGGCAATGCCGCCAAAAAGAAAAATGATAGCCAAAAATCATGTTGTACAGCGTTCTCAACCAAAGGATAAAACGGAAGCACAAGCTGCGGAAACAGCCCAAAAGTAGCAAATTGCACTAAGAGATGCAGTCGCCAGTTACCCAGCCCCTCCTTAATCTGCTTAAAGCTTAGCTTCAACCCATAAAAGAAAAATATCAGCGATACGCCTACGGTTGTCACCCAACCCAACACTTCGCCATCCCGCCATTGAGCGAGTTGCGGAAATACATAGGCTACACCAATAACAAGCAACAAAGCGACAATAAAGCCATCGAAATTAACTTTCTTTGAAAATGACATGCCCCAAAGATAAAAAATTCCCATTGAAACGGTATCCTTTCATCTGTTTTGACAGATAATTACCATTTTATCAAAAAATTACTGCAATAAATGCGATGCATATAATATATTTGCAGTATCATGAGTACACCATCATATTTATCAGATAGGATTAACAATTTATCCGAATCTGCGACCCTAAAAATGACAAAATTAGGGCGCGAGTTGGCTGCTAAAGGCGTCAACGTTATCAGTTTAAGTGTGGGCGAGCCCGACTTCAACACCCCTGACAACGTTAAAAATGCTGCAAAGAAGGCTCTGGATGACAACTTCACCCGCTATTCACCCGTTCCGGGATACCCAGATCTGCGTCAGGCTATCGTGGACAAGCTAAAGCGTGAAAATGGATTAGACTACGAACCTTCACAGATTGTAGTATCTACAGGAGCGAAGCAATCCTTATCTAATGTGATCCTAACCTTGATAAATCCGGGCGATGAGGTCATCATTCCGACCCCATATTGGGTTTCTTATTCGGAAATGGTTGTTCTTGCTGAAGGTAAATCAGTATTTATTAATACAGATATTGAATCTGATTTCAAGATTACGCCGGAGCAATTGGAAGCTGCCATCACACCGAAAACGAAACTATTCATGTTCTCGTCCCCTTGTAACCCAACCGGGTCTGTCTATAACAAGGAAGAATTAGCGGCATTAGCCAAAGTTTTTGAAAAACACCCACAGATTTTTATTCTTTCCGATGAGATTTATGAACATATCAACTTTGTTGATAAGCATGAATCTATTGCGCAATTTGACAGCATCAAAGACCGCGTGATTATTGTCAATGGTTTTTCCAAAGCATTCGCGATGACCGGCTGGCGATTGGGCTATATTGCTGCCAACAAAGAGATTGCTGCCGCAAACGACAAGCTACAGGGACAAACTACATCTGGAACATGCTCTATCGCACAGAGGGCTGGTATCGTAGCCTACAACGAAGGTTTGGATAGTGTGCAACAGATGAAAGAAGCTTTCCTCCGTCGCAGACAATTGGTATACGATTTATTAAATGACATCCCGGGTGTGAAAACCAACCTTCCACAAGGTGCTTTTTATTTCTTCCCGGAAATCAGTTCCTTTTTCGGTAAAAAAGACACACAAGGCAACGTCATCAAAGATTCTGCCGACTTGGCTTTATACCTATTAAACGAAGGACATATTGCTACTGTTGGAGGTGACTCTTTCGGAAACAATAATTATATCCGTCTTTCCTACGCTGCTTCGGATGAAAACCTCAAAGAGGCTTTAAGAAGAATGAAAGAGGCTTTAGGAAAATTAGCCTAACACATAAAAAAACGAAGCCAATTGGCTTCGTTTTTTTATGCTATATTTGTGCTAATAAATATAGCATTCCTTACATGAAACGTTCCGGAACAGCAGATCTTCCCTTGCATTATGGCAAAGTGCCTGCCTGGCTCTACGAGCGTATGTCAGCCTTGGGGCTTTCTATTGTAGAAGTTATATTGGCAGACTATGGTCCGGATGAGGTGCTAAGGCGGTTAGCTGACCCATTCTGGTTTCAGAGCTTGGGCTGTGTCTTAGGGATGGACTGGCATTCTTCCGGTATTACCACCTCTGTCATGGGTGCGCTAAAGCGAGCCATTAATCCCCAAGCAGCTTCTTTGGGTATCTATATCTGTGGCGGAAAAGGTAAGTTTTCAAAAGGTACGCCTACTGAGTTATTGCGCATAGCCGACCATACAGGCTTACCCGGCAACGAATTAGTGCGAGCCAGTAAATTATCAGCCAAAGTAGACAATACGTCCATACAGGACGGCTATCAGCTTTATTTGCACAACTTCATCGTATCGGACAAAGGGAATTGGACAGTCGTGCAACAAGGTATGCATGACCATAATGGAACGGCACGGCGCTATCACTGGCATTCCGCTAATATGCAGTCGTTTATCGACAATCCACATACTGGTATTGAAGGACTTTCGCAAGGTACTATTCTCAACCTTACGGATACACAAGCAGCCCCGAACCGACAGGGCATTCTGGATATTTCCCATGAAGACCCTACCAAGATATTGCAGGAATTTACGCACTTGGTTATGCCTACCCGACACGACATACGCTCTTCTGATGTAGACTTGAAACGTCTGGGGGCATTACTCTACGTGACCCGCGAAATGCCATTGGACAATTTTGAGGATCTTCTTTTGCTGAAAGGTGTTGGTCCACGTACAATGCAATCTTTGGCACTGGTCAGCGAAGTCATCCACGGTGCTCCGGCTCGTTTCCGTGATCCCGCCCGATTTGCCTTTGCTCATGGTGGAAAGGATGGTCATCCCTTCCCTGTCCCTCTCGACATTTATGACGACAGCATACAGATATTAAAAAAAGGTATTGAAAAATCAAAGATGGGCAATAGCGATAAATTGCAATCTATACATACGCTCCACGAAATTATCTTGCAGGCCGAGACACATTTTACACCGAAATTTGACGTGCAGCAAGTCATCGAACAGGAGCGCCGTGATTCCTGGAAGTACGGCGGTATGACCTGTGAAGGAAAAGCAAAGCCATACCCTCAGGACAATCAGCTATCCCTTTTTTAAGCTTCTCCCCTTCTTTTTGTTAAAGATTGTTAATACAACCCTGCGGATGTAATGTTTCGTCCATAGCGGACGTTATTATTGTACTTTTCATAGATTAGTTTATAATTGGTTAGTTAGCAGAAATCCCGGAGTTCCCCGCTCCGGGATTTTCTTTTCTAAAAAAATTACACCTCAACACAATATTCCCGAAATACCATCGTTTTAATAATACAAAGAAAGCAATAAACAGGTGATAGCCAATAGGCATCATCTTCAAAATAAACGCTTCTTTATTGAATTTTGTAAAGAATAAGCAAAGGGTTTATTCGAAAAAAGAAACAAGAGAACATAAGAAACAAGAAACGAAAAAAAAGAAAAACAGTAAAGAAGTCTGAAAGGGTTTAGAAGAGATTCTAAACCCTTTTGCTATATATAATGCCGCCATTATTTCAGCAAATTCGTAACAAAATGGATATTCTTATTTTCTGAAAGGTTCAGAATCTCTAGAACTTCGTAACTTTATGACTATACAACTTCATAACTTAAGAAATGAACAAAAACCTTATTTACCTGTTTACCTGCATGCTATTTATAGCCTTGTCTTCGAGCAGTTGCCAATCTTCCAAAGCAACATCACACAAGGAATTTCCGATGTTCTGGACTTGGTTAGATTACCGTTCTGATATAAATTTTGATTCACTGTGTCGGGAAATGAACGAGTTGGGGATTGAAGGAGTCATGCTTAACGCACCTACCCCCGAGGATTATAAAGTAGCCATTCCCATTGCAAAAAAATATAATATTCAAGTCTACGCGTGGCTATGGACTATGAATCTGGAACATGACAGAGAAAAAATATTAAAAGAACACCCCGAATGGTTCAGTGTCAACAGGTTGGGGAATAGTCTAGCGGATACAACAGCTTATGTGGGGTATTATAAATTTCTGTGTCCTATTCTTCCTGAAGTGCAGGAATATATTAAAGCAAAAGTAAAATCTTATGCGGAAATAGAAGGCCTAGATGGTATCTCCATCGATTACCATCGGTTTGTGGATGTTGTTCTTCCGACTACGCTTTGGCCAAAATACGGAATTGTTCAAGACCGTGAGTATCCAGAATGGGATTTTGGTTATCATGCCGAAATGATTAAACGTTTTCAAGAAGAACATGGTTATGATCCTCGCGAGCAGGAAGATCCATCGAAAGACACGACATGGAGACAATTTCGTTGTGACCGCATCACAGATGTAGCCAATATGATTGCTGACGTCGTTCACGAGCATGGAAAAACCATGGCTGCATCACCATTCCCAACACCAAAAATGTCTGCACGTATGGTTAGACAGGATTGGGGAAAATGGAACTTAGATATTGTTTTCCCTATGGTTTATCACCAATTTTATACAGAAGATGTCAGCTTCATTGCCGACTGTACCATTGACAATGCAAAGAACAAAAATCCAAACACCAGTTTATACTGCGGCATTATGGCCAACGACAGTACAGAAGTAATCCAAGCCATGGACGCTGCTTTAGAAAATGGTGCGCAGGGAATAGCGATATTTACCATGCGCAGCCTAAAAAGCCCGGAAATAAAACAACAATTCAAAGCTTATACCGATAAAGCGAAGGCTTTACGTAAAGAAAATGGTGGTATCTATCCTACAAAAACCACCTCAAAGATTAACAAAAACCCTTTCGAGAACCAGCATATTATGAGCCGTATCGAAAAACGTATTCAACGAGATATTCAGGCTAAGAATAAACTAAAATCCAGCCCTACATTATCCCTTTCCCCCTATGAGTTAGTAGAGGAATACGACGTAACCAAGCGCTATAAGATAGAAGATAAGAATAGTGGACAGGTTTTCCATATCACATTCTATTTCTATGGCGATCTGTTATCAGGTTGGGACGTGAAAGCTATATAATTTATCGTAGAGGGGTAAAAGAAAGTTAATTTTTGTTAACGGCACAGGACTAAACTCTATAATGGCATCGCAATTGTAACCTATATATGACAATCAAAACATAAGGTATCATTAAAAAAAGAGTTTATGAAAACAAGTATCAAAATTTTAAGCTTACTGTTTATTGCCCTATTTACTTTTGCCTCCTGTAGCAAAGATGACGATCCTTCAGATAACGATTTGTTTATCGGAAAATATGAAGGTCCGATTTCCTTTTCCAGTTCAAATGAGGGCGATACCGATGTGCCGAGGAAAGACGGTTCAGTTACAGTAACGAAAATTGGAGATAATTATACCTTCAATTTTTCCGATGGCATTCCTACATTAAGCAATATCGAAATGAAAAAGGGCGACAACAACACGCTGATTATCGGCGATGGCGCTTTAGGAACCATTACAATAACGGCCTCCACGCTGGTAATTGCGTATACAACGGATGGCCGTGCATGGACAGCCAATTGCGAACGCTAATAAAGTATGTAGATAAAGCATAGAAAAGCCAACCTTAAGAAGGTTGGCTTTTCTATGCTTTATAATCCTACCGAATGTTTATTTTTATCCTATGGATATTGCCAAAAGGTTTAACAGAATAGTCTCAATATATTTTCATCTGCAAGCTAAGTCGGTAGTTAAAGCTCAGGAACTAGCTACACGTTTTGAAGTAAGCTTGCGCACGATTTATCGGGATATTAAAGCCTTGGAGCAAGCCGGTGTCCCCATATATGGAGAAGCAGGAACGGGCTATACGCTGATGGACGGTTATCGGCTTCCTCCTACCCGCTTCTCCTCCGAAGAGATATTAAGCCTTACTGCCGCAGACAAGTTAATGAGGAAATTTGTCGATGCTGACCTGTACAAAAACTTTGATACGGCAATCAACAAGATAAAAGCACATTTACGCTATACGGATAAAGACCAGATAACCACTTTGGAAAATAATATGTGGATGAGTTCTATAGGCAATACCTTCAACGAGCAAGTTCCTTCAGCCCTTTCTACTCTCTTTGAAAGTATTGCCGAACGTAAAATAGTAAACCTAAGTTACCAAGGCAATGCATATACAGAGTGCTCTTATCGGGAAACAGAGCCTGTCGGTGTTTTTCATCAGGGGAATTATTGGTATTTTATGGCCTATTGCCACCTAAGAGACGATTATCGACAATTCCGAATTGACCGAATACAGCAAATCAAGCTAACGGATAGAAACTTCACCAAAGCACACCGTGAACTTTCTTTCTACTTACCGCAAAAGGAAGATATTTCCACCACAACAGTTCGGATTTCCGTTCCTGTATCATTTGCTCACTATATGCATTGGGACCGCCCTTATTACGGGTTTATTGAAGAAGAAGTAATAGATGGGCATGCAATTATGACATTTCATAGCCGAAATGTGGAAGAAGAATTTGCCCGTTGGTTTTTGATGTTTGCCGATAAGGCAATTATTTTAGAGCCTATGAGTTTAAAAATGCGAATAAAGGAACTTGTAGATGCTATTCGTATTCCTTAATTTTTTCATCTCTTTACTTCTTATTTACAGTCAAAAACAGTAAGTTATATAACTATAATAAACCGACTACATGATGAGATATATACAGTTTTTATGCTTTATTTTTTTGTTGACCATCACAACAACATTACGCGCGCAACAGAATCCAGTATTTCCAGGCTGGTACGCCGATCCGGAAGCGATTATTTATAATAACGAATATTGGATATTTCCGACCTATTCTGCTCCCTATAAAGAACAGATTTTATTTGACGCATTCTCATCTAAGGATCTGGTCAGCTGGACCAAACATCACCGTATATTAGATAATACTGAAGTGAAATGGGCACACATGGCAATGTGGGCGCCCAGTGTTATTGAGAAAGATGGTAAATATTATTTTTTCTTTGGAGCGAACGATGTACATGAAGGCGAAATCGGTGGAATCGGCGTAGCGGTTGCCGACCAACCACAAGGGCCATATAAAGATTTACTGGGAAAACCCCTTATCAACGAAATTGTCAATGGTGCACAACCCATAGACCAGTTTGTATTTAGGGATAAAGACGGTCAGCATTACATGTTTTATGGCGGCTGGCGACACTGTAATGTGGTAAAATTAAGTGATGATTTCAAAAGCCTTGTGCCTTTTGAAGATGGCAGTATTTACAAAGAAGTTACGCCTGAAAATTACGTAGAAGGCCCTTTCATGTTTATTCGTGATGGGAAATACTATTTCATGTGGTCAGAAGGCGGATGGACAGGCCCTGATTATAAGGTAGCCTATGCTATTTCAGATTCTCCTTTCGGTCCCTTTGAACGCATTGGCACCATCTTGGAACAAGACCCAGAAATTGCAACCGGAGCCGGTCATCATTCGGTGATTAAAATCCCAAATGAGGATAAATATTATATCGTTTACCACCGCAGACCTTTAGGGAAAACACAGGCCCATGAAAGAGAAACCTGTATCGAGCCCATGACTTTTGATGAAAAGGGTTTTATAAACCCCGTGAAAATGACCTTTGAAGGTGTGAGACATGAGTTAAAATAGCTTAATCAGCCAGCAAGAACCTTATTCTTGCTGGCTGATTAAGCTTATTCTATTACTACCTATCCCAGAAAAAAGGTGGTTCTATCCCTAGAGCCCGCAGATAAACAAATCCTTGTGCCCGGTGATGGATTTCATTATCCACGAAATAGAGCAGATTGCTATAAATAGGAAATTTGTACTCTCCAAATAGATTGTGTTCTTTATGGAAATCTTCCTCAGGAATACGGTTATAAAGTTCTATAATCTTAGGCGTATCTGCATCCCAACGAGACAGCAGGGCTTCTTTAGTACTTAAACCCAAATCGTGCACATACCCTTCCTCACTTCGTTCCACAATACCTCTCAAACCTGGCTCGGCAATGGATATCAATTCCATGACTAACTGCGCAAAAGAACGCATGCCTCCGATTGAAAATTCAAAAAGGTCCTTTTCCGGGAATTTCTCTATAGTGCGACGTGTCAACACACGGTGTCCCAACCAATGCTGCAAAAACTCCTCTTTTGTTAAAATTACTGCTGTATTCATGATAATAAATATTAAATGTTCTTAATTACTGCTGTGCACACCACAAAGGTAAAACCCGATTATGACAACAGTATGTCAACAGAAAACGTATATATTTCACTTTTTTTATTGACTCTATTTTCACCGATGGCTACCCCTCTTTTACCGAGAAAAGACATTGATTGGTCTAATCTCCATTTCGCAGGAACCCTGTTTAATCTACCTTTGAGTCAACAAAACAGAAAATAAATAATTAAAATATTTAAAACATTAAAAACACAGTATCATGAAAAAGACATTGGCAACCCTCGCAACAGCATTCGTTATGGTAGCATCATTCAGCTCATTTGCAGCAGAATCACCACGTCCTTCAAAAGAAAGTAAATCAACACACATGATTGACAACTATTTAGCTTCGTCTACTTTGGGGGACATCACTTGGAACAATGCCCTTTTTGCTGAAGATTTTGAATACCGCAATCTCAACAACAACGATCAATTCGACAAAAAGGCATACATGAAGTTCTTAAAAGAAAATAAGAATAAAAAATACAACTGCACGACGACATACAGCATTTTAGATGAAAACGCCCAGACCTGCTTGGCTAAAGCAACAATGGTTTTCGAAAATTTCACCCGTGTAGATTATATTACGCTAAATAATAGTGAAGACGGTTGGAAAGTCAGTAAAGTAGTGACGACATACCCATAGAAGCAAGGGTTATTGCTTCAAATCAAAATATCACTCGATATTTAATTGTTTAGTTTAATTGTTAAAAGCCTGTATCTCCTACAGGCTTTTTTGACGTAATATGACTAAAAAATTTGTTGTATCTGTTGTTCCCTATCATTGAATTGAAAAATCTCTCCAACTTCTTTTTCCCACAACAAACGACCTATCGGGGAGTGCGGAGAAATAACCATATAGGTATTTCCAGCTATCTCCAGCTTTCCCAAACTAATTGCAAGAAAATATGTAGCGCCTTCCGTCACAATCACAGCACCAAGAATAGCTTTCTCCTTTGGTTTAAGCTCTATTTGCTGCAGAACAATCAAATCCTTTTTAACCTGATTCAGTTGGTCCTGATAGCGACTTAAATCCTGCTGTATCATCTCCCGAGAGGTTTCATACTTATCACCGGCGCTACTTTTTGTTTCGCTTTCCAAAGATTCTTGTGCCTGTGTCATCCCTAGTTGTATTTCTTCAAAACGTGCTTGGGTACGTTTCAGACAAGATTCCTTCAGTAGCTCTTTTATATTTCCCATAGTTACTCTTTCCCTATAAAAATAAGATAGGCTGACCCAAACTTTCGTTTATAGGACAGCCTATCTGATGCAAAGATACCTGACTTCGCTATTAATTTTTCAAAGCTTCTTTTAAGTTTTTCGCTTTTCTTTCTGCGTCATTAGCAATCTCTTTGGTTTTATCTGCTGTTTTTTCAGCAGCTTTATCTAAAGCCTTGCCTGTAGAGTGCGCCGCATCTTTTGTAGCATCTACCGCAGAACCTACGCCTTTTTCCACTTTATCCCCAACATTTTTAGCGGCATCTTTTACTTTTTCCCATGCATTTTTCGTTTCATCCACAGATTTCTGAGCCGCTTCTTCTGCTTTTTTATCTCCCTTAGCAACCGCAGCTTCTAAATCTGCTTTTGCTTTGAGATAAGCTTCTTCTGCTCTTGCTACGGCATCGTCAGCTGAATGATCGTGACCTGCATGGTCATGGTTGTGACCTGCGTGATCGTCAACTACAGATGTACTATCTGTATTATTTGATGAATTAGTAGAAGCATTATTACACGAGGCCATTATCAAGGCTCCCGCAACTAAAGACAATAATCCAATTTTTTTCATGATTATAATTTTTTTAAATTGACGAGTATGATATACAATATTTATGCCAAATGAATATAATTAAGCTTTAGGATAAATAGTACCTTTTGCTGCCTCCAAGGTGTTTTTCAATAGCCCTACGATGGTCATAAGCCCTACACCTCCCGGTACAGGTGTAATCCAAGATGCTTTTTTAGCCACAGGCTCAAAATCCACATCACCATACAATTTAAAACCAGACTTAGTTTCTGTAGAATTTTCTCGGTTGATACCCACATCGATAACAATAGCACCCTCTTTAACCATATCTGCGGTAACAAAGTTTTTCTTACCGATAGCTGCCACAAC
The DNA here is from genome assembly GCF_900116225.1 of Sphingobacterium wenxiniae. Lineage (GTDB taxonomy): Bacteria > Bacteroidota > Bacteroidia > Sphingobacteriales > Sphingobacteriaceae > Sphingobacterium > Sphingobacterium wenxiniae. The sequence continues at coordinate 309,042 of NZ_FOZZ01000001.1, forward strand.
CACATCACCTTGCAAAACTTCTTCCTTAAGATTTGCCGTGCGGCTATGCGTCAACGTCACCGTACAGTTCCCTGGATTACTATTACGCGCTAACAAGATACTCATTGGGGAGCCTACGATATTGCTACGTCCAACCACAACAGCTTTCTTACCGGCAATATCCAATCCATAATGCTCCAACATCAACATTATTCCATATGGTGTGGCCGGGATAAAGCAAGGAAGATTTCGTTGCATACGACCCAAATTTATGGGGTGAAAACCGTCCACATCTTTACGGTAATCTATCGCTTCAGTAATTTTATCCGGATCGATATGCTTCGGTAATGGAAGCTGCACAATCAATCCATCGATAGTAGGGTCTAGATTAATCTCATGGATTTTAGCAATAAGCTCTTCTTCTGTAATATCGACACCATAGCGGATATTCGTCGATTCGAAGCCTACCAGTTCACAGTTACGCATTTTACTGGCAACATAGGTTTCACTTCCGCCATCGTTGCCTACCAAGATAGCCACCAAATGAGGTTTACGTCCTGCAGAAGCTGTAAATTCAGCAGCTTCTTTTTTAATATCTTCCTTAATTTTCGCAGAAACTACTTTTCCGTCTAATAAGTTCATTTTTTTAGTATTGAGTATAGCGCATTGAGTATTGCCCGGTCTTTCTATTAACCAACAATACCCGGTACATTTTCAAATCTTCAAATCTTCAAATTTCCAAATTCCCTAATCCAACTTCAACACGGCCATAAACGCCGATTGTGGAATCTCCACGTTTCCAACCTGACGCATACGTTTTTTACCTTTTTTCTGTTTCTCCAAAAGTTTGCGTTTACGCGAAATATCACCACCATAACATTTTGCCGTAACATCCTTACGCAAAGCCGAAATCGTTTCACGGGCAATAATCTTAGCGCCGATAGATGCCTGTATACGAATCTCAAATTGCTGTCTTGGCAGAAGTTCTTTCAATTTTTCACAGATTTTTTTACCAAAATCATAAGCATTGCTTCGGTGAATTAACGATGATAGTGCATCCACAGGTTCATCATTCAGGCGAATATCCAATTTCACCAAGTCAGATTGACGATAACCGATCTGATGGTAATCAAAAGATGCATACCCTTTGGAAATAGTCTTCAATTTATCATAGAAGTCAAATACAATCTCCCCCATCGGCATTTCAAATACCAGTTCAACACGATCAGAAGTCAAGTAAGATTGATTGATGATCGTTCCTCGTTTTTGTATACAAAGGGACATCACTGGCCCAACAAATTCAGCTTTGGTAATGACATTGGCCTTGATATAGGGCTCTTCGATGAAATCCAACTTACTCGGATCCGGTAAATCGGAAGGGTTATGTACTACAATTTCTTCTTTATCCTTGGTTAAGAACGCACGGTAAGAAACGTTGGGAACGGTCGTGATAACCGTCATGTTAAACTCTCTTTCCAAACGTTCCTGAATAATCTCCATGTGGAGCATGCCCAAGAAACCACATCGGAAACCAAAACCTAAAGCTGCTGAGGACTCTGGCTCAAATACCAACGAAGCATCGTTCAATTGTAAGCGGTGCATGGACTCGCGAAGCTCTTCATAATCTTCGGTATCGACCGGATAAATCCCTGCAAATACCATAGGTTTTACCTCTTCAAATCCTTTGATAGCCTCCGAGCAAGGTCTTTCTTTGTGGGTGATGGTATCCCCTACTTTGACTTCCCTTGCTTCCTTGATACCCGATATGATATAACCTACATCACCCGTTTTAATCACATCTTTAGCTACCTGATTAAGTTTCAAAGTACCGACCTCATCAGCAAAATACTCTTTTCCTGTAGCCACAAACTTTACTTTATCTCCTTTACGAATTTCCCCATTTTCCACTTTGAAATAGGCCATAATCCCTCGGAAAGAATTGAACACTGAATCGAAGATCAAAGCTTGCAAAGGTGCGCCCGGATCACCTTCCGGTGATGGAATGCGGTCGATAATAGCAGACAAAATATCTGGTATTCCCATACCAGTCTTACCCGATGCAGGGATGATATCCTCACGTTTACCACCAATCAAGTCAACAATCTGGTCTTTCACTTCCTCTGGCATTGCTCCTGGCAAGTCCATTTTATTCAAGATGGGAATAATTTCCAAATCGTGTTCCAATGCCAGATATAGATTGGAAATAGTCTGCGCTTGTATACCTTGCGAAGCATCTACAATCAACAAAGCTCCTTCACAGGCAGCGATCGACCTTGACACTTCATAAGAAAAATCTACGTGTCCCGGTGTGTCGATTAAGTTTAACACATATTTTTCTCCATCTCTCGTATATTCCATCTGAATCGCATGCGACTTGATGGTGATACCACGCTCACGTTCTAAATCCATATTATCCAACAGTTGTGCTTGCGCTTCCCGCTGAGAAATGGTATTGGTATACTCCAACAACCTATCAGCCAGCGTACTCTTTCCGTGGTCAATATGTGCTATAATACAAAAATTACGTATATGCTTCATAAAGGATTTTATCCAAAATAACTAAATGGCAAATATAGTCTATTTACAATAGATTTTTACCATTATTTTTCGGAAGCGCTCGGCAGTAAACAAAAAAAAGGCCCTACATAAGTATTATGCAGGACCAACTCATAAATTAGTCAGTTAGTAGTAAACTTCTTTACAATTGTTCTCCGTGCTGGGATAAATCCAAACCAACCTCTTCCTCTGCTTCACTGACACGCAAAGGCGTAATGATATCGGTGAGTTTAAGTAAAATAAAAGCAACGACTATGATAAAAACTGAAGCTCCGATTAAGCCTATAATATGTGCGGTAAAAAGCGAAGTTTCACCAAAGAACAAACCATTGGCTTCAACAGCTTCATTAATCGATTTGTGCGCAAACACGCCGGTCAACACCATCCCCACCATACCACCTACACCATGACTTGGAAACACATCCAATGTATCATCAATGTTGGATTTTGTTCGCCAGTCAATCAGTAATCGGCTAATAATGGCTGCTACCGCACCGATTACCAAAGAATGTGGAATACTGACAAACCCCGCAGCGGGTGTAATCGCCACAAGTCCCACGACTACACCGATACAGGTTCCCATCGCAGAGGGTTTCGTTCCGCGCGCGGCGTCAAAAAGGATATACATCAATGCTGCAGCTCCTGATGCTGCGGTTGTAGTCGCCAAAGCTGTTGCAGCCAGAGCATTGGCTCCAAAAGCTGAACCCGCATTAAAGCCAAACCAACCAAACCAAAGCATCCCAGTTCCTAACAACACATAACTGATACGTGCCGGCGTATGTTCTTTAAAAGACTTCCCTTGTTTTAAATAGAAAGCAGAAACCAAGGCTGTCAAACCTGCAGACATGTGCACGACCGTACCACCGGCAAAATCCAAAACCCCCATCTGGTATAAAATCCCATCGGGATGCCAAGTAGCATGCGCCAACGGTGCGTATATAAAGATAAAAAACAGGCAGATAAACAAGATATAAGAGGTAAACCTAATTCTTTCGGCAAAAGCACCAGTTATCAAAGCCGGCGTAATAATAGCAAACTTCACCTGATACATGGCAAACAAAACAAAAGGAATCGTTGGTGCACCGCCCCACGGCTCATGATCCAAAACTCCCTTGAACATAAAAAAGGTTGTTGGATCTCCAATAAAACCACCGATGGAATTTCCAAATACTAAGCTAAACCCAAACACAATCCAAATCACAGCTACCACTGCCATACAAATAAAACTCTGCAGCATGGTAGAAATTACATTTTTCTTCTTGACCATACCGCCATAGAAATACGCCAATCCCGGCGTCATAATTAAAACCAACGCCGTTGAGGCCAGCATCCAGGCAATATCTGCGCCGTTATAATCAAAATCATTTAAATTTTTAGGCAAATTAGGATTAAACAAAGCCACAAAGACAATAATCACCATGATTAAAAATGGGAAAATTGATTTTTTCTGATAAGTTGACATATTTTTAAAATTTTACACCGCAATTATATAAAACATTATCAATAAAAAAGAATTTTAAGTGAAAAAACAACAACAAAAAGATAAATAAATTTTAAAAAAATCATTTTTTTAAACAAAAAACAGTAAAATAACACAAAATAAAACATAGATTTATACCGCAAAACAAACAAACCCAAAAATATAATATGAAAAGAAGAACAAAAACACAAAAATTAACAGCATTATTAGCCTTATCAACAGCTTTTTTTAGCTTAAACGCCCAAGAAAGCAACACAACCTTCTCCTTAACCTTAAATTCAGATCAATTTTTCGGTGTAGCACCGAGCGTTGGTATAGAACATAAGCTATCGGAAAAGGTAGGTGTCTCTGCTTACGGAATTTTTTGGGGAGCAGGAACAGCAGCAAACTGGGGCAATTGGACAGAATTTGGCATAGGTACCAACCTTTACCTCAGTGAAGGAATTACCTTTAACCCCAACATCGGTTTTACTTTCGGCAATCTACTTTCTAAAGGAGCCAGCGATGGTCAGTTAGGCGGTATCGCTGGCGATGGTATCGTTCCAAATTTCTTTTTCAATGTAGACATACCAAAATTTGAAAGTGAGATCTATGCTGGTTATTACGCCCCGCTTCGCGATAAAGCTCCAGCAGACGGATCTACTTTAGCTTATTTGCATTACTGGGCAAACGCAGGCTATAGAGTGAGCAGCCTATTCTCATTCGGTGGACATTTTGAGCATCTAAGAAGAACAAAAGATGATATCGGTGGTAAATTAGACTACTATCAATGGATCGGTCCCTATGTTCAATTTAACGCTGAAAAATACGGGAGCTTTATAAGATTCTCTGCAGGTCCGGAAATTAAAAACGGCCTACAGGAAAAAGACTCTTATTACAAACTTTCCGCAGGTATTTCTTTTTAACCCCCTCCTTACATAAAAACAATAAAAAAAGGGATGTTCGTTGAACATCCCTTTTTAGCTATATACGTAAAAAATTACTTCTTAGCGACTAAAGAAATCTTAAAGTTGATTTCTTTGGAAATCAAATCATCCTGTTTACCGGAATAAGTAACTCCCCAGTCTTCACGAGCAATATTAAAATCAGCGTCTACTTTAGCTGAAGCATCTGTCAATTCAACTACTTTCGCATCGAAAGTAATGTTTTTAGTTACATCTCTGATAGTCAAATTGCCGGACACTTTAATATCACCTGCCGCCGCACCAGCTTCTACAGCTGTCACTTCAAATTTTGCTTCAGGGAAAGTAGCCGCATTAAAGAAGTCTTCCGACTTCAGGTGACCATCTAACTTTTCTTTCCACTCGCCCTCCAAGTCAGTAGAGTTAATAGATGTAACATCCAAAACAAAATTACCACCGGTGATTTTATCTCCATCAACGGTCAATGCACCCGATTTGATGTTTACTGTACCTGTATGGCTTCCGGTTACTTTTGTACCAGTCCAAACAACAGTAGAGGCTGCCGCATCCACAGCGTACGAAGCACCTTCTGCAGTTGTTGTAGTCTCGATAGAGTCAGTCGTTTCCGCTTTTTTCCCCTCAGGGTTTCCTGCGCATGAAGCAAGAATCAATCCCGCTACAGCAGATAATAATAAGATTTTTTTCATATTCTATTTCTAATATATAAAAGTTTGTTTTGCAAATTACAAACCATAAAAATAGGACAATCTGTTTAAACACAAAGATTACCCTATTATTTTTAACATTTAAAAGACATTTCTAATGATAAGGAATCGCTTCGATTCTGCGGATATCCGCCCCCAAAGCTTTTAACCTTTCTTCAATATCTTGGTATCCACGTTCAATTTGCTCAATATTATAAATCACCGATTTGCCTTGAGCCGAGAGCGCTGCGATAAGCAATGACACTCCCGCACGAATATCCGGCGATGTCATTTCAATACCTCTTAACTTCGTTTGCTTGTTCAACCCAATTACAGTGGCCCGGTGCGGATCACACAAAATAATCTGCGCACCCATATCAATCAGTTTGTCTACAAAGAACAAACGGCTTTCAAACATTTTTTGATGGATCAGCACATTACCTTTTGCTTGAATAGCCGTAACCAACACAATACTCAACAAATCCGGTGTGAAACCTGGCCAGGGAGCATCTGAAACCGTCAAGATAGAACCATCAATAAAAGTATCAATCTCGTAAGACTCTTGAGCAGGAATAAAAATATCATCTCCACGGAGCTCAAATTTAATTCCCAACTTAGCAAAAACAGTCGGGATAATCCCCAACTCGTTGAAGCAGACATTTTTAATGGTAAGCTCCGAGCCCGTCATGGCCGCCAACCCGATAAACGACCCGATCTCAATCATATCCGGCAACATACGATGTTCTGTTCCACCTAATTTTTCCACTCCCTCAATAATCAAGAGGTTTGAACCTATACCGGAAATCTTCGCTCCCATACGGTTCAACATTTTGCAAAGCTGCTGCAAATAAGGTTCACAAGCTGCATTGTACAGAGTCGTTATGCCTTTCGCCAGAACAGCAGCCATCACGACATTTGCCGTCCCTGTTACAGAAGCCTCGTCAAGGAGAATATATGTCCCTTTCAATTCCGTTGCATCGACATTGAAAAAATGCTTGTCCGGGTCGTAAACAAATTTTGCCCCCAGTTTTTCAAATCCAAGAAAGTGCGTATCCAATCGACGACGACCGATTTTATCGCCTCCCGGCTTGGGGATCGCTGCCTTACCAAAACGAGCAAGTAATGGACCAACAATCATAATCGATCCACGCAATCCACCACCTTTTTGTTTAAACTCTTCCGACTGGAAATAGGCGATATTAATATCTTTTGCCTGAAACTCGTAGGTATCTTTATTTAATCTATTGACCGTAACACCTAAAGCCTTCAATAGATCAATCAGTTTATTGACATCTTTAATATCGGGAATATTACTGATAGTCATTTTTTCTTCGGTCAAGAGAACCGCCGATAATATCTGCAAAGCCTCGTTCTTCGCCCCTTGTGGAATTATTTCACCTTTAAGGGGTTTTCCACCCTGTATTTCAAATGCATTCATATTCTTCTATATATTTATTCTCAGTGAGCCCTGATATGCAACATAAACAAAAAGAAAAAGGCAACCAAATAACGCTCTACGCCATGCAATTGCCTTTTTTCTTATACTGTTGGCAGGTGCAACCTACATCTTCTTCTTCTTCTTTTTGTTATTGTTATTATTATTGTTCATCATCTTCTTACCACCATTCTTATGGTTGTTTTGCTGTTGCGGTGTATTGCCTGATTTCGTACGGCTACCCGGAGGCGGAGTTTTGAAATCCAATTTTGTCAATACTGTATCCAATGGCAAAGACAATTGCCCTTTGGACAACTCGATAAGATCATGAATAATATGGTCATCCTGTACCGAATCTTTGTTCCAGGTAATGTAAGCCATCTTCATAAAATTAGCGATGGAAATCGCCATTTTTTGTCTTGCTTCCGAACCTTCCGGCATCGCTAACGCCTTTTCAATCATACTTTCCACGGTATGTCCATAATGCTTATAGCGGATGCGATGTTGTGGATAGTCCAGCATCTGTGGCTTCTGGTGAATGGCCTCACGATCAGGTTCCGGATATGGAGAGTCAACATCAATTTTAAAATCGGAGATAATATGCAAATGATCCCACAACTTGTGTTTAAAATCTGACACGTCCCGTAAATGCGGGTTCAGCACCCCCATCATATCAATAACGACCTGTGCATAGCGATTTCTTTCTTCTTTCGTTGGAAGCGTACAGATATAGTCCACCATATTCTGCACATTCCTTCCATATTCCGCCAATATTAACTTGGGCCTTGTACTGTTATAATCAAACTCCATAAAGTATATTTATACGCTTCATCTAACGCGGATGCCTGCGCAATTATTATTTTTTTTACTATTCTACTATTCTAAGTTTTGCAAATTTAAGCAACAATTGTTTCTGTCCCAACTCTTTGAAGAAAATAGTTGCTTTCACATCCGGTTTATTCCCTTCAAGGTTCACCACCTTTCCAAATCCAAAACGCTCGTGTTCGACCTGCATCCCCACCTGTAACCTAGAAGTATCCGAAGGTGCAAAACCCTGAGTTGGCACGTGTGCTTTCGGCAAAATTGAAGTGGTCTTAACCATCTTGGGCTTAGGTTTCGAAAACGTATCCGTTTCCCGTTGTTTCCAAGCCACACGTTCAGATTGGAATCCACCATCTGTATACATATTTGCCGCAGTCTTAGAATGGAAATCCAACTCCAGACAAGCGGGATTCAACTCATCTAAAAAGCGGCTTGGCTCGCAGTTATTCAACGTTCCCCAACGATAGCGCGAAGTCGCATACGACAGATGTAGCTTCTTTTCCGCACGGGTAACAGCTACATAGAACAACCTGCGTTCTTCCTCCAGCTCAGAACGTGAGTTGAGCGATAATTGGGAGGGAAATAGATTCTCCTCCAACCCGACGATAAATACCGCTGGAAACTCAAGCCCTTTAGAAGAGTGAATCGTCATCAACGAAACCGTATCTGCATTAGGATCCTTATCATTATCATCATTGGTCAACAAGGCAATATCCTGCATAAAGATATCCAATCCCTTTTCTTCCAAATCTTCACGTTCCGAAAACTCCTTAATCCCGTTCAACAGCTCTTGAATATTTTCATAACGGCTCAATCCTTCTACAGATTTATCTTCATAAAGGTCTTTTAAAATTCCTGAATGCTGTGCGATATGCATAGCAACATCAAAAGCCGAAGCAGTCTTTGCAGCTGCCTGAAAACTCTGGATCATCAAAGCAAAATTACCAACGGCAGTCGCACTTCTTCCGTCGAGAAACATTTGTGCATTAGCAACAACATCCCAAAGACGGTATTGCTGCTGGTCGGCAGCAACCATAATTTTCTCAATGGTCGTATCACCGATACCACGACGCGGGTAATTGATCACGCGCTTCAACGCCTCTTCATCGTTCGGGTTGAACGTCAAACGGAAATAAGCAATCAAATCCTTGATTTCTTTACGCTGATAGAAAGACGTTCCTCCATAAAGCTTATATGGAACACCCAATTTGCGCAAGGCTTCTTCCATCGCTCGAGATTGGGCATTCGTGCGGTAAAGAATGGCAAAATCTTTATATTGCAATCCTTTCAGTGCTTTTTCCTGGCTGATAGCCTCCGCAACAATCTTTCCCTCCTCGTTATCCGAAAATGCTCTGGCTACTTTTATTTTTTCACCATCTTCATTCTCGGAGAAAACATTTTTCTCCAGTTGATTTTGGTTTTTTTCAATAATACTATTGGCCGCATTGACGATCATTTTAGTTGACCGATAATTTTGCTCCAGCTTGAACACACGCACATCAGGATAATCCTTCTGGAAATTCAGAATATTCTGGATATTCGCACCACGGAAAGCATAAATACTTTGCGCATCATCTCCCACCACACAGATATTTTCATTGACCGCTGCCAAACGCTTTACAATCAGATATTGCGAAAAGTTGGTATCCTGATACTCATCCACCATCAAATATTTAAACTGGTGTTGATATTTATGCAATACATCAGGAAACTTGTTCAGTAACACATTGGTCTTAAACAATAAATCGTCAAAATCCATTGCTCCAGCACGATAACAGCGCTGAGCATATGTCATATAAATTTGTCCAAGCTGCCCTCTACCATTGGAAATATCTTCCGCCATGATGGCTTCATTTTTATTATATTCCTGTGGAGAAATAAGATTATTTTTCGCTGAAGATATTCGTCCATATACATGGTTGGCGTTGTACAGTTTATCGTCCAGGTTCATTTCCTTGATGATAGCCCGTATGAGGCTTTTTGTATCGTCCGTATCGTATATGGTAAAGTTTTTAGGATAACCTATAAGCTCTGCTTCCACACGCAAGATACGTGCAAAGACAGAGTGAAATGTACCCATCCAGATATTTTTGGCTTCCTGACCGACTACTTTCATGATACGCTCGCGCATCTCCTTTGCAGCCTTGTTGGTAAAGGTCAACACCAAGATATTGAAGGGATCGACACCCTTCTGAATCAAGTGTGCCACGCGATAAGTAATCACACGCGTTTTACCTGATCCGGCTCCAGCCACAATCATTACCGGACCTTCGGTCTGTTCCACAGCTGAGCGCTGCGAGGGATTTAATCCTGCTAAATAATCCAAATCTTTCTCCTAATTTTAGTTGAATTCGCTCCTACAAAAAGGGAATGTAAAGCTACACAAAATTGAATAAGGAACAAAGTGGAAAGATAAAGGAGCAAAGACCTTTTCATCTTTGCTCCTTTAATCTTTAAACCTTAAACTATTAAACACTAAAAAGGTGCATCATCCGGCATATCATTCATCCGTGAAGGCATGGTGATACCTCCGCCGCCACTGCCATCAAAGCCACCACCGAATCCACTAAAGGCATCAGACGGACCCATAGCAGAACTAAAGCTATCCGGCGTACCGAAGGAATCCCCGGCTGCGCCGGCAAAATCCTCTTCCAGATCCACAAATTTCACATATTTACCTACGAAACGCAATGGAACGATACCGGTTTCACCATTACGGTGCTTGGCAATAATCACCTCTCCGACCCCAGCAGTTGGTCGTCCCTCTTCATCCTCGGTAAGTCCATAGTATTCCGGACGGTATAAGAAAAGTACCATATCGGCATCCTGCTCAATAGAGCCCGATTCCCGCAAATCGGACAACATCGGGCGCTTACTGTTACCAGGGCGCGATTCCACCGCACGGCTTAACTGCGAAAGTGCCAATACAGGGATATTTAATTCTTTCGCAACAGATTTCAAGGCTCGCGAGATACTACCGATTTCCTGCTCACGGTTACCGCCCCCTTTCCCCTCGGCCTTACCATGCATCAACTGCAAGTAATCGACGATTACCATCTGTATATCGTGCTGCGCTTTCAAGCGTCTGCATTTCGCGCGGAATTCAAACACATTCAGTGCTGGTGTATCATCAATAATAAGTGGAGCTTCGGTCAAGCGACCTATCCTAGAATGCAATTGTTGCCATTCATGGTCAGCAAGGTTTCCTTTTTTCAATTTTTCCTGTTCAATTTCCGTTTCTCCAGCTATAAGACGGTTGACCAACTGTACAGACGACATCTCCAAAGAGAATACCGCCACAGGCTTTTGATGATCTACAGCTGCATTCCGTGCAACAGAAAGTACAAAAGCGGTCTTACCCATCGCTGGACGCGCCGCAATAATGACCAAATCCGAAGGCTGCCAACCGGAAGTCATCCTATCCAATGCTGTCAATCCGGATGGAATACCTGTCAACCCATCCGTACGATCACGCAACATTTCCAGGTTGGAAATCGCTTCACGCATGATATCATCCATCTTTCGGGAGTCCCGACGCAAGTTATTCTGCGCAATATCAAATAGGGATTTCTCTGCGTGATCCAGCAAATCGAAAATATCCGAAGTTTCGTCGTATGAGCTGTTAATGATTTCGGTCGACACCTGAATCAACTCTCGTTGTATATATTTCTGGGAAATAATGCGAGCATGATATTCTATATTAGCAGCAGAAACAACCCTATCAGTCAATTGTGTAATATAATACGCTCCACCAACCATTTCCAGAGCTCCCATTTTGCGCAGTTCCGCCGTCACTGTTAGTATATCTATGGGTGAAGTTTGTTGAAACAAACGAAATATCGCCTCATAGATTTTTTGATGTGCTTCTTTATAAAACGAATCTGGCTTTAGAATATCAATAACTTCGCTCAGCGCATTCTTTTCCAACATCAGCGCACCCAACACAGCTTCTTCCAAATCAACAGCTTGAGGAGGAAGCTTACCAAGCCCGCTGACCAGATTATTCAGACTGGTACGCTTCTTATTAAAAGAAGCTTTATTGGCCGCATTGCCGGTCATGTTATTTTGATATTCGTTCTCTAACGCCATTACAAAAGATATACAGTTTAATTCCTTAATTTATTCCTCTTTGGGAGGTGGGGAAACAAAATTATAAAAAATACCAACGAAGCGACAAACAAGTTGTAAACACTTCTAACAAGTTGCCCCAACAAGCAATCTTTATGCCCTTGACACCATTGGTTATCAATACCCTTGTTTTGAACACCTTTTGTTAAAAACGTGTGGAAAAAGAAAAAAGTGTTATGAACATCAAATGATTAAACCAATGTTAATAACTTTCAGCAATGTGGATAACCTACAACTTTCCCTTTCCTAAAGCAACCATTCCCCTATTTTAAGCATATCATTTCATAGCCAATGAGTTAACTAAAAACCTCTCATTTCTACTATGGATAAACGAAGGTCAAATACTATTTTTAGGATGTAAGCCTTTATTGTATCTTTGTGCTATGGCAAATGACAGTTCAACGATAAAGCCTTACAAATCCAAGGAAGGTAGCAAGAAGGAACAAGTAGCGGACATGTTCAACAACATATCCAAAACCTATGATAGGTTAAATCGTATGATGACAATGGGCATCGATACTATTTGGCGCAAAAAAGCTATCCGCTCCTTGAAGGATCTTAAACCACAGCTATTATTAGATGTGGCTACAGGGACAGGGGATTTTGCCATTGAATCACTTCGTATTTTACAACCAAAAAAAATCATCGGTGTCGATATTTCTGCTGGCATGCTAGAAGTCGCCAAAGAAAAAATACAGAAGAAAGGCTTGGAAGGCAAGTTTGAAGTACAATTAGGAGACTCTGAGAGGCTACAGTTTGAAGACAACACTTTCGACGCCGTTACAGTAGCATTTGGCGTGCGCAATTTTGAAAATTTAGAACAAGGTTTAGCGGATATTCGTCGGGTACTGAAGCCAGGCGGTCGAGCAGTTATATTGGAGTTATCCAATCCGAAAGCTTTCCCTATTAAACAGCTTTATTATTTCTGGTTCCATAAACTAACACCTGCTTTTGGAAAACTTGTCTCAAAAGACACGAGAGCCTACTCTTACCTACCAGAATCTGTGGCAAACTTCCCTGACGGTGAACGTTTTGCAGCCATTACGAAAAAAGTAGGCTACAGCAAAACAAAAGTTCGTCCGCAGACTTTTGGTTTTTGTACAATTTACGAATGCACAAAATGAGCAGATTACGTACATACCTCGTTCTTATCCTGTTAACCTTGATTAACTTTACGTATGCACAGCGAGGGCTTTCCCTTCCATTCTCTTCGTTTTACGATGAGAATGCCTGGCTTTCTATGGGATTACAATACAATTATGTCAACTCTTCCTACAAGGTCGGACTGAAAGATAATTGGGCTTCAATGGGGATTCGAGATGTCCCAGTTAATAATGTGCGTTATATAGACGAATTTACGTCGATCCAATCTATAGTAAGCCATGGCATGTCCGTAGCTTTACCTATCGAAGTTCGCTTTACAGATAACTTATCCAGCTCCTTCCAACCAACATTTACATTTATAAATAGTACAGGGGTTAACTTCAAAGGTCCTGATGCAGGAGGTGTAGAAAAAGAACTAATCCGAAAAATGCGCCATGTAGGCACCGGGGGAATTGAAGGAGCAAACTATAATGCTTTCGAGTTCCCTATCAATATTCGCTTCCGATCGGATGAAAAGATACTGAAGAATAAGTTCAATCGATACAGGGGCTATGTAACAGGTGGAGCACGTTATATTCGTTGGGCAAATATCGTTGGCGAATACAATGAATATAAAACAATGATTGCCAATGGTACTTTCTCTAACCCACAAATGTTGGTCATGAAGCCCGGTTATTTTGCTTGGGAAGCAGGAATGGGCGTGGAGATTTTCTTCCCTTACTTCCGTATGTCTCCCGAAATCAAGCTTATACAAAGCTTTGGTGATGTACTGGACCGTAAACATATTTTATCGCAAAACAACCCTTTTATGACGCCCTTAGATAAAACTTTTATCCGAAATATTCAGTTTAGCTTAATCTTTCAATAACCATGAGAACAGTATTTATCACGGGAGCAAGTTCAGGTATTGGTGCAGCATGTGCCGCGGTTCTTGCACGCGAAGGAAAATATCGTTTATTGCTGTGCGCCCGTCGGTTACAGCGTTTAGAAGAACTGCAGCAACAGCTACACGAGATTGCTCCACAATGCGAAACCTATATCTTTGAATTAGATGTGCGCAATGCTGAAGAAGTAGAGCAGAAACTTCAGCAGCTACCTGCTGAATGGCAGTCTATTGATGTATTGCTTAACAATGCGGGCTTAAGTCAGGGCTTAGATCCAATCCATCGTGGCGACATTGGTGATTGGGATCGCATGATAGACACCAATGTCAAAGGCTTGCTATATGTCACCAGACAAGTTATTCCTTTGATGGAAAGCAGTCAAGCTCCGCACATCATCAACTTAGGCTCTATTGCCGGCAAAGAAGTCTACCCCAACGGAAATGTCTACTGTGCGACCAAGCATGCGGTAGATGCATTGACACAGGCAATGCGTATTGACCTTTTAGAAAAAGGTATCAAAGTAACCTCTGTAGATCCGGGTATGGTGGAAACTGAATTCTCAGAGGTACGTTTCAAAGGCGATAAAGAGCGTGCAAAAAATGTCTACCAAGGACTTACACCGCTATCGGGAATCGATATCGCAGAAATTATAGCTTTTGTGCTCTCTCGCCCTGCGCATGTCAACATCAATGATCTTTTGGTTATGCCAACAGCGCAAGCTTCAGGGACTGTAGTGAAGAGAAATACGTAGTGAGATATTAGACACAATTAAACATTGAACTTTAAACGGTTAAACATTTTAAACAATTAAACAGAAAAACATGTCACTAGAACAACAAATAAATCAGGATATCAAAGCGGCAATGATTGCTAAAGACAACGCTCGCCTACGCGGTTTGCGTGCCGTTAAAGCTGCAATATTATTGGCAAAAACAGAAAAAGGTCAACAAGAAGAAATGACCGAAGAAGCGGAAATCAAAGTTTTGCAAAAATTAGTAAAACAACGTAAAGAATCTGCGGAAATATACAAACAGCAAAACCGTGAAGATCTTTACCAGATCGAACAGGAGGAGCAGGAAGTCATCGAAGCCTATCTACCAAAACAATTAGACCGTGCGGAAATTGAATCCATTATTAAAGGCATTATCGCCGATACTGGAGCTGCATCAGTGAAAGATATGGGTAAGGTAATGGGGGCTGCAAACCAGCAATTGGCAGGCCGTGCGGATGGTAGAACCATTTCAGAAGTGGTCAAGTTCC
The DNA here is from genome assembly GCF_900116225.1 of Sphingobacterium wenxiniae. Classification (GTDB taxonomy): domain Bacteria; phylum Bacteroidota; class Bacteroidia; order Sphingobacteriales; family Sphingobacteriaceae; genus Sphingobacterium; species Sphingobacterium wenxiniae. The sequence goes on from NZ_FOZZ01000001.1 coordinate 324,296, forward strand.
TATTGAGCTAATTAGCATCTATGCAACAGCTGATTTGGACCGTCAAGAGCTTCCATGAGCTGACAGCTTTGGAACTGTACCGTATCTTGCAATTGCGCATTACGGTATTCATGTTGGAACAAGATTGTCTTTACCCCGAATGTGATGACAAAGATCTTAAAAGTCAGCATCTGTTTGCTTACACAGCAGAAGGGGTTATCGCTGCTTACGCACGCCTACTGCCTCAAAACCTATCCTACACAGAGGTGTCCATAGGACGTGTCGTTATTGATGAAGGCTACCGCAAATATGGCTTGGGAAAAGAGCTAATGCGGCGAGCTATAGACTATTGGGATACCCAAGCTCCGGGAGAAGCCATCCGCATCAGTGCGCAACTGTATTTGCAACGCTTTTATGAAGCATTAGGCTTTCAAAAAGTAAGTGAAGAATATCTGGAGGACGATATTCCGCATATCGAAATGCTTAAAAAATAAATCCAAAAAAATAAGGGTGGCAATTGCCACCCTTATTTTTTTGGATTTCCATAATGTCTATCCCGCTCAAAAGTATTCATATGCCTTTCTTTCTTGGCCGGATAAACATCTGCTATAGTAATCATAATACCCGTTTCTTCCACTTCTCCAAATTCATCATTCAATGCCGTCCCAAATGTTTTCATTGTCGGCGAAAGATTCATGTATGTATTGATTAATGGAGGAATATTCTCACCCAACTCCCTGATTTTGGTATTCAACAATTTGTAACCTTCCTTGTAATCCAAACCGTCAAATATGCCCATATAGGATGTAATATCTGTCTTATAACCAATCTTCAACGATTCTAGTGGAGTTGCCAGACCTTCTTTATCCGGGAAATAATACTCCATAAAATAAACCAACAGATCCCGTGCCGTCGCATTGTAATGTGGATACATCGTCACCTTGCCAAAAAGATATTTAATCTCCGGATTTAGCATAACCAAAGCCCCTAGCCCATCCCAAAGATTATCCAAGGAAAACAAGCCTTTGCGGTTGTCAACCGCTGGCTGATAACGCGGTTGTACCCAAGATCGTCCAAGCTCGATGGTGTGAGGTAGATATTCCGATTTAAATTTTTCCGAAAACTCAAAATAATGTGCCGTAGAAAGGTGAAGCTGTCCTTGCTCATCCCGTGAATCTTCACATTTAATAGATCTGTATCCAGCTATGATCTCTTCATCTTCGGGATTCCAAGCGATTAATTGGTCATAATTGTGCGTACAGGTATCGTTTTCATCAATATCCAAAGGCAACCCTGTTCCTCCTCCTGCACCACGAAAAGTAAGTTCGCGGAGCCTGCCGATTTCGCGCATAATATTGGGCGCGGTATGATAGTTCACCAAGTAAACTTCGTTATTGCCATTGTTGGTATAGCGGATAAAAGCTTCTTTTGTTAATTCCGCTTTTATCAATGCTCTATCTACTGGTGCAATTATTTCTTGCATATATTATTTTTTATCCGCTAAACTATAAACTATCTCTCTCACCTCCTTCGCCCAATCCCGCTCACTTTTTGAAGCATCGAAATGGCTATAAGGTATTCTTTTTCCAAATGTAATCGTCACACGCTGGTTACGCTGTGAGAACATTTCATCAGGCAAATATAACATCTCCAAATTAACCTTTAGGCCTATCTTTTGCCTGATACGTGCTAAATTATAGAAAAAATTGGAGTTTCTTCCCGAAATATGCACAGGAATAATATCGCGTTGATACTTTTTTGCTTTTGACACAAAACTTTTTTTCCATTCCAGATCGGTGATTTCACCCTTTATCTTACGCGACACCAATCCTGCCGGGAAAATAAGCAAGGCATTTTCGGAGGCATAGGCTTTGTCTATCGCGACAATACCACTCTTGGCTTGATTTCCTACTTTATTCACAGGAATAAACAAAGGCTCAAGGTTGCGGATATTCATCAGAATATCGTTCACTAAAAATTTCACATCCCGACGATATCGTCCAATACCCTGCATAATAGCAATCCCGTCCAGACCTCCCAAAGGATGGTTGGAAGCAAAAATAACATTATCTGTCGCAGGAATATTTTCCACGCCTTCCAGTACAACATCTACACCAAGTTCCTCGATCAGGGCATCCACAAAATCCAGTCCATAAAGATCCCTAAACTTGGTCATGATATAGTTTATATCATCCTCATGCAGGACGCGCTCTAAATATCGTACTAAAGGTCTGGGAATCCATTTCGCCAATTTAGGACTTTTTTTGTGGATGACATTACGCACCTCAATAAACTTCACCTGTTCTTCTTCGTTCATGCTTGATGATAAGTTATCTTCTACATTTCCACATTAGCTATAGGCTTTAAGCAATAAGCATCGATTAAAAGCACTTTGGCAGGCTAAACAGTCAGCTTACAGCTTAAGGCTTACTGCCTATTGCTGAGTTTCAATCAACAAACCGTAAAAATACATAAAATTTATTTCATACGGTCAAAAAGTTCCTATATTAGATGACAGAATATGCAAGCTGATTAAACGTTTTGCGCTGCTAAGTGTTTAATCATATAAAGGAGCACATCATGTACATAGGCGAAATTCTTACACACGACGATTACCAGCTGACAGTGGAAGACACCATTGGTTATGCCTTGGACAGAATGAACGAGCTACATGTACATCAGCTCCCTGTCATTAACCAAACGGAACTATTAGGCGTTATCCACGAAGAAGACTTATTGTCTGCCCACAACGACAACCAATCTTTAAGTAGTCTCTTTGTCTCATTGCGTTTTGTATATCTCTTCGAAGACCAGCATATTTTCGATGCCTTACAATACACATCTGTACATCAACTAGACCTTGTTCCTGTGCTGGACAAAGATAAGATGTATGTTGGTGTTGTGACCTTGTCCGAACTTTCTAAAGCCATCAACGTCACATTAGGCAATGACAACAGCGGAGCCATTATCGTATTGGAAGTTGGCAAAAACGACGTAGCATTCTCTCATGTCGCCCACATTGTCGAATCTGAGAACATGCGCATTCTCAACATGTCCTTACGCAATATAGAAGAAAGCACCAAAACCGAAATCACGATCAAGGTCGATAAGCAGAATATTTCTGCCCTAATCGCTTCTTTCTGGCGCTTCGACTATACCGTCAAAGCTACATTCAACGACGGAAATCAGCATTCTGACATCAAAGACCGCTACGATATCCTTATGAATTATTTAAATTTATAAGAATAACCTATTTTTTAGCATCTTTGCAAAAGCTTTGACAACAATACTTCCCATGCAACAACACACCATAGCAATATATGGAAGAGAATTCAATTCGTCTGTAATCCCCTATGTAGAGCAACTATTTGCCTATCTAAAGGAGAAAGGCGTTCAGGTATATATTCATTCGGACTTTTATGGCTTCTTGAAGAAACAGTTTAACTGCCCAGATGATTTTTTGTTGTATTACAACCATGGCGACCTTCCTACAGACATTCTCTTTCTTTTGAGCCTCGGAGGTGACGGAACTATGTTATCCGCAGTTTCGCAAGTCAAAGCTTCAGGTATCCCCATCGCGGGAATTAACTTCGGGCGTTTAGGGTTTCTAGCCTCTATACATAAGACCAAAATCATCGAAGCTTTAGAGGATATCTTTTCAGGGAAATACCAACTACAACCCCGCGCTTTATTAGAAGTATCCGGTAGCGACAAAAACATCTTTGGAGAAGACAACTTTGCGCTCAACGATATTACTGTATTTCGCCACGATACTTCCTCCATGATTACCATCCATGCAAAACTCAATGGAGAATTATTGAATGCCTACTGGGCGGATGGCATTATTATCGCCACGCCTACGGGTTCCACAGCTTATTCACTAAGTTGTGGCGGACCGATCATCATGCCAGGAAGTGGTAATTTCGTCATCACGCCCATAGCTCCGCACAACTTAAATGTTCGTCCTATTGTTATCTCAGCAAATAGCACTTTAGAGTTAGAAATCGAGAGTCGCACGGACAAATATATCCTCAGCTGCGACTCTAAAACGGCAACTCTGCCAACCACGACTAAACTAACCATCCGCAAAGCACCGTTCCATATTAACCTTATCCGGTTGGAATCAGACAAATATTTCAACACCCTAAGGGAAAAGCTACTTTGGGGATTAGACGTAAGGAACTATTAACAACAGCACCACTCTTTTAACATTTATTAATTCATTTATATTCTTATAAAACAACTATCTTTACGCCAAAAGTCACAAATCTTGAAACGCGTCTCGTACATACTGATTATTTATGTTCTATGCTCAATACATACTGTCTCTGCGCAGCAATGGGAAATTGGCATCAACGCTGGCGCAACAGGGTTTATGGGTGATATTAACCCAACGAATCCCTTTTACTTCAAGAGTGCCGGTGGTGGGCTATTTGTCAAGCATAATTTTAACCCTACCTGGGGCGTTCAGGCTTTTTTCAATTATCTGCACCTTGCCGGAAGTGACAAAGATGATAAAGATCCCTATCGGAATAGCCGCGGCCGCGTATTCAACAACCAAGTAAAGGAATTTGGCGTACGTGCAGACTTCAACTTCTTCAAGTTTATCCCTGGCCGTCAGGTTTATCGTTATACGCCTTATCTATTTGCTGGCGTAGCAGGGGTTCGTCATAGTCCATATATCCTCAGTGGAGGCACACGCTATGAACCTGAAGAGGTCAAATTGCAGGCCAGCGACAGCGTCAGCACTAAAATACAGAAAACAGCCATTAGTATTCCTTTTGGAGTCGGTTTTAAATACAACATTAAAGGGCCCTGGTCCATTGGTGCTGAAGTAGGCTACCGCCTGGCTTTTAACGATCAGCTGGATAATATTTATGACAATTACCCTACCTCTTCGGTCATTCCAAATGGAGTACAGCCGGAGTTACACGAAATATCCCAAAATGGAAATTCTCTTTGGCAGAATATGGCTTTCCCGAGAGGGAATGCAGCAGATTATGCAGGGAAACCTATTGGGAATGGACGGGCATTTGACGGCTATATGACTGCCGGCGTGACCCTAACTTTTACTTTCATCAGTAAAAAATGCTATTGGTGGAATTAATGACAAACGAAGAAAGTGACACATGAGTTTCAAAGATAAATTAAACAAAGATAGACTACCTCAGCACATCGCCATTATTATGGATGGCAATGGTCGCTGGGCAAAGGGTATTGGGAAACTACGCATTTTCGGGCACCAGAACGGAGTAAGCGCGGTGCGGGAGGCAATGGAAGGTGCTGTTGAAATCGGAGTCAAATACCTGACGTTATACGCCTTTTCGTCCGAAAACTGGAATCGTCCGAAATTTGAAGTGCAAGCGTTAATGGAGCTTTTGGTCAACACCCTTGCAAAAGAGACCAAAACCTTCATGGCTAACGGAATCAGATTGAATACTATCGGAAATATTACCGACCTGCCTAAAAATTGCCAGGACAAACTGCGGGACACAATGGAGGTGACAAAAGAGAATACATCCTGTGTACTGACTTTAGCCCTCTCCTACGGCTCACGAGCTGAACTTGTAGAAGCCAACAAAGCTATCGTACGCCAAGTATTGGAAGGGAAATTAGACCTCGACAGTATCAATGAATCTACCATAAACGATAATTTATACACAGCAGGTATGCCCGACCCGGATTTGATGATTAGAACAGGGGGTGAGTTGCGTATCAGTAATTACCTACTCTATCAAATGGCATACACCGAGCTATGTTTCTTAGAAAAGATGTGGCCAGAATTCCAAAGAGAAGACCTTTTCGAAGCCATTTATGAATATCAGCAACGAGAAAGAAGATTTGGCAAAACAAGCGAACAATTGTAATATTTACTTTACCTTTGCAGCATTATTAACGCACGGAGAATAAACTGAAAGGTAATTATTTTCTTTTAACAAAAATTAACAAGAGATTGGTGTACTTTAGCACCCGAGAAAACATACTAAATGAAGCGCATACTCTATTTAATAGCATTTACATTACTCCTTGGTAGTCAAGCGCTGCAAGCGCAGATCGGCCGTAATCCCATTAACTTAAATGATCCGAACGAAATCAGTTATTTAGATCCTAAAAACTACATTATTGGCGGTGTTCGGGTAACGGGTACACAATACCTTGATACGGATGTGCTGATTACCATTTCTAAACTGGTTGTTGGACAATATATCGAAGTGCCTAGCGAGCAAACAGCAAATGTGGTTAAAACGCTGATGGGGCAAAACCTATTTGACGATGTACAGTTGTATGCAGAACGCATCCAAAATGACGAAACCATCTTCCTTGAAATCCGTGTACAGGAGCGCCCTCGCTTAACACGTATCGATATCGAAGGTTTGAAAAAAGGAGAAACAGAGGAGGTGCGTAAACGCTTAAATGCAAACGCTGGCAAAATCGTCAACGAGAACCTGATTAAAACCACGCGTGCGACCATTCAGAAATTTCTACGGGAGAAATCTTACCTCTACCCAAATATTGAGGTCAAAACTCTAAAAGACACCGCACAGGCCAATAATGAAATTGTAGTAGTCAACGTAGAAAAAAATAAAAAAATTAAGGTTCACCGCGTGCATTTCGACGGAAACGAGGAATTCAGCGACAAGCAATTACGTAAAGCGCTGAAAGGTGTTAAACCTCGCCGTTGGTATCGGATTTTTGGCCCTGGCAAATTCAAGGACGAAAAATATAAAGAAGCGAAAGAGAAAATGATCGCGAAGATGCAGGATAAAGGTTACCGCGACGCGGAAATCCTTGCAGACAGTGTCGTTCGTTATGACAATAATGAAGTAGATGTTTATATCCACCTGCACGAAGGCCCCAAATACTTTTTAGGTGACGTATCTTGGTCTGGTAACTCTAAATACAGTGATTCCGTATTGAACATCATATTGGGTATGGAAAAAGGCGATGTATACAGTGAAGAGAAGCTACATACTAAGCTTTCCGGGCCTACCCGTAACAGTGATGACATCAGCGCCTTGTACCAAAATGATGGATACTTAACATTCAATATACAACCGGTTATCAAAAGAATTCTTAACGATACCGTAGACCTTGAGATCATCGTGAGCGAAGGCAAACAATTCACGATCAACAATGTCGTTGTCAAAGGTAACGATGTAACCAACGACCGTGTTGTCCTACGTTCTATCTATACCAAACCCGGACAAAAATTCTCACGTGCTTTACTCATGCAAAGTGTGCGCGAAATATCGCAATTGGGGATGTTTGACGAGCAAAAGATAAACCCAATGCCGACCAACTTGAATTACGAAGAAGGCACGACAGATTTATTGTACACCATCGCCGAAAAGCCGTCAGACCAAGTGGAACTTTCAGGAGGTTATGGTGCTGGACAGGTTATCGGTACCTTGGGTCTAACATTCAATAACTTCTCGACCAGCAATTTCTTCAAGAAAGACGCCTGGAAACCTCTTCCTCGTGGAGACGGACAAAAGCTGAGCATCCGGGGACAAACATCAGGAAAACGTTACCAATCCTATAGCTTCTCGTTCTCGGAACCTTGGTTGGGTGGTAAAAAACCAATTTATTTCGGTCTGAGTGCATATACTTCCAGTTCTTCTTTTGGAGGGTTTAACTGGTATACAGGTCGTCAAATGGTAGCCGATTCAGAATTAAATAGAATCTGGATGACAGGGGTAACCGCGACTTTAGGTAAGCGCTTGCGTTGGCCGGACAACTATTTCCAGATTAATACATCTTTATCGTTCCAGCGCTATAAGTTGCAGAATTACGGTGGCTATTTCTTGTTTGACAACGGTACGGCTTATAACATGAATATTACGCAGGAAATCAGCCGTAACTCGATTGATGCGCCAATCTATCCGACTTCGGGTTCACACATCCGTTTCTCGGTACAGCTAACGCCTCCGTACTCCGCATGGAATAACATTGATTACCAAAATGACCCTGATGATGTACGCTTTAAGTGGACAGAATATCATAAATGGAAATTTGATAGCCAATGGTACACCAAAATTGCCGGTAAATTGGTATTCAAAGCACAGGCACAATTTGGTTATTTGGGCAACTATACCAATAGAACGCAAACATCTACTTTCGAACGTTTCAAACTGGGGGGTGATGGTATGATGGGATTTGACTTCCTACAAGGTTCTGAAATCATTGCCATGCGCGGTTACCAAAACGGAGCTATCATCCCGGAAACCACAGGTAGAGATTCTGAACGGATCGCTATAAGTTCCGGTAGCCCTATCTATACAAAATACCAGATGGAATTACGCCATCCGGTGATGCTCAACGATCAGGCTACGGTATTCGTTTTGGCTTTTGCAGAAGCGGGTAACACTTGGAATAAATTCAGTGAGGTGAATCCATTGAAATTACGTCGTTCTGCCGGTGTCGGTGCACGTATCTTCCTACCAATATTTGGTATGTTAGGTATTGACTACGGTCATGCTTTCGACCCTATTCCAGGTATGCAGTCCAGCCAATGGAAACAGAACTTCACCTTCAGTATCCTACAGAACATGGGTGGTTTCTAATAATAGAAAATATATACAAGAGAGACGGGCAGCTATTGAAGCTGCCCGTCTTTGTTTTTATAACAGTTAATTTAAGTTAAAAACAGTAATGAATTTCAATCATCCTATGCTTTTTTTTATTAATTTGCGCCATAGATCGAATAGCGGTTTACGGATTAAACTTTTTTCGCTTTTTTCGGTCTGAAAGAGTATTAGGAAATAATAAAAATAACAATATCGATGAGAAGAGTATTTATACTATTTGCTTTTTTAGCCTTCATGACAAGTGCTACTTATGCACAACGTTTGGCTTATGTAGACTCAGAATATATATTGAAACATATCCCTGAGTACGTATCTGCTCAAAAGCACCTCGACGACTTAGCTACGAACTGGCAAGAGGAGGTAGACAGACAGTACGGCGAAATCGAAAAGCTATACAAAGCCTATCAGAATGACCAAGTGTTGTTGAATGATGATATGCGTCGCCGTCGTGAAGATGAAATCGTCAACAAAGAAAGAGAAGTGAAAGAATTCCAGCGTCAGAAATTTGGCTATGAAGGTGAATTGTATAAAGAGCGTATCCGCTTGGTGCAGCCTATACAAGATCGTGTAGCGAAAGCCATACAAGATATTGCAAATAATCAAGGGTTAGATATCATCCTGGACAAAGGTAGCGAGGTTACTTTTTTATTCGCTAACCCAAAATTGGATAAGAGCAACGATATCATCACAAAATTAGGTTTCAAACCAGATCCTAATCTTTCAAACTAATTTTGTATACTTGCGCCATAAAAAAGCAAATTAATTATTAACAACATATTTTGAACAATATGGCATTAGGTTTGTAAAACCTAATGCATCAAAAGAGAAAAAGTAAAAAAAGAATGAAAAATTTATTTAAAGGTGCGGCTTTAGCAGCGGTAATGTTCTTAGGCACTCAATATGTTAGTGCACAACAAAAAGTTGGTCATATCAACGCTGATGAGGTATTTCAGGCAACTCCAGAGTTTAAAGCTGCGGAAGAGCAGTTGAAAACTTTACAGGAATCAAAAGGCAAAGAATATCAAGGTATGGTCGAGGAGTACCAAAAGAAATTAGCTGAAGCACAGGAAAAAGCCAGAACACGTAGCGAGGCGAACAAGGCAACAGTAGATGTAGAATTGGAAGCTATGGGACAAGAGCTTCAAAACATTGAGCAACGTATTCAGGAAAACCAACGTATTGCACAGGAAGAAGTGGGCAAAAAACAACAAGATCTGCTTGCTCCAATCCAACAAAAGGTAATGAATGCAATTAATGCCGTAGCGAAGGAAAAAGGATATGCTTACATTTTGGATGTTTCCAATGGTAGCGTTATCTACTTCGATGGTGGTGAAGATGTATCCGCTGATGTAAAAGCAAAATTAGGTATCAAATAAGATTAGATTCTAATCAAGTACAAAAAAAGCTGTGCAAATTTGCGCAGCTTTTTTTGTACTTATACTATTTTATTCTTTTATAATATTCCTGCAATACAAACTCCAATTGCTCTGCTTGGCTTAAGTCAGAGTTATCCAGTACAATAGCATCCTTAGCTTGTCTTAGCGGACTTTCCTCGCGCGTGCTGTCGATATGGTCACGATGGGCTAAGTTCGCTCTGACGTCTTCTACTGTCGTCTCCTCTCCTTTTGCCTTTAGTTCTGCAAAACGGCGTTCTGCACGCACATCCGGACTGGCTGTCATAAAGATCTTCAAATCTGCCTTAGGAAACACCGTCGTACCTATATCCCTACCATCCATGACAATATTTCGACGCTGCCCTAATTGCTGTTGCTGTGCCACCATTTCGTGACGTACCTCTTTAATAGCACTGACTTCGCTTACCTTCTCCGAAACATGCATTTGCCGAATTTCGTCAGATACATCCTCTCCATTTAGCAGAATTTGTGTTTTTTCATTATTTGGTACAAAATCGATTTGTATATTTTTCAAAGCGGAAACAACCTGATTCTCATCGTTAAAATCTACATTATTCCGTAGGAAATAGAGCGTTACGGCTCTATACATCGCCCCGCTATCAATAAAGACAAAGTTTAAATGCTTAGCTAAGGCCTTGGCGACCGTACTCTTACCACAGGAGGAAAAGCCATCAACCGCTATTACAAAATTTTTATCCGCCATTTCTCTATTTACTTCCTCCAATTACTATTCCTGCTTTGTTCATCAACGGAACTTTAATCAAATTTTCATCAACAATACTTTCCGGAAGGAAGATATATTTTTTATCATAGATCGTACCATCGATATAATAGCTCAACCAATATTCGTTGGTCAATCCGAATACCTGTGTATCGATTGCTTCCACCTTTACCGCTTCCTTGCCTGCAACATCACCTATAAAATGTCGAAGCGTAGTCGTTTTTACTTCCCGACCGTCTTTCAGTCCATAACCTTTAGAAGACACTAACACATTTTGCAGTGAGACCTCCTTTTCATTGACCAAATAGACATTCCATACCTTATTCTCCGGGCCTTCACTTTCCAAGACCACCGCTATCGAAATATCCTCTACAATATTCTGAGGCAAATCTTTCTTCATGCTATTTTTTAGCTTTTGCTTTTGTCGTTTTTTTAGCTGTTGCTTTCTTTGCAGGAGCTTTTGCTTTTGAAGCTTTAGGGTCTGCTGCTGCCCATTTCAACACATCTTCATACGTAATCTTTTCGACTTCAGTACCTTTCGGAATCTTGAGGTTCTGCTTACCAAAACGGATGAAAGGTCCCCAACGCCCGTTCTCAATCTGCGCATCCGGATTCTCATCAAATACACGGATTACTTTCTCAATATCACGCTGGCGTTTATCTTTAATAATCTGTATAGCTTCCTCTTCGGTCACATCCATGGGATCCATGCCTTTAGGCAGGGAATAGAAAGCACTGGCATGACGGATATACGGACCAAAACGACCAATAGCCACCGTCATTTCCTTATCTTCGAACTCACCTACTTTCTTCGGTAGCTTGAACAAGTCCATCGCCTCATCAAAAGTGATAGTCTCAATCATCTGTCCTTTGCGTAAAGAAGCAAAACGGGGCTTCTCTTCATCATCCGCAGAGCCAATCTGTACCAGTGGTCCAAAACGACCTACACGCACGCTCACAGGCTTTCCTGTAGCCGGATCAGTCCCTAAACTACGTTCATTGGTTGCCCTATCAGCATTTTCCAATGTATCTTCAATGCCATCATGGAACGGACCATAGAAATCATTCAACATAGCCGTCCATTCCTTATCTCCTTGCGCTATTTCATCAAATTCCTTCTCTACCTTCGCTGTGAAGTGGTAATCTACAATATCATTAAAATGCTCAACCAGAAAATCATTCACCAACATACCAATATCGGTAGGGAACATCTTTGAACGTTCAGCACCCGTAATTTCCGTTTTTGTATCTTCTACAACTTTTCCATCTGCTATATGCAAGACCTTATATTGACGTTCCTTTCCATCCCTATCTTCCTTCACCACATATCCCCTGTTCTGTATTGTAGAAATAGTCGGTGCATAAGTTGACGGACGTCCAATACCTAATTCTTCTAATTTTTTCACCAAAGAAGCTTCGGTGTAACGTGCAGGAGGACGAGAAAAACGCTCAGTTGCTGTCAGCGCTTTCAGGTTTAAGGATTGTCCTTTTTCCAAAGGAGGCAATAATGCGTTACCACCCTCATCATCTATTGCTCCGTCATTCTCATCATCGGTAGACTCTATATAAACCTTCAGAAAACCATCAAAACGCATAATTTCCCCAGTAGCTACTAATTCTTCCGAACGTGTAGAAACATGGATTTTAGCGGTCGTTTTTTCAAACTCTGCCTCACTCATCTGTGAAGCAATAGCTCTTTTCCAGATTAGTTCATATAATCTACGTTCTGCATTATCGCCATCGATACTATGTTGGGAGAAATATGTTGGACGAATAGCTTCGTGTGCTTCTTGTGCACCTGCCGATTTTGTTTTATAACGGCGCATTTTATGGTACTTATCGCCGTAAGCTTTTACAATCTCGTCTTCTGCTGCCTGAATAGCCGTATCACTTAAATTGACAGAGTCAGTACGCATATAAGTAATGCGCCCGGCCTCATACAAGCGTTGTGCTACCTGCATGGTACGCGCCACAGAAAAGCCTAATTTACGGCTGGCCTCCTGTTGCAAAGTGGATGTAGTAAAGGGAGCTGCGGGGTTTCTTTTTGTAGGTCTTTTTTCTAAGGAACTAATCTCAAAAGCCGCCGCAATACAATCTTGCAAGAATTTTTCCGCTTCTTCTTTCTTTTCAAAGCGTTGCGGAAGCTCCGCTTTAAACTGTTCTTTTCCCTTCCCTGTTGTGAACTGGGCCACAATCTTAAACGAAGCCTCAGCCTGAAAACGGTTAATTTCGCGCTCACGTTCCACAATCAAACGTACAGCGACAGACTGCACTCGTCCGGCAGAAAGTGAAGGCTTTACCTTGCGCCATAAAACTGGCGAAAGCTCAAAACCCACTAAACGATCCAAGACACGTCTGGCTTGCTGCGCGTTGACTAAATTAAAATCAATGCCACGAGGCTGCTCAATAGCCTTAAGAATAGCAGGTTTGGTTATCTCGTGAAAAACAATACGTTTGGTTTTATCTTCTTTTAATCCTAAGGTTTCGTACAAATGCCAAGAAATAGCCTCTCCCTCGCGGTCCTCATCGGATGCTAACCATACGGTTTCAGCTTCTTTAGACAATTTTTTCAATTCACTGACAACTGCTTTTTTATCAGAAGGCACTTCGTACTTCTGTTTAAAGCCGTTATCTACGTCAATAGCGTCATCGGTCTTCACCAAATCGCGAATATGCCCATAACTCGACTTCACTAGGAAGTCCTTACCCAAATAACCCTCTATGGTTTTGGCCTTTGCCGGTGACTCTACAATCAGTAAATTTTTTGCCATCTATTATTAAATGATTTTTGCAAAGAAAAGTAATTCCCAATGGAAAGACAAAATAATTTTTGTCACTCCTTTATAAAAGCTCTCCTTTTTCGGGCATTTTACGAGGAAGAGGAAAGAAAGACCTAACAAATTTTCTTTATTATTGTACATTATGGACAAAACAAAATCGACAAAGGAGAAGATGATTGCCGGAGATCCTTATCTGGCAATGGATAAAATATTATTTGACGAACGTCAACATGCCAAGATGGAGCTTTTTAAATACAACAGTATGGAGCCGACAAAAATCAAAGCCCGCAATCAGATATTAAAAAACTTGCTGGGTAAAACGGCTTCCACTTTTTTTATTGAACCTCCTTTCCGATGCGATTATGGATATAATATCGAATTGGGCGATAACTTTTATGCGAACTATAACTTAACCATTCTTGATTGTGCACCAGTTAAAATAGGCAATAATGTGATGATAGCCCCCAATGTCTCCCTGTTCACGGCTGGTCATCCGGTTCATCCCGAGCCGCGTATAGCCGGATGGGAATATGCATTCCCCATCGTTATTGAAGATAATGTATGGATTGGTGGAAACACAGTGATTAATCCAGGGGTAACCATTGGAAAAAATTCTGTCATTGGTTCTGGTTCGGTGGTCACCAAAGATATCCCTGCAAATGTAGTAGCTGCGGGTAATCCCTGCCGAGTTATACGCTCCATCACCGAAGAAGAAAGATTGAATTGTGCAAAAAATCAGAAAATAGAAGAAATACGTTAATTTAATTATTCTTTTCTGTCAATATACGTTGCATTTCCTCTAACATAACTGGAAAGCCGGGATAAGTCATGCCGTGACCATAGCCTTGAAACTCCATCAATTTGGTATCAGGATGCCCCACAATATCCATCATGCGCTTAAGGTAAGCATTTTCCTCATATCTTCCCAACATTTCCTTTTCTCTATCTCCGGTCAACAAAACCAACGGAGGTGCGTCTTTACGCACCCAATACAGAGGGGCTAATGCATCTATCGTAGGTTGCTTTTCATCAATCCCCAATTCCTTGCGTGCCGTAAAATGGGTAATGGCTTGCCCACTAAAAGAAATAACCCCTGTTAAATCATTCGCATTCATCCCATGAGGTTCCAAGTAACTTGGGTTTAGTGCCAACATAGTCACCAGATAACCACCAGCTGAATGTCCGGACAAGAAAAATTTGTTTTTGTCACCATTATATTTATTAACTTGATTATAAATAAATGACACCGCTTTAGCTGCATCGTGGATAATCCCTTCTACTTTAACCTTTGGCGAAAAACGATACCCTACCCCAACAACAACTAAACCTTTATCTTTCAAATAAGATGGAATCTCCTTCTGCCCTCCTGTCAATCCACCTCCATGAAACCACACGACCACCGGTCTTCCTTCTGCTTTCTCTTTACCATCTACAGGATAATAAATATCCAACAGGCATTGTGTCCGCTGATAATCATCCTGCCCAGCATCATAATACGGAACGTTCTCTACGAACTGATAATTGTATTTATCTTGAGCAAACGCTTGAAAAGTGAAACAGCTAATCAATAGACTAAGCAGGTAGAAGGTTTTAAATTTCATCATCTGTGTTTTATATAGTAAATACCAACTTTCTCAATTAATACTAAAACACTAAAGATACACAACCTTACCAAAAAAAGCAACGCCCGATCGCGGGGAGCGTCGGGCGTTTACCAAACCAATTATTAACCTAAATTATGAAATTATGAATTCTCTTTTACAACTATAGAACGTCGTTATATTTCCTTTATTGTGTAAGATTTTATTTTTTTTTAAAATAATGTGATAACAGTAAAAAGAATGAGAAAAAAATGGCCATCAATCCTTATACGTATCCACGCCTATTACATTCGTTACCTTTTTGCTGAGGCTTGTAATATCTGATTTCAGACCAACCATCAACGTTAAGAACTGCACAGCATTTCCCTCTATCTTTCTAAAATTATGCATATATCCTATTTCCGCTCCCAAAAAGAAACCTGGAAACTTATAATCTGCTCCTAATCCTATTTTTGCTGCAGGAGTTAACGATTTCTTATTTTCCATTTTTATAGTCTCGTTTACTAGGTTTCCCCTTGGCTCAGTTACCAGACCGAAAGCTGGGCCTGCATAAACAAAAGTATTCAATCGTTTCATTTGTTTTCTGCGACCTGCCGCCAAACTCAGCATATAAAAACTGACGCGCCCATTTTCAATCATCTGGCTGTATTTTGGATCCTTGATCTGCTGGTCGTAACCAAAAGTAAGTAGATATAAGGTCGGCAATAAGAAATAATCTGAATTTTTCAGAGCAATATCCAACCCCATGCTTCCTGCAAACAATTTCGTGGATAAGGCTTCTTTGGACTTACCTATGGGAAACGAAAGCCCTGTCCCCCCCATATAATATACCTTGCGGTAGTGAATGGTGTCGGCATCTGTCTGTGCATAGCCTCCATAGGTTAACAACAACAAAAGTAACAAAAGTAGGTTTTTCATCTGTTCATACTCTTTCCCTACAACAACTCTTACCAAGAAATGTTTGCCTTAAATGGCTACAAGAAAGATTTACTTTGCGGCCCTTGATTAAACAATAAGTCTACGACACTTAAATCAGGTAAGAAGCCATGCTTTTCCTCAAATACTTGATAATAGGATTTCGGATTTGCGAACAATGATTCCTTTTTCGGATGGATAATACTACGAAAATCTTGTCCATCTACCCGATTGTACGATTCTGTATAGGAGATAGAGCGCTGTATCTTCAAACATTTTAAAATAAGCTTCAATTGTTCCACATTAAAATCCAGAAGAAAATCAAACTGCTTTTCATAAAAGACAGAAAAATCATCTTCGTAATACTCAAAATAAGGCGAACTTCTGTATGCAGTCTGCAAGCTCAACCAATGCAGACGCTGCCAGTTAAACTCATAATTGATACGGATATCTTTCATTGCTACACGTTCTTTTCTACCATGTTCAATAGGTACAATCATATCCAGCACACCGTTTGCCGTTGCTATCTTTGCACGTGTACGGTATGTTTGCTTGGGATAATGTTCAAACTTTTCGATACATATCGGTATCTCATGTTGCTGAATAACATGAAAGTACGACACAGGAGGCAAATAAAATGCAGGTAAAAGCAATGATGATTCCATGTATTTTGATTATTTTGCAGACAAAAGTAACTTAAATTAAGGATATTTGTAAAGCAATCGAGGAAATAGCCCGAATACATGAAGCAAAAGTTAACAGCAAGCATACTTTATATTTTTTCATTATTACCTTTTTGGCTGTTGTATAGACTGTCAGATGCTTTGTATATTCTCCTTTTTTATATTACGAAATATAGAAAACGTGTCGTGTTTGAAAACCTCAGCAATTCATTTCCCGAAAAATCGGAACAAGAAATCGTTACGATTGCAAAAAAATTCTATCGCTTTCTTCCCGACTTGTTTGTAGAAGCGATCAAGATGCGTACCATACGCCCGGAAGAAGTCATCAAACGTATTGAATTACTGAATCCCGAAGAAGTATATCGCCATTTTGAGGCAGGCAAGGGAGTGATTGGCGTAACGGCCCATTACGGAAACTGGGAACTGGGCATACATCGCCTATCACTCATGACCGACCACCCTCGATTAGTAATATACAAACCACTGAACAACAAAAGTTTTAACACTGTTTATAATGATCTGCGGTGTCGATTTGGTGCAACGATGGTTCCTATGAAGCAGATTCTACGCCATATCGTCCGCTTGCGGAACACGCCACATATCAGTATGTTTGTAGCCGACCAGACACCGACCTACCAGGACTCCGACTACTTTATGGAGTTTCTCCATCAAGATACATTAGTCTATACCGGAACGGAACGCATAGCGCGTCTGACCAAAAATCCTGTCGTATACTGTCACATCGGACGAAAGAAAAAACGTGGACATTATTATTGTAAATTTACTACATTAGTGGAAAATCCTGACGATTTTGCCGAACATGAGATTACCCATCTTCATAACCAGTTTACGGAGCAAATGATAAGAAACCAACCCGAGTTCTGGTTATGGTCGCATAGACGTTGGAAAAGAAAACGTAGAAAATGAAGCATTACCCAAAAGTAGCAATCGTCATCCTCAACTGGAACGGTAGATTTTTCTTAGAAAAATTCTTACCATCAGTCTACAACAGCACCTATCCAAATGTTGAGTTTATCATCGGTGATAATGGCTCTACAGATGATTCTGTTGCTTTTATAGCGGAAAACTACCCTTCTATTAAGGTCTTGACAAACAAGACAAATCTGGGTTTTGCTGGCGGGTATAATGCCATACTCGAACGTGTAAACGCTGATTATTATATCTTGCTCAATTCTGATGTAGAAGTCACGGCAAACTGGATAGAGCCCGTTATTGATTATATGGAAACCGAAGCTAATATAGCGGCAGCACAGCCCACTATTATGGCTTATCATGAAAAGAGCAAGTTTGAACATGCTGGAGCCGCAGGTGGTTTTATGGACAAATACGGTTACCCTTTTTGCAGGGGGCGTCTTTTTGACAAGGTAGAAGATAACCAAGGGCAATACGATAACAATACGGAAGTCTTTTGGGCTACCGGAGCTGCGCTTTTCATACGTGCAGAAGCCTGGAGAATCGTTGGGGGATTTGACGCAGATTTTTTTGCCCATATGGAAGAGATTGACCTTTGCTGGCGGTTAAAACGTATGGGCTACCGCATCGGTTGCTGTACCGATTCAATCGTATACCACGTTGGCGGAGGCACGTTAAATACCAGCAATCCGAAGAAAACCTACCTCAATTTCCGCAACAATCTTCTCATGTTGCAAAAGAACTTACCATTGCTTTCAGCTTATTGGATTATATTCATACGTCTGTGGATGGATTTATTAGCACTTATCAAATTCCTCATTGATGGCAAAGTCAAAGATGCCTGGGCTGTTAGTCGGGCGCATCAATATTTCTTCCTGAACATTTTTAAAACAGCAAAAAAACGCCAAAAGATGACCATAGAAGAAAACCGGTGCGGACTTTATAAAAAATCCATTGTAAAAGCATTTTTCATGAATAAAATACAAAAATTTTCACAGTTAAAAGCTGAAAATTTCTATTAAAACCAATTATTCCGAAGAGCAATTTTTACAACTTCTGAATTTCGCTTCCAAAGTTTGCATAGTCTACCAAAATATTAGTTTTTATTTAGCTAAGGGCTATTTATTTTGTAATTTCGCTCACTATGTCAACAGCAATTCAAGAGAAAATTGAGGCTTTAACCCGAGAATTGAACGAATATAATTACCAATATTATGTTTTGGCCAATTCGCTAATTTCGGATTATGACTTCGACCAGAAACTCAAAGAATTAGAAGCATTAGAAGCACAATATCCTGCGTATAGAGACCCCAACTCTCCTACCCAGAAAGTAGGTGGAGATATTACACAAAAGTTCACCACGGTAAAACACCGTTGGCCCATGATGTCCTTGGGGAACACCTATAATGAACAGGAATTACGAGACTTTGATGAGCGCGTGAGAAAAGTGGTGGGCGATCAGGTTGAATATGTATGTGAGCTGAAATTTGATGGGCTTTCCATTTCCATTACGTATGAAAACGGCCTATTAAAACAAGCTGTGACACGCGGAGATGGTACGCAAGGTGATGAGGTAACGAACAATGTAAGAACCATTCGCAGTGTCCCCCATCGTTTAAAACAAGGACAATATCCCGATGTATTTGAAATACGTGGTGAAATTTTCATGCACCGGAAAGCATTCGAACGCTTAAACCAACAACGGGAAGAGAACGGCGAGCAGGTGTATGCCAATCCACGCAATTTTGCCTCCGGCACCATTAAACTGCAAGACCCCAAAGAAGTCGCTAAGCGTCCACTGGATTGCTTTCTATATTTTCTGTACGCCGATAATAGGAATAAACTTTTTGAAAGCCATTGGGACAGCCTTCAAGCAGTCAAAAACTGGGGTTTTCAAGTATGTGAGCACACCAAGCTCTGCCAAAGCATGGACGAGGTATGGAATTTCATCAACTATTGGGATGAGGCACGTCATAAACTTTCTTATGAAATAGACGGTATCGTTATCAAAGTCAATGACTATGCTCAACAGGAAGAACTTGGTTTTACCGCCAAGTCGCCACGTTGGGCAATCTCCTATAAATTCAAGGCCGAACGTGCGGAAACGGTACTAAAAAAGATAACTTATCAGGTTGGGCGCACTGGTGCGGTAACACCGGTAGCAAATCTTGAACCTGTTCTACTGGCAGGCACGACAGTAAAAAGAGCATCTCTGCATAATGCCAACGAGATTGCGCGCTTGGACCTACATGAAGGTGACACGGTATATGTGGAAAAAGGCGGCGAGATTATTCCCAAAATTGTGGGGATCAACACCGAAAAAAGAGTGCAAGGCAGCTCTCCTATTTCCTACCCCACAACCTGCCCTGAATGTGGAGAAATTCTCGTCCGTCAAGAAGGCGAAGCAGTACATTACTGTCCAAATGAGGATGGTTGCAAACCACAGATTGTAGGTAAACTACAGCATTTCATCGGTCGCAAGATGATGGATATCCAGGGTATGGGCGATGAGACTATTGTTACATTCTATAAATTGGGGCTCCTTAGAAAGATTTCGGATATATACACTTTAAAGGAACATATAGAAGAATTAAAACAATTAGAGCGTTTTGGAGAAAAGTCTATTGACAATATGCTGAAGGGTATTGAACAATCGAAAGCCAAACCTTTCGAAAAGGTACTATTCGGATTGGGTATACGCCACGTGGGCGAGACTATTGCGAAAAAACTTGCCCAACATTTCAAAAACATCGATAACTTGACTACAGCAAATATAGAAGAGATTGCTGCTGTACAGGATATCGGAGGGCGTATAGCAGAAAGTGTATTCGATTACCTACACAACAACGAACATATTGTTGAAATAGAAAAACTAAAGACTGCAGGGCTAAACTTCGCTATCGAAGAAATAGAGGTTGTGATGGCTGGTGACAGCTTAAATGGCAAAACATTTTTGATTTCGGGCGTATTTGCAGATTTCTCCCGTGAAGAGTTGGCACAGCTTATTGAATCGCACGGCGGTAAGATGGTATCTTCCATTTCGACCAAACTAAATTATCTGGTAGCAGGCGATAAAATGGGTCCCTCCAAATTGACAAAAGCGGAAAAGCTCAACATTCCCATCATTTCTGATCAGGAACTGTTACAGCTTATCCAATAAATATTAAAATAAAGCTTAAAGCAATAGGCTGTAGGCAATAAGCTTTAACAGATACTTAAGGTTTACAGCTTAAAGACGTAGACTTTAAAATAAAAACCTATAAGGTTTGGTTATATATCCATGAGAAAAATGGGGTATCACGAAAATCTCCGTATCAGGAAAAACCTTATAGGTTTAAATAGAAAACTTTAAAATAAAGTGATGGTGATTATGACAGTGAAGAAAGTGATGAATGATATTGCTTCCATAACTTCGTTCACTTTCATAACTTTAAAATAAATAGACTATAATTAATAATAAATATATACAATGAACGAGCTTCATGGAGCAGGAGTAGCTTTAATCACTCCTTTTAACGCGGACGGAACAGTAGATTGGGATTCATTAGCCAGACTAATTGCATTCCAAATCGAAGAGAAAATGGATTACTTGGTTGTGCTTGGAACAACAGGAGAAACAGCCACGTTGAATGCAGAGGAGCGAAAGCGTATCTGGGAGTTCACGGCAGAGCAGGTAAATGGACGTGTCCCTTTAGTCGCGGGAATTGGCGGTAATAACACCCTAGAAATTGTACATCAGGTGCAAGCATTTGATACCGCGGGTTACTGTGCTATACTTTCTGTATCGCCTTATTATAACAAGCCTACACAGGAAGGAATCTATCAGCATTACAAGGCTGTTGCAGAAGCTTCAACACTGCCCATCATCTTATACAATGTACCGGGAAGAACCGGAAGTAATATCAATGCTTCTACAACGATACGCCTGGCGAAAGATTTTGCCAATGTTGTAGCCATTAAAGAGGCTTCAGGCAATTTTGCTCAATTCAGCGAAATTATGCGCGACAAACCGGAAGGTTTTCTATTGATCTCTGGTGATGACCCGGTTACTCTGCCGATGATGGCCTTGGGTGCTGCCGGGATCATTTCGGTCGTGGGTAATGCTTATCCGAATGAGGTTGCATCATTAAGCCGCCTATGTGCAGAGGGAAATTATCACGAAGCAAGAACATTCCATAACGCATTATTGAGAATAACAGAACTCTGTTTTGTAGAAGGCAATCCTTGTGGCGTAAAGTATATCCTACAGCAACAAGGCATCATTACAACCGATGCCGTACGTTTACCATTAGTTCCAATAGGTAAAAACACACAGGGGGCAATCAAAAACGAAATGGCCAAATTGGCTTAACCGACAATCAACGATATAAAAACTGTCCTAAAAGAAAATCTCCGATATAGAATCGGGGATTTTTTTTATTCGTTTAAGTTTCTGTGGCCTCTTCTTCACTAAAATCAAGTTCACTAAAATCAAGGCGAATGCGTCTGCATTTCTTCGGGTATGCTACCACCCTTCTCCCTACCATGTTCGACTCGGGTTCGACAGCTCTTCGACTGCGCTTCGACAATTCTTCGAGTCGTAGTCGAAGGATTGTCGAAGCGCAGCCGAAGAAAACCCGAAGCTGTCCCGAAGCTGTCTCGAACGTGTCCCGAAGCACAGCCGAACAATACTCGAACAACTCTCGAACAGAAGTCGAAGAAATCAACGACCGATGATTCAAAGTACGGAGGGAAGAGCAATAAACTCCCTTACTATCCTTAATGTTCAACGAAGCGGTCACTAAGGATTTTATAGTAACAAGGTAGCCTAAGACAAGCCACTATCCCAAGTTGGAGAGGGAGAAGAAACACGCCTTATGTTTTCACCGAACATGGCGTCCTTATGCTGTCCAGCGTACTCAACAGCAAACGGGCCATTCAAGCCAACATTCGTATCATGCGGATATTCAACCAACTTCGAACCGCAATAATGAGCGAGACAGATACCCGTCTTGAAATCGAAAAGATAAAATAGTCGCTCGGCAACCATGACAAGAATATCGAACTTGTATTCCAATATCATGACGAATTGAACGAGAAGGTTAGCCACCCTCCGTTGTCACCAGACCGAGAGCGGGTGGGTTCTAAAATCGGAGAAAAGAAATAAACGAGATTATAGCATTATACTACCTATAAATCTCCACGTTAATCTCCCCTTTTTCACTTACCGTACCACGGTACATGCCTTCGGTATTAAAGGGCATCGCTACCCGGCCATCTTTATCCAACGCAATCAATCCACCATCACCGCCCATTTTACCGATCTGATCAATGACCCCTTGGGCTGCTTGTTCAACCGTTGAGCCTTGATATTGCATACGGGCTGCAACATCATAAGCTGCCATAGCACGAATAAAAAATTCGCCCCAACCTGTACAGGAAACTGCAACATTTGCATTGTTGGCATACGTCCCTGCTCCAATAATCGGTGAGTCACCTACCCTTCCATATTTCTTATTCGTCATGCCTCCTGTAGATGTCCCTGCAGCAAGATTGCCCTGCTGATCCAAAGCTACACATCCCACTGTACCAAATTTCTCGTCTTTTGGCCTTTTATCCACTATTGTGGTTTCTGCATCGTGATCCAATTCTACCTTATCATTTTCCCGTTTAAGGAGATTTTGCAGTGCATCCCAACGCTCTTGTGTCCAAAAATAATCGGGTGTTACCAACTGTAACCCTTGAGCCTTTGCAAAATCCTCTGCCCCCTTCCCCACCAACATAACATGTTCGGATTTCTCCATTACAGCACGGGCAGCACTAATCGGGTTTCGAACGACCGTTACCCCCGCCACGGCACCGGCCTCTAAAGTACGACCATCCACTATGGATGCATCCAGTTCATTTTTACCATTGTGGGTAAATACAGCACCTTTTCCGGCATTGAATAAAGGTGAATCTTCCAAAACATGAATAGTCTGTTCCACCGCATCCAGACTGGATTTTCCTGCCTGCAGTGTCTCATAACCGGTCTGTAATGCTTTTGTAAGAACAGCGATATAGGCTTCCTCCTTTTCCGGTGTCATTTTAGATTTTAAAATCGTACCCGCTCCGCCGTGAATCGCAAGTACGACCTTATCCACTTTCTGTTGTGCAGAAGCTTCGGATGGTAGCATTGATGCAAACAGCGTAATCATCATTATTGAAATTAGTTTATACATGGTTATGTGAGAATTTAAAAGCTATCCTAATATATCAAAATACCTAAAACAAAAAGCGCATTTCTTTATGCTGTGCCAAAACACAGCTTAAGAAACACGCTCTTCTCTCTTATCAAATTTTCCTTACTATCCTTGGTTGGCACGAATGATATTCAATGCACCACCAGCTTTAAACCACTCGATTTGCTGTGCATTATAGGTGTGGTTCGCCAAGATTTCTTCTGAAGAACCGTCTGCATGATGCAATACTAAAGTCAACGGTTTACTAGGGGCAAATCCAGTCAAACCAATAATATCGATGCTATCGTCTTCCTGAATCTTATCGTAATCATCCTTATTGTCAAACGTTAACCCCAACATTCCTTGCTTTTTCAGGTTGGTCTCGTGGATACGTGCAAAAGATTTTACCAATACAGCACGTACACCTAAGTGACGAGGTTCCATAGCTGCATGCTCACGGGATGAACCTTCTCCATAGTTTTCATCACCGACCACAATCGAACCGATCCCAGCGGCTTTGTAAGCACGTTGTGTTGCCGGTACGGGACCATATTCGCCCGTCAATTGATTCTTCACATTATCGGTCTTGTCATTGAAAAAATTAACCGCACCAATCAACATATTGTTAGAAATGTTGTCCAAGTGACCTCTGTATTTTAACCAAGGGCCTGCCATCGAGATATGGTCAGTGGTACATTTTCCTTTTGCTTTTATCAACAATTTCAAACCTTTTAAGTCCGTACCTTCCCAAGCTGCAAATGGCTCGAGCAATTGCAGACGATCAGAAGTTGGGGATACATCAACCGTTACTGAAGAACCGTCTTCTGCTGGAGCTTGGTATCCAGCATCCTCTACATCAAAACCTCTTGAAGGCAATTCATCACCAATTGGTGGATCCAGTCTCACCTGTTCACCATTTTTGTTAGTCAAGGTATCCGTAACCGGATTGAATCCCAGATTGCCCGAAATCGCAATCGCAGCCACCATTTCTGGTGAGGTTACGAAAGCATAGGTATTCGGGTTACCATCTGCACGTTTGGCAAAGTTCCGATTGAAGGAGTGTACAATCGTGTTTTTCTCTTGCTTATCCGCACCTGCACGATCCCACATACCGATACATGGACCACAGGCATTGGTAAAGATAGTTGCATTTAAATCTTCAAATGTTTTCAACAAACCGTCACGATCAGCCGTATAGCGTACTTGTTCTGAACCGGGGTTGATACCAAACTCAGCTTTCGTAATCAATCCTTTATCAATTGCTTGTCTAGCAATGGATGCCGCCCTCGACAAATCTTCGTAGGAAGAATTGGTACATGACCCAATCAAGCCCCACTCTACTTTGGTAGGCCATCCATTTTTCTCAGCTTCTTCACGCATACGAGATACTGGCGTATATAAGTCTGGTGTAAAAGGTCCATTCAACGACGGCTCCAATTCAGACAGGTTAATTTCAATCAATTGATCGAAATATTGTTCAGGATCTGCATAAACTTCGGTATCTCCGGTCAAATGTTCTTTGATGCCATTGGCCAAGTCAGCAACTTCATCACGTCCCGTAGCACGTAGATAGCGTTCCATGGATTCATCATAACCGAATGTCGAAGTCGTCGCGCCAATCTCAGCACCCATATTACAAATTGTCCCTTTACCTGTACAGGATAGTGACTCTGCACCATCTCCAAAATATTCAACAATCGCTCCGGTTCCTCCTTTAACAGTCAAAATACCTGCAACTTTCAAAATTACATCCTTTGGCGCTGCCCAACCCGAAAGTTTTCCGGTCAACTTCACACCAATCAATTTCGGGAACTTAAGCTCCCAAGGCAATCCGGCCATGACATCACAGGCATCCGCTCCGCCAACACCGATAGCCACCATACCCAGACCACCAGCATTCACCGTATGTGAGTCTGTACCAATCATCATACCGCCCGGAAAAGCATAGTTTTCCAACACCACTTGATGGATAATACCCGCCCCTGGTTTCCAGAAACCTATTCCGTATTTATTAGACACTGAGCTCAAGAAGTTGAACACTTCTGAGCTTTCATTTTTGGCACGTGCCAAATCCTGCGCAGCACCTTCTTTCGCCTGAATCAAGTGGTCACAATGCACCGTTGACGGAACAGCCACCTTTGGACGTCCAGCTTGCATAAATTGCAACAACGCCATTTGTGCTGTAGCATCCTGCATTGCCACACGATCCGGAGCAAAGTCAACATAAGAAACACCACGTTCATATGTCTGCGTAGCATTACCATCCCATAAGTGAGCATATAGAATCTTCTCCGAGAGGGTCAAGGGTTTATTAGCCACCTGACGAGCAGCACGAATACGCTCATCATATTGGCTATACACCTTTTTAATCATTTCAATATCAAAAGCCATATCTCTTCTAAATAAATCTTTTGTTATAACAAATCAACTTAGCGAAAGTTACGGAAAAATGTGGTAAATGTCAAATTGGTATGGGAGAATATGCTATACACTATTTGTATTAATGATCTTTATTGTATTAATGATCTTTATTATTTAGATAAAACAATTTTTATGAAAAGAATAGAATTGGATAAATTTAACAATAGAATAGCTTTTGACATAGGTTCAAAAGTCATAGAATTAGCTTAAAGCAGATTAATGGGAAAATATTTTTAGATTTAAAAAATTCCGCCAACAATGTATTACAAACTTATGATACGATACTGTATAATAACTATATTGACAATTTTGACTTCAATAGTAACCTCTTATGGACAAAACGAAGAACGGAACTGCAACTGTCCAGAAAATATTATGGCAGGGACAACAGAAGAAAGCAAACCAGATACGACTTTTCATTTTTCCAATGGCAAGACAATAATTCTTTGCGGATATAAAAACCCAGACAGCAACCCCATAACTTTTTCCGAGTTTATTCTTTCTGTTTGCGAACAAGATACAATAATCGATTTTTGGGGAGCTATGCTAACTTGCAGACTGAAAGTTCACAATGATACTTTGTTCGTTGACGACCTCAGAAATTTGCCAACAGGGGAAAACTTGAAATACCAAGAGACTGTTTGGTCAACAGAGAAGATTTATTTCAACGAACAACGAATTGTTCGCCAGTGTGCCGTTAACAGACAAATAAGAAAATATGACCAATCCGAAATTAACACAGCTCTAAGAGAATATGAAATGGCTAAGTTTGGACTTGACGATAACAAAATGGAAATAGCAACAAAATTATTTATGGCAACAATTTCGGGAGACAAGAAAGCAAGACAATATTTTAAAGAATTCGCAACTAAATTCGGGACACTCGACGGTGCTTTTGCAGAAGAGTATAAAGATTTGACGTCAATGCTTGAACTATGGGACGACAAAAAATAAAATAACTAAAAAAAAACACCCAAAATTCTCACGAACTTCGGGTGTTTTTATACAAAGACCGAACAAACAATTAATGAACCAATTGTTTGTTGGACGGTGTGAATTTAGTCAAGTCGATATCAGCTACTGCCGCTTTGTATTCTTCAATAGTCGGGATTCTACCCAAAATTGCTGACAAAACAACAACCGGAGTAGATGCCAACAAAGATTCACCTTTTTTGCGCTCTGAATCTTCTACTACACGACCTTGGAAAAGACGAGTTGAAGTAGCCATAACAGTATCCCCTTTCTCTGCTTTTTCCTGGTTACCCATACAAAGGTTACAACCTGGGCGTTCCAAATACATCATATTTTCGTATTCGGTACGAGCAGCACCTTTTGGAGCAGCGTCGTTAAACTCAAATCCAGAATATTTAGCCAACAATTCCCAATCACCTTCTTCCTTCAATTCATCAATGATATTGTATGTAGGAGCAGCTACAACAAGAGGCGCATTGAATTTCACTTCACCTTGCTGTGCTTCTAAATTGCGGAGCATTTTGGAAACGATTTTCAAATCACCTTTATGTACCATACAAGACCCCACGAAACCAAGATCTACTTTTTTATCACCACCATAGAAGGTCAAATCACGAATTGTATCATGCGTATAACGCTTAGAAACATCTTCATTATTCACATCTGGATCGGCAATCATCGGTTCATCAATGATATCCAAATCAATTACTACCTCTGCATAATATTTTGCATTTGCATCTGGTTTCAATGCGGGTTTATCACTAGATTTAATTTCCTCAATACGTTTATTCGCTTTGTTGATCAAACCTTGAAGAACAGCATTGTGATTATCCATGCCTTTGTCGATCATAATCTGAATTCGGTGTTTCGCGATTTCCAAAGATTCGATCAAGGTATCATCCTCCGAAATACAGATAGACGCTTTTGCTTTCATTTCTGCTGTCCAGTCGGTAAACGTAAAGGCTTGGTCAGCTGGAAGTGTTCCAATGTGAACCTCGATAATCCGACCTTGAAATACGTTTTCACCACCAAACTGTTTAAGCATTTGTGCCTGAGTAGCATGAACCACATCACGGAAATCCATATAGTCTTTCATTTCACCTTTGAAAGTCACCTTTACAGATTCTGGAATCGGCATAGATGCCTCACCTGTTGCTAAAGCGAGTGCAACCGTACCCGAATCGGCTCCAAAAGCAACCCCTTTGGACATCCGTGTGTGTGAGTCTCCCCCGATAATGATCGCCCATTCGTCAACTGTAATATCGTTCAATACCTTATGGATAACGTCCGTCATCGAATGGTATTCGCCTTTCGGGTCACGAGCCGTAATCAATCCGAAATCGTTCATGAATTTCATCAGTTTCGGGATATTAGCCTGCGCTTTTTTGTCCCAAACTGAAGCCGTGTGACAGCCCGATTGGTATGCACCATCTACAATCGGCGAAATGACAGTAGCTGCCATGGATTCCAGTTCCTGAGCCGTCATCAAACCTGTTGTATCTTGTGAACCAACAATGTTAACCTGCACCCGAACATCTGAACCGGCGTGCAAAATCTTGCCTTCAGTTACGCCTACAGCATTTCTATTGAATATTTTTTCAACAGCAGTCAAGCCTTGTCCTTCAATAGAGATTTCTTTTGAAGGAGCAAAAACCGTCGGAGCTTCTATCCCCAAAGTTTTCGCAGCGAATGTCTGGATTTTTTTACCGAACACAATCGCATACGAACCTCCGGCTCTGATAAATTCCATTTTCTGAGGAGTCAGCGATTTGGAAATATCGATCAGTTCCTGATTGCCGTTATATAATTTTTTGGTTTTCGTATTAATGGTCAAAACCGTTCCTGTTGCTACCGAATAAACCTCTTCTAAAACAGGCTCTCCTTTTTCATTCAATACAGGTTTACCATCCGCATCAGTTTTCTTTACCCAGTTCTTTAAGTCGATCCCGATACCACCTGTTACATCTACGGTCGTTAAGAAAATTGGTGAAATACCGTTTGTTCCGGCTACAATCGGCGCAATATTCACAAATGGCACATACGGACTAGCTTGTTTACCGGTCCAGAGAGCCACGTTATTAACACCTGACATCCGCGATGAACCTACGCCCATCGTTCCTTTTTCAGCAATCAACATCACGCTTGCATCAGGATGTTTTGCTTGTAAAGCTTTGATTTCCACTTGTGCGTGAAGCGACATCATACATTTTCCGTGCAATTCACGATCAGAACGCGAGTGCGCCTGATTTCCAGGAGAAAGCAAATCTGTAGAAATATCTCCCTCAGCTGCGATGTAAGTCACAACTTTGATTTCTTCCGCTACTTCCGGCAATTGGGTGAAGAATTCTGCTTTTGCATAGCTTTCCAGAATTTCTTTAGCTATAGCATTTCCACTTTCATAAGCTACTTTCAAGCGATCGGTATCGGCATCGTAAAGGAAAACTTGTGTTTTCAAAACTCTTGCAGCTTCTACGGCGATAACTTCGTCTTCACCTAATGCCAAATCAAGCAACACTTCGATAGAAGGCCCACCTTTCATGTGCGACAACAATTCAAAGGCGAAAACAGGTGTAATTTCCGGTACAACAGACTGACCAAGAATAATCTCTTTCAAAAACTTTGCCTTTACACCTGCAGCAGGAGTCGTCCCCGGCAAGGTATTGTAAACAAAGAACTGGATCGAATCTTCCCGATGTGGGTTGTTCGAATCTTTAATTTGTTCGATGATTTCGGTTAACAATTCTGCTCCATCAATAGGTTTAGGATGAAGTCCTTGTCCTTCTCTTTCTTCGATTTCCTGAATGTAATCGCTGTATATACTCATAATGGTGTTTTATCAAAGCTAAAACCGATTTGCAACACTTAATATTGCCGGCTATACCTCTTTTTTGTTACTATTCTTTTCCTGTGCCAATTTACCTAAAAAACGGCACATTTTTTTCAGCGCAAAAATAAGAAAAATCACGCTTTATATAGAATAGAAACAAGTGATTACATAATTTGGAATTGTTCTAAACTAAATCTTAAACTACCTATTATCGAAAGGAAATTTCTCTATCCGTTTAATACGAACCTTAGCAAAGTCTGGATGATTTGGGTTGAGAAGAAAGTTATAATCGCCCTGTGTTACAACCGAAGGCACTTTCACGGCACAATATTCATTTTCAGCGACAAACATATCCCCAAAGTTCTGGGTAGACATAGGGTGAAGAAATGCATTCCAATGGGTTGGCAAGTCTTTTTCTTCCAATTCTTTTACAGCAATATCATCGGGTATCTCAATCGTGATCATCATATAGTCATTGGGAAGGGTCGCAAGGGTAAAATGCACCGCCACCTCCGCCATAGCTAAAGATCGGTTGGCAGCTGTATAAATCAGTTCAACACCTATCGAATTCCATCTTGCTCCTTTCAACGCAGCACCTTTACCCGAAAGCGAACCCGCAAACCGATCCCTTGCCAATCTGAATACTTCCATCGACTAAACAAGAATACCGTGACTAATCCTTGTCAACTCACCAAGAACCAACTCCTTGCCATAGGAATCCCGCAAAAGCTCCATGGGCAAAAGATTACCCAATGCATAATTTGGCGTGTTTAGCCATAGTTTGAACTTATCCATATCGCCAAACACATCAAGCCCCACATCCGTCACCTCAGCTATCTCAATTATTTTCTCAGACTGCAATGGCTTAAAATGATGATTGGGAGACTGTTTGTAGCGCTGCAAAGATTTGGTGGAAACATCCAACAGACTTGCCCAATCACTCTCTGTAAAAGGTGTATAGTCTTGGATTAAGTTAAATAAAGAATAAGGCACACCCATCCTTATAGCCTTTATAATCAACATCTTGTCGGAAAGAAAATCTTGATACGTGATGCTGCTTGTAGTCTCATAGAGAACTCCAGGCTCTCTTGCCTCATGAATGAAAGAAGCAACTTCCTTATTCAACCGCTCTTCCAGATTATATTTTTTTGATTTAGCCACAACCTCGACATTTGTCTATAAATTTAAGACTTTTTTCTGAGAATTCAAATATTCTTACAAAAAAAGCCTAAGCTTATTGGCTCAGACTCATTATTAGTTGATGTAAGACCTATAAGGTTTTGGAAACCTTATAGGTCTATGTACGAACATGTTGCCCGCTATATTAAAACAATCAAACTTTTTGCAAAAAAGGGTCAATCTCCTTCAAAGCCTTTACTGTTTCGATAGGATCTGCCGCGTTGAATACAAATGATCCTGCCACCAACACATCAGCACCGGCTTGCAACAACTGAGCAGCATTGGTCGTAGTCACACCTCCATCAATCTCGATTAGCAAACCATCATTAACCCCCGATGCCAAGGCACGCAGTTCCCGAACTTTAGCATAAGTATGTTCGATGAATTTCTGTCCACCAAAACCCGGATTAACTGACATCAGACAGACTAAATCAATATCATGAATCACATCCTTCAGCAACTGTACCGAGGTATGTGGATTCAATGCCACTCCTGCTTTACAACCTAGTTCCTTAATCGCAGCAAGCGTGCGGTGCAAATGTGTGCAAGCTTCATAATGCACCGTAATCACTTCCGCCCCATTATCCTTACAAGTTTTCAAATAACGATCTGGATCAACAATCATCAGATGCACATCTAACGGTTTTTGGGCATATTTGGCAATAGCACTCATAACGGGGAAGCCAAAGGAAATATTCGGCACAAACACACCGTCCATAATATCGATGTGAAACCAATCCGCTTCACTTTCATTGACCATCTGAATATCCTTTGCCAAGTTTGCAAAATCAGCGGCTAATACCGAGGGAGCGATTAAGTGTTTTGATGTAGACATGTTTTTACTTTTTTTTGCAAAGATAAGCAAACTCTCAGTAAAGCGACCTAAATATGAGATAGGTATTTTTGTTCTGGCATAGGTCTTACCCTTGGATAAACATAAAATTACAATAGTAATTCCAGTATAAAAATAACTGTTAGCGACAGAGGAACGACAAACAAATCATTTTATATACAACCCTAATTATATTGTATATAAAGGTGAATTTATGTAGGTTTGTTAGGTAAATTACATATCATTCTCAATTTAACACGTGGCAAAACTTAAAATCAACTATACACAGAGCAAGTACCAGAATAACTCCGTTATTCTCAAGTTCGCCATGATCCTCCTGGCCATCATACTCATCTGTATATTCCTCCCTAAGCAACCACGCTTTCAATACGAATTTCAGAAAGGAAAAGTGTGGAATCACGACAATCTGGTCTCTCCTTACAACTTTGCCATTCTAAAAACTCAGGAAGAGTTGATGCGCGACAGGGAACAAATTCTCAAAACTATACAGCCCATCTACAACCTAAACAGCAGTGTCAATAAAGAGCAAGTTGACCAATTCAATACCGATATAGGTGAAAAATGGCAAATCTCTCATATGGATTCTATCCCGGGACAAGACATACAAACTTATCAGACTACGGGAAACACCTTACTAAACTACATCTACAATCGAGGCATTATATCGCTGAACAATCGTTACCAAAATAAAGGTAACAATCCGGAACAGGTGGATCGCACACAGAGTCAATACAACTTTACGTTGATTCACGACAACATTGCCCAACAAAAGAATACCGCAGACATATTCACGATTGAAAGTGCGCATCAATATATTGATGAAACGCTGGCAAAAAACAACAAGATTGATCGAAAGAAATGGCTGGCAGAAATTCTAAAAAACTATGTTACAGTAAACTACAGCTTCGACGAAAACCTCACCAATAAAATGGAGCAGAATGCACTGGCAAATGTATCCACCACTCGAGGTGTTGTACAAAAAGGTGAACTGATAGCTGAAAAAGATAAGATCATCAATACCGAAACCTACCAAAAGCTGGAATCCCTACGAAGAATCTTTGAGGACGAAGCACGTATCAGTGGTAATCAGTTTCTGGTGCTTTTGGGGCAATTCATCATGATTTCGCTATGTGTATCCTTGTTGATGGTTTTTCTTTATTTCTTTCGCAGTTCTATCTACCAAAACAACAGACTGATTTTCATCATCATGATTGTTATCGTAGCGATGCTTGGCGTATTATCCTGGGCTATCAAAATGAAGATACCAAGTCTTTATTATATTCCATACTGTAGCGTACCGATCATTTTCCGGGTATTGTTCGACACACGTGTGGCACTCAACATCCATTTGTTAATGGTCCTTATCTCCGCCCTATTCGTCCCGAACAGCTATGAATTCGTTTTCCTTCAGTTTATTGCCGGCATGGTCGCTATATACAGCATCAAAACCTTGGTCAAACGCGAACAATTCCTGATTTCCTCCCTGATGATTTTAGCGACATATATTGTTGCTTATATCGGGCTAGCATTAACGAGAAACGGTTCGTTCAATAATATTTACTGGACGGATATCGTTCCATTCGTTGTTTCGGTCGGTCTTACACTCCTTGCCTATCCACTTATCTATGCATTTGAACGCCTATTTGGCATCGTATCCGACCTTACACTGATGGAATTGACCAACAGTAATTCAAAACTTCTTCGAGAGCTCTCACTGAAAGCCCCTGGTACTTTCCAGCATTCGCTACAGGTAGCCAATCTTGCAGAAGCCGCCATCTACAAGATTGGAGGGAATCCGCTTTTGGTCCGAGCAGGTGCTTTGTACCACGACATCGGAAAAATGCTAAATCCGCTTTTCTTCATTGAAAACCAAAAAAGTGGATCTAATCCCCACGAGGAATTGACGCCAGAGCAATCGGCTCAAATCATCATTTCTCATGTACACAAAGGGATTGAAATGGCAAAGAAGAACCAATTGCCTGAAGTAATCGTAGATTTTATCCGAACACATCACGGTACAACACGCGTAGACTATTTCTACAATATGTTCATCAAGAATAATCCTGATAAGCTCGTGGATGAAAGCATCTTCCGCTACCCGGGACCGGTACCTTTTTCCAAAGAAACTGCCGTGCTCATGATGGCGGACTCTGTTGAAGCTGCATCCCGAGCTATGAAAGAACCTACTGAAGAATCCATCAACTCGTTAGTAGATAAAATCGTGGAATACAAGATTACGCAACGACAGTTTACCAATTCCAACATTACAATGCGGGATATAACGGAGGTTTCTGATATCTTTAAGTCTATGTTGAAGAGTATTTATCATGTTCGAATTGACTATGATGTGAATAAAAAACCAGCGCCAGCCAACGGTTAAATAAAAAATCAAATTGACGCTCAATTGGTTATTTGTTTTTTCAGAAAAAACAGGTTTAAAGCTTTGGAGTTTGATTTTTTTGCGTTATGTTTGCACTGTCAAAACCGGAGAGGTGCCTGAGTGGCCGAAAGGAACAGTTTGCTAAACTGTCGTACTGGAAACGGTACCGCGGGTTCGAATCCCGCCCTCTCCGCACAGACATTGAAAAGTCCATCCAAAAGATGGACTTTTTTATTTCTATTATCCTGTACCGTTATTTCATTTTGGTCATGTGCAGAACATAGAGAAATTAAAGCCTAAACAAAAATAGGCTTCTGCAAATTTGCAGAAGCCTATTTTTGTTGTGCACTCCAAGGGAGTCGAACCCCTAACCTTCTGATCCGTAGTCAGATGCTCTATCCAATTGAGCTAGGAGTGCATTTTTTCACCGCCACACCCCTGTGGTTGATTTTGGTGATGCAAATATCGCCACTTTTTCTGATTTTCCAAATTATTTGCAAAAAAATTGAGGCTATAAAAACTATAATATCTATATTGTGTTGATTAAAAAACAATTAGAATAAAATATTTTTTTCACAAAGCATATGACAGAACGCTTAATCAAAAGCCACAAGATACGTATTGGAGATATCAGCATATCCTATCATATTAAGAAAGCACAGACCAGTTCTACAAAGGTCATTCTTTTTCTCCATGGTTTTCCTTTCAATAAGAACATGTGGAGACAACAATTAGATGCTTTAGATGCGGACACGACAGGCATAGCTATTGATATTCGTGGACATGGCAATACTACCAGTGGCCACGGTTTCTTTTCCATTGATGTATTCGCTAAAGACCTCCGGGTTTTTATCGAAAAATTAGGAATAGAACAGGCTGTCCTTTGCGGTATATCTATGGGCGGTTACATAGCCCTGCGTGCGTATGAGCTTTTCCCGGAGAAAATAAACGGTTTAATCCTTTGCGACACCCATAGTAAAGCTGATGATGACACGGCTAAGCAGAAACGTTTTGACAGCATCCAAGCTGTACTGAACCACGGCAGACGTCCTTTTTCCATAGGTTTCATCGAGCGTGTTTTTTCCAAAGACAGCAAGGAAAATAATTCCGATGCCGTAGAACTAATTAAAAGTAGCATTCGTAGAAATAGCATAAATTCTATCTGTTCTACGCTACTGGCATTAGCTGCAAGGACAGACACTACAGCAGTATTGGAAAAAATACAAATTCCTACACTACTCATCCGTGGCAAGGAAGATATCATCACAAATCACGAAGACATGGTACAATTATATAAAACCATTAAAGATGCTGAATTTGTGGAAATGGAAAGATGTGGACATCTGCCAAATTTGGAAAATCCCGAACATTTCAACAGGTTAATGTTAGAATTTTTGAAAAAACTTTAAAGAAGAATATTCAAAATAAGCCTCCTTAAAACAAATTCTTGCCCTATGACAAGCTATAGTAAACCTGCTTCATGTAACTTTGGGTATAATAAGTAACAGAAACAAAATTGTTTACCCTCTTAAGAAAGACACATTATGGCAAAAGTACATGCTTATCTAAATTTTAACGGAAACTGCGAAGCGGCGTTCCAATTTTACTTAACGGTTTTTGGCGGTTCTCTATTAGGCACACATCGTTACGGGGAGATGCCCGACGATCCGAGCTTCAGTATTGCAGAAGAGGATAAGGATAAAATCATGCATACCGCACTCATGATAAACAATGAATCTATGCTGATGGGATCCGATTGTATGGAAGCCTTTGGCCCAAAAGCTGTGTTTGGCACATCCAGTTATATTATGTTGGATACCGAAACCCCAGAAGAAGCACAAGAATTACATAAAAAGCTAAGTGCAAACGCCCGGAATATGGAAATGGAACTGGGAGAAACATTTTTCGCAGAACTCTATTCTTCTTTTATTGACCAGTTCGGCATTGCGTGGATGGTACATTATGAAGGTGACAAAAAATTAGGATAAACAGTTATCATATATATAAAATTAACGATAACGAAACATAAATTCATCTTAAAAACAAATTCCATAAAATATGTTACAAAACTGAAAAATATTCAAGTAAAACCTTGATTTCGGATATGTAACCTCTCATATTTCTAAGAGTGCCTTCATTATTAACGTTTAATACACAAAGGCACTCTTTTCCTTTAACAAGAAGGAAATTTTCACACTTATAGTTATTTATTTTAATAATTTTTCTACTCTCCTCGATAAAATCCCTATTTTAGCTTATAAAATTAAAATCAAATATTAATCGTGGAACACAACACAAAGAAAACATTCTTGCTTCGGAGATTGGTTATCGGTGCTATTATTTTATCTTTTGCCTATATCAGTAGCATTTTCATATACCAATATGCCGAATATAACAAAGTAAAGGAACGAATATCCGCTGCTTATGCTTTGACACAAAGCCAGTCAACGACATTATATTCCTTATTCTCAACATTCAGCGAAGCTGATAATCTTTTCCGCTTATACACTGTAGATTTTGATAAAAAAACCTTTACCTCTTACAAAGAAAAGCTGCATACTATCCGTATCTATATTGATTCACTCTCGGCTTTACCGATTGACGAAAACCCGCTTATCAACAGTCTCTCCGCCATGCAGGAAAAAGATTCTGTCGCAAATGAATTTGCTTTACTAAAAAAGAGCGTGAGCGATCTCGTCTTTCTAGCCAACGACTCCTTAACAATGCTGGAAAGAACGCAACACTATAGTCCTAAACCGATTACCAAACAATCGGCAGATTCTGTTATCAACAATATCTTACGCGATACACTGTTCAGTCATGTAGATCAAGATACTATTGTGCGCAAGAAGCAAAGTCTGTTCAAACGCATCTTCAATGCTAAAAACGACACTTTGG
This sequence comes from Sphingobacterium wenxiniae, assembly GCF_900116225.1. GTDB lineage: Bacteria > Bacteroidota > Bacteroidia > Sphingobacteriales > Sphingobacteriaceae > Sphingobacterium > Sphingobacterium wenxiniae. The sequence goes on from NZ_FOZZ01000001.1 coordinate 361,641, forward strand.
TCGCTGCGTCAACCATTCAGAACTATAACACCAGCCAAATCGATCTTATCCATAAAAACATTGAAATGCTGATTTCCAGACAGGAGCAAGCCCACAACAGAGACCTGAACCTGTTGCAATCCCGCTACAGGAACTTACAACAGAAAGAACGACAGCTCATCCAGAGCAATTACAGACTTTTAGACAACTTAAAAATAGGAATCGACAACCTCAAATCCATAGATCGGGATAATATCAGTAAAGCCGAACAGGCTGCAATCATCATGCATCAGGAAAATGCCCACAAATTTGGACAACAGCTGATAATTGCTCTTTCCATTATGCTTTTCATGATTCTATTTATCCTATATTACCAGAGGAACGCGATTTCCTACGAAAAGAAATTGCAAGAGGAAAAAGCTTATGCCTCGCTCGTTGCTGAGGAAAAAACCAGTGTATTGGCAAATGTAAGCCATGAAGTGCGGTCCCCTATCAATTCACTTTTAGGAATTATCGAAATATTGAAAGACAAAGGCGACAAGCATATCATCGACCCGGAAATATTAGATTCTACTGCACATGAGATAGCCGTCATCAACAGCACGGTAAACGATATCCTTAACCTTGGAAAGTTAGAAGTCGGTTCCCTGGAAATCAAAAATGAGTTTTTCTCGCCTTATATTCTTCTAAAAGATATCATCGACTTGCACGCCTACCAAGCCAAGAAGAAAAACCTAATATTAACACATGAAATCAACATTCCTTCTGATTTCCAAATGGGTAGCAGCATATTTCGTATCCGCCAGATAGTGACCAATCTGGTAAGTAATGCTATCAAATATACGAACGAAGGTACTGTCAAACTACAGGCTGATATTGTCTCTCAGAACGGAAGTAACCAACTTCGCATAAGCGTTACCGATTCTGGAATAGGTATTGCCGAAGAGCACCAGAAGAATATTTTTAGACAGTATTACATGGCTGATTCCAAAACCAAAACAGGTGGTTTCGGATTAGGGCTTTATATTTCCAAACTATTGGCTGAGCAATTGAACGGAGATATCATCCTAAAAAGTAAACCGAACGAAGGTTCTACATTTATCTTAACGCTCCCGATACAAGAAAGCTCCTCCACTCCGATGGAAAGCACAACTTATACCTTGGCGGACCTGCCAGAAGAATTAAACATTGTGCTGATCGATGACAACCGCATCAATATCCTTTATCTCAACCACCTATTCAAAGACATATCGCAGGTAAGATCTTTTGACAATGCTGCCGATGCATTAGATTTCATTGCAATAAATCCGGTAAATATTGTTATCACTGACCTTTTAATGCCTGAGGTCAACGGCTGGGACGTACTCACACATATAAAAGGAAATCCAGCTACACAAGATATACAGGTATATGTGTTCACATCCGATGCACTTCTTTTGGACACACAAGAGGCAAAGCAACAGCCTTATAGTTTTGACGCTGTGCTCAGCAAACCTATTAATGAGCACCAATTAGTTAGCAAGGTATTGAAAAACGGTTAAAAAAAACGGGGAAGATTTTTGTCTTCCCCGTTTTTTAAGCTATTCTAATGCTTCATATCCAGCTCATCAACGTAGTCTTCATTTTCTACATAATCAGCTGTTATCAGTTCCGCATAGTTTACTTTTTCTTTTCTACCGAATCGTCTGCCTAAACCATCAAAAATTGAATACACAACCGGTACAACAATCAAGGTTAGGAACAAAGAGGACAACAAACCTCCAATGATGACAATCGCCAGACCTCGGTTCATATCAGCGCCATCACCTGTCGCCAACGCGATAGGCACCATCCCGAATACCATCGCAATGGTAGTCATCAAAATCGGACGGAATCGTGCGTGGTTTGCTGCCACCAATGCATCATATGTATTTGCACCGGCATCTTTTTTATGGTTGGCAAAATCCACCAACATAATCGCATTCTTCGCTACAAGACCAATCAACATGATAATCCCCAATATAGTGAAGATATTCAACGTTTGGTTGCCTAATGCTAAGAACAACAAGGCTCCGATAAACGACAGCGGAATAGAGAACAATACCACAAACGGCGTTACAAAGTTATCATACAACGCTACCATTACCAAGTATACCAAGATGATAGATGCTAACAACGCAACACCCAAGGTACCAAAACCTTCTTCTTGATTCTCCATATTACCACCCCATTTGTAAGAAACCCCAGGTTTTAATACCAAGCTATTGTCTGCGATCTTGTCTTTAATTGCTGTTTCCCATTCTGTTGCAACAGTACCCACAGGACGCCCCACTACTTGTGCTTGTACAGATACCGAAGGAGATTTATCACGACGCTCCAACAAAGTCGGGCCAGAAGTATATGATACATCTGCAAATTGCTCCAATTTGATAGCCTGCCCCTGTTGATTGATAAATTTCAAGGTTTGGACATCGGTGATATTACCACGGCCGCCCTCATCGTAACGAATATTAATATCATACTCTGTATCACCAGCACGGAATTTTGTGTCGGTATTCCCCGAGAAAGCAGTCTGCATCGTCATACCGACCGTAGCCACGTTCAATCCTAAAGAGTTCATTTTATCACGGTCAACCTTCACACTGATTTCAGGATTACCATCTTCCGATGTCAAACGAATTTCTGAAGCACCAGAGATTCCTCTCAATATTTCGGAAAAATGCTGGGCCGTTTCCAATGCATCTTCCTGTGATGCACCGATAACAGTCATCATCAGTGGCGCCTGTTCAGCCCCCATGATACCCATGTTTACCGTTTTCAACTTCGCACCCACCAAGACATTTTCCATTTCTCGTTTCAACTTAGCCGAATAAACCTCCGTGGATTCCTTTTGATTCTCGCCCGCTTTTCTAATAATATGAATCTCAGCCTTATACTTCGTTCCTGCTGTATTGATCATACCATCAGAGGCTTGCCCTACAGTGGTAATCATACGTTCGATATCCGGTTTTTGGGACAGATGATTTTCAGCTTTCTGAACCATAAAGTTCGTTTGCTCCAAAGAGGCATCCTTATTCATCTCAATTTGCAGGTAGAACTCCCCTTTATCATTGCCCGGGAAGAAATCAGAACCGATATATCCTTTTCCTACCAGCATGAAAGAAGCAAACAACAGCACCAGCGACACCGCTAAGGTAATCACCTTATTTACCCGGCTGCGCAACGACCATTTGAGTATGCCTGATATCCAATTGGTCAGCCCTGTCAATCCTGCCTCAAAACCGTACAATATCCTTCCGAAGAAAGTGTGTTTATTGATATGGGATAGTTTACCCATCCGTGAATATAACCATGGAACAACAGTGAAAGAAACTAAGAAAGACAATAGAGTCGATACCATCACCGTCACACAGAACTGGCGAAGAATATCAGAAACCAAACCCGATGACATCGCTATAGGTAAGAATACCACTACGATAACCAAGGTAATTGCCGATACCGTAAAACCAATCTCTTTTGCTCCATCATATGCCGCTCTTACTTTGTTCTTACCCATCTCCATGTGGCGGTGAATATTTTCGATAACCACGATAGCATCATCCACCAAAATACCCACAACCAGAGATAGCCCCAACAAAGACATTAAGTTTAGCGTATATCCCAACATATTCAAGAAGATAAATGTTGCGATCAAAGAAAGTGGAATAGCTACCACCGCAATAAAAGCATCACGCAAACTATGCAAGAAAAACAGCATGATAAATGCCACCAAAGCAATCGCAATCATCAAGTCATGGATAACATTGTCCGCAGCTCTAAGTGTATACTCCGTCGTATCATTCGCTACAGTAATATCAACACCATCGCCTTGATAATCTCTTTTAACGTCTTCAATCATGCCACGCACCAATTCTGATACCGCAACCGCATTCGCATCGGATTGTTTAAAGACTTGCATCAAAACTGTATTTTGTCTATCAATACGTGCAATCTTCTCCACATCCTTAATACCATCCTGCACATCGGCAACATCGCTCAGACGGACCATTACACCTTTAGGCGTAGTAATCGGTAAGTTACGCAATTCATCTAGCGTGGTGAATTTACCAGACAGACGCAAAGTCGTTTGGTTGTCACGTGTCCGCACATTTCCTGTAGGGAAATCCAAATTAGAGGATGCGATAGTTTGCTGGATCTGCGTGATAGAAAGTCCGTACCCTTCTGCTTTATCAGGATCAACGCTCACTTGAATTTCACGTTCTTCACCACCAATCATATCAACCTTTGCCACACCGTTAATACGAGCGAAAACAGGTTGAATTTTTTGGTCCAGCAAGTCATACAAATCTTTCTCTGACAAATTCGATGTTACCGAAAGATTCATAATCGGCACATCATCCAAAGAGAATTTGGATAGCGCCGGTGTTTCCACATCATCGGGAAGCTCATTAACTACTGCGTTAATCTTACGCTGAGCATCAGTGAGCAGGAAGTTGACATCTGCCCCTGTATTAAGCTGAATCATAACTACAGAAACGGATTCCATAGATTTAGACTCAATTTTTTTGACACTTTCCAATGATGCAACAGCATCTTCAATTACTTTAGTTACCGAAGTTTCGACCTCTGAGGGAGCAGCACCTGGATAAATGGTCTGCACAGTAATCACATTGACCTCAAACTTCGGGACAAGTTCGTATCCCATCTGGGAATACGAAAATATACCACCGAGTGTCAGTATTATAAATAATACGATAATGATACTCGGTCTTTTTATAGAGATTTCAGAAATTTTCATTTTTGCGTTTCTGCGTTGTTTTATTTAATGATTTCTACTGGAGTTCCATCTAACAAGTTAATTTGACCGGAAGTAATTACAACTGTCCCTTCTTCCAAACCCGAGATAATTTCGATATAATCCCCAAAGCTTCTGCCTGAAACCACATGCTTGAGCACAGCCTTACCATTATCTGCCACAAAAATCTGATTGGAACTGATACTACCAACAAAAGCATTCCGCGGCACTACTAATGCCTGTACAGCCTGATCTCCACCGAAATAAGCCGTTCCGTACATACCTGCTTTTAAATCATTTGATGCATTATTTTTAATCTCCAATTCAACTGGGAAGTTTAAGCTTCCGTCGGCCTTAGGTGCAATAAACGTTACTACCCCATTAAATGTCTGATCGGACAGCACCGTCGATTGTACTTTGATATTCTGGCCCAATTTAACTTGGCCTATATTTTTCTCATCCACATTGATTTTCAACTTCAATGTAGAAACGTTAACAATTTCAAACATCTGTTGACCCGGAGAGACATAAGAACCTGGTTCAATACTGCGGGAGTTGACAACACCTGGAAAAGATGCCGTAATATTCACATCTGAAGCGGCAAGTTTAGCAGATTTCAAGTTGTTTTTTGCATTTTCCAGTTGCAACTTTACTTGATCCAATTGCTGTTTGGTCACTCCTCCTGTCGAGAAAGCACTCTCAAAGCGTGCAACTTCTGCTTCGGCGTTGTTATAAACAGCCTGCGCATTGGATACATTGACATTTTGTTTATCACCATCGATAATAGCCAAAGTCTGACCTGTTTTTACGAAAGCCCCTTCTTGTACAAGTACACGAATCACTTTACCTGAAGTTTCCGCCGAAAGCACAACCTCTTGTTTCGGAGCAAACACACCATTTGTAATATATTGTGCATTCACATCTCTATGCTGAACCGTATCCGCACGTACAGCGACCGCTGCGTTCTGAATGGCTACAGTAGCTGTATCCGCTTCGTTTTTAGCTTTGTTTTTGTTTAAGACAAACATGATTCCTGCAAATGCAGCAGCAATGATAATGACCGTTATTATTCCGCGTTTCATATATGTATATAATTTGCTTTTTAGAGTAGCGTTAAGAAAATAGCTTTTTTACCACTATTTCCGACATGCATTTAATTATTCGTTTACTAATGATTTTAAATTTCCGTTCGCTTTGATGAGCTGAACCTCAGCCACCTTATAATTCAACAATGATGTTGTATAATTATTTTGAGCATCTACATATGCCCGCTCTGCATCTAACAAGTCTGTTAAGGTTGCCAAGCCAGTTCTGTAGTTGTTTTGGGTGTTATCCAACACTTCTTTTGCTAACTGCACGTTTTCCTGATTGGTATTCACAGTCAGTAAACTGTTTTTCACTTGTGCTTTTGCATTTTCATTCCCTAAACTTAAAGCCAATTTGGTATCCTCTAGATCCACCTGTGCTTTACGGATGTCGATATCGGCTTGTCTCACTTTAGAACGTGTAGAGAAACCATTGAATATCGGAAATGCCAAGTTCAGACTTATCCCCGAGAAGTTGGACCATTTAACAGATGAGTGATTATTAAAGAGCGGAAATTGCTGACCAAAACCTGCATATCCATAATTTGCAGATAAAGATAATGTAGGATAATATTCAGCCTTGATAGCTTTCTTGTTCAAATCTAACAATTGTAATTGCTTGTTCATCACTTGTACTTCCGTCCTGTTATTTATATCTCCTACTTCATTCAATATAGCCGCATCAATTTCGAAAGTTTCTTCCGGCAGCTGAATATCCTGCTGGATATCCATTCCAATGGCAAATTTCAATGCATTCTCTTGGAGATCCAACGCATTTAGCAATTGTTGTTTTTGGGCTTTCAAGTTATTCACTGTCACTGCAATACGATCTAAGTCAATCTTTTTCGCCAACCCTGCATCAAACAGTCCGCCAATTACTTTATGCGTTCTGGTCGTGTTATCTAAGTTATTCTGAATAGTCTCCAGTTGCAACTGTGTTTGGTAGACATTATAATAAGCATTCGCCACACGTTCGATAAGTTGTTCTTCTGTCAACTGGTCGTTGATAAGGTAAAACTCCCTTGTCGTATTTGCCGCCTTCAACCCTGTGAACACCGATTGATTGAACAATTGCTGGTTCAACGAAATTACTGGTGTAGATTGCCACTTTTGCCCCATCGTTACCAAAATAGTCTCACCTGGTTGCCCCATCATGGCACCATCCAATGCGACCTGTTGGATAATAGGATTGTAAGTAAGTCCTGCACTCACATTCACCTGTGGCAGAGCGCCAGATCGCACTTCGTCTATTTTGTTCTGTGCATTGACGACATCCAATTTTGATTTTTTGGCTTCAGCTTTATGTTCTAAAGCATAACTGATCGCTTCCTTAAGCGTAAGAAAGTCTTGAGCTTTAACAGGACTCATTTGGAACAGAAGCCCCGCTGCTAAAACACTGAGATATTTGAATTTCATTGATTGAAAAAATTATATGCGTTTATCTAATTTTATTGGCAAAAATGAAGCGTACAGCTTGTTTTTGATTCTCTAAGATTTCATCCACCCGGCTGGGGGTAGGAATACCACTGATGACATCCGCCACACTACAAGAAAGACCTATCCCCTTAATGATCTGCGTAAAACAAACCACTGCGATATCCTTGTCATCCAAAACAATCTCACCGCTATCAACAGCTTTACTAAATAGTTCATTGATGATCTGGATATCTTTCTGGTGTATTCCTTCCAATACGGTACCGATTCCTTTACCTTTGATCCATTCTAAATTCTCCGATATATGCAGAACATAATAAGTACGCATATACTCTGCCCGAAGTTCCAATAACTGAAAAATAGTAGTCAACAAATCGTTGTCATACTGTGCTATTACAGCCATCTCCTTTCCACTTATCTCATCAAGCAGATGAACAAGCACATCACGGATGAGTGCATCTTTGTCCGGATAATAATAATAGAGGTTAGCCTTGGTTATACTCAAGTCCCCTGCAACCTCACTCATTGTGGTCTTATGGAAACCATAATGAGCAAAGCGTTTCAGTGCTGCTTGAATAATTTGTTCCTTTTTACTATCCATTTTTACCTTAATACTTTTTGACTTTTTTCTAAAAACGTTCAAAAGTATAAAAAGAAAACGGATTCACAATATCACAGGGATTAATAAATTGTAATTTTACTGTAATTTAAAAGAAAACAAAAGGATTAACTATCCGCTTTGTCTTCCTGACGAAGGGAGTCTGCCTGCCGGCAGGCAGGGATCTATAAACTATGTTTCTAGTAGATGTCTCCCAAGGTCTGCATGACAAAAAGACTGTACACTATTCCACCCCGGTAGTTTTAAAAAACTTACGTTTATCAAACTTATACAATCTCGCCGCTCTGTAAGAGACACCTTTCTGGACTTCAGACAATTCCCTGAGATAGCCTGCATTGACGATTTTCTTACGAAAATTCCGCTTGTCCAATGTTTTGCCCAAAATTGCCTCATATACTTGTTGTAATTGGCTTAATGTAAATTTTTCAGGCAATAGCTCATAAGGTATTGTCGAATAATATAAGGTAGATTTTAGCTTTTGCAGACTCTTCTGAATAATCTCACGATGGTCGAAAGCCAAATCAGGTAACGAATCAACAGCAAACCACTTCGCCTGGCGCATATAGCTGGTCATAGGTTTAATCTTGGATTCTACTTCATCATATTTCACAATGGTAGAATAAGCAACTGTAAGAATCCGTCCTTGTGGATGTCGTTTTACTCCGGCAAACGCTCCCAACTGTTCCATATATATCCCCTTCAATCCTGTCAGTTCATAGAGTATACGTTCAACAGCTTCTTCCATTTCCTCTTCTTTATCAACAAAGAAACCCGGTAGTGCCCACCAGTCTTTATAAGGATATTCGTTCCTCTCGGTCAAAAGAACCTGCAACTTTCCTAAATGGAAGCTATATATCACACAATCAATCGTAAAATTTGTCTGCAAAACAACTGTTATTTTAATAAATCGTTAAAAATTCATTCACCTTCGAAAGTCGCCAATTATATTATTAAATTACAAAAAAAAGAAAAAAAATTTATTAGTGTAAAAAATACACACTATATTCGTAATACCTTAATATGACAAATCAAGTGAAAGAAATAAATAGAATTGGTATTTTCACTTCTGGAGGCGATGCTCCGGGAATGAATGCCGCTATACGTGCAGCCGTGCGAACAGCCTTATATAACGGCAAAAAAGTAACTGGAATTTATCACGGTTACCAAGGCATGATCGAGAATACAATGTTTGAGATGAATAGCCGTTCGGTAAGTTCTATCATCCAAAAAGGAGGCACTATACTCAAAACGGCACGTTGTATGGAATTTCGGACACCGGAAGGACGTAAAACAGCATACGAGAACTTGGTCAACGCGGGAGTTGATGCTTTGGTGGCGATTGGTGGCGATGGCACATTTACCGGTGCAGAAGTATTCTCCAAAGAATATGACATTCCTGTTATGTGTATTCCCGGAACTATAGACAACGATCTAAACGGTACAGATTTAACAATTGGCTACGACACAGCGAATAATACTGTCATTGATGCTATCGACAAAATCCGTGACACAGCAGCTTCACATAACCGATTGTTCTTTATAGAAGTGATGGGACGTGACTCCGGCTGTATTGCACTGAATGCAGGAGTAGCAGGCGGTGCTGAAGCAATCCTGCTTCCAGAGAAAGAAACAGCTATAGATGAGCTTATCGACATGTTGGAACATGCTGCTGACCGCAACAAATCATCCATGATTGTCATCGTAGCGGAAGGGGACAAAAATGGTGGAGCTAAAGATGTAGCCCGTCGTGTCAATGAAAAATTTGATTATTATGACACAAAAGTTAGTATATTAGGACATCTACAACGCGGTGGAGCTCCAAGTAGCGCCGACCGCGTATTGGCTACGCGCATGGGATATGCAGCGGTAAATGAGTTATTAAAAGGCAATACACGCGCCACAATAGGCATCCGTGGTTCTGAGATAGTGACAACCCCCTTAGAAGAAGCACTCAGTAAAAAAGAGCTGAAGCTTAACGAAGACTTGGTAGAGATCGCTAAAATAATGGCCTTATAAGCTCATTTGATAAAATAATTTTGACTTTTTACATTCAAGGATGATTGTTGTTGTTTTTAGTGGTTCGAGATATGCCGATTGGCGGATAGCAGACAAACAGCGTGTTATGCACGGATTCCGTACGCCCGGCATCAACTCCTATATACAAGATGAGCGATTTATTCTACAGTTACTGAATAAAAACACGCACCTTATCAATCATGCTGAGAAAATCAAAAAAATCTATTTTTTCGGTGCAGGAGCATCTTCTCCAGAAAGACAACAAAAGATTGAGCATGTGTTTGCTCAATTTTTCAAGAATGCACGTGTGATAAAAGTAAGCCACGATGTGCTGGCTTCTGCAATCTCCACTTTTGGCGATGAAAAAGGTATTATCGGAATAATCGGGAGCGGATCCAACGCAGCTTATTATAACGGAAAGAAAATCATCGCCAACAATTATGGATTAGGCTATATATTAGCCGATGAAGGTTCGACCAATTGGCTAGGACGCAAGTTACTCAAAGACTTTCTTACCGAATCCATGCCCAACGGTGTTCGTGAAAAGCTAATCCATAAACACAGCTTGGATAGAAGAACTATTTTAGACAAGGTATATTATAATCCCAATCCAAACTTATTTTTGACAAGTTTTGCAGATTTCATTTATGAAAATAAGGATGAACCCTATATCACACATCATATTAAGAAAGGACTGGAGACTTACATCAAGACATATCTCGTTCCCCTTTCTGAAGTTTACCCCGACTCTGCGTTCAACTTTACGGGCTCAGTAGCCAACAATTATGCAGAGTGGTTACGGGAACTGGGCGCAGAATATGGCTTGCATATCAATACGATCATCAGAGAGCCTGTACAGAATTTAGTTAAGTATTACATTAATAAAAATTGATAAAATGAAAATTGGAATTAACGGATTTGGCCGTATCGGCCGTTTAGCATTCAGAGCTGCAGTAAGCCGTCCGGATGTTGAAGTAGTTGGAATCAATGACTTAGTAGAGCCAGATTATTTGGCTTATATGTTGAAATATGACTCTACGCACGGAAAATTCGACGGTACAGTTGAAGTAAAAGACGGAAACTTAATCGTAAACGGAAAAACAATCCGTGTTACTGCAGAAAAAGATCCTGCAAACTTGAAATGGGACGAAGTTGGTGCGGAAATCGTTATCGAATCAACAGGTTTCTTCTTGACGCAAGAAACGGCTCAGAAACACATCGATGCAGGTGCGAAAAAAGTTGTCATGTCAGCTCCTGCAAAAGATGATACCCCTACTTTCGTAATGGGTGTAAACCACAAAGAATTAAAACCTGAATACACTATCGTATCGAACGCTTCTTGTACTACCAACTGTTTGGCACCAATTGCTAAAGTATTGAACGATAAATTCGGTATCTTGGAAGGTTTGATGACAACTGTTCACGCCGTAACAGCTACACAAAAAACAGTAGACGGACCATCTGTTAAAGATTGGAGAGGTGGACGCGGTGCTTACCAAAATATCATTCCTTCTTCTACCGGTGCTGCTAAAGCAGTTGGATTAGTATTACCTGAATTGAAAGGTAAATTAACAGGTATGTCTATGCGTGTACCTACCGCTGACGTTTCTGTTGTTGACTTAACTGTTCGCTTAGAAAAAGGTGCTTCTTACGAAGAAATCAAAAAAGCAATGAAAGAAGCTTCAGAAGGTGAATTGAAAGGTATCTTAGGTTATACAGAAGATGAAGTTGTTTCTTCAGATTTCATCGGAGATTCCCGTACTTCCATCTTTGACGCAAAAGCAGGTATTTCTTTGAATGACAACTTCGTGAAAGTGGTATCTTGGTACGACAACGAATGGGGTTATTCAAACAAAATTATCGACTTGGCTCAAGAGATTGCTAAGCTGTAAGCTATACACTCTATAAGCACAAAAATAAAGGCTCGCCTTTTGGTGAGCCTTTATTTTTTTCTATTCTATTACTTCATTAGGAAACCACCTCCGATCAAATCACTGCCTTCATAGAAAACAGCGGATTGTCCGGGGGCTATTCCTTTTACATTATGTGTAAAATCAACCTGCATAATATCCCCTTTCTGCGTAAGGATAGACTGTGCTCCGGCATCTTTATAACGAATTTTGGTCACTGCTTCCATCGGTTCTTCCAGTGAAGCATATTTTACCAGATTAATATCGCGAACAAATGCCTGAGTTTTTTCCAACTCATGCTCCTCTCCTAATACGACCGAATTACTTTCTGGCAAAATCTCAATAACAAACATAGGTTTTCCCAAAGCAATTCCTAGACCTTTACGTTGCCCTATAGTGAAATATGGATAACCAATATGTTGCCCAACAACTGTACCGTCAGACAAAATAAAGTTACCTGGACCGATTTCTTCATCCAATGTAGGCCGTTTATGCCGTAAGAAAGCTCGGTAATCATTATCTGGCACAAAACAGATTTCATAGCTCTCGGATTTCTTCGCTAGTTCCTCCTGCCCCATTTCCAAGGCCATTTGACGGATTTCTTGTTTAGTAAAATTTCCTAACGGGAATCTCGTTCTTGCTAAATTTTCCTGTGAAACTCCCCACAGCACATACGATTGATCTTTATTTTCATCGCGACCTTTTGAGATGACGTAACGCCCATTATCGTGCATACGGATATTTGCATAATGCCCTGTAGCAATAAACTCACAGTCCAACTTATCCGCTCGCTTCATCAATGCCGACCATTTGATATGTGTATTACATAGAACACAAGGATTTGGTGTTCTACCTGCAATATACTCATCCACAAAATTATCAATCACATAATCCCCAAATTCGTCACGGATATCCAAAATATAATGAGGAAAACCATAGCCTACAGCTAAGGAGCGAGCATCATTGATACTATCCAGACTACAGCATCCGGTTTCTTTAGACGACCCTCCTGCAGACGCATAGTCCCAAGTTTTCATTGTAATCCCAATCACTTCATACCCCTGCTCATGCAACATTACAGCCGCCACCGAGCTATCAACCCCACCGCTCATTGCGACTAAAACTCTTCCTTTTTTACTCATACCTTTTTTATGAAGTGCAAAGATAGCCTTATTTACGCAATAGGCATGTTTATTTCATGTAATTTTATCTCAATCAATATGCTGAACGCTCCAGAAAAATGATTAAAAAGCGGAAAGAATGTAGCCTTAGAGGAGAACCCAAAATCAAATAATCAGCATATTCTCTTTTGCCTTTAACAGACAAAAGGTGAAGCATTCACGAAGTGACCATAAAATAGCAGACAATAGACGAATAATTATCTACATAGGAATCAATAGGTTGAAAAATCCTACAAAAATATTTAAGGTAAAAGTTTTAGAATTCGAAAAAAGAACCTACATTTGCATCGCAGCAAAAGGGAAATAGTTGCTGCAAAAGGTGCCATAGCTCAGTTGGTAGAGCAAAGGACTGAAAATCCTTGTGTCGCTGGTTCGAATCCAGCTGGCACCACCTCCAAATCTGAAAGTAACAGATTCCAAACAAAAACTTAACGGTGCCATAGCTCAGTTGGTAGAGCAAAGGACTGAAAATCCTTGTGTCGCTGGTTCGAATCCAGCTGGCACCACAAAAAGTGAAAGCCCTCAAAAATTGAGGGCTTTCACTTTTTTATTCTATATCATCCCGCGACTCTTAAAAAGAGAAAGATACATAGAAACGCATACCTGAAGATTTTAATTTCACCTTTTCTCCTCCTTCTTCTTCACCCGAAAAATCATACTTTCCACTACCACCCCTGTATTCCAACCCTAAACCAACAGCTCCGTAAGACACAGTAAGTCCAGGAATAAAATAATTCTCAAAAGCAGTATAAAGCTCTTCATCAGCATCATAAAATAATGAATATGAGGGTGCATACCTGAGATGTGCTTTAATTTTCAGATTATCCACAGGCATCACCGTTACAGATGGGCCTGCTTGCATACCCAGGTTCAACTTCTGCATAGAGAATTCTTCATCAAAGTCCTCATCGGTAAACTTGGAATAATGCGCATCTACCCAACTCCAATCTAAACCAAATCTGAGCATATCAGCAATTGGTTCTTTATTAAAAAAGAAAGTCCGTCCGGAAGTCAGATTGATACCAAACTTACTTTTAATCGATTCATCAAAGTCTTCTACTTTTAATTTTGTAGAATTAAACCCTAAATTAATATACTTCGATGACCACCCTTCTTGGGCAATAACTGTATGGCTCAACAACCCGCATACAAATAAAATAAATAAAGATCTCATAGCAATTTTGAATTAAATTAATTAGTTTATTACAACGAAAGTAGCATATAAAGCCTGTCAAAAAAATACCTACAATTAGGTATTTTTTCACGCTCATATTGTAAATACCTTTGTTATGACTAACAAATAACGCAATGAAAAATACTTGTATTTTATTTATTTTACTACTTCTATCAAGCTTTGCTATAGCAAAAGAAGTAAAGATTGTAGCTGTTCCATCAACAGCTAAGATTTATGTAGATGGCTCTTATGTGGGCGATGGTATCGTCACGACAACCTTACGGAAAAAAGAAGATTTCTTGGCAGTCAAGATTGAACATGCGGGCTATGTCACTTTACAGACAAAAATTTATTTCAAGGACAAGCGCAACGCCTATGAGTTTATCTTAAAAAGGGATGATTTCTTTGATTCCTCTACAGAATCGTCGAACGCCAATAAATTTTTCAATGTCACGGTCTCCGAAAAATATATCGAAGCTGCAGGCAACGAAAAAGAAGCCTCACTTTTGGTCTGGAAAATGATTCATCAGATCTTATTGAATTATTATAGTGAAATAGCCACTTCAGATATGTTATCTGGTTTTGTTCAGACACCTTGGAGTAAAACATCTTTTGGCGAAGCCAATACGCAAGTACGTACCCGTGTTACCGTAAAAGAGGCTAATCTGGGCGGAAAACTCACCTATTCTATAAAAATTGAATCTCAACAAGCTCCGCTGTCATCCAATCGCGAAGAATCATATGTCAATACAGATAGGGTATTAAAGCAATACGAACAGCTTATACCCGAATTTCAATCAAGAATCGGATCATTATAAATTATAAAAACATGAAGCAGTTAATCGCATTAATCAGTCTTTTTTTGATCTATCCTTTTACAGGACAAGCGCAAATATCTTTTCATGATAGTTTTGATGCAAATAATAACGGATGGACCGAGGTGATACTAAACTCTGGAGAAACATTAGTAACAGATGGTGTTCTTCGTATAAAATCAAATTCTAAGGATACTTTAACTTCCCATACATTTCTTGACTTTGATCCGAATAAGAATTTTGTTTTTTCCTGTACATCTACTGTGAAGAAAATCAACGACAAGAGTAAATTCGGAATTATTGTTGATTACATCGACGATGGGAACTATACATCCTTTCTAGTATGGGAAGGCGTCGCCATCATGACACGTGTACAGCAAGGCAAAGTTGTTGGGTCTATAAAAAACGGTATCAAGCTAAAGAAAGAGAAGAAGGCTGAAGTCAATTTAAAATTGACAAGAAACTTTAAAGGACTATATTTTGAGGTAAACGACATGTTAGCGATTGAGGCTCGATATATAGACATCAAATCAAGTGGAGTAGGTTTATGTGTCATTGGCGAGCAATTAGTCGAATTTGACGATCTCAAAATTGAACAATAACATTGTTCAATTTTTTAGATTAAAAAGGATAGCTGAAAAAGCTATCCTTTTTTGATAACTCTCCTTAAAAAAACAACTTAACTCTTTGTTCTCCGCAAAAAAAAACATAGATTTGTCATCGTACTTAACAGTTAACAAGTACGCTAATCAAAACCAGTCATCATTGAGAGGTATTGATTTATAAAGAAGTGGCGAGAGACTGGCTCTGTGACCCACTGGCAACCTTCAACAAGGGTTGAAAAGGTGCCAAATCCTGTCCAAAACAATATCGTTTTGGAGCATATAAATGAATAAAATATATGATTACAAAAAAGCAATTTTCAACACGTTTTCCTTTCTCTCCAGCAGCAAGCACACTTTGTGTATGTTCATTTCGAATGCGATAGTCGTTTGTTGATAAGATTGTTTGTCATCCCTCCTACCGACAATCCCCATTTTATCAAGGCACTAAACGACCAATCCTCGAACGATATTAGGAACATGAATAGATTATTAAAATATTAAAACATACATCCATTATGTCAACAACAAAAAACTTAAAATTCGAGACCTTACAAATTCATGCTGGTCAGGAAGCTGACCCGACCACCGGATCACGAGCGCTTCCCATATACCAGACCACCTCATACGTATTTGAAAATGCAGAGCATGGGGCAAACCTTTTTGCGTTAAAGCAATTCGGCAATATCTATACCCGCATCATGAACCCGACGACAGATGTTTTTGAAAAAAGGATAGCAGCGTTGGAAGGCGGGGTAGCAGCTGTAGCAGTTGCTTCCGGTATGGCTGCACAGTTCATTGCCCTCACTAATATCTTAGAAAGTGGCGAAAACTTTGTTTCCGGAGCAAACCTTTATGGAGGCACGTACAATCAGTTCAAAGTATCTTTCAAACGTTTAGGCATTGAGGCTCGATTTGCAGAAAACGATGAAGCAGAAAACATGGAGCGCCTTATCGATGATAAAACAAAAGCAATTTACATCGAGACCATCGGCAACCCAAGTTACACGATTCCCGACTTTGAAAAAATTGCTGCTTTGGCCAAAAAATACGATTTACCGCTTATTGTAGACAATACCTTCGGTGCTGGTGGGTATCTCTTCAAACCACTTGAGCATGGAGCACACGTCGTAGTGGAAGCTGCTACGAAATGGATTGGCGGACATGGCACCAGTATCGGAGGCGTCATTATTGATGGAGGAAATTACAATTGGGGAAATGGAAAATTCAAACAGTTCTCTGAACCGTCTGAAGGGTACCATGGACTTGTCTTTTCCGAGGTTTTTGGACCTGATGGCCCTTTTGGGAATATACAATTTGCTATTCGCGCCCGCGTGGAAGGATTACGTGATTTCGGCCCAGCCCTTTCCCCTTTCAACTCTTTCCTTTTGGTACAAGGGTTAGAAACGCTTTCGTTACGCGTACAGCGCCATGTAGACAATGCTTTGGAAATTGCACAATGGCTGGAAGCACACCCACAAGTAGAATCAGTAAGCTATCCAGGCTTAAAAAACCATCCTTCACACTATAATGCGCAGAAATATCTTAAAAACGGATATGGAGCCGTATTGTCGTTTACAATTAAAGGCGGAGCCGAAAAAGCAAACGAATTTATCGATTCCCTATCACTTATCAGCCACTTGGCAAACGTTGGCGATGCGAAAACATTAATCATACACCCGGCAGCTACAACACACCAACAGTTACCTGCGGAAGCACAAAAAGCGGCAGGTGTATTCCCAGGATTGCTGCGCCTATCAGTTGGGATTGAGCATGTGGATGACATCAAAACGGATTTGGAACAAGCATTTGAGAAAATTAAATAAGTTATAGGCGGTAAGCTATAAGCAAATAAAAAAACATGAGTAAAAAATTAATCATTGGTATGTTTGGCTTTGGTGTCGTAGGACAAGGGCTGTATGATATTATCAAGACAAAAAATTTAAATCTGGAAATCAAGAAATTTGTTATTAAAAACGCAAACAAGCAACGTAGCTTGCCGGCAGATCTGTTCACAACAGATGCAGAAGTGATTTTGAATGACCCGGAAATCAATACTGTTGTGGAATTGATAGACGATGCAGATGCAGCATTTCAAATCACAAAAAGAGCCTTAGAATCTGGAAAAAATGTGGTCTCTGCCAATAAAAAAATGATAGCGACACATCTCGAAGAACTTGCTGACATTCAACAGAATCATGGCACTTCGCTGTTATATGAAGGTGCTGTATGTGGTAGTATCCCAATTATCCGTAATCTGGAGGAATATTATGACAATGAACTTTTACATTCCGTAAGCGGAATTTTCAACGGTTCGTCCAACTATATCCTTTCTAAGGTTTTCAATGAAAACCAAAATTATGACGAAGCTTTAAAGAAAGCACAGGAATTGGGCTTTGCTGAGACTGACCCGACATTGGATGTGGGTGGTTATGACCCTAAATACAAGCTAGCAATTGTGGCTTCGCACGCTTATGGCATTTATGTAAACCCCGATAGCATATTAAACCTTGGTATTGATAAATTAGGAGTACAGGACATCCGTTTTGCACGAGAAAAAGATTTCAAAATCAAATTGATCCCTCTGGCAAAAGAAATTGAAAACAATCGGGTTGTTCTCTACGTGCTGCCTAAATTTATTACTAAGGACAATATTCTTTCCAATGTAGAAAATGAAAATAATGGTGTATTGGTGAAAGCAGCCTTTGCGGACGAGCAATTCTTCTATGGAAAAGGTGCTGGGGGACACCCAACAGGATCTGCCGTATTATCCGATATCACAGCCTTACGCTACGACTATCGCTATGAATACAAGAAGCATTTGAATGCTGGTCAAGTACAATACACAACTGATTATGAGTTAAAGGTCTACTTGCGCTATGCTGACGAGGCTCTTTTAGATCAAATATCCTTTAATAGTATTTCAGAACGTTTCTACGGAGAGGACTTCAAATACGTTATAGGCCATATAAAACTGCAGGAAATCATTGATAAGCGGAATATTATCCATCAAGATGGTAATTTTCTTGCCGAAATTCTGTAAGGGATTTTACTTGTAGAGACGTAGCATGCTACGTCTCTACAAGTAATCATGTTACGTCCCTACAATTCAACGGGATAATAAACCTGTCCAAAATCTTCTAATCCTGTAACCTTTGCATCCTTATCAAAGATCCCGAACACAGCGGAGCCAGACCCTGACATGGATGCATAAATAGCCCCTTCCTTATATAAAGCAAGCTTTAATTTATGGATGAGGGGATATTGTTCAAATATTCCAGTCTCAAAATCATTCTGCACGTAATATTTCCATTCCTGCACTGGTAATTTTATCAATTCCAATAAGCTGTGCTCTGGCACTTGGGGGAAGACACCACGATATGCTTCTTGGGTAGAAATTGATACATCCGGCTTGACCACCACTAACTTATATGCATCCAACGCTAAAGAAATTGGCGATAATATGGTCCCTATACCTTCGGCATACATTGGTTCATTACGGATGAAAAAAGGACAATCAGCACCTAAACAAGCAGCCCGCTGCTCCAACTCAGATGTCGAGAGCGATAATCCAAACTTTTCGTTCAACATCTTTAACACCACTGCAGCATCCGAAGATCCTCCGCCCAACCCCGCACCAAACGGAATTTGCTTGTGCAAATGTATATGTACAGGATCAATGTCAAATTCTTCCTTCAGCAAACGATAAGCCCTCAAACACAGATTATCAGGTTCCACCCGCAAATCCATGCCTGAAATCTCCAGGCTTGTTACCTCCTCTTGTGCATCAGTAATCTCAAGGATATCGTACCACGAAAAAGGATAAAATATCGTCTCCAGGTTGTGGTAGCCATCCTCTCGCTTGGAGATAATATTCAAACCTATATTAACTTTGGCATTTGCGTATGAAATCATACTACAATAATAATCATCTTGGAAAAGATTAGAAAGGGAAAAGAAGGAAACAACAGATTTGTTGCTAAACAACACAGGAGTTTGTAAATTGCACAAATAAGCTGAGGCGTACATGGTTCGACATTCAACGGTATTACTTTTTCTGTTTTTACTATCCATATCCTTATGGGGACAAAACATCCCATCTATAGGTGTGCCCTACGTACAAAACTTCAGTAAATCGCAATACAAAGCCGGTAACCAAAACTGGAGTTTAGACCAAGATAAGGAAGGGCTGATCTATGCGGCCAATAGCAATGGTTTGCTGATCTTTGACGGCACCAATTGGGAACTATACCCTATTCCGCATAAAGAAGGTGTTCGAAGTGTACGCATTGCCGAAAACGGAAATATTTTTGTAGGCGGAAAAGCAGAATTTGGGTATTTCAAAAAGCAGAAAAACAGATTAAAATATCATTCACTGACACATCTCGTGCCGTCGGAAATGTTGCAAAACGACGAGATATGGAAAATCCTATTTTTAGATAACGCCATTATATTCCAATCTTTCTCTAAATTTTATCGCTATAGTAACGAAAATATAACAATACATTATGGTGATGGCGAACCCTTTCTCTTTGCTCATCAAGTAAAAAATGAAGTGTGGATAGAGAAAATCCCCAGCGGTTTGCAACTTTGGCAGAACGACAAATTTTACCCCTTAAAACCAACATTAGGTAACGTACTGACTATGTTGCCCTTTGAACATGAAACTTTAGTAGGTACAGCAAAAAATGGTCTATTTGTATTGAAAGACAATAGAAGTATAACCCCTTGGACACTAAACCCAACCATCAACAATCTACTGAAGGAATCTCAAATCAATAATGGTATCAGGATCGATGAGCATACTTTTGCCCTCGGCACCATTAAAAATGGTATATTTATTCTGGACAAAACGGGCAAACTTTTGCAACATGTCCACAAGCGCAATGGTTTACAGAATAATACCGTACTAAGTCTCTCGCTGGATAAACAAGGCAATATCTGGGCTGGATTAGACAACGGAATCGACCGTATAGAAATCAACTCACCTTTTTATTACCACAAAGATATTTTGGGTGAGCTGGGAACAGTTTATGCCATAAAGGTTTTTCAAGGCAATATTTATTTAGGCACCAATCAAGGTTTGTTCGTCAGCCCTTGGTCCCCAAACACTTCCCACCACGATTTACATTTTCGGTTTATCTCAAATTCGCAGGGACAAGTATGGTCACTTGATATATTGAATAATCAGTTAATCTGTGGACACAATGATGGCACTTTTATTATCAAAGGTGGTTCTATGGAACGAATTTCCGAATGGACCGGAGGCTGGCAAAACATGCAGCTACAGGCACATCCATCCTTTTTCATTCAAGGAAATTATACCGGCCTTGCTCTATTCGAAGATCAGCAAGGTTGGAAACTTAAACATAAGTTTGAATTCCCTAAAGAGAGTGTGCTATCACTCTATCCGCAAAATAATCAGACTTTCTGGGCTACATTCAGCAACAGTATCAAGCTCATGGAATTCAACCCTGTCAAACAGGAAATTACCGAGTTAAAAAATTTCTTGTTTGAAAAGGATTTTCCAAATATCCAACGCATTGTACCAATTGCTTTACAAGGCAACATCATCTTTAGCACCGACAAAGGTCTATTTCACTATGATAATGTATTGGGGAAATTCTCTACCTATACGGAATTAGACAAGACATTAGGCTCTTTTGTAAATGCAACACATATTAAGCCTATCCTTTCCAACAGCTATATCTTTACCAATCAGGGGCGTTTTGCCTATATTGAATTCCGACAAGATAAGCTCACGATAGATTCAATGACTTTCAATCCATTGCAAGACATGGTTATCAGAGGCTATGAACATGTTGAAACAATTGATGATAAGCTCCTTTTCGCATTAGATAATGGTTTTGCTGTATATGATAGCCATTTTAAGGAAAAAGTATCCATTCACCGCCCCTTAATCAAAGGATTATTGAATCTTAGCAGTCTATCTACCGATTCATTACTTTACCTAGATCCTGATAGGCCAATTCCATTTAACCAGAACAATATCCGCATAGCTTTTTCGTCTCCCTGGTATACCAACACACCGCTTCGCTATCAATATATTTTAGAAGGCTATCAAAAGGAATGGTCGTTGCCAACCGAAGTGCCTTACACAGATTTCACCAATCTATCTTGGGGTACATATACTTTCAAGGTCCATGCAATAACCACTAATGGGCAAATATCAGATATTAGCGAGCTACGATTTACAATCCTAGCTCCTTTTTACCTACGCTGGCCAGCTCTGATATGCTACATTTTAATAATAGGATTGGCAATTGTTCTTATCCGAAGACGAGTGATTGAGAAAATCAAGCATAACCAGATACAGTTAAGGCAAAGATTACGTCTTCGTCAAGAAGAGCTTCTACGTCGTGAAGCCGAACAAAATGAAAAGAAGCTCATGGCCTTGAAAAATGAGCAGTTGCAACAAGAGCTTGAACTTAAAAACCGGGAGCTTGCCAATGCTGCTGCCAATATTGTGTACAAAAACGAACTGTTGAACAACCTTAACCAAGAAGTGCAAAATGTTAAAGACAAAGAGGGGAACAAACTTTCTAACGATCAATTACAAAAGGTAAAAAAACTTATTGACGATGCACGCAGTGACGAAAGAGATTGGGATATTTTTGAGCGTAGCTTTAATGAATCCCACGAGAACTTTTTCAAAAAACTCAAACAAGATTATCCAAACCTTTCACCCAACGACCTCAAACTTTGTGCTTACCTAAGGCTCAATATGTCCAGCAAAGACATTGCTTCTTTATTGAATATCACGACGCGAGGTGTGGAAATTAGAAGATACCGATTACGCAAAAAATTCGATATTCCAACAGAGAAAAACCTCACCGAATTTCTTTTAGAACAATAAAATACTACATCATTACTACTACATCAATTTAGTGTACAAAACACACTATGAAAAAATAATTGAGCAAGATTACAATACACATAAATCATTGATAACAAATGAATAATATAAAAACAAATATTCATTTTGTAGCAATAAATATTACGTGAAGTAGTAATGTGAAATAGAATATTTCTTTCATTAAACCTATACATCACATATTTGTTATAATTATAAACACTGGTTGAGGAGAGCCAGTATTATGTCATTACATTATAAACTATAACAATTGAGTTCTATGAGGAAGTATTTTACACTCTTATTGTTTTTGACCTCCATCCTATCCTATGGATTTGCGCAGGTTAAAACAGTTACCGGGACGGTAAGGGACAGCCAGTCGCAAGCTGCCTTACCCGGGGTAACAGTATCCGCATCATCGGGTCAGAGTATCCAAACAAACGAGAACGGGCAGTATTCTATCGAAGTCAGCGCCACAGGTTCTTTAATTTTCCGGTCCATCGGTTACATACAGCAAACGGTCGCTGTCAATAACCAGGATCAGGTAGATGTTTTCCTTGACAATGCCGACGAATCTTTGGAAGAAGTTGTCGTCATCGGTTATGGTACACAAAAGAAAGCCGATTTAACCGGAGCTATCGGTTCCGTACGGGCAGAAGAAATCGCCAAGCAGCCTGCCATGTCTGCAATGCAATCTGTTCAAGGAAAAGTTGCCGGTTTGAATATCGTTGCTTCTGAAGCCCCAGGAGCGGCCCCAAATGTTATTATCCGTGGATTGGGTACAGCATTGGGCGGAAGGAACCCGCTATATATTGTCGATGGGATGCCAGTAGAAAACATCAACAACATCAACCCTTCGGATATCGAATCAATGGATGTCCTTAAAGATGCCTCTTCGGCTTCTATTTATGGTTTGAGGGCAGCAAACGGGGTTGTTATCATTACCACAAAAAAAGGTAAAGCAGGCATGTTCAGAATCAATTACGAAAGTTATGCAGGGATGAAGAACATCCTGAATCGCGTAAAAATGGCTGATGGCAATCAATTCCGACAGTACCTAAATGAAAATCTGTCGGCTATTGGCCAGACCTGGAGTTTATCGGAAAACCAACCTTACGAAACGGACTGGTATGATGAAATTCTAAAAACAGGAACGGTATTCAACAATGCCGTAAACCTATCAGGTGGTTCGGAAAACATTGATTATTTCTTGAGTTTCAATAACTTTAAAGACAACGGTATTATAGATGGCTCAAGATTCACAAGAAACACGGTTCGCAATAACAATACCTATAAATTCTTGGATGGCAAATTGCGATTTAACCAAACGCTAAACCTGACTTTTACTGAGAGCACCCCAAAACCATTTAACGGCTTTAACGCAGCCTATCGTCAGTCGCCTTTAGTTCCTGTATTCTATCCGAATGGTCGATCAGGTCGTCCTTTTGTCAACAGAAGCACAGGTGTAGTCACTTATGAGCGTCAAGCAGGCGAAACAGTAGGCTCATTAAACTCTATTGGCAACCCAGTATACGAAATTGCCAGACACAATGAACTGCAAAAAAGCACGATGTTACAAGGTGGTTTTGAAGGACAGTATAAAATCACGGACTTCTTAACAATCAACTCACGTGTAGGTGCTACCAAATATTTCTACAAAGGTCGTGCATTTAACGACATTCGCGACGGGTGGTTGAATGCAGACCCTACTCGTACAGAAGCTGAATTTGAAACGCTGAGAACAGCAAATCCAGAAGCAGCCTCCTATGCTTATAATTCCCTAAATTTCAATCAGAATGAGACATTCCGGTGGGTATGGGAAAACTTCCTAACTTTCCAAAAAAGTTTTGACAAGCACAATGTAGAGGCAACATTGGGTATGTCCAGAGAAAAATTTGGTATTGGTAATAGAATTGCCGCTCGCGGATATGACGTACCTGCTCAGGAGCAATATTGGAATATTGATCTTGCCAATAGCGCAGCATCATCTAACTACCAAAAAACAGTTGAGCACACCTATTATACACCAAGAGCATTAGCTTCGTATTTTGGTCGTGTTCAATATAATTATGATAGCAGATATTATCTAACAGCGACCATTCGTCGTGACGGGTCAAGTGCGTTCCGTGAGACTGGCGAATATTGGGGAACTTTCCCTTCTGTAGGTCTTGGCTGGACAGTGAGCAACGAAAACTTTATGCAAGATGTTGCATGGCTGAATCTATTAAAAATACGTGGTAACTACGGGGTATTAGGAAATCAGGATATTCCTGTGAATACTTCGCAGATTGTGACTTCCCCTATTTCCAATAACAACAACTACGTATTCGGCCCGAATCAGGATTTTGTATACGGTGCATCTTTCGGAACACCTGCCCTACCCTTAGGTTGGGAAAAAACACACGAAACCGGAGTAGGGCTTGATTTTGCTTTTCTAAACAATCAGCTATCAGGTTCCTTGGATTATTACCATAAAATGAACACCAATACCATCCTTGATGTGACACCTACATTGAGTTCTCCTTACCGTCAGAACTTTTATGCACATGGCGCTAAAGTGTTGAACCAAGGTATCGAGGCAATGTTAAACTGGAATAAGTTTGTCAACGAAGACTTTAATTATACCGTCGGTGTAAACTACTCATATAACAAAAACGAAGTGACAGAGGTTACTCCGGCTTACGACGGTGCAATTGGTGGTAGTTTAGCTAATGGTCAAATCACGAAACAACTACGTCTTGGACAACCGATCTACGGATGGTGGATGTGGGAAGCTGAAGGGGTATGGCAGAATGCTCAAGAGATTGGCCAAAATGCGAAATATGGTTCCCCTATCCCAGGACACCTACGTTACAAAGACCAGAATGAGGATGGCGTGATAGATAACCGGGATAAGATATTCTTCGGTTCATATATACCTACTTCGACCTATGGTATCAATGTCAGGATCAACTACAAAGCATTGGATTTCTCTGTGTATGGTTATGGTGTTGCAGGCAACAAAATATACAATGCGCTGAAAGGGACACGGATTGACGGTGGTGAGAACATCACACAGGAAACTTTCCAACAGCGTTGGACAGGCGAAGGTTCTACCAATGTACACCCTGGAGCTGCCCGTGATGCTTATGCGTCAAGCTATTACTTGGAATCTGGCAGCTACTTCCGTATCAACAACATTACGCTGGGCTATACATTTGACAAACTATATTCATCTTCTTCCAAACTACGTTTATATGTTTCGGCACAGAATCCTTTTATGTTCACAAAATATTCTGGATTCTCTCCGGAGATTGCGACCGACACCGGTGCACCTTCAGGAACAACAGGCATAGAGCTATCCGCCTACCCTACCACCCGAAACTTTTTGTTTGGACTGAACTTACAATTTTAACGATTAAGGAGAAATCAACATGAATATCAAAAGATTAAATATAGCAGTATTAATAGCTACCGGCTTATTAGCCCACAGCTGTACAAAGGACTTTTTGGATGTGCCATCACAGGAGAAAGTCGAAGCGAAAGACAGTGATGAAATATACGAACCGGAAGCTTTCGTCAACGGTATATACGGGATGTTTTCAGACTGGAACTATGGTTTCTCATTCTTGGGTATTACAGAAATTATTTCTGACAATGCCGATAAGGGAAGTTCGCCCACAGATTCAGGTTCAGACAAGGACATTCTAGATAACTTGACGTACACTTCCACAGCAGGTTCATTCGCCGCAATGTGGGAACATTGGTACAAATCCATTGGTCGAGCATCCCAAGCCATTGAATACATTGAAGAGTTCGGCCTGACAGATGCCGCCTACAAAAACCGATTAACCGGAGAAGCGCGTTTTCTTCGTGCATTGAACTACTTCTATCTCGTTCGTGGTTGGGGAGATATTCCTATCCAAGAAATCGATCTTATAGAACGTAAACCAGCGTCCGAAGTTTACGCGCATATAGAAGCAGATTTACAGTTTGCTATTGACAACTTACCAGTAAAATCAGGCTATTCAGCCAAAGATTTAGGTCGTGCAACCAAAGGAGCTGCACAAGGGCTTTTGGCAAAAGTATACCTCTATCAAGGCAAGTGGCAGGAGGCCGTGACAATGGCACAAGCTGTATTAGGCTCAGGCGAATATGCTCTGGAAGCTGATTATGCAACTATCTGGCGAGAGACAACAGAAAATGGCAAAGAATCATTGTTTGAGTTTCAGGCGCGAGGAGAAGAAATCGCTCACGGTGTGCAACAATATTCCCAAACACAAGGGGCAAGAGGTCAATCTGGTTGGGGATGGGGCTTTAATACACCATCTCAAAACTTATTGGATGCATTCAATGCTGAGGGTGATGAAATCCGTAGAGACGCCACGATTATCTTTAGAGGAGAAACACTATATGACGGAAGAGAAGTCAGCGAAGGTGTTGAGAATCCAATGTACAACGAGAAAGCATACTCTTCTGCTAATGCAGGAGCAAGTGACACAGACAAGAACATCCGCTATTTACGTTTAGGTGAGATTTACCTGATCCTTGCCGAAGCAGCCAACGAAATCGGAAATTCCAGTTTGGCAAGAGAAAATCTCAATATCATACGTAAACGTGTGAATCTGGATGATATGAGCACCACCGATCAGACGCAACTCCGTCAGCTTATCTGGAAAGAAAGAAGGTTAGAACTGGCATTTGAACATGACCGTTGGTTTGATTTGGTACGCACCCGGCAGGCTCAAACAGCTATGGAAGCAAATGGAAAACCTTTTAATGATAGGCATTATTTATTCCCGATTCCGAATAATCAGTTAATACAGACTCCGGAAATGGGACAAAACACAGGGTGGTAATACCCCAAGAACAAAAAAGGATGCATCGTATTGGAAAACGCTCAACTGACGTAGTCCAGTACGATGCCCTTTCAAATACAATCATTATGCAGAAATTTTTAGCCTTTGCTTTCATAACGTTATATTTATGTGCCGGATGTAGTAAAGAGAAAAGCAACCCTTCTCCAACCAATAACCCTACGTTCAAAATAAGTCAAATTCTTATCAACGAAGAACAGCTTACAGCTCAGCATAAGGATGTCAATTTGAATGCTCGTATTCAAATTACGTTTGAAAGTAGTATTACTGAACAAGGCTTACAAACACATCTTGAATTACTAGATGCCGATAGAGTAAAAATACCTGTTCAGACACAAGTTGCGTCGGATAAAAAAACAGTTACTCTACTGCCCTCTGCTTCATTAAAACCATTGAGCAGTTATACCTTAATTATTCGGAATACGCTCTTATCAACAGATAACAGGAAGTTAGATAAGGAATACAGCTATATGCTGACCACGACTATCGACCTGAGCGATAAGCACGAACGTATTTCTTCTGAAGCGCTTTTAACCAAAATACAACAACAAACTTTCAAATACTTTTGGGATCATGCCCATCCAGCATACGGTATGATACGAGAGCGTAACACATCCAATGAAACCGTTACGATTGGTGGCACAGGCTTTGGTATCATGGCAATAATCGTTGGTGCGGAACGTGGTTTTATCTCAAGGACAGACGGGCTGAACAGGATAAAGAAAATCGTTTCGTTCCTGAAAATAGCAGACACGTATCACGGTGCTTTTTCGCATTGGTACAATGGAAATACAGCCAAGACATTACCTTTCAGTGAGAAAGACAATGGTGCTGATTTAGTGGAAACTTCCCTGCTTTTTCAAGGGTTGCTGACGGCTCGTGAATATTTCGACGATGCTGAACTTCAAAAAGACATTACGACCTTATATGAGACTATAGAATGGGATTTCTTCCGCAATGGACAGAGCACACTGTATTGGCATTGGAGCCCAAATTATGCCTGGGAACTTAATTTACCCATAACTGGTTGGAACGAGTCCTTAATCACCTATGTATTAGCTGCAGGCTCAAAAGACAACAGTATAGCAGCGGCGGTATATGAACAAGGATGGGCAAAATCGGGTGCTATGCGCAATGGAAAGTCCTATTATGGTATATCCCTACCTCTTGGGCCAGAAAATGGTGGTCCTCTCTTCTTATCGCAATATAGCTTCCTAGGTCTAAACCCATTTGGATTACAAGATCAATATGCTTCTTACGAAGAACAAGTGAAAAATCACAGTCTTATCAACAGAGCCTATTGCATCGCCAATCCAAAAAACTTTGCCGGGTATAGTGAAAACTGCTGGGGATTAACAGCAAGTGATGATATCAATGGTTATATGGCACATTCACCTACCAATGACAATGGAGTTATCTCACCTACCGCAGCATTAAGTTCTATGCCGTATACACCGAAAGAATCTATGCAAGCTTTAGAATTTTTCTACTACAAATTAGGTGATAAGATCTGGGGAGAATACGGGTTTAAAGATGCGTTTTCCCTCTCTGAGCCTTGGTTTGCTGATTCTTATCTCGCTATTGATCAAGGGCCCATCATTATTGGCAT
This sequence comes from Sphingobacterium wenxiniae, assembly GCF_900116225.1. Lineage (GTDB taxonomy): Bacteria > Bacteroidota > Bacteroidia > Sphingobacteriales > Sphingobacteriaceae > Sphingobacterium > Sphingobacterium wenxiniae. The sequence continues at coordinate 390,569 of NZ_FOZZ01000001.1, forward strand.
TGAAAATCACCGCACAGGATTATTATGGAAATATTTTATGCAAGCTCCAGAAATAAAAAAAGCATTGCAAACATTAAAATTCACATCTCCAAACATTTAATTTATGAAACATCATTTTAGTATACTTATAGCACTAATCTATTTCGCAGCCACAGGATGTCACAACAACACAAATACTGGAAACAGCATAGTTGGTGCACAAGATGACAACGACTCCTTGCTCACTATCGTCCAGCAACAAACCTTCCAATACTTTTGGGAAGGCGCTGAGCCTACTTCTGGTTTAGCGCGAGAGCGCATCCATATCGATGGCGAATACCCACAGAACGACGAAGATGTGGTTACTATAGGCGGCAGTGGCTTCGGGTTAATGGCTGTCCTTGTGGGCATACACAACAACTTTATCACAGCAGAACAAGGCGAAGAACGGTTAATGAGAGCGTTGCATTTCTTAGATTCTGTTGAGCGTTTCCAAGGTGTTTGGTCGCACTGGTATTACGGGCCTACCGGAAAGCCAAAAGCCTTTAGCAAAAACGATGATGGAGGAGACATTGTCGAAACAGCCTTTATGGCACAAGCACTTATTGCTATCCGGGAATTTTATAAAGATGGTACAGAAAACCAAAAACAGATAGCCAAAAAAGCAGATGAGCTATGGAAGGGCATCAACTGGGACTTCTACCGGAATGGCAAAGATGTGCTATACTGGCATTGGAGCCCGAACTATGGCTGGGGTATGAACCATGCAATCCAAGGGTTTGATGAATGTATGATTGCCTATATTCTGGCGGCTTCCTCACCCACACATCCTATCCCTGCAGACACCTACCATAAAGGTTGGGCAAGAGATGGTGCCATTCGTTCCGATGTAAAAAAATACGATATTCCTACCTTGCTGAAGCACAATGCTAAAGAAGGTGAAGTAGGCCCTTTATTCTGGGCACATTACTCTTTCCTCGGTCTCAACCCCAAAGGACTTAGTGATCAGTATGCTAATTATGAGGATGTCGTCACCAATCATACAAAAATTAATATTGCCTACGCAGATAAGAATCCCCAAAATTTTAAGGGTTATGGTGGTGTTAAAGGTTGGGGTTGGACAGCAAGCTATTCAACCAATGGGTATAATGCACACCATCCGGATAATGACCCGACTGGTGTCATCTCACCTACCGCAGCCTTATCGTCTATGCCGTACACACCGAAAGAAAGCATCAGTTTCATGCATTACCTCAAGGACAGTATAGGTGACAAGGTCTGGGGAAAATATGGCTTTTATGATGCCTATAGCGAAACGGAGGATTGGTTTCCACAACGTTATCTCGCCATTGATCAGGGGCCGATTGTAGTGATGATACAAAACTACAAAGACAGCTTTATCTGGGAATTATTTATGAACGCACCGGATGTACAGGAGGGATTGAAAAAATTGAACTTTTCAAGTCCTTATATAAAATAGATCCCTATAAAGAAAACTCGTTTTGCATTATGAAACAGCAGGCATCCTAATTATCATTCTGGGCTTGTGGGGATGATGCAACATTGAAGCGACATGTTTATCCTTGACAATTTCAGGCTGAGTTTGTCTAGCCTTTTTCACAAAACAACGGGATAGGAGATTTGCTGGACACATGGGCTCTTCCGTTAGAACAGCTAGCCAGTACAATGCAAACGCTAGCGTCTACAGCAAAAGCCCTACCTTTTGCGTTCGAAAAGTTAGCGTGTAGAGCTAAAACGCTAACGTTTTTAATAGAACAACTACCTTTTCTGTTGAAAACACTAGGGAGTAGGTCCCAAACGCTAACGGTCGCAAAAGAAACATTACCTTCTCTATCCGAAAAGCTAGAGCGCCTGTTTCAAAAGCTACCTTATAGAAGATAAACGCTACCTTTTTTGTCAGACACGCTAGCGTGTCTGACAAAAAAGGTAGCGTTTGCAACAGAAACTCTAGAGTTTGTTTATTGATATTTTAAGCTGTTATTCAAGCTAAAAACAGTGTTTAATACAGATTAAACCCTGTTTTTCACCTTAATAATGCTCTCTAAAACCACCTAAAAAATTGTAAAATCGTGCCAAAAGATTTTTTCGATATGCTGAATTTTGGCACATATTTACAATTTTTGGCCGTTTTTCCAGCCCATCTTTGTGATAGTTAATTAAATATTTGTTTTACTTAAATGTCAAAAAAATGGCAAAACCAAATTTTAAAAGCACTGACGCAGCCGGGATGCTGCGCTATGCAGAGAGCATCTTATTAAAGATGACACAGAATGTAGATCTTTTTGCAAACCCTGTACCTGATCTACCCACGTTCGAAAGCCTGTTGAACACGTATCGGGATGCTTATGCCGAAGCGAATTTCAGGGACAAGCGGGCGGTGATCATCAAAGGGAAGGCCGGCAGGGAATTGCAGGAAGCTATCTACAGATTATCCCAGTATGTGGATTCCATCGCAAAGGGAGACACCGAGCTGATCGTGGCTGCGGGGTTCATCCCGAGCAGTCCTAGCACCAACCGTATCGGCAGGACACCACAGGCAGAAAATCTACGTATTGAGAATGTACAAGTGGGCACAGGCAAGCTCCGTGCTCGTGTCAAGGCTTGGAAACATGCGCGTCTCTACAGATACGAGTACCGTGTGAAAGGAACGGAAGAGTGGACTTCCATTCTCCATACCAAGTCGGTGCTGGAAATCCGTGATCTTGAAATGATGCAGTTTTACGAATTCAGAGCAACGTACATCGGCACGGATACTGAACCGAACTACAGCGATATCATTACAGCTATTGCCGTATGATCCAAAGAAGGGGAAAGTCGCGCAATGGCTCTCCCCTTAATTAAAAATTCATTATTTTAACCCATTGTGCATTTTAAATAATGTTTATTTTTAAATTGTTGATATTTTCCTCAAAACTTCCAATGTTCTTTCGTAATTTGCAGATAAGCTGTTCATTCTAAATCGTTTTGTAATTAAAACAACAAGCTGATTATCAGTACAATAAACAAATTATTTTATCCTTTTTTCTCTAAATCATAATGCACAACGGGTAAAGAAAAGAAAAACTTAATACGGTCTGAACAAGCAATTAGCTAAAAAAGCTGTCATCCGAAGTTTATCTTTGGATGACAGCTTTTTTTATTTATTCTTTTATCAGCGATCTATCCAAATGCACATAACCGCCGTCAACATAGACCAATTGACCAGTGGTATGGCTGGATTTATCAGACAACAAAAATACCGCTGTATTAGCAATTTCCTCTGCTGTGGTCATCCTGTTTTCTAAGGGAATACGATCCGTTATCTTCTTTAAAGTTTCCTCAGGGTTATCCAATGTCTGTATCCAGGAATCATATTGCGGTGTAGCACATTCCGCAACCACAATAGCATTGACACGGATACTATATGGCAGCAATTCTACGGCCCACTCTCTTGTCAAAGCGTTACGTCCTCCATTAGAAGCTGCATAGGCAGAAGTATTCCCCTGCCCTGTCTCCCCGGTTTTGGAGGAAATATTGACAATACTTCCCTTAGAAGCTTTCAAAGCATCCAGCGCATGATGCGCCATCAGGTAATAATGAATAAGGTTCTTATGCAAAGAAGCGACAAATCCTTCATAGCTACCGGAAGCCAATCCTACACCATCGTTCTGTCCAGCATTGTTTACCAAACCATCAATACGTCCAAAAGTATCCAAAGCTTTCTGGATAGCCTGTTTACAATCCTCCGGTTTGGATAGTTCTGCTTCAACAGCTATGGCTTTACCCCCCAACTCTTCTACTTCAGCCTTAACCAGATTATTGTCTGCCTGTTTACGACCAACAATAACAGGTATTGCACCTTCCTTCGCTAAAGCCAGCACGATTGCCCGACCGATACCTTTCGCACCGCCCGTAACCACCACAACCTTATCTTTTAAATTTAAATCCATGTTTTTGTGCGTATGGAGATATGAGTACAGAGATGTGAGATTATCTATCGTCTCATATCTATTGTCTAACATCTATTATCTAATATTATAAAACTCAACCGCATTTCCGCCCCATAATGCTTCTTTTTCCGCTGTAGAAAAATCCATTGTCAAGCTTTTAACAATATGTATCCCGTCTTCATAGCTACCGGCCAATAAACATACCGGCCAATCAGAACCGAACATAATTCTATCCTTTCCGAAACAAGCTATAGCATGATGGATATAACGCGTAAAATCTTCGATTTTCCATGCTTTCCAATCCGCTTCGGTCATTAATCCCGAAATCTTACACCATACATTCGGATAAGCTGCTAATTTTTCAATAAAAGCAGCCCATTCATCATACTCACCTGTCCGAATAGATGGCTTAGCCATGTGATCCAGCACAAATTTTTGATTTGGGTTTTCCGCCACACAGGCTAAAGTTGCTTGATAATGCCGAGGACGTATCAACAAATCATACGTATAACCGTAGGAGGTCAACAACTTCAAACCTCGTTGAAAGGATGGACGCATTAAGAAATCAGCATCTTCCTCACCTTCCACGATATGCCGAAAGCCCTTAATCAAAGGATATTGGCTAAAATGTTGCAAATGCTCGGCAATCTGCTCCGATTGTAAATCCACCCACCCCACAATGCCCTTAATCATGGCATACATGGTCGATAAATCCAACAAAAATTGGGTTTCCTGATGTGATTGGTCTGCTTGTACAGCAATCACACCATCCAAAGCATTAGTCTTCAACAGAGGAGCCAAATCAGTTGGCATGAAGTTATGACGTATGGCAAGCATATCATCATTAATCCATGCATCGCGCACAGGGTCAAATATCCAAAAATGTTGATGAGCGTCTATTCCCATTTTTTAGTATTGAGTAGTGAGTATTACGTATTGAGTAATCTTTGCTCTTGCTTCTTTATTCTTTTGTCTTTAGCCCTTCGCCCAAGCGACAACCTCTTGACGAGATTCACCCAGATAATCTGCACCAAGTTCTACCACATCCCCCTCTTGTAGATAAATAGGTGGGTTAAAGCCCAAACCTACTCCTGCTGGAGTCCCGGTCGAAATCACATCCCCTGGAAGCAAAGTCATGAACTGGGATACATACGAAATAATGAAAGGTACGCTGAAAATCAGATTGCTGGTATTACCATCCTGATACATTTTTCCGTTCACTTTCAACCATAAACGCACATTATTAATATCCGGAATTTCATCTGCCGTAGTAACATAAGGCCCCATCGGTGCGAACGTATCACAGCCTTTACCTTTATCCCAGGTACCGCCACGCTCAATCTGGAATTCACGCTCCGAAACATCGTTGTGCAAGACATACCCTGCCACATAATCCAATGCGTCATTTTCTTCTACATAAGTTGCTTTCTTACCGATAACGATACCAAATTCCACTTCCCAATCTGTTTTTTTAGAGTTTTTCGGGATAACAATCGTATCATTCGGTCCAACTAACGAAGTTGTCGACTTCATGAAAATAATAGGCTCGGCCGGAATAGCTGCACCTGTTTCTTCCGCATGGTCTCTATAGTTCAATCCAATGCACACAATCTTCGACGGGCGAGCAAATGGCGCACCCAACCGTGTCCCGGCAGGCACTTCGATAAGCTTTCCAACATTTGCCTTTACGAACTCTTCCAAACGGGCCAATCCATTCTCTGCAAAAAATTGCTCATTGTAGTCTCCACCAAAAGCAGAAACGTCATAGTTTATACCATTAATCTGTACACCGATTTTCTCCTTACCGGCTTCACCAAAACGTATTAATTTCATATTTTATATTCCTCCACTAACCCCTCCAAAGGAGGGGAATTAATTTATAGTTTGTTATTTTTTATACTTCCACGCTCAATCTCCTCCCCTTTGGGGAGGTCGGGAGGGGACTTAATTATTCAACTTAATGAACCCGCCATCAATCGGATAGTCATTGCCTGTGATAAACCCAGCATCATCCGAACATAGGAACAATGCTAATTTAGCAATCTCTTCAGGTTTTGCCATACGCCCAATAGGTTGTGATTTCGAAAGCTTTTCGAACATTTCGGCTTCTTGTCCGGGATAGTTTTTAGAAATAAATCCATCCACAAATGGCGTATGTACCCGCGCAGGGGAAATACTATTGGAACGGATGTTATCTGCCATATAATCGCGTGCTAAGGACATGCTCATCGCATAAATAGCACCTTTGCTCATCGAATAAGCAAAACGATCCGTGATTCCCACAACAGCAGCAATTGATGCTAAATTCAATATCGCGCCTCCTCCATTGGCTTTCATCACCGGGACAACGGCAGACAAGGCATTATAAGCCCCTTTTACATTCACATTAAATACGCGATCGAAATCTTCCGGAGCACATTTTTCCAGATTACCTACATGAGCAATTCCAGCATTATTCACCAAAATATCTACTTTGCCGATATCTTGTACAATAGCGACCACATCCGCTTGATTAGCCACATTACAAGCGTGAACTTTAGCCTTTCCTCCCGCCTCTTCGATAGCCGAAACTACAGGCTGTGCGCCTTCTGCATTTAGATCTAATATGTGTACGAAAGCCCCTTCAGCCGCAAAAAGCTCTGAAATAGCTTTTCCGATTCCACTTCCGCCACCGGTTACAATGGCTACTTTATTCGCTAATTTTGACATTTTATTTAACAGTTAATTTCAATACTAAATCATTTTCATCAGTTACATTTTCCGGAATCTGAACGACCAACAAATCTTTTTCTAGCTGGTGGTAAGTCAATTTCTTTCCTCCGTCAAATGTTGTAGCTGAAGATATTTTGAATTTTACTTCTGGAATGATAACGGTCTTCATCTCTTTATTCAGTATATGCAAGTATACCGTATTTCCTTTTTTTGTTAAGGCATAATCATCGGTAGGCTTCACGAAGCCGCCTTCAGTTCCGTATATACTTTCACCGTACACCTTCAACCATTCGCCTAATTGACGAAGCCTATCCTGCTGATAATCTTGAATTTCCCCATTTGGCATAGGGCCGACATTCAACAAAAGATTCGAACCATAGCCTGCCGCTTTTACAAGATAGGACAATACTTCCTTAAAAGATTTCTGCTTGCGGTCTTTGATATCAAAACCCCATGAACCAGCTATCGTGCCACAGACTTCCTTCGGTAATCCGCCCACATGCGCTGCATCCGTACCATAACCTGTAACATTCTCTCCCGGCAAATCACGTTCAAACATCTGGAAATCCTCTCCTTCTTTTGGAGCCAAATGGTGGTTATTCCCAATCAAACATTGTGGTTGCAAACGATGTATCAAACTATATATCTCATCATAGCGCCAATCTGCATCAGGTTTATCCCAATCGCCATCAAACCAGATACCGTCTATACGGCCGTAGTTGGTCAGCAACTCGGTCAATTGATCTTTCATAAACTGAATATAACGCCCCCAATCTGCTTTACTTTCATCACGTCCTGCGATTCCACGACCTGTTCTGCCATACGGCAAGTAATCATCACGTTTCCAATCTAACAAGGAATAATAGAACATGACTTTAATACCCTCTGCCCGACAAGCTTCTACCAACTCTTTTACGATGTCCTTTTTGAAAGGTGTCGCTTGCACCACATTATAGTCGGAAGCTTTGGAATCCCACATAGCAAAACTGTCGTGATGTCTTGTCGTGAAGGTAATATATTGTGCTCCTGACGATTTAAACAAGGAGGCCCACTTTTTAGCATCGAAATCTATCGGATTAAAGAATTTAGGCAAAAGCGCGTATTCCGCTAGCCCCATATTCTGATTATTCATCACCCATTCTCCATCTCCCATTACACTATAAACACCCCAATGAATGAAAACACCTAACTTTGCCTGGTCAAACCAAGCTCGGTTTTCCAAATTTTCAGCTGTAGGTACATAAGGGGATTGCGCCTTCAGCGAAAAAACAGAACAAAGTAAGAGTATTATATATATTTCTTTTTTCATTTTCCAAATTATTTACAATGACACACCTCGGCGCCAAGGGATGAAATCATCCTGTCCTAAACGAACTGATTTTGGAACAATCTCACCACTTGCCACTTGAATAACATATTCCAGAATACGATGAGCTGCCTCTTCTATCGTTTCCTCTCCATCGATGATCGTACCGCAATTGATGTCAATAATATCTGGCATTTTCTCAAAAGTCTTCGTATTGGTAGACAATTTGATAACTGGGGTTACCGGGTTACCAGTTGGTGTTCCCAAACCTGTTGTAAACAAGACGATATTGGCTCCTGCAGCCACTTCTGCTGTTGTACTCTCCACATCATTTCCAGGCGTACATAATAGGTTTAGCCCTGGCCCATTAGCCAATTCTGGATAATCTATCACAGCTGCTACAGGGGAAGTACCGCCTTTTTTGGCTGCTCCTGCCGATTTAATGGCATCCGTAATTAATCCATCGCGAATATTACCCGGAGAAGGGTTCATATAAAAACCCGATCCATCGGCTTCCGCTTTGGCATTATACGTCTTCATCAGGTGCATGAATTTTTCCGCAGTAGCTTCATCGATACAACGATCACTTAACTTTTGCTCCACACCGCACAATTCCGGAAATTCAGCTAAGATGACCGAACCACCCAAAGTCACCAACATATCCGACAGATAACCTAAGGCAGGGTTGGCAGAAATACCTGAAAACCCATCAGACCCCCCGCATTCCAAACCTATACAAAGCTTGTCCAAAGTAGCAGGTTGGCGCGTCAAAGCATTCGCCTGTGTCAAACCAGCAAATGTGGCTTTAATCGCTTTTTGCATCAATTCTTGTTCTGTGCCTTCAAACTGTTGTTCGAAGATATAAAGCGGTTTATCAAAATTCGGATCTCTTTTTGCTATCTCATTCCTAAGAATAGATGCTTGTGCATGTTGACATCCCAAACTTAAAACGGTAGCGCCTGCCACATTCGGATGGGCAATATAACCGGCCAATAAGCCGCACAAAGCATCAGAGTCCATACGCGTACCTCCGCAGCCCATATCATGATTCAAGAACTTCACACCGTCCACATTCGGGAACAAACGTTTCTGCTGTTTGTTCGCTTTCGCTGACGACAGGTCTACCCCCATCAATTCATCGATGGAAGCGCCGTCCTGATATTTAGCGATCAGCACATCAACCTCATCCGAATAGTCCTTGGACTCTACCTGATAGCCCAACTTCTCCTCTAATGCGGATTTTAAAGTCAGTACATTTCTATTTTCACAGAATACCAATGGAATAACCAACCAATGATTAGCCGTTCCAACTGTTCCGTTGCTACGGTGAAAACCGTTGAATGTGCGACCCACAAAAGCGAATACATCAGGTTTCACCCAATCCAGTTTGCGATTTCCCAATTTAAAATCATCCGATGCATGACGTAGATTTTCTGTAGTAATCAGCACACCTTCTGCCACAGCATCGTTCATCCTGCCAACTAATACACCGTACATCAGTATATCGGCATCTTTTTCCAATGGCCAAATCGTAAATTTATGTTTCGCAGCAACCGCATCTCTCAATGCAAACTGTTTCCCCTCAAATTCAACCACAAATCCCTGTGGCAAATCACGCAAAGCCACCAAGACATTATCTTTCGGGTGAATCTGTAAATATGATAATCGTTCTCTTCTCATGTTGATTATAATGCAAATATTTTATCCATCAATACCCATTTTTCGCCAGGTTTAGCTCCCGGCACAGCCTGTTGATATTTCCACATCAACGCTTCCCATTCTTGCACTTTCGGATTAGCCGCATCCATCTCACCTTTCTTCTCAAAGCTAAAGTCATCACTTACCTCCATCAACATAAACAACCGATTACCAAATCGGTATATTTCCATATTTTGAATACCAGCTCCAGTTATGGAAGCATGAATCTCTGGCCATATTTCTTGGTGATAAGCTTCATATTCTGCTATCAAGGTTGCATCGTCCACCAAATCCAACGCTAATGCGTATCTTTTCATATTTCAGATATTAGTATTTTAGATGTGAGATATTAGATTTAATTTCTATCCTTATTCTTTTATCTTGATTCCTTTATTACTCCATGCAAACAGCAGCACAATCACAAAGCTTAACAACGGAACAAAGTAGGACAGCTGCATATTATCTGTCATATCCGTTATCCAGCTAGCTAAAGGTGGGATTGCTGCCCCGCCGACGATTGACATAACAATTAAGCTGGAAGCTGATTTGGTGTCCGCACCAGTCCCTTCCAATCCCATCGCAAAAATGGTAGGGAACATGATGGACATAAAGAATGCGATAGCCACCAATGCATATAAAGTCACCATCCCCTCACCATATACAACGACAAGACAAAGCAATGCGGCAACGACACTATATATTGCCAACAACTTATAAGGCGCTATGTAACGCATAAAAAACGTCCCGACAAAACGGCCTACCATAAAAGCAAGACCTGCCGCTCCGGCATAATATTTTGCTTGCTGTCCCGCCATTTGCAAAACCTCTTCTGCAAAAACCAACAGGAAGCTCAACACATAAACCTGTGCCCCTACATAAAAAAACTGAGCAATAACTCCCCATACCACATTTTTATGTCGTAAAGCTTTTAATAAACCACCAGATTTACCTTCCTCTGCATTCTCATCCTTGATATCAGGAAGTTTGGTAAATACAAAAAGTAATACCAATACCAAAATGGCAACACCAAGAACGATATACGGTCCTTTTACCAAGGAAGTCTCGGCCTGCACATAGGCCAAACGTGCCTGTTCCGTCATTGTCGCCAGTTCATCTTGCGATTTAGGCTCTTCCGCCAAAATCACATATCCTCCAACAATGGGTGCTAGAAAAGCTGCCAAACCATTAAAAGATTGCGCAAAATTAAGGCGTTGCGTAGCTTTATCCGGATCGCCCAGTACCGTTACATAAGGATTAGCTGCTGTTTCCAGGATTGCCAATCCACAGGAAAGTACAAATAGAGCGACCAGAAAAAACACATAACTAACTGTGTCCGCAGCTGGTACAAACAGGAAACAGCCTAAGGCAAATAAAGATAAACCGACAATAATCCCTGTTTTATAGCCATATTTTTTCATTAACATCCCGGCTGGTATAGCCATCACCAAATAAGCTATAAACACGGACGAATCTACCAACGAGGCTTGAAAATGGGAAAGACTAAAGGCACTACGAAGGTGCTTAATCAAAATCGGATCTAGGTTATGGATAAATCCCCAAAAGAAAAATAGGGAAGTTATCAGAATAATAGCGACTGTGTAGTTTTGTTGTTGCCTCATACAGGATTACATTTGGATATGTAAAGCTAAAGCATTCCAATCACATTGTATTAAATTATTTTATCAAAAAAATAAATTATTTTACCTTTTTAATTATAAATTTACACTAAATCAGTGCATATATTTGATATATTCGGGATAATATTATTCTCCACCACATGCGTATTCACAAACTCGTCCATACTCCACAGGAAAAAACAGTAGCATTATCGGTTCGTCATGACCAAAAACCACAAAATCATAATATCTGGCACTATCATGATGAGCTGGAATTTATACACATAAATCGTGGTAGCGGAAGTTGCTTTGTTGGTGATAGCATACAACATTTTACTTCAGGAGATATTTTCCTTATAGGTTCGAACACACCCCACTACTGGCTTTTTGATGACGAATATCTTCAGGAAAACAGTTATGTGATAGCTGATATACGAGTGGTACATTTTCTTCCGGATTTTTGCAGCAACGACTTGCTGCAACTTGATGAAACCAAGCATATCCGCAAAGTTTATGAAACGGCCAGACGAGGTATGCTATTTCATGCCCCTGCCCCCTATCTCTTACAATTTTTCGACAACATTGGTTCCCAGAAGCCCTTAAATCGATTTGTTTCTCTGTTAACCGTTTTAGATACAATATATACCACACAGCAATATCGTCTCTTAGCAAGCTCTAATTATGCCAATCTTCAGCATACCGAAGACTATCAGCGTATGAATAAGGTATTGGAATATATCCGACTGCATTATCGGGCAACGATTAAACTACAATATGTGGCGCATCAGGCGGGGATGACAACAAACTCTTTCTGTCGGTATTTTAAGCAAAAAATGGGAAAGACACTCATTCAGCTGGTGCATGAATTGCGTATAGCTCATGCCTGCAAACTCTTGGAAAACAACCATCTTTCCATTAAAGAGATTTGTTTTGAATGTGGCTTCCAAAACTTTGTCAGCTTTCATAAGAGCTTTAAACAGATCGTAGGCATCCCCCCCAACAGCTATAGGCTGTCCAAGAAATAATAGCACTCTCTTTTACCGTACAATGCAGAACGAACAATTAAGGCTAGCTAAAAAATCTGTTCGATTGGAAAAGGTAATTAACGAAAATATTTTAACCTTTATAAAAGGAAATTTAACGGAAACCATCTTTTTATACATCATGACCATCTCCTTTTCTCCAACACAACGAAGCAAGTTTCACAACGCAACTCGTTGTTATTTTTAATGCAACTCGTTGATACCTCAAATACACCTTAGCACTCAATTCCGTAAGAAAGTCATTTTTCAAATAAGGCCTCTTTTAGACGATTTGAGCACACATAGCACGATATGGCCCCAAACAGCACAAAGAAGTGTTTAACCCTTGGTTAACTCCCCCATGAGATTGCATAAATACATCATGGAGCAACGATCGGTTATTTTTTGGCATTAATCATTTTATTGACTCGCCACATGAGAAAAACACACAACAGCATAATGACGACCATTACATAACCTAAAGTATCAAAATGTTTTAAAGGACTAGTCGCATCTGCCTTTACTACAATGAAACCTGCGAATATAGCACCTAGACCTCCTGCCAGTTGCTGCAAGGAGGAATTGACACTCATGTATGCCCCTCTATCTTCCGCTTCCGGGACGGCAGAATTGAGTGCTTGGGACGGAACCATCCGGCTCATTATCCCCACAAACATCAAAATATTGATAATAACCACTTTCCACAAAGGTGTAGGGCCTAAATTCGTTGAAATAATCACCATAACACAGGCTATTACAGTCCCAATAACAAATAAATTCAGCTTATCAAACCTATCGCTTAATCGACCGATTAAAGGCATGATAAAGACTGAAGCAATACCACTCCACATGAATATAATTGGGACATCCTCAATATTTATTTTCACATTATTAACATAAAAATCACTACTGAAAGGAGCTATCATGAAACCGCCCATGGAGAGGAGCATAATAGCAACAAATCCAGTTCTATAATCCTTTCGCTTAATCGTATGCCATAGATGTAAGATGGGACTTTTATTATTCCGAAATTTCAAATGTTCAGTGACGGGCTTCAATTTGAACACTACCGCAATTCCGATAAACAGGGACAAAATCACAAGTGCGAAAAATGTAGAGTGCCAGCCCCAATGTGTAGCCATCCATAATCCCAAAGGAATACCCAATATCTGACTTGCGGCAAAAGACATCTGAATTAATCCCATCACCTTTCCCCGTTGTTCCAAAACGAACAAGTCCGTCACTATAGCCATGGAAATAGAACCAATAACTCCTCCAAATATACCTGTGAAAATGCGAGCAGCAAGCAAAGTAACATAAGTATCTGCCAAGGCACAGAAAAGCGTACCGATAACAAAGCCTGTATAGAAAAATAACAATAATTTTTTACGATCGTACTTATCTGCAAAGCCAGCTGCCAGAAATCCTGATAAACATGCACTTATAGCATAAGCCGAAACAACAGAACCAAATTCTTGAGTGCTAAGATTCATGGTACTCATCAGGATATTTCCCAATGGAGACAAAACCATAAAGTCTAATACAACAGTAAAAAATATAAGGGCTAAAATAGCAATAACAAACTTTTGATAAGATGTAAATGGGGCTACTGTCGATGTTTTCAATGTCTTCAAATTTGAAGGTGTAAAGTTATTTATTTTTCGCTTATTCTGTAAAAGATGTATACTTTATTGAAGTCGTCAGAACAAACCCATCATTGGCGAGGTGTCGAAGCAGTGCCAATAGGACGACTGTTTGTTCTGAAAGCATTTTTTATGGTGTTTTAGTTTATCCTGTTGAAGTCGGGATGCACTATTGTGTATTCCAAAACAAAAGTTTACATTTGCCTATATAAATGGCAATGATGTCTGCCTTTAACCGCCCAAGAAGCTGATGACGTCTACTTTATTTTGAATATTTCAAAACGTAATTTTTATTGCATAAAGTAAGATGAAATCAGCGAACAACAATGTATCTTTTCTATTCAAATGGTTTTGCACCATTTTATTTGTTTCAGCCGTGGTCGGTTCTGTTTCTGCTCTGTTTTTGGTATTACTAAATGCCGTCACAAGTTTTCGGGAATCTCATATCTGGGTTATTGCTCTACTCCCCTTTGCCGGTATATTTATCGTATGGCTCTATCAAAAATATGGCGGTACGGCAAACAAAGGCAATAACTTGATCCTGGAGGAGTATTATCATCCAAAAAAACGAATGCCTCTCCGAATGTCGCCTTTCATTATACTGACGACCTTGATAACCCATCTTTTCGGAGGATCTGCCGGGCGTGAGGGAACAGCCGTGCAATACGGTGCTTCCATAGCAGATCAGTTCTCCCGTTTCTTCAACTTTACGAAAGCAGAAAGAAGAATCTTACTAATGTGCGGAATGGCAGCAGGATTTGCCTCCTTATTTGGCACACCTTGGGCAGGAGCAATATTTGGCATGGAGGTCGTTCGGTTGGGAAAGCGGCGATGGAAAGGTATAATCCCCATCCTATTGACGGCACATCTTTCATCCGTAGTCTGTTCTTTATATGGTGATTTACATACGCATTATCCCCATGTTGAAGTACCACCGGCTTTTTCCTGGGCAACTTGGGGCTGGATAGTCGTTGTTGGTGTCATCTGTGGATTAGTAGCTATCCTGTTTCATTTATGTGGCAAATGGTTTTCCACGGCATTTCGTAAAATCAAATGGACATTATTGCGTCCATTTATTGGAGGTGTGATCATCGCACTAGGAGTTTATTTATCAGGTTCAACCAAATATATCGGCTTAGGAATCCCGACCATCCTCGAAGCCTTTGAACAGCAGCTTCCTACATATGACTTTCTTATCAAAGTCTTGTTAACCACCTTAACCTTAAGTGCAGGCTTCAAGGGGGGTGAGGTAACACCGTTATTCTTTATTGGCGCAACTTTGGGTAATGCTTTGTTCCTGTTCATCCCTCTGCCTTTAGTGCTATTAGCTGCTTTGGGATTCATCGCCGTTTTCTCAGGATGCACCAAAACACCTGTAGCCTGTTGCATCATGGGAATGGAGCTGTTTGGTCCGCAGGCTGTATTATGGTTTGCTACAGCTTGTTTGGTTAGTTATTGGGTGTCGGGAAGATTTGGTATCTATAATAGTCAACGCAACCGCAGGCTGAGGTTTTTATAAAGCAAAAACGGAGCTTTAAGCTCCGTTTCCATTATATTTCTGTATTTACCACTTTGGATTTTGTTCCAATTTAGGGTTTTTGGCGATTTCCGATATTGGTAATGGCCATAGATAATCCCGATCCGGATCAAATTTCCGTAAAGAGGAAGCCTGTAAGATAATATAATTTTTGTCATTCACAGGTGTATCTTCAGCCCATTTTTGACCTTCTGCTGTCAGATATTCGCTGAACAGATAACTTCCATAAAGTGTTTTAGGCAACTCAATTTCAGCCGTTTTCCAACGCAACAAATCCCAATACGCAAAGCCTTCAAAAGAGAGTTCTACTTTTCTCTCCCGTCTGATCTCGTCACGCATATTCAAGCCATTTGTAGTAACGAAAGCATTGGTCAATTTTGGCAATGAAACAAATTGAGGATTGCTTGAAGTTCCGATATTAACCTGCGGTAAGCGTTCCCGAATTAAATTAATAGTTTTGTCCAAATCCGTATCAGAAATAGTCTCGTCCAACTCGTAAACAGCCTCTGCATAGTTCAATAAAACTTCCGCATAACGAATAATGGGTTTATCCACATAAGATGCTTGCAAAGCCCAGAACTCTTTATTTGCATACTTTCGAATACCGTATCCACTTCGTTGTAAAGATGGATTAGGAATAGTATAATCACTACTAGAAATAAATTCATCACCTCTTTTGAACAGTGTGAAGCTCATTCTTGGGTCTTTTTTCTCAAAATATTCCGCATGTGTCATGGTCTCATTCGGCTCTTGGTACAACGGAGATTTTGAAGTTGGCAAACCGTCTGCCATTAAATAATAATCTACAAAATTTTGAGTAGGAACAACCGTATTTCCTTCATAATACCGCTGTACAGGAGTAGAGATTATACTGTTTTCCCTACTTAAGCCATACACTTTGACTACGATGTTTTCTTTATTGGCTCTACCATCACCTGCTTCCTGAAATAAATTGAAGTAAGCATCATTTTGTGTTTCGCCGTGTTCTCCTGCAGCAGCTCTGCTAAAAAGGGCATGTTGTCCTGATGAAATTACCGATTCCGCAGCTTCCTTAGCCAAAGTTAGATGTGCTCTATAGTCGCCATATTGGTGGAATTTCATTCGTGTACCCTCAAACAAAGCTACTCTGGATTTAAATGCTTCCGCACCTGTTTTGGAGATACGACCATACTCCTTTGCCGCATTTAATTCATCTGCCGAGCGAAGGACACTAATTGCGAAATCCAAGTCTTCATAAATCAACTTAAGTACTTCATCACGGCTTGATCTTGGGAGAAAAATATCCGGATCGTCTACGCTCATCGTTTTCGTTATCAAAGGCACACCTCCGAAACGTTTCAGCATTTCAAAATAATAAAACGCCCTAAAGAAACGAGCCTCACCAACATACCAGTTCACTTGTGTGGCATCTGCACCTTTATTAATAACCTCCGGTCCTTTTTCAATGACCTTATTCGCCTGGTAAATATTATAGTAGTTGTAATCGGTACTTTCAGCCGGAGCGCTTCGTGAACCATCACTAATAGGGTTTCCGTTTGTATTCGGATATGCATCAGTTGACCAATTGTCTTGCGACACATCACCACTGGTAAGTCCCGGCAAAGTGGTATAGAAAAAGTTAGCTGCCAAACGCATATCAGCTGCTGAATTCCAAAAATTAGCATCACTCACTGTTGTTTCCGGTATCTCTTCAATATCACAGGATACAACACTGCCCAAGGACAGGCTGGCTAATAACATATAAAATATTCTTGTTTTCATAATTATGTTCTCCAATTAAAAGTCAAGGTTTAAACCAAAAGAAATCGTAGTTGCAAAAGGATATGGAGATACTTTTCCATCCTCAGGCTTCATCTCAGGGTCGATTACTCCTTTAAATACACCAAGTTTCGATATAGTAAGCAAGTCTTCGCCCGAAGCGTAGAATCGCACACGAGAGAAAGGCAATCGTTGAATCTTCTCTTTGGACAATGTATATCCCAATTGAATATTCTTTAGTCTCGCGTATGCACCACTGATAAACCACTTGTCAGATGCTTGAAAGTTTTGATTTCCTTCAAGATAAGGACGCGGGAATGCTGCATCAGTGTTTTCTGGTGTCCAGTAATCCATCTGGAAATCCATCGGCAAGTACCATGAGTACAATGCTGGTTGAATCAATTCATTACTTGGTTTGAACTTCCGCTTACCAATACCTTGAACAAAGAGACTGAAATCAAAAGCTTTATAACCCAAGTTAATATTCAAACCGTATTGGTATCTCGGATTTATATCACCCAAGTAAACCAAATCTCCCGAGTTACTTAACCGACCTTCACCAATACTGATTTCACCATCACCATCTACATCCAGATAGCGCACATCACCTAAGCCCGGTACGCCTGCAGCATTTCGTAGGCGTGCATAGCTTGGAGCGTTAGCCAAATCGGCATCTGTCTGAAAATAGCCATTTGTTCTATATCCCCATATCGATTTCAAAGCGTAACCTTCAACAAGATTATTTATACCTGCGGCAATAACATCGTTCGCACCACCGTATTTAATCAAACGGTTTTGGTTGTCCGCAAGGTTAAATGCTACACTATAGTTGAAGTCCTGTCCAACTATGTCGCTATAGGACAAAGCCGCTTCCCAACCCCAGGTTTTTAATTTACCATCATTTGATTTAGGAATAGCGATACCCACGGTAGCAGGTAAGCTGACATTCACCAACATATTGTTGTTGAACTTATTGAAGTAATCAAACGATCCGCGTAGCTTGCGGTTTAAGAAACTAAAATCTACTCCGAAGTTTCTGGTCTCGATAGTTTCCCAGCTTAAATTAGTGGCTGGTATCAATCCTTGTGAAATAGCAGTCTGCCGAGAATCACCAAGCACAATGTTAGTCGCCGTAGACAATTGCGCTATATAATCGTAATAGCTAATTCCGGTCTTAGAACCAACTTTACCCCAAGACACACGCGGTTTGATTTCGTTAACTATATGCGAAATATCGCCAAACCAGTCTTCCTTTACCATGTTCCATCCGG
Source organism: Sphingobacterium wenxiniae (assembly GCF_900116225.1). Taxonomy (GTDB): domain Bacteria; phylum Bacteroidota; class Bacteroidia; order Sphingobacteriales; family Sphingobacteriaceae; genus Sphingobacterium; species Sphingobacterium wenxiniae. Next base: position 409,061 of record NZ_FOZZ01000001.1, read on the forward strand.
CAGAGAAAGAAGGGAATACTTTTACTCTATTGCCAGCGGAAAGACGTGAGCTTTCATCGCTACGAACTGTGGCTTCGAAGAGATATTTTTCCTTGAAGTTATAATTGAACCTTCCAAAATACGATTGCATTTTCTCCGTTTCAGCATGTTGAGAATGGCTCTTATTTGCCGGATCGGAAGTAAAATTAAGACTTGGGTTATCATTCACGTAAAGATTACGTGTACTTGCAAAAAGATGCTTCTTTTCATAATCAAAGAATTGATAACCTCCCATCAAGTGAATATTGTGGTTTGACGCTATCGTCAAATCATAATCCACAATCGCCTGATAATTGACCCGTCTTATTTTCTGGTTTTCAATAGAATAATTATTCGGATTGTTCAACTGGCTTGCCGTAGATGCTGTCGGACCGGAATAGAACGTTACCGTTCTTCTAAAGTTCCTGAATTCACGTTGCTCATCCTCACGACCATACATCAACCGGACTTCTAACCCTTTAACCAAGTTATCAATTGTAGCGGTTACATTATTGAAATACGTACCTCTTTTATCTGTATTGAAACCACCGTCCTTCATCAAGGCATAACCAAATGCCGACGAAGTTCCGCTTCTGTAATATGTCCCGTCCTCATTCAATAAAGGAAAACGCATCCGGGAAGAAAAGAACTGGCGCAAAATACTGTTACCACCACCCTCGATGCCATAGCCTCCATCCTGAGGCATATCGTTCGCTTGATCGATGTACGCACTTCCGATGTCCAATTTAAAGTTTTTGTTTACCCGTGCAGAGATGTTAGCACGCGCATTCCAACGAGAGAACTTGTCATCACCTACCTTGAACATACCATTTTGGGTCATATTCCCCAAAGATGCCATATAGGTCACATTGTCATTTCCACCCGAGAACTGCACATTATTGTTATATAGGTTATATGATTTGCTGACCACTTGATCAATGATATTTTCCTGATTGTATGTACGCCATTGCCCATTTGATCCGAGAACAAATGTAGGCCCATTAACTGCATAATCCAGGTCTTCATCGGTATACTCGGGAGCTAAATTGGCATTCGCACGTGCAAGGTTCATGTATTTCATTTCCTCAACAAGCGACAACCTATCTGGAATATTACCTGGTCGCTGCCATGCAACATTACTCATCAACGAAATCCGAGAACGTCCTTTTTCACCTTTTTTAGTCGTCACCAACAATACCCCGCCAGCAGACTGAGCACCATAAATAGCAGTCGCACCACCATCTTTCAAGACACTGATATTTGCAATGTCACTCGGATTCAAGGCCATGAAAGTAGATTCGGAACTCACTACTCCATCGATAACAACCAAAGGAGGTACATCTCCATTTGCTGAAGTCGCCCCACGAACTTGAATATTTAGGCCTTGATTTCCTGGTCTTCCTGAGTTTCTGGTAACGACAAGGCCTGGTGATGCTCCTTGCAACATATTAACCACTGTGGGGGATGGTCGATCCTGAAGTAACTTAGGGTCAACTTCGGAAACTGCACTTGTTAGGTTAGTTCTTTTCTGTGTACCAAATCCCACGACAACAACTTCTTCCAATGCACTCTCATCAGATTCTAAAGTTATGGAAAGCGTACCCGAACCAGCAATCACTTCAGTCGGTTTATACCCTATACTACTCACAACAAGGGTAGCATTCGCTCGTGATACATTTAATGAAAATTCTCCGTTTGCACCGGTCGTGGTTGCATTGGTCGTGCCCTTTTCCGTTACCGTAGCGCCTACCACAGGATTTCCTTCCTGATCGACTACTTTTCCATTTACCGATGTCTGGACAAGCATCACGGTAGAAAAATCAGCGCGCTCTCCAAATTCCGTAGCCTTCGCTTCATCTACGGAGTAAAGCAGCACTGGAAACAAAAACGCCAACTTCCAATAGAGGCGACTTTGTTTTTTTGATGTGTAATTTTGGTTCATACTATTGATTGTTTTGGGTTATTTAACAAGACTAATGTATTAACCCAAAAGCATAATAATATAACTTCAAAAGCAGTCAATCGATTGCACAACTCACGAAAACGTTTTCTATGTAGTAGAATTATTTATAGATTTTACAAAAAAAGAAAGCCGCAAAAAAATTCGCGGCCTTCTTTTTCAAATTCTTACATAAATTCCAGCAGTCGGAGACTGCTTTTAGTGTACACCCTTCGTGTCACTTCGCTAAATACGAAAGATAGGGACAATCCGTGGTCAAACCTATAAGGTTTTCGAAAACCTTATAGGTTTTTCTATAAAAATCCCTCTACTATCTGTAGCGTTCTACAAAGTAGCTACGGATCTTTTTATAAAGAGGAGTTTGCGGGCTCCATATGGAATTCTTTTACAAGCTATCCCGTGATAAACTATCTAAGGTCGATAAGGAATCCTGATTTAACGTATCGGTCGTGCCGTATAGAGCTTTATCGGATGCATTCAGATTATATCGGGACTGATCTGCTTCACTCACCGGGCCGGGAGTATTTTCATCAGTCATTGTTGCATTGTTCGTGCCGGATTGACAAGCCATAAATAAGCCTACAAAAGATAATACAGCTGCTATTCTCATTAAATGTTTCATAACTAAATACTTTTAATTTCCACACTATTAAAATGTCTCCAATCTTAAAAAAGACCAGATTCCGTTTTAATAATTAACAGTTTACCCACATTTTTGTTTAAAATGTTCTCATTTTCACATGTATCTTCACACAAAAGAGAGAATAACAGAGACCTTTCTTCAATCACGTTTACCCTGATACACATTTTCGCCTCATCTCATAATTCAGGGATTTTTTGCTATTTTTACATGCTTTCAGAAAACAGTAAGCATAAAATATAGAACTATTATTAGTCCATGACTGAAGAAACAAACTTTTCGGAGAATAACCAAGATGACTTGATACCTCAAGAACAAGAATCGGCAAGTACGACCATACCCTTATCCGGGTTGTATGAAAACTGGTTTCTTGATTATGCTTCTTATGTTATCTTAGATCGTGCAGTTCCACATATCAACGATGGGTTCAAGCCTGTCCAGCGCCGTATCCTACATTCCTTAAAGGAAATGGATGACGGTCGTTTCAACAAGGCTGCAAATGTCATCGGTAATACCATGAAATACCACCCACATGGAGATGCCTCCATTGGAGATGCCATGGTACAACTAGGGCAAAAAGATCTGCTGATCGATTGTCAAGGAAACTGGGGAGATCCGATTACAGGAGATTCGGCTGCTGCGCCTCGTTATATAGAAGGACGGCTTTCGAAATTCGCAAACGAAGTTGTTTTCAACCCCGACACTACCGAATGGCAACTCAGCTATGATGGTCGGAATAAAGAGCCTGTCACCCTACCCGTTAAGTTCCCATTACTTCTGGCACAAGGTGCGGAAGGAATCGCTGTAGGACTAGCGACGAAAATCATGCCTCACAACTTCATCGAGCTGATTGACGGTTCCATACAAGTGCTAAAAGGTGAACGTCCAAATATATTCCCTGATTTTCCGACAGGAGGTTTTGCTGATGTGACCAATTACAATGAAGGTCGCCGTGGTGGCAAAATTCGTGTCCGTGCAAAAATTGAGGAACGCGACAAAAAGACCCTGGCAATCACCGAGATACCTTATGGCACAACAACTGGAGGCTTGATTGATTCCGTTGTAGCGGCCAATGAAAAAGGTAAAATAAAGATCAAAAAAATAGAAGATAATACCGCTGAAAACGTGGAGATTATCGTTCATTTAGCATCAGGCATTTCCCCCGATGTCACGATTGATGCGCTGTACGCTTTCACAGGCTGTGAAACATCCATTTCACCGAACACCTGCGTTATCATCGATAACAAACCACACTTTATGAGTGTGAACGATATCTTGATTAAAAATACGGAGCAAACCAAAGCATTACTGAAACGTGAACTGGAAATTCGGCTACATGAATTGCAGGAGAGAATATTCTTCAGTTCCTTGCTCAAGATTTTCATTCAGGAGGGTATGTACAAGCATCCAGACTATGAAAACTCAGGTGATTTTGACACAGTAGTGCAGGTATTAAACCGTCTTTTTGAACCATTCTTTCCACAATTCTATCGGGAGATCATGCCCGAAGATTATAAACGACTTATCGACAAACCGATGAGTAGTATTACGCGCTTCGATGTTAAAAAGGCAGATGAACAGATGAAAGCATTGGAAGAGGAAATCAAAGGTGTAAAGAAAAACCTTCGTAATCTGACAGAATATGCCATCGACTGGTTTGAACATCTTCGTACAAAATTTGCCAAAGGCAGGGAGCGCAAAACCGAAATCCGCATATTTGACAAGGTAGAGGCTACACAAGTTGCCTTGGCCAATGCTAAATTATATGTCAATCGTGAAGAAGGCTTCATCGGCACAGCCATGCGCAAAGATGAGTTTGTATCCGAATGTTCAGATATTGATGATATTATCGTGTTTCGTGCAGACGGAAAGTACGTAGTTACAAAAATCCAAGATAAAGTATTTGTCGGAAAAGATATTATCCATGTAGCAGTATTCAAAAAAGGGGATGATCGTACCGTTTACAACGCAATCTACAAAGATGGCCCTTCAGGAACCAGTTATGTTAAACGGTTTTCAGTAACAGCTGTTACCCGAGACAAGGAATACGATGTCAGTAAAGGAGAAAAAGGATCAAAAATCCTTTATTTTACAGCAAATCCGAATGGCGAAGCTGAAATTGTCAATATACAGTTAAAGCCCCATTCTAAATTACGCAAATTAACCTTCGATATTGATTTTGCAGAGATTGCTATCAAAGGGCGTAGTTCGCAAGGTAATATTGTTTCCAAGTACCCTGTTAAAAAGATTACTTTCAAAAGTGCAGGCGTTTCTACCCTAGCGGGTCGTAAAATATGGTTTGATAACATCTTGAAACGGTTGAATGCTGATGAGCGAGGCCGCTACTTAGGTGAATTTGACGGAGACGACAAAATACTCCTTGTTCATCCGGATGGATCATACGAATTTTCATCCTTCGATCTGAGTAACCACTTTGATGATAAGCTGCTAAAAATGGAAAAATATCAGCCAGATCATATTTACACAGCCATTCATCAGGACGGGAAAAGCGGGACATATCTGGTTAAGCGATTTAAATTTGAAGACCAGCCCATTGGCAAAAGAGTATCTTTTATCAACGACTCTCCAGGCTCTAAACTTATCTTATTGACAAATGCACAGGAACCTGTCGTGCATCTGGATATCCTGAAAGGCAAATCCCAAACTCCGGAATCTTTGGATCAACCATTGAACGAAATTATCGATATCAAAGGGATGAAGGCTCAAGGCAACCGACTTTCCTTCCACACTATAGAGAAAGTCAAGTTGCTTACAGAGGAACTGGATCTGAGCAAAAAAGCTGAGAATACCCCCGCAGTTAAAGAAGAAGAGGAGCCTATTGCCGAAAATGATTCCCCTGCATCTGAAAATAGTATAACAACGGAAGGTAAAAAGGAAGATATCAAATTTGAAATCACCAATCCCGACGACATTAATCTAGATGATGGCGGGCAAACATCCTTATTTTAAAAGTAATGGGGTTTCTAAAAAATTTTAGAAACCTCATTTGCTTTTCAACACCTTCACCATCTCTTTTACCTCTTCCAAGGTAAAATTACCGGAAATCTGAATTCTTCCACCGGGAATTTTCTCATTAACTACAGGCATCATGATTACTTTTTTACCAATCACAATAGCGATAGGTTTCCCGATATTTTCTTCTGTGAGGTCTTCAAACTTCGTTGCTCCTTCTTCTGTAAGTTCTATGTTTATAACGGGCCTCCCAATATAATCGTCAAATCCAGTTTTTGCTTTTTCAATATCGCTCTTAGTTACAACCGGTTCTTCCGCAAGCACTACATTTTTAAAGGGATAACCAGCCTCAAACTCAAAGACTTCATAAAAGCCGTCCACCTGCTCTACATCAAAAGGCTCAAAACCATACGCAGGACTTCGAGGGTTAACATCTTCTTCTAAATACAAAGAAGCTGCAACAGCCGTTTCTGCGACTTGAACAGGAGTCTGCTGTTGAGGTTTCCGCACCCTCTTACTGGCACAGGACAGTGTAAAAACGAAAAGAAAACAATAGATTACTTGTATTTTCATTATTTACACCTCTATTTCTTAAAAAATCCTTCGCAATGCTTTCCAGCTATTTTTTATATTCTTTTAAAAACTTCTGCAATTTTGGGGCTATAACAGCTGCACAGAACGGATTTCCTGGATTGTCGTTAAAATAGTTATGATGATAGTCCTCCGCCTCCCAGAAGGTTTCCGCAGGTTCTACAGTCGTTACGATAGGATCAGCAAATACTTTGGCTTCTTCCAGCTCTTTTATCATCTGATCTGTTTGCTGTTTCTGTTCTTCTGCGTGGTAAAAAACGACAGAACGGTACTGCGTACCCACATCATTACCCTGTCTATTCAGTGTCGTTGGGTTATGTGTTTTAAAAAAGATTTTCAGTAGTTCCTGAAAGTCTACCTTTGCTGCATCAAATTCCACTTGCACGACCTCCACATGATCCGTGTCCCCTTGACATACTTCTTTATAAGTTGGGTTATCAGTCTTACCACCCATGTAACCCGGAATCACCGATGTTACTCCGTCTGTATTCTGAAAGATGACTTCTGTACACCAAAAACATCCTCCACCAAATGTTGCTTTCATTTATTTTCTTTATTAATTCGAGACTCCAGTTCCCAATCTCCACTAAAAAATATGTTTTCCCTTAATAACCAAATCCTGTTTTTGACTGTCACAAACGGCATACGTAAAACCGCTTTGCAAAGCATACGAACCGTATTCCCCCTTTTTATTCAAAGCAAGAAAACCGACTTGAATTTCTTTTGCAGTTTCCGGCTTTTTCTTGATGATACGTTCCACGGCTTCACGGCAAGCATCTTCGGGAGAATATCCTTGACGCATCAATTCCACTACTAAGAAGCTCCCGACAGTCCGGATAACTTCCTCACCAACACCTGTAGATGTAGCTCCACCCACCTCGTTATCAATGTAGAGTCCTGCTCCAATAATCGGGCTATCCCCTACCCGTCCACGCATCTTAAATGCCATGCCGCTCGTAGTGCAAGCACCAGACAAATTACCGTTGGCATCTAAAGCTAGCATACCAATAGTATCGTGATTATATTGATTCCCGGGCAAACGCTCTGTGTTAAAGGATTTATTCTCAATATTCATGATAGGTTTGTACTCTTTTTCTTTCAACCATTCCTGCCATGCTTTTTCAGAAGAGGGAATCAACAGGTTTTCCTTTTCAAATCCTTGCTCTAAAGCAAATTGCAGCGCTCCTTCTCCTACGAGCATCACATGTGGTGTTTTTTCCATGACCAATCGCGCCACTGAAATCGGGTGAGCAATATGCTCCAGTCCTGCAACAGAACCACAATTCCCCAATTCATCCATGATGCAGGCATCTAACGTGACATGTCCGTCACGATCAGGATAGCCACCCTTACCTACCGTTGGATTAGATAAATCCGCTTCTGCCACGCGTACGCCCTTCTCCACGGCATCCAATGCACGCCCATTAGTTTTCAGCACCTCCCACGCACCCTGATTAGCCGCAACACCAAAATCCCATGTCGATATAACAATAGGATTCTGCATCTTACTATTGGATTGACATGCAATCAGTTCTGGAAGTGCTGCCATAGAGACTGCCCCGATAAGAGATTGCTTTATAAATTTTCTTCTTGAATTCATCCTATTCTTCAATATATTCACAATATTACAAAAAATATTAAGGATATTTTTACTATGTTTGCTATTGCAGTCTCACAAATAAAAAAAGCAAAAAAACGCATTTTTATTATTTTTATATTTCTGCTTTTATAGCACTTTTTTTTTAAAAAATAATAACCAATAATCACATGAAAAGAGCCATTTATACTGTATTATTGCTTTCTGCTTTAAATACCCAAGCACAAACCGATTCTACGGTTTATTTCCAAGTCAAACAAACGGTGGAGGCCGTACAAGCAGCACATGCCCCTGACAAACGTACAAAATTGGTTGAAATCATAGAAGCAGAGGCTTCGTCCAATACGTATATCATCCAAACAACGGAAAAAGACATCCAAAAGCAATTACAACATGATTTATCCAGCATCGAAGGGAAATTAACAGTTGAGCTACTCCCCCATGAAGCTGTAAAAGATCGACCTTATGGCATCATCAACCTTTCAGTAGCAAACCTTCGCACAAAACCCAGCCATGCGGCTGAAATGGCAACACAGATATTATTAGGCACACAAGTTGATCTGTTACAGAAAGACGGCAGCGATTACCGTGTACGCACACCCGAAGGTTATATCGCTTGGGTACCAACCTCATCTGTCGTGCCTATGAATGCCGTAGAAGTAGAAAATTGGAAAGGAAGCCAAAAGATTATTTACACTAATGAATTTGGTCGTTCCTATTCCCAAGCCGACATAAAAAGTCAGCGTGTTTCTGATTTAGTATACGGCAATATATTGGTACTGCAAGGCGAAGAGAAAGATTTTTATAAAGTCATTTATCCTGATAAAAGAATCGCTTTCATTCCTAAAGCAGAAGCTACATCTTTTGAACAATGGCTTAGTACACGTGAAGCCACAACGGAGAACATCCTAAAAAGTGCCAAGACTATGCTCGGATTACCCTATTTATGGGGTGGTACATCGGTGAAGGGAGTCGATTGTAGCGGTTTCACCAAAACATCTTTCTATATGAACGGGTATATTATTCCACGAGATGCTTCCCAACAGGTGTTGCATGGGGAACCTATAGATATCTTGGATGAAAACCGTGATTTTTCTGCTGAAAAAGCGATGAAAAACCTTAAACCAGCAGATCTTTTATTTTTTGCAGCTGGAAAACACAATAATCCAGATGCACGTGTAACTCACGTAGCACTTTATATTGGCAACGGTGAATTTATACATGCTGCAGGAACAGTGCGCATCAATAGTATGCTAAAAGATGCGGACAATTACGATGACTTCCAAACACGTACTGTTGTTGCTGCTCGTCGCTACGTAGGTTCCTCAGATAAAGCCATCAAAAAAATAGAAGAAAGCAAATATTATAATAAGTAAAAAGTTAATCATTCAATTGTAGAGGAACAACAAATCGGATATGACGACACCACAGTGGCAAACAAAAAGAATGGGTAAATTTACCCTCCGTTTCAGGCCTTTCACCTTAGAAATGCGACATGTGTTCACGGTAGCTTCCTTTAGTCGTACGACTACGCCGGTCGTACTGACTGAGCTGGAATACGAAGGAATCATCGGCTATGGAGAGGCAAGTATGCCCCCTTACCTCGGCGAATCACAAGAAAGTGTTATCAGCTTTCTTAACAAGATCGACTTATCACATTTCGACAGTCCCTTTCAGACAGAAGAAATCCTACATTATGTAGATAACATACAAGAGAAAAACACCGCAGCAAAAGCAGCCGTCGATATTGCGCTCCATGATTTACTCGGCAAATTGATGGGACAGCCTTTTTACAAGATTTGGGGCTTAACCCCTGAATTAATTCCACCTACATCATACACTATCGGTATCGACACCGAGGATATGATTCGCAAGAAAGTAGCCGAAGCAGGTCAATTTAAAATACTGAAAGTAAAACTCGGCCTAGAAACTGACAAAATGATTATTGACACGATTCGTTCTGTCACCGATGTCCCACTTTGTGCAGACATCAACCAAGGCTGGAAAAACAAGGAAGAAGCTCTTGAGATGACGCATTGGCTAGCAGAAAGGGATGTTGTGTTCCTCGAACAGCCTATGCCGAAGGAGCAAATTGATGATATGGCTTGGCTGACCGAACGCTCTCCCATCCCTACCATTGCGGACGAGGGTTGTCAACGCTATAACGATATCGTCAAATTACAAGGGGTATACACGGGAATCAATATCAAGCTCATGAAGTGTACGGGTATGCGAGAGGCCAAGAAAATGGCGGAACTAGCACGAGCATTGGACATGAAAGTTATGTTGGGTTGTATGACCGAAACATCTTGTGCTATTTCTGCTGCTGCTCAATTAGCACCTTTGGTAGATTGGGCAGATTTAGATGGCGCTTTGCTCATCGGCAATGATATTTTCGATGGAATGCAAGTCGAAAATGGCTTGTGCAGGCTCTCGGAAGAGCCAGGAATAGGTATCCGAAAAAAGCAACTAACTTTATAAAATCAAGAATACCTTTTACATTTCATTTCTTACAGGAAATCGTAGAAGGTGTTTTTTTTGTACATTATTCTACACACCACATACTATTCGAAAAATAATTCGGATTTAAAAACATTTTTATATACAAAATTTTGACAACATAAAATATTAACTTAACTTTCAATTCTAATAAACTAAATCTCATTTATGATGAAGAGACATGTACTAACTTCCATGTGCATTATTGCCTGCAGTGCCATGCAGGTTGTCAATGCACAGCAAATGTCGGTTGCGGGGAAAGTAACCGACAGCGAGGGGAAACCTATCTCGGGTGTTACCCTCACCATCAAGGGCACAAGCCAAGGAACCTCAACCAATGAAAGTGGCCTATTTACTCTTAATGCAAATTCCAATGCTACACTTATCATCAGCGCAGTAGGCTATCAAACTCAGGAGATACCTTTAGCCGGTCGAAACACCTTAAATATTGCCTTAAAAACCGATGAAAGGGGCATCGATGAAGTGATGGTCGTTGCCTATGGTACAGCAACAAGAGCCTCATTTACGGGTTCAGCTGCGACAGTAAGCTCTCAAGAAATCAAAGATAACCCTAAACCTTCGTTTCAAGAGGCACTCATTGGCAAAGTGCCCGGACTTCAAGTTACAACAACATCTGGACAGGCTGGGGCAACACCTGAGATACGTATCCGTGGTATCGGTTCTATGAATGCCTCCAATTCCCCTTTATATGTAATTGATGGTGTCCCAGTGATTTCTGGTAGTGTAGGACAAATGTCTGACTACGTTTCTGGAAGTTCCAACAATGTACTGGCTACATTAAATCCCAATGACATTGAATCAGTCACAGTCTTAAAAGATGCAGCAGCTTCTGCATTATATGGTTCACGGGCTGCCAACGGAGTCATCATTGTCACAACCAAACAAGGAAAACAAGGAAAACCTAAAATTGACCTACGTTCTTCTATCAGTATGACGCCATCATGGGCTACAGATAACTGGGAAGTTGCTGGTCCACAAGAACAAATAAATACACTATATCGTATATTGCATGACTCTCGTACTTCCAGTGGCCAATCTGATGAAGCAGCAAATCAATGGGTATTGAATCGCTTTAATAATAATTTTGGTCGACATGGTTATGAATTTAGTACTAATGGACCAGGACTGTATGAAAATGTAAATATCAAAGGTAGAACGGATGGGATAGAAAATCGTGACGGACGTTATTTCGATTGGGATAATGCCTTGTTCAGAACAGGTATTTTCCAAACGAACGACCTTTCAGTAAGTGGTGCAACAGAAACTACGCGCTATTATACATCGCTTGGATATACACAGGATAAAAGCCGTATGATTCAAAACGATTATAATAGAATAGGCGGAAGGGTAAACTTAACACAAAAAATTGGCAAATATCTAGAGTTTGGATCGAACGTAAGCCTAGCCCACCAAAAAACAATAGGACTAAATGACACACGCAACACGGGCACAAACTACCTTATGCAAACCCGGAATTTGCTATGGCCTTTCTACTGGCCTACAGATTATAAAACAGGAGATGAATACTCTGCCCGTTATGGTTCATTAGCTTATAACCCTCTATATTATAACAAAGAATGGGAAAATGCTGCTAAGTCTAGAAAAATTTCAGCCGTAGAATCCTTAACATTAAGGCTTCTACCAGAGTTAAGTATAAAAACGATTTTCTCTTATGACGACACAGAAACAAAGGATCACCTATACTACAGTGCTAAACACTATACAGGTCAGTCCACTAACGGTGTCGTTCATGAAATGTCTACAAATACCATGAAAATGGTATCTTCCACTACGGCCAATTATAACAAAACCTTTCAAAGTCATAATATCGATGCCTTGGTTGGTTTCGAAGCGGAAAAGAACAATACAGAGTTTATCCGGGCAACTGGTAGAAACCTCCCTTCATCAGCTCTTCATACTGTAGCAACAGCAGGCGAATTGGAAGCAAGTGCCTACAGCTGGGGTAACAATATGATGTCTGTACTTTCGAGATTGCAATATAACTATAATGAAAAATATTACGCTTCAGCTTCGTTCAGAAGAGACGGTTCTTCACGTTTGGGGCCGGAAAATCGTTGGGGTAATTTTTGGTCTATTGCTGGTTCGTGGCGATTAAACAACGAAGCCTTCTTGAAAGAGATTACAGCCATAGATGATTTGCGCATCAAAGCATCCTATGGTGTAAACGGAACTTTACCCACTTCAAACTTCGGTTGGCGCGCTATGACCAGTTATACAAATCGTTATATGGAGCAAGCTGGTGGAGGATTATCGAATGTTGCTGATCCAAGTCTAACTTGGGAAACAAACTACCAGACGAATATAGGCGTGGAGTTCGGTTTATTTGCCAATAAGTTATTTGGTAGTGTAGAGTATTTTAACAGAGATTCAAAAAACCTTTTACAAAATGTCCCTATTTCCACCATCACAGGATTTTCTTCCACATTGAAAAATGTTGGTCAAATCAATAATAAAGGATGGGAATTCTTAATAGGTTCTGACATCATAAAAAAGAATGACTGGCGCTGGAGTGCAAGTCTCAACGGAACATTTCTTAGCTCTAAAGTAGTTAAGCTTTACGCTGCAGAAGGAGAAGAACAAGGTCAAGATATTATCTGGAATGATCCTACAGGAGGCGACGCTCGCACGCGCTTTATTTATCGAGAAGGTGAATCTACATTGGCCTTTTTTGGTATTGAATGGGCTGGCGTTGACCAAACCAATGGTAAAAACATGTGGTTTGTAAACAATCCTGATGATCCAACCGATGGCGACTTTTTAATTGATGGACGTGGTGTCAGTTTGGATTATCGAAAAGCGCAGCGTGTCATCATGGGAGATGCAAATCCTAAAATGTATGGAGGAATAAATACCGATGTAGAATACAAAGGTATTTCTGTGGGGCTAAATTTCATCTACAAGATAGGCGGAAAATTATATGACGCTTCTTCACGTGACGTTGCAGATGATGGTTATTATTGGGAACGCATTCGCTCTCAATATTTTATTGACGAGACTTGGACCGATATTAAAGAAAGCGGAAGCTTACCTAAAGTTTCTGGGCAAGATTTAGAAGATGTAAACCAAGTGAGTAGCCGACACCTCTATGATGCTTCTTTTTTGAGACTACGTAACATTTCCCTGGCTTACCGAATTCCTGCCAGCTTCACAAAAAAAGCAGGTATTAACAGTGCTCGTATTTATTTTAATGGAGCAAATCTACTAACGTTCTCTAAATATAAACATGCTGACCCAGAAGTCAACAATTATGGAACACGTGGTTGGGAAACGCCGATGGGAAAGACCTACACATTTGGACTAGAATTTAGTTTTTAATATACGAGAGGAGCAAAAAAATGAAAAAGCTACATATTATATTATTATCTATAGGAATTATTTTTGCAAGTTCCTGTAAAGATTTTTTGGATGTCAAGCCTACAAACTCTGGTGACGCGGCAACATCCATACAGACAGCACAAGATGCTCAAGTTATCCTAACTGGAATCATGAGTAAAATGGCTGATGGCAGTTACTATGGACGTAATTTTCCTTTGTATGCTGATGTTAAAGGTGGTGATTTAGCCGTGTTCAGTCAAGGACGTGGCTACGATTACCTATATGCATATAATCATGCAGAAGCAACCAACACATATTCTGGCGTATGGTCGCAAGGGTATCACATTATCGCTCAGATCAACAATTTAATTGAAAGCATAGAAAAGTTAGAGGAAGGAGGAACTTCCGAGAATTTCAACAACTTCAAGGGACAAGCACTGACCGCACGTGCTGTCATCTATTTCGACTTGGTTCGCCTATACGGAAAATCCTATGATGATGACAAATCCGCTTATGGAGTTCCAAACGTAACAACCATGTTGGAAGCGAGTGCACAAGAACTACGTGCTACCGTGGAGGAAAATTACACACAGATTCTAAAAGATTTAAAAGAAGCTGAACCTTTATTGGCGAAAACCAAAACAAACGGTTTTATAAATTACTATGCTAATAAAGCTATGCAAGCCCGCGTATATTTGTACATGCAGGACTATCCTAATGCATTAGCTGCTTCTGAAGAGATTATCAGCAGTGGTGGCTATCAGTTGTATACCAATGAAGATTGGACAACTTCATGGACAAGGCAGTTTGGCAGCGAATCAATTTTTGAATTAGGTATCTTTCCAAGCGAAGGAGATTTAATCAACTCCTCTTTAGGAGCTTATTTCCGTAGAGCGGGTCACGGGTCAGCATCTATTTTAGGTTATTTCATGGCAAGTGACAACTTCATCAATCTATTAAATGAAGACGAAGACGATATTCGACATGGTGTTATGTCAAACGACGAAACATCAGCTACTCGTATGGGTGCGTGTTACAAATATAGTGGAAGTACCGACCTCAAAGGCGATAAGGGAAGTGCTAACAGTACAGCCGTCAACATAAAAGTTATCCGGCTATCTGAAATCTATCTTATTGCTGCCGAAGCAGCCTTGCATATTGACAAAACAAAAGCTGCAGAATATTTAAATACCATACGAAAAAGATCTCCTAATTTGTCTCCCGCAACGGCGAGCAACATTAATCTGGATATCATTGTGGACGAACGTAGTAAGGAATTATTTGGAGAAGGGCATCGTTTCTTTGATATGATTCGTTGGAATAAAACGATTGTCTTTAATGATGAGTTGGGGAACTTAGCCATTACTCACAGGCCTAAGCAAATCGACCGTAGTTTCTACAAAACATTACTACCTATCCCAATCAACGAAATTAATGCTAACCCAGGTATTAAAGCACAACAAAATCCGGGGTACTAAGCTTTAGACCTTAGTCTATAAGCTGCAAGCTATGGGCAATACGCAAAAAAAAAGAGCTTCCGAAAATTTTCGGAAGCTCTTTTTTTAGTATCTCAATACCCACATCTCAATACTCAATACTATTATATACTCTACCAATAAATAAAATACAACGCTGCTGTAACAAGCGCCACCAACAAAGCACCCGCCACAAATGCACTATGCGATTTGAACATCTTGGTGTCCACTTCCAGGCCATTCGGAACAATACCTCTCGCATTGTCAGCTTTACTGATAAAGAACATGCCCATCACACAGATAACGAAAACAATAGCCATCCGATCTAAGAAAGGTATCTCATACAACCCGCTGGCAGGATTAATAACCGAGAAACCTATGCCGTGCAGAAAAGATAAGTCCATAAAGTTCGGCAAGAATTTCAAAACACAGGATAATACAAACCCACCAATCATAGCAAACATGGCCGCATTGGAGGTCGTCTTTTTCCAGAAGAAACCTAATATGAACATGGCAAAAATTCCCGGAGAAACAAAACCCGTATACTCCTGAATGTACTGGAATCCACCCTTTTTATCAATCCCTAAATGAGGAGCTATAAGTACTGCCATAATCATAGAGACCACAATAGTGATCTTCCCTGTATTAACCAACTGCTTTTCACTCGCTGTTTTATTGAATACTTTTTGATAGATATCCAAAGAGAAAATTGTGGCAACACTATTAGCTTTACCCGCAAGCGATGCAACAACAGCTGCCGTCAGCGCCGCAAAAGACAAACCTTTTAGACCAGAAGGCAATAAATTTAATAATACCGGATATGCACGATCGGCATTTACTTCACCATCCTGCAACATTTCGGTCTGAAATAAACCATCTTTCCACAGCACATAAGCTGCAATACCAGGCAGAACCACAATAATAGGCATTAAGAGCTTTAAGAAAGCTGCAAACAAAAGACCATTCCGAGCAGTTTTCAAATCAGCACCTAATGCACGTTGTGTGATATACTGATTACAGCCCCAATAATTTAGATTTGCTATCCATAATCCACCGATAATCACGGAAAGTCCCGGCAAGTCCAAATAATTTTCATTATCCGTTTTCAGAATCATATGAAAATGCTCCGATGCTTTATCCACCATCGTGTTATATCCACTCAGGATACCTTCCCCTCCATAATGCTCGGATACCAGATTCAAAGCCAAATAAGTTGTTGCCAGACCACCCAAAATGAGAAAAAATACTTGTATCACATCTGTATAGCCAATTACCTTCATTCCCCCCAATGTGATGATAATGGCAAAAATGGCAATAGCGTACATACAGAATTCCAGACTGAATCCCGATATACTACTTACCGCCAATGCACCCAGATAGAGAATAGAAGTCAGGTTGACCACAATATAGAGCATCAACCAAAAAATAGCCATAATCATGGCTACCGTGCCGTTGTAGCGCTTGTGCAAAAACTGCGGCATGGTAAAAATCTTGTTCTTGAGATAAACTGGAATAAAAAACACTGCAACAACCAATAAAGTTATCGCTGCCATCCATTCATAAGAAGCAATCGCTAAGCCCATCTTAAAGCCTGACCCACTCATTCCGATGAACTGTTCTGCCGAAATGTTCGAAGCAATAAGTGAAGCCCCAATAGCCCACCATGTCAACGACCCTTCTGCCAAGAAGTAGTCCTTGGAATCACCACCCGCCAGTTTTGAGCGTTTTTTATAATACACCCAAATACCGTAAGATGCTACAACGACAAAATAAAAAAGAAAAACTAAATAATCCGATGTACTGAGAATGTTATTGCCCATATGGTTTAAAGTTGAATTAGTTTTACTAAAGTAGCAAAAGAAAAATAAATCTTTAAGCTATTTTTATAAAAATAATCCCCGCACTACAACTTATCCTTACTGAACATATTTCCGATTTCTTTACTGATTTTCTTGAATATCGGCGCCGCCTGTACATCTTCGTAGTCGTCAATATGTTGATATTCCCGTCGGCTTGGGAAAATTAATATCACATTTTGGTTCTTGAAATAACGTCCCACTCGCTTTGCCAAGCCGTCCAGCGAATCCCGATAAGATACTTCCCCATAGCGCGAGGAGACAAACACCAAGAGGGAATCTGCATTACTAAAGGTCGCCAATCCATATATATTATCCCAATCCTCATAATTCTCGAAAGACGTCGGAACACTGGATTGTACCGACTCCAAGAAAGTTCCCAATGCTTCCTGTGTACGTTGATTAGACACAAAAACAAGCGGCAAAGTAAGTTCTTTGGCCAGTTTCAACATCTTTTCCATCCAAAAAACAAATCCTAATTCTGATTCAGCCAATGGCGGAACAAATACCGTAATATTCCGATGTGACAATAAAGTTTTGTCCAAACGACACATAAACAAGTTTGCGTCCGTACGGTTCAGAATACTTTCGGTTTTCTCGCCTACAATCTTTTCGATAAACGAAGTTGCACTCGGCCATCCTAAGATAATACAATTCGCAAAAATCTCTTTCGATGTACGCCCGATACCACTCGCAATATTATGATCTATCGTGGTCATCAAATCAACTTCAGTTTCAGATCCTGAAGCATATTTGGCCATGTTATCCAAATTCTTACGGGCAGCAATAAGATTCTTTTCTGCCTGTTCATTATCCGGAACAACACTAAGAATATTCAAAGGACGATTAGATTTACCCGATTTGATGAGTGTCGCAAAATCCAAAATAGGTTCCATTTTCGACAAGTTAGCAATCGGTATCAGAATTTCTTCTTCAGTTTCAGGTACAGTTTCAGGGGTATCACTATCCACATGTCCTGCCATCACGATTTTCTTTGAAGCATTTTCAGTCACTAAAGAAGCAATAATACAGGTAATCAAAATAAGGACAATCGTCCCGTTTACCACATTTTCATCAATGATTTCACGCTCATATCCCACCATAATAATAGCCAAAGTAGCAGCAGCATGGGCATTACTCAGACCAAAAATTAAATTTCGTTCATTCTTACTATACTTAAAAATCAGCTGAGTTGCGGTAGCAGCAAGAAATTTACCAAAAACAGCCACAACAGTCAGTGTTCCTGCTATAATGAGTGCCATCGGCCCTTTCGTCAGCACACTGATATCCACAATCATCCCTACTGAGATCAAGAAGAAAGGGATGAAAATAGCATTACCGATAAACTCGATCCTATTCATCAATGCAGACGAATGTGGTATGAGCTTATTCAATGCCAATCCAGCAACGAATGCCCCTATAATAGGCTCCAATCCTGCAATTTCAGCCATGAAAGCAGCAAAGAAAACCACGGCAAGGACAAATATATAGTGTGCTGTTTTTTCTGCTTCAATCTTCTGGAAGAACCATTTGGCGATACGTGGGATGATGCCAAACATAATAAACAGAAATATAGTAAAGGAAACACCTAACGTAACCCAAAATTCCTGATTAAGCTGCCCTTGCGAAGCTCCTGTGATAATCGCCAAGATAATCAGTACAGCTGTATCTGTCAAAATCGTACCCCCGATAGTGATAGCCACGGCTTCATGTTTTGAAATACCATAACTGTTGACTATCGGATAAGTCACTAAAGTATGTGTGGCAAACATACTGGCTATTAAAATGCTGGGCAGTAATTCATAGCCCAGAAAGTAATGACAGACTGGAAAACCTATAGAAATAGGAATAATAAATGTCAAAAACCCAAAAAGAAAGCTCTTATTTTTCGTTTTCCTAAATTCATTCATATCCAGTTCGAGACCTGCTATGAACATGATATACAACAAGCCAATAGTCGAGAACAAATCAATAGCATCCACCCCACTCCCTTGCAAGGTCACCTTATCAATCTTGGTTATCCAATTCAAACCATGGGGTCCCAACAACACCCCGAAAAGAATCAACCCAATGATCCCCGGAACCTTAATAGGTCGTAGAATAATCGGTGAAACTAAAATAATGGTTAAGATAATTGAAAAGACCAATACCGGATTGGTAATAGGTGTAGAAAAGGCGTCTGAAATATGATGCAAGAATTTATCCATGTAAAAATATAGTGTCTTGTTAATAAATACGGCACAAACAAAGTGCAGTGAAAAATAAGGAAAATCAATATTATTTCCTAATTCTCACCAAAAAAGAACACTATTTGAACTGAATCACTTTAATTGGCGAAATGCGCGCAATTAGCATAGAAGGAATAAATAACGCCAACAGACCTATCGTAGCGACAGCTACATTTAGAAAAACAACTTCGTACCAAGTTATCAACATCGGTACGTATTCGATATAATAATTCGCTGGATCAAGCGTAAAAAAATGCGTATTGGTCTGAAATACATAAAGTGCTATTGCAACGATATTTCCAATCATTAACCCATACCCTATTATGTAAACCGAATTGTAAAGAAAGACCTTTCGAATTCCAGAACTGGCATAACCCAGCGCTTTGAGAATACCAATCATGGACGAACGTTCCAATATACTGATAAGCAATGAAGATATCATATTGATGATAGCCACGACCACCATCAGCACGAAGATGATATTATCGTTCATATCCAGCATATTCAACCAGTTAAATATATCCGGTACCTGCTCTTTAATATTAGAAGCATTAAGCTCAATTGGCAAATGTTCATTAATTTCTTCCGTAGTTCGTTCCAACGAATCGAACGGCGCAATACGGATTTCATATCCACCAACCTCTGTCTCATCCAGATTATTCAGCCTACGAATCAAATCCAACGAGCCAATGACATACGTCTTATCCATCGTTTCGGAATGCGTTGTATAAATTCCCTTAACGGTAAATGGGCGCTTACGGATAGGTTCTTGTACAAAATACATCACAAACTTATCGCCCACAGACAAATGCAAACGATTCGCTAGATATTCCGAAATCAATATCTGCTGATCCACATTATTCGAAAAGTCCAATGTATCTCCTTGGACAATACTGCGACGAAAATAACGCTGGTCATACGTTTTATCAATACCTTTCAGTAGGACGCCTTCTACTTCTCCATTTACGTTCATAATACCTGCCTTTGTGGCAAAAGGCACAATGGAGTGTACCGTCTCTATCGATTTTAATTCGGAAATATCGGTACTTGAAAGATAGATAGGCGTATTTTGATAAGAAGTGTTCAAATCATTTTTCAAAACAAGGATATCCCCAAAGAAAGCGCGTTGCTTTTCGATAATCTCCGACTTGAAACCCTTCAATATGGCAACGGACAAGATAATGGAACAAATCGCCAATGCCAATGCGCCTATGGTGACCCGCACAATCAATTTGGAGAAGGTGCGCTGTCCTGCAAAAGTTATCCGTCGAGCTAAAAAGTAAGGAAAATTCAAGCCTAAATAATTTGTAACTTCGCAAAGTTAATAAAAATTGTAAGGTAGCAACGCAGTACACGGAAACTTGTGCTGCTTTTAGATTTTTTGGTTTTTACTTTTTAATTTCCCCATCATGCGTATTATATTTATGGGCACTCCTGATTTTGCCGTAGCATCACTTGAAGCATTGTTACAAGCTGGTGAACAAGTTGTCGCCGTAATCACCACACCTGACAAACCTGCCGGACGTGGACAAAAACTGCAAGAGTCGGCTGTCAAGAAATTCGCCGTATCAAACAATATTCCTGTCCTACAGCCAATCAAATTAAAAGATCCTGATTTTTTGCAGGAATTAGCCTCTTTTCAGGCAGATTTACAAGTAGTCGTTGCCTTCCGTATGTTGCCAGAAGCGGTTTGGAACATGCCTCCTAAAGGCACGATCAATGTTCATGCCTCACTTCTGCCACAGTATCGAGGTGCCGCACCTATTAATCATGCGATAATAAACGGGGAGAAAGAATCAGGCGTAACGACGTTCCTCTTACAACATGAAATCGATACCGGCAACATCTTATTTTCGCAGAAGGTGCAGATAGAAGACACCGACACAGCTGGTATTCTGCATGATAAGCTGATGTCCGTAGGTGCTGAAGTACTTCTTAAAACTGTAGATGCAATAAAGAGTAACAACATCAACCCCACACCACAGGAAGAATTTGAAAATGACATATTAAAATCTGCACCTAAGATTTTTAAGCCATTTTGTGAAATCAATTGGAATCAGCCAACCGATATTGTATACAACCATATTCGAGGACTAAGTCCGTATCCCGGTGCTTTCACATATTTGGATGGTAAAACGTTAAAGGTATACGCTGCAGAGAAAGCCGGATCTATAGAAAAAGAAGCCGGACAATATGACACAGATGGCAAGAGTTTTCTGACTTTCGCTACACAGGATGGTAGCCTCCGCATCACGGCTTTGCAGATGGAAGGAAAAAAGAGAATGGATATCGTTGAGTTTCTACGTGGTTACCGATTTGAAAACTAATCTTCCTTAACGTACTCAATCAAGTCCCCTGGCTGGCAATCCAAAACTTCGCATAGCTTAGCCAGGGTGCTTAACCGTATAGCTCTACATTTTTGATTCTTGATAATCGAAAGATTAGACAAGGTAATACCAACCTTTTGACTTAATTCATTCAAAGATATTTTCCTTTTTGACATCATGTCATTCAAATGAATTTTTATAGGCATAACGTTCTAAATTTTATTCAATACTCATCAACTGTTTTACTTTTTGTGAACAACCTAAACTGTATTTTGTTTTGAAATTGGTTAAAAAACTATCAAAAAACTGTATTAAAAGCCTTTCCGTAAAGGATGAATATGGATGACATACACCATCCATTCGTTTATATATTATCAATTCTCACATCATCTTTTAACAAATTGGAACAATTTTTGCTACAACATTTACATCAGACCTCCAATCTTAACTACCTCAAAATGAGTAATTAATTTACAATTACATGAAGGTATATTAGCGAAAAATTACTATTTTTGCAAACATTTCAAAGAGAAAGGTATTTAATACATTAAATGAGACAGCTCAAAATTACACAATCCATTACCAATCGTGAGTCCCAGTCCTTGGACAAATACTTGCACGAGATTGGTAAAGTAGACTTGATTACAGCCGAAGAAGAAGTAATCTTGGCGCAACGCATTCGCGAAGGTGACCAGGTAGCTTTAGAGAAATTGACAAAAACCAACTTACGTTTCGTCGTTTCTGTTGCTAAGCAGTATCAGAATCAAGGCCTTACCTTAGGCGACTTGATTAACGAAGGGAATTTAGGCCTTATTAAAGCAGCAAAACGTTTTGATGAAACTAAAGGTTTTAAGTTTATTTCTTACGCTGTATGGTGGATACGCCAATCCATTTTGCAAGCTATTGCGGAGCAGTCACGTATCGTGCGCTTACCATTGAACCAAGTTGGTTCATTGAGCAAAATCAGCAAGGCTTTTTCAAAATTGGAACAAGAATACGAACGTGAGCCTTCTCCTGAAGAATTGGCAGACATCTTGGAAACGACCGTTGACAAGGTTTCTGACACATTGAGTAATTCGGGTAGACATGTATCTATGGATGCACCTTTCGTACAAGGTGAGGAAAACACTCTCTTGGACGTATTGGAAAACAGCGATCCCGACACGGATAGCATCTTGATTGATGAATCCTTGTCTGAAGAAATCAAACGCTCATTGGCTACCTTGACAGAGAGAGAACGTGAAATCATCGTCTTGTTCTTTGGATTAGGTTCAAACCACCAATTGTCATTGGAAGAGATTGGCGAGAAATTTAATTTAACACGGGAACGTGTTCGTCAGATCAAGGACAAAGCATTGCAACGCTTGCGCCATACATCGCGTAGCAAAATCCTAAAATCATATTTAGGATAATTTTCATGATATTTTTTTTTGAGATGCGCAACTGAATAGGTTGCGCATTTTTTTTATTTGGTTAATTAATTCCTATTTTCGTTCCAATAGTAGCTATCAGGGTAAATCCGCTGTCCGAATATTGCTGTGCCTACGCGTATTATTGTTGCTCCCTCTTCAATAGCTATTTCCATATCACCACTCATACCCATAGATAGTTCCCGCATGCCCACAGTAGGAATATTCAGGGCAACAACCTGTTGTTGAATATCTTTCAATAAACGGAAGCATTTGCGGACTCTTTCAGGTTCAGCACTAAATAGGCCTATCGTCATTAAACCTTTAATTTTTATCCGGTCAAATTGGGCTACTTGTCTGACCAATTCAATGGCTTTATCAGGATGTACCCCGAATTTACTGTCTTCAAACGAAGTATTTACCTGTATAAACACTTCAATAGTTTTGTCTTCAAACGTTAATCTTTGCTGCAATTTTTCTGCCAAATCAAAGCGGTCAACCGACTGAATGCAGGAAACATCGTATTTCAGAATATCTTTTATTTTGTTGGTTTGCAGATGCCCAATAAAATGGTTGGTATGTGGAATTTCTTTTAAATCCTCGTACTTTTCTTTCAGTTCCTGTATCTTGTTTTCGGCAATGAGCGTATATCCTGCCTCTAATGCTATTTTGATACGTTCAGCAGATACAGTTTTAGTTGCCAATAGTAATTTTACCTCATTGGGGTTTCTATTACATTTTATACAAGCTTTTTCTATTCTTTCCTGAATATGATGCAGGTTATTTAAGAGTTCTTCTTTCATTATCTTACAAAACATGAATAATGGCAAACTTAAACCTTTCCTGTTACAAAAGAGAAGAACTGTTGCTCTTAAAAAAACAGCCCACGATTTAAATCGTGGGCTGTAAAAAACTATTTCTCATCCGGTAATAAGATAAACTTAAATAGCTTATCTTCCTTCAGATATTTGTTAGCGACTTCTTTAACAGATTCTACCGTCAATTTGTCCAAATCCTGCAAATAACGCGTAATATACGTTGGGTCTTCATCACGCTGATAAGCGCCAGAAATCTGGCTCATCCAGAAACGATTCTCTTTCAACGAAAGCTCCATTTGTCTTTTTTGCTCGATTTTAAACTTATCCAAATCCGTAGCCACAGGACCGTTTTGTTTCACTTTATTGATTTCATCCAGCGCCGAGTTAATCAACGGTTGGTATTTATCGACACTTGTCCCAAACGACACCGTAAAACTATAGCGTCCCTTAGGTGCTTTGGATGTAGATGCTCGTGCTCCTGTACCATACACCCCACTTTCATCCTCACGTAGACGTTCTATCAATTTAATGGATAGCACACTTTCTAAAGCATCCATATTAAGGTTTTCGACTTCATTATAGTTGTAATCACCGTAATAGGTCAATACAGCTGTAGCTTTCTGCTCCTGCCCTTTGTGTACGATGCGTTCAAAACCTTTTTCCGGTTCGTAGATACCTAAATCTATCGCTTTCTCATTACGTTTCAAGCTTGGCAAAGATGCTACATATTGCTCCAGGTAAGGTTTGATTTCATCCTCTGTAAACGAGCCTACAATGGTGAATACAAAATCAGAAGCATCCGCAAAACGCTCTTTGTAGATTTCCAAGGCACGTTGTTGGTTAATCTGCTTCACGCCATCTTCTGAAATTGGCACACGACGAATGTTACCGTCATAAAGGCTCTCCATTACCGTTTTGGAGAATACAAAACTTGGATTACTTTCACGATTGGCAATCATGGACAGATTTTTCGTGATAGTACTTTGGAATACATCGTCCTCAATACGTGGCTCGGTAAAGTAACCGTAAATCATTTCAAAAGCTGTTTGCAAGCCTTCCTTGTCCGAATAACCGGACAGACCTTCACTTCTTTCCGAAAGATAAGGACTGATGTTTACATTCTTACCAGTCATGTATTTTTGAAGCTCAATAGTGTTCAGCTGTCCCACACCACTACTGTTTACCAAACTCCCTGCGTGCGAAGCCGAATAATAATCCACATCGCTATATAAAGAAGTTCCGCCAGGACTGTAAGCGTTAATTAAGATTTCATCATTTTTAAAGGTAGTCGGCTTTAATACGACTTTTACCCCATTACTCAAAACGAGTTCTTTTGCATCAATAGCATCAATAGCTTTGTTTTCAACGACCGCACCTTTCACAGGTTCGTTGGAAAGCAACGGTAAATCCGAAACCTTATCCTCATAAGCCGTTATCTGTTCAGACTCTACCTCGTTCAGCCAAGCCAAAGCTTTCGCTTCATAAGGAAGAGATTCCTTCTCTTTTTCCGGTGCCATAATAATGATATCCCGGTTGCTGTCCAGATAGTATTGCTTTCCAATGTCTTCTACTTCTTCCAGTGTCAATGTTGGTAAAAGCTGTTTATTCAACCGGTAATTATCCTCGTTGCTCAATGCCGGGCTATCTTCCAGGTAGTAATTCAAATAACGGTTTACATAGCTGTCCGACTTTTTCTTATCCCGCTCCGTATAAGCTGTTTCATTATTTTTATGAATAGCCGACACCGCACGCTCAAATTCTGAGGAGGTGAAACCATGCTTCTGCACACGCTCCAACTCACGCACCAAAGCTTTGAATCCGTTTTCAAACTCATTAGGCTTCGCTACGAAAAGCGCATTGAAGGCATCCAAACCCGCTAGAAAACCGCCTACACTCGCCATTGCCTGTATATAAGGTGGATTAGCAGATTGTCCCAATTCACTCAAACGCGCATTCAGCATGTTGTTATAGACCGATTTTGACAATTGTTTTCGGAAATCCCGAACGGTTGTTACCTTTTCTTCAGGATGCTTGATGGTTATCTGACCGATTGTATAACTTGTTTCTGGATCAGTAACAGCAATAAATTGATTTTTATTCAGCAAAGGTACTTTATGCTCCACACGCTGAGGCGGATTTGCAGGCATTTTCATGTCCGAGAACAATCGCTTCACTTCATTTTCCATTTGCTCTACATCCACATCTCCTACTATAATTAAGGCTTGCAGATCCGGACGGTACCAGTCCTGATGAAACTTACGCAATTCGTCATAAGGAAAGTTGGTAATAACATCCTCCGTACCAATCGGTAAGCGGTTAGAATAGAGCGAATTGTTCAGCATAACAGGTAGGTATTGATCACGCATACGCTGTGCCGCCCCTCTACCACCCCGCATCTCTTCCAACACAACACCTCGTTCTTTATCAATTTCCTCATCCGTCAATAGAGCATCTTGTGCCCAATCACGCATGACCTGTAGCCCATTTTTCAATAGATCTGGATCGTCCGAAGGAATTGGCAATTGATACACCGTTTGGTCAAAGCTAGTATACGCATTCAAATCACTACCGAAACGCACACCCGCTTTCTGCAAGTAATCCACTAACGCATTCTTCGGAAAATGTTTCAAACCATTGAAATTCATATGTTCCATAAAATGTGCCAAGCCTAATTGAGATTCTGTCTCGAGAATAGACCCCACTTTAGTTGCCAAATACATGGTCACCCTATCCTTCGGTTCCACATTCTTACGGATAAAATATTGGAATCCATTGGCAAGTTTCCCCGTTTTTACTTCGTTGTCAAAAGGCAAAGGTGCATCCCAGGAAATGGTATCCTGAACAAGAACTTGTCTTGCTTCATAAGTCATAGACGTTGGCGCAGCTTCTACGCTTTGCAACAACGTTGGCAATAAAAAAGCTAACGCAATAGGTTTAATAATCTTCATTTAAATATAGTTTACTTTCAAAAAATATATCGTATTGGATAAATCTACGAATTTTCCATAAACTTTATCACTCCCTTAGGAATAATTTTGTTTTGAGGGGAAATAGAGGGTTAATTTTGACAATTGTCATTTCTTCCCATTCCACAACCTTTCCGTCCCTCGCCGGGACAGAGGGGCGTTATCAAAAAGTTTTTTCTTATAGTCCTCACCCTTAATCCCTCTCCAAAGGAGAGGGAAACCAATTAATTTCCTTGATAGTTAGACAGGTAGCAAACTATACGCTCCCTCTCCTCTGGAGAGGGCTGGAGAGAGGATAATAATACAGGCACACTTATCTTGACGTCAAAGCAAAAGCTTTCGGGGATCTAGGCGACTTAAAAAACTGTTTAATTAAACCCTCCATATATTTTAACCACAACCAAGATACATTTACCCTATAAAAAGTATATGCGTAATAACAAAATAACATTTCCTACCTTTGCCTTATGGAATGGGGCATTGTCAAGCGGGATTTTAAGCGGTACCTACAGTTGGAGCGTAGCCTTTCTCCAAACTCTATTGATGCCTACATGAACGATGTTAGCAAATTAGAGGCTTTTTGTTCCTTTAAGAACCTTGCATTGAACACTATACAGACCCGTGACATTCAAAAGTTTCTGCTCTTTATCAACGATTTTAATATCTCCCCTTATACGCAAGCACGTCTTCTTTCAGGTTTAAAAACTTTCTTTGGCTTTCTACAGATAGAATACCAATTAGAAGATAATCCAGCAGAACTTATCGAAGCTCCACGACTAAACCGGAAACTTCCGAGCGTACTGAATATTCAAGAAATTGATGCGCTGATAGCCGCAATTGATTTGTCTACGCCTGAAGGCATGCGCAATAAAGCCATTCTGGAAATACTCTACGGGTGCGGGCTGCGGGTCTCCGAATTGGTGAACCTAAAAATTTCCAACCTTTTCCTGGACATCGAATTTATCAAAGTAGAAGGCAAAGGCAACAAAGAACGACTTATCCCCATCGGTCAGCAAGCCATTAAATATTTACGCATATACCTTGAAGAAGTCCGCATACACTTAGCTATCAAGTCAGGCGCCGAAGATATTGTCTTCCTGAATCGACGTGGCGCCCAACTTACACGAGTGATGGTGTTCATTATCATCAAAAGGTTAGCAAATAAGATAGCATTGAACAAGGATATTAGCCCCCATACCTTCCGACATTCTTTTGCCTCCCACCTAGTGGAAGGCGGCGCAGATCTTCGTGCCGTACAAGATATGCTTGGACATGAAAGCATTACTACTACGGAAATCTATACCCATATCGACAAAGACTATCTACAGTCCGTCATCACACAATATCATCCTCGTTCATAAATGCAACTTTGTTATATTTAATTTGCAACACAATTGCATTTGAACTATATTTGTGCCATCATTTACATGGGACATTTGCTCAAACATATCTTCATTCTTCTCACAATAAGCACAACATTGTTGAGTGCGACATTGCAATACACGCATACGCACGAAACAACGCAGCATGAAGATTGTCCATCCGCACATCACGATCATACTGCCGACACTTGTTCATTGTGTTGGTTTATGGTTCATCAAGTTGTAGATGGCCTCCAAGTATCCACGAATGTTATTTCACCTTTTGAACAGACAATCGATATTCTTCACATTCCTGAGAGGTCATCTTTTGTCTTGCTCTACAATGTTTATAGCCGATCGAACCGAGGTCCTCCAATCTTACAATCCTAATATCCTCTCCCCAACCCTCTCCCTCGCCTGAGTCGAGGCACTGCGAGGCCTTCGCTGGCGCGAGCGTGCCGCTCGTGCCTTCATCAAATACAAGGACACACGCCACAGGGTGCGCCAGCTTGAGAGGGGGGGGCGTATAGTTTACTACCTGTCTAATCTGTCAAGGAAATTAATTGGTCTCCCTCTCCTTTGCCGTGCCTCGGCTCTGACGAGGGAGAGAGCCTGTCCCGGCTCTTTGACGGGAGATTAAGGGTGAGGATTGAATTTATAAAACATAATCCCAAAAAAGGTATCACATGAATAATCTTGGGTGTGAACCCATAGGAAAAACAACTGATGATAAAACATCTTCTGGCATTGTGTTGCACATGCTTCTTTTGGTCCGTTTGTCAAGCTCAAGTAGCGGATACAATAAGCAAAGACAGCTTAGGGTTTGGTCATATCCATTTACAGGATGTCGTAATTACCGGTAAGCAAATGCAGTCGCTGTCTGCAAGCCTTCATCGGCTTTCGCAGGTGCAGATGCGTGAGCAAAAGGGTAATCTTTTGGCAGAATCCTTAAGTCAGCTTTCTGGCTTATCTACTATTGGCATGGGCAATTCTATTGTCAAACCTGTTATCAACGGACTTCATGGCAACCGCATTCTTCTATTGAATCAAGGTGTGCGGCAAGAAGGGCAACAATGGGGAGTAGAACACGCTCCTGAGATTGATCCTTTCGTAGCCGACAAGCTCGAAGTTATAAAGGGTGCACAAGGTGTTCGCTATGGTGCAGATGCCTTAGGTGGTGTCATCTTGATTACGGCAGATGACATAGACAGCCACAAAGCGATCGCAGGTGAAATCAATACCATCGGCCAATCCAACAGTCGTAGCCTCACGCTCAACGGGGAGCTTGAAGGTGGTGTGGTTGCTATTCCGAATCTTGGTTGGCGTATACAGGCTTCTGGCAAAAAAGCAGGCAACTATCGTGCTGCCGATTATTATTTAGGCAACACCGGCGCGAAAGAACTGAACTATTCCGGCACCTTACAATACCAACAGGAAGCTAATAGATGGGAAGCCTATTACAGTCATTTTGGTACAACTCTAGGCATTTTCCGTGGAGCACATATTGCAACAGCTGAAGACATTGAAGCCCGTATTGCACATGGACGCCCTTACGAAGACTATGCATTCAGTTATGATATAGAAGCGCCGCGCCAAACTGTAACCCACGATCTGGCCAAATTACAATGGAAACGACAGCTTCGCGGAGAACAGTCCTTGGAGGTATTATACGCTTTCCAGCACAACCATCGTAAAGAATTCGATTTAAGGCGTATTGCTGCAGATGACACCCCAATGGCTGACATGGTACTCACCACCCAAAATCTAGATATCAGCTACAAAGTCAAAGGGTTATCCGTAGGAACACAGACCTCTATACAGGTCAACAACAATACCCCCGGGACAGGTACAACGCCTATCATCCCAAATTTTGATAGCTATACATTAAGTGCCTATGCCATTCAACAACTTCACTTTGGCAGACTGCATACAGAAGGTGGGCTACGCTACGATTATAAACATTTAGATATGGCTGGTTATCGTTATGATTATGCCCATCCCAATGCAGATGGCAGTCTCAATCAATACCTGATGACTGACAACCGCCAGTTTCATAATGTTTCGGGGACATTTGGAATACTCTACCACATTCTCCCTCACTTTAACTGGAAAAGCAATATCGGTTTGGCATGGCGTGCACCATCTGCCAATGAGTTATATAGCGATGGCGTACACCATGGTAGCGGCACATACGAAGTAGGTAATAAAAACTTAGTAAGCGAAAAAGGATTGAAGTGGGTAAATAGCCTGATCTGGAATACCGAAAAATGGCAGGCAACAGTAGATGCATACGCCCAAATGGTGTATGACTACATCTATGCGCAGCCACATTCAGATTCTGTCAGACAGACTATCAGAGGTACCTTCCCTCTCTTTTCCTATGAACAGCATGACGCATTCTTTTATGGTGTGGACCTAAGCGCTTCCTTTACTTTA
This sequence comes from Sphingobacterium wenxiniae, assembly GCF_900116225.1. Taxonomy (GTDB): domain Bacteria; phylum Bacteroidota; class Bacteroidia; order Sphingobacteriales; family Sphingobacteriaceae; genus Sphingobacterium; species Sphingobacterium wenxiniae. Next base: position 439,572 of record NZ_FOZZ01000001.1, read on the forward strand.
AACGAACAACTAGGTTACCATATTAAGGCTTCCCTTGTAAGGGCGAAGAACACCACGTTAAACAGCTATTTGCCATATATTCCGGCAGACAGATGGAGTCATGCAATACAGTGGGAACCAACTTATGCACCATTACGAAATGCCTACATCAAATTCACCCATCGTTTCGTGGCCGAGCAGGCACGTTATGAGGATGGCACAGATTATACTGCTCCACCCTCCGCATACCATCTCTTCGATCTGGTATTGAGTAAGCATATAACTATGCCAGAAGAAAGAAACCTACAGGTTTTGTTATCAGTAAACAATTTATTCAACACATCCTACAAAGACTACATGGATAGATTCAGATATTTTGCCCATCAGATGGGTAGAAATATACAAGTCAAATTAAGTTATCAATTTTAAAAACATTACACATTAAGACATGAAAAAATTAAGTTTATTCGCTATCATATTTACTATTTTATTATCTACCTCTTGTTCAAAAGACGATCCTACTCCTGAAATCGACCAAGAAGAGGTCAATGCAGCTGAATTAGTCTTTACCGAAGTGGAACGCGAGGCACATGGCGATCATTATCACTACAATGAAATCGAAAATCCAGATGTAGAACATGTCAAATTCTCAAAAGAAGGACTTCCTGAAGTGGGTACACATCTGCATTTGGAAGTTGGCAAAACTTACAAATTGGAATTAATCGCCAAGGATTTTGCAGGCAGAGAAACCCAACAAACCTTTGTACAACGTGCAGACATCCATCAAGCCTTCATCTTAGGTGCACCAGAAGGCACCTTTGAATATGCTTATGCAGACAGAGATGCTGATAATAACAAAATACAAGTCGGGGTTACAGGTTACCTAACCGTTGCTAAAGAAGCTGATACTTTTGTGTTTCGCTACATCATGCGCCACTTAAACCCGGGCGTTAAAGCAAATATCACGGCAGCAGACTGGAATAATAAAGATTTTGCAAAGTTCACTGGCGCAAATGATATTGATCTTCAAGTGGAAGTACATGTGGTCAGCGATCACGGTCACGACCATTAATACATAGCGGGGCATTTATTTTTGCTATTACACTTTGAAGTAAGGTAAAAAGTATTATTTTTGCCCCAAAGTTCCCGTAGTTCAATGGATAGAATTTCAGATTCCGGTTCTGACGATGTGGGTTCGACCCCCGCCGGGAACACCAAAAAGGTAGCTGTAATAACAGCTACCTTTTTCATTTCACCCTCGTTTTTCCACTTAAAATCAAACTTTTTGGGTAACTTCGTAGCATGACAAAACGCATCAATCTTAAAGCTTTCCAAGACTTTCTAAACTCAAGCACCGGAGGTGGAATTTTGTTACTTTTCTGTTTAGCACTATCACTCATTATTGCAAACAGTCCCCTATCTATCCCGTTCAATAATCTGTTAAACACGAAGTTGGGGTTTGAAAATGAGAATATCCATCTAAATTACAGCATAGCCGCCTGGATTAATGATGGATTAATGGCCATTTTCTTCTTATTAGTGGGATTGGAAATCAAACGTGAATTGGTAGAAGGAGAACTTTCCTCACCCCGACAAGCGGCTCTACCCATTCTTTGTGCTATTGGAGGCGCATTGGTTCCTGCCCTGATATACGCCGTCCTTAATGCCGATACAGACACACACCACGGTTGGGGTATCCCAATGGCAACGGATATTGCCTTCGCATTAGCCGTTATCAGCATGCTTGGTAAAAGAGTTCCACTCAGTTTAAAAATATTTTTAGCCGCTTTAGCCATTGTAGACGATTTATTGGCCATCTTGGTCATCGCTTTGTTTTATTCCGGCGATTTGCACTATACCTACCTGATGTACGCAGGCGCAATCCTGTTGTTACTCGTCATTTTCAATCGTTTCGGTGTCAAGAACATATGGCTGTACCTCATTCCCGGTGTTTTCATTTGGTATTTTATTCATCACTCCGGCATTCACGCAACAATCGCCGGTGTCCTGGTCGCCATGACTTTACCAACCACACCAGACGAAACGGAATCCCCTTTGGAAAAGCTGGAACATGCTCTTTCCAAACCAGTGAATTTCCTGATTGTTCCACTATTTGCCATTGCCAACACCAATATTACCTTCCAGAGTGAAATGCTGGGCGGATTAACATCCAGCCTGGGATTGGGGATTATTTTGGGGCTTTTTGTTGGCAAAACAGTAGGGATATTTGCTATCTGTTGGATATCTGTAAAGTCTGGTCTAACGAAATTACCTGAGCTAGCGGGATGGAAACATATCATCGGCGTGGGGATGCTCGGCGGTATTGGTTTTACCATGTCCATCTTTATATCCATTCTCTCCTTTGATAATGCTCTGCATATTGAAGAAGCAAAATTAGCAGTATTGGTCGGTTCCTTGATTTCAGGTATCTCCGGCTACCTGTTTTTAAGTGCCGTAGGAAAAAAGGATGCTGCACAAACAAGTTCAGACCTCTCATAAAAGCATAAAAAAGGCGAAAGTTGTATAAACCTTCGCCTTTTCAAGACTTTTTAATAATCAATCTCGATAACTGATTTCAGCGGAATCAATACCCCACCTTTTATCTGTAAATAATTTTCCGTGAGCGACCAAACAGTCGTCTCTACACGTTTAGGACCATCTGTTGTCTGAAAAGCAATAGTGGTTTTCGATTTAAACTCATTTCCTAAACGCAAAGCAGATTTCAACTTATCTTGTAATACAGCTGATTTATCCACTTCCGCAGGAATGATTTTAAATTCATTTATACGTTCTTTTTCTATTATTTGTCCAATCATACTTTCAACTCTTTTATTGAAACTAAATATAAAAATTACATTATCATAATGCCAAATTAATCACAAATTATTTACACTTTTACATATATCATATAAAAGTGATAGAAGTGAAGGATTAAAAATAGTTAACGATGCCTATTGAAATTTATTCTAAAACATATCGATTAGATTTTACACAATGTTATCCCAACGGATTTCTAAAGTATAGTGAATTAAGCAACCTGATGCAATTGGTTGCGGCAGAACATGCAGCCGGTTTGGGTTTTGACTATATGAACATGGCCAAGCAAAATCAAGCTTGGGTATTAACCCGTGTACGCATAGAAATTGACAAATTGCCAAAGCTGTTGCAAGAAATCACAATCCATACCTGGATAGAAGACTTTCTGGGAAATCGTTCTGTACGCGATTTTGCCATTGAGGTCGGTGGGAAAAAGATTATCGGGGCGAGTACCTTTTGGGCCGTACTCAACATCAAAGAAAGAAAGTCCGAAAATTTAGCTATCCACATCAATCCACAGCACGTTCTGTCAGGCAAAAAATCTACAAGCGTGCCTTTCCGGCGTATCGATCAGCAGACGGATTATGATCAACATTCCTCTTATACGGTCAGATTATCCGATTTGGATGTAGTGCAACATGTTAACAATGTTCGGTACACCGAATGGTGCATGGACAGTTTGGATGCAGCTGTCGTGCTCAACAAACCGTTTAAATCCATCGACATGAATTATATCAAAGAATTGGGACTGGGACAAGAGGTCAATATTGCCCACAGTTTAAAAGGTGACGAAATCCATTTCTCCATAAGCAAAGGCGACAAAACCATTTTTTTGATGGATATTCATGTATAGAAAAAGACGCTATATAAAAACATCAACGTCATTGCGAGGCACGAAGCAATCTGTTGATGCCGAAAACACAGATTGCTTCCTCATTCTTCCTCGCAATGACGTGTTTTCTTAGGATTCAAATTTTGTCATAAGCAAAGGAGACAAAACCATCTTTTTGATGGATATTTATATATAGAAAAAGGGAAGACAAAAAATCTTCCCTTTTTCAGTTTTTTACGCAAAAGCTTTATCTCCTTTTTTATACGGGTAATAACCATCGTAACGGCCAGGGATCTTCACAAAGCGTAATGCCTGTGTCATACCAAGCTCAGAGGTAAAGAATCCTGTCAATGTCAACTGTTTCAGCATATGGAAGAAATGATTAGGCAATTGTTCCGCCTCTTCTCTTTTCTTTCCACTTTTTTCAGCTTTCTCGTACAGCGCATTTTGCTTCTCACTTCTTTCCTTCTGGAATTCCTGAGCTTCTTTGTCCCATTTATTCACAAACTGCAATTGTTCCTCTTTCGAAAGTTCTTGGAATTTCTTATTGAATTCTTTTTGAGCTCTTTCATCCACACCTGACAAGCCCTCTAAGAAAGCTTTCTGGTCAACAGGATCGTAACAATCACGAATCATTACCGGAATAAATTCACCTACCCCAGCTTCTTTCGCTCCAGGAGTAGAAGTTTTAGGGAGAATAGCTTCAGCTAAATCCCCTAACAAATTTGTAGACTCTGCTTCAAATAGCGTAGCTACATCCTTGGAAGCAGGACGAGTACATCCCTCCAAGAACAAGTTCGCTCCAATGACCGAGCCTCCTAATATCATCGCTACACGTTGTATAGCTTCTCTTCTGTTCATAACGTTCAAAATTTCTATTAAAGACTATATTTAATATCCCATCCTTGGCGATACTCCCGTTTTACAAACTGATTCACGATATCAAAGTTTGTTACTTTCATCGCATCATTATCCCAAAGGAGTTTCAAGTTTCTTCCCGGATATTTACCATCGACCCGCATATCAGCTCCACGAATAGCCAAATTAGCCATCAACAAAGCTTCAGTAAGTGGACCTGAGATTTCAAATGGAGCACTTACCTCCATGTTGCCATAACCGGCTATACATGCCTCTACCCATTGTGCGTAGTGGCCGTTCGCTTTGCCCGGAACACGTGCATATTTCTGTTGAACAGTCTCTTTACGTGAAGTAGGTAACAAACGAGCATTATCACCATAGGTATCTGCCAAAATCTTACCTTTCGTACCCACTAAAAGAATACCGTTACCACCATCGCCAAATATTTCGTTCGGACCTAACTCATCTGGACGTGCTGGCTGAATACCTCCATCCATCCAGTGCAATGTTACATCACCTTGTGTTTTTGATGTTTTAGGGAAAGTCATCGTTACGTGGCTTGATGGCGGACAGCTTTCAGGGAAGTAACCTCGCTTAAATTCATCGATATACACTGAGCCTACTGTAGCCTGTACATCTTTTACATATTGTAAGCCCAAAGTGCTGAACGGCACTTCCAATAAGTGACAACCCATATCACCCAAAGCACCTGTACCATAATCCCACCAACCTCTCCAGTTGAACGGAACCAATTTCTCTACGTAGTCTTTAAAAGGTGCCGTACCTAACCATAGGTCCCAATCTAATTCCTTAGGCACAGGAGCTGTCTGTGTAGGCCATGCGATACCTGAAGGCCAAACCGGTCTATCTGTCCAACAGTAAACTGTATGTACATCGCCGATTAAACCTGCCTCATACCATTCTTTGATCTCGCGCGGACCATCATTAGATGCCCCTTGGTTACCCATCTGGGTAACGACTTTATATTTTTTCGCTGCATCAGTCAGTACACGAGCCTCCCACACATCATGGGTCAAAGGTTTCTGCACGTAAACGTGCTTGCCCAACTGCATCGCGGCCAATGCCTGAATAGCATGGTTATGGTCCGGAGTGGAAACAGAAACTGCATCAATGTGTTTATGTTCCTTATCCAACATTTCACGGTAATCTCTATAATATTTTGCTTTTGGAAGGTCTTTCACTGCACTTGCCGCACGACGATCATCTACATCACATAAGAATGCGACATCTGCCTTGCCACTTCTATGAAATGACATAATATCGCTATGGCCTTTACCACCGACACCGATACCCGCAACGACCAACTTATCAGAAGGAGCGACAAAGCCCTTACCTCCCAACACATGCCGTGGCACAATCATAAACCCTGCTGCTGCTAAAGCTGCCTGCTTGATAAAGTCGCGCCTCGAATTATTTTTTTCTTTCATCATATTATACGTTTATGTGGATTACTTAACTGTTTTACAAATTCCCTTTTTTCAATTCTTGTACAGCAAAATCAACCGCACGAGCTGTCAAAGCCATATAAGTCAATGATGGGTTCACACAAGCAGCTGAAGTCATCGCAGCACCATCGGTTACAAATACGTTTTTCGCATCCCAAACCTGATTATGCTTATTCAAAACCGAGTTCTTCGGATCTGTACCCATACGCGCTGTTCCCATTTCGTGGATACCTTGACCCATATAATAGGTATTGTCGTACGTATACACATCCTTCACGCCAATGCTTTCTAACATTTCCTTCATCTCCTCCTTCATATCCGGACGCATTTTATTCTCGTTGTCCTTGATTTCCATATCCATTGCCAACAACGGAAGCCCCCATTTATCTTTATTATCCTTATCCAGATAGATTCTGTTTTCATGGTATGGAAGGATTTCACCGAACGCTGTAAACCCGATGCTCCAATCTCCCGGTTCGCACATCGCGTCTTTCCAGTCTCCACCAACACTCATTTCGGCTACTTCGCCGGACCAACGACCACGGCTGGCTGCTCCTTGATAACCAAATCCGCGTACATAATCACGTTGTTTGGTATCTCCAGGTACGTTCTGGAAACGTGGAACATACAATCCCGTAGGACGGCGTCCAAAAATATATTTATCTTCATAACCTTCTACGCGACCACCAGCACCCAATCTAAAATGGTGGTCCATAGCGTTGTGTCCCAACTCACCGGAGCTGCTTCCTAAACCGCCTTCCCACACATCTGTAGCCGAATTCATCAATACCCAAGTAGAGTTGAACGCCGAAGCACAGACGAAGATTACTTTTGCAAAGAACTCATAAGTTTGGTTTGTTTCCGCATCTACAATTTCAACGCCTTTCGCTTTTTGTGTATCCTTATCGTAAATGATTTTAGTTACGATCGAGAACGGACGCAAAGTCAGGTTTCCTGTAGCCATTGCAGGTGGTAAGGTAGAAGATTGTGTACTGAAATACGCGCCAAAGTTACAACCTAACCAACACTGATTCTGATACTGACAGTTTACACGACCATGGTGTGGTTGCGTAATATTAGCCGTACGCCCCATGATAAAGTGACGTTGCCCACCGTACTCTTTTTTCAAGCGCTCTGCAAGGTCTTTCTCCACCACGTTGAATGGCATGGCTGGCATAAAATCTCCATCCGGCAACACGTCTAATCCATCTCTATTTCCAGAGATCCCAGCCCAACGCTCCGCATAGCTATACCAAGGAGCGATATCCGCATAGCGGATAGGCCAATCTGTACCATGTCCATCTTTCACATTGGCTTCAAAATCCAAATCCGAAAAACGGTAACTTTGACGACCCCACATCAATGAACGTCCACCTACATGGTAACCGCGGTACCAGTCAAAACGCTTTACTTCCGTATACGGGCTTTCTTTCTCATTCACCCAGAAATCCAAGTTGCGTTCGTTCAATGGATAATCTCTTCTCAACACCGGATAATCCGCTTCCATCTGCTTGGTACGACCACCACGATGTTCGTATTCCCAAGTGTCTTTATTCGCGTGGTAATCCTTTACGTGTTCAACGTTACGGCCACGCTCCAACATAATGGTTTTAAGACCTTTTTCAGTCAGTTCTTTTGCAGCCCAACCGCCGCTTATCCCTGATCCGATGACAATTGCATCATAAACATTATCTGCCATATCTCTTCAATTATAGTTTGTTTATTTTAAATTCATCTTCATTTTATAAACCTATAAGGTTTTGTCGTTGTATCCACAAGTAAACCTTATAGGTTTGTAATTTATTTGAGTGATGAAGGTGTCCGAAAAATCCGCCGTCATCGTCATTGCGAGGAACGAAGCAATCTGATGACGATAAAAACGCAGATTACTTCGTCATTTTTCCTCGCAATGACGCGTTTTTTTAATGATTACAACCTTTTCAGACATCCTCATCACCTTATCTTACACTGTTTTACTTTCAATCTTTTCGTTCTTAAAGAATAACCAGAACAGAATCATTACTACCAAGGCGATTCCTGCAGGTACAATCCATACCTGTTGCCAGAAACCAGAAACATCCGTCGTACGCATATCTTGGTATTTATCACCAATAAAGCCTGCTACCCAGAAACCGATTAACTGACCGACACCATACGTCGCCAACGTAATCAATCCTTGCGCAGCGCTCTTATATTTCGCACCGGCTTTGCTATCCGTATAAATCTGACCAGATACGAAGAAAAAGTCATAACAAATACCATGTAATGCAATACCGAGGATCAACATCCAAGTACCAGATCCTGCATCGCCGTAAGCAAATAATAAATAACGGACAACCCAAGCCAACATCCCGATAAGAATGGTGTTCTTAAAGCCGAAACGTACAAAAAGCACAGGCAATAACAATAAGAACACCGCTTCGGATACTTGTCCAATCGCCATCTTCCCTGTCGCATCAGCCAGTCCTATTTCCACAAGGAAAGGATTCGCGTTCGAATAATAAAAAGCCAATGGAATACAAATCAATATCGATGCGATAAAGAAAAGCAGGAAGTTTCTGTCTTTCAAAAGCTTGATGGCATCCAAACCAATAATCGAAGCAAATGACGGTTTTTCATCGGCACTGATTTTAACAGGTGGCGTTTTAGGTAAAATGAAAGAAAACAACCCCAATAACAAAGAAGCGATAGACGTCATCAAAAATGTGTTTTTCAATGCACCCTCTGCTGCTCCTTCCGGTGAATCCCATTTTAGGAAACTAATGGTCAAACCGGCTACAATCCAACCTATTGTACCCCAAACACGGATACTAGAGAATTGTTTCTCCGGATTGGTTAATTGTCTGAAAGAAACCGAGTTTACCAAAGCCAAAGTAGGCATATATAGAATCATATACACCAAAACATACGGATAGAAAACCGCAATATCTGTAGCATTATACATCTGGAACATCAAGACCGCACCGATTAAGTGCAAAATCCCTAATATTCGCTCAGCATTAAAGTACCTATCCGCAATCATCCCAATAATGAAAGGTGCGATGATTGCCCCCAATGATTGTGTAGAGAATACATTAGAAATTTGTAACGGCTCCGCGTTTAAGTTCTGGATAAGATACGTTCCCAAAGTAACGAACCAAGCTCCCCAAATAAAAAATTCGAGGAACATCATAAATGATAATTTAAATCGTATTGATGTTGACATCTTGTGATAGGTTTATTTTTATAAAGATATTATTTTCTATAATAAATATTCAAAAAAAATTACAGTTAAATTATTTTAGTGGCTTTAAATCTTAAAAATTATCGACTTCCCTGTATGCGGACACAAGTGCTTTCTCTCCTTCCACACCTGATTTCGACATACCATGCTCCATACCGACAATTCCAGTATACCCTTTTTGTTTAATCCATTTAAAGACATTCTTATAATTGATTTCACCAGTTGTCGGTTCTCTCCGTCCCGGGTTGTCCCCTACCTGGATATAACCTATTTCGCTCCAGCACATATCCATCAGCGGAATCAAGTTTCCTTCATTTTTCTGCTGGTGATAAGCATCATACAGAATCTTGCACGATGGGCTTCCCACCGCTTTACAAATTTCATAAGTCTGATCCGTATAGCGCAGAAACAAATCTGGCGTGTCGCTCAAAGGTTCCAAAACCATCGTTATGTCATGCGGTTCCAACAATTCAGCCCCGCGCTTCAGTGCTTCTATAACATTAGCCGTCTGCACGCCTATTGGCAGGTTCCGCTGATAATCGCCCGGTACAACCGTCACCCACTTGGCATTAACCCGTTTAGCAATCTCTATCGAGTCACGGCAGCCTTTTAGGAAAATATCCACATGTTCCGACTTACCTGCCGCCAGGGTATTCGCACCGTTGCCTCCCTTAGGCACAACAAATACGCCCATACGCATCCCTAGTTTTGCCAATGTCTCACCGATTTTCTTCTGGTCTTCTACCGATCTGCCCGGCATCCCATTATCTTCGATACTACGAAACCCAAGATCATGCATATATTTTATCTGATCGATAAAATCCTTACCTGCCGAAGTGGCAAACATGCCTTCATGTGGGGCATAATCCAAGTTAAACGGGCTTCCGCTCTGCTTGAATTGTGTGTCAGCCTTACTCTCCTTATTCATAAGGAATGTCCCCCCTAAAAGCACCCCGCTTTTTATAAAATCTGAACGATTCATATCCTTTGGTTAATTTTTAACATAATTATAAAATCCTTTCGAAAAGGCTTCCTTAAAGGCTTCCCCTTCCTGATATATCACATAAATTTCAGTGTCTTTGAGTGCATTCGCCAGCTTGAGTCCATCCGCTACCGACATCGCCATAAAAACATTGTCATAAGCATCCGCGTCCATAGCAGTCTTAGCAATAACGGTCACGCTGGCAATATTATTTTGCACAGGATAACCTGTTTTGGGGTCGATGTGATGATGAATCTTCTTGCCATCCATCGTATAAGTTTTCCTATAATTGCCGGACGTTGTTACGGCATTATCTTTCAACCGCAACACAAATGAAGCCTGCGTATCATCCGGTCTTTCTATCCCTATCTGAAAAGGTTGTCCATCATCTTTACTCCCTTTTGCCCGTATTTCTCCCCCTAGTTCTACCAAATAATTTTCTATGCCATGCTGTTCGAGCAAATCACTCAATACATCCACTGTATATCCCTGGGCAATGCCATTCAGATCAATACTTATCGCATGTCGCTTTTTCACCAGCTTTTTCCCAAGAATCCGCAATTTATCCATCCCCACATTTTGCAACGCACTGTCAATTGCCACTTGTTGCGGGAATACCTTAATCTGCTCAGGGCCAAAGCCCCACAAGTCTACCAGCGGCTTGACCGTCACATCAAATAATCCTTTCGATTTTTTATGTACTGCAAAAGCTTTTCGCACAACATTTTGCATATGCCCATCCATAGCAATCGATTGCGTTTCGGGAGAATTAAAAAGCGTTATTTTCGAATTTTGCTTATAGGTAGACATGGATAAATCTATCACCTCCAAAGCACTATCAATAGCGGTCTGTACAACGACCTCCGTCGGATGAAAATATTGGATAGAATAAGTTGTCCCCTGCGCCCGGCCATTCATCACAAATTTAGGTTGCTGGGCATGGGCCCAACAACCAATACAAACAACAATCATGATATAAATGACCTTTAACACGTTTTTCTATATGTATAGTTCCGTATTGATACCCGGAATGGCTACCGGATACTCTCCATTTTCATTGGGCAAAATTTTAGGCAATGCGTCAAACGCATAACGTTCCGGCATCAAATCAATATTTGACTGCAACGCTTGATCCCACTTAATGACCTTGCCCGTATAGCAGGCAATACGTCCAATAATACCAGCCAAGGTGCTGTAAGCGCCGTACTCAGCATCATTGAATTTATATTCCCCATTTGCAATAGCTGCAAAAAGTTCCTTATGCTCTTGTTGATAAGCATTTGGATTACCTTTAGGATCATGTCGATAGATTTCATTTCCTTTCGCATCCCATAGCACCGCTTGATTACCAGCCGAAAGATACACTCTTCCTTTTGTAGCCTGAAAGGTTTCATCCACGCGGTTAGAAATACCTTCAAAGTGGCGACATTGGCTATATACCACAGAGCCATCATCATACGTCATTTCAATGGCGAAGTTATCATAGATTTCACCATATTCTTTACCTGTACGGTGAGCACGGCTACCTGTCCCTTGAATAGAGACCGGATATTTCCCTTTCACCCAATTGGCAATATCGATATTGTGCACGTGCTGTTCTACAATATGATCCCCACACAGCCAGTTAAAATAATACCAGTTACGCATCTGGTATTCCATTTCGGTCTGTCCGGGCTTACGCGGCCGCACCCACACGCCGCCGCTATTCCAATAGACCTGTCCAGAAACCACATCACCGATAGCACCGTCATGTATGCGCTTGATAGCTTCACGATAATTTGTTTGGTAACGGCGCTGTAAACCCACCACAACGTTGAGCTTCTTCTGCTTGGCAATCTCTGCCGTGGCCAATACACTCCGCACACCAGGAATATCGGTCGCAACAGCTTTTTCCATGAACACATGTTTACCTTGCTTCACCGCCTCTTCAAAATGTTGCGGGCGGAAGCCCGGAGGCGTTACCAAAAGTACGACATCAGCATCCTTAATAGCTGATTTGTAACCGTCAAACCCTACATATTTACGGCTATCTGGCACATCCACTTTATCGCCAAATTTCTCTTTTAAAGTATTATAAGTTGACTCCAGATTATCCTGAAAAGCATCAGCCATTGCAACTAGCTTGATATTCTGCCCCGAGGCAAATGCGTCAAAAGCTGCCCCTGTACCACGACCACCGCAGCCCACCAAAGCTATTTTGATTTCATCTGTACCTGCAGCAAAAACACTGCTCACCGGTGAAGAAGCCAACATTGTAGCTCCTGCCAAAGCCGATCCGGCCTTGATAAATTCTCTCCTTTTTATAGTATCCATTATCAGGTTTATTATGCTATTTAAAAGTCCTTTATGGGTGCTTTATCGTAATATGCCATGATTTCCTCATGTGTGGGCACATGCACAGGGCGCACTAAACGCAGACCTACGAAAGGAGCCTCCGGAAACCACCAATTAGATTTCGGTATCTGCGGATCCAGTTGCTTCCAATACGGATCAGAAGCCATTCGTGCAGCCGAACGCAACTCATCTGCTTTGCTCTCGAACGAGCCACCGCGCACACTGTGCGGATATAAGGTCGTAGGAACCGCAACAGGATTCTCTGCTACTTTGCCAGCAAACTGTTGGTAGAAATCTTCGATATATTGATCGTATGTCCACTCAGCCACATTCCCCATCATATCGTACAATCCCCATGCATTCGGTTTCTTTTGTCCTACCTTAGCCGTTTGCTCCTTGCTATTCGCAGCAAACCAAGCATATTCCTCAAGCATAGCCGCATCATCACCGAAATAATATTCCGTATCCGAACCAGCCCTGCAAGCATATTCCCATTCCGCTTCTGTCGGTAATCTATAGAATATTCCAGTACGTATATAAAGCCATTTGCAAAATTGGATAGCGTTGTAATGTGTCATAGCCAGCGCCGGATGTCCCTCCTTACCCATTCCGAATGTCATATCCAGATACGGTTTGGTCGGTCGTGTGACCGCATCCACTTCTGCAGCTACTTTACCATCTACACTTTTTGTTACCTCAAAATCTTTATAGACAAAAGGTTCATAAAGATCCCAGGTCACTTCAAAAGTACTCATCCAAAAAGGATCAATCTTTACCTGATGTACAGGTTTTTCATCTGCTTTGTCAGATTTGTTACTTCCTCTGTTATAAAGTCCACCGGGAATGGCCTCCATCGAAAAGCTCAGCGTTGTACCCGCTAACTGCTGTTCATAACGTTCGTGTTTTTCTTGCGCATCAGCAAAAAGGCATGCTGCTGCTAAGGCAAATGATAGCACTCCCCGTTTTACAAATTTTGTACTCATCAATTCAGATTTTTGTTAAATCGGAATTAAATATAGAAATTAAATTGTAAAAATTACACTAAGTCAACCTTGGCAACAGTTAAGTTACAAAAGCACAATGATAGCCTGATACGCTAACCAAGTCGTAATCAACCCAATGACGATACTAAAACCAATGATAGAATTTCCCAACTTGGTATTTAGTCGAAACTCTTGTAGCACCATGCTTGTCGCGACTAAGCTGGGCATAAACATCTCAAATGCCGTAATCTGTGCCACCTCACCGTTCCACTGAAAGACAAATAGCAATAGCAAAATCAATACGGGGCCCAACAACAATTTATAGAAAATCGAGACACCTATTGTCAATAATTCGGATCTAGAAAAAGACAGCGATAGCTGCATACCAATGGAAAACAGTGCCAAAGGCGACACCGTTGCCGAAAGTTGTGTGAAAAATGGATTTAAAACGCTCAGATCCACAAAACGCGGAATAAGCAAGGCTCCTATACAACCTAATAATGGCGGAAACAGCAATACACGCTTTATCATATAGGATAACGGAATACGTTGCCCTGTCCTGTTATTCGCTTGTAATGCCAAAACTACGCCCACAGTTGAAAGTAGGAAGAATGTCATCTGGTCATTGATAATGGCCCATTTGATTTTATCTTCACCGAAATAAGTCGCAACCAAGGGGAAGCCTACAAAGGACGTATTACTCAACCCAGATATCAGAATCAGCGTATGTGTAGTTCTCTTGGAAAATTTCCAAACCTTTCCCATTCCTTTTATGAAAACATAAGAGCCGGCAAACAGTAATGCCGGAGCCAACAAGGCTACAATAATGCCGTCATCCCAATACAGATCAGGGAGGTATTTAAACGAAGTAGCAGGAAGCCCAATATAAATTACCCAAGTATTGATTGCCTTGAATCCATCGTCTTTAACAACCCGAAACCTCCGTAGCAAATAACCTGCAAGCAAACAAAATACGATAATTAGAAAATTGGACATTCCATCTTTATTTTTAATATATGAATCTTACACAATCACGCACGCGATAGCAGGCAGCGGTACCTCAACTCGTCCTCGTTTGCAACGAGGATGCTTAGCTTCATTCATACTCGTTACCGCTTCACTCAAACGAGTACGAGAAAAGAGACTGAAAATACATTCTTGAGTACAAGTAAATTTTAATATTTTTGCACGCAAATTTATGGATATTTCAGTTTCCTCCTCGACAAAAATAGCATTTATCCTCAGCTATTTACTTATCAGTCTCTGTGCAAAGGCACAGACTGACTCCGTAGCCGTCCGCAGCCCTTTCATCATTGAGTTGGAAGTGGAAAATGGTGGCATTCTTGCTGCTAAAGACATCAAGCGTACCACCTTTGAGAGTGCTTACTACAATGGGGTCAACCTAAAAGTAGGCTGGAAAATCCAAAAATCCAGCGATCAATATTTTAAATTGTATAACAATCCTATATACGGTATTGGATTTTATTCCAGCACCTTCAATACAGATATTATAGGTAGTCCCTATGCCATTTACGGCTTTGTACAGACTCCTTTCGGAAACTTAGAGAACAAACGTTGGCTATTCGATTACCGCATTGGCTTAGGATTATCAGGCAACTTCAATCCCTATGATGAAGAAACCAATCCTTTAAACGTAGTCATCGGAGCGAAGAACAATGTATACATTGACCTTGGTATCCGTGCGCAATACAAGATACACCCGAAATTGAAAGCCGGTGTTGGTCTTGCTTTCCACCACTTTTCCAATGGAGCTATGCGCTTGCCGAATAAAGGTGTAAACCTTGTTCCACTGACCGCATCCATTACCTATCAACCTCATCCGCAGGATATCCTGCTCGACAAAAGCAATATCGAACCTTACAGTAAGAAAATGCTGTTCCATGTCAACTACGGTATGGGTTGGAAACAGTTAGAGCGCGACAAGAAACGACGCTTCTTTAAGTCTACATTAAGTGCCTATGCCAGCCGACATGTCTCCCATAAATGGCGTATGGGAGGTGGTTTTGATCTATTCTATTCGGAGTCGGGAAACAACGACGAGATTGCCGGTGAAGAGAGCGGAAAGCTGAGCGCCAAGCTTTCCGGGGGGCCGTCTTTCTATTTGGTCCATGTGCTGAACCGCAACTTAGTACTGAACGGAAACGTAGGGTACTATTTGCATAAACAGGAATTCAACGGCGAAATCAACCGTATATTCCTACGAGCCGGCACACGGTATTACTTCTACAAGAACATCAATGCCGGCGTATCCATCAAGGCGCATAAAGGTAAAGCAGACTTTATCGAAGGTACGCTAGGGTATACATTTAACCGTTAAAACTAAAGGCTTGGAGAAAAATCCAAGCCTTTAGTTTTAACATATTATTTCACAATCTTGCCGATACTTTTCGCCAAGTTCTTGTCTACCGTGAT
This sequence comes from Sphingobacterium wenxiniae, assembly GCF_900116225.1. Lineage (GTDB taxonomy): Bacteria > Bacteroidota > Bacteroidia > Sphingobacteriales > Sphingobacteriaceae > Sphingobacterium > Sphingobacterium wenxiniae. Next base: position 455,479 of record NZ_FOZZ01000001.1, read on the forward strand.
ATAGCCTGGGTAATAGATATTTTGATTACCAATCTTAATCGAAGGCTTGATTTTCAACACCAAGAAACCTTCGCCTTGACGTGTAAAGATTTCATTCAATACGTTATCTAAACCTTTTTCCTCAGCCGCTCCAAAAAGATTAGCCTTAAATGTCAACGGCACCACTGTACTTTCTCCGGTTGCCAGACGTACATTTTGATTGACCGTGCCTTCAAACATAGGCTTACCTTGGATTTCGATCAGGTACTTAAATGAGTTTATACCGGTTGTCGTCGCATTTGGATTGCTGACTTTCATATTCACCATGGCTTCTAAAGGCAAATCTTTGCGCAACATGGCCATAGCTATCCCCGGCAAGGAAGACATATTAACACCATTCTGTCCAACAAAGCTTTCCACGCCACGTCCGGCAAGGCGTACATCTTGTAGAGACTGCACGCTGTAATCGCATTTTGCCAATGCCTCTACCTGTCCCTTTTGTAGGGCACATCCACTGAACAACAAAGTTGCCAGTACAATTAAAACTAAATTAAAGTTGATATTTCTCATTTTTTATTATTTTCTCTTTTGACCAAAACTATAAATCACTCCCAATGTGAAAACTGCATTCCCAGCTTTTAAATATTCATTATCTACCACATTAAAGTTAAATCCATTGGTATATTGCAGCTGAAAACCTTTATTTAACTCCATCCGTGTATAAAAAAGCGGTTCGATAAAGAGCGCTTCTTCCTTTGGACGCGTAAAACCATCAATAGTAAAGTCGGTCATTCCAACACGGCTTACCCGAATCGCCGTTCCGTAGTTCAAATCCCGGTCTTTACCGAACAACGTCAGCTTATTTTTACGTGTGGAAGAATAATTTACCTGAACAAAAATTTTATCAAAGTCCATCACACGCGTCTCCACGGCTGCCATTCCGGTGGTAGAGGCTCTACGATCTACCTCGGTCGAAGATCCAAGACCATATCCAGCATACACTTCCAGTACTTGTCTTTTATCCCTGCCTAAGGTCGTAAAATATCCCAAACCCGCTTCGTACAAATGTTGCTTAAATAGTTCGTTGCTTCTTTCGCCTCCGCGATCGATATACGAGCCATTGGCAATAAGAGCAAGATGTTTTCCGAAAGCAACTCCAGCATTGGCACTAAGGTTTCCCTTCACATTGCTATGGGCCGCCACATAGACCTCCCCTTGTTCACGAAACATGGGTGTTGCAGGCACATTCGGCATATATATAGAACTACAGGCACTCATTGTCGCAATAAGGGCACCCACCACTACGGCATATAAAAATCTCAAACGCATAAGTTTATTCTTTTCTGCCCTATTCTTAGTAATTATTGTGCCAATTAATAGAAACATCCGAAGTTTTTTATGCTATGGTGTCAATTAGGGGAAGAAGCTGTTTAAAAAGATCCGCAAAATGCAAAAAAGCAAATTGGTTTCCTTCGGAGCTGCTTCAAGGTCATCGCTACGCTTCTCGCCCCGAATGCTTTCGGGAACGCGTCAAGTTAAGCGTTTCTTTTTGTCATAGTCCTCACCCTTAATCCCTCTCCAAAGGAGAGGGAAACCAATTAATTTCCTTGACAGTTAGACAGGTCGTAAACTATACTCCCCCTCTCCTTTGGAGAAGGCTGGGGAGAGGATAATAGAGCAGTCTTTAACTTGATGCCTATGCGAATACTTTCGACTTCGCTTAAGATGACAATTTATTGTACTTTTCGGACAGCCCGTTTTTTATGCTATAATTCCTGCTTTAAGCAGTTCCTCTTCCATCTCTTGCTGTAATTTCAAGGCTTCTTCCCGCGCTTTCTCTGCAAAATCCTTACCTTGGGAAGCATAGATAATCCCCCTTGTACTGTTGACCAACAAACCGCAGTCTTTATTCATTCCGTAACGACAAACATCCTGTAACGAGCCTCCCTGTGCCCCTACTCCCGGCACCAACAAGAAGTGTTCCGGTGCATGTTCACGAATCTTCAAGAAAGCTTCACCACGTGTCGCTCCGACCACATACATGAGGTTTTCCTTGTTACCCCACGTATTCACTTTATCCAACACATAGGAGAACAAAGTCTGCCCTTCTCCATTTTCAAAATTCTGAAAATCCTGGCTACCCTGATTGGAGGTTAACGCCAATACAATTGCCCATTTACCCTCGAATTCCAAAAAGGGCGTTACCGAATCATTGCCCATATAAGGGGCAATGGTTATAGCGTCAAAGCCCAACCCCGAGGTCTCCTCATCAAAGAATGCTTGGGCATACATTTTAGAGGTATTGCCTATATCTCCACGTTTCGCATCGGCAATGCTCAGGCAGTTTTTCGGCAGTGCTTGCCAAGTTTTCTGCAAGGATTGCCAACCTTTCACACCATAACATTCGTAAAAAGCAATATTGGGTTTATAGGCTACACATAGATCCTCGGTAGCTTCAATAATTTGCTTATTGAAAGTAAATATAGGGTCTTCTTCTCCTAACAAGTGCTCGGGTATTTTGGTAATATCCGTATCTAGACCTACGCATAGAAAACTCTTCTTCGCTTTAATTTGTGTTATCAGTTCGTTTCTGGTCATTGAATAGTAATGAGTATTGAGTAGTGGGTATTGAGTATTGAGTAATTTAATTATCTATTATACTAAGCTTATCATCTGTCATGCTGAGCTTGTCGAAGTACGACAGGTGATTTTTACACCTCTTCTATTTATTTGCTAACTCCGTGATAAAATCAAAGACTTGTTGACTGGAATAATCAGCCATACCTTCATGCTTTCCAGCGATATTTCCATTCTTATCCAAAATAACCGTAGCCGGAATCGACTGTCCCAACCAGTTTGCCGGAATTTGACTTTCGGGATAGTAGATCGGTAAATCCAAATTATTCTGTTTCAGAAAATCATGCGCTTTCTCTTGCTCATGCTCTATTTCAACCAATAGGAATACCACGTCTTCCCTGTCTTTAAATTTCTCCTTCAACACCTGTATCGACGGCATTTCAGCTTTACACGGTGGACACCAAGTCGCCCAGAAGTTCATAAAAACAACTTTCCCTTTCAAATCAGCGACTTTCGTGATGTTCCCATCATCATCCGAAAACAGGGTGTTTCCATCGGTGTTTTCTTCTTTGGAAGTTACTTCCTGCGTGCTCTCCACAGGTTTCTCCAACTTAGGCTTAAAAAGCCCTATTTTCATAAGCCCTTGTTGCAAGAGCATCCTTCCTTGTGGCAAAATCAAAAACAGCAACAGTATCCCGAACAGGACGTTGATGACTATCTTCCGTACTTTCTTCTTATCCATAAGTCAACCAGGTTTTAACTATCAAATTTTTGCAGTTGTTTCAGTAGCGTGGCAAAATCCTTCGGGTATTCTGCTTCAAAAGCATACGGGTGTCCGTCAATGGTAAAACTTACCGAGCGGGCATGCAATGCAAAACGCTTCATAATGGGTTGTTCTTCCTTATCCTTCGCTAAAGAGAAACCTTTCCGCTTTATCTCTGAAAGGAAAACCGGTTTACCCCGATACATCGTATCGCCAACAATTGCTGCACGCTGTGTAGCCAAGTGGATACGGATCTGGTGCATTCTTCCCGTCACCGGTCTACACTCCACCAAGGTGAAATGTTTAAAATATTCAATAGAATTGAATATGGTCACTGCCGGCTTACCATTGGCACGATCAATGGACACATTTTTATTTCCTTGGTTCAGTATGGGTAAATCCACAGTAAGATTATCGAAAGTGTGCGTTCCACCTATAATAGCATGATATACCTTATTTACGCGTCTCTTTTCAAACTCAATGGATACCAAACGATAAGTTTCGGGATTTTTGGCAATCAGCAATATCCCGGAAGTATCTTTGTCCAGACGGTGACAGACCTGCGCATCAGGGTAATATTTCTTCGCTAGCCTCAGGATGTTCACTTCACCTCCTGCCCGGTCGTCCAACGACGCTACGAAAGGCGGTTTATTGATGACGATGATGTTATCATCTTCAAAGATAATGAGGTCATTAAATTTTGGAAATCGGAATAAACGATTGTCGTTTTCTTGCATAGCGCAAAGTTACTAAATTAACGGCAATTGTTAGGGTGATATGTAAAATGGAGGATTTTCTTTCGACCAAACTCTGTTTGCCCTTCTCACCTATCCATAGAGTTAGCGAAGCGTTCTAAGGATGAAGAATTAAGGTAGTCTAAGACTACATGATATAAAAGTCCTTAGTCCCCAACATAACATTCCCATCCCGACAGACTAAGGACAGCCTGGGATACCGCTGCGCTCAATCTTACGAGAGAGAAGGTCTTGAGTGGCAGAAAAATTAGATTAGTCTACTTCACTTCGGAAGTCTAACCGCATTTTAGTAGCTTTGCTTTCTCAAAGCAAGAAAAAATGTCTGTAAATAAAATTATAAAACGCATCACCACCAATAGCATCCGGGATATGAAAGCTCGAGGCGAAAAAATAACCATGCTGACTGCTTACGATTATTCTACAGCAAGAGCACTGGATGAAGCAGGTATTGATGTGTTGCTAGTAGGTGATTCTGCGGCCAATGTTTTTGCGGGATATGAGACCACTTTGCCCATTACTTTGGATAATATGATTTACCATGCTAGTGCTGTTGCACGGGGAACAAAGCGTGCTTTAGTATTAGCCGACCTTCCTTTTGGCGAATATCAAGGGACAACAGAAGATGCTTTCAAGGCGGCAGTACGCATGATGAAAGAATCCGGTGCACATGCGCTCAAACTCGAAGGAGGTGTAGAAATCATAGAGAACATCAAGAAGATTATCGATGCCGGTATCCCGGTCTGCGGACATCTTGGGCTTACGCCACAATCCATCAATAAATTCGGTACTTTCAGTGTTCGAGCACAGGAAGAAGCGGAAGCAGAAAAATTGAAATCCGACGCTATCGCACTGCAAGAAGCAGGATGTTTTGCTGTCGTATTGGAAAAAATACCTGCGGCCCTAGCACAGGATGTTTCCAGTGTATTAGTTATTCCTACAATCGGTATCGGTGCTGGAAATGGTTGCGATGGACAGGTATTGGTCGTCAACGATATGTTGGGTTTTACCAAAGATTTCAAGCCTAAATTTTTACGTCAGTACATGAACTTATATGGCGATATGGTGCAGGCTGCCTCACAATATGCCGCGGATGTCAAAGCAGGAAACTACCCTAACGAATCCGAACAATACTAAAATAGGGCCATGAAGATTTTGCTCATTGTTTTTCTTGTAGGCATATTGGTTTACTTTATTTCCCGACGTTTTTTCCAAGGCGGCGGTCCCCAAAGTATCGTCCGTGCCAACCAGAAAAACGGCTATCTTCTTATCGACACTTCGTCCGCTATCATTTCCAACGTTACCAAACGTACACTCTGGACTGTTGGAATCGGCTTTGTTCTTTTCCTAATTACGCTCGTAATCGGTATAAAAATCAAGATTATCTTGATTGCTCTCCCTTTGAGTCTATACCTGATCGCCCAATTGTTCGTATGCACCAACCATGTCAAAGTAGCCAGAAATCAGCGCCTATACTTTGACCCAAATAACAACGAAATATGGGTTGATCGCATCCATGGCGAAGAAATGCGGTTCAACTTGCTTCGTGATGTGCAACAAGTTAACGAAGTGAAATCCGTACAGGCCAACAGAGGGATACTCTTTGGTTACTATGAACTCAAGACTTCAAGAGGAAAATTAGTTATCCCCTACTTGGTACAGCAAAATCAGCATAGCAACAACAGGTTATTTTTTGATTGCGTAAACCAAAATTTTAAGATTGTTGTAGAAACAAAGCTGTTCCCGATTATTTAGTATTAAGTGGTTAATTGTTGAACTGTTTAATTGGTTATTTGGTTAAATGTTTAATTGGTTAATTGATATATGCGCTAATCTCTAAACATTAATCCCTAAACTTTAATCCTTAAACGCTAATTCCTAAACTTTAATCCCTAAACATTAAAAACTAAGTTTACCGACGAGTGACAACCGTTTTTCCCATCGTTTGTTAAATTATGGTATCTTTACTGCAAAAACAAAGCTCATGTCAAATGCCGACAAGGCCATACGCACCACTTATTTCAGCATCTTAACCAACTTTTTGTTGGCATTGACAAAATGGTTGGCTGGGATTTTTGGCAATTCCTATGCGCTGATTGCTGATGCTATTGAATCAACCGCTGATATTTTTTCTTCTTTTTTGGTTTTGTTGGGATTGAAGTATTCCAAACGCCCAGCGGATCACACCCATCCATACGGACACGGTAGAATTGAGCCACTTATCACTTTTATTGTCGTTATCTTTTTGGTACTTTCGGCATTTGTTATTGCTCGAGAAAGCATAAAAAACATACAAACGCCACATGAACTTCCCAAGCCTTGGACTTTGATTGTCTTAGGCGCTATTATTCTTTGGAAAGAAATATGCTTTCGGGTTATCATCAAACGAAGCAAAGCACTCAACAGTACCTCGCTTAAAGCTGAAGCCTGGCACCATCGTAGCGATGCCATTACCTCCGTCGCGGCCTTTATCGGTATTTCCATAGCGCTGTTTGCAGGTGATGGCTACGAAAGTGCAGATGATTGGGCAGCCTTATTTGCCTCCGGTCTTATTCTGTACAATTGTTATGGTATCTTTCGACCAGCACTTGCCGAAATCATGGATGAACACCGTTATGAAGAACTTGAAGAAATCGTTCGGCAGAAATCCCTTGATGTAAAGGGGGTAATGGCAATTGAGAAATGCTACATCCGCAAGATCGGTATGCTCTTCCAGCTTGATTTACATGCAGTGGTTCCTCCAACCTTGACGGTCCGTGAAGGACACACTATCGCCCACGACCTCAAAGATTATCTCATTCAAGAACTTCCCCATATCGGTAATGTGTTCGTACATATAGAACCGTTTGAGGAAAATCTTTCTTAAAAAAGGGACGACGTCTCCTATATTTGCTTGAAACAAACATAGGAGACACCTCTTCATCCCCCTATTCTGCTCTGCTGATGTTTAGTGAGATTTCAATGAACATGGTCTACAGCGACAGTTTCCAACCATTGTTAACCGCAGTAGCGCATTCGCCATAAATACCCTTTTCGCCAAAATAGTCCTTTCCGCCGAAGGTATAGGTATCCAACCCGACCAGTTCCTATTGAACCTGCGGGATAGGAAATTGTGTTGGCGTTCCATCTTGCAGGAGATCATTTCTGCGCATAAATGTAAATGGCACAAACGTACCTCCTGCCCCATCGATTTCTATAGCGTATTCATAATGTAAAGCATCCCCAAGCGAATCGGGTGTTGCCTGAATATCGGGTAGTAATCCATTCGATTTGCGTGCCGATTCACCTGTGTTGAGTTCGTCTGCCGCGCCATTATAGTCCTTCAGCCAAAACTTTGATTCTGCACGTAGCAAACGTATTTCTTCTGCAAGGAAGTACACCTACCTAAATAGAGAAGGGCGTGGACTTTATATCCGCTAGCCTTCGATCTTGTTCTGGGGGAGAAGATCTAGCTACACATTCGCTGGCCCAAACGTACACGTTGAGACCTTGTGCTGTCTTTAGGGAGTGTGGTTGGATTGATTGTCTTGTTCATTTGTCTTTATATTGTTAATTAGTGTTCTGTAATACTTCGTTGCCAACGCCAATTGTTTAACGCATGCACAAATATAAAACTTTATGTAATAAAGTCTACAATTTTAGTAGATTTTATTTAAAAATATTTATATCTCAAATATTCACCTTTTTACCAAGAAACCCACCAAGCTAAACGACGACCTATTTGACTTTCATAATAGAATAGTTATCTTGCATCTTAAAATAGCAATTAAGTAGACGGTTTCATGAATATACATCATTTCACACTGTCATTTTTCCTTCTAATCACCATCCCTTGCATAATATTTGCGCAAGACAGCCCTTCCCGTCCAAACATTGTTTTTATCTTAGCGGATGATTTGGGCATTGGCGATATAGGTGCTTATGGTCAACTACATATCCGTACCCCAAACATTGATCAATTGGCAGAGAAAGGGATACTGTTCCATAACTTCTACGCAGGAACATCCGTCTGCGCACCTTCACGCTCTTCACTGATGACGGGTCAACACACCGGGCACACTTATATTAGAGGTAACAAAGAAATACAGCCCGAAGGGCAAGAGCCACTATCTGAATCTGTGGAAACCGTAGCCATGTTGCTCCAGTGTGCAGGCTATGTGACCGGAGCTTTTGGCAAATGGGGATTGGGCATGGTTGGTAGCAGTGGCGACCCGAACAGAAAAGGCTTTGACACGTTCTTTGGCTACAACTGTCAACGACAATCCCACCGTTATTACCCTACACACCTATGGCACAACGACAAAAAAATCATACTGGAAGGCAACGATCTAACCCAGAAAGTACATTACGCCCCTGAACTTATACAGGAACAGGCCTTGGATTTTATTGAAACCAATAAGGATAAACCTTTCTTCCTATTTGTACCGACGGTATTGCCACATGCGGAATTAACAGTTCCAGACGACGATTTCTATCAAGCTTATGCTCATACTTTCGAAGAGACAGCCCATAAAGGCAATGATTACGGTACACAAGCGACTGTAGCAGGTTATAGCTCCGTCGAGAAACCACGTGCCACGCATGCCGCTATGGTCAGCCGTATCGACAACCATGTCGGACAGATTGTGCAGAAAATCGAGGCATTAGGGCTTTCGGAGAATACGATTATCATTTTCAGTAGTGACAATGGCCCTCATCGCGAAGGCGGAGCCGATCCCGCATTTTTCCAGAGCGCATTGCATTACCGCGGTTATAAACGAGAACTGTACGAAGGCGGTATCCGGGTTCCTTTCATTGTCAACTGGCCGAACACCATCGCTCCAGGTCAACAGCAACATGTTGCCGCATTTTGGGATGTAATGCCTACCTTGGCGGAATTGACAGCTACAGCAATCACCTCTCCTACCGATGGTATATCCTTTCTTCCAAGTTTGTTGGGGAATGGCTCACAGGCTGAACATCCATATCTTTATTGGGAGTTCCACGAAGACGGTGGTCGGCAGGCGTTGCGTTCCGGCGATTGGAAACTGATCCGCCTACAAGCTAAACAAAAAGAAAAATCAGTATTGGAGCTGTATGACTTAGACAAGGATCCAAGCGAACAGCATAACATCGCAGACAAGCATCCCGAGGTGGTCAAACAGCTTTCCGCATTAATGGATGAAGCACATGTAGAAAGTCCGATTTTTCCGTTTAGGAATTAATAGGTTATAACCCGTTGTACGTTATGAAATAAAAAGTCTCCTAATTGTCGCTCTGAACCTTTCGAAGCCTCAAGATGACAATTTATTGTACTTTTTAGACATCCTTCTTTCAAGACTTCGTAGAACCCCTTCGATCGGTTAACCAAGTGTAACTTGTAAGGATAATAAATAAGTTTGTAACTTGCTACGCTCATCGTTTCTAAGTTGAAAACTTAGACTATTTATCACAAGATTCCGCTGGCCGTGCCTCGCTGTGTCTCGGCTCTGACGAGAACTCAGGCGGAGGGCTCTGACGCGGGCTCAATCTTACGAGAGAGAGAAAAGGGTGGCTTAGGAGAACAAAACATGTGATAATGCATAACAGGTAGGTTATGATGATATAAAAACACTATGCAAGCATTGATCATCGGCGCTACGGGCGCTACAGGTAAAGATTTATTGGATCTGTTGTTAAAAGACGCTACTTTCGAACGTGTGGATATTTTCGTCAGACGTCCGGTGGATGTACAGCATGAGAAACTGTTTGTACATAGCATAGACTTTGACGATGTGGCAAGCTGGCAACACTTGGTGAAAGGCGACGTTTTATTTTCCTGTCTCGGCACAACCTTAAAAGCAGCAGGAAGCAAGGAAGCACAATGGAAAATTGATTATGACTACCAATATAATTTTGCTCAAACTGCACAACAAAACGGCGTGCATAGCCTCTTACTGGTATCTTCTAATTTCGCTTCGCCGCAATCTTCCTTTTTCTATACCAAGATTAAAGGTCAACTAGAAGTGGATGTGCAAGCTTTAGGATTTCGTAGTTTACACATCTTTCGACCGCCCTCCCTTATCCGTAAAAACAGTGATCGTTCAGGAGAAAAGTTTGGTATGCATGTCATCAAGTTCTTCAATGCTATCGGGCTTTTCCGTTCACAAAGACCACTTCCCACAGAAGTATTAGCCAAGGCAATGATAAACGCCAGCAAAGGTACTTCATCTACCTTTATGAGCTATACAGGTGAGGAAATATGGAAGATGAGTAAAATCTAATACAATAGGAAGCTGCTCAAATGAACCGCTTCCTATGTTTAAATAAAAATTATTCCAGTCGTAGCTTGGCGACTACCGGCATGTGGTCGGAAGGGAAACGCATATTCAATGCGTCGACCAATACCCCATATTTCTCTACGACAATATCATCTGTCACAAACACATAGTCAATTCTGTGCTTAGCCGTAGCGTGCCAATCAAAAGAGTTGAACGTCCCTAGGGGACCATAAGGTGGTATTTTTGTCACTTCATAAGCATCTTTCAACTGTTCCTTGATCGTTTGGATCTGTACAGTTTCCGGTGTAGAATTAAAATCCCCCGTAGCGACAACAGGCAATCCGCCTGAGATTTCCTCGACCTTCTTTACCAATAGCTTTGCCGATTCTTCCCGCGCCTTCTGGCCTTGATGATCAAAGTGGGCATTGAACACAAAAAACTCTTTTCCATTTCTTTTATCCTTGAGCTTCACCCATGAACATATTCTATTACAGCATATGGCATCCCAGCCCAACCCAGGTTTATCAGGAGTTTCGCTAAACCAGAAATCCCCTTTGTCTACTACATCAAATTTGTCCGTATTATAAAAGATGGCAGAATGTTCCCCTTCTGTACCACCATTATCTCTTCCCACACCCACAAATGCGAAATTATGGATTTCATCTATCGCCCGAAGCTGATGAATAAACCCCTCCTGTGTTCCCACAATATCAATCTCGTGGAATACCAATAAGTCTTTCACCATTTCCTTGCGATATTCCCAAGCATTCAGGCTATCCTTTGATGTGTCCATTCTTAGATTAAAACTGGCCACTTTAAACTCACTGACAGGGTGTTCTTGTGTACATGCTGACACCAATAATAAACATATCCCGCCATATATGATATTTCTTAAACTTTTCATACTTTATGATTTTCTGTTAATTCCAACCTTCATTTTGCCCCAGGTTTCCATTGCGTTCAATATCAGCCAACGGTATTGGATACAGATATTTCTTGTCAACCCATTCCCTTTGTCCCGGATTCCAGATTACTTCACCCGATGTGCCATTGGACAATTGAATCTGTCCAGCGGCATTCGATGTAGAGATATTTACATATGCAATTCCAGGTGTAGAAGAAACCGGGCGCTCTCCCTGATAGAAATATACATCCTTGATACCGTCTCCATTTAGATCATACTCTCCCAACGCAGGTACAAACATCCCGTTCATTTTTGCAGACTGAAACAATTCCCCTAATCTCCATCTGATCAAATCGTCCGTTCTCAATCCCTCGAAGATCATTTCTACAGCACGTTCACGCAGTACTTCCAACAATACAGGGTCTGTAAACTTTCCTTTATAATAATTGACCAGATAAGGATCTGCACTTGTCGGCAATATAGCTGTAACAGCGGACGAGATACCTGCCCTTTCACGAAGAGCACCTATGGTATTGCTCCATTCCGTAGCATTCATTTCCCTTAATTCGGCCAAGGCTTCTGCTTTATTCAACAAGACTTCTGCCCAACGCATGATAATGTGTGCATTGTCATTTCTACTTTCATCATCATATGGGAAGCGTTCGTCATAACACCATTTTATAGGCTGATACCCTGTATAAGTCTGCGTAAAGTTAGGCGGAGATATAACCGGAACCCCGTTTTCTGTTCTATGGTAATTCCCAGAGCGGATAGTTTGTTTCAGTCGGAGATCGCGGTCTTGTACTTCATCGACAAAAGATTGACCAAAATGATTGGCATCATCTGTAAACCGTGAACCGTCAAGGTTCAGGTACATCTTTACAAAATCACGTGTTAGGCTTGGTCGATTTCCATAAGTAGGGCTAATGAAACGACGATTTGCCGAGCTGAATACTTGCAGGCCTGCATCTAATGCTACTGCCAGAATAGTTTCATCTGCATAAGGCACTTTTGCAATGAAAAGCTCACGATAGGAATTATCCAGATTCGCTGACCGATGCAAGGTAAAGCCATTAATTTCATTGGCTGTATTTACCACCTCCCTATACCAACGCTCTGCAGATGCCATTTGTTGGTAGTTAGTATGATATTTACGAATGGAAGCTTCATATAAACAGATTCGGGTTTTGTACGCCCGAGCCACATTTTTCGTGATACGTGTAGAAGTAGCGTCGGATTCCAGATTGATATGTGCTATCGCATAATTCAGATCATCCAACACTTTCTCCATCACTTCAAAACGGTTGTCTCTTCCTGCGTATAACACGTCATCATTATCTATATCAATAGTATTCTGTATCCAAGGCACGTCCCCGAATCGTTTTATCTTTTCAAAATAAAACAGGGCTCTGAAAAATCGAGCTAAACCTATAAAATGTTCCTTGGTCTGAACAGTACTATTTTCCGCATTTTCGATGAAATAATTGATATTGCGTAACTCTTTCCATTCCCATCCTGTACTGGTGATCGGGCTTAGAGCATTAGGCGCAAGGAAAGCATCCACTGCATTTCTGGCAACAAAATCCGAGAGGTCATCTTTTTGGAACACCCCAACGTCAGTGCCTGGCAAAATATCATAAAATGAGTTGGCATATAACTGCATACCCGCCTCCGAACTAAAAATTGCTTGATTAGATGCCGTGTCCACTGGTATTTCGTCCAACTTACATGAAGCAACGAATAGAACCAACAGTACATATACATATTTTAACTTTTTCATTGTTATCATTTTTAAAATCCAACCATAAGACCAAACGATACTGCCTTCAGCATCGGATAATTGTATCCGTCACCACTTCCTCCATTACTTAAATCCCGATCTGAGCCGTAAATATTTGTCACGTCTGTATCTTTCGTCCATTTATACATTGGTGACCAGGTCCAAATATTTTCTGCAGACATATAAACCTTCACGTTTGATGCATGAATCTTTGCACTCAAGTTCTGCGGTAATGTATAGCCTACCTGTAGGTTCCTTAGTCGTATATAGGATGCATTTTGAAGATATCGGTCATTAGGCATATTCAATGCCCTGCCTGTGCCTTGCGCAATATAGCCCACCAGACGAGGAAGATAAGCATCAAAATTCCCTAGCTCTTCGCGATACATATTATTCTCATGCCAACTCGGATAAGCATTGTACGGACGGTTATACTGCCCCCAGAAACGTGATTCTGGAGAAGGATACCAATCCTGTTTCAACACCCCTTGGAAGAAGGCTGATACAAAAATACCATTCCAATCACCCCCTAAATTCACGCCAAAGGAATACCGGCTCGTTGAATTACCAATGATTCTTTTATCTCCTGAATTATCCGCTTGATTCAAACCTTGATAGATTACACCATCTCCATCCAAATCCTTGAATTTTATATCCCCAGGGTAATTTCTACGTGTATTGGTATTCGGAATATTAGTTTGTGACGCTGAGTTAAGAATTTCGTCTTCCGATCTGAAGAGACCCTCTACCTGATACCCCCAAATTTCACCAATTCGTTGACCCACATAGTAATCTGTCAAGAGTTTATCAGCATTATTATACTTCGTAATTTCTGCCGTATAATCGGATAATACGAAGCGTATATCATAGTTAAAAGGTTTGTTGCTCATTTGGAAATTATCTTTCCAAGTAACATTCACCTCCCAGCCCTTTGTTTCAAGATCCGCATAATTTCCTTTTGGCACATCTGTTCCGAAGATAGCCGGCAGTGTAGGACCTACGGTAAACATATCCATTGTAGAACGTCGGTAATAGTCACCGACGAACTGCAACCTGTTGTTCATCAGACCAAATTCCAACCCGATATTACTCGTTGCAGATTTTTCCCAAGTCAATCCGGCAGGCACGACGTTCGGCTGCCCTGTTTTTTGTGGACGTGTACCAGCGATAATTCGTCCAGACTGCGAAACACTGAAATTCTCCATAAAAGTATAGGGATCAATATTACCGTTACCCAGCATACCATAAGAGGCCCTAAGTTTGACATTAGAGATGTATCGAGGATCTACCTTCCAGAAAGCTTCTTCGGAAAGTCTCCATCCTGCAGAAGCTGAAGGGAAAAACGCCCATTGCTGATCTATTGGGAATTTGGAAGATCCATCATATCGTCCATTGACTTCCAACAAGTACCTTTCCATAAAGTTGTAATTCACGCGGAAGAATCCCCCTGCAATAGCCCACTTTTTCAGCCCTCCCGTCGTCACGATACTTTGTCCTAAGGCTAAGTTAATATCCTGTGCATCGGGGTAAACAATACCATTTCTACGTGCAGTCAAATTACTGTAGCGCGATTGTTCATAGTTATAACCCAAGAGGAAGGAAAAATTGTGTTTATCCTCAATAGACGTGGCGTAGTCGGCATAGATATTCGTAGCCATATACTGGGTAGTTTGCCTTCTTTCCTGCAAATCATTGGTATTTGTACCCGTATAACCTATCACATTTTCATATCGGCTATATGGCACTTGCACTCTATTCTGTTGCGAACCAATGTCAGTCGTTTGGAATGTAAAATCTCCACGGATATTCAATTTTTTTTCCAAAAAACTTGCTACCGCTCCTGTCCTATTTTTCAAGAATCTATGTTCGCTATCAATTCCATTCCTTCCAATATACTGGTCTCCTACCGTATAAGCTGCAGAGAACGAGAGCGTACCGTCAGGGTTCAATAACGGCGCCAAAGGATGGCCTTCATCAGCAATATTCCTCCATATACCACTACCCTCGCCCACATTTACTGGTTGGAAGTATTTCATATTGGAATATTCCGTATTATTATCGACCTGTAACCATGAGGTCAGATTGATAGCTCCTTTGGCCCTTAAGTTGTACATACTATAGTTATCACTGTTGTATCGGAAAAGCCCATCCTGTCCATTATAACGTCCACTAAGGTAATACACCACTTTATCCGTTCCTCCCGATACTGAAACGTTGTGGTCTTGCGCCATAAAATTATTTTTGTGCAGTTCGCGATACCAATCTGTGCTATAGAAATACATGTATTCGCCGGTAGTCGGGTTTACCTCTACTCGTGGTAAAGAAGGATCTTCCCAACGTCTTTTGATCTCGGCAAGATAAGCCGGAGAGAACGGCAAGGTCTTATTGATAGCGGTAGGTGTGGTTCCACTATCATTCCAACGAGACCAAGCGTCGTTAAAACCCTGTGCCCAAGGATAAGATTCTGTGATATTATCAGGCATGGTCGTTGGTGATTTTATCGACATATTCGCATTATAGGTAATTGAAGTCCGTCCCTCTTTTGCTGATTTCGTGGTAATCAATACCACACCAAAAGCTGCCCTTGCACCATAAATGGAAGCGGAGGCTGCATCTTTCAAGACCGAGATATTCTCAATATCATTGGGATTCAACATACGTGGATCACCTTCAACCCCATCTATCAACACCAATGCATTTCCTCCTTGACCAATTGAGGTCGTTCCGCGGACATTAAAGGCTGGCGACTGTGTAGGCTTACCGTCAAGCATCTGTATATTCAAGTTAGGAACCGCACCGACCAAGCCTTGAGCTACATTGGTAATGGGCCGATTTTCAAAAACCTCACCTCCAACCTGATCGACCGCTCCAGTCAAGTTCACTTTCTTCTGTTGACCATACCCTACTACCACAACTTCATCCACACTTTGTACAGCTTCCTCCATGCGCACCTGAATATTACTATTATTTCCCACGCTTACTTCTTGGCTGTTATAGCCAACGATAGAAAAAACCAGTACCACATTCGATGATCTGGACACTATTTCAAAGCGACCATCAGCCTGGGTTGCTGTCCTGTTGTTCGTACCTTTCTCATTAACGGTCACATTGGATAGTGGCTGTCCATTACTGTCAGTCACAATTCCGCTCAATGTCCTTTGTTGGACAAGTTCAGTTCGCTCATGTTCGACAGCAGATGCTGTATTGGTCAATTTAGCCGGGCTTAAGACAATATTCTTGTCTACTATTTTATAATCCAATTGGCTTGCAGACAACAAATCTTTCAAGGCAACTTCCAACGGTACATTTTTCAGGTTAACATTCACTCTGCCCTCGTTTTCCACCAAGGACTCTGAGTAGAATATGTTGTAACCGCTTTGCCGTTGAATATCCTTGAGCACTGTGCTCAACTTGCTGTTCTTTTTTTCTAAGGTTATACGCTGTCCAAACGTAAATGCATTTACTTGTAGAGTTGCAGCCAATAAAAGAGGTATTGCCAAAGACAACTTCATAGATATAGGGATTTGGGTAGTGTTTTCCTTTTTTACAAAAGGATATCCTACCAGATTTTTTTTGTTACTTTGCATCTGGTTGATCATTTAATCGTTAATATTCAATCACACGTCTTTTCTAAAGACAACATTTCAGGAGCGTTGCGACCGCTCCTGAATCTTTCTTTAGCTATGCTTTTTCCTCATTAGTTTAAGACATACACCCTCCTTCCTTCTCTTTTAAACCGGACTTCACCGGCCATAGCTATCAGTTCCAACATTTTGTCAATATTTTCGTACCGGGATAAAGTTCCCGAGAAACGCACATGATCTAATTCTTTTTTATAACTCACCTCCACATCATACCACCTGGAAATATCATCCATGACATCGTGTATACTGGCATTGGAAAAAGCAAAATTGCCCTGTTTCCAGGAAATGATATACAGTGGGTCTACCTTGACAGCAGTATAGTGTTTTCTCTCCCAGTCGAAAGAGATTTGATCATTCGGCTCCAACACACGGTCGGCCATATCTGTATCCCTAAATGACAGCTTCACCTTCCCTTCTACCAGTGTAGTGATTACATTTTTTCCGTACGCATTGATATTAAATACTGTCCCCAGCACTTCTAGACGTTGTTTTCCCGTTTCCACGATAAAAGGAATTCGTCTATGGTTATATTCTGCTTTACTCACTTCAAAATAAGCTTCTCCATTCATCTGTACTACGCGCTCTTTTTCCCCAAAAACAACAGGATAACGAAGTGTCGTCACTGCATTTAACCACACCTTAGTTCCATCTGGCAATACCAATGCATATTCTCCGCCTCGAGGTGTAACTATACTATTAAAAACTTGTTGTCCCTTCTCTATATCCTTCTCATTGAAGCGATAAGAAATGGTTCCATCCATTCCCTTATGTATGGAAAAACCATCCATTTGTAGGACAGTATCCCCTGCTAATGTCTCCAGGTCAATCGCTGATCCATCTGCAAGCACGATCATGGCACGCTCCTTCCCCGGCACGACCTGCTCTTCAGTCAATGATAGTACACTTGACTGTTGTTCTTTCTCATCCAAACCTTGACGGACAAGAAAGGAAACAACCACAACTAGCAACAAAGAAGCTGCTAACCCCGCATATTTCCATAATCTGCTATATCCTTGCTTGGTTCTTAATGGTTGTAGCTTTTGGTCTTTCACTATACGCTCATCATGGACAATTCGCTCAAACATCGTTTTCCCATTGGGAACAGAAGCATCAGAATTTGTTTCCGACAACTGCTCCTCCCATATCTCCTCCCACACACCGAGAAATTCCATGTCGTCTATCAACGCTCGAATAAGCTCCATATCCTGCTCAGAAGCTTTTTTTGCGTAAAATCGCCTGATAAGAGATTTATATTCCTCGGTTCTTGACATGTTTTAATTGTTGCTTCTTATTACTTAAATCGCATAAGTCTGCCAACTGTACCAATGGAAAGTGATTTTTTTTCAAAAAGTGATGAGGTGATGGTGGTGATAAACGTAATCCCAGAAGTTATACTCCTGAAAAGAAAGTAAAAAAGAGAAAGGTGCCTATTATCTTTTCCAAACGGAAACGCACGAAACGACAAGCAAGATTCAAATGGTTTCTCACTGTATTTTTAGACAATCCTATATGTTCCGCAATTTCTGCTGAGCTCAGCTGTTCGAGTTTATTCATACGGTAAACCAGTTGTTGCTGGGGAGGCAGTTGTTCAATGGTCTGTTCAAGAATCCCATGTAAATCCCTATAGGCAATTTCATGTTCGAGGTCTGCATGTTGTTCCTGCCATGTCGCCTGCACCTCCTGTTGAAAACTTTGCTGTAAAACATAGCGTCGGAACAGGGATATGGCTATTCTCTTAGCTACCACAGATAAAAAAGGATACACGCCTTCAGGTCGGTCGATATATTCGCGCTTCAGATACAGCTGTACAAACGCTTCCTGTGTCACTTCTTCGGCCTCTTCCTCATCCTTACAAAACTGCCTCACTTTAGTATATAGCCGTGGTTGATAACAATCAAATATTTGACGGAAAGCAAGTCCATCCCCGGACTTAAACCGAGTAAAAATATCTAAATTATAAGATTCCCCCTGTAAGAACATCTTAAAATAGCGTAGGTTTGTTTTATGGTCAATTAAACAAGTTTATTATAACCTGCATTTAAAATTAAGGTTAATTTCTTATAAATCCCAAAAATATTTCATCAATAATTGGCAAAAACAGCGAGACACAACTCTCCCCTTCCTATTTTTAATCTTTCCAAATTAATATTATGCATGCATAGTATTGATTAAATACTTATCTTTATACTGTTTAAACCTTTATAAGAGCATAAAGATGGTTAGTCAATTTATATTTCTGGGCATATTGACCATAGCGTTGGTTCTATTTGGCAGGAACGCCAAAAAGATTTACAACAACATCAAATTGGGAAAACCTACCAATCGCACGGACAGAAAGTCCGAACGTTTGAAACAGATGCTTTTGGTAGCTTTTGGCCAAAAGAAAATGTTCAAACGACCATTTCCAGCTATCCTTCACGCCTTAGTTTATGTAGGTTTCTGCATTATCAATATAGAGATGTTGGAGATTGTCATCGATGGATTGTTTGGGACGCATCGTGCATTTGCTTTTCTGGGCAGCTTTTACAGTTTTCTGATCTACAGTTTTGAATGGCTGGCCTTAGGCGTCCTATTAAGCTGTGCGGTATTCCTGATCCGTCGTAATCTAGGACACATTTACCGCTTTCAGGGACGTGAACTCACCAAATGGCCAAAAACAGACGCGAATCTTATTCTTATCGCAGAAATCCTATTGATGAGTGCTTTTTTAACCATGAATGCTGCGGATTATAAACTCCAACAGATAGGCGCTGAACACTATATACAGGCAGGAGCTTTTCCAGTTAGCCAGTATCTAACAGCCCTATTGACCGATACGCAAGCAAGTTTAATCTTTGTAGAGCGCTTCTGCTGGTGGTTCCATATCATAGGCGTTCTGGCCTTCTTAAACTACTTACCGTTATCGAAACACCTGCATATTATGCTGGCCTTCCCGAACACCTATTTCTCTAATTTAGAACCTAAAGGTAAGTTTAAAAATATAGATAGTGTAACAGCGGAGGTCAAAGCGATGCTCGACCCAAGCCTACCTCCTCCATCTGGTGAAGTCGCTCGGTTCGGGGTTAAGGATGTACAGGACCTGACCTGGAAAAATCTATTGGATGCCTACACCTGTACAGAATGTGGCCGGTGTACAGCTGCTTGTCCAGCCAACATTACCGGAAAATTATTGTCCCCTCGTAAAATTATGATGGACACCCGCGATCGCTTGGAAGAAGTTGGGAACAATCGCGATAAAGCCGGAAATATACAGGATGATGGAAAATCTTTGATAGACAATTATATCACACGGGAAGAAATCTGGGCCTGCACCAGCTGCAATGCCTGTGTAGAGCAATGTCCCGTCAATATCGACCCGTTACAAATCATTATGGGCTTAAGACAATATGCCGTGATGGAAGAATCACAAGCTCCTGCAAGCATCAATGCTATGTTTAGCAATATGGAGAACAATGGTGCACCTTGGAAATATGCACAGGCCGACAGGGCAAATTGGGCGAATCCAGAGTAGAGAGTAAAGACAGTAGGGGTTGCCCTTGTTGCTACCCAATTAAAAAACAATAATTCCCCCTTGGGGGTTAGGGGGATAGAAATCAAGAAGAAAACAACAATGGAAAATCAGCTTCATATACCGACTGTTGCCGAGTTAATGGCGAAGGGTGAAAGTCCGGAAATATTGTTCTGGGTAGGATGTGCCGGAAGTTTTGATGAGCGTGCGCAACGCATTACACGCGACATCTGTAAAATCCTTGCCCATGTTGGGTTACGCTACGCTATTTTAGGTACAGAGGAGAACTGTACAGGTGATCCTGCTAAGCGTGCCGGCAATGAGTTCCTCTTTCAGATGCAGGCGATGATGAACATTGAAATACTCAATGGCTATGAAATCAAAAAAATCGTTACGGCTTGCCCTCATTGCTTCAACACATTGAAAAATGAATATCCATCTTTAGGAGGAAATTACGAAGTCATCCACCATACCCAATTGATCCAATCCTTAATTGACGAGGGTAAGCTTCGTCCAGATGACGGCCATATCTTCAAAGGTAAAAAGATTACCTACCATGACCCCTGCTATCTAGGACGTGCCAATGATGTTTACGATGCACCAAGAGAAATACTGGAATCATTAGACGTACAGCTTACCGAGCTAAAACGTTGCCGAAGCAATGGGCTTTGTTGCGGAGCCGGAGGTGCACAGATGTTCAAAGAGCCCGAAAAAGGCAACAAAGATGTCAATATCGAACGCATCGAGGATGTCATTGAATCCAATGCAGAAATCGTAGCTGCTGCCTGTCCATTCTGCATGACCATGTTGCGCGATGGTGTCAAAGTCAAGGAAAAAGAACAAGAGATACAAGTGCTGGACATAGCAGAGATTACAGCTAGAGCCAATGGTTTATAATTAAAAAAGCTTGGATTTCCAGAAATCCAAGCTTTTTTCTGTTTGTGCCCAGGAGCAGATTCGAACTGCCACGCCCTTGCGAGCGCCACCCCCTCAAGATGGTGCGTCTACCAATTTCGCCACCTGGGCAATCGTGACAGCAAAAATAATGCTTTTTAGGACATTTGGAAAAGTTTTAAGACGCTTTTCCTCATTATTTTCCTAAGTTATTGTCTATCAAAGTCTGAATTATTCCATCGACCAACCCCACACGCGGAGCAACAATATTTTTCAATTGCCCTACCTTCATAATGGTCAGGAATATCTCCGCTGCCGGAATGATAACGTCTGCCCTATCCTGCTTTAATCCCAATACCTGAATACGGTCTTTTAAGGAATAAGAATTCAGGTGTTGATACAGCGCTCTGAGCTTAGCATAGGACATAGGTTTATCCACCTTTTCATTGGACAGGCGCGACAGTTTATTGATGTTGCCCCCCGTACCTATACCATAGATATTCTTGTATACCCGTGTATGTTCTTTCACCCAAGCCCTCATGTCATCCCAAGTAGCAGGATCATCCTGATTATCCAGAATACGTATAGTACCCAAGTTGAAAGAACGCGAAGCAACAAGCTTAGCCTGCGCAAAAAGAGATATTTCCGTACTTCCTCCCCCTACATCGATATAGAGGTAAACCTTATCCCTATCCATTTTATCCTGCAAGTGGCTGTTGTATATAATTTTAGCTTCTACAGCCCCATCAATGATATTAATATCCACCCCCACCTCACGGCAGGCCTTTACAATATCAATACCATTATCCGCATCGCGCATAGCCGAAGTTGCACAAGCCATGTAATCGCTGACACGATAAACATCCATCAGGTTGCGAAATGCCTGCATGGTTTTCACCATATTCTCGAATTTTGCTTCCGAAATATGCTGATGGATAAAAGCATCGTCTCCTAAGCGCAAAGGAACACGAATAAGCGCTTCTTTTTTGAATGTCGCAGGCTTATTATCATTATTGACCTCTGCAATCAATAACCGAACAGCATTTGACCCTATATCTATAGCTCCGTATCTCACAAATTATAATTTTGCGTAGTGAATTTTACTTTTACCTGCAATATTACACATTCATATATTAATAAATCATTAAGTTACCGATATATTAATATAAAAACAACAAGGCGGTTCATAATACATAAGGACGTATATCCATATTTTGTTTTTATTTTAGGGTTAAAAATGATGTGGTATGTCAGAGGGGAAATGGAGGTTTAATTTCGACAATTGTCATTTCTTCCCATCGCACAGGCTTTCCGTCCCTCGCCGGGACAGGGCGTCACTTTTATAGGGCAAAAGTGACCAAAACCCTTTGTCCCATCCGAGGTGGCCTGTCCTCGTCAGAGCCGAGACACGGCGCACAACTCCAACGCACACAAAGGAAATCCCTCCCAAGGCTGAAACCACTGTCCGAAGCTTTTGGTTAGCTTTGAACAATAGTTTCCATGCCTTTCCCTTTCGCACAATACCTCGGTATTTCCTTTGTCATCCCGCCACTGGGATGGGACGGAGAAGCGCTTTCGCACCTATGTGGGGTGCACTCAAACATACTCGGGTCAACCATTTATTGAAGACTTCCGAAGTTTGTGAAACTTCGGAAGTCTAAATTCTACTCGCACCAGCCATTCCTTAACAGAAAAATGTCGCCTTAAACTATTCTCGATGCGGGATAAGTGCGGGGATGTGGGACGCATCAAAAGTTTTGACCATGTAGAAGGATATTTTTAGCACTATCCCCCTGGTCAAAGCTTTTCAGCGACGAGTTTTGCCCCACTTTTGCGGTCAAAAGTGGGAAAAGCCCGTCCGGCTTCGGAGGACAAGAAATTTGAATAAATTAAACCTCCATATATTTTAGAAAAACAAAACACATTATCTCCAGTTGGGTAGATCGACAAAACAAAAACGGCCTCTACAAAGAAGTAGAAGCCGTCAAATAAAAAAGTTTTATCGCTTAGTGGTGTGCGTGCTCATCCTCTTTACCACCTGCCAACGTAAACAATTCGGTGACCTTTTCTAGATTCGCTTTTGCAAAATCCTGAAGGACTTTATTAGTGTTACGTGTCAAGCGCGTGAACTGCTCTTTTACAATTGCTGCTTCATGTTGAACATGGTGCACATATGCTTCATCCGAGAAAGCGGCCGTTACAGTTCCTGTAGAATCTGCTGCTGCCGGAGTCGCTTTAAATACTTCAGCCCCTTTGACAGGAAAATCAACCTGATTAACTATCGCTATGCTGTCCAAACCCGGCAAAATAGCACCATAAACTTCTTTCACTTTAGCAGAAAGTTGCTTGGTCTGCGAAGAAGCCGATGCACTTTCTGCATACGTAGCATAATCCACTTCATAAACTGCTTTCGCGCCTACTATTTCAAAAAACTGAAAAGCATCGCCATCCGCTAAGCTGGTATGCGTATATTTCAATTGATTCTCCTGAGCCGTTTTAGGGTCACAAGATGTCAACAAAGCACCTGCACACAAGGCTGCAACAAATAAAGTATTTAATTTCATCATGATTCTTTTCTTGTGAACAAAAATATAAAATATATAATAAATATCGCAAAAGTATTTAGAGCCTGTTTAAAATTTTATACGCGTCAAGAGAAACTCGTCCTCGTTTGAAACGAGGATGCTCACTAATGCCTCCCCTCTCTCAAGATTGAGTGCAGCGGTATCTTAGGAGAACTAACAACCTAAGTTTTCAACTTAGCTGATACAACCAAGTTTCCTAGAACATGAGGGTGTCTCCTACATTTGCTTACAACAAACATAGGAGACACCCACTTAGGCCCTCGTGAGATAGGGATAGACTATTTGATATAACCAAGTTGAAAACTTGATTTATTGTAGTCACAAGCTATAAAAGCTTGCGAGCGACAGTAAGGATTCCTAAAACATAGACTTCCGAAGTTTTTTTAACTTCCGAAGTCTTTAGTCCCTCGTGAGATAGAGATAGACTATTCGATACAACCAAGTTGAAAACTTGATTTATTGTAGTCGCAAGCTATAAAAGCTTGCGACAGTAAGGAAAATAAAAAAGACTTTATTAGGCACTCCTCGTGGAGCCCCAATAAAGTCTTTCGTAAAAGAAGTGACGAAAGCTTAGGCTAAGTTCCGTCCCGCATTCACCACACCATAGATTGTCCGGCCAATCAGCTTTTTATAAACAGCTTCCTGCTCCGCAGACACATTCTTTTTGTTCAGAATAGTGCGTATAGCATAATGCTGAATAACCAACAACGGCAGAACGATTTCCTCGCGTGCCAATATCGATGCGCGATCGACAGGATAATCCTCCATCAGTTCACTTGTCTGGCTCAGCTTTAAAGTATATTTCTTTGTCAATTCATATTCATCGCGCAACATCGTCCAAAACTCACCGAACGTTGCATCCTTTTGCATGTAAGCGGTCAGGTTAAAATTGGACTTGGTCATGGACATCATACAATTGTCGATGATGGTCTTGAACATGCCAGAATTTTCGTAAAGATTGCGTACATACGACCACAGGTTATTGTCCTCTGCCCAACGCAAAGCTGTTCCCACCCCGTAAAAGCCAGGAATATTCTGCTTCAACTGGCTCCATGAAGTCACGAAGCTGATAGCACGCAGATCCTCCAACCGCAATTCCCGATCCGAATTCCGTTTCACCGGACGGCTGCTGATGTTCACCTCGGACAACTCTTTCAACGGACTCAACGTCTCTAAATATTTCAAGAACAACGGGTGCTTCCGCAGATCCATAAACTTGCGGTGGCTTTCCTGCGCCATCTGGTCGATGATCTCTTTTTGGCGCGGTGTAAGTGTATCGCCCTCTTTCTGCTGCAGTTCAGATACCATCCCCGCTTGGATAAGTTGCTCAATATTGTGCTTAGCCGTTTCCAGAGATCCGTATTGGCTACTGATCGTCTGTCCCTGAATGGTCAACTGTATATGCTCATTAGCAATCTCTTTTCCCATGGAAGCATAGAACTTCTGCGTTTTCCCCCCACCACGGGCAGGAGGCCCACCACGACCATCGAAGAAAATCAAGTCTACATCATATTCACGTGCAATTGCCGTCAATTCGATTTTGGCTTTGTATATGGACCAGTTCGCCATCAAATAACCACCATCTTTCGTACTGTCGGAAAAGCCCAGCATGATGGTCTGCTTATTGCCTCTGCGCTTGATATGCTCCGCATACACCGGATGCGTATACAAGCTCCGCATCACATCGGCCGCGCGCGACAAATCATCCACCGTTTCGAACAATGGCACAAAATCAATCGTCAGGCTTTCTTTTTTCCAGCCAGACCACAGAAACAGCTGCATCAGTCCCAATATATCTGAAGCTTGCTGACAGTTGCTGATAATAAAGCGCTGTGCTGCCCGCTCACTTCCCGACTGTTGAATCTGCTTGAGCAGACCTATCACATCCATCGTATCTTTCACCAGCTTATCGGCATCTTCTTCGTATGTCAAAGATAGCTCAGAGAAAGGCATACCTTGCTGCTTTTCCGCTTCGCCCTTAGCAAATTGCTCTGCATCCACCTGCGTGTCCGGATAGCGTTCGATAAGGTATTGGAAAGTGTTCCTAAGGATACTGCTGTCCTGACGAATATCCAAAGTCGTAAAATAGCACCCGAAAGTGATAACTTTCCTTATCAAATCCTCAACCAGATCAACAAATAAGCCATCATGGTTCTCATTCAGCACATCTTTAACCGCATTCAAATTTTCCAAGATAACGGCCGTTTCATCTGCCGGGTTCTCCTTTGGGTTAAAGCTGTTTTCATAAAACAGATTCTGCAACGTGTCCAAGTATTTTTCCGTACCACGGAAAGTGATACGGCGCTTAACGACACGGAAATCACGGTAGTAACAACGGAAAAGAATCGTCCGCAGCATAGCAGCCACCTTTTTCGTGCTTTCTGCCGTTACATTTGGGTTACCATCCCGGTCTCCTCCTGGCCAAAAGCCCAATTCAATCAGTTGTTTCACTTCTTCAATAGGCACTTCAAGCTCACTATCGATCTTGGATTGGATCTCCGATGCTACTTTATAAAAGACATTCTCAAGAAACCAAGCCAAACTTGCCGCTTCATCCACAGGCGTTGGCTTTTCCTTATTGATAAAAGGCGTTTTACCCAATTGTTGCAACAGTTGCTGGATATTCGGCACATCATTTTCTTTCAGTGCCTCGATCAAATCCGTAATAATCGCCAATACCGGCCCCGGATAGAACTGTGTAGGGTGTGCCGTCAACACCAGTCGAACTGAAAAATCATGCAGCTTATCCACGATTTTTTTCTTCAGCTCAGGGCTTTCCTGCGCACGTTGGAATAAGGTCTGTAAAAGCCCTGCTTCCTCCGTTTTTCCAATTGTCTGAAAAGCAGAATCCTCTACCGCATCAAACAGTACAACCTGCCGTTCAATATATTGAACGATCCGAAAAAGAAAATCCACACGGTCTTTTTCCTGCACATACTGCTCATATTGACCAAAAAAGCTTTCTATAATATCTTCAGGAGCTAATTGCGCCTCTATCCCCTTTTCACAATGTGTGGTAAAGAACGGTAGGATTGTCCCTGTATGCTTCACCCTACGGAAAGGCAGGGTAAGAAACAAGCTCTTATACAGGTCAAACCTCGTTAGCACCTCGTTGTGAAAGGCTGATTTTTTTTGACTTATCTTCATGTTTTAATTTAAGAAACTTCCCTTGTTATAGGTATTTTAAATAACAAAACCCCTAAATTATGTAATTTTATCACCAAAAACAAAACAACAATAAAATTAACACATAAAATATAATAATAAATTAACAAAATAACAATAAGAGCCTGTTTAAAAATAAAATTCATACGTCATTTCGACGAGGGACGAGGAGAACCGAACGAAGTGAGCTCTGCGAAGCAAAATCTATGGATAAGCTTCTTCTCACAGCTTCAAAACGCAGATTATCACGTCGCTAACGCTCCTCATAATGACGCGTTTTGGGCTTTTGTAGAAATTTAAACAGGCTCTAAGCTAACATTTTGTTTTTTTTATCCACCTATAGATCCCTCCTTTGTCGTGATGACAAAGACAACGGACGCATAGATTATAGACTATTGATATTATATTCGCCTTATAGGCCGAATTTATTTAATTTTGCAGTTCAGTATAGCTCCTCATGAATAGAACGAAAGAAATCAGTCATTTCTTTTTCAGCCAATACTTTGCTGAAGGCTTAAAAATAACATTGGGATGTATTGTCCCGGTTTTGATTTGTGTTTCTTTCGGGCAGATGCAGGCGGGTACACTTATTTCCTTTGGTGCGCTGTTGGTCGGTTTATCGGACACTCCTGGAGCACCCTCCCACCGTCGTCTGGGGATGATATCCACTGCTGCACTGACCTTGCTTACGTACATCATTATTGTCAACATCAATTTCTCTCTTTCGCTCACCACCATCACCATTGCCCTATTGAGCTTTATATTCTCTATGTTTGCGGTATTCAATGCAAGGGCTGCCACCGTGGGCTCGATGTGTGTGTTGATGATGCTGTTCAGCGTTCGGGAGGAACTTCGTCCGGAAGACATCTGGATACACCTTGCTTATATCGCTACCGGTGGAGCCTGGTACATGCTTATCAGCATGTCCATGATACAGATTCGCCCCTACCGCATAGCCCAGCAGGAGCTTTCAGAATCCATCCGCCAAGTAGCGGATTACATCCGTTTGAAAGGTAAATTCTACGACCCACGGGTAAATATTGACGACAATTATCTCAAATTGATCGACAAGCAGGTGGAGGTCAACACCCACCAACAAAGCCTTCGGGATATCCTCTTCCAGAGCAAGCGCTCCATCAAGGATACGACCAAAATCGGGCGCTACCTGACGCTCGTCTTCACAGATATCATTGACCTGTTCGAGCTGAGCATGACCACCCAGTACGACTATCATGCTATCCGTCACAGCTATGGACACACCGATTTATTGCCGAAGATCAAGCATGTGCTCTATAAGATTGCCAACGAGATGGACAACATGGCGTACGGATTGAACGCCAACCGTATTCCCAAACCGCTCTTTAACTTCGATGCCGATATCGAAAGTTTGCGCCGAGCCGTCGAAGAAATCGAAAAAGAAGGTATCAATACTATTCCCCTCAAAAAGATTATCATCAATATCCGGACGATGGTAAAGTCCCTGGATAGCATCTATGGCTACGGTCTGTCCAAAATTTCACAGATCCCCAAGCAAGAAATCGACTCCGCTTCACAATTTATCACCCGCGACCAGATCGATTGGAAAAAATTCAAGAGCAACTTAAGTTTAGAATCTTCCGTCTTTCGGCATGCACTCCGTATGGCGATCGTACTGTCGATGACTTACCTTGTCCTCAATCTCATCAATTTCAACGCAAATGGAATATATTGGGTTCTGCTGACGATCATGGTTATCCTCAAACCGGGATGGGGGCTCACGCAGGAGCGAAACGTGCAGCGGCTTTTGGGTACGGTAATCGGCGGGATCATTGGCGCTATTATTGTCCTGACCATCCATGACGAGACAATCCTTTTCGTTCTCCTGGTTTTCTTTTTCCTGACAGCCTATAGCCTTTTCCGGGTCAACTATATCGTTGCCGTCCTGTTTATGACGCCCTACGTGCTGATTATGCTCTCCTTCAATGGGCAGGACTCTTTCGACATGGCCAAGGAGCGTATTTTTGACACCCTGTTGGGCGGTATCATCGCCTTTTTGTCCAATTACCTGATTTTCCCCAACTGGGACAGCACCCAGTTCCGGGACAATATGCGCAATCTACTTATCGCCAACTACAACTACCTGACGAAAGCCCTGCAGATGCTAAACGGCGAGGAACTCACCATAACGGATTATAAATTAGCCCGAAAAGAGGTCTACATCGCCTCGGCCAATATGGGTTCTACTTTCCATCGAATGCTGACAGAGCCGAAGTGGCGCCAAAAATACACGAAGGAAGTCAACAGGTTCGTTATACTGAGCCATATCTTTTCTTCGCATGTCGCCAACTTCCTGGTGCAGGTACACGAGGCCGACAATAGTGTCTACAATAAGGAACATGTGCGTCTGCTCCGCAAGATCTTGACAGAAACCGACAAGACAATAGCGCTGCTACCACAAAACGAACAACACCCCTTTGCTCCTCTCAACCATTACCCTGAGCTCAAACAGGCAGGAGAAGATGAAGAGGAGGACAGTATATTGATTATGGAACAGCTGCAGTTTTTAAATAAAATTGCGAGCGACATCTATAAGGTGACACAGGAGCTTG
Source organism: Sphingobacterium wenxiniae (assembly GCF_900116225.1). Classification (GTDB taxonomy): domain Bacteria; phylum Bacteroidota; class Bacteroidia; order Sphingobacteriales; family Sphingobacteriaceae; genus Sphingobacterium; species Sphingobacterium wenxiniae. The sequence continues at coordinate 484,857 of NZ_FOZZ01000001.1, forward strand.
ACCATGAGCCTGAAAATACGCAACTCCTCATAAAAACAAACACGAAAAATGCAGAATCATTTTGATATATTGATTATTGGCGGAGGCCCTATAGGCCTGGCGTGCGGCATAGAAGCACAAAAAGCTGGCTTATCCCACATCATTCTGGAGAAAGGTTGTCTGGTGAATTCCCTATACAACTACCCCATCAACATGACTTTCTTTTCCTCTTCCGAACGCTTAGAGATCGGTGATACACCTTTTGTAACAACCCTTCCAAAGCCAAAGCGTGCCGAAGCACTGGAGTACTACAGGCGTATAGATCAAAAATTCCAGCTGAATACCCGCCTCTTTGAAGAAGTCTTATCGGTCGAAAAGGAAAACGGCTATTTTACGGTGCAAAGCAGCAAGGGGCAATACACCGCTGCTCACGTTATCGTAGCAACCGGATTTTACGATATCCCGATGCCGCTGAACATCCCGGGAGAAGATTTGCCGAAGGTGAGCCATTATTACAAAGATCCGCATTTCTACGCCAATCAGCATGTCGTAGTGGTCGGGGCGAGCAATTCTTCTGTGGATGCAGCTTTAGAAACTTTCAGAAAAGGAGCTAAGGTAACCATGGTGGTGCGTGGCCCAGAGATAGGCCCAAGGGTGAAATATTGGGTTAAACCGGATATAGAAAACCGAATTGCCTGTGGAGAGGTCGATATCTATTACCAAAGTCAGCTCACCGAAATAAAGGAAAATTCCGTACAGATCCAAACACCGCATGGTGCCGTAGAAATTCCGAATGATTTTGTATTGGCATTGACAGGCTATCAGCCGAATTTTGCATTCTTAAAGAAAATCGGTATCCATGTTCCACATGAAAGCCCGAAGATTCCGACACACGATCCCGAGACCATGGAAACCAATGTTCCCAATCTCTATCTAGCTGGCGTGGTCTGCGGTGGGCTGAACACCCATCTGTGGTTTATTGAGAACTCACGTGTACATGCGGAGATCATCATCCGCCATATACAGCGGCGAACAGGCGCTTAGGCCTTCAACCCTCTGACGAAGATGGACACCATCTTCTTCTGCTTATGGAGTATCATGTCAAAATCGTCTGGCGACGGGAAGAAACAATCGTTCATTTCCTGGTTCAATATTCCAGCTTTCATGCCCATCTGTGCGAAAAGTAAAAGTTCAGCGGTTTCTTGGATATCATCAACCTGCAGCTCACCTTTATCCACACCAATTTTCAATATTTTGGCAAACAGTTCCTTCGCTTTCTCAAAGAAAGGCCCAAGACTTTTACCTACCTCACCCGGATTCTGCATAAAGAATGAGGAGGAATACTCAAAAAGGTTGTAGTTCTCCTTCATCAGATCCATGCGGCTTTCCAAAACAAACATCAAGGCCTTCTCCACATCCTGACTCTTCTCCAGAAATTCTTCATTCTTCTGGATCATCTCGTTCACCACATATTCCATCACCGCAGTGTACAGACTATGCTTATCCGGAAAGTAGTAATACAATAACGCTTTTGAGAAAGAAAGGTCTTTGGCAATCTCGGCCATCGTAGTCTTAGCCATCCCAAAATGGGCAAACCGACGCTTGGCCACTTCTAAAATTTTCGCTCGTTTAATATCTACATTCTTAGCCATATTCTTCTTTAATCAAGCAGGTTTATATTATCTTTACACCACAAAGATAAAGTTAATTCTTTTTTTGAACATTTAAAAGAATTAGTCAAGGTAAAATGACATATCACATTCAAGAAAACGTATCCTTAAAGCCATTCAACACCTTTGGCGTTGACGCTAAAGCCAATCAATTCATCAAAGTCGAAGACGAGAACATTCTAAAAGAGCTCCATAGTGCAGGGCTTTTCGAGAGACAGTTCTTTGTTTTGGGCGGAGGCAGCAATGTGCTTTTCACCCGAGATTACGAGGGGCTGATCCTCCAAATCGCCACAAAAGGAATTACGCATTTTATCGAAGGCAATTATATCTATGTAACAGCCAAAGGCGGCGAAGTCTGGAACGAATTTGTCTGGCATTGTGTCGAGCGCGGTTTTGCCGGCGTGGAGAATATGGCCCTGATTCCGGGTACGGTGGGAGCTTCACCCGTACAGAATATTGGTGCTTACGGTACTGAACTGATGGACATTTTCTATTCCTGCCAAGCTTTCGACACCTTGACGGGCGAGTTTACAACTTTTCAAAATGCCGACTGCCAGTTCACCTATCGAGATAGCATTTTCAAATCACAATATAAAGGACAGTATATCATCACCTCGGTCACCTACAAACTGGCCGTGAACCACCGCATCAATACTTCGTACGGCGCGATCGAGTCTGAATTGAAACAACGCCATATCAATACCCCTACTATAAAAGATATTGCCGAAGTAGTCTCCCATATCCGTGTAGAAAAGCTTCCTGATCCATCCACGATAGGCAATGCCGGTAGTTTCTTCAAAAATCCGATCATTAGCGAAGGGCAATTCCAACAACTACAGCAAGCATTTCCCGATATCGTCTTCTACCCGATGGCGGACCAGCGCGTCAAACTGGCTGCAGGCTGGCTGATCGAACAGTGTGGATGGAAGGGCAAAGTGGATGGAAATGTGGCCGTTTGGAAGAATCAAGCTTTGGTTCTGACGAACCCGGGACAGGCAAATGGATCGGAAATTTACAGTACATCGTCCAAAATAGTGAACGATATTCAACAAAAGTTTGGCATCGAGCTGGAACGCGAAGTCAATATTCTTTAATTTTTTTCAACAAATGTGAAATAAAATTATCAACAACCATAAACCCAACCTATCCCTTTGGTAATTAAAGGGTTATTTACTGGCACAGCACCTTCTTCTTAACGCAAGTTTAACCATTATTTCTCTTAGACTTAACGAAAATCGAAAAGTTTAGCACGGCGTTTGCAAACGTTTGTGTGAAACCGTATTTCATGTAAATGATTTACACAAAAAGTTGGAGATCAGTCAACATAATGGTAAAACTTTTAAATCCAGTATAGTATGAACAAACTAGAATTCAATGCTTTAGTGGTACAACAATCCGATTCGCTAAAGAACTACGCCAGAAATTTTACACGCGACCATGAGGACGCTAACGACTTGGTACAAGACACGCTTCTGAAAGCAGTCACTTACTTCAAGAATTTCCGCGAAGGCACAAATCTTAAGGGTTGGCTTTATACCATCATGAAGAACACCTTTATCAACAACTATCGACGCGTGGTGAAGACCAACTCTTTCATTACACAAGAGGAAGACATCACCAGCAGCCACTTAATGGTATCGGCTACGAAAAACAAAGGTGAGAACAAATTTGTGATGGACGATATCAACACAGCGCTATCCAAGCTTCCGGAAGATTATTACGTGCCATTCTCCATGTATTTTGAAGGATATAAATACAATGAAATCTCGGAACATCTGAATATTCCGATCGGCACGGTGAAGACACGTATACACGTGGCTCGCAAAACTATGAAAAAAACACTCGGCGTCTATAAATCGACTTACTAATCCACTATCTTTGGATTTGTGAGCAATATCGAACAGGATTCCGTTTTTACAAAAGCACAGTTAGCGCTTCGCAATGGCGAAGACAAACCAGAGATCTGGGTCAGCTATAAAGGGTTGATATACGATGTTTCTGCCAGCAGGTTATGGCGGAACGGGAAGCACTATGAGCATTGGGCAGGACAAGACCTCACCGAGGAATTGGCCGATGCACCACATGCGGAGTATGTTTTTGACAAGTTCCCTGTTGTCGGCAAATTAATTTGAGATTAGCGCTTATTCGCTAATCTCAAATTTTGATAAAGTGATGAACCTTTGGATTCTTCCCTTAATATCTTCAGCTGATAGTGTCTGCAACTGTTCTGTTCCGAATTTTTCCACGCAATAGGAAGCCAATGCCGATCCGTAGATGATCGCGTTCTTCATATTGGTAAAGTTGATGGATTTTACCTGTGCCAAGTAGCCGATGAAGCCCCCTGCAAAAGTATCGCCCGCACCGGTCGGATCGAAAACATCCGCCAATGGCAATGCCGGAGCAGAGAATATCTGTCCTTCTCCAAATAGCAGAGCACCATGCTCGCCTTTTTTGATGATAAGGTATTTCGGTCCCATTTCTAAGATGGCCTGCGCAGCTTTTACCAGTGAATATTCTCCGGAAAGTTGTCTTGCCTCGGCATCATTGATGGTCAATACGTCTACTTTTTTCAATACAGCTTTTAGATCTTCCAGTGCCACATCCATCCAGAAATTCATGGTATCCAATACTACCAATTTAGGCTTATGGTTTAAGCGATCCAACGTAGCCATCTGCACCTGTGGTGTCAAGTTGCCCAACAGCAGGTATTCGCAATCTTGGTATGATGCAGGAAGTTTCGGATCAAAATCCGCCAAAACATTCAGCTCGGTGATCAATGTGTCGCGGCTGTTCATGTCATTGTGGTACTTGCCGGACCAGAAAAAAGATTTTCCGCCTTTTACAACCTCCACCCCTTCTACATCAATACCTTTTGAGGTAAGGATATTGAGGTTGTCATCTCCGAAATCTTCTCCGATCACGGATACCAACTTCACCTGGTCATACAAATAAGAAGCGGCCAAACCCGCAAATGTAGCTGCCCCACCTACAATTTTATCCGTTTTTCCGAAAGGAGTTTCGATAGCATCAAAAGCTACTGTACCAACGATTACTAAACTCATGGTTCTATTTTTTTTTGATAAAAACGGTCGATTCACCGATTGGCCCTGATCCTCCCTAGATATATGCGGGATGTGCACCAAATCGCTGCATATTCAGTAGGAAAGAGGACCTTATCCGTGTTCATGCAGCAGGCTAAAAAACCACCGTTCTTGATTTACAGCGCAATATTAGCGAATATTTTTGACTCTATAAAATTTCAATTACAACTACGTGAATACGTAATATCTTACGCCTCTATAAGATAATGATAATCCCACTATAGAGGGGGAGGTACCATATATCATACTGCCTCCCCTTATCACCTGTCGCTATTAGAATTCCATCACAAAATCCTGCGTAGAAACCCTCACCTTTTTCATGGATGCCAACCAATCTGTACTCTGATCGGCATAGCCAACATACATAAGAGACACACTTTTCAAGCTATGCTTTTCAAGTTCCAGGACACTGTCTATGACAGCATTATCAAAGCCTTCTGCTGGCGTGGTATCTATCCTAAGCTCAGCAGCCTGTGCCAAGGCTAATCCTAAAGCGATATAGGTCTGTCTCGCTGTATGGGCAAAATTTACCTCCGCGGGCTGATCTAAATAGATTGATTTCAGCTTATCGGTGTATGACGCAAAACGTCCTCTAGGCAAGCCTCTTTCATCTGTAGTCAAGTCATACATCCTATCAATCCGTTCAGCAGTATAACGATCCCAAGCAGCAAAAATAAGTACGTGTGAACAATCACGCATACAATCAGGATTTAGTGCTCCTTCGGACAATCTATTTTTGATCTGCTGATCCTCTACAACAATCAACCTAAAAGGTTGTAGCCCTGAGGACGTTGGTGCCAGCCTTGCTGCCTCAATGATTTTGTCGATATCTTCACGACTCACTTTTTTAGAGGGATCATACGCCTTCACGGCGTGTCTCCATTGTAGATCTTCAATTAATGACATGTTTTTTTTATTATTTTAAAGTTACGAAATTAAGAAGATAATGGAAGTTATGTAAGCACTGGATTTAACAATTTTATAAGTACCGAAACCACCACCACTCCTATTAAAAAATAGTTTTAATGTATAAAAATCCTACCTAAGTACCCGACGAACGCTATTAGTCAAAGAGGTGGTCGGGTGCCCAATCAAGCGAGACAGTTGGTGACCATCGTCAAACAAGTCTCCGCGCGAAGCACTTACGTCCCACCCCGCTATAGCCGACGCTAATCCTTCGGGCAGGCCTGCGGACCTTAAAGACTCAGCATATTCATCTTCTGAAAGATTTTTGTAAAAAATGTCTTTACCTGTTTGTCTAGATATTTCTTCTGCAAGATCCTGCAAGGTATAGGCTGTATCGCCAGCCAGTTCATATACTTGCCCTACATGACCTTCACCACTCAAGACAACAGCTGCTGCTGCAGCGTAGTCCTCACGGGATGCCGATGCTATTTTACCTTCGCCGGCACTACCTATTAAAGAACCTGCTACCAAAGCTCCCGGAATAGATCCGGTATAATTTTCGGTATACCACCCATTACGCAGAACAGTATAGGGTATGCCCGATGATTTCAACAGTTCCTCGGTTTGGCGGTGTTCTGTCGCCAGACTCAAACTCGACGTATCGGCATGGAGCAGGCTTGTATACACAATCCAGTTAACACCAGCCTTACGCGCTGCTTCGATTACATTTTTATGCTGTATAAAACGTTGTCCGACTTCACTTCCAGAAATCAAAAGCAAATAATCAATTCCGATCAGTGCATTCGATAACTCTTTCGATTTGCTATAATCAAACGCCCTAACTTCCACATGCAAATCGACAGCTTTCTCCGGCGAACGCACCAAAGCAACAATGTTCTCAGGATTAACCCTGCTTTTTAGTTTTTCAATCACCAAACGACCTAGTTGTCCGGTAGCACCTGTAATTCCTATCTTCATATTAATCATATTCATTATGTAACAACTTCTATTACATTTATACGCAAAAAAAAAAATTAATCAAACTGTTTTACAAAATCCTGCAATGTCTTTTGTTGGAGAGATGAGCATATTAGTTTGTCCGTATCCCGAAAAAGAGCTTCCAATTCATCATTGATATCTTTGCCCACGGAGCATTTTGGATTAGTATCAAGATTTTTTTTACCCAGAATATTTGCATTTTTGACAAGTTGATAGATATCCGCCAACGTAATCCGATCGGGACTAACGTCCAACATGGAACCTCCATCTTTACCTTTTCTACTGATCACCCATCCCCTATCCTGCAAATTACCCAACTCTTTCCGAACAATGACAGGATTAATATTTATACTTCCTGCAATCCAATCCGAGCTCAACAACCTGTTGGGCTGTCGAGCCAAAAGCGTCAAAATATGTACGACAGTTGCAAATCTTGTATTATTCATATCAGGTGCAAAGATATAAAAATCAAATTGTAACACAAACCATTACAATAAAAACAACTCCTTATAATCTTAGATCTGTTTACATCGGAATGATGATCTCACATTGAAATATAACCGATACTGGAGAGTGCCTCGGCTATCAAGCATTCCTAATTTTGTTAAAAAAGTTAGGCTCATGAAAGCACTATTTAACGGCATCCTATATTTGCCCTGAAAAGATCAGTCTTGATGTAGTGAATGGTTTTACGTTATCCTAAACTTTTGACAGAGGGTAGAAGTAGCTACTGTATCCGCCCTATGAAGTAAAGGCCGTCTGATTTTCGTATATTTTCTTAAAGCTCTCTTTTTAGTTTAATTTTTATAAATGCAGCCCTTTGCTTTTTACCTTTTGCCGGTGCCGAATTATGCGGATATACTTCCGCGTAAAACGTCTCGTTACCGATCCAAAATGCCTTTTTATCATCCGCGACTTTAAAGTTGGTAAAGTTTACATACAGAATATTTTCCTCCCCCTTTTCCTGAGGAATATATTTATTAATCACAAAATCACTCCCTACATCAGTATTGGACGACACATAAGAAATCCAATCCCTAGTCGCAAGAATCTGGGGATAACCTAAGCTATACATATTAAGTCTTACTGCAGAGGTCGGCTCATAAAATGTGTAATAAGATTCCATTCCCAAATCCGAACTTTCCTGAAAGACTTCCAAACCCAATAACTTTGATTGGCCAATGTATGCAATATAAAATATTCCATCTTCTTCAGCCTTTTTCTCATATTGATCTATGATATGCTCCTGGCCTCTATCTGTATATGTCCAATTGTTATTCTTGAGATTAACGGAAGGATTCTTCACTAAGACCTCATCAATCCTATTTCTTGACGCGTCTATAAATTCTTTCTCCGACACTTCAGTAATCGTTCCATATTTATCAAATAGTTTATTCTCAAAATCGTCTGTTCCTTGATACGTACTACTTCTAATCTCACTAAGCTTCACCCCTTTGAGCGTCAAATCGAAAGCAGCCGTAAATTCAGTCTTCAACACGAAGACTTCGATACTGTTCGCTATATTATTCTCAATACTGTAGTGCATCGAGTAAAAGTCATCGAATTCCTCGAAGCCGTAATAGTTGTCGAGCATGTTATAGGCAACCTGCATGTAAGCGGAATCTCCATGTGGAGCTACAAAGAATCGGATGGAGTCCAATTCGGTCGATAGCTGAAAAGGAACATCCTGCACATTGTCCACACCCTTTATTTTTTTAAAATCGTCAAAAGTTATGCTTTTGTTCGTCTTTTTATTTGTCTCAGCTTGTACCTCTGTCTTACTATTCTTTGAGATACATCCGACAAAAAAAACTATTGCTGATACTATGAAGAGGTGGAAAGCAATTTTCATATTTTTCTTTTTATTCAAAGGTAGGCGTATTCTAAGAAGCTGTCAACATAATTCATTGCTTATACCAAAAAATAGCTGAAAGCAGGGAGGTAATATAGAATTCTGTCCAATTGTGAAGCCGTATAGGATTTGCTCAATTCGCCATCTAAAAAAGAAAATGTCAACATAAAGATGAAATTCTTCCATCTTTATTTCAACCATAAGGTCGTCGAAATAAAGTAAAAAGAAATGAGGATATCCAGAAAACACCTATCGGACACCCTCATTCCATAAAAATTAGCTATACAGGTTATACCTGCAAAGATTGCGGTTTCAGCTGCACCCTACCTATTAGTTCGTTGGTTTCTAAGATGAGCTGTGCTTCCAATACGCTCTGGTTAGCCTCCACTTTAATAATGGTACGTTGCCCTTCTTTCGGTCCACCTCCGATAATTATCGGATAGGAATGATCTTCCTGAGCGGTGTGGATACCATAGCGGTGTGTATGTCCACTGATTACCACCCCAACGTTGCCTTCAGCCAGAACCGGACCAAAAACCCTGCGACAGTGCATAGTTCCGTGCCAATCACCCGAATGATAAGGTGGGATATGCATAATCACGACCCGATAAAGCGCTCTTTTGGCCTCGTCTGACTGCAACACATCTTTTAACCAGGCCGCCTGCTTTTCCCGAAACAAATCAAATTGCGCCATACCATGGTATGCATCATCATCATCGGTTTTATCCTCTCCTGTGTCTAGTGCCACAAAGAATACAGGTCCACGGGTAAATGCGAAATAAGCGTTATCATTAATATTTTCAAAGTATTGTCCCAGCGCGTAGGCAAAGTCGCCCCTTGTCTCGTGGTTGCCACGCATCAGCATAAAAGGCTTGCGAGAAGCAAAAAGGGCTGTACAAGGATTGATCAAGTGGTCTATCAATTGCTGTTCACCCGTCTGGTAATCAAACGTATCTCCATTTAAGAGCACTTCTTGATAGGCATCGCTACCGTACAACCCTTCCAGTAGGCCAAATGAGTTTGGACGATCGTGTATATCATTCATCACCAATAGAGCGGCCGTATGGCTGTTAGGATCTACGGTCTGAAAGGTAAAATCAGCGCTCTTCAAGGTAGCACCAAATGTTTTCGCATACGCCTTAAATTCTACGATTTCCTTACTCACGACTCGATACCCATATGAATGTCCCGGTCTTAGACCTGTCAACCTGATTTTATTGACCGTATTGTTGGCCAGTACCATACCATCTTTTATCGTCTGTTGTATCTTGACATCCTGCGGTTTGTCCGCCAACCAGTATTCAACATGGCTAAAAGCCCGTCTATTGGTTATCCAGCAGACTGTGATCCCATCCGTTGCCAAATGTTGTAAATAAGGCTGCGTTAGTAGTGAAAATTCATCCGCCTGTATAGACTTAGGAAGCATTTTATCGGAAGCAGTCCCGATTTTTGGCATAGCAGCTGCTACCGATCCAATGGTTAGCGCTTTCAAAAAATTTCGTCTTTTAAAAAATGTCATAACAGTCTTATTAAATTAATAACCTGGATTCTGATCCAACTGCGGATTCTTATTCATTTCATCCCGCATTATTGGGAAGAAATAGGATTTGTTGTTCCATGCCCTTTCGTCAAATTTAACGTGTTTCACCTCGGGGATGGCAGCGGTAACATTATTTGCCGTCAATGGGTAGACTATTTTAGCTTGGTAGGCTGGGCTATAGGCTTCTGGACCGATCATCCATCTTCTAACATCAAAGAAGCGATGTTCTTCAAAGGCTAATTCCAGACGGCGTTCATTTCTATACAGCTCCTTCAAGGCATCGCCCGATGCTGTTGTCACTGGCAAACCTGCGCGCTTACGCACGAGATTAATATATACTCTTGCTTCGGCATCTTGTCCAAGTTCTATACAGGCTTCTGCATAGTTCAACAACACTTCTGTATACCGGAAAAAACGCCAAGTAACAGATTGCCTTAAATACTGTACATTAACAGTAGGATCAACGTATTTCCTACAATAATACCCCGTATAAGATCCATTCCAGTTTTCAATAGGGCTATTTCGGGTGTCTATGCCATAGGTTTCGTACATTTTGCCTGTTGTAGCATTCCAGCGTTGATAAGTTCCCGTCTGGATCTTATTATGAGGTTCGAGTCCTTTCGCATCCAAAGGACGCTCTCTCCAAGACGCTCCATTGTAAAAAATCGTGGCATAAAAACGTGGTTCACGGTTAGCATAGGGATCCTTTGCATGATCGGGGTTATTCCAGTCAAAGGGTGTGCCATCGGCCATTTGAAAAGCATCGACAAAATTTGCAATAGGCGCATTTACACCCCAACCATAATAACCATTCGGCGAAGAGTATAAGCCCCAGCGTTGCCCCATACCTTGATTAAAATACTTAACCATAATATCCTCTGAAGTATTATTGGTCAAGAATATTTCTGTAATATTCTGTGCAACAGAATCCCCCGGTGCAGGTTCGGCTTTATGCAATTCGTATATACCCATATCTATGACTGCCTTTGCCGCTTCTTTTGCTTTTTGCCAGCGTTGTGTGCGCATATCGTCCGTATAGCCCAATAGTTCCGGTTTTTCGAAAGCAGAGATAACGGCATTAGGGCTGTGCAGATCACTGGCAGCATACAACAACACCCTTGATTTCAACGCCAATGCCGCACCTTTGGTTGCTCTACCGTTATTTATCCCACTCTGTACTTCTGGAAGTAAACTGGCCGCCTTGTCGCATTCCGAAACGATGAAATCTATACATTCCTGATACGAATTTCGGGCTACGGAAAACTCGCTATCCAAACCATAGGCATCTGTTACCAAAGGTACACCACCATATAGCGCCAGTAAATAATGATAGGTGAAAGCACGTAGAAAATGTGCCTCTCCTGTCATCCGATCCCGGTCAGACTTCCCATCCAACATTGTACCACTAAAAGGCACCTGCCCGACCTTATCAAAGAACACATTACAATAGCGAATAGACTTGTACAGCTCATTCCAAACCAGGTTGCGCTGGTAGCCCCATGCATAGAGATTATCCTGTGTAGACTCACTGTTATTAAACAGGTTGGACGCGCTGTTTCCTCTATAATGCCCTTCATCGACAATATTAGCAGTACCTCGACCATCTGTCAGCGGTTCATACAATCTAAAATAAATCTGGTTTATAAATGTTTCCACCAATGCCGGATCAGACCACACCGCATCATCGGTAAATTTCTCTTGGGATTGCGTATCTAAAAACTCTTGCTTACAAGCGTTTAAACTTGCCAATGTAAGCAAAGATAGCAAAGCAATTCTCATCCAATTTCTCATTACTTTCAAAATATTTAGATCAATTTTTATAACTCTGTTTATTTCTTAGAAGCTGATGGACAGCCCCATGTTATAGACTTTATTTGCCGGATAAGCTGTATTTGACGTACTTTCTGGATCCACATCTTTGATGCCGCTAAAAGTGAGCAAATTCAATCCTGACACGTACAGTTGTACATCTGAGGTATAGAGCTTGGCACTTAAGGATTTCGGCAATTTGTATCCTAATCTCACCGACTTCAGTCTTAGGTAATCGGTGTTTTGCAGCCAGTAAGTATTTTGATTACTTCTCCAATACTCGTTATATCGGTTCCATATCCGTGGTTGATCCGCATCCGGATTTTCCGGTGTCCATCTTCCCTCTGCATCACGCGTCAGGTAATTTCCTATCTGTCCTTGCATTTCGAAATAGTCGTTACGCACAGCGCCTAATGCCCATTGAAAAAAGATGGATGCTGAGAATTCTTTATAAGCCAAATCAGTGTTAAATCCACCAATATGTGTTGGTAGAGAGGTCTTATCCATGCGTACCCTATCAAGGCCATCGATTTTACCATCTCCATTGACATCTTCAAAGATCACGTCTCCAGGGCGGGCTCCTGTCCAATGTGGATAGGCCTCAACGGCAGCTTCATCACGAAAGATACCTATCGCTTTATAATATAATCCGGTATTCATCGGCCTACCTGTAGATTGCTGATATTCTGGCGCCCCCGGAGTTTCGTCCCAAAACTGGATCTTATTTCGATTGAGCGACACATTCGCCGATAAAGTATACGATAAATCGCCATTGCTACCATTATATGCCAACTGAAACTCGGCACCTCTGTTAATGACTTCACCTATATTTTCATCTGGCAGAATCATACCTGTGGATCCGGGAATCGATGCATTTCGACGCCATAAGATGTCGGTCCGATGGTTATAAAAATACTCTGCTGAAAGACTTATCTTATTATTCAAAAATTGCATATCCACACCGACATTGGTTTGTTTAGCAACCTCCCATGTGACAGCAGGATTCGCTATGCTTGACTCAGCAAGTATCTTGGCCAATTCCGTCTCGTTGAAAATGTAGATATTGGACACGCCCGTCCCATAAGCATAGCTTGGCAAAAATTGATAAGGATCTATTCTATCATTACCAGTTTTTCCCCAGGAAGCTCTGAATTTGAACTCATTCACCCAAGGTTTTATAGGTTGCCAGAAAGCCTCCTCCGACACACGCCAACCTCCTGAAATCCCAGGAAAGAAACCAAAACGACCATCTTGTGGGAAGATATAAGAACCATCATAACGCCACACAAAATCGATTAGATACCTGTCCTTTCCATTATAATTGACCCGGCCAAAATAGTTAAGACGGGCTTCTTCACTCGCTACACCTCCATTATCTTTTTCTAAGTCGCCACCAGCAAACAACTGATCTATAGCGGTAGATACGTAATGTTTACGGAACGCAAAAAAGTTCATCTTATCCCCTTCAATACGCTCTACACCTGCCATCACGTCAAATTTATGTCTATCAAACTGAAATTTATATTTCCCTAAAGCATTGAGCGTTACCAAGCGCGTATCACTCATATCCTGACGCAATTCTGCGTTTGAATAGCCCCGCTGAACGCGGTTAAGCTCCGGAAAACCTTGCGCATCCATTGAATTTCGATCCCAAGCGTATAGGTACCAAGGCGTTTTCCATAACTTGTCGTTTTGAATCGTATTATCCATAGCGGCAGACAGACTTACCGATAGACCATCCACCCAAGGTGCGCGCAGATCCAAAAATCCACGAGTTTCTATTACCGTGCTTTTGTTTCGGTCATAGCCCGTCTGATTCGTTGTAATAACTACTGGATTTCCACTGTCGCCATTGTCAGCAGGCTCACCTGTAGGCCAAAAATCCGGCATATTCGGTTTTGAGCTACGCAGGCGGTTCCATATTGAAGATGCCGATTCTGTAGGGTAATTTCGGTGTACTTCCCGAATAGCGGCATTCACACCATAGCTGATATATGGCGAGATATTCCCATCCAAGTTTAACCGCAAGTTATGTTGCTTATATGATGTGGCGCTATTTTTATAAATCGCATCCTGATAACGAGTTCCGGCAGACAGATAATAACGTAAGCTTTCCTGTCCTCCTGAAATATTTACGTCTGCAGTACGCTGCGTCGACCATTTTTTTAGTGCTGACTTATACCAATCGGTATTTGGGAAATTTAATGGGTCACTACCATCTTTGTATTTCTTTATATCTTCATCGGAATACATCGGAGAGGCTCCTTCATATATCAGGACTTCGTTGAGGAGCTGGGCATAGGTCGCCGCATCTGCTGCCTCCGGCACTACCGTTGGCGCCGCGATGCCTTCGTTATAATTGAATTGCACCATGGGCTTGCCCGAATTTCCTTTTTTGGTGGTCACCAAAATAACCCCATTTGCGGCTCTTGCTCCGTAAATGGCTGCCGAAGCATCTTTCAGCACCGTGATGCTTTCAATATCTTGCGGATTAAGGCGCTCCCATTCTCTATTCGGCACACCGTCTACAACAATCAAGGGCGAATTATTTCCCAGCGTATTACTTCCTCGAATGGATATACCTGAGCTACTTCCAGGCTCACCAGACGGTGTCAAAGCAACCAGTCCCGGGACACGTCCGGCGATGGCATCAGACGGATTGATGGCGGGAGCAGCAACAAGCTTTTGACTTTCTAATGTACTGACAGAACCTGTTACAAGTGATCGTTGCTGCGTGCCGTAACCTACTACAACTACTTGATCCAACTCGCTTCCCTCCAGAGAAAGAGCAATATTCATCGTTAAGGTCTTTCCCTCCTCGATTACAATATTCTTACGCTGTGTCCCAAAAGAGATATAAGATATTTCCGCAGTATAGCTCCCTGGTTGCAAACTCATCGAAAACCGGCCTTCTGTATCGGTTCCCACATTTCTTCCCGTCTCTATGACCTTAACCGTTGCACCTGCCAGCACCTCGCCATTGCTATCTCTTACCTGACCCACTATCCGGCCGGGCTGTTGTCTCTTTTTCAGAACGATGAAACTCGCTTTCTCTTCAAAAACAATCTCCGTTCCTCTAAATGCATCCTTCAAGATCTGTTCAACTGTACCAGTCGTTCCTTTTTGAACCAGATTGGAGGGAATACCGGTTAAGTTCAGTGTCTCCCTGTCGTAAATCAATCTGATTTTTTGGTGTTCCAAATCCTTTATTATTTCAGACGCATTTCGAACTTCTTTAGCAATTTCAACCTTCGTGGCGAGCAATTGGGCAAACGAAGATTTTGCATACAGTGTGCCTGACACTGTACTCACTATACAAAACACAATCGTAGACAATCTCATGACTTTCTTAAGATTCATTGATAATTTTAATCGCATTATTAATCTTATATAACCTGATTCCAATCTGGACAAACAAGCGTATATTTGCACTTGGAATCAGTAATTGTTTCACTACATATTACTTTATACATACTGGGGACACGCTTCCAACGTCTCCCAGTTATCAACTTCCAGCCGGTAGCGCATCGCAAGTGCCTACCGGTTCTTTATGATTGATTACTGAGCCCTATGAGGCATCGTCTATTTGTTTAGAATATAATCACCTGCCCTCCTTCCTTTTTAATCCTATTATTATTGACAGCACTTACAGCTTCAACCACATCCGCTAAAGGCACATTTCTATCAATCATCAGTGTATAACGCTGTTGTTCAATCATCTTATTTCCAGCCAGCAATACGACACCGTAAATATTCTTTACAACGAGTGACAACTCCTCGAACGATGCTTGTTCAAGATAAGTCAGCCCGTCCTTCCAAGCATTATTTTGTTCAGGGTTTGTTGTGCCGAGCAGCATTTCATTACTGTCCTTATTTATCTTCGCAAAATCCCCAATCTGCAATATTTCTACCTGCTGACCTTCGTTTCGCGAGACCTCTACTTTCCCGGAAGCCACCGAGACCTGTTCATAGGGCAGCTCCTTATACGCTTTGACCGTAAAACTGGTACCCAGCACCTTGGTCATGGTAAAAGGCGCCACAACCAAAAAAGGCTTTAGCGTGTCGCGTTTCACATCGAAATGAACCTCTCCGTATTCCAGCACTATCTTCCTTTCAGCAGCATGATGAAAGTTTTTTGGAAACCGTACCTGTGTACCGCCATTCAACCACAACACTGTACTATCGGCTAATGTCAGCTTTTTGACCTGCCCTAGCTCAGCTGTTACCGTCATCTCCTCAACCTCGATTTTCGGATTGTTGTTCCCATGGAAAGGTTGTGATTGATGCAACCGCAGATAAAAGACAAATAATACGCCTATGAGTGCAGCAGCAATTTTTCCTACAACGGCATAATTTCGGAACCATCGATTGGTTGTTAGTATTCTATGCGCTGCCACATCTGGCCCGGAGTGATCGATAGCCTGAAGAATCTGCTGATGAATAGTGTTTCTTAATATTTTCTTTTGGGACTTATCCCCCTCTGGAATTTTATCTCCAAACTCCAGATACCACTCGTCTATACTTGCAATCTCTTCGTCCGTAGCCTGTCCGGTTCGGTACTTATGCAACAATTTCTGAAACTCCTTTGTATCCACTTATGCTCTTTTACCTTATGACGGAAAAAAGCCATGAAACTACTTTAAGAAAAAGTTAACTATGTGTTAATGTTTTATGAAGTTCAAGAAGAAACAAAATCACATATAGGGAATTATGATTTTCGAACCGACGTGGGAGATTTTCTTTTAGTCTTCGTCTGGCTTCACTCAGCAAATTGTTTACGGTTTGGTCAGCGATATTCAAGGACTTTGCTATCATGGGTATGCTGTGATCATCCAATCGCAGCAACAGGGTTTCACGCATGTTTTTGGGCATCTTGGCGAGCTCTTCCTTAAGAATGGTTTCCGTGTCCTCATATGAAAGGCCAGATTCTGATCGCTCGACCACAGCATCCATAATCTGTGAGGCTCGTAACAGCGCATCCTTCAATACATTTTCAGATTGAAAATAATCCATTACCCGATTTTTCAATACGACATTTAGATAAGAAGCTACGGATCCCTTTATGTTTATCGACTCGCGCCCCTCCCAAAGCTTTATGAAAACATCCTGTACCATGTCTTTAGAGACATCCTCATCCTCTACCCTGCGCCATGCTTGGTTATATAGATTATACCAGGTCGCCAGATAGAGTCGGTCGAAAGATTTACGATCGCTTTGTGTTTTCACTTTTATCCACCAGTTATTTAGCTGTGCCTGATCCATGAGATTTAAATACTTACCAAATTTAGGGGTATAATATTAACAGAATGTTAAATACATATCCAATCATGGAACTTAATCGTAGTTTGGTTAATCTTGCCAATCAATCCGTTTTAGCCGTGGCCATAGGGAGACAAACAAGGAACTAGGATCGATCATATACATCCCACTGTTGTACATACTGATTACGCTCTTGATATCGTAAAAAAAAAACATTTTGGGCCTTTTAGCTGTTCCATTGAACAGCTATTGGCCTAGCCCAGATCATATATCTTCGTTTCTGGAGGCCTTAGGCATATCCAGTCCAGACCCATCGCGCACCGCTCGAAAATGTGGCGACAAAAGCTCTATACCCGCCTGGTGAAATACATCGAGTATATTTTTGTGCAGTTCTGAATAAATCAGCGCTTGCCTGTGAGGATTGCGGGTGTAGGCATTTACCTGGTAGGTTACGTAGAAGTCGTCGAGACTGGTCTGAAGGATAAACGGCTCTGGTTGCTTCTCGAGCAGCTCCACCCTGTTACAGGCCTCTTTCGCCAATTCATGTACGCGTTGCCATGGTATCTCATAGGCCATCGTAATATTTGTATAGATAATGAGCGGGTTCTCTTCTACATCCATGCTATAGTTTATCGTGTGACTGTTCATGACCTGCGAATTGGGTATAGAGATCACTTCGTTTTTCGTCGTACGGATCCGTGTCACGAGTAAGGTCTTTTCGATTATATCGCCCGTTACTTCACCTATCTTGATACGATCGCCCACGGAGAACGGCCGCATATAGGTCAGAACCAAGCCTGCCACGATATTGCCTAGCGCACCAGCCGATCCGAACGTGAAGAGCACCCCTATAAATACCGACACGCCCTTGAAAATAGGCGACTCGGATCCAGGCAGATAAGGAAATATTACAATAAGCAAAAAGGCAAATAGGAGCACCCGTAAGATGTGGTAGGTCGGCATGGCCCACTCGCGGTAGAAACCAGGTAAGCTCAGCACCCCCTCATTTAGTTCGTTGGCGAAAAACCGTAAGGCTTTAAGCAGATACCGAAAGATAAAGCAGATCACCATAATGGTGATTAGATTGGGCAAGTAGGCTACAATGGCCTGTACCACCTCTTTCAATGGCTTTGTAAAATAGCCTAGCAAAATTGGCGCATAGCCTTCAGTACTGGGAAACAGATTGAGCAACACGGGCAGAGCCAGATATACGGAAGTGAAGATCAGTATCCACTGCACCACTTGCAAGACAGTCCAAAAAATATTGACCTGCTGATTGGGCGACACCAGTTCGTATCCTCTTACCTTGAAGCCTTTAAAAAACTGGCTTCGCGCGGCGAGCAGTTTACGCTTTATCCATCTGATTATCCTTCCGATACCGATGATGATGAGCGTAACGATCAGGATGATGAGGGAGGCAAAGGCTACGCCCGAGGCCAGCCTTTTGAGGCTTGTTTCCTCTCGATAGTTTTGGATGTCTTCTTTGATCTTTTGCAGGTAGTGGTGGCCGAGCTGTTCAGTGGTCAGGTCAGCCCACATCGCTTCGTTCTCGTCAGCGCTAGCGATCATTTGATCGTTCCAGAACACAATCCAGTTATTCTCGTGCTGATCCAAGATCAGCGAGTCAGGCTCAAATTTGTAGTTTTCGGCGAGCGATCGGATACGGTTTTCGATGACCACGGCCCTTTCTTTGGGGCTATAACTACCCACATGGGTATATATCCTAAACAGTGTATCGCGGAATGGTGCCACTGACGCGCCACTATTGAGCGAACGTAGCGAGTCTACTGTTCGCTTGCGCTTGGCATACAGGATTGAGTCACGGCTCCGCAGGACATTAATCTCGTCCAGTAGCTTTTGCTTCTCCTTGTGCTCACTCATTTTGACTGAAAGCAGCTGCTCTTCCAGCGCATGCCGTTGCAGGGAGTCCTGTCGCTGTTGCTCGCGTATATGGAACAGGCCTTGAGCCTGTACCGATATCTTATCGGCAGTATCTACCACGATTGTGGTATCAAGCCCTTGCGACAGCCCCCTTATGCTACTGAAAAGCAACATCATAACAATTATAGCATACTTTGCAATCATCCTTTTGCTCTTGTTTCAGTGCTAAACTTAAATAAATTTGCAGGCATTTGCAATATTGCCTGCCATTATGCAGACAAAAGCATTTAAAAACGAGCTTCTGCACCTGCCTTTGGCAAGATTAGAAGCTCGCTGTAGAGCAGTTGCATACGCGGGAGTCTGCTACGGTTGTTTGAAACAAATGAGGGAGACTACTCGGCGATGCAACATGATTTTTTTACTTGGCCACGATATAGTCGGCAACAGCCTCCGTATCGAAATCATTTTCTGAGAAATCAAACATAGCGAGTTCGAATTGAGCTTCCAGCACAAGGCATTTTGCCGCTGTAGGTTTATTTTCGTACATCACAAATAAGCCTCCTCCAGTGTTTGGACAGGTCAGACAATTCCAGCAAGAGGTGTTCAGCTACGTTTAAGGATTTTTCCACGTTATAAATATACATTCTGCAATTGGATATAAGACGCTAAATGAAACGGAAATGTTCTACCGATTAAAACAGAAATTAGCAGCATTAAAAGACTCCACTTTTAGTTTAGAATTCCAAGCTATTACATCTTTAATATATACAGGGACGAATATCATTTATCATAACGATGGTTTCCAACCGTTGTCTGCAGCAGTCGCACGTTCGCCATAGATACCTTTTTCGCCAAAATAGTCTTTTCCACCGAAGGTGTAGGTTTCCAATCCGACCAGCTCCAACTGAATCTGTGGAATAGGAAACTGTGTCGGTGTACCGCCCTGCAAAAGATCATGTCTACGCATAAAGGTAAATGGCACAAACGTTCCTCCTGCACCATCTATTTCTATCGCATATTCATAATGCAATGCATCTCTAAGCGTCTGATCGTTTGTATTGATATCGGCGAGGTGTCCTTTTGCTTTGCGTGCCGCATCACCCGCATTGAGTTCCGCCGCCGCACCCGCGTAATCCTTCAACCAGAATTTAGCTTCCGCACGCAACAGGCGTATTTCTTCAACAAGGAAGTACGGATTCACTGCCCCTGCCACGTTAAGCGTAGACAGTCTGGGATGCATCCAACGTGAGCGAATATAATTGCTAAATAATCCCCGCCCACGGGCCTCCAACAATATCCCGAAATTGGTGGTATAGGTAAAATATTGATAAAAACGTTGATCATCACTCTCAATCGGTGGCAGTATGATGTTATTGTTTACCGGGTAATAGTTAGGTGTATTACGGTTTTTATCAGCCAGATAAGGAATCTTGATATCCACAGGCACATAGGATGCCCCACCATACGGACGTTCCAAGACATCAACCAAAGCATTATAATAACCTCCCACTGTAGTCGTGATCGTAAAATCTTTCCTAAAACCTTGATTTGCATAGCTTAACACCCTGTTCCAATAAACATCGCCCAAAGCCTCCGCCTCTGCTTTGTCCCGTGCTACTGATGACAGGATTCGCGCAGCCATAGAATTGACTAACAATTTCAAGTCTTCCCTATTTATATTCACCCCTGTCAGGAAATCAAACTTGAGATTAGGGGTTGATTCTATCAACTGTAAGGTTCTGTCCAAGTGGGCAACCCCATTTTCAATTAATTCCTTATATGAATTTGGAAATTCCCGGGTGGTGAGGGCGACATCATCCACAATTATCCCACGGTCAAAGATAACGCCGAGGTAACCCTGCGAAACGCCTTTTGCATAGTATGCTCCCACTAAGCAATCAGCCGTGCGATCAGCCCCCGCGTCATCAAAGATAGTTACCTGTTGGTTTTCAATCAGATCGATTACTTTAGTCGCATCAAGGTTCGATTGGTAAAAATTAGAGTAGATTTCCCGTACCGCAGCATTGCCCCTATAAGCTGCGTTATTGTTCAATCTTAATCTCGGTTCGTTGGCAAAATCCCACCAGGACTGACTTCCGTTGGTGTTGGTAGATTGGTCGGCCCAAATACTGAAATGCGAGCCTCCTGCATTGCTCGTGGTGGTTTTGAACGCTGTCTGCACACTGCTGGTGGTCAATACATAGCCCAAACTTTTTATTTTTTGGATAGCTTCTTCGTTGGTCAAGGTCGAAGGATCATCAAAGTCTATCGATTCACAAGCGCTCAGTGTCAAAGCCAATCCTACTAAGTAAAATATCTTTTTCATTATCTAATCATTAAAAGTTAAAGGTTAATTTTCCTGAAACAATACGGTAAGAAGGATAGTTAAATCCATCCTGCCCGAGTCCATCCACATTGACGCCTTGATAATTCGTCCATATAAGTAAGTTACGACCCACCAAGGAGAAACTTGCATTCTGCAACAGCTTGGACAACCCCAATCGCTGTGTCGGAATTTTATAAGATAGTGATAGTTCTCTCAAAGCTACGTGGGTTGTACTTTCGATCCAATAATCCGTCACTTGGGAAGCATTAAATACCTGTGTAGTAAAGTTCAGAGGCTTTCCTGCTGCTGAACTTAATTCCGAAAAGCGGGAACGGTACACATAAGTTAAGTACTGCGCTGTCTCATTGAATTTCTCTCCACCTTGTTGCCAGTCTATCACTGCATAGAGCGATAATGGACCATAAGAAAAACTGTTGCTAAAGCCGATATTGAAATTTGGGTTGGCTTCACCTATAATCTTCGCATTACCTGTTGCCGGGTTGACATAAAAAACCGGAGCTTCTTTAGCTGTTCCATAAGCAGCTTTCTCCACAACCACCCCAAATTCATTTACCATATAATCATCGATACGTTTTGTTCCATCACCTGCATTGACTACAAAACCATCGTTATTAGTTTCCAATTGTGCTAAATCCGAATGTATGCTATAGCCGTAAATCGCAGTCGTACTCGCTCCCACTGCTTTTCTATAACCATTTTGTGTAAATTCAGGCACGTCACCCAGCGAAGTTATCTTACTTCTTACCTTGCTGAACGTTAGCCCCACAGTCCAAGCAAATTTTGTTTTTTCCAATACTTTACCATTCACCTCGAGCTCCAAGGAATTCGATTTGACCGCGCCAAGGTTATCATAGATATTGGCAGAACCCGAAATAGGGGCAAAAGCCGGTACAGAAATAAAGTCGTTTGTACTGTTAGAAAAGGCATAATTAAACTGTACGTTCAATCTATTCCACAGGATAGCATCAAATCCGATTTCTGTTTCTTCGGTAATGGCCCTTTTCAGATCGGTGTTATCGTTTTGGGTATACGATACTCCTCCCGCATTAGAGATTGTTACCCTACTGTCTTTAGCACCAAAGGGAGGTAGACTGCCTGCTTTTCCATACGCCACACGAAACTTCAATTCCGTCAATGGATACAAAGGCACATCTTCAGTGAGCCGATATGCAGCCGATACGCGTGGGAAGAAGGCGGTTCCGACATCTTTCCCAAAGCGGGAACTTTGGTCAAGGCGTCCCAATGCATCGATAAAAAACTTGTCATCCCACCCGAACTTTGCGTTCAAGAAGTAACCGTGATTAACTGTTTTCTCCCAAGAAGATGATAATTCACGTGTGTTCGGTTCGGTCACCAGCAAGCTTTTCACCGGAGCAGTTAAGTTACGGCCGGAACCACCAAAACCGGTTCCGAAAGCCGATTCATACACATACTTAGCCGTCACTCCCCAATCCAAGCGGCCGCTTGTTCTATTATAATTTAGCTGAAGCTGTCCATTACGAGTACTTTCACGCAAGGTAGTCAACTCATAGTTCCCGTTATTTAGCTCCACATCCGGTGTAATCGTTTGGTATCCGATGGGATGATATACTTCTGTATTATAATGCCTCGTTTGCAGCGATACAGCGCCTTCAGCACTAAAATATTGATTGATGTTGTATTTCAGTTTACCACCCAACAGCAAGTTTTCGGTAATATAATTGTATTCTTGATTGGTGAGCCTATAAAAGGGATTTGTCCACTGCTGACCAGAAAGCTCCGTTCCTTTTGGCAGGTACACATACCTTCCTTCAGCATCCCGCTCACTCAGGTTGATGTGAGGTTCCACCAATAAGGTAGAATACAGTAGACCTTCCGAGCGGGAGGATACCGCTCTTGAAGGTGTGTCAAAGTAGCCATACTGTGCGGTTAGGTCCGCACTGATTTTGGTAGAAGGTCTGTAGCCTACATTCAGCAAAAGATTTTGTCTTTTATCGGCGGCCACCGCAGGCGATACGCCTCCTTTATACTGGTTTTGGGCCGAGAGATAGAGGTTATATTTATCCCCATTCGAGGCTACAGAAGCTGCGTTTGTAAAATAGGTTGTCCTTCCCAACAAGTTTGCCGTATTGTCATAATGGTCTTTATACGGATGCAGGTTTACGGAATATCCGTTTTCCTGATAGTCAATTACGCGCGCGCCATCCACTAAGAAGAAAGAACCGTCGGCATTCACTTTAAAATGGTGTTTATCGGTTGTTGGTGGCAACAGTAGAATATCCGAAAAGCCCACCTCGTTATCTACGTTAATACTTAGCCTGCTTTTCGAACGGCCGCTTTTGGTCAAGACCTGTATAATCCCGCCTTCACCACGCGTTCCATACAGTGCCGAAGCCGCAGCACCCTTCACGACCTCAATCGATTCAATATCATTCGGATTGAGGTCGGCAAGCCGCAGTCCCGTGACGAAACCATCCACTACAATCAACGGTTCCACATTGCCGCTTACCGATTTTGCACCACGCAAATAGACCGATGCCCCTGCATTTCCACCCGATTGGTCGATACGCAGCCCCGCAACCTTACCACGTAATGTTGTAGAAGCATCTAAAGCCGGCACAGTATTGATCAGCTCGCTATCCACTTTTGTCAACGCAAATGATAGCTTCTTGCGGCTTACACCCTGCGATACTCCTGTCACAACGACTTCTTCCAGTAGTTCGTCCAATGGTATCAGTTCAATAGTTATGGGACTATGCTCCGCAACCAGCACTTTACTTTCATAACCCACGTGCGATAGGTGGAGGGTAAACGGCAATTTCTGTCCCGTTACGAACTGAAAATTGCCATCGCGATCGGTTTTTACATTATGGGTTACAGCTTCGAGCTGTACCGTAACACCTTCAATCGGTTCTTTCGTATGTGCATCGATAATTTGACCAACGAGGGACGCATTTACAATAGGCTGAGGTTTATCCTGTGCTTGGGAGATCCCTACCCAGCAAACCAACAGCAATAGGTAGATAGAACACTTCCGTATTCCAAAGTTTTCCATAATTTCAATAATTTAATAGTAAAAAAATAACAAGTGCCAACGCCAATTGATTACTTGCTTGCCTGTTCCTACTTTTCGTAGATTGCTTTTAATGCTTCCTGCAACTCTTCTCCTTTGATATTGCGGGCAACGATAATCCCATCCGGGTCTATCAACAAATTGCTTGGGATGAAACGTACACCATATAGAGCCGCTGCTTCTGTGTTCCAGAAAGCCAGATCTGATACCTGCGTCCACTCCAATTTGTCATCTGCGATAGCTTTCTCCCAACTTGCCTTATCTTTATCCAGTGAAACTGCGAACACGGAGAATCCCTTGTCTTTATAAGTGTGATAGGCCGTTACGATATTCGGGTTTTCCCTTCTGCAAGGCCCACACCATGCAGCCCAGAAATCCAACAATACGTATCCTTTTCCCAAATGGTCCGAGAAGCGTACTTTGTTTCCTTGCGGATCGGTAGATACAAAGTCGATTGCTTTATTCCCCGGCAATACGGCCGATTGTTTTTCCACGAGGTCATTTAAGATGCGTACGTACTGTGAGTTATTCAAATCGGGCGATAGCAATGCCAAATGTTCTTTGATTTCCTGCGGCGATAAGCTATACGAGTAATTGCGGAATAGCGCATAAGCCGACACGATGGATGCCGGGTCTTCCTCAATAAGTGCTTTAGCCGTCAGCCCTTGGCGATTGCGCAAACCCTCAAAACGCACCTGCGACGCCGACCCCTTTACCTGATGGCGTGTACGCTCTCCTTCGTTATCAATGGAGATCTCGATTGGATTATTTTCCAAAAAGACCTGTAACGGATATTCCTGATCCTGCAATCGGATACCGTAAAGTTCCGGTAACAGTACTTTCGTTGAAAACGCAAAAGTGCCGTTATTTACGATAGTCGAATCCACCGTCTTAAACACCTTATTGTCGTATTGTTCCAAATACACTTTCTTACTATCTGCTCCTTTTATCCTTCCAGATACCTGAAGAGGAGCCACTTCCTGTGCCCATGCCTGTGCACAGATACCGACTGCGCATATAGCCAATGCTATTAATTTTCTGTTCATGTCTATTTTTCTATTAAGATTAAACTATTCTATATTTTACACTTGTTACCTTCTAGCTTGTCGCTGAATTATCTGTCCGAAGAATACCGCATTGAGAAAGCTTCGGGCGTTACCAAAGGATACACCACGGAACACCGGGTCTTCGACAAAGTATATGGTTCGTCCAGCACCATTGGTTTCTACCAATATGCTTGCTGTACCCTCTAAACGTTGCAGATTCTTTGCCGATACATAACCATTGAGTAGTGGGGATTTACTATAAATGGCCACATTGTGATAAGGCTGTTCTCCCTGTTCGACAAAAAGCGCATGGTTTCGGAACACTGCCTTTTCGGGGCGTGTATAACCATAGCCAACCGGATGCGTAACATCGACTTCCGTCTTGAAAAATGTTCCTCCGATATGTTCTGCTCCTTGGCGGTTAACGGCTGAAGCATAAGTATAACGCTGCTTTCCTTTGGTCTCCTCAGTAGGTATCTTATCTGTTATGAATTTAAAGGAAGCCAATTCTTTCTCCGCCAGCCACTGCCCGGTACGCCCAAAGACAATAAGCGTTCCCCCAGCTCGTGTCCAAGTGCGGATTTTATCCAGCTGATTTTGGTTGAGAGAAGCATATTCACCCCCCACCAAAATCAATACCTGAAAACGATCCAGATTTACCTGCCCGAATTGTTCGGTATTCACGCGCACCAAAGGATGCTCCAATTGACGTTCAAAGCTATACCACACCTCGCCTGCTTCGTATGCCCGTACGCCCTGTCCTGTTAGCAGCAAGGCGTTCTGCGGTTTCACGATCTTAAATCCATTACTTCCAAGATCTATACCCGAGAGGCTAAACCCCGTCTGTATAGGAACTATAATAATTTTGCCTTTTGTGCCGAGTTGCTGTAAAAGAGCTTTAAGGCTATCAGCTGTACGACCTTGTCCTGCAATCGGGATCAACAGGCTTCCGTAGTCGAAAGATACAGACTTTTTATCCACTGACACTTCAAAAGGACTCCCCGCGGCTTTTACAAGAACATTGTGTTGAAGCAACTGCGCGAGCAACCAAGGGGCTGCATCCTGACGCCAATCCACAATGTAACCGAAATTCGTTTCCGCCCAGTTAACATTTACCTTCCACAGCGTTTCTATATCGTCTGCAGAACCGGTCGCTATGCTTTGTCTTAGGCCCGCATAGGCAAACCCATACAGGTAGGCCAATGAGTTTCCCGACCCATCATAGAACACGCTGTCGATATAGTTCTTTTCTTCGTCGAAGATAACCTTGACCAGCCTGTAGTTAGCTTGCGCTGTAGGTATCCACAACGACTGTTCCTTTTCAAAGCGTTGCCCCCCTATTAGGCGATCCTCTTGGTTGACATGGAATTCGATCTGATGACGACGAAGCAATTCAACGAAATGTTCAATAGCACGCTTATTGTATTTAGCGTCGACTAAATAACCTTTTATAGGATCCTTAGCGGCCAGATCCAGCGCAGATTTAAAGAATTGCAACTGGTTTTGTTGAAGTTCTTTCCGGTTTTCTACTGCTGCACGGATTGTTGCCAAAGCTATGCGCAAGTGGTTACGGATGGCAAAGGGATAGGTCAGCTCGCCCGAAGCCGTGTGCTGCAATAAGCCGCGCGGGCTTGCCTGTTCAAATAAGATACCCAAGCTACCGGCATGATCGGGATAGCTTGACCCATAAGTAGGGTTGATATTGTCATATTGTTCTTTGGTGTAATAGAGCGAGCCTATTGTATCCAGCGCTGCTGCATAATACTGCGCAAACACATTATTCAGTTCATAAGTCGATTTCGGCACCCAGATCGACTCCTGCGCACCGGGTTTAGTCGGCTCAAAAAAGAACGAAGAAGCTGCATTCATTTCGTGAAAATCGCCCTGTATCTGTGGCAGCCATTTTTGGAAATAGCTTACCCGCGCCTTGCTTTCGGGATGTACCTGATTGATCCAGTCCCTGTTGAGGTCGAACCAATAATGGTTTGTACGTCCGCCCGGCCATGCTTCATTGTGTTCCCTATCCAATGGATCGCCGATAGGCGGAAAAACCGAATTGGCATTCACCCAAGTTACATAGCGCTCATATCCATCGGGGTTACGCACAGGATCAATAAAGTATACGGCATTTTCCAGATATCCCTCTATGGCACTTCCCTGTCCTGCGGTCAGATAATAGGCTGTAAGCAAGGCCGCTTCTGCCGGAGAAGACTCGTTGCCATGAACACTAAAGCCTAAAAACACAAAGGCCGGGTTGTCCGATCGGATATCGATCCGGCCACCCTTCGCACGGTCAATTTGCTCGTCATGTTCTTTGCTTATCTGTTCCAGTGCTTGGATATTCTTATTTGCACTTATCTTCAAGACGATTAATGGCCGTCCTTCCCAAGAGTAACCGATGGTATCCAACGTCGCACGGTCAGATTTTCTTTCCAGTTCTTTGAAGTATTGCACAATCTGCTCATAGCGTGTGTGAAACTTTCCGATATCCCGGCCGAGGAATTTTGCAGGAGATGGAATATTTCCTGCAAATTCCACATCTTTAGGAAAGTAATAATTACCCTGTAGATCGATATTAAAAATTCCTGCACCGTGTGCCTCTTGCACAACAGTTTGCTGCTGCGCTTGTGTAGACTTCCGGCCGATTATAAAAGTACATACCAATAATAGGACATACCAGCGTATACGCTCTGTCTTCATTTGTAAACTTGTTTAAAGAGTAAGAAAAATGTCGGTGTCTGCCGACACCTGCATCAAGATAGAGAAGGATATGGGCCATAGGCCCACCTGCCTTCGAGCTCGTCGGGGGAAAGACCTTAGCTACACATTCGTTGGCACAAACGTACGCTTTGATACCTTATGCTGTCTTTTTTAAGGAGATTGGTGGAGTTGATTGTTTTGTCCATTTTGTTACATTGTTTAATTAGTGTTCAGTAATGCCTCGTTGCCAACGCCAATTGTTAACGAATGTACAAATATAAAAAAAGTCTACATAAATAGTAGACTTTAAAATATTTTTTTTTCTTGCTACACTTTTCCCACTTACAACGCGATTTTAATCACCAATGGAAAATGGTCTGATGGTAAGCGCGACTCATACTGTTTAAAAGAAAGTTCGCGTGGGAAATCTCCTTTTTTGACTTCCTCGGCATTCTCCTTTTTACTCCGATACGATTCGGTGAGTACCGCGTAGTGCTTTACCTGTATACTATCAGAAACAAACACATGGTCTATGCGGCTATCCGTCCAGAGGTTTGTATCGAACGCATTGAATGTTCCGTTCCATGCAAATTTGTTGGTCGCTATTTCGTAGCTATCGCGTAGGTGGCCCGAACTATTCAATATCTGGTATATACTGTTGTGCTGATCTACGTTAAAATCACCTGTCAGTATGGTTGGAGTACCTTGTGTCATTTCTGCGATTTTACGAACCACAAGCTTGCTGCTTTCCTCCCGGGCTTTCATACCCACGTGGTCCATATGGAGATTGAAGCACCATAACGTTTTTCCCGTTAATTCTTCGCGCAGTTGCACAAATGTACAAATACGGGGAAGAGCGGCATCCCAACCCTTCGAAGGTTGGTCAGGGTTCTCCGAAAGCCAAAACACACCAGACTGCAATAACGTAAACTTATCTTTTTTATAAAATATAGGTGCGAATTCTCCTTCCTCCTTACCATCATCACGTCCTACGCCCACGTAGTCATAATCAGGTAGTTTCTCCTTCAGGTCATGCAGCTGGTTTACCAATACCTCTTGCAGCCCCACTACGTCATAGTCAATAAAATCGATCAGAGAGTGGATCACAGGCAGGCGGTTCTCCCACCCGTTGCCGGCTTTTCTATCGCCATTGTTATCATAGCGTATGTTATAACTTCCTACGGTCAGGTCAAGCTTCGTCTGTCCATACGCCGCGGTACAAATCAAACTTAGTAAACCTATTACAAAGTAAAAGAATCTGTTTTTTTTCATCATTTATCAGTTTATATTTGAATCATTAGAGAAAGAATACGGAACATCGCTCTGAGCCGTGCCCCGTGAAAAGTTGGGCTTAACCGACATGTTGAAATCCAGCTCAGCACCGTTATTTAAGTCCTCTATGCGCAGGAAATTACGGCTGTAATCTTTACCATTCAACAGTAAACGATCCACATATATATGGTCTTTTGCTTGATTTTCTGCCGATATGGCAATCGTATTACCGTTTTCCAATTGCAGACTTACCTTGGCAAACTGTGGCGATCCGATTACATATTCACCCGAACCCGGCGCCACAGGATAAAAACCCAAAGCAGAAAACACATACCAAGCCGATGTCTGCCCATTATCTTCATCGCCACAGTAACCATCCGGGGTAGGCAGGTAAAGCTTATCCATGATATTTCTTACCCAATATTGCGCTTTCCATGGAGCTCCTGAATAGTTATAAAGATACGGCATGTGCTGTATAGGTTGGTTTCCGTGCGCGTACTGTCCCATGTTCATGACCTGCATTTCACGCATCTCGTGGATCATGCGTCGGCTTTTCATCCCCTCGCGGCTAGGCACCAAAAAGACGGTGTCCAGCATTGCGGTAAATGCTTTATTACCGCCCATCAGGTCAATCAGCCCCTGCGGATCGTGGAATACACAAAAGCTCCAGTGCCAAGCATTTCCCTCGGTATACTCTCTTGACCAGGCACTGGGATCAAAGTTAGCAATAAACGATCCGTCTTTGTTCCTTCCGCGCATCAGTTTTGTGGAGGGATCATAGAGATTTTTATAATTCAGCGCTCTTTTAGCGTAGATGACTGTTTCCGCATCCGGGCGACCTAAAGCTTTGCCAAATTGATATATACACCAGTCGTTATAGGCATATTCCAAAGTGCGGGCTACATTTTGCGAAATATCAGCGCCGACCGGGATATAGCCTAGCTCATTGTACAGCTCATGCCCGTATCTTCCCGTTGATGTATTTTTTGGATGCACATGGTTAGCCCCATGCTGTACAGCTTCCCATAACACCAATGGATCATACCCCTGTCTTCCGGTGAGAAACGCATCCGCTACCACAGAAGCAGAATTATTTCCGATCATAGAGGCCCGATGGCCCGGCGATGCCCACTCAGGCAGAAAGCCGCTTTCTTTGTAAGCATTCACTAAGCCCTCCTGCATGCGGTCGTTCATCGAAGGATAAAGCAGATTCAGCAGTGGAAAGAGGCTTCTGAAAGTATCCCAAAACCCAGTATCGGTAAACATTTCACCGGGCAATACCTGTCCATTGTAGGGACTGTAATGCATTCTGTTTCCTGCTGCGTCAATCTCCGAGAGGTCCCGTGGGAAAAGTGTCGAGCGATATAAACAGGAATAGAAGGTGCGCAAACGGTCAATATCGTTATCTTCCACACGGATCCGGCCCAACACATCGTTCCATTCGCTACGGCCTTCGCTAGCTACCTGTTCCAACGATTTATTCCGCACCTCGTTGAGGTTCAAAGAAGCCTGTTCAAAACTGATAAAAGAAGAAGCGACGCGGGCTGTCACCTGTTGTCCTCTTTTCAAACCTTTAAATCCAACGATAGCGCCAGCATGGTTCGCCATTACCTCCAAGCCGTCAGCAGTGATTTCGCCATCCTTCACGGCGAAATGGCTTGCTATGGGCTGGTCAAACTCGATGATGAAATAATTTTTAAAATTCTCCGGCACTCCGCCACTATTTTTGGTACTATAACCGATAACCTTATTTTCCTCCGGTATAAGTTTCACAAAAGAACCTTTATCCAAAGCATCGATAATTACGTAAGCGCTATCCGTCTGCGGGAACGTAAACTTAAATACCACAGCCCTATGTGACGGGCTTAACTCGGTAGTAATGTCGTGATCTGCCAGAAATACGCTGTAATAATAGGGTTTAGCTGTTTCCACTTTATGCGAAAACCAGCTTGCACGCGCATCCTGGTCAAACACAGGCTGTCCTGTGATAGGCATCAATGAAAACTGCCCATAATCGTTGTTCCACGGACTAGGCTGGTGTGTCTGTTTAAATCCCTTAATCTTGTCAGCAGTGTAGGTGTAGATCCACCCATCGCCCATATTACCGGTTTGCGGCGTCCAGAAGTTCATACCCCAAGGACGAGCTATGGCGGGATAGGTGTTTCCGGTCGATAGTTCATATTTGGATAACGTTCCGATTAAAGGGTTGACGTAATCCACCGGTTCAGGCGATTGCGCTAAGGTCTTTTGAAGACCCGTCATCCATAATAGCATTAACAGAAATAAAGGAACCTGTTTCATAAATTTTAATTTATTTATACCCGTTATACATTTTAGCATGACCAGGTCACGCTCGCTCATGAAAACATGTATTAAGAGTTTGTTTATAATTACAAATACGATTTAGCAAATATAAATAATTAGATGAAGATCGGTCTAACATCGTACATTGTATAAATTTATTACACGAAATTTTTACAAAGTACAATGAGTTGTTAACTCAACCCCGCATTACCCATAATCGCGTTATACGCCTGTCTGATTTATCTGACATTACCCTCTCTGTTAAAATGGCTGGACAACATCTCCACTGCCTGATTATGAGAAGTGCCTACTTTGGGCAGACACTTCTCAGCATGCTATAGAAGCTACTAATAGCCCTTATTCTGAAACATTTTCTCCGGGTTCAGTTTGTACTCATCAAACGGGATCGGGAAGTAGCGATCTTTGGTTGAGATATTGGATAATTTCGCATTTCCATAATCTGCCTGATTTTTCTTCTTAAAATAGGCCACCAACTCCTCTGCCGTATAATTCCGAACCAGATCAAACCATCTGTGATTTTCGAACGCCAGCTCCACCCTTCTTTCGTGCAGGACAGCATCCTTCAGTGTCGGGTATTTCGACCTATAATCAGCATCGCCCAGCGCTTCTGCGTACGTACCTAATCCGGCTCTCTCGCGTACCTCATCCAAGAGTACGACCGCTTCCGCGTTTTTACCTAGGTTTACTTTTGCTTCCGCCAACAGCAACATGACATCCGCATAACGAATCAATATCCAGTCATTCCCTCCCCAGCCGTTGGTACCTGCGCCATCACTCGCATCGCGAAATTTCGTTACAAACCAGTCGTTAACCTGCGGGTCACTGGCAAACTTCACAGAAAACGCCTTACGAATATCATTTTCTTCGTAATCTTTAATCAGATCCAACTTAGCCACTTCGCCTGAACCCGTCGATTTGAATTGCGAGTTGAGGGTTTCTCCCCTAGCCTGGTAATTGCGTGCGATACTGGAGCTATAGTTTTGGTCACCCTGCAGATATTGCACTTGGAAAACCAGCTCTCTACAGCTATTTTTCTTCGCTACGTCAAAGACATCGGCATACGGTATTTCGTTCAGTTTGCCAAATTTCCGCATGCCATAAGCGGCCTGCAGATGTTGTTCAGCTTTTTGCCAATTCGCCTGGCTTTCGTTGGCTATAGTCGATCCCATTGTCAAATACACCTGTCCCAGAAGCGCGTTGATAGCCGCCTTGGATGTCCGGCCAACAGCGTAATCATGTTGGGTATCCGGCAGGTCACTTGCCAATGCTTCCGTCAGGTCTTTTACAATCTGTGCATACACTACATCTTCTTTCTGTCTAAAAGCAACCTCGTTAGCCTGTTCTTTGCTCGTCACCTCTTCTGTTGAAAGCGGAATATCACCAAATTTTCGCACCATATGAAAATAGAGCAACGCGCGTACAAATTTTGCCTCCGCTTTATACCGTTCTTTCACAGCTTCGCTCGTGAAGGCTACTTTATCTACATGAGTCAATAGCACATTACAGCGTGCGATCGCATCATACATAGCGGTCCAGTGCGTTTTTAAGTAGGTATTACTCGGCAATATAGAAAAATCATTGAACTGGAAAGGTTCCCCCGCAGCCGACTGGTTATCGTTTCTCCCGCTGTTGTCCGAGCGTTCCTCATTATACATGGTACTGGACTCACCGATGGTACTGCCAGAGCGCAAAGCTTGGTATAAACCATTTACGGCCAACAATACGTCGTTCTCCGTTTTAAAATAATTTGTAATGGCGACAGCATTAGGATCCTGCTGGTTTAAGAAGTCTTTTGAACAAGAGCTCAACGCTAAGAGCGCAAATGGTAATAAATATCTTTTTTTCATGGATGTCAATTTTAGAAAGTTACTTTAAGTCCTAGGTTGTATGATCTCACCAATGGGTATAAACCATAATCTACTCCTGGGGTTAAGTTCCCGCGCTGATTGTAGTCTGGCTCAGGGTTATAACCTTTGTATTTTGTAATGGTGAATGGATTATCTACGCTAGCATATACTCTGACGCCGGCTAAAGTCCATTTTTGAGCCACATCTGCAGGCAATGAATACCCCAATAGGATATTGGTCATGCGTAAAAAAGATCCGTCCTGAAGGTAGAATGTCGATAAGCGTGTACTGTTGCTTTGGGTTCCTCCTCTGGATGCTCTATATACCGATCCATTTCCAGGATTCTCCGCTGAGCGGTAGCGTTGAGCAACGTCCGCATATTGGTTGCCGGAACCTTCCATGTTGTACAGGTAATAGTCGTAACCGTCCAATACCTGATTGCCCTGTGATCCGTTGAACGAAGCACGGATGTCAAAATGCTTGTAACGCGCATCAAAAGAGAAACCGTAAGTAAATTTAGGATGAGGATTACCAATAATGCGTTTATCATCATCATTCACTACGCCATTGCCATCCACATCTTCAAAGTAAAGATCACCAGGCTGTAGCGGTGTGGAAGATGCCGAAGACGGCGCTACTTTATCGTAGTTTTGCTCGTTTGCTATGCCCAGCACTTTAAACCCGTAGAACATCCCTATGGGACTGCCCTCCTGTGTAATATGCGTTAAGTAGGAGCGTTCCGCACCGTTGGTCAAAATAGTTGACGCACCGCCCAGATCCAACACTTTATTTCTGTTCACGTTGATATTTCCGCTAAAGCCGAAATCAAAATCTGTCTTACGTATAATAGCTGCATCCAGCTGCACATCAAAGCCTTTATTTTCCACTTTGCTATCCGGTAAATTCGTCAATATCGTCGTTGCACCGGATACCGCAGTGATTGGCTGGTTAAACAATAAGTTGGAAGATTGGCTTAAATAGGCGTTTGCCATCACATTGACCCTGCCTCTTAGCAGTCCGAAATCCAGACCTAAATTTGTTTGCGAGGTTGTTTCCCAACTCAGGTTAGGATCCCTTAGATCATCCGGCCAATACGCTGTAGCCACCCTATCACCAATAATCACTCCCCCCGGTGAGTTATAAACGGTAATCGCGCGGTAGTCTCCGATATTGTTGTTTCCACTCTTACCCCAGCTCGCGCGTAATTTCAATGTCGATCCTGCTCCTAACCAGTTGTCGTAAAAATCTTCATTTGAAATGGTCCAACCGCCCGATACAGATGGGAACGCTCCCCATTTGCTATTTGGCCCAAAGCGGGATGAAGCATCGCGGCGATACGAGGCCGAAAGGAAATATTTAGAATCAAAAGAATAATTTACCCGACCGAAATAAGAGATCATCGTCGTCGTTCTCTTGAAGGTATGATCTGCCAACATCTGGAAGTTGGAAGGATCAGCGCCTTTGTCCGTAATTTCGCCAATGGCATCACTTTGGAATCCACGTGCACGCACGCCCACATAATCCAAGTCGGTCTGTTGCGCAGAATAGCCCAACAGTCCCATGATCTGATGTTTCTCAGCAAACGTTTTATTGTAGTTCAAAGTCGCTTCCAGCAGCTTATCCAACGAGCTTTTCGTCAATGCATCCGCATAAGCAGCCGTTTTTGCCTGATCGGTAAATGGCGCATAGTTACCATTGGAAATACTTGTAGGTCGATAATAGTCGTATTTCTCGTCATACGTCGACAAGCCACCGTTCAGTTTAAAATTTAAACCATCTATGATTTTAAAATCCGCATACGCGTTGTATAGCCCTCTTTTCCCTTTACGGTTATTTTTGATTTGCGTCACGTAGGCTAAAGGATTTTCCGGATTCTGTATACCGTAGTTGTTTGCCGACAGATCGCCCATCAGGTATTGCGCATACGATCCATCCTCATTATAAGCAGGCAAAGTCGGCAGATAGATTAACGCCGCCATAGAAGGGCTTCTATCGTAACGCCCTGTTGTTACCTCTTCGTTGTCGTTGTAGGTAAAGGATACGTTTGCCCCGAAGTTTAACCAGTCCGTTACCTTCGAGTCTACATTTGATCTGAAGTTAAATACCTGCTGGCCGGTGCCGAGCATGATACCTTCCTGATTCTGGTATGAACCGCTCACAAAGTATCTGTTTTTATCGTTCCCTCCGGATACCGAAATATTATGTCTTTGGAATGGTGCATTTCTATAAAGCTCGTCCTGCCAATCCGTGTTGTACTGTGCAGGCTTAGCCCTGCCTGTTGCAAAATCATAATAGTCTTCCGGAATGGTCACAGATCCGGCATTGCCGACGCGTGCCACCCTCGCCGCATTGCTATCCATACGCATATCGTCCGTCCATGCTAATCCCCTGCCTAATACCAGGTCTTTGTAGGAATTGTTTCTACCGTCAATGAGTAAGTCGATAAACTGGTCTGCATTCAGCAAGTCTATCTTTTTGGATAACTGTCCAAAACCAGCCAATACTTCATAATCGATATTGCTTTTTCCTTCCTTACCTCTCTTGGTCGTGATCAATACGACACCACCAGCAGCTCTGGATCCATATATCGCTGCGGATGCCGCATCCTTCAGCACATCAATAGATTCGATATCGTTTGGGTTTATATTCAGGTTATTACCCGCAGGATAACCATCGATTACATACAGCGGATCCGAACCTGCATTTACCGAGCCGATTCCCCTTACGCGGATCTTGGTGCCGTCATACGGTGCACCAGATGTCTGGGAAATCTGTACCCCCGCGACTTTACCAACCAATGCTTGCGATAGCTTTGGCGATGTCAGGTTCAACTCATCCGCTTTAACACTGGCAATAGCTCCTGTTAGGTCAGACTTACGGATAGTCTGGTATCCGATAGAGACCGTTACCTCTTCCAATGTATTCTCTAAAGCTGTCAGCCGGAAAGTATTTTGCGACGTTTCACCTGCGGTCTGCACTAAAGTCTGGAAACCAACAAAAGAAACCTGCATCCGGTCGCCTACTGCGCCACCAATGGCAAAATTACCTTGTCCATCCGATTGTACGACTGCCCTAGTCGTTAGGTTGGTGATAGACGCGCCACTTATCGGCGCTCCATCCTGATCCAAAATACGTCCGCGGATTTCAGTCTGTTTCCTATTTTCCAATTCCGTGACTTTGGTCGTCACATCGGCGCTCGCTACCGCGGGCGTAGCCATCACAAATAAAAGCCAAAATAATCTAGTAAATTTAAGTTGCATAGAACTGCTTTAATAAGATGAATTAATAATGCCGCAATGTTAGCAGTCCTATATTAACCGAACTTTAAAACAGGATTAAGATTACAATATCATTTGTAGAAAAAAATCAAAGCTCACATACCCTTTTACGGTATAGGTTGCTGGCATCACGTTTCGTGATATCTGATTTTTAAAATGCAGTATAAAGGTGTTTCGATTGGCGGTTGAAAGATAATGAACCGGAGGGAATGAACTTAATTATGTATCTTTGTGTATTTCAGATTCACAGTCAAAAATGTTTCGTCACAAGGGGAAAAGAAGAAACTATACACATAATTTAAAGTTGGCATCGATGCTTTCGTTTGTTGCTGGCTTGGTTAATGTAAGCGGCGTTATGCAGTTGCAGGTTCTTACAACCAATGTTACCGGCCACTTCGCCTATTTTGCAGAAAATATCGTCCTGTATAAGTATGCGGCTTCTATTGTGTTCGTGCTTTATGTTATAGCTTTTTTGCTAGGTGCATTTTGTTCGAGTCTGTTAATTGAATTATTTTCACGAAAACCAGTTGTAAGTGTATATATATTTCCGATTTCCATTGAAATACTTTCCTTGCTTTTTGTCATTTGGTTCGGCTCAACAACAGCGAATGGCGATGTATTAGCTTTTGTTTTATTATTTGCCATGGGAATCCAAAATGCACTAGTTACGCGGGTTTCTAATTCTGTCGTACGGACCACGCATTTAACCGGTTTATTTACTGATCTGGGTATAGAATTATCACTGTTGATTTTTAAACCCAGCAATCAACAGGGTTCAAGAAAGCTGAAACAAGGTATTTATTTAAAACTTACTATTATCTTATTCTTTTTCGTCGGCTCTATACTGGGCGGTTTTTTAGTTTTACAATTCCATTTTAAAACCCTCTTAGTCGCGGTGGGCTGCTTAATAATGGCTATGTTTTATGATTATTTTAAACTTAGCTACGTCCATCTAAAAAGAAGGCTGTCCCATCATTAAGGCCCTAAGAGAGATTCGTTCATTTGGCAATGGAACGATCGTCATTTCTACTAACAAAAAAATCGGCTGTCTCATCACAGAGATTATTTCATTTTTTAAATGTAATAACACTTGTTACATTTAAATATTATTACTACCTTTGTCCTCTATATGAACAACACGCGATTTGCAACGGTCATCCATTTTCTCACGATTTTGGCTAAAAGTCCCGATCAGTGGCTCAATTCCGATTGGATAGCTAACAGCATCCAAATCAACCCCGTTATTGTGCGTAAAGAATTGGGTCTTTTGCAGGAGCAGGGTTGGGTTATCAGCAGAAAAGGGAAAGATGGTGGATCCATGTTGGGCGTGCCGAGTAGCAAAATAAGCCTGGCAGATATTTATAAAGCTGTAAAAAACGCAAATGTCCTGGGGAAAAAAAATCTAAATCCCAATCCAAAATGTAGCGTTGGGAAACAGGTCAACACCGCGTTGGACAAACTTTTTACCGAGACAGACGAGGTCGTCTGTGCCGCTCTTTCACACAAAACACTTAAAAATTTCGTAGAGCAATTTGCATAGTTTTTTTTGACATTTAATGTAACATATTTTATTACAAATAAGAATCATTTCACGCATAAACAATTTATTTGAATGAGACCGATAGCATATGACACACAAGGCTATAATTATTGTATCGAGTTCTCGTCCATCCTGATAAAAATTAAAAAAAAATGAAAATAGGAATCACAGGTGCTACCGGACAACTAGGTCGTTTGGTAGTAGAAAAATTAAAACAACGCGTAAACGCAGAGAAATTAGTCGCACTCGTCCGCTCGCCGGAAAAAGCCGCGGATTTAGGCATCGAAGCCATCACGTTCGATTACACCAAACCCGAAACGTTGGCCGCCGGGCTTCAAGGTATAGATTATCTCCTGCTCATCTCCGGGAATGAGGTTGGCCAACGTAAAGTGCAGCATGAAAATGTGATCAATGCTGCGCGTCAGGCCGGTATCCAATGGATTGTTTACACCAGCCTACTTCATGCAGACAGGTCTTCTTTGAGCTTAGCTGCAGAACACATCCAGACCGAAGAACTGCTTAAAACTTCGGGTATCCCCCATACTATTTTAAGAAACGGTTGGTATACTGAAAACTATACAGCGTCTATCCCCGGGGCCGTTGGAGCGGGTGCTTTTGTCGGTAGCGCAGGCGAGGGCAAGATTTCCTCTGCTTCGCGTGCAGACTATGCGGAAGCCGCAGCCGTTGTGCTGAGCAGCGAAGGCCATATCGGAAAAGTTTATGAACTTGCCGGCGATGAAGCTTATACGCTAAAAGATCTTGCCGCGGAAATTTCCAAGCAAACAGGCCAGGATATTCCTTATAATAATCTCTCCGAACAAGAGTATGCCGGGGTACTGACCTCTTTAGGCCTCCCTGAAACGCTTGCACAAGCAATTGCCAGCTGGGATATAGGCGCCTCCAAAGGAGATCTTTTCGATGATCAGAAAGTACTTTCCGGTCTAATCGGACATCCTACTACGTCATTGGGTGCATCTGTTGAGGAAGCACTGGCTTAAATTTTGCTATTTTTGGTGATTAAAAACAGGAGGAAACCATGCATGCATTAGTAATCGGGGCTACCGGGGCCACAGGCCAGGACCTATTGGATTTATTACTGAAAGACGATAGCGTTCAGCAAATAACTGTATTTGTTAGACGGCCATTGGCCCTGCAGCATGAAAAGCTTCGAGTGCATGTTATTGATTTTGACCATCCTATCCAATGGCAGCATCTGGTAAAAGGCGATGTACTTTTCTCCTGCTTAGGCACGACCCTTCAAGCGGCCGGAAGCAAGGAAGCGCAGTGGAAAATCGATTATGATTATCAATATCAATTTGCGCGGGCCGCGCGGGAAAACGATGTGCCTAGTCTCGTTCTTGTATCGTCGGGCTTTGCATCATCTACATCCCTGTTTTTTTACACTAAAATGAAAGGGCAATTGGAGGAAGATATACAGGTGTTGGGTTTCCCTCACTTGCATATCTTCCGTCCGCCTGCTCTGATACGGAAAAACAGCAACCGCAAGGGTGAATTGTTCGGTATAAGGTTTATGCGTTTTCTGAATACGCTAGGCCTCTTGCGCGCCCAACGGCCTTTACCGACCGAGGTACTGGCGCAGGCCCTGATACAAGTTGCTAAAACACCGTCAAAACAGGTAGCTACCTATGCTGGCGAAGCCATCTGGAAGGCTGCAGCAAGTTAAAAGACAGGCTTACCGTTTCCGTTTCCCCTCCATCAGCCTGCTGACCAGAAAACTGACAATAGCGCCTGTGGCTGCCAACACCGCTGTCTTGACCATATCGTCAAGGGTAATGCTGCCAAAGATCGAGCAGAGGGTACCACCAAGGGTACCCACCTGTATATTAGTCAACGGCTTCACTGCCATCCTCCTCCCCCTCCGCGGTTGACGTTGCCGGGTCTTCTGTCCTATCCGACAAGACCGCATCTAGCACTCCTAAGCCTACCGCCACATATTTCAACATGTTTAACGCCTTTCCCGGCAGTTTTATCGGCGCCAGCAGTACCACTTGTACCGCTTGGCTGATTTTTTTTACTATTTTTTTCATTTTTTTTTAAAACGTTAGAAGGTTAAGGAGTTAAGAGGTTAGAGGGTTAGAGAGATCTAACTTTCTAACTACCTCTAACTTTCTAACTCAGTCTCACTTTATTAATAAAAACACCTCTCCGCCCTCATCCCACAGGCTGTAGACCAAGGTTTTCAATTTCTCCAATGCCTTTCGGCTTTCGGTGCCTGTGCCTTGCCCTGTTAGGGTCGTGACGGGTGCGATGCAGCCCATCAGCTCCTTCATCGCATTATTGGCGGTATGGATCAAGATGGCTTCGCGTCCCAAAACATGGGGAATACCAATCTGCTCACCATGCTTGGTGTATTTACGTTTTTCCAGCTTATAACGTCCCTGGGGAATACAGCTGATCCGCTGTATATTGTTCCGGTCAGGCAATTCAATCGTATGGCAGATTTTCTCACCTTGATAATAAATCGTTCCATTAGTTCCCTGTTCTCCATAAATCCGTTGGAGAATGAGGGTATGTGGTTTTTTCATTTTTAGTATTGGGTATTGAGTATTGGGTATTGGGTATTGAGTATTGAGTATTTGTTAGTGGTCAGTTTCAGGCAGGGACCGGAGTCCCTAACCTTAAACTGCCAACATTAAACTTTAAACATTTAACCCTCATCTAACCAGGATACGCGCCGTATCGCTCCAATCCCCTACTCCGTGGGTATTGACGGCGCGGACACGTACCTCGTAGCGTTGCGCCACTTCCAATGGGGCAATGATATTCGCCTTGGAGGAGCTAGTCACCAAACGGTCGCTCCACTCGGACTCGCTTTCCATCCGATACTGATATTCGTACATCAGTACCTTTCGTTGCGATTCGAAGTCCAGTCTAACGTGTCCTGATTGCCTGCCATCGCTAAGTCTCACCCGCTCCACTTTCAAGGGTACCTGTACGATAGTCCCCGCACTATTGGTTTGAAAACCGGAACTCAAGAGCGTAGACAGATGCCCCTGTGCGATGCCATTGACATAGTATGCCAGTTTCTGCAAGGCGAGCTGTAAAGGCTCCCGACTCTCATTTTTGAGGGCAGTTTCCTCAGGCGAACCTCTCCTGCGCGCTGCTGCGAGTTTTGTAGAAAAATCATCCAACAAGTCCTGTACATCCTCCAAAGAAGGAGATGGTGTCGGGAAATGTGGGTTGTCCGTCATGGCGCCGACAATCGTATTTGCCGCCACCACGAGCTCATCGTCTTTCATTCGTGCAAAGCCGATAAGCGCTTTAAATTTAGTAGCCATTTTGTTTTTTTTTCTTAGTATTGAGTATTGAGTAGTGAGTATTGAGTTATTCCTCGTCACTGATCACTTGTCACTCATCACTAGTCACTGATCACTGGTTACTCATCACCCGTCACTCTTCTGTTCTCCTCGCGAGATTGAACAAGACAAACATAATGAGCCCTTTAGCTTCAAATGAACTTTTGATAGGATTTGATAGAAATTGATAAGATTTGATAAAAGCAGGGAGGAAAAACCGTCATTTTGCACATATACAATGACTCTTTGCGGGTATACAAAATGTTTCTGTACTGTGTCAGCATCATTCTGTACATGTACAAAACCACGCTGCGCATGTGCAGAACGACACTGATCCTTGTCTCAATGACACAGTACATGTACAGCGTGGTGCTGCACCCTGTCAGCGCTATGCTGCACCTGTTCAAAGCCCCGCTGACAGGTGACTGTCAAAGAAAGCACCCTGACAGATTGATTGTGCATAGGTGCACGACCAACCTGTCAGGGTTCAGAGCCGCTGTTGTCATGTGCATTTGTGCGCTGCATATGTGCAAAGCCTCACCGATATTTGTCGTAGCCTTGTATCATCGGCTATTAGATGCGCCCTTTTCGTCTGCTTTCTTCCAATGCTTTCACGAGGTCTTCCTCAAAATAGAGGTCAGATCCACTTAAGCGCATCGGGTTTAGGATTTCTTTTTTTAGATTACGGTTATACGTGGGCTCGGTCATTTTAACCTTCTCCATAACCTCCTGTTTGGTCCATAGACGACGTTCAGCCAGTGGCTTTTGTTTCTGATCAAGATCCACTTTGATTTCCTGTAGTACATTGCTGATGGTACGCAGCAATTCTGCAATTTCTTTTAGCGATGATTCCATAATTTGACTTTCCTTCAAAAATGAAGACCTGCCCAAATCCGGACATACCACTTCCATGGCCTGTCCACAAGGTCTTGGTTAAACAATCCGTAAAATAGATAGCTTACTGCTTAGGCATATTCAAACCATTCGTTCCAACAATCACGCGGCAAACTATCCCTTATTATTTCATGATGCGCTAATTCTTGTTCAAACCACTCCGACACATGCAGCAATTTCTGCAACCCTTTCTCATCCAACGTTGATTTTTCATAAAACCCCTTACAAATAGCTGAGGAAGCCTGCAACCGGTATTTTGATGATTTGCTCCTTCTAAGGTGATACATGTTCACATACCGCCCGTTGGCAATCTTAAGAAACCAGTGCTTCGATTTCCAATCCATTATTACTTTTGCAGAAAAAAGTGTAAGGATCACTTCACCGTTAGTCATATATAAAACACTTCCCTTTCTTTTCGATACGAATACCAAAATATCCAGGGTTTGCACCGTATTTATCCAAGCCACAGGCTCGAGAATAGTGCTTTCCGCCTTCACTTCCATTACCGTCGATGGTTCAGTATGCATATCTGCAAGCAAATTCAATTGTTTTTCCTTCCATTGTATCAACTGCTTTGCTTTTTTTCTGAGCGCATGCCTATACATATAATAAAAAATGGAATAGGAAGGTTTCCATGCCAATAGGCCTACGTAGAGGAGCAACACCAGTACAAAGGTGGGGAAGCCACGTTTTAAATATCCTGAGGACCTGAGGTCGCTCCCGATCAGGGTATATAAGAAGCTCAATAAGAAAAGATGAAACAGCCCAACTGTTAAACAGGCTAGTATATAAAAGAGAATATGTTGCACCCACGGTGGCCTGCGTGCATACACCATAAACCAATTAACGGTCACTTTTTTAAGCCAACTGATGCCCCACATATAGAGCCATAGCAACAGCAGTGTAAAAGCAAAGAACCAAAAGAAAGTAGGCTGTGATAAATAATATTGAAATTCAAAAAAACGTGTATTGGTATTCAACAGATAAGCGACCAAAACAGAACATAGCAATGTATAAATAAACAAAGTCTTTCTCATAGTAAAGG
The DNA here is from genome assembly GCF_900116225.1 of Sphingobacterium wenxiniae. Classification (GTDB taxonomy): domain Bacteria; phylum Bacteroidota; class Bacteroidia; order Sphingobacteriales; family Sphingobacteriaceae; genus Sphingobacterium; species Sphingobacterium wenxiniae. The sequence goes on from NZ_FOZZ01000001.1 coordinate 528,516, forward strand.
TGGTTTTACAGCTTAGTCAGCAGTAATCATAATCCGATGTAATGGCTAATATAAGTTTTTTCTGCACATAATCGCAAAATCAAAGCCTCCAACCTGCTTTTTTTATATCTTTTTTTCCGTAAAACCACCTAAAAAACACGCTATATACTGGTGGAAACAGCCCATCTGTCCCTCTCTTTTTAGCTCTATGGCTCCATAATCCCTCAACTGGGATTCAAATTTCCCAACTGGGACTAAAATCCCGCTTATAACATTGATTTGCGCGATTTATCTCATTTTATTTGTGACAATAAATTTTAAACTTTACAATGAAACAGCTATTAAACACCGCGGGAGTTGCTCAAGTTGAAGCAACTATACTCGCATTACCGCCACAGGAGTTCAAGCGGGAGACAAATTTATTACGGCAAGATCTACCCCTTTGGTTGCAGCGGCATGTTCAACTGACCGAACCGGAGGTACGGCAGCTTAATGAAATGCCCGAGCAGTTCAAGAAAGACCTTGCCGAAGCTATTGCCTTGACATGGGAAAACGGAGGTATTGTCTCCTTCACCAAAAACGGTGAAAAATCAAAAGATGAAGAAAATGAAAACCCGAAAGACATTTTTTTTAAAGAGCACAAGGTAAGTGCCTGGCGTGTCGGTAGCACCGAAAGCACAATTTATACTACGCTCTCCATTGAGATTGTCTATCGTTAGTTCTTCCATGTTGCGCTAATACCGCTGCTCCCTTTCCAAAATCCGGGGAGCAGTGGTTCATTCTTTACCACAGTCTGCGATGGCGTGCATAGCTACGATTATCAGACTCCAAAGTTGTACTAACGCTATGAAAAAAAGTTTGCATTTCGGTCTACACGACTATTTTGAGATAGTTAGCTCCATTAAAGAACTCACACAGATATCGCCAAAACTTCGCTTACGTCACAGTGCTGAAACCTATTGGAAACAGCAAAACGAGGAAGCTATCCTCCAGGAGTTTGATGGCTATTTTGGTTTTCTCTATTATCTGGAAATACTCCTTGAAGAAACCAGGGTTATACCCCTGGAAGTAGATAAATCAGATTTACATATACTCTACCTATTATCCAGTTCGGGTATGGTCACACTCATGGATGATGACACAAAGCCTATCGTTAACCTGCGCAGCAGCAGAGCCAGCTACCTGTATTTACCACCCGAAGAATATACGCTGTGTCTGCCGGAAGGGCGAAGTCAGCTTTTCGGGCTTTATTTCCGTAGTAAAATATTCCGCATGGGCAACGAACGGCCTTATGATTTTCTGCAGCCGCTGCTTTCTGCTTATCATTCGGACTCCCCTGCCCCCATGGTAAGCAAAGATTTTAGGATAGGCCCGCGTACACGTTTATCGATAGAAGCACTCGCCCGTGATCTTCAAGCTAAACAACTCAATAACGAAGGCTTTATATTGGATAAACTCATTAAACTCATCGAGCTTTCAAAAGATAAAGTCGGTGAAGAGGAAAACAAGACCCATTACGAACTCCGTCTTGCAGAACAAGCGCAACAATTGATAGGGCTTTATGTAGAACAGGAAGGACAGATGGCTAATCTGAAAAATCTAGAAAAAGATCTGAACATTACCTTAGCCAGCATCAACCGTATGCACCTGCGGTATTTCGGAAAGACTTTGCGGACACTCCGCGACAGGCTACTTATCGATCGAGCCTGCACCTTTCTGCGCTCCGGATTTTCGCCTACCCAATGCGCCTACATACTCAATTACAACTCGCCTGAGGCCTTTTACCACTTTTTTAAACGTAAGACGGGGCTAAGCCCCGCCAGCTATATCAAAATCAACGTGCGGTGATTATTTTCGCTACAGGGCGGTCCATCTTCACTAGTGCCCTTTAGCGTAAAGCTAAAACAGATCTGCATCTGCCAGGTTTATCTCAAAACTTTATGGGTTTTCTGCTGATATAAATAATAGCAGGCTCTCCATAGGACGGGTATCGGCGCGTGTTCGCATCCACCTGCTGCCACTCAAAGCGCGTACCATCAGCACCGACATACATGCGGTCATTGGCATCCATGTACAGGTATTGCAAGGTTCTTTCAAAAGGAAAGTAAAAAGACAGCTCCGATCCGTTCACCACTTTTACGAGACGATCCGGCTGGCGCAACGTGCCGCCGTGCACTTCATCCGGAATGGGCTCTTGCGGAACAATGGCATAGTAGCTATCAGAGCCCTTACGGACGATTTTACGTTCGACTCTTAGCTCATCGTACACCTTAACATCGTACTTCCACTTCTGCCAGGTTCTACCATTGTCCACGGAGCTGTAAGTCGGGTGTATAGCCTCTTGCTCCCCGTTGATGAACCCATTCAATGCCAACAATTCTTTTTGGTGCTTATAAAAACCCGCGATCCCAACACCTGCATCATATACCATCTGCCAGGATGCACCCTGATCCGTCGTTATAAAGAGCTCGTCCATGCGCGCTATGAGCAGCGTGTCCTCGATGTTTCCATAGATCGCGGTAATCCGCCCCCAGTGATCCGGCAGGTTTATCTTGATCCAATGTTCGTCTGTCATTTCGGGATCCACTGGCCCAGGATTATCTTTGGAACAGGCGCCAAAAAACAACACGAATAGAACAGCTACAGCTAATTTATTAATCATGCGGCAATTATAGCTAAATAATTGTGTTTTTTCAACACTTCTAGAAATTAAACCCACGGTATGATCTTGCCTTAAATAAAGGCCCATCGCCATATGCAGTAATTAAACATTTGACCATAAATCGACAAAACCGGACATGCAAAACGGTAAATTTGAATATAAATCCAGCAATACACTATTGTCTTCTGGTTTTAAATATTAAGATATGAATAATAAAGTGATAATTGTTACCGGAGCAGCTATGGGGCTTGGTCTTGCTGCTGCCCAAGAGTTTGCCGCCCGAGGCGCTAAACTTGTATTGGTCGATTACAACAACGAAGCGCTGGAAAAAGCTGCAGATGAGATTCGTAAAGATTTTCCTGCTGTAGAAATCGCTACTTTCGTGGCCGATGTTTCTAAGGAGGAGGATGTAAAGGGTTACGTTGCCCTTGCCGAGTCTAAATTTGGCAGAATCGATGGCCTTTACAACAATGCCGGCATCGAAGGCCGCCAAGCTCCCCTCACCGAATATGATCTCGATGTATTCAAGAAAGTGGTGGATATTAATTTAATGGGTGTTTATTACGGCATGCGCTATGTTATCCCCGTCATGCAAAAACAAAAATACGGCCGTATTGTCAATGTGGCATCTGTCGGTGGTATCCGCGGTGTCGTCAACCAGACACCCTACGTCGCCACGAAGCACGCTGTATCCGGTATGACTAAAAATGCAGCTATCGAGTACGGTAAAGATGGTGTACTGACCAATGCCATCGCACCAGGGGCAATCTTAACACCGATGGTAGCTGAAGCTTTCAAGCAGGTAAACCCAGCTAACCCCGCTGATGCAGAGCGCGAATATGCACAGCGCAACCCTACGCGCGCCTTAGGACAACCGGAGCACGTAGCGAAGCTTGTCGCCTTCCTTATCGGTGAAGAAAATGGCTACGTAAATGGACAAACCATCGCTATAGATGGTGGTGAATCTAATTTATATGGCAACTCTTAATACGAATACAAACTACTGAGATTACCATAAAAGAACTCCCGAGGCTAATACCTCGGGAGTTTATAACCAAATTTGACCCTGATTTAAAAGCGCATCTACTTTTTCGCATTATAGTAATACCTTACATTACAATAAAGGAGGGTATCCGATTGCAGCTTCATATCTTCCAACGTAGGGAATTGGTATGAATCTTCGTAAAAAAACCGTTCGTCCGTCAGGAATCCTTCTTCCATGCGCGAGATATAATAACTCCACCCATCGGGCCGTGCTTTCACCAGCCTATAAAAAGAGCGGTCATAAACGATACCTTCGTCTTTGGGGAGCATAAAACCATAGATCTGCCAGAACTTCGCGTATATATTCCAGCGAAACAACGAATCTTTTTCGGCTACTTTATATGCAAACTTATTGGCTTCGTACCGTGTTGGAAACTCAATCAATGTATCTTGCAGTACCTGGATGGAGTCCAGGATTTCCAAGTCAAACTTACTACCTCCACCAAACATCTGCGGGAAATATGCCGCAGGGTCGGTCACGGTAGCCGAGCGATCCACCCCACCATCCGCTGATCCCACATAGAGTCTGGTCTCCATGATCTCCATCCGTTCAAAGCGAAAAATTTTCGTAAGATCGCTTACAGGCTCAGGCTGTGGATCATCCTTTGAACAACTCAGGAAAAACAGAAATAAAAATCCCGACAGGGCGAGTATCGATTCTTTATTGATCATAACGAGCTAGCGAATGATGGTTTTTGATAGAAACAGCGGCAAGTATACACATAATATCTGCTATTTTCAATTCTGCCCAGCACAAACAACACATTTATACCCCCTCGTCATTTCCGATCAGTTCAAGATATCATTTCCTATCAGTTCCTGCTTTGTTTTGTACTGTAGCTTTGTATCAGACACTGGGTCATAACGATCAGCGCTAAATATAAAGCAATGAAAACACAGCTAAGACATATCGCCGCATACAGCATCCGCATCTTCCTGATGGTGTTCTGGTTGTATGTTGCTTTGGATAAGCTGTGGGGTCTGCCGACATTTCATTACGCCCTACTCCGTCAGCCTTTTCCGAATTGGTGGGCGGATATACTCTATTGGGCGCTGCCTTTAGCGGAACTGGGGATAGCCCTTTTATTCCTTATTTCTTCGCCTTTTTCCGTGATTCAGCCGATCCACCAACTGGCGGAGAGGTCGGAACTTGGAAAAAGAGAAAGTAAAGGTGTCACCCGGAGTGCTTCGTCGAGCTCAGCACAGGCACTGTCGAAGGGTGCCCCTTTCCTCCTCTCAGCCCTGTTGCTCCTCGCCTTTACCATTTACATCGCCCTTGGCGTAGCCGGCTTCTATGCTCAGCGCCCCTGTGGCTGCGCCTCGGTATTCAGTGGACTTTCGTGGGATTGGCACCTCCTTGCAAACATCGTATTATTGGGCCTGTCTATACTGGGAAAATCGCTCTACGAATCGTCTGCACCCACAGACCATGGCACTGAGCAATATGCATACGCAGGCGGCGGCCAGCCCACATTTGTATCCTGTACTATCTCATTTTACCATTTTCTAATGTTCATGCGCAAAAGGTTTCCACGGAGATTCGCACCCTTCCCGGGCAGGCCGGTAGATGAATAAATTATGATACGTGATGGCGCACCCCGTAAAAAGCGCACCCGAGGTATTAAACAGCATGATACACCTCGTCAAAGCAATGTATCGTGAACAGTAAAAATTTAGAGTTTTTTGAGGTAACCTTTTTTTGCTACTATAAAAAAGGCCACAATATGAAAGCAATAACTTTCATCAAAAATAACACAATAGCCATGAGCATTGCTCTGGCAACAGTAATAGGATTCTCGGCTTTTAACGTCTTAAATGAGCCAGAAAGCGGTTGGTATGAAGTAGAGTTTATAAACCCCAATTTATCTGATCCTAATGACAGGAATGATCCGTCTAACCTTGAAATAGGGAACTATATTGGAGCATCATTACCATCTTCGGGGGATTGTCAACCGATTAATTCGCCGAATGACCGTTGTGCCGCAAACTTAGATTTGAGTAATTTTTCCGGAGCAACGACACCTACAGGAATGTCTGTAGCCACAGCAACGAGTTCTACACATAACGCTAAGGTAGAACCATCTGGAACAGGCACTTCAGATGGTTACGCCAAGAAAGACGAATAAATGATCCATATATTTCCATAAGGCGCTTTTTGAGCGCCCTATGGAAATATATACTAATCTCTATTATTTTGGGGATACCCTCCAAGTGAAACAACGTCATTCGGAAGAGGGAACGTGTACCGACTATCATTAGGCAAAAGTTTATAAGATATACCTTGAATTTCCCTTTCGATAGTTTTTGCATATTTATTCTCTCTATTCAGGCGCCTAAGGTCTTCCCACCGAAGGCCTCTAAATGCTAACTCTCGTCTCCGTTCCTGTAACACAAATAAAATAGGATCTTCACCAAAATCTGCTATACTGACTTCTCCTCCGTTCGTAAAACGCATCCTTCGTAACTTACTCAAGTCTCTGGATACATCGTCATATAGCCCTTCCCGAGCGTTACATTCAGCACGTATTAATAACATCTCTCCGATCGTCAGCCCTATAAAGACAGGTGAATTCCCAAACAACGATCCCCGAAAATAAATATTATCAATAGTACCATTATCATAATAAACTATCTTCCTAAGATCGTCATTTTCATATAACTTGTACAGCTCTTCGTCAACATGCATTCTGACCCTGCTATGGGCAAGAATTGAACCGGTGCTTGCAAAAAAAATGATTTCTGAATTGGACTCTCCGTAATCGGTGGGAAAGGAATACCTGTTCGATGTGTTCAATTGGGAGAAATCATACACATCGTCGCTGATACCCAATGTAAGTTCTGCTAACTGTTTTGCTTCTGCAAAGTCTCCGATCAATAAGTGTATCCTTGCTAATAACGCATAGGCCGCTTGCCGTGAAGGTCTAAGGTTATTTATCGTCTTGTTAGGAAGCAAATCTATCGATTCATTAAGATCTTTTATAATTTGCTGATACGTCATGTGCAAATCCGATCGCTCAACCGAAAGAGTAACATCATAGGCAAGCCTTAATGGCAAGCCTAAAAATCTATGTGTTCTGTTATCATTATATACATACGGAGGACAAAACACTTGAGCTAGCTGATAATAATTAAAAGCCCGAAAGAACAATGCCGAACCAAAAATTTCGTTCCATTCATTGACTTCTTCCGCTTTTTTGTCATATTTCTCCAGATGTTCAATAACCATATTGCACACCATGATACGTTGATAGTTTTCATTCCAATCCTGTGATGATTGTACCTCTCCAAAAATATCTGTCGCAAAGATGTACACATTTCGTTGCACCTGATCATTAATCGCTTGCCACTGTGGTGTCATTAAATAAAACTCATCACTTGAGCACATACTCAGTGAATAAGCGCCTCCATTATTGAAAAAAGACAAAGAATTATCCATCATCGCCCGATAATCGGATAGTTTAGATGGTGTAGTAATACTCTGATCCGACTTGATATTTAAATACGCATCGCTACAGGCGAAGAAAAGAATCGGTATTATAAAAATAAGTAGTCTCATATCGCTTATAATTAAAATTGTAAAGTGATCGCTCCTGCCCATATAGAAGGAGTTCTATAAAATGAAGTAGGGAAATCAGGATCTATTCCATGGTTATTCTTACGCCATACCAATCCCAAATTACGGGCATAAGCGGCTACACTGATATTTTTGACAAATCGTTTCGCGTTTCCACCAAGGGGGATACGATATGTCAAGTTTATATCCTGCAAACGAACCAGATCGCCGTCTGTAATACGGTCTTGTCCGAATTCGTATACGGAAGTTGCTGCCCGGATTTCTGAATCCACTTCGTCTAAGGAAATTTTTCGTGCCACATCAGTTGTCTGCTCGTCTCCAGGTTTTACCCACCGACGAAAATAATCATCATGATAATTACCTCTTTCTTCTCCTATAGGACTCATAGAGGATCTGCGAAACACATATCCTCCTTTATACAAGAAAAGTGCACTTAATTCAAGATTACCCATACTAATATGGGGCATACAAGAGCCATACATTGTTGGAATAGTTACTCCGGACACTTTTAAATCTTCAACCGTGTTAAACTGACGATGATAGGTCGCATATCTATCGGATACCTGACCATCAATATAAATCAGGGGCAAACCGTTCTGCGGGTTTAATCCTGATGTTGGATAACTATAAATCGCATCCTTTGATCTTCCCTTTACAGGGGCAGGATCTCCCTGTAGATAGCTAATCACGCTGACGTCAGGATTTGTACTAAATTCTTTAATCTCATTGCGTACAAAACTGAAATTGAACGTTGCGCCGACTCTTGCATTACGAAAGATACCCCAGTCTCCCCTTACCTTCATATCCACTCCTCTAGTTACGATGTCTGCATAATTAATTTTGTATTGACCGATAACTCCAGTTGTAGGATCCATATAGTCCGGTCCAATCAGATCAGATCCATTCTTAAGATATGCATCTACAGAAATATTTAACCCCAATCTCCTTGCACCGACATCCATTCCCCCATTTACTGTACGCACCTTCTCCCACCGCAATGAAGGATTGCCTACACTGGCTACCCGCGCCGAGGTGAGCCCAGTGAGATCTGTGCCAAAGATAACTACTGGATAATGAGAAATGGTTTTATTTACATTTCCCGAAATTCCATATGTCAGCCTTAACTTAAAAAGATCGAACATATTGCTTTTAAAGAAGCCCTCATTATGCAATAACCAACTCCCCCCTATAGACCAAAGAGGTACACCCCGCTGATTGGCTTTGACACCAAAAAGGTTGGAACCATCCCATCTCATACTACTGCTTATCAAAAACTTGTTTAACATTTGGTAAGCTCCATTAAAATAATATGAAATATCCCGATGGGTAAGCAACTCGTGCTTAGCGGATCCGTTGGGAATTCGCTGGGTTCCTACAGGCTTTACCGCATAATTTTGATTAAAATTGAATTGATTCGTTCCTACTAAATATTCGTCATCATAATTGTACAGTACGCTGCCAGGGAAAATTTCTTGAGTTGCATGACGAATATCACTACCAACAAGAACGTTTATGGGACCTAACTGTGTTTCTTTATCGTACGTTAACTGTATCCGTCCATAATGAGAAGCTGTTTCTGTAGGATTACCTCCTAACAAAACACCATTGTGTGGGATGATCAAGCTTCCGTTTGGTTGGGTGAACCTATTAACGAGATTTCTTACATAATAACTGTTCTTAAAATAATGGCTATGTCCGGACGAATTACTTCCCAAAAACTGATAGCCTGACTGAAATTTTAGATCTTTCCATACCGTGCCCCGTAACTGTATATCAAATTTAAATTCTCTGCTCTGACTTGATATATCTTTAAGATCACGATCTTCTATCGGTACATAATCCCAATTTAACAGACCTTGTTCTGAAGCTTGACTGGCATAATTATAGTTTAGGCCAGAAACCTGCACTGACGCAGGCTGTCCTTTATCATCCACTACCCTGATATACGGCGATATCCCTACGATAGAACCTACATCGAGTTGTGCAATACCGATTCCGTTTGATTTTCGATGTTGAGATACATACCCCAATGACCAGTCTAGGTAGAAATCCTTGAATAGATTTCTAACAACCCCAAGTCCCATACTTAATCGGGTATTCGAATCTCCGATCCTCTCCCCCAACGCTTCATTAAAGGCGACGGAAGTCCTATAACTGGTTTTATTAGCTGTACCTTGCATAGTGATATACGTCTGCTTGTTCGTTGCTTCCCTATACAGGTATTTCTCCACCTCGCGCCTCGTGTCTATACTCGAATAGTCATCATAATACACCATTAATTCAGCTTCATCTATCTCTCCTCTATCAAAACGACGTATCTGTTCGACGAACATCGGTACTGTTATATTATTATCATTACCATATATTCCATTTTTTTCGTTCTCTCGTTCGATATCCAAAACAACCTTACTAGGAAGCCACCCTTTGCCGTAATAGAAGTCTGGTTTTTTCTGAATAGTTATACTTGTTTTAGCCGATGCAGAAAACCCGATATCTTTTTGTCCTCCCTTTGAAGTCAAAACGATTACACCGTTTCCTGCACGTGCGCCCCAGATACTTGCAGCAGCAGCATCTTTTAATATCGTAATACTCTCGATAGAATTTGGATCTATATTGGACAAGCTACCTTCGTATGGAAAATTATCTAATACAATCAACGGAGAAGCGTCAGATTCAATAGTTGCCAATCCCCTGATTCTTATATCTGAAGAGTTATTTCCATTGCTATTCACAAATTGTAGACCTGGTGCTAACCCTTCCAGTTTCTCAAGAAGATTTTCGCCGACCGAGCGATCCAACATCTTATTTGAAATATGTTCGAAAGATCCGGTTGCACGTTCTTTAGGTAACTTGTAATAACCTGTTGACACCACGACTTCTTCAACTTCATTATTTGCAGGAACCAATACTATTACGTTAGGTATGGTATCAGTCGTTAGTTGTATCTGTTTTGTCTTATAGTTTAAGTGGGTTATTATCCATTTCTCACCCACCTTTTCTTTCGCAACATTGATCTTTCCCATAGCATCTGTTATTCCTATTCCCTTATTCTGACTGTCCAAAAACGAAACACCCGCTAAGGGTAAACGTGTTATGCTGTCAACAACTGTAATAGTAGTCTGCGCATGGACGTTGACATGGAGACTAAAAAAGATTAGCAATATTATTATCCCTCTCACTTTTGCCTCCCTTCTTTTATACTTCCCAAAATCATATTTAACCTCTCCATCTCCTTCACACGATCTCTCTTGTGACCGATGAAAACAACTTTACCATTAAGTATCCACACCTGACCACCGACCTGATCCTCTGAAAAAAATTGCCTGCTCAATGCCAGCGTCTCTTCACCATACAAAGAAGGAATATTCCAGCCTCGCTTATGCATAAAGATTTCTGATCGATCATATAGACCAACATTCACGGCCAACACAGCGATATCTGCAACGCTATTTTCATTCAAAAATTGTTGCCATTCATCTATAGCTGCAATGCAGGGCTTGCACCAAGGAGCCCAAAAATCAAGGATGAATAATTCAGGCTCCCTGTATTCCAGAAGTGTTACCTTACTTCGTGAAAACGGATGATTGAAAACGTTAAACTGTTCGCGCCACCAGTGTTCCGGCAAATTATCTCCTACCGAAAAAGCATCACTTTGTTTTAATATTTTCACTAAATGTATGGTACTCTTACTATTGTCCAGTCTGCCCTCTGAAAAAGCCACCAGAGCATTTTCATACCCTGAAACAGATACCTGCAATTGACCTTCGGCTTTTATGGTGCTAATGGTAAAATCACCTTCACGATTAGAGAACGCTGTCTCAGATCCTCCTATTAGTTTTACACAAGCTCCTTCAATTGGGACATTAGTATACTTACTTTTTATTTTTCCTTTGATATGAGAGATGTTTTGCCTTTCGGCAGTCCGTATCTCTACGGACTGCGCCCAGGCGTCAGATAAACTAAACATTGAAACAAATATCAGCAGTAAGCTATAGGCAGTAGGCTTTAAGCTATCCAAAATATTGCGTGTGGGTGGTTCTTGGCAGTACTGTTCACCAGACAGCTGAACAAGTCCCTTTTTGTGACTAAAAGCCATGTTTTTGTACAC
>NZ_FOZZ01000001.1:541107-545704 GCF_900116225.1 Sphingobacterium wenxiniae
GAAGTTCGCGCATTTTTACTGTGTTTTAACCTCTCATCTTCCAGTCTATTCAGACAAGCGCTTTTGGGGCTTTTATAGGTATTGTTTGAAGTAAATATGGGTCGATCAGTACGGCCATAGCTCTCCCCTTTGCGTAATTTTCGCATTTCTTTTCAGCATTAGGAAAGGATACATAGCCTTCGCATTGCTATAGTCCGAAGACTACGCACCGCTTTCCGATTAATAAAAATTGATTAAACAAATGCGAACAACGTAGTTTCCATAATAGTCTAAAACGGTATATCTCCTGTCGCATTCTCGGGAAAACCGACCTAAACTGACATCTTGACAAACAACAAATCCTTTTTACGGGAATTTTATTTGGATGGCATTAGAAAAGTCATTAATTTTAGAGTGCGAATCAAAAATAACGACCGACTATTGATCTATGCAAACGTTTGTTTTAAATATCAGAGGTCGGTTAGCAGACGAAAGTCTGAGGGCTGGTTTTTTCTAAAAGCCGTCATTGCTAGGCGTTTTGCAGTTACGCGAAACGACGAAGCAATCTGGCGCTTTAAGATCACCTTGGGCTTATAGAAGCCCCCTACCCTTTTCTGTCCTTATGAGTCGGTTATTTATTCTGGATTTCGTTTGACGTTCTTTATCAGCAACGCATGGGAAAACCTGTGACATCGATCTTGGATCGGGGCGGTGGTCTTCGTGGTGGTTTTACAATTCGTTATCATAATGTTTTTGTTTATGATTACGAGCTCCCGAAAGATAGAAAGTCTAATTAAAGAGAAGGCTCCCTATCTTCCACTGCCAACGGCGCACGGCGAAGAGCGCTTGACACAGTTTCCGATAGGGAGCCACCCCTCCTCTTGTACAAATGTACAAAAGTTTGGGGAAAAGCTATCCCTACGGTTCCGTGCCAATTGAAAATTTCGCCGTTTTCGTTGACGGAACTCTTTTATGAATCAAGATTTAAAAACCTCGAACACGATACAAATATACAGAACAAAATGATAGTTCACAATTAAATGTGAACTTTTTAATACAAAAGAATGGAAGAAACAGTAAGTGAAAACAAAAAACTGAATTATATACAAGCAGCACTAGTTGAAAAAGAGTTGTCCTCTAGAGTTTTGGGACTATGTTTAGACATCCATAAAGGCACTCTAACCAATTGGACCAATAATATTACTCAACCTAATTTAGAAAACATCGAGAAAATTGCAGATCTTTTAGAATTAGAGAATTATAAATTAATAAACAATACAAAACGTAGAAATACAGGTCTAATACCAGCATTGATTGCTGAATATAAGCGATTGACAAACGAAGAAAAAATGGAGTTATATGTAACTGTAACCAAGGACGGTAAAACAAAAAAAACATATAATCCAGAGCTTCAGTCCGCATTGTGGAACTTCATAGAAATTTTCAGAAATAAAACCTCTGAAGCAATTTTCACTGATCCGGTTTTTATTGATAAGTATTATAAAGACATCGAAGATAAAGAGCGCAAAGATAAGTCAATTTTTATTTGCAAAGCATTGCCGCAAGATGGCAAACCTTACTTTGAATACCTTGTAGTGAATGAAAGTTTGGGCGAAGACCACTTTGTAGCTCGATTTGCAAGGAAAGATGATGCAGAGGCTTATGTTGCGTGGATAGAGAATGAAAAATGAAAAACTGCACTGACAAGAATTATGGAACCAATTGATAGAAAAAATTATGCTAAGAGATGTACTTACCACCAACCTTGATATAGTCTTTTGCGGAACCGCAAAGGGAAAGGCTTCTGCGCTAAAAGGATTCTATTATGCCGGATCTGGCAACAAATTTTACAGCATTTTACACTCTGCAGGCTTTACACCTAAAAAGTTAGAGCCGAGAGATTGCTATGATGTGGGCAATTATAAAATTGGTCTAACTGACTTAGTCCATAATGAATACGGTAATGATAACCAAATTTCTAGCGAGAATTATGATGTGGCGGGCTTCATTGCAAAAATGGAAAAGTTTCAGCCAAAGTACATTGCTTTTAACGGTAAAACAGCAGCCTCTTTTTTTTTAGGATATCAAGGAGTAACTAGCTTAGTAAAATATGGAATACAGGACAAAACTTTAGGGAAATCAAAACTTTTCGTACTCCCTTCCACATCCGGAAGTTCAAGGCGACACTGGAATGAAAACTATTGGCTTGAGTTGAAAAAATTGATTGATGAAGAATAAGTAAATTCAAAGATCGCAAATTGCGATCTTTGAATAAGACAGTAAACCAATACACTATGAGTAAAAGCCATTCCAATGAAATAGCAATTACAGACGAAATCCTAGTAAACAAGATATATGAGTTCAGAGGACAAAAGGTTATGCTGGACAGTGACCTTGCCGAGTTATATGGTGTAGAGACCCGTAGGCTAAAAGAACAGGTTAGAAGAAATATCATCCGGTTTCCCGATCGCTTTATGTTTGAGCTAACGAAAGAGGAGTATGATATAATCCTAAGATCGCAAAATGCGACCTTAGAACAGGGACGTTACTCCAAGTATCTACCATTCGCGTTTACCGAACATGGAGTGCTAATGCTTTCAAATGTCTTAAAGAGCGAGCAAGCCATTACGATGAGTATTCGCATTATAGATGTGTTTGTAAAGCTGAGAGACATGCTATACATCAACACTGAAATGAAACTGGAAATCGCCGAAATCAAATACACCGTGGAACAAATCGCAAAAAAACAGAAAGGACATGATCAGAATATCGAATTGCTTTTTGAGTACATTGATAGGTTGCAGGAGAGTACACCTTCTTCCCCCTCCCCTAAAGGTGTAACGGTGGTAAAGGGATTTGATGTTGGGAGGAAGAAGAAATGAGGGAAGTACGGGAAACCGTAAGGTGATTAGGAAAGTGATGATTAAGTTTGATAATTCACTGGCAAATAATAGACAATAAAAATGGGAAGACTAATTTTATTACACCAACCGGACGGCAAAAAAATAATCATTAATACTGATGAAGTACTTGAAATTAATGAATCAATCAAGAGCGATGGAAGAAGCTCAACATTGATCCTTAAAAAAAGGCTTCTACATGTATGCGAGACATTGGATGAGATAATCGAAGCACAAGGGTAGATCCTCTCTAGGCTGGCTTGCGTACTGGGCGATTGGGAAAAATGGTGATGGTAGAAGTGGGGTGAAAGGGTGATGTGGGGTGAGGAAAGTGATTATAGGGTTTTACGGAAAACCGTAAATCAGTGCGAGGTATGGTGTGTAGATGTGAAAAAAGATTAAAATAAGCAGTATTAAACATTTTAACAATATTATGGCGCGTGATTACAGAAAAAATCAATCATTTTTTTTAGACTTTACACAATAGATTGTCCTCAATATAAGAAGGATTTTTGAATGTGATTAAATTATGTATTTCTAATCTATGCTTCAGCAAATTACTTTTTAAGTTGAATTTCTAAACAAAAAAGGGTATGAAAGATTACTGTACTATATGTTGCACACCAACAAATCATGAAATTGTGCATCAAAAAAAAATTACCAATGATCCTTCGGAAGATTTCTATTGGCATGAATCTTATGAAATCATCAAATGTATGGGGTGTGATAATATCCAATTCAGAAAGGTATCTTGGGATGAGTCAATGTATGGATGGGATTATGATAATCAAACAGAAGTTGCTTATACAGAAAAGACGTATTTTCCTCCTAGTATCAATGATCACAAGAGATTGAAAAACTTTTACGAAATCCCTCAACGAATTAGGATCGTTTACAATGAAACATTAGAATGCCTGAAAAATAAATGCTATTTGTTAGCCGGCGCGGGGTTAAGAGCAATAATCGAAGCTATATGTTTAGATCAGAAAATAACCGGAAAAGAATTAGCGACCAAAATCAACAATTTGACAAAAAGCAAGTTAATAACAGAAAAAGATTCCCATAGGTTACACAGCATTAGATTCTTGGGTAATGACTCTGTGCACGAGATGGAGGTTCCTAAAGAATCTAAGCTGAGGATCGCTTTAGACATCGTGGAACACCTTATCAACAATTTATATTTGATAGACATTGATGCAAACGAGCATCTAGATACTATAATTTCCGATTACGACACTTTTAAACGAATGGTTATCAAAAAATTGGGTGTAACAACAAATAATAGTCAACAAACAATTAAGGCTATTTTAGATAAAGACTACCGGAGGATTGAGCCAAGTTACTTAAATAATTTTATTCAGGAACTGATAGAAGAAATTAAAAAAGGCACAATTGCCAATATAGCTCTTGGAGATACAAAAATACATGCGGAAGGAAAACCACCCGTACAATATTTCGTTAAAGTTGAAGTTCCAAAAGAGAAACAATTGGAAGAGAAATAATAAAACGGGAACAGTGACACTATACAACGCTGATTCTTTTTCAAACATATATTAACGGGGTCTCGTTTTTCGAAGCACAGATAATGACAAAAAAACAAAACAAAACGATTAATGATTTGCACGGTAGTGTAAACTGAACTGTGTCACATCACTCCTTTTAGGGTTCGTGCTCAGAGGCTGAAAGCCTCGAGTGCGAACCCTAAAAGGAGTTGCCGA
>NZ_FOZZ01000012.1 GCF_900116225.1 Sphingobacterium wenxiniae
CCCGCTAGGGAAACCCCAAAGGGGCGGACACCATCTTCTCCGGCATACCTGCCGCTACGCTACGGGAATGCTCCCGCACTGCTCCCGGACCGGTTCGGGAAACCTTCGACCCGCCTTCGGCTGCGCTTCGACTATCCTTCGACTGTTCTTCGACTCGCAGTCGAACAATAGCCGAACAACAGTCGAAGAACTCCCGAAGATGTCCCGAAGCTGTCCCGAACAGATCTCGAAGAAATGCCGAAGAAATCTCGAACACCAGTCGAAGCCGACCCGAAGAAATATCGAACACCCTCCGAACCAATTTCGGGCAGAACCAAAGAAATATCTCGCTTATGAAAAACTGTTTATCCTTAGGGTAAAATAAACATCTCATATAAAGCTCGGGAAGCAGAGCCTAATATATTTATAAAAATATCCAAAAGCCCTTCGGCATGGAACCGAAGGACTATGGAACAATATTATTACTTAATCGCGGCGAACCATTCGTCAAATTTATCTCCTAAGAATAATGCACCCTTTTCTTTACCGCTTAACGCATTCAAGAAAGACGTAATCCACATCACCAACACCAAAATCGCACCAACTAAGGCTACAATCCAACCTAAAAATGGTATAATAGCGACAAAACTAGATGCAATACCTGTCAACATAATACCTATACTCTGCCGAATATGAAAAGTGCCCAAGCTACTTTTGGCATTGCTATTCATAACAAGAGCGACAACCAAACCAATCCAAGTTAAATACGCTACAATAGCGGTCGTCTTACCATCACCTTGCGGTGCAGGAGGTGGTGGTGTTTGTTGTTCAAAATTTTCCATTTTTTAAAATATTTAAGTTTATTACAGTAAAAATAGAAAAATTATTCAAAAAAACAACGATACTGTTTAAAGGGAAAAGAGTGTTTAAGCGGAAAAAAAAGCTTATTTTCTAAACACCCAATATTTCTGTAGCAGAAAATTAAAAGATAACGAAACGACAAGTTCCACTGCTAATTTGGAATAGAAAGGATTCCAATGTAGATAATCAACCAGCAAATAAATTCCAGTAGATTTCAAGGAAATACTGCCTATGACAACCAGTACGAATTTCCACAACTGATTGCCAATAGGCTGCGTAGTACTTTCAAATGCCCAATATCGATTTATCGTAAAGTTAACAATAGCGCCTAACGTGCCGCTTAACACATTTGAACCATGGGCGGAGAAGCCAAGGACTTGCAAGCAGAAAGTATAAATGGCAAAATCAGATATTCCACCGATAAAAGCAGAAATCTGTGCTTTACCAAAAGAAAGGAAAAAGTTACTCGCCCTATCCCTTTTGTTCATAAGTTGCTGCTTTCTTCTCTTTCTCCTCCTTATCTTTCAAATCGCCCAAATCAAGTAATTTTTTAGTATCCACACAATTGATGATAAACAGAAAAACACAGATCAGAATCACCAAATAATTGATGCTTCCCGGGAAAATAACTTCAGACAAAAGCACCGCACATATAATCACACGGATTTCGGTAGGGCCTAACAAACCAGCATCAATAGTATATTTATCTGTAATACGATAGCGAAGTTGCGAAATAATCATTGCCCAACCATACAAGGACACCAATGCAAAACCCGAATATTTAAAATCATCCGGAGCATAAAGAACATAGCCCAGACCAATAAATACCGTACTCACCCAATCCATCACAATATCCAAAGCAAAGCCATACCATTTTCGTGATTTATTGCGATAATATGCTATACGACCATCCAGCGAATCGCCAAACCATTGCACAAAAAAACCAACGATTCCAAGAAGCAACCAAGGACGAGCAACATATTCCGCCATAAGAAAACTACCTAAAATCATCAGTGAACCGAAAAAACCAATACCTGTTAGCCCATCTGAAGATATCCACGAGGGAATCTTAGGCACCAGGTAAGAAATAAATTTTTGTTCAGGATTACTTAAGATATTTGTTCTTTTCCTATCTTGGAAAAGCTTTTTATTAATTTGTTGACTCATTATAACCAATTATTTTCTTTATACCAAAGAAGACTCTCCTGCATCCCCTTACGCAAATCATATTGAGGGGAAAATCCCAATACAGTCTTTGCTGCAGTAATATCACAGCCCCAGTTCTGAGCAGTTAATTCATTTAAACGTTCAGGGTACAAGACGGGAGTTTTTTTAGACCCTTTGTACAGCCATTGTGAAAAAACAGCTGCTTTTTCCACGACGACGTAAGGAACATGTATACGCAACAGCTTCTTTCCCTGACTTTCCTTGAAAGCTTCTGCCATAGCATAACGGGAATACACTTGACCATCCGTTATATTGAATGTGCAATAACCCGATTGGGATGCAAAACAAGCATTCAACAATACTTCGACCAAATCCTTTACATAAATAAACGATAGTTTCTGAGGAGCTTTTCCCACATAGGCATCAACCCCTTTATTCATTGTATCAAACAGAATGAACAAATCTTTTTCTCGTGGTCCATATACGGCAGTTGGGCGGATGACAGTAATAGGTTTGTCCGCAAATTTAGATCTCAACATCTCCTCTGCAGCCTTTTTACTTCTACCATACACCGTGACAGGTCGATAGGGAGAGGATTCATCAATCAAGGCATCTTCATAGCCCACTGGCCCGATAGCAGCCAAACTACTGACAAAAACCACTCGTTGAGGCATATTCAAGGAAGAAAAAGCAGCTTGTATAAGGCGTTCTGTATGTCCCACATTTACTTCCCACATTGCCTCCTCTGTTTTAGATTTGGTCATTGCAGCAGCATGAACAACATATACATACCCTTCCTCATCGAATAATTGACGGAGATTTGTTAGGTTCTTAAAATCAGGGTAGATAAATTTATGAACAAAAGGGCGGATACTATTGACATCACTGCTCTGACGTACCGCAGCGTGTACTTCAAAACCCGACTGAAAAGCCAATTCTACAAGATGACTTCCCACAAATCCACTCGCCCCGGTTATTAAGATTTTTTTGCTCATAAAGCTTTTTCATAAAGGCGATAACGCTTATAGAATTCAGCGTTTATCTGCTCGATAGCATGGTTCATCATATAATTATGATCCAACATCCACGAACATTCGGCAGCTTCAATACCCGAAGGAAGGGCATTTTTTATGATACGGCCATATAGGCAGGCCTCAATACCCAACTTTCTATAACTTTCCAGCACGCCTAACATCAGGACACGTACTGTTTTAATTTTCTTTAATCCAAACAAAAGTTTGAAAATCCCGAAAGGAAACAAGCGCCCTCGTTTTATCTTAATAAGCACTTCGTTCACATTTGGCACCCCCAACGCAAAGCCTACAATCTCATTCTCTTTTTCAGCAACAATACAATACTTCGGATCAACGATCATTTTCAAATCCTTCGCCGTATGGCTGAATTCATCGTCCGTCATTGGCACAAACCCTAAGTTCTTATCCCAAGCTTTATTATAAACACGCTTTATTTTTTCGGCTTCGTTGTTAAAATCCTTCAAATTAATTTGTCGGAGTACAATTCCCGATCGTTTAAGCCGCTCTTCCAATTTATCAAGCAGCATAACCGAACGTTGACTAGCAGTGCTTTTCGTTACCAAATAAGCCCGCAAATCAACCTTTTTCAGGTAGCCTGAGTTGACCAACAAGTCAACATAATACGGCTTATTATAAGGCATCATCGCCATCGGAGGACGGTCAAAACCTTCCACCAACAGACCGCAACTATCATTTGTAGACAGGTTAATCGGTCCGACAATATTCTTCCCTCCTTTTTCTTTAACCCACATTTCTGCCTGTCCCAACAATGCATCAGCCACAGCTTGATCATCGACCACGTCAAAAAAACCAAACTGCCCCTCTTCTACCTGATTAAAAGCATTATGATTAGTATTCCAAATAGCTAAGATTCGACCAACGATACGATCGCCCTTATACGCCAAAAAGGGTTGGGCAGAAGAATGTTTATAGAAAGGGTGTTTATCAGGCGATAATAAATCCTGTTGAGAAGCAAACAATTCAGGCACATAATTTGGATCATCCGCATATAAATCATGAGGAAAATCAATGAAAGCTTTTAGTTGCTTTTTCGATTCAACAGGAACTATTCTCACCATTGTGTTTTACTTAACTAATAAAAGTTTCAACCTCTAAGGTTTTGAATACTTTTGTCATTTTATCGATAGCTTCATCAATCTGGTCGAAGGTATGTGTAGCCATCAATGAGAAACGAATCAATGATTCTTCAGCCGGAACTGCCGGGGCAACTACCGGATTCACAAATACGCCATTATCTTGAAGCATTTTCGTCACGTAGTACGTTTTATCGTTATTACGCACGAAAATCGGTAATATCGGACTTTCGGTAGGACCTAAATCAAATCCACTTTCCAATAGCAGCTTTTTAGCATAATTAGTATTATCCCATAACTTTTCAATGTGCTCCGGTTCCGCTTGGATAATTTCCAACGCTTTCAATGTAGAAGCTACCGAAGCAGGCGTCATACTCGCACTGAACATCAACGAACGTGCCCTATGCTTCAAATATTCAACAGTAT
This sequence comes from Sphingobacterium wenxiniae, assembly GCF_900116225.1. Taxonomy (GTDB): domain Bacteria; phylum Bacteroidota; class Bacteroidia; order Sphingobacteriales; family Sphingobacteriaceae; genus Sphingobacterium; species Sphingobacterium wenxiniae. Next base: position 4,562 of record NZ_FOZZ01000012.1, read on the forward strand.
CTTTATCTGCAGCAACAAATCCGCCCAAAGAAGCTAAAGATTTACTGAAAGTTCCCATAATAAGATCCACTTGATCCGTCAAACCAAAGTGGCTGGCCGTGCCTGCCCCCTTATCACCTATCACCCCTAAACTATGTGCATCATCACACAAAATCGCCGCATCAAATTCGTTCGCAATTTTCACCAACTCCGGTAGGTTGACGATATCCCCTTCCATACTGAAAATGCCATCTGTTGCGATAAGTTTAAAACTTTCTTCAGGTAAACGTGCTATTTTAGCACGCAGGTCTTCCATATCATTGTGAGCGTATTTGATCACTTTGGAGAATGAAAGGCGACTTCCATCAATAATAGAAGCATGATTACGCTCATCCAATAAAATATAATCGTTGCGACCTGTCAAGCATGACAATGGCCCTAAATTAGACTGAAACCCAGTACTGAATAGCACGGAAGCTTCTTTACCTACATAAGCAGCTAATTTTTCTTCCAGTTCAACATGGATATCCAATGTTCCGTTTAGGAAACGGGAACCGGCACATCCTGTACCGTATTTTGCTAAAGCTTGTTGAGCCGCTTCAATGATACGTACGTCGGTCGTTAATCCCAGATAGGAATTAGAACCAAACATCAGAACGCGTCTCCCATCTATCAGGACTTCAGTGTCCTGCTTTGATTGGATAGGTCGAAAATAAGCATATAGATTATTTGACTTGATTGGCTCCAGTTCGCTCTGTAAGAACTTAGCTGTTCTTTCACTTAACTTTCCCTTGCTCATGCTGTAGGTATTTCTTTTTCTTGTGATATTCTATTTCAAAAAAGTCATTATTTTTATTTTTGACTCTTTAGCAATAATCGTCAAAAATAAAATAATAAACAAAAAAATACAATTTTACTTTTTTAAGGACGTTAATTAAGTATGTATGTGAACATTACACCAACTTCCCTAAAAAATATAACCAATTGTATTCTATCTTACACTCCAAAAAACCGCTGCAAACATACAAAACTTCATCGGATTTAGTGTAATCAAAAAACATATCAATCTCATAAAATTAAATTATTGTTAAGACATTAGCAATAGTTTGGCACGAAAAAAGTATGTTAAAAATTTAAATTAACTATTTTTGTCGTTTAACAAAGTATAAAATGGCTATAGCAGCAAATATCAATATAAAAAATAAACGCGCATCTTTTGAATATCACCTTATAGACCGCTATGTAGCAGGTATCCGTCTTTTAGGCACTGAAATCAAATCTATTCGCGAAGGAAAAGCGAATATTAACGATAGCTTCTGTTCTTTCTTCGATGATGGATTATACATCCGCAACATGCATATTGCAGAGTACTCCTTTGGTTCTTTTTACAACCATGAAGCAAAACGGGACCGCCAGTTGCTTTTAACAAAAAAGGAATTAAAGAAGCTAAGAGAAAAGGGTGAAGAGAAAGGTTTTACGATCGTTCCACTACGGATTTTCATTAGTGAACGCGGCTTTGCCAAAGTAGAAATTGCCCTTGCACAGGGTAAAAAAGACTTTGACAAACGAGAAACTATTAAAGAACGTGAGTCAAAACGAGAACTTGATCGTGTAATGAAACGATAGTTAATGTTTTAAAACATATTCTCCGGGGGTTAGTCCTTCACGCTGTTTGAATATTCGGATAAAGTAATTAACATCCGAAAAACCGGCTGAGAAACATGCTTCTTTCACGCTTTTGGAAACTTGAAGCATCTTTTTAGCATACTTCAAACGTTCCCGGATCACAAACTCAATTGGGCTGATACCGAACTCCGTCTTGAAAGCTCGAGAAAGCGTGCTTTTACTCATTCCCACCCGTTTACAAAGCTTATCGACCGAAAGTTTCTCCGTTATATTTTCTCGGACATACTGTTTGATGTGTGTAAATACCGAACTGTTGCCCGCAGTATTCTCTTCCAACACCAAAAGCCCCTGCAATTGCATAATCCGGATCAACAGCTCTCTAAGCACTAAATCGGCTAAAGCCTCTTTATGCATATCGCCACTAAGACTAACCTGAAATAGACGGTTTGTCAATCGACAGAGTTCCTCGCTATTGCTGAAATGAAACTTATCCAGTTGAAAGGACCAATGCGTGCTTGTTTCTCGATTCGGGTAGAATTCATTCAGATAGTTTACGACCTCATCCACCTTTTTAGCATCTATCGTAATGGCTGTACACTGCGCAGGTTCTTCCATGCAAGCTTCAGGAAAGTCGATGGACATTTTGGTATATTCCGGCAAGAGCAAGGTTTCGCCCGGAAAATAATCAAAAGACACCTTGTCCTGAAAATGCATAACCTTTTTACCTTGTATCATATTAATGATAACCAATTCACTGAATTCCAAAGGCACAGACATACTTGCCTCATAGGTTTCGAATATATTCAATTCAAAATCATGGAGAGTATAGGCCCGTCGGTTCTCAACGAGCGAATTGAGTTTGTTTATCGATGAAAATGGCAATTTGTCCAGTGCATTTTTTGGGTTCATTTGGCCTCCGGCTTTAAAACACGTCCTTTATCAAAAATAACAATTATAGTATTATTACGCAAAAACTGCTGGGATTATTGTGCTACTCTTTGGCACAATAATGCTACACAAAAAACTTCCTGTCGCCTAACTTTGGATAGCATACCAGAAATAGAGGGAAAACAAGGGGATACAGGAATGAGGAAACCTTGAATAAAGTAAACATAAATTATAACAAATAGTTAAACAATATGGCAACAATTCAAAGACCAACGTTCAAGGAACGTTATGACAATTACATCGGTGGAAAATTCGCAGCTCCAATTTTAGGTAAATACTTTGACAACATCTCCCCTGTGGACGGCAAAGTATTTACCCAAGTTGCACATTCTACCAAAGAGGATCTAGAATTAGCGGTAGATACCGCAAGTAAAGCATTCAAGACCTGGAGCAAAACTTCTGTTACTGAACGCAGCATCATTTTAAACAAAATTGCTGACCGAATCGAGGAAAACTTAGCATACATCGCTGCAGTAGAGACCATTGATAATGGGAAAGCTGTTCGTGAAACTTTGAACGCGGACATTCCATTAGCTATTGACCACTTTCGCTATTTTGCAAGCGTAATCCGCGCAGAAGAAGGTTCACATACCGAATTGGATGCCAATACGGTCTCCTTAATTGTCCACGAACCAATCGGTGTTGTAGCCCAGATCATTCCATGGAATTTCCCTATTCTTATGGCGGTATGGAAACTCGCTCCGGCGTTAGCCGCAGGCTGTACAGTAGTATTGAAACCCGCAGAAAGCACCCCAACCTCTATCTTGGTCTTGATGGAATTGATTGGAGATTTGATCCCTGCAGGAGTAGTCAATGTAGTCAATGGATTTGGAGCTGAATTAGGACGGGCTTTAGTAACCAATCCAAAGGTAAGCAAAGCTGCTTTCACAGGCTCTACTGCCACAGGTCGCTTGGTGATGCAATACGCTACCGAAAACATCATTCCTGTCACATTGGAATTGGGCGGAAAATCTCCGAACGTATTCTTCAACTCTGTTATGGATGCAGACGATGACTTTTTGGACAAAGCTGTAGAAGGCGCTGTATTATTTGCTCTAAATCAAGGTGAGATCTGCACCTGCCCTTCTCGTCTTCTTATCCAGGAAGATATATATGACCGCTTTATTGCCAAAGTTATTGATCGAGTCAATCAAATAAAAGTTGGTGATCCGTTAGACCCCACAACCATGATGGGTGCACAGGCTTCTAAAATCCAAAAAGATAAAATTATGTCTTACCTCAAACTTGGCAAGGAAGAGGGAGCTGAAGTCTTAACAGGCGGCGACGAAAACAATATCGGAGAAGGCTTTGAAAATGGTTATTATATTAAACCCACCTTATTTAAGGGACACAATAAGATGCGCATCTTCCAAGAAGAAATTTTCGGCCCGGTATTAGCTGTAACTACTTTTAAAACAGTTGAAGAAGCTATTGAGATTGCCAATGATACATTATATGGGTTAGGTGCCGGTGTTTGGACACGTGATGCACATGAGCTGTACCAGGTACCTCGCGCTATACAAGCTGGTCGCGTTTGGGTTAATCAGTATCATGCTTATCCGGCAGGCGCTCCATTTGGAGGTTACAAACAGTCTGGTGTAGGACGCGAAAACCATAAAATGATGCTGGCACACTATCGCCAAACGAAGAACATGTTAATTTCGTACAGCAAACAAAAATTAGGATTCTTTTAGAGAATAAAGATGAAAGAGCAAGGATGAAGGACTTTAATCGTCCTTTGTCTTTGCTCCTTGTCCCTTATTCAAAAAACTACCACTATGATCAAACGTATAGACGCAACCGAAGAAGCAAAAAAACTTATCCATGAATTAGCTGAGAAACATGGCGACCTCATGTTCTATCAAGCCGGCGGATGCTGTGAAGGCACACAGCCCCAGTGTTTTGAAAAAGGTGGGTTCTTCCCCCGCATGAATGATGCGATGATCGGACTTGTCGAGGGGTATGAATTTTGGGTAGATAGGGATTTATTTGAATACTGGAAATACGCTCATTTCACGTTGGACGTTTTGGATGGCTTTGGTCCTGGTGGTTTCTCGCTGGAGACCCCATTAGGCAAGACTTTCAAAGTGCACTATCGGTTATTTACTGAAGATGAACTAGAGAATTTAACCGCAGTCAAACGGAATGAGTAACCTGTTGACTCTACTCCTAATCCAACCCCTCTAACACCGGCATTGGCTTTTTATCATCATCCAAAGCGACAAAAGTAAACATCCCTTGGATAGCCAATTCCCGGCCTTCTTCGTACATTTTCTCCAAGAAAATCTCTACTTTCACTTTCAGACTTGTCCGGCCTATACTCTCCACCCGAGCAACGGCTTCAATAATACTTCCGTTAGGAATAGCTTTTTCAAAATCAATCCTATCGGTCGAAACAGTCACCAAGCGTTTACGACAGAAGCGTGTCGCGGCCATAAAAGAAACCTCGTCCATAATGGCCATAGCTTTACCTCCAAAAAGTGTATCGTGGTGGTTGGTTAAAAAAGGAAACACTGTGGTACATACACGTGTTTCGGATTCCCTTATTCGTTGTTCTATAGTCATCTTTTTAGTATTTGAGATGTGAGTATTGAGATATGCGACAGAAATTCAAAAGTCTTTAAGACTAATCAATTTCAAATCTCTAAATTCTTATATTTCCAAATTAACTCTCCACGTCAACTCCGATACCTTTTAACAGCATCGAGGCATTGAAGATCGTACATTTCCCATCTTTCAACTTATAATCAAAAAGCATCTCGCCTTCCTTTACCTGTATGTCGAAATGGTAATTTTGAACCTTCCCGGGATATTCCTCAGCCAATGTCGCCAATTGCAAATCGTGTGTTGCGACCATGCCCTTCGCTTCATACGCGATAAGTTTTTTAATAATCGCACGCGACCCTAAATATTTATCGACAGAGTTTGTTCCCCTAAGCATCTCATCAATCAAAAAGAAGCTTTTCTTATCTTGTTCGACCGTTTCTAATATATATTTCATCCGATCCAGCTCAGCCTTAAAGGTGGATGTACTTTCATTCAGCGAATCTTTGATCCGCATATAAGTAATCAGTTGGTGGATAGGTAAGATAAAAGATTGGCTACAAGTGACCGCCCCGGCATAAGCAAGCACAGCATTTATCCCTATTGTCCGCAAGAAGGTACTCTTCCCTGCCATATTAGATCCTGTAATCAATGCAATAGCATGTTTCTCACTGTTATAATCATTGGCAACAGCGGTGTTCGTAGAAATTAATGGATGGTTGATACCTTTTGTCGATATAATATCCGTCAATGGGTTATCCAATAAGACTGGAGTAGCCCAATCCGGGTGATTGCGTTGCAAAATAGCAAGTGAATTGATTGCTTCAAACTCAGAAACCACATCAAAAGCGATCAATACCTGCCCTTGATACTTTTCTTTCCATTGCACAATCTTCATCACATATTTAAAATCCCATAGAAACAGCATATTGAGCAGAGCACCCATCAGCATATTATTACGTGCATCTAAATGGTTAATCAGGGTTGCTAATTCTTTAAACGCCCTGGAAAGCTTTGTGTCATCAATTAGGAGTTTTTCTTGCGCAGCTTTCAGCTTAGCAGCCTTAAAAGAACGCCCCTCAATACATGCAATTCCTTCGGCATACGCCATAAGCACCTGCCCTACTTTATCAATCTTGCTCGAAAACAAGCCCACTCGCCCCGCCATTCCCAAAGTCCAGAAAAGATGGATAAGTGCTAAGCCGATTACCAGCCCCCAAATCGGCTGAACAAAAACAGAATAGAAGACACCCGCCAATAAGATAAAAGGTGCAACGGTTACGTATAAACGCATAAAGGCATTTCCAAACTGTAGTGCTGAGTCTATAAAATACTTTTGCAAAAAGGCTTTGGCTTCCCATTCTTGCCCTAAATTAAAAATCAACTTGGATTGAAAACGCTGACTCCATTCAAGATCATTGGCAATTTCCTTGGCAGCGGATTGCCTTTCCAATATCTCCCCCTTGCTTGCTGCTTTCCGTAACCAATCAGCCAATTGAAGCACGCCCATACCCGTGGCACATCTATTCAATAAAGTAAATAGGGAAAACGGACCAAAAATATCCAAATCCGAGGTGTAAGGATGCTTTCCATCTTCAAACGTACCGCCTTCGCTATAGATGGTTTTCCGGTGCTTGGCCAGTTCTAGCTCATTTTCATTCACCCTAAGGAATGCCTGCTGACCTTCTCTATGCTTTTCCAGCTTACTTTGCCGATTAACTAAGAAAGCGAACAACAAGACAATGAACAAAGTCAAGCCTAATACCAACCCAATGCTATTCTGCTGGAAAGAGTAGAACAACAATGCCCCTCCTCCCAAAATCACCGCCAAACGCGCTAAACTATTCTGATTGATAGCTTTGCTAAGGCGCTGTATCTCCGCCTTGGCCAGTGCTACGTTATGTTGATAAGTTTGATATATCATATTTTAAAAAAGTGATAGTGGTCATGGAAAAGTTTATTACCAAGCTTGGTCGCCGACAAGTGGTACAAACCGGAACGTGTCCAACTCTATACGTTCAAAGTCATTCTCCCCTACGCGTAAAATAGTAACCATTTTTTGCGATTTTTCATCGCCAACAGGGATGACCAGCAAACCACCTAATTTCAATTGCTTCAGCATAATTTCAGGAACAAAAGGAGCTCCTGCCGTAACAATGATTTTATCATAAGGAGCATGTTCAGGAATTCCTTTCGAGCCATCACCTAAAAAGAAATGTGGCCTATATCCTATATAAGGCAACACTTGGATAGTACGTTGGTATAAATTTTCCTGTCGTTCGATCGTGTAAACATCAGCTCCCAACTCCATTAAAACACAAGTCTGGTATCCTGAACCCGTACCGATTTCCAGAATCTTGTCTCCCTTTTTAACATGTAGGAGCTCGGATTGATAAGCCACAGTATAAGGTTGCGAAATAGTCTGACCATCACCTATTGGGAAAGCAATATCCCTATAGGCTTGATTCCAAAATGTCTCATCAAAGAAAAAGTGGCGGGGAACTTTACCTATCGCCTGCAACACTCGCTTGTCTTCTATTCCTCGTTTTTCAAGATGTCTAACAAGTTGTTTCCTCGCCCCTTGCTCACGGTAATTATCTACAAATTTATAAGCCATTGTTCCCCAAAAATACCATTGTTAGCCCACATTTTACCTATCAATTTGCAAAATGTTTACACTCAACCTCCTATAAAATGGATGTGTTTCCTTATATTCGTCATATAGCACAACGTAATTAAATAATGATGAGAAAACTACATGTATTTCTGTTCCTGATAGGCTTTGTCTTGACTTCAACCACTTTTGCACAATCCCAAAAAGGTGATATTAACAACGATGGTATCATCAAAGTTTTAGCTATCGGCAATAGCTTTTCGGAAGATGCCCTGGATAATTATCTGACAGAATTAGCCATTGCGACTAATAAAAAATTGGTTATTGGCGATCTATATATAGGGGGCGCTCCTTTAGACCTTCATTTAAAGAACCTCATTGCGGATGCATCCGCCTACCGTTACATTAAGATTGATGAAAAGGCAAAAAAAGAGGTACGAAAAGACGTGAGCATAGCACAAGCAATTGCAGATGATAATTGGGATTATATCAGCTTTCAACAAGCCAGTCCTTTATCAGGACAATATGAAGTCATACAAGCCAGTCTGCCGCAAGTCGTACAATATGTTCGTGAACTTGCGGGTGCTGATGTAGTTTTTGTCTATCATCAGACATGGGCATATCAACACGATTCTGACCATGGAGGGTTTGCTAACTATAACAGGGATCAAAAGCAGATGTACAAAGCAATTGCTGACGCAACGAAACGAATTCATAAATCCCGAGATTTTAAATTTATCATTCCGGCAGGAACAGCGATCCAGAATGCACGAACCAGTTCTATTGGGGATACCTATACCCGGGACGGCTACCACCTCCATTTGGATTACGGGCGATTCACAGCCGCATGCACTTGGTATGAAAAGTTATTTGGGGAAGACGTCCGGAAGAACCCTTATAAACCTGAACAGGTAACGGACTTGCAAGCAAAGATTGCCAAAGAAGCCGCGCACAAAGCGATTAAGAAACCGTTTAAGGTTTCAAAGGTGGCGTTGTAATGTATATTTATACTTCCGAAGTTTTGAAAACTTCGGAAGTATAACCCACTTAAAAATACCTTAACACTTCAGCTACCACAAAGTTGCTTCCACCAATAAAAATCAAATCTCCCGATTCATATTGTGATTTTGCAGTATCTAGTGCAGACTGTACGGAGTCGTAAGACTCCCCTTGTAAGTTAAAAATTGCTGCTTTTTCTTTAAGCTCCATCGCTGGCAAGGCACGAGGCATATCGGGCTGACAAAAATAGTAAATAGCTTCCTGTGGCAATTGCGGCAACATATGGTTTAAATCTTTGTCCCGCATAGCGCCAATCAACACATGAAGTCTTTTATAAAGTGTCCGCTGCAGATTCTTCACAACCTCTCGCACCCCATCTTCATTATGTCCCGTATCACAGATAATAAAAGGTTCTTCAGAAAGCGTTTGCCAACGCCCTTGTAGACCTGTATTTTCTTTGACATGCTGTAGCCCCGCTTTCACATCCTGTTCATTTAACACCCACCCTTGATTACGCAACACGTCGAGAGCGGTCAATACGCCTAATAAATTTTTTTGTTGATAGCCTCCAGCCAGATCCACTTGCCAGGATTGTGGTTCTCCAATTGCTTTATTCTTCATCTGAACAAGCAACCCTTTTTTATTTTTTTGTGTTCCCAACACCTCCAATTCATCTGACGCAAATCGTAAAGGAGCTTGTAGCGCCGTTGCCTTTTCTACAAAAACCGAAACCACTTCTGGATCTTTCTCTGAAACTACTACGGGTACCTTCTCTTTAATGATGCCTGCTTTTTCATAAGCAATCTCGACTAAAGTATCGCCAAGCAGATTCATATGATCCATACCAATATTGGTAATTACACACAATTCAGGATGAATAATATTGGTACTATCCAAACGCCCGCCCAGTCCTACTTCTATCACAGAAATATCCACTTGCTGCTTGGCAAAATAGTCAAACGCCATCGCCACCGTGACTTCAAAAAAAGACGGAGCAATGTGTTCTATAAATTCCCGATTCTCGTTAACAAAAGAAACAACAGTTTCTTCGGCAATCATCTCGCCGTTGATACGGATACGCTCCCGGAAATCCAATAAATGTGGCGATGTATAAAGTCCTACCTTGTATCCTGCCGAGGCCAATACCGATGCCAACATGTGGGATGTTGAGCCTTTGCCGTTCGTACCGGCGACATGAATGCTTTTGAATTTTTGGTGAGGATTATCTAATTTTTCACAGAAAAGAATAGTATTATCTATGTCCTTTTTAATGGCTGAAGCACCATCACGGGTAAACATAGGTAATCGAGCATATAAATACTCGATTACCTCTGCATAAGATGTCATCATATATTATCTTAAACGGAAGTTGACAGGGACAATAAAAGTTTGGGACTCAGGCGCATTTTGCAGGACATTCAGCTTTGCACTTCTAAATGCCCGTTCCAACATCTGAATAACATCGGACGAGACATACGTAGAACCTGCAACACCTGCACGTGCATACATCACGTTTCCGTTTTTATCTACTCTTACCTGTACATTTACTTTCCCCTCAAATTGCCCTTTATCTTCAATTTTAGGAGATACCGCCCAAAATCGGCTAGCTAATGTTATCGGTTGGTTTCCAAAACCAGAACCACCTTCGCCATAATTACTAGCAGTGGGATCTCCCAAAGCACTTCCTTGATTACCAGCTACCGAACCCGTTCCATCTCCTCTACTCGTTGCGTTATTCTTTTTGCCTTTATAAAGAGCATTCGGATTGACCGCCGGTGTAGCGTCTTTCTTCTCTACTGTCGCTACATCGGCATTGGCTTTCACCGGTTTTTCATTCTTAGGAAGTGCAGGTGCATCTTCCATATCCTGTGTTGCTACATTTTTATCAGCCACCTGCTGGGATGGTGTAGGGACAGGAGTATTAGTTTCATCTATTTTATCTGGACGTACATTATTGGCATTTTCATCCATAGAGGGCTCTTCAACACTCATAAAATCATCACCCATTCCCTCTTCTGCCGTACCGTAGTTTACAATGATACCTCCCATACCATACTGCGGAATTTCCCCTCCGAATACAATAAAAAAGCCTATAAGCACTAAGACTCCCATCACTAAGGACGAAAGCCCCAAGGCTTTGGGCATATTGTTCTCTTCTTGCGTATGATAATACATATCTTTTATTTTTTGTCGCTGAATCGAGGAACTGACCACCTGATAAATCGTATAAGTCAATTAACCCGTTCAACGATTAAACAGTTAACTTATTAATCTTTTTTAGGCTCTGTCGCCAGAACCAATTTCACTTTATTTCTATTAGCCACATCCATCACAGCAATCACATTTTGGATTGGCACTGAACTATCCGCGTAAAGCATAATCGTCAGCTCTTCCCCATTGACAATCTGCGACTGGATCATCGGTTCCAATTGGTCTAAAACAATAGTTTGTTTATCCACATGATAATTCAAATCTGCAGTGATGGAGACCGTCATCGTTTTCTTTGCCACAGATTGCTCTCCTGCACTTGACTTAGGCAATAACAATTTTACTACCTGTGGATTGGCTACCGCTGAGGCCAACAGGAAGAACAACATCAGGAAGAACATGATATCATTCAGCGCTGCTGTGTGCACTTCGGCTGTAGGTTTATGTCGTCTATTTCTTAAATTCATTATTAAACAGTTTTCAGTGGGCAGTGATAAGTTGTCAGTAGTTAAAATACATTTTCAAATCACCTGATTTCCAAATTTCTATGCTCCCGGTTCGTCCAATAAGTCGATAAACTCCACCGCATCCGTTTCCATACGTAATATTAAACGTTCCACCATCATATTTAACACATGATAGCCGATATAAGCTAAGATACCTACTGTTAAACCTGATGCCGAAGCAATCATCTTCACATATAAACCACCTGACACCGAGCCAATATCGATACCACCTGCAACCTCAACATCACGAAAAATCTGGATTACCCCAAAGATTGTTCCCACGAAACCAAGCATCGGCGCAATACCGGCTATAATTCCTAAGATGTTAATGTTTTTCTCTAGTTTGGATACCTCCAATTTCCCGGCATTCTCAATAGCGCCTTCGATATCCTTGATTGGACGGCCAACACGACCTAAGCCTTTTTGCAACATACGCGCCAAGGCTGAATTACTTGAACGACAAACGGCAATAGCAGCATCCAATCTACCGGACATCACATTGCTTTTGATCTGCGACATCAACCCTGAGTCCGATCTGGATGCCTTACGAATAGTAAGATAGCGCTCGAAAAAGATAACAAGTCCCAAAAACAAGAGGAAGACAATAGGAATCATAATCCATCCTCCTTTCATCAATAATTGAATCAGGTTCAAATTCTCTTCTGTTGTTGCCAATTGTACCGCTTGTTGCTGAACCGTGTTCAAGGAGTCCGCCACTAAATTGTCTTGCATGAATGACATAGTCTATTTATCTAATTATTATTTACTTTTTAAAACTGTTAAATTATGTTCATTTCAACGATTAACCATTTAAACAATTAATCATTTCATCTTTTAACCTCTTATTTAATCTTATCCGGCCAAGCATCTTTTATGATATGCTTCTGCACATATTTTAATGCGGAATCTACTTCCGCTTTCGTTGCGTATGAATCCCAGATTACTTTCTTCCGATTCTTCGCCAAGTTACTCGGAATCACCTTTACCCTCGGATAGCCCGCTTTATGGTAAGCCTCAGCTTGCTCATAAGCCTGTGCCAAAGTCTTATGTGAACCGATAACAATTTGCCAATAATGATGTTCTGGAATCAATGCTGTTTTTTCCTCAACATCGTTTACCAATGTGTCTACCGGCAACGTTTGCGATGTGTCCGATGGTGGTACTATGGAATCGCTTGGTGAAAGTACTTGTTCTGTCGTATCGTGGCTATCGGCAATTTGTACCGGCAATGTTTCTTTCGGTTTCGTTCCTGTATTTTGATAGCTAAAATACAAGACAGCGATAATACCAAGCGCTACAACAGCAGCTACCACATACCATATTGCATTACTTGATTTACGTTCCTCTTCACGATATTCTTCCGTTTCAACCTCAGGCAAAATCACTTCTGCTGCAATAGGTTGTTCCGCTTCCGGCATTGCCGTCGGTTCCTCTACAATTTCCTCCGGTTCGGGTGTTACTGCTATAGGTTCCACAGGTGTTTGTTCCTGAGAAACGATTAGTGGTTGATTCGGCAGTGCTTCTACAGGCTGATAATCAAACCCGGATAAATCCAAAGCCTTGAAAACGTAACTATCGCCATAGCTAACCAAATACCCCAAATCATCGAGCTTCGCTTGTCCTTCATTCTGGATAGCTTCTATTAGCAGGACTACTGCAGACTCTACCATCCGCTCAGCCTCTGCTCTGTCTACTACGTGCAGTTGCTGTGTATATTGGATAAAATCATAGCCCTTATCACTTGATCGGTCAAAGTCGATATAACTTATTGGCGGAAGGTAAACATTCCGTTTTTCATCGTACGTAGCCGAGGTATGGTTGCGCTTGAATGTGCCCAACCCCTTGACATAGACCTCTGCCTGTCGTTTTAATAAGTTATATATACTCTTACCTAAATTCATCCGATATTATCAAGACGCAAAGTTATAATCTTCCGCTGTTAAAATGAAAAATTTAAACCGCCTAATACATTAAATCCTAGACGAGGATAGTACAGGTAGGTTTGGTATTCTGTATTGAACATATTATTCGCTCGCACGAATACACCTAATTGTTTTGTTGCTTTATATTCCGCTCCTGCACTTAGATCCACGAAAGCCGGAACTTCTGCTTTTTTGAAAGTGCGTGGAGCAGGCGTAGGGAATCCCGTTGAAGCAGGAATATCATCCCAATCTTTTCCATAGCTCAACCCATGGAAAAGCACTTCGGCATCGATATATAACTTCTCAGAAATATTGAATCGCGCATTACCGGCTAAGCGGAGCTTAGGTGTATGCCAAGCCTCTTCTTCTTGTGCGGTAGTATACTGGTCGATGTTCAAACGTCCACCCAAATTAATCAACTCGGAAAGACGAATATTCAACTCCCCTTCGATACCGAAATGTTTAACCGATTTGTCGCCATCACCATCATAAACCATATCAAAACGGAATGGTGTAGATGCGTTATTGGCAAATAATGGCATATTTTCCAGTTGGCGATAAGTAGCTTTTACTTTATAACCAAATGTTGCGCCGGCATTCCCCTTGATACCTCCGAAGAAATGCAGACGTTCAACCATATTGCGAATCACCAAGTTTTCGCCTAAGAATGGATTTTGACGAGCAAATTCACGATAAGAGGCTTTCTTCACGCCACCGTTCACACCTCCGAAAATATGGAAGTATTCAGGTGCTAAAGCGAAATCAACTTCTGCCGCAGGGAAAATGTTGAAGCTGGTGCTATCGCCAAATTCCGGCACAAGATTCGCACCCAAGGTAATTGCGTAGTTATCTCCTTTAAAACGGATATAAGGGTTTAAAGTCGCTAAAGAGTTTTTGGTTTGCCCGGTTCCAGCTGGCGTATATGTACCATCTACCGTATTGACGTCCACACTTAAGTTGGCACCAATATTAAACGCACGCACACGCTTATTCAAATAAGCAGAAACCGCAACTGATGTTTCTTTTGCATTATATTTATCACTGAAAGTATAGGCATCTAATTTAGCCGAATAGTTGAAGGCGTCTTCATTATTCGGGTCATAGTTGCTAGTCAGCTCACCAGTGAAATAAATATCATTGAATGTCTGCTTTTCGGGAGTACGGTTCAATGATGTTATGCCATCGTCAGCCATCGGAATGCCATAGAAATTGGTTGCATAACGGTTATAACCGACAACTCCATCCACTGTAAACTGTGGCAATATACGGCGACCGAAAACACCTACTTCTTGACGTGAAAATTTCTGTCCGTCGAGACTTCCTTTTTGTCCCAGATGCTTCACGAAACCGCCTACCCGCATATCCTCATACGCATCGTAGGAGAAATAGCCTTCACCCAAAATGGTATTGAAGTTACCGATACCAAATTTCACATAATTGTCCGTCTGATCCTTTGGTGCAGAGAATGGTGTTTCCTGTACATCCAGTTCCTTCAATCCGGTATTGATATCCAATTTTTTATCGGGAATGCTGCCATAGCTCAGCTTTGGCATATAGCTACGCTTATTGGTCATATCCGGGCTACGACGTATTTTTACAGCGTCAGCCAAAAGCGGTTTATAATCACGCACGACATCAAAAGAATCTATAGTTACCGGCTTTTCAGGCTCAGTTTGCGCATATGCCTCCCCACCTAGTCCAAGCAATAAAGCTACTACTGCGTAATTTCTAAATACTGTTTTATGCAATTTCATGTAATGTTCGTGTTATTTCAATTTTTCCAAACGTGATTTAGCCTCTTTGATGACCCCGTCTGTTTCATCTTCATAGTTATCGATAATACTTTCCAACGTGGTTTTTGCCTGAAACTTATCGCCTTTAGCAGCATAAGCATCCGCCATTAAGATAAATCCTTTTGCTACCCAATAATCATATGACGAGAACGTATTTGAAATATCAAATGCCGATTCTATCGCCTTATCATATTGTTTGGCTTTCAGCTGCTGCGCAGCGACCAAATAGCGTGCTTCAGCCCCTGTTATTGTTTTACTTTTCAGTGCTGCCAGATTAAATTCTTTCAGCGCGTCTGCATCTTTATTATTCGCAGCATACGCTTTTCCTGAATACAAATGAGCTAAAGCGATATCTTCTTCAGATGATTTGTCGTATTCCTTCAACAACTTCGCATAATTATGTGTCTCCACATAATCTCCTACGTTGTAGAAACTAATCAGCAAGTTTCGGATTGCAAATCCATAGTTGGATTTATACTCCGATGTCAACTCCAGTTTACGCAATACCTGAACAGCTTCATTGTAAGCTTTATTCCGCAAATGCAGATTAGCGACTGAAATCAAAGTCTGCTCTGTATAGGCACTGGTCCAATCATTCATAATGATATTGAAATCGTGTAGCGCTTCCTGGTCTTTGTGCAAGCGTGCATTACTTTCTCCACGGATAAAGCGCGCATGCTTCTCATTAATAGGCTTCGGATATTTATCAAAATAAGCATTCACGGCCTCTACTGCGCCTTGGAAGTTTCCTCTATCAAATAGGTTCTTCGCTACGCCGAAAGCATGAGAATCTTGCTCTGCCGTACTCAAATTACCAATATTGGTACTGGTCGCATAACGTATATATCCTGCAGCATCGTCCTTATCAAGGTAGATATTCTCAATAGAACGCATCGCTTGACGTGCTTCGTCCGTCGTTGCATATTGATCCACCACACGTTGGAATGTTTTCAATGCAGCATCGTTATCTCCCTTATCATACTGTACCAAACCAATAGTTATCAATGCACGTGGAACGTAGCTACTTCTTGGGTATTCTTCCACCATTTTTTGCAAACCGGTGATAGCTCCATCATAATTTCCAGTCAGGAAGTACGTATACGGAATTTCAAAAGCGACATCATCTGCATAATTCGATTTCGGAAATTTCTGCACAACAGATTGCAACGTCGCGACCTTACCGCTATTGTCGCCTTGCAAGCCTTGAATAATCCCCAATTGGAACAAGGCATAATCTTGACTTGGTGCTTTAGAACTGATTAAACGATTATAATATTCTTTTGCACGACCGTAATTTTTCGTTCCAAAATACGAGTCTGCCAAACGCGCAATAGCGTCATTGCGTGTATTAGCCTCGATACCATCTTTACCACCTGTAGCTAAGAAACGCTCAAAATAGTTGGCTGCGGTGCTGTATCTGTCATTACGGAACGCTGCATAAGCCAATGCATAATTCGCATAGCTATACACATCTGTTGTACGGGCCGCTGGCAACTGCAGGAACTTATTGAAATTGGTTACTGCTTCACCATATTTACGCACTTCGTACATCGCTTCCGCTTTCCAATAAATCGCCAAAGCATAGATTTCTTCATCATATCGATTTGCTTCCGAACGCATGAACATCGAAATGGCATTTTCAAAAGCACGTTCGTTGTAGAACTCCAGTCCACGGTAATAGGTCACTTTCTGATAAGCAGCATTTGCCTCTTTACCACGACTGCTCAACCCTTCCAACACATCTACCGCTGCTCGGTAATTTTTGGTACTCAAAAGCACCTCTGCTAATAGGGTTTTAGCTTCTTCCTGCTTGCTTGGTGTACGGTAAGTATCTAAGTACTCTTGAATAGCATCCAACGCCACTTGGTGGAATTCTAATTCATACGATAGCTTCGCGTAATTAAATAAACCTTCTTCTTTCAATTGCGGGTCGAAGTCTAATTTTGAAGCCCGAAAGAAAGCGTTACGTGCACTTTGTTTATTGCCGGTTTTCAAGAACGCGTCTCCTAAAGTGACCATTGCACTTTGGTAATATGCGTCTGGCTCTGTAAGCTTTTCCAATTCCTGAATAGCTTTTTCATAATCACCTAACTTGTAGGCGATATAACCGATTTGGTAACTATCTTGGTTGTTTTGGGTCTTTCCTTGGTCCTGTCCTTGGAATTTATCGTAATATTCTTTTGATTTCTGCAGGTCGCCTTTAATGAAATAGGTGGCTGCTACAACACGAAACATTTCGGTTTCATGCTCCTGCTTGGTTCTATCCAATATCGGCAACGCGTAGCTTAACACATCATCATACCGCTTGTCCAAGAAATAAAGCGCAGTAATATAATACGGATAGCTATTTTCGTAGGTTTTGGAACCGTTGAGTCGTTCAAATTCGTTTAATGCCGTTTTATATTCTGCATCTAAATAAGTTAGATAGGCATAATAATAAATAGAAGCTTCCTGATACTGGCTTTTCTCATCTTTCAAACGTTCGAAAAGCGGTTTAGAAGACATGTAATCATTGGTCATGAACTGGGCATAGGCCAGTTTGAAACGGTATTCTGTATTTTCCGCTCCAGCAAGGTTTTTGCTGTCTATTTTGTGGAACCATTCGATAGCTTTGGTATAATCTTGTTTCGCATAATAAGATTTACCAATCTGGAAATACGCAGCTTTCGAATTCGCACTTGCCGGATAATCTTTAATATATTTCAAGAAACGATTTTCCGCGTCCGAATCGCCTAATTCCAAAGCACAAATAGCCTGATAATAGCGTACATTCTCTTTGAGCATAGTCAACTCTGCCGTCTCATCCAGTTGTAAACTGGATTTTGTCCGAATGTCTTCCACCTTGTCAAACTGCTTTGCTGCCGAACTATATTTCCCTCGTTCGAACAACTCCATACCAGTCTTATATGCGTTGTTGATATCTTGCCAAGCTGTCTGCTGGGCAAATGAAGCGGTACTCATCATACCCAACGCAACCCCTACACCATAGATTTTTTTATACATACTTAATATTAAGTAAAAAATGAACTTGTGCGTGCTTATCTGCAAAAGCAGGATTAACCCCGTTCACGCAAGTGTCATTGTCTTTGAAAAACAATTTATTCTAATGAAAAATATCAAAATTACACCTATAGTACATTCCTTCTGAATGACACTATATTCAGCATACTAAATTAACAGTAAAGTACCAAGTTTTCCGCAAAAGTTGTTAACATCTGTTAATAACCGTCTTTATAACGCGTATATCGTCCAAAAAATATGCCTGGGGTGGTTTTGTCACCCGTATTTTCACATTTATTAACGTTTGGAGAGTAACAATATGAAGTGTCTGCTTCTCTTTTAGCTTGGAACTTTCTCGTCCCCGCCCGTCCGAGGATTCAAGCTCACATTCTCCTTTTGCATTTCTAATGCAACCGTCGTAGTACGTACTCGTTACCGCTATCGCTTAAACGAATACGAGGTAGAACTGGTTCGATCGTGTCGCTCGGATCTATAAGAAAAGGAAGCCAGAAGTTTAAAAGCTATACGCAACTCCCGTGTACACGGGTTATCGCCTATTATTAAACACAAAATTTAGCTTGTGTGCTGTATAGTCTTCAAACTTTCGGACAGAGGAAATGAGGATAAGTTTATCGGTAATCGCATGCGAGATGATTGCATGGTCAAAAGGGTCATTGTGATTTTTAGAGATACGGAGCCCTGCCAGTGTCTTGGTATGCTCTTTTGCGAATGGGAGGATTTCTATAAAGTAGTCTTTTTCGATAGCTTTCTGCAGTTCTGTAGAGGTTTTATATTTTTTAGCTTTAATCTTGCCAATACGATAGAGTTGTAAAAGTTCTGTAACCGAAATAGAACTGACATATAACCGATTATTATAATCTTCCATCAAACTCTTAACATCAGAAGAAATATCATCCAATTCCGATGACATTAAAAACATCAAAATATTCGTATCTAACAGATAACGCGCCATGCCGTACTATTTCAAAACAGCTCTCATATCTACGATTTCAATACCTGGATCATTTTTATATTTCAAAACAGCCTCCCAGGTTTTAGATATTCTTTTTGCAGGCGCTTTCTCCTCTGTTTTTACTGCTGATTGTATAGCTTTTTTCTTTTCTATTTTCTTTACTGTTGCTCCCATATCGCTAATATTTAATTCCTACCCAACCAAAGATAAGGTATTTTTAATTAAGACTATAAACAAGAAGAATCGTTTAAAACAGATTATCCGCGCTGTCCAGCCAACAAGTATAACACTGCCATACGTACTGCAACACCATTCTCGACTTGATCAAGGATAATTGCATGTTTGCTATCAGCTACGTCAGAGGTGATCTCCACACCACGGTTGATTGGCCCCGGATGCATAATCGTGATTTCTTTATCCAGTGAATCCAATATCTGTTTATTCAGTCCGTACAACATGGAATATTCGCGCAGGGATGGGAAATAAGCAATATCTTGGCGCTCCAACTGAATACGCAACATATTCGCGACATCACACCAGTTCAAAGCTTTCATCAAATCATGTTCTACTTTAACACCGAGCGAGGTAATATACTTCGGAATCAATGTCGTTGGTCCGCATACCATAACTTCTGCACCTTGTTTTTGTAGGCATAAGATATTGGATAACGCTACGCGAGAGTGCAAAATATCTCCAATTATAGCTACCTTACGTCCAGCTACATCACCAAAACGCTCGCGGATAGAGAACGAATCCAACAACGCCTGTGTAGGATGTTCGTGTGCACCATCTCCGGCATTGACAATCTGTGCATCCACATGTTTGCTCAAGAACACCCCTGCTCCTGCATACGGATGACGCATCACAATCATATCCACTTTCATCGCTAGAATATTATTGACCGTATCAATCAGGGTTTCTCCTTTACTAACAGATGATGACGATGCGGCGAAATTAATCGTATCGGCAGATAAGCGTTTTTCAGCTAGTTCAAAAGAAAGGCGTGTACGGGTAGAGTTTTCAAAGAAAACATTGGCAATAGTAATATCGCGCAAGGATGGAACTTTTTTGATTGGACGATTAAGCACTTCCTTAAAATTGGAAGCTGTGTCCAATATGAGTTGAATATCGTTTTCGTTTAGGTCTTTGATACCCAACAAATGTCGCGTAATTAGCTGTTGCGTTGTTGTAGACATGTTGTTTTTAATTTTCTATCGTCCTTATTGTTTTTCTGTCACCAATTCGATGCTATCGACTCCGTCCACTTCTTCCCAGCTAACAATTACTTTCTGCGAGTCGATGGAGTCAACCTGTATACCGATATAGTCTGGCTGGATAGGAATCTGTCTGGAAAACCGACGGTCTACCAGCACCATCAATTCCATCTTGCCCGAACGCCCAAACGCTTGCATAGCGTCCATTGCCGAGCGGATAGTTCTACCTGTCCAAAGTACATCATCAATCAGAATTACCGATTTCCCGTCCACCATAAAATCAATCTGGGTGCTGTTGGCGGCTAATGGGCTGGATCCTTTCATACGAAAATCATCCCGATAAAAGGTAATATCCAAAATCCCCAGTTGCACCTCCACTCCTGTTATAGATTTGATTTCCTTTTGGATACGTTTGGCTAAATATGTACCCCTTGGTTGGATACCGATCAAAACCGCATCAGAAAAATCACCATGATTTTCAATCAGTTGTTGACAAAGACGTTTGATTGTTATCTGAAACTTAGCTCCTTCTAATAAATTCGATTGCTTCATGATGGGAATGTTTAAGCAAAAATAGGGTATTTTTTTATACTTCCGAAGAGGAAAATTATACTTCCGAAGTCATGAGGACTCCGGAAGTATAACAATATTACTGACCAGCAGCTTCAAAATAATGTCTATATACATTGAACAAGTCGTTCACTTCTTTTTTCAAAGCTTCTTGACTGGTTTCATCCAAGACTTGCTTGTAACGTTGTATGGATGCCAAACCGAAACGCATATTGCGGAGTTCCAGATTGGTTTTGGTTTCTGCGATGGCTTCATAATATACCATATTTTCGCGGATGAATTTCAGGTTACGTCCCACAATCTCATTGGCCTTGTCTACCTCACCTACTTTGTACATAGCATCCACCAGAGATACGTAGCTCATGACTTCCGACATCAAGAAAGCTCTTTTAGGCATATTCTCGTATGCATTGTTCACCAGATTTTTTACCTTCTCCTGCTCTCCGGCAGATAATAATTGCTGCGCAGTCTGGCCAAATATACTACCGACATACATGCTAATATAGCGGTAAGAATCCGGATCAATATAAGATGCTTTTCCTATATTGCCCCAAGAGAACTTGTTCATAATGTTGTCATAGATCTGGTCAACATTTTCAATAGCACTCGGGTCGCCTTCCTCCAAACCAAAATCAACAGGCATCAAACGATAAGCAAAACCTTCACTAACCATAAAACGATCTAAGCCCATATAGTTGTCTTCTGGTGTCGTAATCGTGAAATAAACTGGACGTTTCCAATTGTTATTTGCTAAGATAGACAACATGGACAATTCTGCACGGCTGACATAACGTTGGTTATACGTCCAACGCATAGTATCCACAATATTGGATTCCCAATCTTTTGGGACCACGTTATTGGCAATAACAACATCCTTGTTTACCGCAAGTTCCATTTTTTGCGTTGGAAGAATATTGACAAATTCACCATTTTGCAATTGTGCTTTGTTCTGCGGATTGTCCGAAAGCATAACTTTCAACAAATCCTCTACAGGTACATAACCTGGGATATTGTAGTCATTGTAATAAATCACATCACGCACACCGTCTTTAATCAACTGAGGGTCGATATTGATCGGCAAGGCATCTGCATCATTCACTTTTTCCATCATCTGTCGCATGTACCAATCCGCGCTCAGCAAACTCAGGTTCACCACACGCACATCCGTACGGAAACCTTCAACCTCTTGCGCATACCATAAAGGATACGTATCGTTATCACCGTAGCTGAAAAGAATAGCATTCGGCGCACAAGATTCCAGATAGTTCTTCGCCATATCCAGCGCCAAAGATTTCTCCGAACGGTTATGGTCATCATAGTTCTGCGCGATCAAGATAACCGGACCAGCCAATACACCTGCCGCGGTAGCTACTAATCCCGCTGTTTTTGCGTTCACTTTCTTGGACATCAAGAAATCAGCAATAGCCAATACGCCCAAACCTATCCAGATAGCAAAAGCATAAAAAGAGCCTGCATAGGCATAATCCCTTTCCCGGGGCTGCATTGGTGTCTGATTAAGGTACAAGACAATAGCCAGCCCTGTAAAGAAAAACAACAAGCCTACCACACCGGCATCACGTTGCCTGCGATTGAAATGCCAAAAAGCACCTATCAGTCCTATAATTAATGGCAGGAAGAAATAAGTATTGCGCGATGGATCGGTTTTTGCAGATGTGGGCAATGCGTCCTGCCCTCCCCACAACAGATTATCAATCGGTTTAATCCCGCTTATCCAGTTGCCTTCTGTATTACCACCTTGTCCCTGTTGGTCATTTTGACGACCAGCAAAATTCCAAAGGAAATAACGGCCATACATATGCCCAACTTGATAACCAAAAAAGAATTTCAGATTGTCTGCAAAAGTCGGGGAATCATTAGGCCCTAAGCCCAAATAGTCTCTATAATAAGTCGGGTGACCGTTTTTCTCCGAATAAATCCTTGGAAAAAGGGTCTCCTTATCATATGTATAATCCGAGGTACGCTTCGCAACGACATATCTGTCGCCATCTTTACGGTACACTTTTTTACCCTCGGTCATATCTGTAGGCCGCGAGTCAAAAAACCTTCCTTTAAACAAAGGCTCATCACCATACTGTTCACGGTTCAGGTAACTCAGGAAAGTAAAAGCATTGTCTGGATCACTATTATTTAGTGTCGGATTCGCCTTTGCACGAATCATAATCATTGCAAAGGAGCTATAACCGAAAAGAATAAAGGCAACACTTAGAAGTGCAATATTCAGAATAGGCTTTGCCTTTTTAATAGAATAGAAAATACCGTAAACCAACCCGCCTATCACCAATAGCGCAAACACAGCCGCTCCGCTACCGAAGCCCATACCTAACGTATTGACGAAAAACAGGTCAAAATATGCCGCTAACTTAATCGAATATTGAATCACGCCCCATAGGATAAGCCCTAAGACCACCACACCAATCCCCAAGGATTTTAAGATACCTGCAGACGTGCTTTCTTTTACCTTACGGAAATAGATAACCAAAGCGATTGCTGGAATCACCAAAAGGTTCAACAAGTGTACGCCGATCGAAAGTCCCATGACATATGCGATCAAGACCAACCAACGGTCTGCCCCAGGTTCATCTGCTCGCACTTCCCATTTGAGGATTGCCCAGAAGACCACAGCCGTACATAAAGATGACATGGCATAAACCTCTGCTTCCACTGCGGAAAACCAAAAAGTATCGGTAAAAGCATAAGCTAAAGCTCCTACAGCTCCCGAAGCCATCGTGATAAACAATTGTTGGCTTGTCAACTCTTTTAGGCGATCTGGCCCTACAAAGATTTTCCTGGCCAGAGCTGTGATTGTCCAGAACAAGAAGAGAATCGTTAGTCCACTCGACACTGCCGAGCCCACATTCATCCAAAAGGCTATTTTGGTGACATCACCCATCGCAAAATTGGAAAAAACATTTTCTACCATTAGGAACAAAGGTGCTCCTGGTTGATGGACAATCTGCATCTTATATGCCGAGGCAATGAACTCCCCACAATCCCACCAACTTACCGTACGTTCAACGGTGAGTATGTACACAAAAGTGGCAATAGCAGCGCAAATCCACCCCAAAAGGTTATTAATCTTATTGTAATTCATTCTTATTACGATATAGTTATCCTAAATTTCGGCTCGAAAATAAGGAATACTAAGCGACAATGAAACTTTATTTACAATTTTAACGAAACCTTTACCGGTATAATACATACCACCTCCGCAACTTCCATCATCGCCATCTCTTCCAAATAAAAAATATCCAACTGAAAATCAGTCTCAATACGTCTTTTAGCAAAAAAAGTTTTGGCAATAATAAAATCTGCCTTATATTTGCATCGTCAAAACAAACAAGCACTGTTTCTTCTGACAATGATTGACCCATAGTATAAGGGTAGTACAAGTGATTTTGGTTCATTTAGTCTTGGTTCGAATCCAGGTGGGTCAACAAAAGAGGTCAGCAAATGCTGACCTCTTTTCGTATATTTACACTTATGCAAGCACAGCACGATACAAATCACCCGACCATCTTATTCTATGATGGCGATTGCGGATTTTGCGATCGCACGGTGCAGTTCATGCTCAACCATGAGAAGGACAGCAGCTTACGATTTTCCCCATTACAAAGTGCTTTTGCAGAAGAACTTTTCCAAGCTCATGCTGTTACCCATGATTTTTCTTCCATCTTGGTGTACCATCAAGGCAAGTTCTACCGCAAGAGTAAAGCGGTTATACTTCTTACCTCTTTTCTTAAGCAACCTTACCTCTTTTTAGGCAGTATAGGAAAGTGTATCCCTGATAGGTGGGCCGA
This sequence comes from Sphingobacterium wenxiniae, assembly GCF_900116225.1. Taxonomy (GTDB): domain Bacteria; phylum Bacteroidota; class Bacteroidia; order Sphingobacteriales; family Sphingobacteriaceae; genus Sphingobacterium; species Sphingobacterium wenxiniae. The sequence continues at coordinate 29,276 of NZ_FOZZ01000012.1, forward strand.
TTGGATGTACGAAGGCATAGCCAGACGGAGAAAAAAACTCTGGCCAACTGCAAGTTGCGTATTGCCTTCACCAAAAGATAGGCAACGTTTTTTCCACGATTCTGGAAAAACACAGCAAATCGAACAAGTGTAAAAACAATTTTGTTTTCACAAACTATTAGCTAACTTTGCGCCCTATAGGAGACGTGGTCTTTTTGAAAAAGTTTTGTCCCATAGTATAAGGGTAGTACAAGTGATTTTGGTTCATTTAGTCTTGGTTCGAATCCAGGTGGGACAACTTTCTCAGTTGCATAATGTTACGGAAATAAAATTTTCAATTAACCCAACATAAAATTCGCATATAATGCCTTTGCAATTTAACACGGTAAAACTGTTCGCCGGTTCGGGAACGGTAGAACTCGCAGAAAAAATCGCTAAATCTTATGGCAAGCCTTTAGGCGACATAACCTTATCCAAGTTTAGCGACGGAGAAATCCAGCCATTTTACAATGAATCTGTTCGCGGAAGTGACATTTTCCTCATCCAATCCACCAACCAACCTACCGACAACCTTCTTGAATTACTGCTTATGATTGACGCTGCAAAGCGTGCTTCAGCGCATTATATCACAGTCGTTGTTCCGTATTTTGGTTTTGCACGCCAGGACAGAAAAGACAAACCACGTGTGGCCATTGGCGCAAAGCTGATTGCCAACTTGATTATGGCAGCTGGAGCTCACCGCATCATGACGATGGACCTGCACGCAGCGCAGATTCAAGGGTTCTTTGATATTCCGGTAGATCATCTTGACGGTTCGATTATCTTCGTTCCTTATATCAAGTCGCTAAACCTGCCAAACCTGACTATCGCCTCTCCTGACATGGGTGGTTCATATCGTGCACGTACGTTTGCGAAGTTCTTCAATGCAGAAGTTATTATCTGTGACAAACGCCGTAAACGTGCCAACGAAATCGAATCCATGTCGATTATCGGTGATGTAAAAGGGCAAGACGTCGTATTGATTGACGACATCTGTGATACAGCCGGCACATTATCCAAAGCTGCCGCTTTAATTATGGAGAACGGTGCAAATTCAGTTAGAGCTGTGTGTACACACGCTGTACTTTCCGGCAAAGCATATGAGACAATTGAAAACTCAGTATTGTCTGAAATGATCGTGACAGATACGATTCAGTTGGATGCCGAAAAAGCAAAAAACTGTAGCAAAATCAAAGTTTTATCTACAGATAAATTGTTTGCTGGCGCAATTAAAAATGTCAACGAACACGGTTCTATTTCCGACTTATTCGAAATAAAATAAAGGGTCAAAGGCTATGGTAGTGAAGATAGTGATGGATTACGTTGCTTACCTCCATAGCTTTGATAACTTTAAAATAAGGGATAGCAATTAAAGTTTTTACATATCAAATAATAAAACTATCTTTGCACCTCAAAATTTAATAATTTATAACAAATGAAATCAATTGCTATTAGCGGTTCTGCAAGACAGAACGTAGGGAAAAGAGATGCAAAAGAATTGCGTTACGAAGGAAATATTCCTGCAGTTCTTTATGGTGGTAAAGAGCAAACCCACCTTTCTGTATCCGCAGCTGATTTGAAACCGGCTCTTTACACAGCTGATGTTGTATTCGTAGAATTAGACATCGACGGTAAAAAAGCAAGAGCTATCGTTCAAGAAGCACAATTCCACCCACTTACTGATGTGGTAACTCACGTAGACTTTTTAGAATTGTCAGATGACAAAGAAGTTTCCGTAAATATTCCTATCAAATTGACAGGTACTTCTCCAGGTGTTAAAATGGGGGGTAAATTGGTACAGAAATTACGTAAACTACGCGTAAAAGCATTACCAAACAACTTGCCTCAAGTTATCGAAGTTCCTATGGAATCTTTGGAAGTTGGTAAATCATACCGTGTTGGTCAAGTAACTTTAGAAAACGCAAAAGTATTGAACAATGCTGACGATACAATCGTATCTGTTATCATGTCTCGTGCATTGCGTCAAGCAGAGCAAGAAGCAGCTAAAGCAGCTAAAGGCGGTAAAAAATAATTTTAGTAGTTAGTACTAGCTACTTTAAATAGAAAAGCACCGAAAATTTTCGGTGCTTTTTTTATACTGCAAACTTTTTTGTCATGCCGACACACTTTCCTTATTTCCGCAAATAAATATTGCCGTATGTGGATTTGAATTGGTTGGTTGGACCATTGCCCAAGGATGTCTTAATATGATGACGGAAATTTTTAAACTCCACACTACTGAATTGAACATCCAAGTTGGAATAAATTGTTCCGTACGAAGTTTGGGCAGAGAGTTCGCCCATTGACTTTGTTTTTATGGTGGCATCTATTCCCCCGTATTTGGCATCTACGGTTATATTGCCATCAAACCCCTTCACCTCAACAAGACCATAAGTCGATTCTACACGCGCAGCTAACTTCCGAGGCACCTTGATTTTCAACTGAATTTGCATATCTGCCCCTATATTTACTGTGCTAAAAGTACGGTTATGCGTTTTCTGATAACTTGTAAATTCTTCTTTGGTCTCAAAAGTAAGTGTATCTTTTCCGTCAATAGCCTTTACCCGAGACGGAATTTCCTTCGGGTTAACACTGCCCTCCAATACAAACTCCTCTCCTTCCGTGGATTCCCGCAATTGAAACCTATCATCGTTTTTTCCATCATTAATGTTGACAGTACCTGTCACAAGAACCTCATCACCATCCCAAGTCTCTAACTGGATAAGCTTAGGGTAATCAAATTTGAAGGAAATGCTTTTTCCCGTCGGAACATTATAACTCTTGCTTATCGGAGTCTGTGAAAAGGCAACACCATTAGCAATACCTATCACTATGAGTATCAATCTTTTCATTTTGTTCTTAAATATATCCTATCATGATCTGAACGAAGGTCAAGAGGTGTCCCTCCATTATTTATTTTACCGACAACTTGATTACTGTACCGAATCATCTCTCCTTCTTGTTGAATATTAATATTCAATTCTGGAGCTACCAGCAGTTCTCCATGCCTGGTGTTCATCTTCAAATCTGCATGAATATTCTGAGGGACAGTGACATCAACAGCCCCGTGGATAGACACAATGGATATAGGGCCTTTTACATTTCCGCTAAAGACAGCATCGACACTACCATGAACCGTTTTTATCGTAGCTGGCCCGGTAATATTTTCAAGCTCAATATTATTGAATTTGGTAGACACTTCGACCTCACTCTGGATATTTCTGAACACAGTCTTTCCCCCTCCTCCAAAATGAGATTGATGGTCAAATGCAATCGCCATTCCATGCGGCACCAATATTTTCATATTTAGTGCACTCGCACTATTCAATTGTGTTACTTTGACTGCTCCATTTTCCTCCGAAACATTAATACCAAGCCCTGTATTATCTACCACGCCCAATCCATTGATCGCGCGCAGACCTTTCGCTCGCTCATCCTCTCCCCCAGGCTTTCCTAAGGAAGAAAAAACAATCTCATTCCCCGAATACCCCTCAATGACAACCCCAGCAAGATCGACCTCCAACTTCCCGGTACGCTTTGCCAGCTTATACGTCTTAACTTGCTCGTTTTGGATGTCGTCATTTGTCTGCGCAACCCCATATAGGGCAAACGAAAGCAAAGACATCATAATTACAAACTTCTTTTTCATATATTACTTTTTAATTTAAATGGTGTTACTATTTTATTTTAACAATACTGCATACGCCATGTCTTTGACAAAAGACTCTGCCATTGGATCCTCTGTCAACGCCACTAACTTTTGTTCCACCTCGATCCGTTCACTCATATTGCCAAGATTTGAAATAATATCGATCAGTTCAGTCTGAACAATAGGATCATCCTGCTTCACAAAAGCTTTTATTAACAAATCTGACGCTCGGGATTCCGTTATGTGGGCTACCAGTACATCGACTGCCGCTAGCCGAACATTACTATTTTCATCATTTATTGCATATTCCACAACCACATTCATCAGTTCATCATCAATATGGTTTAGCTTATTGGTTTTTATCAACCCCGAAATCCTGGCACTTGGAGATTCTTCGTCTGCGAGCAACTGCAGAACAGCGTCTTTCTCAGTTTGATAAATATCCCCCTTAACTTCTATAGATAGCGGTTCTTTACGTTTGGGAGCCAAAACAAGCGTTGGCTGCACTTTACTCTTGGTCTCTTCTTTTTTTTGTAAAGAACCTGGCTCCTCTGTAAAACTTACAGGCTCCTCTTTTGGTGTAGAATGCTTTGTTTTAGCAACTTGCTCCGTCGGTATTTCTTTGTTCTGCAACAAAAACAGACCTATCCCAAACACAAGGAGAACAGATGCTACTATCGCCCAGCGGGTCAGTACATATAATCTTTTGATTTTTTCATCTGATGCATTCGGTTTTATCTGCCCACTAATCTTTTTCCAGATTTCTGCTGAAGGCTCTAAATCATCAAATTCCTCTCGGTGCTTATCAACAAACTTTTTCAACGGATCATTCATGATAACTCCTCTGTTTTAACTTCTGCATTATTTTTCTCTTAGCCCTGTGATATTGACTTCTGACTGTATTGTGAGACAGTCCGAGCAACTCCCCAATCTCCTGCTGGGGCATATCTTCAAAAAGAAACAGGTTAACAATTGTCCTCGTTTCTAACGGAAGCTCAGCTATTGCCTGCTGCACATCCTCAATTTTACCTTCTAAAGATTGCTTTGCACTAATCTCCTCCTCGCTCGTATCTATAATTGTGGCATCCTCAATTACCGTAAAGTAAATCTTCTTCTTTCGGAGCTGTGATATGGATCTGTTAATCGCTACGCGATTTGCCCACGCCGGAAAACTACGCAGTTCTTTCATCTTAGGCATTTCGGAGAATACCATTAAGAAAACTTCCTGCAACAGGTCTTCAGACTCCTGGACGTCGCCTAGCAAACGGTAGATAGAATTGAAAATAGATTTTGCATACCTATGGTACAACATAGTATAACCATCCTCTTTCCCCGACAAACATCGGTCTATTAGTTCTTTATCACTTATGTTATCTGAAGCTACCGCTTTCAATTCATCCAATCTTTAAACTGTTTCTACTATATAGTCGCAAGATAAAGGGAAATGTTGCTCATTTTTTATTTATTTTTTGCCCCCCCCCCCTTTCTCCATATGCAGTTCCCGATACTCAATACTATTCCTTATTTTTGCAGGTATGAATTATTTAATCGTCGGATTAGGAAATATCGGTAAAGAATACGAGGACACACGTCATAATATAGGTTTTATGGTAGCGGACGAAGTTGCTAAACAAACAGGGGTTAGCTGGTCATTAATGAAACTGGCATACTACACAGAATTCAAGCAACGTGGCAGGAACGTGTATATGATCAAGCCCACAACTTATATGAACCTGAGCGGAAAAGCAATGAACTACTGGATGCAGCAATTGAAGGTCCCAATCAGCAACGTATTGGTGATTGTAGACGATTTGGCTATTCCTTTTGGCTCTTTACGGATAAAACCCAAAGGTTCTGCCGCTGGACACAATGGCCTACGTTCCATTGAGGCGACTTGCGGCGGACAAAACTATGCACGCCTACGCTTCGGAATTGGCGACAACTATCCGAAAGGACGACAAGTTGATTACGTTTTAGGGGCCTTCGACCCCGAAGAGCAAAAAGAACTTCCCGCATTGATTGATCATGCTGTTAAAATGGTACAGAGCTTTGTGAATATTGGCGTCGAACTGACAATGACCAACCTCAACACAAAATAGTCTGTAGATAACATCCATCCGAAATTATAGAAATTTCGGATGGATAAACCGCCTATCACCGAATTGCATAAATTTATCTGGAAAACACCATATTTTTCCGTATATTATTTTCGAGATAAAAAAACTCATCGTACAGGCAGAAGCTAAAGTGAATGAGCTGAAACAACGTACGCTATCGCCTCTGCTGATTCAGTAACAGTTTATCGAAAAGTAGGACGGTTCTACAGTCCTTTACGGGAATACACCGGTTTTCTTTAAAGATTTGAAATAATAAAAATAGCCTTTCTTGCTCACGCAAGAAAGGCTATTTTTTATCGATCTAATTATCTCTCTTATTTCTTCGTATGAATCTCTCTTTTTGTACCCTTACCCTCCTTTTTTCCCGAACCGATTTTCCATTCTATCTTTTCTTCCGGAACAGCTTTGAACTCATTTTTGGACACAGCCTTTCCATCGATAAAAAACGTATCATCGTCTGAGTAATCCACAGCAGCTATACTAACTTCTGCTTTTTTGCCGACTACGACGATTTCTTTCATCTCCTTACCGCTGTCTTTATTCTTTTTAGTTGTAATCAGCAGAACACCATCCTTTCCTTTTGAGCCATAGAGCGCTGCCGCAGACTCATCTCTGAGTACCGTCACGGATTCGATGCTGTTAGGGTCTATCTTTTGCAAAGTTTTATCGTCTTTCTCCACTCCGTCTATTATAATCAGAGGAGAACCATTTTCACCGACACCTTTTACACGAAAAGAACTAATCCTAACTTTGTTCAACGTTGAATCTTGCCTCATTCCAAAACCCAATATTTTTCCGTTGGATAATGACAATTCTCTCTCTTCTGCTTTTTTCTTCTCTCCAAAAGCTTTCACGGTTACTGTTGGATTCTTTTTGTCTTTCAGCGTAATTTCAACAACACCGTCTTTTGCATCCGATCCGAATTTCACAACAGCTGTTTCATCTTTCCAAACATGGATAGATTCGATATCGTCAGGCTGTATATCGTTTATATTATACCCCTTCGCTTTCCTTTGTCCGTCAACAATAAATAAAGGCTCTTCAATAGAGTTCTTACGAAGTACAATCCGAGAGAACTGACCGCTTGGCACAAGTGTCCCAGTATAGGATTTCGTCTTGATATTGACATAATCATAAGCTGTTTCCTTTATATCACCAAAATCAGGAAATTTATCATCTTTATTTTTTGCATCAAAATTCACAGAAACAGATTCAATATCTTCTGCTTTCAATTGCTTAATCTCTTTAAAGGAGACTTCTTTACCATCCAGAATATACCTTCCCTGACCTAGCTGTCTAGAAGAATCAGATGTCGGCCTTGCTTCAAAGACTTTCCTTTCGCCATCTTCAGCAACAAAAACAAGTTTGGCAGTATCTGGCTTCTGCAACATATTCTTAATCACCGCCACTTCCGTTTCTCGCGCCAGCTCTACAACTTCGGTGATCTTTCCATCCGCTTTGCTTACTGTAAATGCTCCGGCAGCAAAAATAACCAGCGGAAGAATAAAAGCATATTTACTCAACTCCAACTTGGAAGAACGTTTCTTATTCATCATACTAATGCGTTTTTTGAGTAACTTGAAATTAAATTGATTAGATACACCTACCGCCACACCTTGTTTCGATACGTTCAACAAGGAATATTGGTAGGATTGTTTGTCCACCCCTTTATTGAGTACCTGTTGATCCGTCAGGAATTCCAGATTTTGACGAACGGCTTTCCGCATCAACCATACCAAAGGGTTGTACCAGCAAACACTTAGCAGTAACTCAAAAAACAGAACATCAACTGTATGCAATCCCTTCACATGGATATCTTCATGCTCAAAAATATCATACAGCTCTACATCCTGATGTTGCTCTTTATTAAGGTATATACGATTGAAAAAGGAAAACGGAACAATAGGAAACAGAACATTCCGATAAATATAGGCTTTCCAGGAATCTTCTACAGAATGTAAATGTATACGCAACAGACTCAACAGTTGCAACAGTAACTTACCAAATAAGAAGATCGCACCGGCACCGATAGTAACATAAAGTACAGTCTCAATCGTCCAGTTTTGAGAGATAACTTCCTGTGCAGGCAACATTGGTAAAAAATCTACTAACTCGCCAACCGGTTCGACATGCCTTTGAAACCAAGAACGGATATCTAAAAACGGATAAATTAAGGAAAAAGCTCCTCCCAGCAGGAAGTACAGACGGTTTAACTGATAAAAAGTCAACGATTTTAAGAGCGCATAATACCCAATATACACCACGCCCAACAAGATATTGACCTGTACAATATATGTCAATAAAGAATCCATAGTCCTTAGGTTTTATTGTTCTTAATCATATCCATGATTTCTTTCAGTTCGTTTTCGGACAGCTTTTCTTCTTTCACAAAGAAAGACACCATTTCCTTATAAGAGTTTCGGAAATAATCGCCTACAAAATGGTTCATAAATTTCGCTTTATACTCACTTTCCGAAATAATAGGCTCATAACGCTTTGCATTGGCATATTTAACAGCTTTCACATACCCCTTACGCTCCAGGTTCTTAATGGTTGAGGCCAATGTAGTATAAGGTGGTTTCTCTACTTTTAAATTATCCAAAACTTCTTTTACGAACCCGCCATTCAACTGCCAGATGGACAGCATCGCTTCTTCTTCTTGTATAGTCAACTTTTGCATAATCAATATATTAAATTTTAGCAATTTTACGAAAAAATCGTAATTAACCAAATTTATTTTAGCTTTTTTTAGATATGAGTATGTAATACCCTTGTTGCAAATAGGGGTGAGAACAGGCAACGTTGATTGTGTAAATTTCAATCCGCCTCGGATGAAAAACCTTATTCTTACCGCAAACTAACGTTATATTATTATTAAGTTTCTCTTTTGAAGAAATAGAGAAAACTTATAAGAGACATCAATAAACCAACATCACATAACCTTTTTCTATATAAAATGACGAAACCGTGTTTTTTAAATAAATTGTGAAAACGAAATATTATTTTCATTTTTATACATTTGTACAATAAGTCAAAATTAAATATGTCAGATAAAGCAACAATAAACGTAGAAGGTTCAGCCTACGAACTTCCTATTATCGTAGGAACGGAGAATGAGAAAGCCATTGACATCTCTAAATTGAGAGATCAATCCGGATATATTACTTTAGACCCAGGTTTTAAAAACACAGGAGCTACCAAAAGCGCTATCACTTTTTTAGATGGCGAGCAGGGCATTCTTCGCCATAGAGGTTATTCTATCGAACAATTGGCAGAGAAATCTACATTTTTAGAGGTCGCTTATTTACTGATCTATGGGGAACTCCCCTCTAAAGATCTTTTAGAGAAATTCCGCACAGACATCCGCAAACAAATGATGATCCACGAGGATATGAAAAATTTCTTCGTAGGATTTCCTTCTAAATCCCATCCTATGGGTCAGCTTTCTTGTTTGGTCGGTGCTTTGTCCGCATTCTACCCAGAATCACTGAACCCAAACCCTACAGAAGAAGAGGAAAACAAGACCATCATCAACTTGTTGGCAAAGATGCCTACAATCGTTTCATGGATTCATAAAAAATCACTAGGTCAGCCAGTGGTTTATCCTAAGAACAACTTTGGCTATATCGAGAACTTTCTGAATATGATTTTCGGCGAGGTAACAGGCGAAACAACCTTTGACCCTGTTGTCATTAGCGCCATGCATAAGTTATTGATTCTACACGCAGATCACGAACAGAACTGTTCTACATCAACTGTACGCATTGTTGGTTCATCCAACGCTAACTTATATGCATCGATTTCAGCTGGCATCAATGCGCTATGGGGACCACTACATGGTGGAGCCAACCAAGCAGTAATCGAGATGTTGGAAGCAATCCAGAAAGATGGTGGCGATGCTGAAAAATATCTTGCCAAAGCCAAAGATAAGAACGATCCGTTCCGTTTAATGGGCTTCGGTCACCGTGTTTATAAAAACTTTGATCCTCGTGCAAAAATCATCAAAAAGGCATGTGATGATATCTTGGAGAAATTAGGTGTAAACGATCCCGTATTATCCATTGCAAAACAATTAGAAGAAGCGGCACTGAACGACCAATATTTTATCGACAGAAGGTTGTATCCAAATGTAGACTTCTACTCGGGTATTATCTACAAAGCCTTAGGTTTTGACTCCGAAATGTTCACCGTTTTGTTTGCTTTGGGTCGTCTTCCAGGATGGATTGCTCAATGGAAAGAAATGCGTGACAACAAAGAGCCTATCGGTCGTCCACGTCAAGTATATACTGGCGCAACCGCACGCGATTATGTCGATATCGAAAATCGTTAATAAATAGAACACATAAAAAAGTCCCGAAATGAACTTCGGGACTTTTTTTATCAATATCAAAGGCGAAAAGTTCGTCGTCACGTCATTGCGAGGAAACGAAGCAATCTCGTGACGGAACAAACACAGATTGCTTCGTCATACTTCCTCGTCCCGAATGCTTTCGGGAACGAGTTTGTTCAATGGGTTAAAAATTTTCCAGACCCTCTCTATTTTTTCTGGAAACGCATAATAGCGATATCACCCATTATGAAATGTAAGGCATTATCTTGTATATCAAATCTGTTTACCTTTTCTAATGCATCTACAAATACACCTTCCCCTTCTCCTGGGCAAGCCATTTTAGTCATACCCAAAGGAGAGAATCCAATATTATGCCCTTCAACAGTTACATTTCCGGTAAAATTATTACAGCTGCTATTCCCTGTTACTTTGCTTGAACCAGCTTCGAATGTCAGTATAGGTTTCTTCTCAGGATAAAGCGCAGTGAAATCCTTTCCATCAGGATCCATGACATAATCCAATTCCCAAGTGCCGTCAAGCAGGGCTATATCATTTTCCTTCGTTTCATTAGCCAGTTTGAACTTCGCAAGCACAGAACCATTTTCTGAAGAAAACACTAAAGTATCGTTCTCCAAACGGTAGTTCTCAGCTTTGCCAAATAGATTTCTTAATCCATTTTCGGCACTCATATCCTGACAGGCCATCATCGTTGACACCCCCATACTGAATTTAATACCGTTATTCTTCGCCCACTCGTATTTACCACCGATACCGTTACATCCTCCACTGGCCGCATAAGTGCTATCTTCTGTACGTAATTCTAAAAAAGGCACCTTCCCATTTACCTTGTCAGCAACAGGATTTCCTTCCAGCTCTATTAATTGCCATTTCTTACCGACAATATCTGAAGTAGCTACTTCTGTAGCTTTCTTCACAGAACAACTGCTTAACATTGCGACCAAAGCTATCATCATATAGCTTACATTCATTTTTTTCATAAATCTATTCTTTAAATTCTACATTGCTATCATCCAACGAAAAACCTTGTTATCTCGCTACAGAATCAACAGAAGAATATATTTTCCTCTTGCTCGTTAAGACGACATTTCCCAACGATATGCAACAAGCATGCCATATTCGCAAAATATTATTCCACAAAACAATCTTTATTAAAAAATATTATTCTTATAAAATCTATTTTCCATAGCTTTGTAGCAAATTATAAATGAGCAATACAAACTTACATTTGGTTTTTGATTCTATTTACCGATTCTTCACAAAAGAATCCAGTAAAGATGCTTTACGGAATATTTTGGCAATCTGCATTCCTGCCGTATTACTATTTTATACCACAAACTTAGACATTGCAATAGCTTTTGCTGTAGGCACTTTATTAGCTTCATTAACCGACTTGCCCGGCAACAGACAGGACAAAAAGCAAACTGCACTTTGGTGCATCCCTTTATTTTTCATAGCAAGTACGAGTACAGTCCTTTCCCTACATGACGCATTATGGTTAACACCTATACTATTAACCTTATTAGGTTTTGGGTGCGCCTTGTTACTGGCCTTAGGAAGCCGAATCGCTACCGTCGGGACATTAACACTAATTGTAATAAGCTTTACTATAGGGTTAAAACCAAACTCTCCTTTAATTTTTTCCATCTCCTTTTTTACGGGTACAGTCTGGTTCTTTTCCTTATCACTTCTGCAAGTATATCTACGCCCCTATCGTTCGTTGCAATACGCCATGCGGGAAGGGTTCAGCACATTGGCACAGCTTTTACGTACAAAGGCCAAATGTTACGACACGGAAATCTCCCTGTCTCAGGTATACAATGAGCTCAGCTTAGTACATATTCAAGTCAGCGAACAGCTGGAGAACGTCCGTTCGCTGCTACTGCGCGAATCCACGCTATTAACATCCGAAGACACCTCTCCTTCCCATTGGTTATCAAAAACATACAGCCTTATCGATTTATACGAGCTGATGATGGCGGTGGACAACGATTACGAAACCATTCGGGAGCAATTAAAAGACACGGCTGCTTTGCCCATTATCCGGAAAGCTATTTACGCCCTATCTGACGAGATAGAAGCTTGTAATGGCACCCACATTTCGACCAGAAAAGTAGCGTACAATCAACATATTATTTCGTCCTGCTTAGGGGATTTGGACAATCTGCAACGCAAAGCTTCTCCTGATATCCACCTGTTGATAAATCCTGTTATAAGCCATATCCGGCAAATCTTAACCATCGTAAGAGACATACAAAGCAATATGTCCAAGGCAGAGCCTACCTCTGTTCCAGATGTTCATTACCAACATTTTATACCAGCTCAGCCAAAAATCAACACACTAAGAAAACAGCTAACTTTCCGCTCTCCAATTTTTATATATGCACTGCGGATGGCACTGCTTTTAGGCTGTAGCGGACTTATCGGCTATTTCCTACCTGAATATAAATATGCTTCATGGATGATATTAACCATCATATTGGTCGCACGCCCAAGCTACAGCAATACGCAACGGCGAAATTATCAGCGAATAGTCGGTTCTGTACTTGGTATTATCATCGGTATGATACTGACCTTTTTCATACATTCGCCTTTACTGCTGTTATTTCTGGCGGCGCTATGTCTTTATGGCTTTTTCCTATTCAACAGACCAGACTATTTGGTGAGCGTTATATTCGTTACCATCGCAATCATCCTTTCTTTAAATGTGCACGAGGGAAATATTTGGGATATTTTAGGAAGCCGATTTGCATTCACATTGTTAGGTTCTGCTTTTGCAATTTTGGGCTGTTTTGCCCTTCCTATTAATCAACGTCGCATGGTCAGCAACGTGACCGACAACCTATTGGACAATTTCCGGGGTTATCATCAGAAAGTGAAGGAAGCCCTTCACGGGGAAGCTGTCAGTACCTACGAATTGCGCCTAGTTCGCAAGCATGCACAAACGACTTTAGCTTTATTCTACGACCATGCCGAGCAATTCCGAAAAGACCCAATCAATCGCCGTAAGGATCGTCAGCAGATGAACCATTTCCAAAGCCTGGCGTATCGGATTCATGCCCATTTATTAGGAATTACCGTGAGCTTGACCAAGTCCTCTATTTCCTCAGAGATGGAAAACAACCTCCAACAACGACTACATTTTATACAAGAACTTCTTGAAGATTTACACGATTCAGCACAACAATTTTCTCCCACACCTAAATAATCTACCAATCCAGTATATTTTATTAAAAAACTCTTTCTTTTCCACCATTTTCCGTATGTTTGCATGCAATTAAGAATTATTCTAAAAAAAGGAATTGGCCGACCTGCTGCTACATATCATTATCCCAATTGCAATATTTCTTTTTATTGCCGGATTTACGCTTTTTGCAGTATATGCTGAGCGAAAAATTGCCGGATTTGTGCAGGACAGGCTGGGACCAATGGAAACAGGCAAATATGGTCTGATACAGACTATTGCCGACATCCTCAAGCTTATTCAAAAAGAGTTTATCACCCCATCTGCTGCCGATAAGGCACTATTCCTAACCGCTCCAGTTATTATTTTCGTGGCGGTATTTATCGGATACAGTGTAGTTCCATGGGCACCTGATTTTCTGCCCACCAATACCAATACTGGATTGTTCTTTATTCTAGCCATTGTCTCCATCGATGCCATCGGTATTTTGATGGCAGGCTGGGGTTCCAACAACAAATACTCTTTATTGGGTGCGATACGTGCCATTGCGCAAATGGTATCTTACGAAATACCGGTAGGGCTATCCTTGATTTCGGCGATCATGATTACCCAAACCTTAAATCTTAATGAAATTGCAGACCTACAAGGCATTCATTCACCGGAAATCATCTATTTCATGGGGTTTTGGGATGTAACCGACATCGGTGGGCTGTTTGCTTGGCATATCTTCCAAGCGCCACACCTTTTAGTCGTGTATATCATTTTCTTCATTGCGACACTTGCAGAATGTAACAGGGCACCTTTTGATATTCCAGAAGCAGAATCCGAACTGATTGGGGGTTTCCATACAGAATATGGAGGGATTAAATTTGCTTTTTTGTTCTTAGCTGAGTATGCCATGATGTTCTTAGTTTCTATACTGGGCGTCATTATCTTCTTAGGCGGATGGAATACCCCTCTGCCCAACATCGGCAGCTTGCGATTGGCCGATTGGACGACCGGTTTAGGCTGGGGACTTTTCTGGACAGTAAGTAAGTCACTTTTAATTGTAGGTATCCAGATGTGGGTACGCTGGACTCTCCCCCGCTTTCGGGCAGACCAGTTGATGACCCTCTGTTGGAAAATATTAATCCCGGTCGCTTTCGTATGCATGGCAATCTCAGGATTATGGCGGATTTTAGTTATTGTATAACGCTTTGGTATTAAAAACAACCATACAAGGATTTTTAACTGCTGTCAAAGGGCTTCTTTTGACGGTACGCCACCTTTTTGCTGCCCGCAAATCGCGGGAGACGATAGACATACGGGATGAAAAATATTTCGAAAAGCAGGAAGGCGTCACAACCGTACAATATCCCAAAGAAAAAATGCCTATCCCCGAGGTAGGGCGCTATCAACTGCATGTAGAGATTGACGACTGTATCGTATGCGATTTATGTGCCAAAGCTTGTCCCGTGGACTGTATTGCTATCGAATCCATCAAATCTCCCGAAGCTATTGGCAAAACTTCCGATGGCAGTGTGAAAAGATTATACGCAGCTCAGTTTGATATCGACATGGCTAAGTGTATGTATTGTGGGCTTTGTACAGTAGTATGCCCCACAGAATGTATTACGATGACCAATCAATACGACAAAAGCACTTCGAAATTAACAGACTTAATATATGGTTTTACGGAGATGACCACGGAAGAAGTTGCTCAACGCAAGGAAGAGTGGACCCGTTTCCAAGCTGAGAAGGAGGCAGCAAAGAAAAAATAAGATGGAAGAAATACTCTTTTATGCCTTTGCTACTTTAGCGATCACCGCAGCACTTTTGGTGGTCAACATCCGAAACACTGCTCGGGCACTATTCCTATTCTTCGTCGTGCTATTTGCTATGGCCGGACTCTATCTTTTTGCTTTAGCAGATTTTGTAGCCATTACCCAGATTTTAGTCTATGTCGGCGGCGTGTTAATTTTACTGATATTCGCCTTTATGCTATCCAATAAAGAACTATTAGCAGACTTACAGAACACTTCCAGGAAGTTCATTTCATTGCCAAATTGGCAATCGGCTCTTCTATCGCTTGCCTTTCTGAGCGTGATGCTCTATGCTTTCTGGGGATGGAAACAGCACACCCCCGATTGGATTATAGAATCTCAACGACAGGGTACGGTTATCCAAGCTACGGACAACAACATTGGAACCCTTGGGTTCAAGTTCATGACACAATATGTGCTCCCTTTTGAAGTGATTTCGATTTTTCTCATGATGGCATTGATCGGTGCTGCCCACTTATCCAGAAAGGGGGATAGCGTATGATTACTTTAACCCATTTCCTTGTCGTCAGTGCTTGTATATTTTGTATCGGACTCTACGCTGTTTTAGCAAAACGGAACAGCATTATGATTTTAGTAGGCATTGAGTTGATGATTAACGCTGCTATTTTGAATTTCGTAGCCTTTGGGAAATACGACAAACTTCAGTATGGAGGGCAGGTTTTTGCTCTATTCGCTATTGTTCTGGCGGCGGCAGCTGTGGCTGTAGGGTTGGCCATCATATTGAACGTGTATCGACACTACAAAACCATCAACCCACAGAAAATAAACGAATTAAAAGATTAGTTTGGATTCCTTGATGCACATATCGCCCATTTATGCCAGCATGCTTGTCGTGCTATTGCCTTTTTTGGCTTTCCTTATACAGGCTATCTTAGGGAAGAAATCTATTTCGGGCAATATTAGCTTGGCGGCTATCATATTAAGCACAGTTATTAGCCTATGCATCGTATTTTTTGAGGTGTGGAACCAATCTCCTATCAACGAAAGATGGGCTTGGTTTACCATAGGTAAAAACACCTTTTATATTGGGATATTGCTTAATAACCTAACCGTATTGATGCAACTATTGGTCTGTGTAATTGCACTTCCTGTACACATCTATTCCCGGGCCTATATGAAAGATGATGCAGGCATACATCGTTATTGGATGTATCTCAGCCTTTTCTGTTTTGCCATGTTAGGTCTCACGGTTTCCATCAATCTTTTTCAGCTCTATATCTTTTGGGAATTGGTTGGCTTTGCTTCTTACCTGCTTATTGGCTATTGGTTTACTAAAGAGTCTGCGGCACAAGCAAATAAAAAAGCTTTTCTAATCAACCGTATAGGTGATATTGGTTTTCTGATTGGTATTGCATTGGTTTATGCCCATTTTGGCACATTGGATTTGGTAGAACTGTTTGGCAAAGACGGCAACACAATCTTGGTTGATAAAAATGTTGCTTGGCTGAGCATTGCCGGCATAGCCTTTTTCTTGGGGGCTATGGCAAAATCCGCACAATTCCCTTTGCACGTCTGGTTGCCTGATGCGATGGAGGGGCCGACCTCCGTTTCTTCGTTGATACATGCCGCAACCATGGTGGCTGCTGGGGTATTTTTACTCTCTACCGTATTCCCATTATTCAATACATTTGTGCTCCTAATTATCACCATTATTGGTTGTATTACGGCCCTTTCTGCTGCTATCTTTGCGTTGGCACAATACGACATTAAAAAGATTCTGGCCTTTTCCACCATCTCTCAACTGGGTTTTATGATGGTCGCCGTGGGTATTGGTGCATGGGATGCTGCTATGTTCCATTTAACCACCCACGCCTTCTTCAAATGTTTACTGTTCCTTTCCGCAGGTGCTGTCATCCACGAAATGGCACATTTTAAAGCACATGAAAAATTGGATATAGATCCACAGGATTTACGCAACATGGGGGGCTTACGAAAATATATGCCTAAAACTTTTGGCTTAATGGTGATTGCTTCTTTAGCCTTGGCAGGTTTTCCATTAACCTCCGGTTATCTTTCCAAAGATAGTATTGTGGTGTCGGCCTATGAGTGGGCATCAGCGTTAGGAACCTGGCACCTTCTTATTCCTTTGACCTTGATTACAGTCAGTATCCTTACGGCTTTCTATATTGGACGTTTAATATTCAAAGCCTTCTTTGGTCGTTTTGCGTTTGAACAAAATAACAGCAGTCCAGCACTTCATGAAGCATCATCGACAATGCTCTGGCCTATGGGCTTTTTAGCAGCATGTTCTTTATTTGTTGCCTTTGGATGGACCCCCATAGATTACCATAATACTTGGCTGATGCATGGGTTTCATGTGAAAAGTACTGCAACTGCCATTCCCATGGCACATAGCATCATTCCACTTATATTGACCCTTGGAGCAGTTGTGGCTTGGGGGATTGGCTGGCGTTGGTATGTGAAAGCAGCATATCCACTTAACCCTAACAACAGCCTGATTGTATTTGCTAACCGTCAAGGCTATCTGAACGAAATTAACAACCTGTTATTTGTTCAAGGCACCGTAAAACTTAGCCAGCTATGTTATGGCTTCGACCGAACTATAATCGATGGTATTACATATGTTGTGAGTGGAATTACAAAAGGACTTTCATCCTTTGCCAATTGGTTTGACAAATACATTGTGGACGGCATTGTTAATCTTATCGGTAGACTGGCTTATCTTATCGGACACTTAGTCCGAAAAGTACAGAACGGGAGAATACAGAACTATCTGGGCTTTGCCCTGACTGTCGTCGTATTAGGAATTATATACTTGATAATTAAATAAAGATGGGGCTATTATCCATACTCATATTTTTACCCTTGCTCGCCGCCTTATTGATTTTGGCTTTGCCAACTTCATCCAAAGGTGCGTATAAATACATTGCCTTAGGCTTTACAGCATTACAGTTTGTCCTGGCAGGTTATCTATATACGAACTTCCAGACCGAAATGGGAGGCATCAACCAACTGGAGGGCTATCAATTTGTCGAACAGTTATCCTGGATACGGATGGATTTAGGGACAATGGGCAAGCTTGAGATCGACTACTTATTAGGTGTAGATGGTGTAGCAATGCCATTACTTGTCCTCAGCACCTTGGTGATGCTGATGGGTGTCGGAGCTTCATGGAACATACAGAAAAGTACCAAAGGCTATTTTGCGCTATTGATGATCCTTAACACAGCAGTGATGGGTATTTTTTGTGCTTTGGATTTCTTCCTATTCTACGTGTTCTATGAAGTTATGCTCCTACCGCTCTACTTCCTCATCGGAATATGGGGGGGCGAGCGTCGGGAATATGCCGCCATTAAGTTCTTCATCTATACTCTTTTCGGTTCGGTATTCATGCTCTTGGTTATCGTAGGCCTTTATTTTTCGGTTATCAATCCTGCAACAGGTGCGCACACCTTCAATATGTTGCACATGATGAATCCACAAAATTATGTACCAGGCTCTTTCTTTGACTGGGCTAGTAATATCCACGAAATATATGGTATCCCTGCACGTTTAATAGGCTTCATTGTATTATTCATCGCTTTTGCCATTAAAGTACCGATTGTGCCTTTACATACTTGGCTACCCGATGCCCACGTTGAAGCTCCGACCCCCGTATCGATTATCTTAGCCGGTATACTCCTTAAAATAGGAGGCTACGGTATCATTCGTGTGTGTTACAGTATTTTCCCCGATATAGCGGCTCAAACCAATTGGTGGTTAGGGTTGATCGGTGTGGTATCGATTCTTTATGGCGCATTGAATGCCTTAGCACAAAAAGATTTGAAGAGGATGATTGCTTACTCTTCCGTATCCCACATGGGGTTTGTCATCTTAGGCGTCGCTTCGTTAACAGCAGAAGGCATTTCCGGCGCTATGTTCCAAATGGTTTCCCATGGGTTTCTAAGTGCTGCTCTATTCTTCTTGGTTGGTGTATTATATGACCGTGTGCATGATCGGTATATCGATAATTTCCGTGGACTGGCGACTGTCATGCCTAAATATACAGCTTTCGTAGCCATAGCCTTTTTTGCATCTTTAGGATTGCCTGGTTTCTCCGCTTTTATTGGTGAGGCATTTGTCATTATCGGGACCTTTAATGCTGAAAGTATGGCGACAGGTATTCCACGGTGGATGGCAATAGCAGGGTCGGTAGGGATCCTTTTGAGTGCAGCTTATTTTCTGTGGACATTGCAACGCATGTTTTTCGGACAAACCTGGCTGCGCGGAGGAGAAGCCTGGGCAACGGCACTTACGGATGTAAGCATACGCGAACGGTTGATACTTTTCCCGACATTAGCTTTAGCTTTGGTATTGGGGATTATCCCTTCGTTGGTTTTCAACCAATTGAATGCATCTGTATTACAGCTTTTGGAAACGATTAAACCCTATTTGTAGGTAGTTATGAGCAATTGTTATTCTTCGACAAGCTCAGAATGACAATTGCTGAAAATAGATACCTTTCCTCTCGCAGGTTTAGCGAAGCGTAACCTGTGAGGATAAATAAGACAAGTTTATAACTTGTCAGTGAATAAACATCCCTGTTACAAGTTACATTGCATTAAACTTGCGACAGAGAGGGATAAAAATAAAAAAACAGCCCCGCAGGGGGGTAATATGATAACAAAACGTGGATAACATCAGCAACATATTAGACCACATCATTGCTTCTGTTTCGGTTTTCAAACCGGAGCTCAGCTTAATGTTGGCGTTTATCGTCTGTATTTTGGTAAGCCTGTTCTTCAAGAAACAAGGTGGTCAAAGCGCATTTGTGGTAAGCTTATTAGGCTATGGAATATCTGCTTATTTTCTGATTGTTCAAATCGACCAACCCACCACAGCCTTTTCTGGCATGTTGCTGGTTGACAATGTTTCCGTGTACGCCCGCTTGCTGATTATTGCAGGAGCTATCCTTTCCGCCCTGTTTATCCAACAACGACATACGGACAATAACGGTGATGCATATAGTATATTAATTGCTGCAACCATAGGAACCAGTTTACTTACGGTCACTTCGCACTGGCTTTTGGCCTTTATTGCCATTGAAACCGTGTCTATCGCATCCTACGTTCTTGTCGGATATTTTTCCAAGAATAAACAGCAATCCGAGGCAGCCATGAAATACGTGTTATTCGGTTCCGTATGTGCTGCCGTTATGCTTTATGGACTTTCGTTGATTTACGGGTTAACCGGAAATCTGGATTTCCAAGCCCAGTCCCATTTGCAGGGTTTGATGAGTGCTCCCGAACCGGTTATTATCATCGCTCTGCTTTTTGTTTTTGTCGGGATGGGGTTTAAGCTCAGCTTTGTACCTTTCCATATTTGGAGTCCCGATGTCTACCAAGGCGCTCCCACTGCCATAACGGCTTTTCTTTCCACCTTGCCGAAGATAGGTGCTATTATTTTATTTAGTCGATTGTATCAAGCTTGGGCAAGTTCTTTATTCTATTTTTCAGAACTCACCTTCTGGTTTATCGCAATAGTCGCTATAGCCAGTATGTTAGCAGGTAATCTTGCTGCCTTAAGACAGCACGATGCGAAGCGTTTAATGGCCTACTCCTCTATTGGCCATACAGGATTTCTATTAATGGCAGTATTGGCCTACCAAAATTCTTTTGCATACCTGCTGTTTTATCTAATAGCCTATGTATTAATGAACTTTGCGGCTTTCCTATTTATTGTCCGCATCGAACAGCAAACCCTTTCTTCTGATATTCGTTCATACGCTGGGTTAGGTAAGAAGATGCCTTTATTATTTACCGCATTTACGATTACCGCCATTTCCCTGATAGGCATTCCCCCAACGATGGGATTCTTCGGAAAACTCTTAATTTTTACCCAAGTATTCGACATTTATCAACTCTCGCGGGACTGGATATACGTATTATTGCTCTGTGTAGGTGCCTTAACCTCTGTTATTTCCCTGTTTTTTTACTTCAAAATCCCTCTTTACGCTTTTCTTCGTCAAAGTGAGGAACCGATTGAGCTGAAGAAGCAAAACAACGTATTGCTCTTCTATATTGGTATTTTGTTGACCTTAGCACTGGTTGTACTTGGGTTATTCCCTTCGGTATTATTAAACGCATTGCAATAAATTCTTATAGGTAATTTAGGAATTAACTCCTAATTTTGTTGACTATGGATGCTTACAAAGCAATTGTTATTACCCCGGTCAAAAATTCTCTAGAGAACACCTTAGAGACCATCAAAGCTATTAAGGAGAGCCAGGGGCAATACCTATATTTCGTATACGATGATTTCAGTGACACCGAAACTTCTGTACAATTAAAGGAAAAGTCAGCAGAACAGGGTGTAACCTATATACACTTGTCTGAATTGACAAATACACCTTCGCCCAATTATTTCACGGTCTTGAAAGATGCTCAGGCAAAAAGCTTACAGCACCAGCTTCCTTTGATTATTGTTGAATCAGACGTCGTTGTTCAAAAAAACACGCTACAAGAATTATTGTCTTTTGTCCAAAAAGAACCAAAGATAGGTATGGTCGGTGCTGTAACGGTTGACTATGACAACAAAATCAACTTCCCGTATTTAAAATTTGAATCAAAGGAAAGAAGACCTATCGCTACCGAGCGTAGTCTCAGCTTCTGCTGTACACTGTTGTCTATTGACTTTTTACAACAATTCTCTTTCAATCAACTGGATCAAGGAAAAGATTGGTTCGACACCTCCATTTCCAATGCTTCCCTTTCCCATGGTTTCAAGAATTATGTTTTATTGAATATACCGGTATTGCATAAACCCCATGGCAGCCGCCCATGGAAACAACTGAAGTATACCAACCCATTAAAGTACTACTGGCTAAAGTTTACTAAAGGACGCGATAAAATATAAACATGACTCCCGCAATAATCGACTATCCACATCAACTAACACACAGACACGGTGTGCCTTTTGTGGTATGGTGTTATTGGGAAGGGCCACCAATGACGGGTAACAGGCGGTTAAGTTTTGAATATCTGCAGGCGCATATCCAAGTCCCTATCTGCTTAATTACTCCTGACAACTTGCACCATTTTATTGTTGAGGGACATCCCTTGCCGAGGGCTTTCAATCAACTTAGCATCGTTCATCGTTCAGACTACATCCGCGCTTATTTATTGCACCATTATGGCGGTGGTTGGCACGACATCAAGGCTACAGAAGTTTCTTATGAAAAGGTGTGGGAAGAATTTAGGAATGACGCCATTTGGATTGTGGGAAAACGGGAAATTGCTAAGGGTGCTGCAAAGATTTATAATGCAGATGGAGATTTTGTACCAGACCATTACCAAAAACTCATTGCTGTTCCTTCCTGGGTAGGCAGACCCCAAACCTCATTGAGTGCTGACCTCCTATCCGGTATAGAAGCGATTATTGAGCAGAATGCCGATACCTTATTTATGTATCCGGCCAAGCATCCGAGAGAAAAGCGTATCTCTTCTAGAAATCCAATCAAGCGCCTTTTTACGATTATCAAATTCAAATACCAGAAACGGTCGATACATTACCCATTGGACTGGACATTATTTGGTAATGTGTTTCACCCGGCTATTTTGAAGTACCATCAACATGTATCCTTTAAACTACCAGCTGACAAGAGAAAGAATGCAGGGATATACCATCGAAGTTAGTCTTTAATAAAGAAATTGATAAACCTTGACCAAGACCTATTCTTCCGCAAGGGACCTCCCAATTGGCTCTTAAAAAAATCAAGGTGTTTAGTATTTAAGTAATCAATTTCATCATTCTTTTTCGCCTTGGACATACTCTTACGCCGTGAGTTTTCATGAATACGGTAATAAAAACCGACAAAAGGCAGGCACACCACGCCCCCTCCATCTTTCAACACCTTAATCCAAAATTCCCAATCTTCCCGCACCAATACATGCTCATCAGTGTAGCCTCCTACTCTTTCCCAATCAGCTTTTCTGTAGACCGCACTTACATAAATCATATTATCTTTTGCCAATCGACGGGGAGAATATTTTTTGAGCTTCCATTTCTTTTGTATACTTCCAAATTTCTCAGCTTCGGCATATACAACCTTTACTTGAGGATCATTTTCCAGTACTCTTATAGCTTCTTCAATATAGGCGGCACTAATTAAATCATCTGCATCAAGCGCCAAGATATATGTTCCTTGTGCTTTCGAGATACCATTATTACGTGCGGCAGATGGGCCTGCATTCTTTTGATACACATAGGTTACTTCTTGAAATTCCTGACTTAATTCTTCACCCACAACTCTGCTATCATCCGTAGAGCCATCATCGACAATAATGATTTCCAAAGGTCTGTACGACGACGCCAAGACAGCCTCTACAGTTTCTTTTACATACTTCCCATGATTATAACAGGGGATAATAACACTAATCATATTTTAAATAGTCACAAGCTGTAAGCTATAAGCCATAGGCTAAGTTTATTACCTATAGCCACTGCCTAAAGCCTATCTACTTTGTTTTAAAGCAAAAAGTTAAATAACGTCAAATATCTAAAATTCTAATATAACGGTACATTAGTTGATAATAACAAAAATGCTACAAAAAACTTAACAACGTGTAGCACAATTTGTATGATTATCGTTATAAAGATAGAAAATTAATACTTTTGAGCATGATTACAGTTCTCATTCCGAATTACAACGGAAGAACATTACTTGAACAGTTTTTACCTTCAGTATTTGCATCCTTAGATTTTTCCCAGGTGGATTATGAGTTCATTATTGTAGACGATTGTTCTACAGATTCATCCGTTGAATTCTTACGATATAATTACCCCGAAATAAAAGTCATACAGAACATAGTTAATTTAGGGTTTTCAAGAACTTGCAATAAAGGTATTATGGTTGCAAAAGGAGATAAATTGCTTCTACTTAATTCTGACATAGAATTATCACCTGCTTACATCAAAACCTGCTTAGATAATTTTGTCGGAGGAGAAACTTTTGCTGTTACCGGTCGAGCTATTGACGACAGTGCAAAACCGCAAACGACTGGTATACTCTATAAACAGGGTTTGTTTACTATTAAAAAATACCCCAATCGAGAGAGTAATTTAACCCACTTCGTATCGGGAGCAAACTCGCTATACGATACAAAAAAATTAAAACAACTTGGAGGATTCAACCCCATCTTCAGCCCCTATTATTTTGAAGATGATGACCTTAGCTACAGAGCCTTAAAAAAAGGTTGGAAGAGCTATTTTATTACGGAAGCTATTTGTTACCACAAGGGCTCGGCCTCTATAAAATCATGTGCCAAGAAAAGGAAAATCAAGCGGATTTATTTCAGAAATAAACTTATTTTCAACCGGTTACACTGCAAATCATCTACAACAACCTTCAATGCTCAGGTATTGACTACCAGCATCCTGCCAAAATGTTGTTTGGGGCAATTCTGGATATGGGATAGTTATAAAGATTCTTTAACTTTGACCTATAAAAATTAAGCATTTATTAGGCTTACATGCCATCCAAATAGCTAAAAAGCTATTAACATCCAATTTCTAATGGGCATCTACTCAAAAACACGTGATTATTTTAGAAAATTAATCTATCTAAACAAGCTTCAAAAACAATACGGCACGACATTTCCCGAATTAACGAAAAAGACACCTTTGGATTTCGTTCAACATTCGGCGCCACTGGTGTCTATTATTATTCCTTTCTACAATCAATATGAATATACATTAAATTGCCTATATTCTATTGCCGAAAATCTTCCAGAGGTAAGTTTTGAAATCATTTTAATAGATGATAAGAGTAGTGAAAATTGTGATTTTTCTTTTGTTAACAATATTACTATTCTCCGTAATGAAGAAAATCTAGGCTTTCTAAGGAGTGTAAATAAGGGAGTCTCCTTTGCTAAAGGTAATTATATATATTTATTAAACAATGATACTAAGGTTCATCAAGGTTTTTTAGATGAACTTTTACTTGTGTACAGGAACTTTGACAATGTTGGGGCGGTGGGTTCTATGCTGCTCAATATGGATGGTACTTTACAAGAAGCAGGAAGTTTTTTTCTTCATGACCATACTCCTACACAAATAGCCAACAAAAAAATATATGCCCCTGAAATAAACTATGTATATCGGGTAGACTATTGTTCTGGATGTAGCCTATTATTCAAAAAGACCAACGACGATGGAGTCCTCAATCTCTTTGACGAACAATTTGCCCCTGCTTATTTCGAAGATGCTGACTTATGCTTTCATTTACGCCATAGTCAAGGGAAAGAAATATATTATACCCCGTTCTCTAAGGTGACGCACTACAATGGAGTCTCTTATAATTCTAAAGAAAAAACAGATAATACAAAAGAAGAATTATTTACAAAAAATCATAACATATTTAGAACAAAATGGGGGACTATATTGAATAACATATCTGCCAAAAGTAAGTGGGAACGAATGGAGGAGCTTTATGGAGATAAGCATATCGTATTTTTCCACGTGCGTCCACCTCAATTTGATAATAATTCTGGAGAATTGCGTTTAACTGAAATTATCAAAACGTACTTAAAGTTAGGTTATAATACAAGTCTAATAGCCCCCAAGAATAGAATTAAAGACCGATACAATGCATATTTTCAGAGACTTGGTGTACGGGTATATTATGCCTACACACCAATAGCCGATCTTACATTTTTTATGCGCCGATTTGTCAAGGACAATCCTTTAGTATGGTTTAGCGCTTCGGATATGTTTGTTAAATATTACGCATTTGCAAAAAAACATTTCCCCCATTCAAAGACGATATTTGACATGGTGGATGTTCATCACTTACGTTATCAACGAGCATTAGAAGTATCCCCTAACAACAAAAAATACAAGAGGCGATATAAAAGGTACTATAAATATGAGAAACAAGCGGCTAATCAGTGTGATATAGTTGTAGCGATCTCGGATGACGAAATGGAGTATATGACCCAATTTTCTCCTGAGGCCAAATTATTAGTCATCTCCAATATACACTATGTGAAAGCACATCAAAAAGACACCCCTTCATTCGAAGAAAGGACAGGGCTTCTTTTTATAGGTTCTACACATCACCCCAATATAGACGCTATTCATTTTCTAAAAGATGAAATTCTTCCCGAAGTTTGGAAATCACATCCCGATATTGAGCTTCATATCGTTGGAGATGTGAAGAATGTATTTAAAGACGTAAATCATCCCAAAATCAAATTCCATGGCTATATTCCAGACATCACCACCCTGTTCATGAATCATAGGATTATGGTAGCCCCATTACGCTATGGAGCAGGAGTAAAAGGCAAAATTGGGCAAGCTTTTGAATACTTTTTGCCCGTCGTCACCAGTTCTACAGGTGCAGAAGGTATGTTCTTAAAACATGAAAAGAATGCCTTGTTAGCCGACAACGGAAAAGACTTTGCTCAACAAATCATCAAGCTGTATAATGATAAAGATACCTGGTTAAAGTTACAGAATAATTCGGAGGATAGCCTACTTCCGTTTTCTATACAAACTTTGATAGAGAAATTAAAAGTCATCGAAGACCTATAGTCATCAAAAACGTCTACTATCATGATTAGAGAGGCCTTAATATCTATTGTTATTCCTGTTTACAATGTAGAAAAATATATCCTTGCATGTCTTGAGAGTTTAATCCATCAGTCATATACAAAGATCGAGATTATTTTGGTAGATGATGGCTCCAATGATGCAAGCCCTTCCATTTGCGATGAATATGCTTTAAGGGATAGCCGAATAAAAGTATTACACCAGACCAACCAAGGCTTATCGGCAGCACGCAACATAGGCATTGAATATTCTAAAGGTGAATATATTGCTTTTGTGGATAGTGATGATATCGTACATAGGGATTACATTTTGCATTTGTACAATACGATTGGTGAGGCTGATATTGCTGTCTGCCGATTGAAAAAGTTCACGGATGGAGAGAAACTCCAGTTAGCCAACTCTGTATCATGTACTTCTCGAACATTTACTGGAAAAGAGGCAAATAATAACCTTTTCCACCATGATTTAGGGATACACATGGCTGTCGTGACTAATAAGCTATTCAATAGAACCCTTTGGGAAAATTTTAGATTTCCTTTAGGTGTACTCCATGAGGATATTGCCATTATTTATAAAATCTTGGATCGTGTAGCCCTTATAAAGTTTTTAGATTGTCAACTATACTTCTATCGACAGCGTCAGAATAGCATAACTATGCTCAGGACCTTCAAAAGCTTGGTTGATGAATATCAGGCATTAACCGAACAAACACTTTTTTTTCAAGATAGACAACAATTTACTGCTTCACGAAATGCAAATCGTTCTAGAAAAACATTATTTCTCTTACATCCTTTCCCTCAAAACTGGGATGTGTGGAAGGACTATAGTATTTTAGATATCTTGAAAGATGATTTGCGCACTGAGACAAAGGTAAAACTGCTACTGAAAAAGTTAAGTCCTACATTATTTCATAAGCTATAAAAGTAGACTTTATAAATCATTGCTATGAAAAAGCTTCTCTCTACTCTACAATCTCTTGTTCATTATCCCTTCATAATAAGGCGTTTAAAAAAGAGTAAAACCAATATTTTTTTCTTTTTTCCTTATTATCATACTGGAGGCGGGGAGCAGGTGCATATTCGTATTATAGAAACGGTGAGAGAACATTCTCCCCTTTGTTTCATCACCAATCAATCGGAAAATAGCGATCTAAAAGAGGATTTTTCAAAAGTTTCAACATTAATAGAATTAAAGAGGTGGTCCTCCAAAGCTAGCTTTAGAGTATTAATGTATAAAAAGATTTCCGCCATCATCAATGCTAGAGATAATGCCGTTGTATTTGGGTGTAATAGTGAGTTTTATCTTGGCCTACTCCCCTATTTACAAGAACAGGTAAGAAAAATCGACCTTATGCATGCTTTCTTAGGAGATAATCAATACAGTTTTGAAAATTATTCACTGCCTGTTGTCAACACATTGGATAACAGAGTTGTCTTAGGTCCTATTCATAGGGAAAAACTCCTTGATTTTTATAAAAAAAAACATATCTACAATCTTAATGATAAAATCCTTACCATTCCAAACTCTATTCCTGTCTCTCGCCAAGTGACAAAGAAAGACTTTAGTAACAATCGATTTGAGATATTATTTGTAGGCCGGAATTCAGAAGAAAAACGTCCCCACTTATTTATCAAAATAGCAGAAGAAGCTATACAAAAGGCTTTACCCTTTTCATTTACTATGATTGGCGATTTCGAGACCTTGAAACGGAGTGTAAATCCAAAAATTCATATTGTCGGCAAAATAAATGACAAAAGAGAGCTCGATAGCTATTATGAAAAAGCACATTTCATCATGATAACCTCTCATTTTGAAGGCTTTCCAATGGTTCTTTTGGAGGGAATGTCCAAAGGCGTAATTCCTATATGCACAGATGTCGGTGAGATTCCAGGTTACATTAACGAAGAAAAAGGGACTGGATATATTATTAACAATAATAGCAATGAAGAAAAAATCATCCAAAGATTTTTAGAGATATTATCATTCGTAATGATATCCCCACAAACAAATCAAATCTTTTCTTTAAATGTTCAAAAGCTGGTAGAAAATGAGTTTAACGAATTAGTTTTCAAGAAAAAATATAGAAAGCTTCTGTTGTTAAATTAGAATATTCTAATCCCACAGCAAGACTTGTCATTAAAATTGTATTTTTGCCAAAATTTTAAATATGAAACATCTGCTATCAACAGTCACCGTGCTCAGTCTATTAATGTGTTTATCCTGTCAGAAAGACACCTCTCAGCTACCTTCGAAAGAAGAAACAGATAAATCCCCTATTAGGGATAGCATCTCCTTTGCTTTAGACGGTATCACATATAGCTCGAACATGATAAGCGGTTGGGGAGTTGGAAACAGACAGGTGAATATAAAATCCTATTCCGATTCTATTCCCGATAGAAGTCCAGCTTATATTACAGGCGGACTGTGGTGGTATGGTGAAAAAGACTCCGTTATCTTTGATCAATCATATTCCTTTAGACATGATAACTTTTCCAAAATAGAAATCACTTTTGGCAAAAAATACCATATTAATGAACTTGACAAGGAATCCCCCACAGTAGGAATACCTTTGAAAAAAGAAACCATCCTTAAAGAAGGGAAAGGGACTTTTGCAACAGACTATGGCTTAGAAAACACAACAGATGGTTTTGTAATGGAGATCCATCCACTTTCTACCGGAGAAACATTCACAACTTATATCCCTGTGTTTTCACCTTTAATACGTTCCTCTCTTACCAATGATTTACAAGATAACTCTACATTTGAAATCACTAAAATTGAAAGAATCACAGACGACATATACTTAGTCGAGGCAAAGTTTGAGGTTAATGTATATACAGAAAAGGAAAAACAAAGTAGGATAACAGACGGATTTGTTAGATTTACAACGCGCCTCCATAACTTCCAATAAATCCATTATAGTATAGGATATTTATATATGTTAGAATAACAAGCTAAGCAACTAACTTTATCTCTTTTCTCGACAGGAATAACAAACGTTCCAAGAACATTAATCCATCGTCATATAGAAATAGCTTTTTTCTATGGGAAAATAAAACAATTGCCTAAAGCTTTGGCCTTATTCCCATAGAAATTACCCCTTTGCTTAAGGCAATTAACACAAAACCTAGGGCAATCTTCTTTTTCCCTAGGTGAATCAACCTTTTCCTTAAAGCAATCAGAATAAAGTTCCGTGCATTCGCCCTTTCTCCCAAAGGAATTAGTCTTTTTCCCAGGAGAATTAAAGAGAATCCCAGGGCATTTTCCCTTTTTCCCAAGGGAAATGACATATTTTCCATGAAAATGAAAATCGCTATTTACAGGCTATAAACACAGTATTTCAGGTATTATCCAAAAAACAGGTGGTAAAATCGTGCCAATATTCTTACCAAAATCGAACAAAATTGGCACACTTTTTTGCTCTTTATCCTTGCTATACTCATATATTTGTCTTATGCGGGGATTTTTTGCGAAGTGCTTAACGCCCAACTAACCATAAAAATAAATCGGCATATCGGCAGATAAATCTAACAGACAAATACTAATAAAGAAATACGTAACTTTACCTGTATGAGAAGAAAGATGTTATATGTAGTCCGTCATGCCAAAGCTGAGGATTACGGCATGGGTAAACGTGATTTTGATCGTGACCTGGTCGAAAAGGGTATAGCTCGAGCAAATCATATTGCCAAAAAGTTGCTTGTTAAAATCGAGAACGAAACGGAAAGGACGTTGGTTATTTCCTCTACAGCCAATAGAGCCGCGCAGACAGCAAAGATATTTTGCAATATCTTAGGTTACCCCGAAGAACGAATACAATGGGAACCTACCTTTTATGAAGCCCATCAACTCTTTCTCTTAAAAAAGATAAACGATGTTCCTTCTTTGTATGACACCGTATTGATTTTCGGGCATAACCCAAGTGTATCCGACTTTGTCGATTACGTCTCCGACCATATTATCAATCTCAGCACCTCTGAAGTCGCCTGTCTGCAACTGGAAGACAATATCGATTATTCTTCGTTATCGGCCAATACCGCATTCTTACAAGCGATAATTACAGAGAAATAAGCTGTAGGCCGGAAGCATTAGGCGGTAAACTATAAGCAATAAATTTATAGTTTTACAAGGTCTAATATCGCAATACCTGCCTACGGCAGGCAGGCGCATATCTCACTACTCATATCTCACTACGCAATACGCACATCTCACT
Organism: Sphingobacterium wenxiniae; assembly: GCF_900116225.1. GTDB lineage: Bacteria > Bacteroidota > Bacteroidia > Sphingobacteriales > Sphingobacteriaceae > Sphingobacterium > Sphingobacterium wenxiniae. The sequence continues at coordinate 60,178 of NZ_FOZZ01000012.1, forward strand.
ACTATAAAATGGCAAACGCACTTCAATACGAAAACTCTCCCTATCTCAAACAACATGCACATAATCCAGTGCATTGGATGCCTTGGGGTGAAAAGGCTCTAACTAAGGCGAGGGCCGAAAACAAGCTTATCATTGTCAGCATCGGTTATTCCGCTTGTCATTGGTGCCATGTGATGGAACGCGAGAGTTTCGAAAATGAAACTATCGCTAAGACGATGAACCAATTCTACATATCGGTAAAAGTTGACCGTGAGGAGCGTCCAGACATTGACCAGATATACATGATAGCCGTTCAGTTGATGACGAATGCTGGCGGTTGGCCTTTACATTGCATCTGTTTGCCCGATGGGCGTCCCATCTACGGCGGCACTTATTTTAAGCCCCATGATTGGCAACAAGTGCTCCTACAGATTGCGCAGATGTGGGAAGAAACACCGGAAGTAGCTTTGGATTATGCCGAACGGCTAACCAACGGCATACAACAAGCCGAACGCCTCCCTATTTCTCCGATACCCGAACAATACAACCAAGAGGATCTACAACAGATTGTACAGCCTTGGAAAGCCCAATTTGACAAGGAAGATGGCGGATACAACCGTGCACCAAAATTTCCGTTACCAAACAATTGGCTATTCTTCTTGCGCTATGGCACACTCGCAAATGATAAAGAAGCCCTAGAACAGGTACATTTTACCTTGGAGAAAATGGCCAATGGTGGAATATACGACCATGTGGGGGGAGGATTTGCTCGTTACAGCGTAGATAGCGAATGGCATATCCCGCATTTTGAAAAGATGCTATACGACAATGGACAGCTTCTTTCTCTTTACAGCGAAGCCTACCAGCAAAAACCCAATAGTAAATATAAACGAGTAGTAGAAGAGACCATCGCTTGGGCAGCAAGAGAAATGCTTGCCGAAAATGAAGGTTTCTATGCAGCTCTGGATGCGGATAGCGAAGGCATAGAAGGCAAATTCTACACATTTCAACAAGAAGAATTTAAGGCTGCTCTTGGTGAAGACGCTTCCTTATTTAGCCACTACTTTAACCTCACAGAAGAAGGAAACTGGGAGGAAGAAGGAACTAATGTGCTCTGTTGTGCTATGGATGCAGACCAGACAGCTATGGACGCAGGATTTTCCAATGAAGAATGGGCAACCGAGCTCCAGCATGCGAAACAAAGATTATTACAGTATCGCAGCAAGCGGATACGTCCTGGATTAGACCATAAACAGCTGACCGCGTGGAACGCCTTGCTGTTAAAAGGTCTGGTCGATGCCTACCGCACGTTCAAAGAAGAGTCCTATTTAACCCTAGCACAAGGGATCGCCAATTTCATTCAAACGAACTGCCAAGGCGATGCTGGGCTACTCCACCAACCTGCTGATAGCAATCGGAGGATAGCAGGATTTTTAGATGATTATGCATTCACCATAGAAGCTTTCGTTACGCTATACGAAGCCACTTTCGAAGAAAACTGGCTGGATGAAGCACAACGGCTCACAGAAGAAGCTATCCACCGTTTCTTTGATGATGAAACAGCAACCTTCTATTACACGGCCGCGGATAGTGAGCAATTGATTGCCCGCAAAAGTGAAATCATGGACAATGTTATCCCTTCTTCCTCCTCCACCATGGTGAAGAACCTGTTTCGCTTGGGCGAAATGTTGGATGAACAAAGCTATGTACACATTGCAGAACAGGTATTTGCGAACGTATTTCCGCATATTAAACGATATGGCTCGGCTTACTCCAATTGGGCCATACAGCTTTTGGAATTGGTATATGGGAACAATGAAATTGCACTGATAGGCGAAGAAGCTTTACAATGGAGAAAAGAACTCGACAGGCATTATATTCCCAATAAAATAACCATGGGAGGAACAAAAAGCCGCCTACCTTTGCTAAAGGATAAGACAGATTTAAAAGCAAAAGCCTACCTTTGTAGAAACAAGACATGCAGTCTGCCACAAAATTCAGTGGCGGAACTCATTGAATTATTAAATAATAACAGGGCTTAAGCCCAATAAATTAAGTACAATGGCTATAGAAAACAACAATGTAGTTGCCTTAAATTACACCCTTCACACAATTGAAGAAAACGGAGAAAAAACATTTGTAGAAGAAACAACAACAGAAAACCCTTTGACATTTTTATATGGCGTAGGTATGATGTTGCCTAAATTCGAAGAAAATATTTCAGGATTAAACACGGGTGACAAGACTTCATTCACTTTAGCAGCTGTTGATGCTTATGGCGAACGTGATGACCGTGCCGTAGCACAATTACCTGCTGATATGTTCAAAGAAACAGGTCTCCCCCCAGTAGGTGAAGTTCTTCCTTTACAAGACAATCAAGGAAATCAATTCCGTGCAGTAGTTGTAGAGGTTACCCCAGAGGCAGTAGTTGCTGATTTGAACCACCCTATGGCAGGTAAAACATTGAACTTTGATATCGAAATCTTGGCTGTTCGCCCAGCAACGGAAGAAGAGCTGTCACACGGACATGCACACGGCATCGACGGTACAGCAGGTCACTAAGTCTCTCTGAGAGCAACAAGAGCAAAGATGAAAGACAACTCTCTTTGCTCTTTCTTCTTTCACTCTCTCATCTTTACTCTTTTTGTTTATTTATTATTTATCTGGACAACCACAAGGGTTGCCCCTACTATCGACATCCACAAGGGGTGCTGCTACCATCCTCAATCTTCGCGCTATTTCTCAATACTCAATACGCACTACTCAATACTCCTTAACCGCTCTCAACATCTCCCTTTTCCCTGGTGCACCGGGCGCTTTTTCTATCGAACACCCCAAAGCTTTCATTGACCGCTTAAGATTGCCTGTTATGGCATACGTCACAAATACTCCACCCGGTTTAAGAAAACTCACCACGTGGGCTAATGTCTCATCATTCCACATCTCCGGCTGATGAACTGCTGCAAAAGCATCAAAATAAACGACATCAAATAATCTGTCCGAAGTAAACTCCAACACTTTGGTATGGGCAACCTCTAAATCAATATTAGGCATAAAACATATCTTCTGTTTTAAGGCCTCAGCATAGTTCTCTTGGAATTTTGACCATACCACCGGTTGAACATAATTATCATAGCCTGTACGAAATATCGTCTCAGCAGGAAGTGGAAAAGCTTCTATACCACAATAATCCAACTGTGTGGAAGTAGCAGCTATCGCATCAGCAGTGACCAAGAAATTTAACCCCGTTCCAAAACCGATTTCCAGAATAGCGGCTTTTTGCACAGCTTCTTTCTCAAGGAAATAATTCAACCCGGAATGCAAAAACACATGTTTACTTTCCTGCAAAGCACCATGCTTGGAATGATAATGCTCCCCTACTTCGGGATGATACAATGTTTTAGAACCGTCACCTGTTACAACAAAATCCATTTCTCTTATTTTTAGGCAAAACTAATATAAAAAAATCCTATTTTCGTTTTTACACAAGTATGAAAGCAATTATAGACAATTACGGAAATATACTCCTCCTTTTATTGGGTATCATAGTCGGTAGTATTATCGGGCTATGGGTTCCGCAAGCGGTAGCTTATATCAAGCCTCTAGGGGACATTTTCCTCAACATGCTTTTCGTATCCATTATCCCACTGTTGTTTTTTGCTATATCATCCTCGGTGGCCAATCTTGACAGGCAACAGCAATTGAGTAAAATCATCGCTGTTATGGCTTCTGTGTTCTTGATTACCATTATTATTGCAGCCTTGGCTACAGTCGGCATACTGTATATCTTCCCAGTCAGTACTATTGCGGAAGATAGCACAGCGGTAAACGATTACCTCAACGGTTCGGAGGCCAATTGGGGCGACAGAATTGTCAGCTTTCTAACGGTGAGCGAGTTTGGCAATCTACTTTCCCGACAGAGCATCCTCCCTTTTGTGATTTTTTCTTTTCTGGTCGGTATTGCCGCTCGCCGTGTCGGTGACAAGGCTCAGACATTCGTAGCCTTCATACAATCCGGAAACGAGGTGATGAAACAGCTACTGATACTCATCATGAAGGTCGCTCCTGTGGGTTTAGGAGCCTATTTCGCCTATCAGGTACATACTTTAGGACCGCAGCTTTTCGGATTTTATGCAAAACCATTAGCCTTGTACTATTTGTTCGGCATAGCCTTTTTCTTTGTGTTCTTTAGCTTATACGCTTTTATTGCCTATGGGGGCAAAGGTGTATCGATTTTTTGGAAGAATAATATTTTCCCTTCCCTAACGGCTTTGAGTACATGCAGCAGTTTGGCCACTATGCCTGCCAATTTGGAGGCCGCAAAAAAAATAGGCATCCCTTCCGCTATTGCTAATGTGGTCATTCCTTTGGGAAACACGTTATACAAAAATGGTTCAGCAATCTCCTCAATTCTAAAAATATATGTAGCCTTTGTGCTGTTAGGTTGGAATTTCTTTGAATGGGAAACCATTCTTACCGCTGTCGGAATTACGGTACTTGTCACTATCGTAGCCGGAGGTATTCCCAATGGAGGATATATTGGTGAAATGCTTATGATTTCAGTCTATGGCCTACCAGCGGAAGCTATTCCTGCAGTGATGATTATAGGTACCTTGGTTGATCCGTTGGCTACCATCCTCAATGCCACCGGCGACACCGTAGCTGCTATGCTCGTCACCCAGTTTACGAAATCCAAGTTTGAAGTATAAATACCCCTGCTATCCGCCCTCCTCTCTATTTATAATCGTTCTAAATATATAGTAAAGTTTGGTAGATTCCTTGCTTCGAAAAGCATTTCGTAATTTTGCAGATAGTTTAGAGATAGTGCATTATGAAGAAAAGTTCAATTATCTTAATTGTTATCATTGCAGTGGCTATTGCCATGATTTTGGTCATCTATACCGATTCCAGTACATATTCTACTTTTGCTGAAGCAAAAGAAAAACAAACAGAACTGTACGTTGTTGGTGTGTTGAATAAAGAAAAGGAGTTGCATTACAACCCTGTAGAGGATGCTAACCATTTCTCTTTCTTCATGTATGACAATGACAGTACCGAATGCCAAGTCGTATTCAAAGGCGCTAAACCACAGGATATAGAACGCTCTGAGCAGATTGTCTTAACCGGTAAAATGGATGGTGAAGTATTCCATGCCAGCAAAATACTCATGAAATGCCCTTCTAAATATAATGAAGACGAAGTAGAAGTTATCGAGACAGCAGCTACGCCACAAACGGCAATGCAATCATACTAAAACACCCCCTTATTTAAATTACATGGACGTAAATTACGTTGGAGAGAATCTTTTACCCGGAAAAATTGGACAATTTTTCGTTATCCTTTCTTTTGGGGCAGCTTTATTATCCTTTATTAGTTACTTTTTTGCTACTCGTGAGCCACATTTAAAGTCGTGGAAAAAACTGGGGCGTATAGGTTTCTGGCTTAATGCTTTTTCCATTGTCGTGATTGCAAGCACGTTATTCTATATTATTTACAATCACCTATTTGAATATCATTACGCTTGGGCACATTCTTCACGATCCTTACCTACCCATTTTATTATTTCCTGTTTTTGGGAAGGTCAGGAAGGAAGTTTCTTGCTTTGGATGTTCTGGCAGGCAGTACTTGGATCTATACTGCTTTTCACTGCTAAATCATGGGAATCCCCTGTGATGACTTTTGTCATGCTGTGTCAGATCTTTCTGGCCTCCATGCTGCTTGGGGTAGAAATATTCGGATCAAGAATAGGTAGCTCTCCTTTTATTTTATTGCGTGATGCATTGAATATTCCGATTTTCAGCAATCCAAATTATTTAAGTATGATTCCTGATGGTAGCGGGTTAAATGCTTTACTGCAAAACTATTGGATGGTGATTCACCCACCAACCCTCTTTCTGGGGTTTGCTTCCATGGTTGTACCTTTTGCTTACGCTGCAGCGGCCTTATGGACAAAACGCTATAAGGAATGGATAACACCGGGATTACCTTGGGCTTTATTCGCTGTCATGATCTTAGGTGCAGGGATTATCATGGGCTCCTTTTGGGCTTATGAAGCCTTAAACTTTGGTGGTTTCTGGGCTTGGGATCCAGTAGAAAATGTATCTATCATCCCATGGTTGACGCTTATTGCAGCGGTACACGTTATGGTTGCCTACAAAAACTCGGGGCAAGGTTTTTTCACGGCTACTTTCTTAGCACTGATTAGCTTTGTATTAGTGATTTATGCATCCTATCTTACCCGAAGTGGTATTTTGGGAGAAACATCCGTACACTCTTTTGTTAGCTCAGGATTATCAGGCCAATTGATTGTTTTTAATCTATTATTTTTGGCAATCATGGTCGGTCTGCTGATTTGGCGCTACAAAGAACTACCTTCTACCAAAAAGGAGGAAGACATCTACTCCCGTGAATTCTGGTTATTTATAGGGGCACTGGTCTTAACAGTGTCTTGTGTGCAGATGATTGCCACCTCCTCCATTCCAGTCTTTAACGCACTATTTGGCACAAAAGTAGCCCCTCCAATCGACCCTATTCCGCATTACAACAAGTGGCAGGGTGCTTTTGCTGTCGTGGTTATGCTTTTGACGGCTTTCACACAATTTTTAAAATACAAACGCACCGACGCTAAGAAATTTTGGGCTTCCACTATAGCCTCGCTTATCATCGCTGTTGTCATCACCGCTTTGGTCGTATATTTCACGAAGATATACACCAATGTAATGTTCATCTTATTGGCATTTACAGCGATCTTCTGTATCCTTGCCAACATCCGTATTTTAGGCGATGCATTGAAAGGGAAGTGGCGTTTGGCCGGTTCAGCTGTTTCACATATCGGTTTTGCCATGTTGCTTATCGGAGCTCTCATTGCTGCGGCAACCAATGAGGTCATCTCGCAGAACAGCTCAGGCTATATTCAGATTGCGGGATTCGATAAAGTAGAAAATCCGGGAGAAAACCTCTTTCTCACCATTGATGAACCGATTCAAATGGGTGATTATCGTATCACCTATATTGGGGACAGCATCGTTCCTCCGAATGTGTATTATAAAATCCAATACGAGAAGATCGACGAGGAAACCGGCAAAGTGAAAGAATCTTTTGTCTTAAAACCATTTGCCCAGAACAATCCACAAATGGGTGGTCTTATCGGGACACCGGATACCCGCCATTACCTAACCCACGATATCTATACGCTTATCACATCGGCGCAATCAGACACACAAATGCAAGCGGCAAACACGCCGCAGGAGGAAAAAACAGGGTATGAGGATTACGATGAACCGGCTACCTATCAGGTTAGTCTGGGCGATACCTTGCGTTATAGAAACGGATTTTACATCATCGAGGATGTTAATCAGGACGCGAAGATCAACAACATCCCAAAAGGACCAAACGACATCAGTGTAGGTCTGAAAATTCGTGTTGTAGCGGCAGATGGTCGAGAACATACTGTAGAACCTATTTTCCTGATTAAAGACGGTAACACTTTTGATTTCAATAAAGATGTTACCGAGCAGGGGTTACGTTTCCGGTTCACCAATATCCTTCCAAAAGAAGATAAGCTGGAAATCATGCTCTACCAAAAGCCACTTCCAGAGAAAAAATGGATTGTTTTCAAAGCTATCAAATTCCCTTATATCAACTTCTTCTGGGCGGGCACTATCGTAATGACCATCGGTTTTATCATGGCGATTTACCGCAGGTGGAAAGATGGCAAACAGGCAAAACAAAAAACAGTCTAATGGATATTGTTCTCCTTGGAAGTGGAAATGTAGCAACGCATCTGGGCAAAGGTCTTAAAGGTGCTGGACATCATATCGTACAAGTTTACAGTAGAAATAAAGCCTATGCATCAGCATTGGCTTCACTTTTGAAAGCAGATACCATAGATAATATCACAGCCATTCGACAAGATGCAGATCTCTATATTCTAGCCGTCACAGATGAAGCTATCCCTCCCTTGGCTGAAGAACTTTCTCCTGCTATAACCGGCATTGTCGTCCATTGTTCTGGGGCAACACCATTGGCCGTATTACATCATTTCAGCCGTTACGGTGTCATTTACCCTCCGCAAAGCATTTCCAAAACTGTTGAGGCAGATCTCTCTAAAATTCCTTTTGGTATTGAAGGAAACGATACATCCACCAGCCAATATCTATTGGAACTGATGCAAAAGATTTCGTCTCTATCCTTTCTCTGCTCTAGTCAGCAGCGCTTAGCTTTACACATAGCCGCTGTATTTGCCAACAATTTTTCCAATGCCTTATTCCAGATCAGTCATGATATTCTGAAGCAGCATGAGTTGCCGTTTGACCTGCTAAAGCCTATCATCGCTGAAACGGCCCAAAAGATACAAAACAATCAACCTAAAGATGTACAAACAGGTCCAGCCAAGCGTGGAGACCAACAGACCATACGTAAGCATTTAGACTTTATCAGCGAAAACTCGAATTGGGTCAAAATCTATCAACAACTCACCGAAGAAATAACCATTCAGAATAGATAGCACCTTATTTTTTACGAAACAGAAAAAAGTTTACCGAATAACGTTCTTTTTTCGCTTTCCATAAATAAGTTCCTAATTTTGTGCAAACATTTGAATTATGGTGATAGCGCCCTCTTAAACACATCCGTTCTGGAATGGCTTCATTTTTGCAAGCACAATAGCTTGAATTGAAGCTTGATGTTATTCATTAAATACAAAAGCACTTTATTTTTCACAATATATTATGGCTGTTAGAAAACTGATTCTTGCAACGATTGTCATTATTAATTTAATTATCATCTCTTTTGGGGTCATCTTTACCCCACAATGGTTTTGGCTTTTGCTAATACCTTTTCCATTGATGATTTTGGCATTTGCCAACAGCATGCAAACAAAACATGCTATCTTAAGAAATTATCCGTTAGTAGGTTATTTTCGTTTCTTCTTTGAAAGTATCCGTCCAGAGATGCGTCAGTATTTCTGGGAATCCGATACCGATGGCCGTCCGTTCAACAGACGTCAACGTTCTATCGTATACCAACGTGCTAAAAACGAAAGAGAAACTGTAGCTTTCGGGATGCAGACCGATCCACAAGCGGTAGGAAACGAGTGGGTTGCCCATTCCGTGTTCCCATGCCATATCGAAGACCATGATCTACGTACCATGGTCGGTAATTTTCAGTGTAAGCAACCGTATAGCTTAAGCGTTTTCAATATTTCAGCAATGAGTTATGGGGCGCTGAGCAAAACCGCTATTACAGCACTTAATAAAGGAGCTGCCCTACAAAATTTCGCCCACAATACCGGCGAAGGAGGCATCAGTCCTTACCACATCAATGGAGCAGATCTTATCTGGCAGGTTGGAACCGGTTATTTTGGTTGTAGAAGCGAAGAAGGAAAGTTTGATGGGGATCTGTTTGCGGAAAAAGCGAACCGTCCTTATGTGAAAATGATTGAGCTAAAACTATCTCAGGGTGCAAAACCGGGACATGGTGGTATCTTGCCAGCTGCAAAGAACACACCAGAAGTTGCTGCAATCCGCCACGTCGTCCCAGGTACGGATGTGATGTCACCTCCAGCACACAGTGCCTTCAGCACACCTGAAGAAATGATGCATTTCATTCAGCATATGCGTGAGCTTTCTGGCTACAAACCGGTAGGATTTAAGATGTGTATCGGCGATAAGCAAGAGTTCATCGACATTTGTAACGCGATGTTGACCACACAAATTTTCCCGGATTTTATATCCATTGACGGTTCCGAAGGTGGTACAGGAGCAGCTCCATTGGAATTTACGGACAATATCGGGATGCCGTTATACGATGCACTGTCTTTTGTGACAACTACACTTATCAAATTCGGTGTTAAGAAACACATCAGACTGATTGTTTCCAGCAGAATTGTCACAGGTTTCGACCTATTAAAAGTCATTGCCTTGGGAGCAGATGCTTGTTACAGTGCACGGGGAATGATGTTCGCTTTGGGGTGTATTCAAGCCTTGAAGTGTAATGAAGACGTTTGTCCAGTAGGCGTTGCTACACAGCAACCTCACCTATATAAAGCATTAGATGTGCAGGATAAGTATATCCGTGTTGCACAGTTCCACAGAAACACCTTACGCGCCACAGTGGAAATTATGGAGGCTTGTGGATTTAAGACACTGGATGATGTCTCCGCAGATAAGTTCTTCCGTAAGGTCGATAACATACAAACCTTGAGCTTTCAAGAAATATACTTTAGAAATACCGGAAAACTCGTTCGAAGCCACAGTGCTTTTGAAGTAGAAGAGTTTTAAAAAAAATAGGGAATGGCAAAGTTATCCTACTTTGCCATTCCCTATTTTATCAAATTCGCATAAAGCACCTCCAAAGTTCGTTTTGCGTGCGACATATCCTCTCTTTCCAAGCCTTCAAAAGCCTGATTAATCGTTAGTTTAGCTTGCTGCATACATTTTTCTTTAATCTGTCGTCCATGCTTAGTTAAGAAGATTAGGTTCGAGCGCTTGTCCTCTTTATCACTTACGCGCATCACTAATTTAATTTTTTCCAGATTATTAATCAACCGTGAAATACTCGGTTTATCCCGAAATGTTAAACAAGCCAGTTCCTGTTGCGTGCGTCCCTCCTCTACCCATAAGTAGTAGAGCAATGACCATTGCTCCGAAGTGATAAGAATCCCCTCTTCTTTTAAATTACGCTGTAAGCGTCGCCCCAGAGCAGCACTGGCCTTACCCGTCAAAAAAGAAAAGAATTCATCTGCATATTCGATTTCCGATGTCTTCATTATACAAATTAGGTTAGTTGTTTATACAAACAAAATAAAAATCACCTTATGATGCAAATAAAATTTGATTTTTGTTTGTTTTTAGTATATTTATACTAATGGAAAATTTCTTGCCAGCTTTATTAATTATTGGCGGTGTTATCTATAAGATTTACACCGAGTTCCAAAAGGAACAGGAAAAGGCTCGTCAACGGAAGCCATCCATACCTCCTGTGCCGCAACAACAGATCCCCACACCTCCCTCCGTTAAGCCTGCTCCACAGGTTGATAAATACACTGCTCCACCACCTGTATCCGAGGTGAAAGCGGGCCGTTATGAGGAGGCATATTCAGCCTACCAAGGTTTTATTCCCGAAGAGGTAAAAAAGGTCAAACTTGCCCGCGAAAAAACAAGAAAACAGGAATTAAAGGTTGAAGATATAGATGAGCATGATACAAGATTTGACCTCCGCGAAGCCATCATCCAATCGGCTGTTTTAAACAGGCCTTATATAGATTGATTGTTTAAAGGGTTAACTGTTTAAGGGCTTAGACGATAAACCAATAAATAACTTAGTAAAGAAATTCTCAGAGGCCTGCCACTAATAGTCGATTACAAAGAAAAACGATCGGCATCTTTCAAAAAGGGAAATTGTTCACGCGCTTTTTTCAATTCTGCCGGGTTAAGCGTAAATGTATATAGATCTTCATCTTCTGGTTTGTAATACACAACATCCCCTACAGGCGAAATACACATCGATCCTCCCGAATAATAAACCTCATTTCCGTCATAGCCCACACGGTTTACACCGATGACATAGGCTTGATTCTCAATCGCTCTTGCAGGAATTAATGCGCGCCAATGTGCAGAACGTTTGTCCGGCCAACTTGCAGTATACACTAAGAGATCATAAGCACCATCGGTATTTCGGGACCAAACAGGGAACCGCAAATCATAGCAAATCATCGGACATATACGCCAACCTTTAAGTTCAAATATAATCCTTGAACTCCCTGCTGTAAAGACCTTATCTTCATCTGCCATAGTAAATAGATGGCGTTTATCATAATGCACGAAACTACCATCAGGCGACATCCAAACGAATCGGTTATAGAATTTCCCACCTTCTTCGATGATTAAAGTACCTGCTACAACACAACCGTAGGCCTTGGCATGCTCATACATCCAATGCATCGTAGGCCCATTCATGGTTTCGGCACATTTCTCCACATTCATCGTGAACCCCGTGTTAAACATCTCAGGTAGCAGAATCAAATCTGTTTTCTCCTTCAGCGCTGACAAACGAAGAGACAGGTTATTTAAATTCTTCTCTACATTTTCCCAAAATAGATAAGCCTGAAATATTGTAATCTTGATCGGTTCCATATATTTAGCTATGTGCTAATTTTTTTCAAATTTATAAAAGTTGTTACAGTACATGACAAAAAATAATGTCATCGTCATTGCGAGGTAACGAAGTCCCGCCTGAGGCGGGAATGACATTAAAAAAGCAGATTGGTTTCCTTCGGAGCTGCTTCGCGGTCGTCATACTTTCTCGTCCCGAATGCTTTCGGGAACGCGTTTTTTATGACTCATTCAGTTTTGTTATGTACTAAAAAAACAACGACCTTCGCTTTAAGAAGACAATTTACTAAAAAAACAAAAGCGAAACAAATTTTACCTAACTGTACTATTGCGCACGGTGCATTAAAGCATTGGCTAAATTAAAAAGAGATTGTTTGCTTGCTTTCGGGCATGGAATTGCTTCCAGTTTTTCATATGCTACAGCGGTAAACTTTTCCTTCTGATATATAGCTAACGAAGGAATATCGTATTTAGCATATAAAGCCTTCATTTTTTCCACTTTCTGTGGTTCTTTATCGATATCATGTGTCAATAATTCCGTCAATAGTTGTTTATCTTCTTCCGAGGCCAATTCTTTGAGTTTAATAAACAAAATCGTCTTTTTATTGGCCAAGATATCTCCACCAACTTGTTTTCCAAAAGTTTTAGGATCACCGTATACATCCAAAATATCATCCTGCAACTGAAAAGCAATTCCTAGATTTACACCAAAATCATAAAGTAACTGTTGATTCTCCAACGAAGTTCCCGCAATAATAGCTCCCATCTGCAAAGCTCCTCCCAAAAGCACGGAGGTTTTTAGCCGAATCATATCGATATATTCCACTTCGCTGACTTGTGAACGTTCCTCAAAATCCATATCTAACTGCTGCCCTTCACAAACTTCCAACGCTGTTTTATTGAATACCTGTAACAATGGAGCTATTTTCTCTACCGGCGACAAACACAGTTGTTCATATGCTTTTACAAGCAAAGCATCCCCCGACAGAATAGCCACATTGTCATTCCACTTTTGGTGTACCGTAGGTTTTCCACGGCGTAACGGAGCATTGTCCATGATATCATCATGAATCAAGGAAAAATTATGGAAATATTCCACGGCCAGACTTGCCGAAATAGCATCCTTCATCGTGCGTGGTTCAAAAAGCTCTGCCCCCATCAAGACTAATTGCGGACGGATACGCTTACCAGCTAAAGACAGTATATAACGTAATGGATCGTACAGATTATCGGGCTGTTCGGGAAAATCTACTTGTTTGAGACGGTCTTGTATGATTTGAGAATATGTCGAGTTGTTGAACATCTTGAAAAATTATAGACGAAGATAAGGATAATAAAATATAGGTGAAATGCTATCTTTGTATAAATCACGACCGGATGCGGATTTTCATCATTCATAACTTCTATCAACATGCTGGCGGCGAAGACATGGTCTTTCGGCAGGAAGTCCAGGAATTAAAGCGACACCACACTGTAGAGACATTGACTTTCCGCAACAAAAAAGGCTGGCGAGGCTTATGGCAATTTTTGGCTTATCCGTGGAACCTATCTGCACAGCGTAAAGTCAAAAAGCAATTGCAACACTTTAATCCGGACATTGTGCATATCCATAACTTTCATTACGCTTCAGGACCAGCACTGATCCGAACGATAAAAAAACGCCGTATTCCAGTGGTCATGACACTGCATAATTTTAGGATGCTTTGTCCCTCGGCAACACTGTTCTTCAGAGACCGGTTGTATTTGGACAGTATAGGCACTAATTTTCCGTGGAAAGCTGTCCGTTTAAAGGTACTGGAGAACTCGTTTGTAAAGACATTCGGCACAGCCTTTACCTATTTTTCACACAGAAAACTGGGAACTTTCCAGTTGGTGGATCGTTTTCTAACCTTATCGGCATTCTCCCGCCAGCTATTTTTATCTGCTGACCTACCCTTTTTCTCCGCAGATAGCATCTTGGTGAAACCTAACTTTGTTGAAGTAGAAACCAAGACACAGGAAAGGGAAGATTATTATCTTTTCGTTGGACGTCTTTCCGCAGAAAAAGGAATAATGCAGCTTGTCAATACTTTAAAAGGGAGCGATAAAGTACTGAAAATCGTAGGTGATGGACCGTTGATGGCAGAAGTCCGCAATAGTATCCAAGGCGTCCGTAACATCGAGCTCTTAGGACAGAAAGGCAAAGAGGAAACCATGCAACTCCTAGCGAAATGCAAAGCTCTCCTTGTTCCATCAGTATGTTATGAAGGTGGCGTCCCACTCACCATTATCGAAGGCATAGCAACGCAAACGCCGATTATCTCGACCAATATTGGTGCTATACCGGGACTGATAATTCCTAATCAAACAGGCTGGTTATTTGATCCCTATAAACGAGAAAGCATACTTTCAGCCATCACAGAATTTGAAAATTCGGATAAAAAAGACGACATTGTTAAAAATGCGCATGCTGTGTACAGGTCTACATTTACAAAAGACATTGTTATGCAACAGTTAGAAGAAGTTTACCAAAAAGTAATAGCGAAATGAATATTATCATTATGGACAAGTTGAATCTTGCCAACGAGATTCAAGCTCAATTAGAAACAGTTTACGACCCGGAGCTGAAGCCTGCAAATATTGTGGATTTAGGTTTGGTGTATGAAATTATCACCAAGGAAGACGGCACAGCTAAGATTGTTATGACACTAACCGCCCCTGGCTGTCCTGTAGCTGGAGAAATCATGAACGAAGTACAACAAAAGGTTGCTGCAATAGCAGGAATAAAAGAAGCTTTAGTAGAGTTGACATTTGACCCACCATGGACCAAAGACATGATGAGCGAGGAAGCTAAATTAGAACTGGGGTTTTTATAAGCCCTACCCCTCTGCTTTACCAGCCGACTGTTCCAATTGTTCCAAGGTCTTCTTAACCTTTTTCGGTTGTGCTTCTTTCCCAAAGAGTGCGTTCCAGAGATTGCGGGACTCTTTGGTCAGCAACGGGGAGACAATTGATAGAATCAAGACATAAACCACCACAAAAGACTGCAAGATAGGAAGCAAGCCTCCTGCCTTACCGATATTCGCCATGATAATGGAAAACTCACCCCGAGCAGATAACGTAAGACCAATATCAAATGAAGCACGTGGCTTCATTCCCGAGAATTTAGCAGCGAAATAGCCCGAAGCCACATTTCCCACTACCGTAACAAAAGCAGCTAAAGCGCCCCAGCCCAAAGCACCTCCCAAGGTATACATGTCAATCGAAAGTCCGAAGCTGAAGAAGAACATCGCACCAAAGAAGTCCTTGTAAGAGGAAATCATTCCTTCAATTTTCTTAATATACTTCGAGTCGGCAAACACTAACCCTGCCATCAAAGCACCTATCGCCTCTGCCACGTGAATAGTTTCGGAAAATCCGGCAATGAGAAATAACAGGCTAAATACAATAAGTATAAACAATTCGGGTGATTTGTCTTGCAACAGACGGTCAATAGCAGGCACTAATTTCCTGCCCAATATCAAAAAAGTGAGGATAAAACCTAAGGCTAATGCCGAAGTCCCGACAACTGACCAAAAAGAAGTTCCCCCGGTAAGAATCAGACCCGACAGAAAGGAGATGTGCATGGCGATAAACAAATCGTCAAACATAATCATCCCCATGATTACTTCGGTCTCAGCATTAGCAGTACGCTTCAAATCCGTCAATACCTTCGCTACGATAGCGGTCGAAGAACTTGTCATCACTCCACATAGCACCATCATCTCCTTAAAGGGCAAATCCATCAACCAGCCAATGAGTAGACCAGAGACAAAGTTGAGCAAAACATAGGTCAAACCACCTGTGACAATGGATTTCCCGGATTTCATCAACCGACCCACCGAAAATTCCAATCCCAAATAAAAGAGCAAAAAGAGCACACCTAAGCGCCCCATAAAGTCAATAAAGGGCTTGCTTTCAGCAAATGTCAAGTCGATATGCCCAAATTGTGGAGCGTGCTGTCCCAGCACCATACCAATAATAATAAAAAAGGGAATTACTGAAAACCGCAATCGATTCGCCAACAAACCGACAATTGCTACTAAGAAAACAGCAACACCGACTTCTAATATTAAGGTAGGTGACAACATAGAACTATATTAGGATTTCTTTTAAAAGTTTGATATTTGATTTCTTTCCTGCAATAACCAAAGTTACCCCCGGAGAGATAACATAGTCCGGTCCTGGGTTAATAATTGTTTCATCATCGCGGATTGCCGCAATAATGGATGCACCGGTTTTCTGACGTACGCCTAATTCACCAATACTTTTATTCACACCATCGTTGGAAGGCTCTACTTTGTACCATTCGATACGCAAATCATCCAATGCTACTTCAATGGTTTCTAATGCTTTAGGCTTATAAGAAAGCCCTCCAAGGATACCAGCCACCTGACGCGATTCCTCATCCGACAGCGTCATCACACAATGTGTCTCACTGTCGTCGTCTTCCGACCGATAAAGTTCGCGCCTGCCATCATCATGGATCACCACTACCATGTTATCACCGGCCTCTGTCTCAATCTGATACTTCTTTCCAATACCGATCAAGTCACTTTCTCTAACTATAGACATAGCAAAAAGATTTAATACGATTCGTATTTAATTAATAATAGGACAAAAGTAGCAAAAAATAAATAAAGGCTTGGTCTTATGGATACAGCCTTTATTTATTCTTATTTTTCTTTGGAAAGCCAGATCCAAATATAACATCCCAGATGGAAGAGCTCACCCCGAACCCTTTTTCCGGATCAGCATAGTGGTGTAACATGTGGTGATCTTTGATACGTTTGAAAATCCCTGATTTGAAATTCGCATGGTGCATCGCATAATGGCACTCATCGTAGATCAAGTAGCCTAGCATAAAACCCGCAAAAAATGCAGCCAAGGTATATTCCGCAAAAAACAAACTAAATATCAGGTAAATAATGGTGGCCATAGGAATACTTGCCGATAAGGGCATCACCAACCGCAGCCTATCTTTTGGGTAATCATGATGCACACCATGAAAAATAAAGTGAATACGTTTGCCCCAGTCCGAAGTCGGGTGGTAATGAAAAACCCAGCGGTGTAACACGTATTCTGCCAATGTCCAGAACACCAAGCCACTGAAATAGTAAAGTGCAACGGAGCTTACCGACAAACCACCTATCGCATACGCTTTATAAACCAAGTATACTATTACCGGTATCCAGAAAATCAACGGAACAGACCAGTGAATCTTCGTCAGCGACTCCAAAAAATCATTTTTGAACATTCTTGTGGACTCTTCCGAATTTGAAACATACAGTTTTTTAGCCATAACACAGTTGATTTTTCCTATTGAGCAAAAATAAGAAGTATATCTCATTTTTACTTTTTGAATTTTTTCAGTTTTTTGTCAAAAAGTAGTATTCCAGAAGTAACGCTCCTCTTCTATGAGGATGTATTCCTGATCAACCAACTCCCGAACTACTTTTAGCCTTGCCGAATCATTACCGATCGTCAACCCATCGACAAGGTCTTTCAAATCAAGAGGTTGTTCAAGCAGCAAAGTCTTTATCTCTAAGCGAAGTTTTTCCTCTACGCTTTCTTGATGCGTCCGCATTAAGCATAAATCACATTCTCCACAAGTCTCGTCTGTCTGTTCTCCGAAATAAGCCTGCAAAGCAATACTCCGGCAATACTTCTCATCCAGGTAATGATAGACCGCCTTAAGCTGCGTTTCTTTGACTTCCTTACGTTCCTCGATAAATTGTGTATCAATAAATAAGTTCTTGTAATCTACCCGCCCTTGCAGGAATTCCAGCTGAGGCGCATCTGTTTGCGGTAGATAAGATGCTAGCTCCTGCTTCATCAGCCCAGTCAACATTTCCACAACTACATCTCTTGGCAATTTTAACCGCTTGGCCAACTCAAATTCATTAATTGGAATATAATAATCAAAAGCACCTCCATAACTGCGTAGAATCAATTTGATTAATGGATCATATTTCACAGACTGCACCTGAAACTTGTATAACTCCTGAAAATCCACCTCAAACTTAAACCTTGAGGGTATAAACACAGCCTCTGACAGGGAAATCCAACCATCCCGTTCTAAGAATTTCAAGGCACTTTGTGTAGGCAGGATTTCTAACTGATAGCGTTTCGTAAAATCCACTAAATCAAAATCAAAAACCAACCCCTTACCCGCACCATAAGCAATCTGATAATAATTACCTAAATGATGATACACTTGCTGAATAAATTTCACCGACGGAAAACTGTTCTGGAAATTCTCCCATAGACGCTCCCGATCGGCCTGCTGATACATCAATACTGGAAAAGCTTTCTTTCCATCCCGCCCGGCCCGTCCAGCCTCCTGATAATATGCTTCAAGAGAATCGGGAACATCAAGATGCAACACAAAACGCACGTCCGGCTTATCAATCCCCATCCCGAAAGCATTGGTCGCGACCATCACCCGCATCTTATTCGTCGTCCAGTTATCCTGCTTCCACGAACGTGTTTGCGCATCCAGTCCAGCATGGTAATAATCCGCTGAAACACCATGGTTCATTAAGTACTGCGCAACTTCCTGGGTTTCTCGCCGATTGCGAACATAAAGCACCCCTGAACCACCCAACTTATGGATCATCCGCAACATACGGCCAGATTTATCCGATTCATCAAGCGCCATATAAGCAAGATTCTGTCTTCGGAAACTTTTCCGGAACACATTTTTAGCTTTAAACTCCAGCTTTTCCTGAATATCATCTACAACTTTGGAAGTAGCGGTCGCTGTAAGGGCGAGAAAAGGAACTTCTGGGTGTAATTCCCTCAATTTAGCTAATTGCAGATAAGACGGACGAAAATCATAGCCCCATTGCGAAATACAATGCGCTTCGTCAATGGCAAACAGATTGACTTTCATATAGCGGATACGCTCCTGTACCAAATCGCTATACAAGCGCTCAGGCGATAGGTAAAGGAACTTTATCTTTCCGTAGACACAGTTATCCAAGGCAATATCCACCTCCCTCTTTGACATACCGGAGAAGATAGCAATAGCCTCTATCTCCCGCTTTCGCAATTGCTCCACTTGATCCTTCATCAGCGCGATCAAGGGACTCACTACAATACAGATACCTTCCATTTGCAAAGCCGGGACTTGAAAACAAATAGACTTTCCTCCACCAGTCGGCATGAGTGCCAAGGTATCACGCTGCTGTAAAACCGAAGCAATAATATCGTCCTGCAACTCCCGAAATGCCTCGTAGCCCCAGTATTGCTTCAGTATGTCCAGACTTTTATTTTCCATTACCTTTCAGTAGCCCGATCAATTTTTCAGGGTCTTGCCTGCCATCCCAAAAACCCACAATGATAAGTCGTGTATTATCAAATTTGTACAATAGGCAATAATGCCCGAGAGAAGCTATTCGGACATCCTTAAAACTGGATTTCTTCCCTATTTCGGGATACACTTTTAATAACGATATCCTTTGATTTATTTTCCGATTTAGTTTTTTAGAATAGCTTGTACTACCATTTCGTTCATTCCAATAAGAGAATACATAGTTTCTCTGCTTAACAACCGTTTCTGTCCAGAATAATTTTAGTCGAGCCATTTTTTATCGGACTGTTCTAACTCATCCTCAGACACTATTCTTTCGTAGGTTATATCTTCCTCACTCATAAGCAACATTTCTGTCTGTTCAGAAGTCAACTGCACCTGATCCGCCGCTTCGGTGGCGATGAAGATATATTCAATAGCTTGCAATAACTCTTCATTTTTAGTGACAAGAATACGATCAATTAAGCTATGTTTTATATTATCCAGTGTATTCATAACAATGATGCCTTAGTTATACAAATATAAATTAAATCCAACAAAAACCATTCCGCCTACCTGCGTACTATGCTCATCTCTCCCAAACATACGCAAAATTATCTTTCAATATGTAATACGGAATTCCCAGTTCATTTGCCTGTTCCGTCAATTCGGTTAAACGACGATCTGAATTCGTGCCGTCGAAAATAAGGAAGCTATGCCCTACACTCTCCATCGGTGTAAAATTGCCATACCGCCATATAATCATATCCATATTTTGTAGTGATTCCGGATTACGTTGGGCATTTTCCAAGATACCTATACGTTTCCCCAATACTTCTACTTCCCTGTTTTGCTTGGAGCCAGAACCCAAATGTATATACTGCACATTTTCGGCTGACCTATATTGTTGCACATCTGCCAATACCTGAAATTGCAATTGTGCATGTTGCAACGAATCCAAAGAAGATAACAACAATACCTTTCCCTTGTCAAATACACCTATACTTATCTCCCTCTGCGTGTTGTAAAACTTGATACCCGAAAACGACCGCTTATCTATTGTTCGCCACGCAGAGGCACCAATCAGTAACAACATACACCCCAAACCAATAAACAAGGCTGACTTATTCCTGTAATTCCACAGAACAATAAGGCAGATTAAAACTAACGAGAAACTAACCAATTCCAACGGTCCAAAATCAATACCCTGCCAAACAGCATACGGCAGACCGTCTATAGCCTGCAATCCTGCAAAAGTCCAATTTATCAGCCAAGTTAACGCCTTCCCCAACCAAATATTCAGCATGCTCCATGGGCAACATGCCAACGCAACACCGACATACATTATCAAGGTAGAAGGTATGGCAATAAACAGATTTCCCAACAGGAAATAATTCGGGAATTGATGAAAATAGTACAATGCCAATGGTGCGGTGAACAATTGTGCAGCAACAGACACAAAAATAGATTGTAAGAACAGTCTTAGATACTTGTTCTGTACATCGACTGTATTATTCAACAGCGGATAAAGTGTAAACAGACCCAACATCGCCATATACGACAGCTGAAACCCCACATCCATCAGCATCTGTGGGGCGAACAAGAGAATAAAAAACGCCGAAGCGAATAAGGTGTTCAGATTATGCTGGTGCCGATTGGTCCAACTTGCCAGTACGAAAAAGGTAATCATAATCCCTGCCCGCAAAATAGCCGGAGCCATTCCGGTCAGCACCACATAGCTCCAAATAGCGACCAACGTAATACAAAACCGAAGGCTACGCCCCAAGGGCCAGCGATCCATAAACCGAAGCAGTACATGCAGCAAACCAAAAACAATACTCACATGAAGACCGGAAACACTCAATACATGAATAGTACCCGTATTGGTAAAAGCCTGTAGCACCTCTGAACGCATTTCCGTACGATAACCAAAAATCAGTGCCGTACTTATCTGAAACGCATATTCATCTTGTACATATCGACTGAATTTCTCCACCAACGACTCTCTAACCCTCAAAGCAAAAGCCACCACGGGATTACCTTTGCCTACCGCTAAGACCGACACCTCCTGCGCTGCAAGAAAAGCCTGCCGATATATGTTCTTATGGGCAAGATAGCGCTGATAATCAAATTGAGCAGGATTATAGGCCGGAGAAACAGGTCTACTTACATTGGGAAACTGCAACTTGTCTCCATAACTGAACAACTGTACTCCCACACTATCTTTCATCACCGTCATCATCAGCTTTCCTGTAACCCGTTGCTGTAGTCCTCCATCTTGCACGGCAATCACCTTTACCGGAAACCGTATCGTCTTCTCTTTTTCGATAGGTTCATCATCAATAATCCCAATAAGCATAATCGTTGTTGCATTTCCGAAGTAATTTTTCTGGTTCCAAGGTTGGTGTACAGCCATTACCAACACACCCAAAAGACCGATAAAAACATAACAAAGCGTAGGGGCGATACGCTGGGAAACACGAAGTCGCCAACGTTCTAACACCAAGAGAGCAATCAGCATCACACACAAAAGATACGGGATACCAAGCAATATCCAATGTGGCATAACCACAAACCTGCCGACAACAATCCCCAACAAAAGCAATAAGAGCAATTTTGCAAAAGGCATTCGCCTGCCCTCCAATAGCAATACAGGCTTCCTTACCATTGATACCGCATTTGAAGTTTAACCTCCGATCGGATATTTCCCTCGCTCTGTTCCAATCCCGTCCCTACGGTCTCCACACCCCTATATTTTGTCATCGCATACCTCGCCCAAATATCTGTCTTCCGCCCCAGTCTGTAACGGAGATTCAGATAGGTTCGCCAACCTTTACCATTATACAGCGGAAATGAGTTTGCATAAAGCACATCATTCTCAAAGGCATACAGCCGTGCATCATAAGAATCCGTATGAAAAAATGCCATGCGTGCATTTACCTGCAGTTTCCGCCATGTCGGACGCCAGAATACATCCTGATACACCAATCCTCCATACACGCTACCCGCCTCTTTTTCATATTGCACACCCTCTGTCCGTGTTCTGATCTCCCAAACATCCGATAGCTTATATTGAAAATGTAAACGCAGTTGGTTTTTGACAACTTCTGCTAAAAAGTGCTCCGGGGCTAAGCCTGTTAGGTTTTCTTCCTTCAACCGGTAACGATACCGCAAGGATAGATTGCCTTTCTTGTACCAAGTATAGGTCAATTGCGATAGGAAGTCCAGTCCTTCGCTTGGTGCATCGACCCGATACCGTAACCAAGGAAAACGAAATCGGTCGATATAGTTTACCCACTCTATTTTGCGGGAAGGATGATAAACAACACCAGCATAAACACCCTTTTCATTGGAAACAGCCGTCCCCTCGCTCAATGCCTGGGCAAAGAAAGCATGATAATCTTTCTGGTAATTTCTGTAATTGACAAATACCGAAAGTTTGGGGTGCAAACTGCCAATCACGCCGTTGTTAGTCGCCCAACCACCATCCATCTGCCATGCCGTTTCCCCATATAGGTACAGATTCCGCAATGTATACTGATAATTCAGTCCTATATTGCTCTGCTTGCTTCCTTGAAAAGCATACAAGTTCCGGAGCTGATCTGGAGGCGTTACCTCCCCATTGAACTGTGTATGCACAAAAGCCAGCCCCATCTTCAATCTATTCCAACGATATGTTACATCCAGCCCTGCCGTTTTCTGGATAATAGCCTTCCTATAAGCTTGTTCTGTCGGTGTGCGATGCAATCCTGTTGCCGAAATCGTTCCAATGATATTACCCACTTCGGTGGAAGTAAGATCTCCTGTTAAATGGCGATACGAAATAAAAGGCGTCCATTCCCATCGTCCCCGCTGCAAACGAGCACCAACACCACGCAGAAAATTGTGTTCATTCATGGAAGAATAGCTCTTCAATCCTATACCCTGCCGGGCACTGCTATTAACCATTGCTCCTTTCCCAAAGCTTAATCCATTCCACAACAATAGCCCCTGCCCGACCTGCAGGGCGTAGTCGCCAATTACCAACTCCCGCACGATGCCCAGATCCTTTACCGAAAAACTTAGTCCATAATGGTCAAAACCGTAGCGCTGTTTTTCTTTGAAGAAAGGCTCGCCGGCATCCTTCTCCATATTAATCGCTAAGCGGATGGTGTTCTGATAGTTTAGTCGATAGCGAACCATATAGCGGTTCGGGTCGCCCAAATAACGTGAACGGGTATCATCCGTAATGTGGTATCCGTTTTGTTTCTGCAGAATGCGTCCATAGCGCAGCATGACATGCTGCTCACTATCTTTCCATAGCCCTCCGAAAGAGAAATTGTCCAAAGCAGAACCAATTTCTACCTTGACAAAAGACTGTAGCTGTTCGATAGTCTGCAAATCAAAACCATCAATTCCCTGCAATTCCAAAATAGAAAGAAATCGCCCTGTCATCTCCCGATGATGCAAAAGGTTTGCAATCTGCAAAGGAGAAAGAAAGATTAATTCGGACAGCGTAGCTTCATCCGCTGTATTGAGGTCGATAGGATGCTTCCTATAATAACGTAACCTTTCCGTGAATTCGCTGATGTCAAAGTTTTCCTCCAATTCTTCCACCAATTGGTCAATAATCAGATCTTCCACTCCCGTTTCTTCTTCGGTCTGTGCTAATGTTGGAAGCGCCAAGCATAGCAAACAACCCAAAAGCCATCCATATAGTCCTTTAAAATGCATAGCGAACGGATAATTGGGGGGATGTTCCCAGTTTAGAATGAAAAGAGGAAGCAAAATCAAATTGCCAATCTTTGGCTACAAATCCAGCGCCTGCGGTATATTGTACTGGTGTGGAAGTAGCTCCTCCCCTCAGCACAAAACGCGTATCAAAAGCATAAGACAATCCGCCTCTATATACCAACCGATGCGGAAATTCTTTCAGTACGTCTCCCCCCAAAGTAAGCTCTTCTGAAAGGTAATAGCACAGTCCAAGTCCGAGTTCTCTTGCAATCCGCTGGTCTAAGGTGGTGGGGAAAGCACTTTGGGAAATGTTACGAAAAAACGCTCCTATATGGAAACGCTCAGACCAGAGATATTGCACACCCAAATCAGCAGAAAAGGCTTTGGACGTATGGTAATTGGTTACTTGATACTGGTGATAGTTCGCTGTAATGGAGGTCAGAAATTGTGATCCGAAAGCCCTGGCATAGGTTAATCCTCCGCGAAGAAAACTGGATACACCAAAAATACCGTAATTGGTTAAAGATAAACCAATAGCACCTTGGCTTTTCAAAGGAATCCCCAATAAAATGGCCTGACTGGCAATATCTGTCTTCACAAAATGTTGTTGGTAAGATACAGCCACTTCTGTTCGCCTGAGTTGCGCGATACCACTGGTATTGGCACTCAGCGAATAGATTCCCTTTTGTGCTAAAGCTGTCTTACCTGCTCCTAGAAATGGCGCTGGAGAAAATTCTTGGGCAGACAACTTGAGGGATATTAAGGTTAGTAGTAATATCCATCTAATCATATTTTACAATTGTGAGATAAAAATAACTAATAATAAACACCAAAACAAATGAAAATTTAACATTTACAGGAACGTAGGGAGATTCCACAGAAAAAACCTATAAGGCTTTCGAAAACTCTATAGGCTTGGTTTGTTGTTCAAGGATTTTCTCACAACCTCAAGGCTCTAATCCTTCACGGTGTCGTGATTCTGCTTTCCGCCTCTTTATCACGTGTACATACCTTGAAGGAATTAGCGTCATTGAAAAACACATCGTGGTCGCTGAACGACAGACTAAATTGCTTGAAAAGATTCTTTCAATATTCGAAAAAACGGCCGATTGCTTATCTCTGGAACTAACCGCACCCCTTGATAAACCATTAATCGATAAAAATCAGGTCATGGACTACCTGAAGATCTCGGATGCTGCCTATCGATGGTCTATCAGAAGCGGAAGACTTTCGTTGATGGGTTTTGATCAAATCGATTGGTACAGAAAACGGGATGCAAGCAGCGTATTGGAAAAGAACCAGAGGAAAGGGAGGCAATAATCCATCAAACAACGTTGTTTTGACGATATACAAGCAAAGAACACGTGTATGCGGTGTAAGCATGAGCCTGCTCAAGAATGTGTTGCGCAGGTTCGGTTACATCTTGCGTACATACAAAACGCCATTGACCAGTCTTGGTATAGCTTTGCGTGTACGCAAGATTTAATAGCACTCCCTCAATCCGTCGCCGAGTGTGTGCAATACGAAAAGGCATACATGCCGCATCGTACGGAGTATGCTCAAGATGTACATGTATAGCAGAATATACACATTGCGTATGCTCAATGTCTCTTTGTATGTAATCAATGCCTCTTTGCGTATGCTCAATAAGCAAATGTATACACGCAATGTCTCAATGTATGTTGTCGTTGTTTACATGTATACCCTCAAAATGGAGGGTTAGACGATCTCCTCATCTTGGACTAATTGGAGTTATTATTCTGAGGCCTACCACTGCATCTCATCTCAGGCGATGGAAGAATCTGAAAAATTATATAGTTTACTTTGTTAACAGGAGGACAAAAGAAAAAATAGAAATTTAAACAGATTCTTACGCTGTTATTTTTCTCTTCCAGTCACAGGGAGTTTTTACAGAAAAAACCTATAAGGTTTCGAAAACCTTATAGGTTTGATTGGGTAAAAAAATTTTAAACCACTCCTCATAAGAGCACGTTTTGTCTCCTCTCCTATGGCAATTATCGTCAGGTATACAGCCGAAATAGACTTAAAGAATTAAGAAATATGCCCAAATAAATACTTAAAATTTACGAAAACTAATCTAAATTAAAACAGGCGTGTCTCCTATCCTGAAGCACGCCTATTTTTCATCAACTTATTTTTCCTTACCTCTTCACCCAGCGGTTAAGCGCATTATGCTCGCCTTCGATAACAATCTTGAAGGCTTGCTCTTGTGCAAACGCTTCGGGAAGTTCAACTTCTACTTTACGTTTAGCCAAATCCACTTCAGCAATCAGTGCATATTCATCTGCGTTGCCGGGTCCGGACTTATTAAAGTTATCTGTCGGTGTTACGTATATTTTGACTTTTCCTTCTCTGCTAAAAGGTGTCCAGGTAATCGTCAACTTATTGTTCTCCAATTTAGCCGTGGGGTCAGCTATGGATACATCTCCAATAAAAGGCACACCATCTAATTCATATCGCTGTATTGTAGGAATACTTACCCCCAAATGGCGAGCCATGGAAGGTAGAATATCTACTATAGCGGGGGTATGGGCATGAAAGTGCTGATTCAGATTTTTAGCATTGGTTGCAATCCAGATTCCTCTTTCTCGCTCAGATTGCCCGCCATGTGA
This sequence comes from Sphingobacterium wenxiniae, assembly GCF_900116225.1. Classification (GTDB taxonomy): domain Bacteria; phylum Bacteroidota; class Bacteroidia; order Sphingobacteriales; family Sphingobacteriaceae; genus Sphingobacterium; species Sphingobacterium wenxiniae. The sequence goes on from NZ_FOZZ01000012.1 coordinate 86,928, forward strand.
GAATCCAGTAGCGACATCCCTGCCATGATCCGTAATAACAATAAACATCCACTCCTCATTATGATATTGCTCCCTATAGCGAATAGCAGCATATAGTTCTCCAACCTGTCTATCCGCTTTTGCTATCGCATCTACCATACCTTCCCCATCTCCATAACGATGTCCCGCATCATCAGTATATTGTAAATATACCTAGCTAAAATTTGGTGCATCGGCACGCAGGCTTTGCGAAGCTTGCTTGACCACTTCCTCATCAATTTTATTGATATAAATCGATTCCATGTCATGCGGAAAACGTACCGTGTCATGCTCATATCCATCAAAATGGTAATCCATTTTCAATTTACCAGTTTGATCCAATCCTTCACCGAGTAATTTGGTGCGATTGTCCAACCATGTGGAGTAAATACCTACCTTACTTTCCGGTTTTGTCGCTTTAAGAAAACGAAACATCGTCCAATAGTTATAATTTGGATTCTCCAAACCATTCCCCCATACGTTATGTTTGTTGCCCCAAGTGCCGGTCATCATGCTGGTATAACAAACTGCGGATATTGTCGGTGTTTCAGAATAACCGCCACGTTCTCCTCCCATATAAGCCCGGGTATAGCCCCCATCTTTACTGACAGCATCGATAAACGGTGTATGTACCCGCTCAATCATATCCGCAGGAATTCCATCGACGATAATGACAATTGCTTTTTTTGTTTTCGCTGATTGTGCGGAAACGTTCTGGGCAGCTACAGCCAACAACAATATGCCAAGAAATCTCCCCATAGACCCAATCTTTTTAATCTTCATCTTAATGATTATCTATAATATTATTAAAACTATGTTTTTCTAGTTTAGCATGCAAAAAACATAAACAAAAAACGGGAAGCTAATTAGCTTCCCGTCTTCTATTCTATTTACATCTCCTTATCCGTTGGACAATGCCGCCGCACCGGATACGATTTCTGTCAATTCGGTTGTAATTGCCGCTTGACGCGCTTGGTTATAGGACAGTTTCAATGATTTTAATAAATCACCCGCATTTTCAGTCGCTTTATCCATTGCTGTCATACGCGCACCATGCTCAGATGCATTAGAATCCAACACAGCTTTATACAATTGTATTTTAATCGCTTTCGGAATCAATTCCTCAATGATCTTTTCTTTCGAAGGCTCAATGATATAATCTACCTCTGCAGTGTTTTGCTGTTCGGCTTTTTCCTCTGGCAACAAAGGAAGAATCTGTTCGGCAGTTAAAATCTGCATCGCAGCATTACGGAACTGGTTATACACTACTTCCACGCGATCAATATTCCCTTCCTTGAACTCTTCCATGATGTATTCTGTTACTTTGGATACATTTAAGAAGTTCAGATCGCTATACAAGTCATGGTTCTCACCAATTACGTTATATCCACGTTTCGAGAAGAAATCATGCCCACGTTTACCGATACCAATAATGCTTACATTACCTTGCGCATATTGTTCTGCGTATTTATTCGCGATTAATTGCGAAGCAGTCTTGATAGCATTGGCATTAAAAGCTCCAGCCAAACCTCTATTTGAAGTCAATACAACCACCAATACCTTCGTAGGAATGCGGTCTTGTGTATATGGAGAATCATTACCTTCAACAGAAGCAGAAACTTGTGCCAAGATATCCCTAAGTTTATTGGCATAAGGACGCAATTGCACAATCGCATTAGTTGCACGTTTTAACTTCGCCGCAGCTACCATCTTCATCGCTTTGGTAATCTGTTGCGTGGAGGTCACCGAGGTAATCCGGTTTCTAACTTCTTTTAAATTTGCCATTCTTCTTTATAGTAGTGTGTATTGAGTAGTGAGTAGTGAGATAATTCTCATCGTACTCAATACTCAATACTTTGTACTGAATACTATCTAATATTTTGCTGCTAATTCCTTAGCTACTTTATCCAATACGTCAGTCAATTCGTCTGTATATTTACCTGCTTTCAAAGCTGCCAACACTTCTGGATGACGTTGCTCCAATTGCGTTAAGTATTCCTCTTCAAACTGACGCACTTTATTTACAGGCACTGAACGGAACAGACCTTTAGTACCAGCATAGATAATCGCAACTTGCTTCTCTACAGACACAGGTGAGTACTGTCCTTGTTTCAAGATTTCCACGTTACGTACACCTTTGTCCAATACAGCTTTAGTAGCCGCATCCAAATCCGAACCGAATTTAGCGAAAGCTTCCAGTTCGCGGTACTGTGCTTGGTCAAGTTTTAAGGTTCCTGATACTTTCTTCATGGATTTGATCTGCGCATTACCTCCTACACGAGATACAGAAATACCTACGTTGATTGCTGGGCGGATACCTGCGTTGAACAAATTGGATTCCAAGAAAATCTGACCATCTGTGATGGAGATTACGTTTGTAGGAATATAAGCAGAAACGTCACCCGCTTGTGTCTCGATAATAGGAAGAGCGGTCAATGAACCACCACCTTTTACCAAGTGCTTGATAGAGGCAGGAAGGTCGTTCATATTACGTGCGATATCATCTGAAGAGTTGATCTTCGCAGCTCTTTCCAATAAACGAGAGTGTAGGTAGAATACGTCTCCAGGATAAGCTTCGCGGCCCGGTGGACGACGCAACAACAAAGATACTTCACGGTAAGCTACTGCTTGTTTTGATAAGTCATCATACACAATCAATGCTGGACGACCGGTATCACGGAAGAACTCTCCGATAGCAGCACCTGCCATTGGTGCGTAGAACTGCATAGGAGCTGGATCAGAAGCTGATGCGGCAACAACTACTGTATACGCCATAGCTCCTTTTTCTTCCAATACACGTACAATGTTCGCTACTGTAGAGTTCTTTTGGCCTACAGCAACATATATACAGAATACAGGCTGCCCTGCATCGTAAAATTCTTTTTGGTTCAAGATAGTATCGATACATACCGCAGTCTTACCAGTCTGGCGGTCACCGATAACCAACTCACGCTGACCACGACCTACTGGAATCATCGCGTCAATCGCTTTGATACCTGTTTGCAACGGCTCAGTTACAGGTTGACGGTAAATAACCCCTGGAGCTTTACGCTCAATAGGCATCTCATATGTTTCACCCGTGATAGGTCCTTTACCATCGATAGGCTGACCTAATGTATTTACCACACGACCTAACATACCCTCACCTACTTTTATAGATGCGATACGGTTAGTACGTTTTACCGTGTCACCTTCTTTAATTTCATCAGATGCTCCCAAAAGAACGACACCCACGTTGTCTTCTTCCAAGTTCAACACGATACCTTCTAATCCGTTATCAAATTCAACCAATTCGCCGGACTGAACTTTAGTTAAGCCGTAAATACGAGCAATACCGTCACCAATAGTCAGTACGGTACCCACTTCCTCGAGCTCGGCTTCTGATTTAAAGCCTGACAATTGCTGTCTTAGAATTGCCGAAACTTCATCTGGTCTTACCTCTATCATTGTAATTATTATAAGGGGTTTTTGATTTTATTACTATTCCTGATCAAGAACTATACGCCTTGATTAACAAAATGTTTCTCCAATTTGTTCAACTTGCCTGCAATACTTGCATCGACCTGTCTGTCACCCACACGCACCACGAATCCGCCTATCAATGTTGGATTCACAATATTCTTTAAAACGACTTCAGCTTTGATTTCTGCAGCAATTTGCTTCTGCAACGCAGTTTGGTTAGCCTCAGAAAGTGGAGCGGCTGAAGTAACGGTAGCATGTACAATACCTTTTACTTCGTTATATTCCCGAACAAATTCTTGCGCAATATCCAAAAGGATGGCCGCACGACCTTTGTTTACCAGAATTGTAAAAAAAGACACAATTACCGGGCTGATCTTACCATTAAACAAAGCGTTCAGCACTTGATTCTTTTTATCACCACTGATAATAGGGTTTTTAAGAACAGCTAATAATTGTGAGTTAGATTTCAACACAACAATCACCGCTTCTATATCCTGCTTAACCGCTTCTAAAGAGTTTTGCTCCTGCGCTAGGTCAATCAGTGATTTTGCGTATCTCGATGCGACTGTAAAAATGGACATTGTATTAAATTATCTTCGATGAGCTTGCTAAAGCTCGGTTAAAAAAGTAAAAAGTAAAAATTTCCTCGTAGGGGCAAAAAATGTTTTGCTCCTACTAATTCAATTTAACATCTTTCAACAAATCGCTAACGAAAGCTTCTTGTTTACCTTTGTCTTCAAATTCCTTTGTTAAGACTTTACGTGCAATATCCAAAGATAAGGAAGAAACTTGATTTTTAACCTCAGCTAAAGCTTTGTTTTTCTGTTCTTCAATTTCAATCTTCGCTTGTTCCAAGATTCTCTTGCTCGACTCTTGCGCTTCCGCTTTAGCTTCGCTCACGATCTTATCTTTCAATGATTTCGCCTCTTTCAAGATTTCGTCGCGCTCAGCACGAGCCTCTTTCAACAATTGCTCGTTCTCATTGGTCAAGCGCGCCATCTCTAATTTAGCTTTCTCAGCTGCTTGTAAAGCATCGGAAATACCTCTCTCACGATCTTCTAACGCGCTCACGATAGGTTTCCAAGCAAATTTACCAAGAATGATGATGACGATAACCAATATAATAAGTTGCCAAAAGAACAACCCGTACGAAAACTGATCTAATAGTTTTTCCATTATCTATGCTATAATAATTTTACGTTATTGCTTTTTTAAAAGCACTAATGGCAACCAACCGTTGATCCATTAGTGCTTCAGTTTCACTTATTGGTGATTATTTACCTAAGATTAAAGCACCGAATGCCAAACCTTCTACCAAGGCACCAATAATGATCATTGCAGTTTGGATCTTACCTGCTGCTTCTGGTTGACGTGCGATAGCTTCCATTGCAGAACCACCGATTTTACCTAAACCTAAACCTGCACCGATTACGATCAAGCCTGCTCCAATTAAATTGTACATGATATTTATTTTATATAATTAAACAATAATTCTTAGTGATGCGGATGTTCCTCTACGGCCATACCAATGAACAATGAAGATAACATGGTAAAGATAAAGGCCTGCAAGAAAGCAACCAATAGTTCCAAAAAGAACAAAATCAATGATAAAGCTAGTGACACACCGATACTTCCCGGAACAGTCAACTGATTCTGGAACAAATACACAATGGCAATAAGTCCCATTACAACCGAGTGACCAGCCGTAATGTTAGCGAACAAACGCAACATCAACGAGAAAGGCTTGGTAAACATGCCCAACACCTCGATTGGCGCGAGCACAAATTTGAATGGCACAGGTACACCCGGCATCCAGAAAATATGTTTCCAATAATCTTTATTCGCTTTGATATTTGTAATCAAGAATGTTAAAATAGCCAAACAGAATGTTACAGTGATATTACCTGTCACATTGAAGCCAAGTGGGGTCATACCCAGAAGGTTCAAAATCCAAATCAAGAAAAACACCGATAATAGGTATGGCATGAATTCTCTGTAACGGTGACCGATGTTAGGAATTGCCATTTCATCACGAACATACAATACCAATGGTTCTAAGAAGCGACCTGCACCTTTAGGCAGATTGCCAGAACCTTTTTTGTATGTCTTCGCTAATGAAGTAAAGGCAACAAACATAATCAAAGCTGCAAGCATTAATCCAACAACATTTTTAGTGATGGAGAAATCCAAAGGTTTTGCATTGGTTGGGTGGTGCTTATCATCATAATCCAACACGCCATCAGCACCTGTTTTGTAAATCTTACCATGGTACAATTTGTAATATTGCCCATCCTTTTCTACAACTTGTTTCCCATGGTCAAACTCTCCCGAAGAAAACACTTTCAAACCGCCATCAATCAAGATAACGGGCAATGGAAACCCATAAACTTTGCCTGCCTCGCTATCTGCAAAAAGAGAGAAATAATAGTCATCTTCCAAGTGATGGGCAATGTATTCATTGATTTCATCAGCTTGAGACTTCTCTCCTATCGTGTCCTCTGCAGCTTTTGTTACCACAGGCGCTACTGCAAAAAACAGTGCCGTAAAATATAAAAGTGCTCTTTTAAGACTCACCATATTGATTATGTAGATTGTATTAAAATTTGCGCAAAAATACAATTTTATTTGGCATTAATTCATATTTCCTTAAACTTTTTTTAACTTTTTGAACACTCATTTTTCTGCTGTTGTTGTATCCTGATTTACAAGCACGTACGCAACGTATACATCAAAAAACAGAAAGAGGAAAAACACCGTCAAAAAGTTATACTCTAAGAAGTCATTTTCCAAGAGGCCAAAGCCGTGGCGAATGAATAAATAGCCGGTCAGAGCCTTCAACACAAAACCAGCCAAAAATGCAAAAGCCACATAAGTAGGCATAGCATACTTCACCCCGCATAACAGCAAAACAACCAACAAGGAAGCAACGCCAAAAAACGTATATAATCCAGATAAAGTATAACCCGTCTGCTCCCAATAGACCTGCACATCCAATTTAGTCAATACAAGAGTATGCCCAGCATACCCCAATACAGCAACACCAACCAAAAGCAACAAAAACTTCAGGTAATTATTCATCCTTATTCAAATAGTTAACTTGTCTAATAAATTGATACATAGAGACTACAACCCCTAACATCGTCAGTCCTTTCATCCACCACTCGCCTTCCACTTCATATTTCCCATCCAGCCAACTGCCAACCCAATAAAAAAGATAAATGGTCACCCCCATCTGTATAGGCATACTGGCAAACACCAGCCATCGGTTTTTCTTATTATTGGGTTTGTTTTCGCTCATGGTCTTCTGTGGTCAAAGATAGTATTTTTATGCATTCCTTAAGTACAATCTTGCTTATCAAGCATTCTCTACTTCCAAGACCCTTTGCCCAAGCTTGATTTCCGGATAGGAGTAATCATCACCCAGTATCATCTTCATTTCCGAAGAAGACTTTCCGTCATGCTTGCGTAGCACCGCCAGCATGTGCTCCAGCTTATCCTTATCCATCAGCTCTTCGGCTTCTATATCCGTGCCAACAAAATTAATCAAGTGACCATAAATCGTACCTTCCACCATGCCCCTTTTCAGGGCAATATCCGCTACCGTCAACCCATCTAGAAACATATCCAATGAAATTTGTTTTGTGTCTTTCACCACATCATCATCTTCCTGCTTCACTGAGGTATCTTTACTACGTTCAGTGCGACTCATGTTATCCACCATCTGCGAAAGATCTCCTTCCTGTGTGAGAATATCGGCAATAGTCAGACAATGTGCCAACTGTTCTTTTTTACGTCGGAAATCCAGTAACATCGATTTCAGTTCCTCTACATATCTCTTCGTCCGTTTTTTAATCTTCCAGGCATCAATATGCGCTTGCGTGGGCAACAAGACACCCTCATCAAACTTTGGCAAGAACCAAGCTACGGCGGATTTACTACGTTCACAGATTTTACTATAGTCTAACTGCGCTTTGTCACTCAACATACTGTAAAGCTGCGTAATGAATTTATTCGCAACTTTCTCCTGCTCTTTCAGCTGTTGTATCAATGACTCAAAATAAGTCAAGGCTTCAGGCTTACCTTCGACATTTCGGTCTGCAAGCGATTTCTGGAGCTCTTCCGCTGTCTCCACCAGACCATTCCATCGGAAACTCTGCAACAAAATCTGTCCCAGATAGTTTCGTTGGCAAACCTCCAACATTTTGTTCACTTCCTCCTCAGCCATCATACGCTGCATAAAATTAACCACCTGTCCATCTGTACGGATAGCATGCATCGGAATCTTGGATTTCAGTACCAAACCGTCCAAACCCGTCATCCGGCTTAACGCCACGTAGACCTGTCCTGCGGCAAAGGATGTCCCGGCATCAATAACAGCTTTATCAAACGTCAAACCTTGGCTCTTATGGATAGTTATTGCCCATGCCAACCGCAACGGAAATTGGGAAAAAGTACCCAACACCTCTTCTTCAATTCTATCCTCTCCTTTATCGTATTTATAGCGGATGTTCTCCCAAGTTTCACGACGAACCACCACATCCTCCGAACCATCATTAAACCCAACGACTACCTGATGTTTATCCAGCAACAATTCTTTCACCACACCTATTTTACCGTTAAAGTACTTCCGATCTTCTCCGGTATCGTTCTTGATAAACATAACCTGCGCCCCGATCTTCAAAGCGAGCAACTCTTCTGCAGGATAAGCTCCCTGACTAAACTCATCCTTTACAACAGCACGCACCTGATACATTTTACCCGACAACTTCGCCAACTCTTGCTGATTGATCTGGTCGGCCAATTTATTGTGCGAGGTCAAAGTAATATACTGCTCCCCTTCTTGTGGAGAAAACTCGGGATTATAATGCTCATGTAATTTATCCAGGTCGGACGTTGCACATTGATTGTTACGGATATTGTTCAAAAGGTCAATAAATCCTGAATCACTTTGCCGATAAATTTTATTCAGCTCCAGCATCACTGGAGGATTTTCACGCAGCACTTTTGCATCAAAAAAGAAAGCGCTGGAATAATGGTCGCGAAGCACCTGCCATTCGTGATCACGCACTACCGGCGGCAATTGGTACAGATCCCCGATAAACAGCATCTGCAAACCTCCAAACGGCCGCGCATCCCGACGAACGGATTTCAAAATCACATCAATCGCATCCAACGTATCAGCCCGTACCATCGAGACTTCATCTATCACCAACAATTCCAACTCCTGCAATAACGCACGGCGTTGCTTGGTCAGCTTAATTGTCGAAAAAAGCCGGCTTTTATTATAGATATGTCCATCCTGCTCGTTCCATTGCAACGGATAATCCTCAATAAAAGTTCCAAAAGGCAGCCAAAACAAAGCATGTAGGGTCGTTCCTCCGGCATTCATTGCCGCCACGCCCGTAGGGGCTGTGATCGCCATTTTTTTATAGGAATTCTCCCGGATATATTTCAGAAATGTGGTTTTCCCCGTCCCAGCCTTTCCTGTCAAAAACAAAGGTTGATTGGTTTGATTAACAAAAGAAACCGCTTGAATAAAAGCCTTATTTTGCTCATCAAATTTTATTGCTGTCATGGATATTTATTTAGAAAATCTTCGCTGAACCTCAAAAGTAAGAAAAATATATGGGGCTATCAATTGAAGGTAAATCTGTATGGTGTAAAAAGAAACTTTTGAAGTCAACAGATGCAATTGCTTTTTTCATTAAAAACTTCTACCTTCACGTAAAAAAAGAAAAATGGCACAGTATATTGATAAAGGCGAATTATTTAGCCAAATAGAAGAAAGATTAAAAAACGAAGGCTTTGGCATCGATAACATTGACCAAACAAGACCTTGGGGTGGTTTTTTCGTTATCAACGAAGATCAAGCACAAAAATTTGCAGACCAATATTTTGATGGTTTAGATGTACAGGAATTAAGAATTTCAGGGAAATTGAGCCCAAAAATCTTAATCGTTGCACCTCAGAAACGCCTATCTTGGCAGTACCACCATCGCCGTGCAGAAATATGGCGTGTAGTACAGGGAGAAGTTGGCGTCGTTACTTCCAATACCGATGAAGAAAACGAATTAAAACGCCTAACCGAGGGCGAGTTCATCCGCCTATCCCAGGGCGAACGCCACCGTTTAATTGGCTTAGAAGGTTATGGGGTCATTGCTGAAATTTGGCAGCACACGGATGCTTCGAACCCTTCTGATGAAAGTGATATCGTACGTGTACAAGACGATTTTGGTAGATAAAAGGGGGAAAGCTCGCGATAATCGCGAGCTTTTCATCTTATTTACCTCCAAATATTCCCTTAATTGAATCCCAGAGACCCGGCTTAGCCATCGAAACACCCAAGCCGTATGCACTTTTCCCTACAGCAGCATATTTCTCTCGAAGATCTGCTACTTCCGCAACCGGCACTTCTACATTACAAAGCGGAATAAATTCAATATCGGCCGTAGCTCCATATTTATCCACCTTTTTCTTGAGACTATATTTGAAATGCTGATAATCCAAATTGAGTTGCTTATTGGTATACTCGTCATCCATCTTGATCGGCTTATCCGTACGGATGGTCACCCGATACTTTTCTGAATCAAACACCTGCCAATGCGTAATGTCTTTATGGACATAATCTTTCAAATGCTGTTTTACGATATTCGAATCATAGAATTTCAAATACTTATGTCCCCCGGTGCCTACATAATAAGGAGAATCGACAGAAGCCTTATACTCCGTGACAACAATATTGTTTACCTTATCATCTTCTACAATATTCATTTCCGCATTTTTGAACAATTGCCGCTTATCACTACTATTTTCACCTTCAACCATATCCAAACATGCGAATGCAAAATTGTTCATGTTATCGACAATCGCTTTCTTATTGGTGTTCTTAAAATACCGACGTGTAGAATTAGCTCTTCCATAGCGATATGTTGTTTTAACGGTGATATACCCCACATTCTCTTTTACATCCAACAAAATATCATCATAAATTGCAAAATCCGGATAGGTAAAACTTTCTCTTTGCTGTAAAGTAGCCTGAGGTTTAATAGGCAGGTAATTCAGGAAGCTGATAAAAGAACGATTGCCTAAAGTGCCATATTCATCCCGATAGGTTGCATCTTCAAAATAAGAATTTCCATTATGATTAATTTTCAAGATCACATGATTGAAGTTGAACAATGAAGGCAAATAATAATTTAGGTAAAAGTCTGCATTGTAATTGACCAATATAATCTCCGAATCTACCCCCAGATAATCCAACACACACTTCATCAACACCGTCTTTGCCTTGCAATCACCTTGCTTAAACTCAAAAGTCACCCAAGGGTCTTGTGGCCGGTGCCCATGCATCTCTTCCTCGTTATAGATATAACGCACATTGTTCTGCACATACTCAATACCGAAAGCTATCTTAGTCTCCAACTCCTCAAGAGCATCCAACTTCTGCACGAGATCTGCAGCATATTCCGCCAACGGTTTCGTGCTGACAGCCGTCTGATAATACGGATGGACAAAATCCACAAGCTCCTCATAAGAATGAGCTGTTGCAAAATCTATAAATGGATACACTTCCCGGTTAACGTCCACACCATTATTAAAGTTCTCCAACTTCATGCTGTAACACTCACCAGGTGCTAATGTTCCCGTCTCATCTGGCTGCAGATTACCCTCCTCATCCCGAAAAAACATCTTTTTATACGATATTGGCTTAGTCCGTTGATTAACAAAATCAAATTCATAACTGCCATACGCCCAATACACATCTGGACTGAACCACATATATTTAATCAGTTCTTTGCGCAGGAAATCCTTCTCTGTAAAAGTCAGCACACGTGTATCCTCCACTATCAAAATATCATGCAACCGCACATCTTTGATCGTAATATTTACCTTCTTGGAGCTGTTGATTACACCGTCTATACTTTGATTTTCATTATCTAATACCTTAAATTTTGTATCTGCTAATTTATCCAACAATACCCCATCTCGCAGAACAGCAATACGATGAAAAACAATACGCTCCGATGTATAAAGTACATATTCATTAACAGAAGCAAACTCCAAAGTGCCCGGTTGCTGCACAGAATAAGCCATACAATTATATTCGGCATTCTGCGTATCATCCGTATATTCAATCTTTCTCAGAAAATAGCAGAAATCTTTACCATCATCATACTGCTGTTGAGAAAAATCGCTCTCTTTAATCTTTTCTAAAATATCTTCATCTGACAACTGTGGTGCCCAAGCGGCCGGCGCTTCAATACTATATTTATTCTCTATTTCTTCCATAAATATTAAAATTACGCTTTTGGCTAAAAATAAGGATTTAATAAGTATCATGCAAGACGATATATCATGAGAAATTCTCAAAAACATGGTATAGCTATTGTCTTTTCTCTCATCCGTACTTTTTTTCATATTTTTGTTAGCAAAGTAAAACTGAGAATAACCATATGACTACATATAACGAAGACAGCATACGGTCGCTGGATTGGAAAGAACATATTCGACTGCGTCCGGGGATGTACATTGGGAAGCTGGGCGATGGCTCTGCCTACGATGATGGGATATATGTCCTGCTGAAAGAAGTTGTAGACAACTCCATTGACGAATTTGTTATGGGTGCCGGTAAAACTATCGACATTACCGTACACGACAATAAAGTATCCGTGCGGGATTATGGTCGTGGTATTCCAATTGGCTCCGTAGTAGATGTGGTCTCCAAAATCAATACGGGCGGTAAGTATGACAGTAAAGCTTTCCAAAAATCGGTAGGGTTAAATGGGGTCGGTACCAAAGCCGTCAACGCGCTGTCCAATCAATTTACAGTTCAATCCTATCGCCAAGGTGTTACCCGTATTGCACAATTCAGCCGTGGGGAACTAACCAGCGACGAACAGAAAGAAACAACCCAGCGAAACGGTACAGCAACCAGCTTCTACCCAGACGATACAATCTTCAGAAACTACAAGTTTCGTATGGAATTTGTAGAGAATATGATGTGGAATTACGTTTTCCTTAATTCCGGTCTGACCATCAATTTCAACGGTCAAAAGTTCATATCAGAAAATGGACTAAAGGATCTTTTGGAGCGTAATATCGATACCGAATCCATGCGCTACCCAATTATCCATCTTCGTGGAGAGGATATTGAGATTGCGCTGACCCATGGTCAACAATATGGCGAGGAATACTATTCCTTTGTCAATGGTCAGCACACAACACAAGGTGGTACGCACCAAGCCGCGTTCCGTGAGGCCGTCGTAAAAACCATTCGGGAGTTTTACAAAAAAGAATTTGACGCGTCCGATGTTCGTGCATCCGTTATTGGGGCAATTGCCATCAAAGTGCAGGAACCTGTTTTCGAATCGCAGACCAAAACCAAATTAGGTTCACAGAGCATTGGTCCAGAAGGACCCACCGTAAGGACTTTCATCAATGATTTTGTCAAAAAAGCATTAGACGATTATTTACATAAAAATGCTGACACAGCAGATGCACTGTTAAAACGCATCCTACAATCCGAACGCGAACGCAAAGACATCGCCGGCATCAAAAAACTAGCAAACGAACGCGCTAAAAAGGCATCTTTACACAACAGGAAATTGCGTGACTGTAAGTTGCACTTTAGTGACAAGCATGAACGCAATCAGGAAACCACGCTCTTCATTACGGAGGGTGATTCTGCGAGTGGTTCCATCACCAAATCCCGTGATGTACAAACGCAAGCTGTCTTCAGTTTAAAGGGAAAGCCTTTGAATTCCTTCGGCATGTCTAAAAAGATTGTCTACGAAAACGAAGAGTTTAACCTCCTGCAACACGCATTGAATATTGAAGATAGTCTGGACGGATTACGCTACAACAATATCGTGATTGCTACCGATGCCGATGTAGATGGTATGCACATCCGCCTATTGTTGTTAACTTTTTTCCTACAATTCTTCCCAGACTTAGTAAAGGCAGGACATGTTTCTATTCTCCAAACACCACTTTTCCGCGTGCGGAATAAGAAAGAGACCATCTATTGCTATTCCGATGAAGAGCGTCAACGTGCCATCGCCAAATTAGGCGGTAAACCGGAAATAACACGGTTTAAAGGATTGGGTGAAATATCACCTTCTGAGTTTGGTTTGTTCATCGGTAAGGATATGCGCTTAGATCCGGTCATTCTTTCTAAAGAAAACCGATTGCCTCAGCTGTTAGAATATTACATGGGCAAGAACACTCCTGATCGACAGAAACATATTGTAGAGAATTTACGCGTTGAAGTAGATTTGGAAGAAGAGCTTGCTAAAGCTGCGGCAATAGCTGTATAAGAGAGTATTTTAAAGTGGGTGTCTAAAAGGTTCGCAAACCGTAAAAACGGGTCATTGCGAGAAGCACAGCGACGAAGCAATCTGCGTTTTTGACATCATTAGATTGCTTCGTTGCCTCGCAATGACGATGATGTTTAGCGTTTTAGACACCCCCTTTAATCAATAATTAAACCATAAAGGTTTTATTTTAAAAATATGCACAACCAAACCTTAATCTTGATCCAGTGTAAGGATAGTACTGGATTGGTATCCAGTGTTTCCAATGTGATAGCACGACACCAGATGAACATAGTTTCCATGCGTGAATTTGTGGATGAAGCCAATCAGAAATTCTTCATACGTGTGGTCTGTTCGGGCGTTGTGGAGCATGTGGATGGTTTACAAAAGGAGCTGGAGCAAAACCTGCCTCCACAAGTTGATGTGGTGATCAACCCGGCTAACGATAAAAAAATTGTTGTTTTGGTCACCAAAGAACACCATTGCTTAGCAGATATTCTGACCAGGCATTTTTTCAAAACATGGAATGCTACAGTAGAAGCTGTTATAGGCAATTATGAAAGCCTACAAGAATTTACGGAGAAATTTGACATTCCATTTCATCATGTCACGCATGAGCATAAAACCAAGGAAACGTTTGAAGCAGAATTAGCGGATAAGATTGCCGCTTACAATCCTGATTATATTATCCTGGCCAAGTTCATGCGTATATTGTCCCCTACTTTTGTTGCCCAATTTGAGAACAAGCTTATCAATATCCACCACTCATTCCTACCTGCCTTTATTGGTGCCAATCCTTATCGTCAGGCTTATACCCGAGGTGTAAAAATCATTGGTGCCACGGCTCATTTTGTTACAAACGATTTGGATGAAGGACCTATTATTGTACAACGGACCAAGTCCATTAACCACAGTTACGATGTCCCACGACTTATTTCTGCTGGAAAGGAAATTGAGAAAGCCGTATTGAGCCATGCTATACAGTTACTCACGGAAGATCGAGTTATGCTTCAAGGGAATAAAACAGTCGTATTTGAATAGCAACATGATGAACATCATATTTTTATACCGCTGAGATTACTTTCTTTTAGCTAATCTTTCTGGAACTTGCATCCATATCAGTATTACATGGAGCATCATTTCCACATCCCCGTTTTAGGTCTGGCTTTTTCGATTGACACACCACTCAAAGTTGCAAAATTCGGAATTTCTTCAGTCATGTCTATCGTAGACGACGAACTTATAGAACGCATGCGTCATTATTATGCGGGTTGCTATCAAAAAGCGTACGAGCCTATAAGCAAAAAAGCGCACGATTATAGAGCAAAACGGATTACAGCTTACCTTAATCTCGTTCAGGAAATTGTACAAGAACAGATTCAGGATCTGCTAGAAGGTAATTTTGACAGCAACAAAGATCTACAACAATATTTCGAATTGTTGCCAGAGCAAAGTTTAGCAAAAAAACTATACCTGCAAATGCTCCAAACGGATAATATAGACAGTAGAAAAGCATTACAAAGAGGTTTAAAACAGTTTATTGTACCCGGCGACATTGATGTGAATATTATGTCTAAAGTAGACAAAATTAATACAGATGCACATGGCATCCCTTTAGCAGAACAATTTTCCGATGCATTATCCGCCATCCGTGGTTTTGCGCAGTCTAATTTGCAATCCTCGGTGATTCTTTCTGCAGGAATGAATCCCCGTTTATATGCTTATATAGCTGAACTATCAGCATTCTACCCCCAAGCGGACGGCACTTTTAACAAGAGAATTATTCTAAAAGTATCCGATTATCGTTCAGCCCTTATCCAAGCTAAATTTTTGGCAAAAAAAGGACTATGGATTTCTGAATTCCGTGTAGAATCAGGGCTGAACTGTGGAGGACATGCTTTCGCGACCGACGGTTTCTTACTAGGTCCAATCTTAGAAGAGTTCAAAAACAATAAATCCGCACTCATCAAAGAGTTACTTCCCATCTATGAACAAGCATTGCAGGAGAAAGGTATTTCCCTCACGCTGCAACCATCTATAAAATATACGGTACAAGGTGGAATCGGAACAGCCAACGAACAGCATTTTCTCTTAAATCATTACGGCTTTGACCGCACGGGATGGGGATCACCTTTCTTATTGGTTCCTGAAGCGACAACAGTCGACAAAGACACTTTAGAATGTTTGGTAAAAGCTACCTCAGATGATTTTTATGTCAGCGGTGCCTCTCCTTTAGGTGTTCCTTTCAATAATTTTCGAAACACTTCGGCTGAAAGACAACGTTTAGAGCGTATCGACAAAGGTCGTCCGGGAAGTCCCTGCACGAAGAAATATTTAGTTTCCAACCAAGAATTCACCACCGAACCGATTTGTACTGCTTCTCGCGAATACCAAAACCTGAAGCTCAAGGAACTGGATGCACAAAAACTTCCAACGGAACAACATCAGGAAAGATTTGAGGAAATTACCGAAAAAATCTGCTTATGCCAGGGGTTGGCAACTTCAGCTTACGTTCACTATAACATCCAAAAGAGTAGAGAAAACACGGCTGTAGCCATCTGTCCAGGACCCAATACCGTTTATTTCAAAAAAACATATTCGCTACAACAGATGGTGGATCATATATATGGTCGTCAGAATCTTCTGGCGAGTATTCAGCGTCCGCCGTTTTTTATCAATGAACTAAACCTTTATGTAGATCATATCAAAAAATATGTAGAGACAAACTGGCGGGAAGTAAACGATAAAAAGATAAAATATCTGGAGAAATTCAAAAAGCAGCTTATAGAAGGGATTGGCTACTACGAATCTTTAAAATCTGAATTCAACAAAACGTTTTCGGGATACGCTGGGGAAAGTATTGCTACACAGCTCATGCATGCAAAAAAAGCTTTAGAGAACTTATCCTTCATTAAATAGCAAGACCAATCACTATATATAAAAATAAAACAAGGCTATATCGAGATATAGCCTGTTTTTTACTTTGCTATTTTTCTAAACTTACCAAAGACACCCAATGGTAATTTAGGACCAGCCGTAGCTTGAAGATATAATTCACCGATTTCTAAGTTTTCCACCTGCGGAAAAGCAGTCTTGATTAAGTTCTCAACAATAACCGAAGAAAATCCTAAGGAATACGTATTCAAAATAAGGAAATGCTCTTTCGGATCCAGCAGTTGTATCACATCCTGCATCATTTCCATGATATGGTCTTCCAATTTCCACTTTTCTCCTTTCGGTCCGTGTCCGTAAGCCGGCGGATCTAAAATAATACCATTATACTTATTGCCACGTTTTAATTCCCGTTTCACGAATTTCAACGCATCCTCCACGACCCAACGAATATTATCCAAACCCGAGATTTCTTGATTTTCATTTGCCCAAGTCACCACCTGCTTAATAGAATCCACGTGTGTCGTATCCGCACCCGCAGCCTTTGCTATCAAAGATGCTCCACCGGTGTATGCAAATAAATTCAGCACTTTTGGTTTTTCAGCGGAAAATGAACGCACAGACTGTGAGATATAATCCCAGTTAACTGCTTGTTCCGGAAAAACACCAACATGCTTAAAGGAAGTCAGCCCTAAACGAAACTTAATGGCGGCATCATTATTTTTATACGCAATATGCCAGCGATCCAGTGTTTTGGGGTTCTTCTTCAACCAATCGCCAGATGTCGCCGAACGGCCTCTAAATTTAATATGGTAACGTTTGTTCCACTCGGCATCGCCCAAAGCTTTAGGCCATACGGCCTGCGGTTCGGGACGAATCAAAATAAGATCACCGAAGCGTTCCAATTTTTCAAAATCACCACAATCAATTAATTCATAATCTTTCCAATGCTGTGGTGTCAGTAGCTGTATATCTGTAGTTGAAGTCAATGTTATTAATGGATTTTTATTTTGACAAAGGTAGCGAAAAGATTTATTTGGCTAAAGCCATTTAATAGATTGTGTTTTCTATGGGATACGCTCTAATGGCGTTAGGCTGAGAAGGTTTTGGTATTTTTGAAATTCGGGCAGGTTGGTTTCGGATATTTTGAGCAAAACGTCTTTACCAGCTACATCCGCGTCCAGTACACAAACTTGGCGATGATACGAATTGTCTGCCACCTGCCAAGCCTTTTGTCTGACTTCGGAGCTATTGGATAAGATTTTGGTCGTAATCGAATTTTATCCAAATTACTTTTTTACCGTTGTGCGTACCCCATGAAATCTGAAACAAATTAGGGTCAAAAACAGCCTTCGTATTTTCAATATCCATAGAGGTTCGTATTTTCAATATCTCAAAGGCATAAAAGAGGAATTTAACTGATAAACAACAAGATAAGAAATTGATTGATTTGGAAAAACTTCGTATATTTATAAGTTGGCGGTCAGGCTATGAGCAACCGTGCGGATATCAACAAATTCAAAAAAATCTATTAAGCATTTTGCAAAATGTGATACACTTCTATAGAAAAAGAAAAAAAAACAGAATAAAACTAAATGAATTTATCAGAGTATGTAAAAAAGAAAAACGGTGTTCCAATCGGTCATTCAAACTCACTTCGTAATAATTTACAAAGGTCGCTTGGTGCTAAAAACTTTTCTGTTTTTTGGAATTTTTGGAATCCAATATTCGGATATTATTTAGGCACAAAAATATTTAAACCTTTAAAAAAGATATTCCCAATTGGACTTGCTGTAATTTTCACATTTATTTTTTGCGGATTGGTTCACGATTTGGTAACAACTATAATAAGAGGAAAAATTTCACTATTCTTTACCGTCTGGTTTCTTTTAATGGGATTTGTTGTAGTTATTTCAAAACAGATTAACTATAACCTATCACATATAAAATGGATTTTTAGAGCCTTGGTAAACTTATTGATAATAGGGACTTGTTTGCTGATAACGATATATTTAAGTAAGATTTTCAACTTTTATTAAATACAACAACATAAACAATAACCTTTCAAATAAAGAAACAAAATAAGTATGGATAATTATACGGTAAATAAATATAATGACAATTATAAAGAACAGATTTTAACGATCTGGGAAAATTCCGTTCTTGCAACACACGACTTTTTGACCCCAAATGACTTTAAAGAAATTAAGGAATTAGTAAGTAACATAAATTTTAATGACTTTCAGGTTTTTTGCTTGATGAACGAAAACTTGATTTTGGGCTTTATTGGAGTTGCAGACAAAAAAGTAGAAATGCTCTTTTTAGACCCAAATGTTTTTGGACAAGGACTTGGACGTAAATTATTGAATTTTGCCGTAGAAGAACTAAATGCGGACAAACTTGACGTTAATGAGCAAAACACAAAAGCTTTTAAATTCTATCAAAAATTCGGATTTGAAACATATGAAAGAACAGACAAGGACGACCAAGGCAGAAACTACCCACTATTAAGAATGAAATTAGGCAATTTTAATCAGTAAAGCCCGAACCGCTAACAAGGGTAACCGTTGCACAACTCAAATTTTCAGAGTAAAGACATCAAATACTATCAAAAACAACCTCTTTATAAGCGATTATAGCGATTATAAGGAGGTTTATTTTTAGAAAATTATTCTGCATTGTAAAAATAAGAAGGCTTAAAACCTATGTGTTGAAGTCGTGAAAGCGCTTTTTAATAAAAAGGTGCCATCCCCTTGTCTTATGGATATAACTTGGACTAAGAGGCTAGGCTTTTTCACGAGGGTGTAAAGTAAACTGTGTCAAATAAAGAATTTTTATATTAGACACAGCAAATGGAAAAAGAGGAATTTGATTTTGAGCGCTTCAAGGAAGAAGCAATGAAAGGCCTTTATAAAGGCAAGAAAATGGGTGGTACAGACGGTGTTTTTGCCCCTATGCTAAAACACTTATTGGAATCGATGTTAGAAGGAGAGCTTGATCACCACCTGCAGGAGAATAAAGCTTCCGGAGAGTCGAACCGTAAAAACGGGAAGACAAAAAAGACCGTAAGAAGCCTCCAATCGGGTCATTTTGAACTGGAGAGCGGTCGTGACCGAAACGGCACTTTCGAGCCTAAGATCGT
>NZ_FOZZ01000002.1 GCF_900116225.1 Sphingobacterium wenxiniae
CTCGAAAGTGCCGTTTCGGTCACGACCGCTCTCCAGTTCAAAATGACCCGATTGGAGGCTTCTTACGGTCTTTTTTGTCTTCCCGTTTTTACGGTTCGACTCTCCGGAAGCTTTATTCTCCTGCAGGTGGTGATCAAGCTCTCCTTCTAACATCGATTCCAATAAGTGTTTTAGCATAGGGGCAAAAACACCGTCTGTACCACCCATTTTCTTGCCTTTATAAAGGCCTTTCATTGCTTCTTCCTTGAAGCGCTCAAAATCAAATTCCTCTTTTTCCATTTGCTGTGTCTAATATAAAAATTCTTTATTTGACACAGTTTACTTTACACCCTCCATTTGGCGGAATAATAATTCCATCTCCGGCTTTGACGATATATTTATCATTGTTGATTTGTACTTCTACACTACCTTTGATAATAATAGAATACTGCTCATTACTGTGTTGATGAGTTGGAACAACTGGCCCTTTTTTATAAGTGAAATATCCTATGTTGCCTTGTTCGCCAAAAATACTTCCACGAGTTAATAGTGAATTGACATTTTTACTTGGTAAATCTGCTAAAGTAAATTTCTTTACTTCCTGAGCCTGTAACAAATATTGCGACAATATGGCTAAGCCCGTAATAATACTTTTTTTCATGTTTAGATTATATAGAGTGAATAATGTTTTTTGATGATAAACATGATTTAGGATTGCGAGACGGCTGATTACTGTCTTCGGGATTTCTGTAACCGATAGCCACGGCAAATAACGTTTTGTAGCCATCCAATTTTAGTATTTTATCATACTCAGCGTTTTTAATCCCTTCCATAGGTGTACTATCAATCCCTATAACAGCACAACCACTAAGGAAAAAACCTAAAGAAAGATACACCTGGTGTTGCAACCAGGATTTGATTTCCGCTTCGGGCAAGGGTTTCAGAAAGTTGTTATAATAATCAATCGACCCCTGTGGCAAATTTTGTTGAATCTGCTCTTCAAATTTTTCCACCTTATCAATAACGGTAAACACCACCAAATGACTGGCATCATTAATTTTATGCTCGTTAAAATAAGATACTTCTGCCAATTGTCGCTTTGTGGTTTCATCCGAAATAAAGTAAAAATTCCACGGTTGACTGTTAATTGAAGAAGGACTTAAACCAATTATTTCTTTCAGTTCTTCAATTTTATCAGATGATATTTTTTGATTTGGGTCGTACTATTTTGTTGTGTACCTGTTTTGTGCAATTGTTGTAAAATCCATTTTTCCGTTTTTAATTAAACTATATAATTTATAGTTGCAAAACTAAATATAGTATTGTACATTTGCAATAACGGATAAAAATGATAGTAACAGATGTATTGTATAGACAATAAACAATTTCCTTGCAGCACCAGCTTGACAATGAAGTATATAGGCGGAAAATGGAAGGCTGTAATCCTCATTCATCTAATCGAAAAAAAACGATATAATGAATTGCGTAAAGAGCTGCCAATGGTTACGGAACGCACCATCAGTCTGCAATTGAAAGAATTGGAAGAAGATGGTTTGATTTCCCGTACTGTTCACACCAGCAAACCACCTTTAAAAGTAGATTATGAACTAACAGATTTTGGGAGGACACTCATTCCCGTATTGAAAGTTATTGCCGATTGGGGGAAAGAAACGGCGAAAAATGACAAACGTATCAAAGAGATAAAATAAATGGATTCTCCGACACAAAAAATAATTACATTTCTCCGTCAGCGGGTAGATGTTTCGGATGCCGAAGCATTGGAATTTGCTGCTATGTTTCAGGAGAAAAAACTGCGTAAAAAGCAGTTTGTCATTCAACCCGAATTTGTAGCCCGACACCGCTATTATATCATTGATGGGGCGTTGCGGTCGTTTATTGTAGATGACCACGGGCAGGAAACCACCATTGCACTTGCCATTGATGATTGGTGGATTACCGATTACAACAGCTATATCTATCAGCAACCTGCTACCTTGTTTGTTGAAGCGGTTTCTAACGCCACCGTTTTACAATTGAGTTACGAAAATGAGCAGAAGCTCAAAACCTCCAATCCTAAATTTGAAACTTTTTTCCGCATCATTGCCGAGCGTGGACTGGCCGCCCAGCAACGCCGGATCATCACCAACCTCACCCAAAATGCTGAACAGCGATATGAAAGCTTTGTGCAGAAATATCCGCAGTTTGTCAACAGTATTCCGCAATACATCATTGCATCTTTCCTGGGAATGTCCACCGAATTTCTTTCCAAAATCAGGAATAATAAAGTGGGTAAAAAATCTTGAACTACTTCAACCTTATTTTTTAAGCTGCTTCATTTTTGTTGACGATAGTGTTGCTGAACTTTGTGTCAACAAAAGCAGATAAAAATGAAACATCTTTTTAGCCCGCTGCGGTTGCGGGATATGACCCTCAAAAACCGCATCGCTCTTTCGCCGATGCAGCAATACAGCGCCGTTGACGGCATTCCGGGACAATGGCACTTAGTGCATTTGGGCAGCCGTGCCGTGGGTGGTGCCGGATTGATTCTCACCGAATGTACCGCCATTTCTCCCGAAGCCATGTGTACCCTTTACGACACCGGAATATGGAACGAAGCCCAGGTTGCAGGTTGGAAATTTATTGTAGATTTTGTGCATCAGCAGGGTGCAAAAATGGGTGTACAGCTTTGGCACGCCGGCGGAAAAGCCAGCAGTAAACATCCCAACGAAGGAATGAAACCGCTCCCCTTGGAAGAAGGCGGCTGGATACCTAAAAGTTCTTCTGCTACGCCTATCAATGCCCACCATCCGCAGGCAATGACTTTGCAGGAAATACAGGAAGTGAAAAATCAATTTGCCCAAGCAGCAAAAAACGCGATAAAAGCAGGGTTTGACACCATTGAGTTGCACGCTGCTCACGGTTATTTATTGCATCAATTTTATTCTGGATTGATCAATAAAAGAACCGATGAATACGGTGGCAGTTTTGAAAACAGGATACGACTTTTGGTAGAAGTGGTAAATGAAGTTCGTAATACTATTCCCGATGAAATGCCTTTGCTGGTAAGGCTTTCGGCGGTTGATTACAGCAACGAACCCGAAGCTTGGACATTAGCCGACAGTCTGAAACTGACAGAGATTTTAAAAGACAGCGGTGTGGATTTAATAACCGCATCGGGCGGCGGATTTGTACAGGTTGACCCTTCAATTGTAAAACCGAATTACCAATTGCCTTTGGCTACTGCCATCAGAGAATCCGCCAATATGCCCGTAGGCACGGTAGGAATGATTACCGATGCACATCAGGCAAATGCAATCATTGAAAACAGCGAAGCCGACCTCATCGTAATAGCAAGAGAACATTTACGCAATCCTTATTTCGCTGTGGATGCGGCAATAGAACTCGGACAAACGCCGGATGTTCCGTGGCAATATAAAAGAGCTTATTAATCATTAAACTAAAAATCGAAAACAATGGATAAAATAATCTGGATCGCAATGGCATTTTTGGCGGGAGCATTTCTTCCGCTGCAAGCCGGGCTTAATAGCAAACTCGCCAAAACAGGCGGCAGTCCTGTTCACGCTTCGATGATTTCGTTTGCAGTGGGCGTGGTGGCATTAATCGTTTATATTTTTCTCACCTCGCAAAACGTATCGTGGAAAGGCATCCGTGAAGCGCCGGCGTATGCCTGGGCAGGCGGAGTTTTGGGAGCGTTTTATGTAACCGTTATCGTATTGGCATTTCCGAAAATTGGTCCCGGACTCACTTTCGGATTGGTGGTGGCAGGTCAATTATTAATCTCTATGCTGATGGAACATTTTCAGGTATTGGGCGCACAGCCGCAGCCTGTCAGCATCGGGCGTATATTGGGTATGCTGCTCATTATCGGCGGTGTGGTGGTGATGAAAAAGTTTTGATATGTGAATAATGCTTCTTAGTGATGTTATCTTGTTTTCCTTAAATCTCCACTGCAACTTCCTTCTATTCATCCTGCAACTTAAAGAATTGGAAGAAGACGGTTTTCATTATAGAGTTTGATGAAATATTAGACAGCTTATTTTCCAAATAGACTTTTATTAAATCATTGGAAATAATTTTGGCTACCTTGTAATCATAAGAAGTCGAAAAGCTGTGGTCAACTTCAAAAAAGAAGGTGTCAAGAGTTAATTTGATATCATATCTGCCCCTAACAAAATACTTATGGTCAAGATAGGTACTGTTTGTTCTATAATATTTGCAAAAATCAAGATTATTGTCAGAGAAAATTTTCAATTTTAATATTTCATTATTCAAATATGTCTTTATCACTTCCATTCCTCCAAATGGCATTTTTGTCTTAATTTTGTAGATTGAATTGTAGTAGATCAGTTTGGAAAGTATCAAAGGTTTTAGATGCTTAAAAAAGTGAATTTCTTCATTTTCACTCTGAAAGCCATTCTGTAATACAAATTTTTTCAACGTAGCCATATTTTCTAAAATTTTATGAATTATTGTTTCACATAGTTGAATGATGTCCTTATTATCTTTAGATAAGACATCTATTTCCATAGCCAGTTTTGTAATTGTTTTATTGCTAAATTCATTCATGAGTATCGATTATTAAATGATATATATGGCAACATAATCTATACTCTACAGGAGAATTAAATAATAATTTTCACATAGATTATATAGAGATTGTATGGTAGCTACCATTAAAAATTGCCATTGAACCTGCCGATATTGCTCCATTAGTAATGGAAATTGAATACAGGCATTTATTTGATTTGGTGTCATTAAAGAATATATTTGCCATATTTCGTTGCCTTTCTCTTATTATAGAAAAATTGTTTTCTACTTAAACTGTTAAATGAAAAAAATCAATTCTTCTTCCGTCTTTTCATCCATTTGTAAGCCTCAAACCAAAGCACCGAAACAGCGGATATAAGTACTGCAAGTGATAATTCAGTAAGACCTAAGTTCGTCACCTTAAAGAAAACTGATACTGCCGGGATATACAGTATAGCAAAAAGCAATATCAGGGTCAAACTACTGATTGCAGGAAAGAGGATGTTTCGGTTCTTAAAACTGTCAAACATGCTATAATAAAACGAACGGTTTGTAAAGCTTAGCAGGATGTTGGCAAAAATTAGTGTGGTGAACACCATTGCCCTTGTTTTTTCCTCGTTTCCGCCTTGAATAACACTCCATTGATATGCAAATAACACTCCTGCTGTAATAAAAAGCCCTTGTACGATGCTGATGGTAAGTTCTTTCCAGTTAAGAAAAGTTTCGGTCATTTTTCGGGGGCTTTGTTGCATAGTATTCTTTTCCATCGGTTCATTTTCATAAACCAATGAGCAGGTAGGTCCCATAATCAGTTCGAGAAAAATAACGTGAACCGGTGTAAAAATGTGCGGAAATATCCACCCTAAGAACAGCGGCAAAGATACTGTAAGTATGATTGGGATATGAATGGAAATAATATACTGAATAGCTTTTTTTATATTGCTGTATATCCGTCGTCCGGCAGCTATAGCCGTGATAAGTTTATCCAAATCATCGTTGGTAATAACCAAAGAGGCGGCTGCTTTGGCTATTTCAGTCCCCTTACTACCCATAGCCACACCTATGTGAGCAGCTTTCAATGCCGGACCATCGTTTACACCGTCGCCCAGCATAGCCACTACTTCACCTTTCTTTTTCAGGGCATTGATCACCGTAAGTTTTGCATCGGGAAACATACGGGTAAATAATACCTTTTTTTCCACTTCTTCCAAAAGCTGATCCTCGCTGTAATTCATAATAGCTTTACCTTCTATCGCATCAACTGTATTCACAATTCCAGCCTGTGCAGCAATACTTTGTGTGGTGTCTGAATTATCTCCGGTAATTACTTTGACTTTTATGCCAGCATCGTAGATATGTTGGAATACTTCTTGAATACCTCGCTTTGGTGGATCGAAGAATACGACCAAACCTAAAAAATCAAATCTGAAATCCTGCTGTTTTTCTGGAAAATTATCTCCTTCAAAATGGGACTTCGCTACACCCAGAACCCGAAATCCCTGTTCTCCGAAATTTCTGATTATCTGACGAACTTTTTCTTTCTCTTTTTCTGAAAGCACCGATACTTGAATAATGGCTTCAGGAGCCCCCTTTGCAGCAACGATCCTTTCTTTGTGCCCGTTTTCAAAAAGATGGGTCATCATAGGAGGTTTGCCCTCCAACGGATATTCATGGAATAACTGCCATAATATCCGTTCATCCCGCTGTTGCGTTTCTTCATAAACCCGGTGAAGTGTTTGTTCCATAGGGTCAAAAGGAACGGGTTCGCTACTCCACATCGCATAATCAATGAGCGTAGAAAGGGTTTCGTCGTTAAAGTGACTTTCATTAAAAGTTTTGTCAGATGAATAATCATATAGATACTTCAACTGCATCGTATTTTCGGTAATAGTTCCTGTTTTATCAGTACAGATAACAGTAGTGCTTCCTAATGTTTCTACAATACTGCTTCTCTTGATAATGATACCATCACGCATCAGCTTCCAGGCACCAAGAGCCATGAAAGTGGTAAAGGCAACAGGTATTTCTTCAGGTAGTACCGACATTGCGAGTGTAAGTCCGCTAAGCAGGCTTTCTACAAGATTTTGGGTACGAACATAATTCACCAAGCATACCAATAAGAAAATCAAAAAACCTATGACTGCCATTGCCTTAACAAATTTCCGGATCTGTATTTGCAATGGAGAGGTTTCGGTTTTAATTTCGTTAATGGATGTTCCTATCTGACCAATACGGGTTTCCTTTCCTATTTTCTCTACTTTAAAAACTGCCAGACCCGAAACGGCTATCGTGCCACTATACACTTTGTTGTCATCGGAACCAACACTTTTGAAGACAGAATAGCTTTCTCCGGTAAGCGAGGCTTCATTGACTGAAAAATCATTACTATGAATAATTTCGCCATCGGCATTGACTACTTTTCCTTCTTCGGTAATGCACAAATCGCCTACGACTATTTCATGGGTAGGAATTTCTTCAACCGTTGAATTTCGGATTACTGTACTCAATGGCTCGTTCAGTTTTTCAAGTGCTTCTAATGCTTTTTTACTCCTGTTATCCTGATAGAATGATATAGCGGATACTGCAATAATTGCTACAAACATGAATAGAGCTTCTCCATAATCCCCTACGATTACGTAGATAATGGATATGGCAAAAAGTAAAATGAGCATAGGCTCTTTCAATATGTCAATGAGCATATCCAATACGCCGTTTTTTCTTACTGTCTCCAATTTATTGAGACCGTATTGTTTTTTTGAAAAGTCTACCTCATTATCACTAAGACCTTTGAGATAGTCTGGTATGTTGTATTTCATTTATTTCACTTTTTAATGGGATTTACCCCTCATGATAAATTAAACAAGTTTAGTATTTCTTTTGCTATAGGAATAAGCTATCCACCAATCATTTTAGACGTTATTCCCTTTTTGCCTGTTAATTCCGCTATAACAATACCTGTAATATGTACCAATATAAAAATCGGAAAACAGTATATCGCCAGCTTATGTACAGTTTCCATAGGCTCTTTCCATTCCCCGTTACCCCATTTGAGATAAAATCCGGTGATACCGGCAATAATGACAAACACATAAAATAATATATATGTCATCCCTTGCAAACGTTCTTTTATGGACTGTTTTCCGATAAAAGGATTGGGGAAACGAACTCCTTTCATCAACATATAAGCAATCCTCATTAAGAAGATAAAAATGATGATATACGATGCGTATTCGTGCCATTGCCACATAGGATTAAGAATATCATTGACTATAGCCATTGTCTGTTCCTTTGTCATCACTCCGGGAGCATCCTGCTCGATGACCGCAACAATGGGCTTTCTACCCATCCATTGCATTCTTAAAAATCCGGTGATGAACAGTACGGTCATCAGAAGTCCCAATAACCAGTGCAATATTCTATCAGTTACAGTAAACTCTTTCTTAATAATTGTTTTCATTATTTTAAAATGTTTTAATAATTGTAAGTCCAACAGCTTTGGATTGATAGAAAGGAACAACAGACAATGCTTGCCTTTCTTCTTTTGACGAAAACCATTTCGATGTGAGAGGAAACAGCCAATAGGCAATCTCGGTGGACAAGATACCAATGCCTGCCCCCGCAACAATATCACCGACCCAATGCTTATCGTTGAATACCCTGTATATTCCTGTCATAGCTGCCACAGGATACCCTGATATGCTAAGCCAGAAATTACGGTCCTTATATTCCCTGAACATAAAATGGGCGGATGAGAAAGCCGTAGCCGTATGTCCGGAAGGGAAAGAAAAATTATTAGAACCATCGGGGCGTTCTTCGCCTACGAATTGTTTTGTGGGCAGTACCAATGCTGCGGAGACTAATTGAGACGTAGCATAGATAATGGTTCTGTCTTTAAAATTATGCTTTCCTTTAACTCCTGCAAGATTAAGCCCATATACGGCTGCTGCCGGAGCATACTGCATATAGTTGTCTATGGTTGCTCCGGCAATGATATGTTCCCGTGTTTCGTAGCGTGTAGACTGGTTCAATGATTTTAAATCATCCGATATCAAACTCAATACTCCGTATGAAATCAAAACAGAAGGAACGATCAGTTTTTTTGCCGAAAATTTATACGCTTTATCGTCAATGTTTAATGTGTCGTTGCCTCCTGTTTGAGCTTTTAAGCTCAACGCATACAGCAAAGTCATCAATAACAATACAGGCTTCATCTTAATCCTCTGCGGTATTTTTTAGTGCCATTAATAAAGTATAAGCCCCTTTCTGTGCGATTTTTTTACCGCTCAATTGGTTTCCGTTGACAATCTCTATCCAACCATCGCCAGTGTTTCCGATTTCTACTGTTGTCATCCTGAAACTGTTCTTGTCCAATACTTCAAAGACGTAATGTTTTCCTTCAAACGCCAAAATGCTTTCCTCCGGTAGTGCCAATGCCTTGCTTTCGGGTATGGGAACCTCGGCATTCATATACAGACCGGGAATAAGCTGTGCATTGCTTTCCGTGAAATGGGCGTGAACCTCCACAGCACGGTCTTGGGAAATATTTTTACTGATCAGAATGATTTCGCCTCCGTATTTCTTTTCCGGATGGCTGTTGGTGTATGCCGTAAGCGATTGTCCGATGCTTATTTTATCCCAATCTTTTTCAAATACTTTCAGGTTCAGATGCAGATCTTTCGGATCTACGAGTTCAAACAGCACATCCGATGGCGAAACGTATTTGCCTACATTCACAAAAACCTGCGAAACGAAACCGTCAAAAGGTGCATACACAGATGCAGTACGTTTGATGTTGTTCACCGAAACATTAGAAGGATTGATGTGGATCATCCGCAGTTTTTCTTCCAGTGCCTTTTGGCTGATGAGCAGCGTTTCATAATTGGCTTTTGCCTGCAAATACACTTTATCACTGCTTGCTTTACTCTGGTTCAATTTCTTCTGGCGGTGGTATTCGGCTTCTGCATTTTGCAATTGAGCCCTTGCCGTCAAGTAATCCTGTTGCAGTTGGATGAACTGGTTGTCTTCCATTACGGCGATCACTTCACCTTTTCGGAAGTGCATTCCGGGCAGCAATTTCGTGGATTTTACATATCCGCCCAATGCACTGCTTACCGACACGAGGTTTTGTGGCGGTACGTCCACCGTTCCGCTCAGTTTTAGCGTTTTTGTCACGTTTCTTTCTTTTAATTCAACGGTCGTCAGCGAGAATGCTTTTAGCTGTTCGTCCGATAGTTTCAACACATTTTCGGTAGTTTCCGTAGTGTTTTCTTCTGTTGTGTTTTCCTTATTTCCGCAACTCCATAACAGGAGCAAAACGAAAATTCCGACTATATTTTTCATTTGAATAATTTATTTTGAAATGAGATATTGAAGATTGATGATTTGGAAATTGAGCTGCATCACGGCATCGTAATAATCACGCTGTATCTGTATCGCCTGATTATTGATCATCACCCAGTCTAAGTAATTGATTTCGCCATTGGCAAATTGTTCTTCTGCTGTTTTGAAAATCTGCTCGGCTGCCGGCAATTGTTTTTTCTTATACGTCCCGACGATGTCAAGCTGTGTCCGGTACTGCTGCAATGCCGCTTCATAGCCGCTTTCCCATTCGGCTTTACGCAAAGCGAGTTCATTTTCCGTGAAGAGAATACGTTGTTCCTCTGCTTTGATCTGTGATTTCTGTGCTTTGAAAAAAATAGGTATGCCTACACCCACCTGAAAGGAATTAAAGCGATTGCTGTTCAAATCCCTGAAGCTCTGGTTGAAATAACCAACGGACAGATTGGGCAACAGCTTCGATTTTTCTAATCGAACCGATGCTTTTGCTTTTTCGATTTCCTGTGCCGACAATAGCAAGACCGGATGTTGTGCGACATCTGCATCCGCATCAAAAAGTCCATCCATAACAACGATGCCGGAAGCCGATGGTTCATAGCGGGTGTCAGCATTCAGCATCAGTTGAAGCTGTATTTTTGCCAACTCGATTTCGTTTGCCAACGCTTTTAATTGTATAGCAATGTTTTCCCGTTGCACTTCGGCAGCCGTTTTTTCAAGCAGGTTGCTTTCACCGCTTTCCATTCGCAGAGAAGCTTTTTCTAAAAAACCTTTATACATTTCATTGGTACGGTTCAGGATTTTTTCCCGCTCACGCAAAACCAAAATTTGGTAAAACAGCTCGCTTACCGTCTTGCGGATGTCCAGCTTGTTCAGGTTCACCGAAATCACTGCCGAATTCCATTCTTCGTTCAGCAATTTCTGTTGGTTGCCATACACAGTCGGAAAACTGAAAGATTGTGAAATCCCGAATTTATTATCGGAAGTACCACTATTGACCTGCCCGAATTCGCCCGTTACGACAGCCTGTGGAATGTTGGCTCCGGTAGCCGTCCGCTTTTTATAATATTCGGCAAGCAGGTTTTGGCTTTTTGCCGACAGGTTGTTTTCCGTAGCCATTTTTACCGCTTCTTCGAGTGTGATGCTTTGCGAAAATGCCGAACCACTTAAACCCAACAAAATAAGCAGTGTTGCACTTTTCCTGCCGAATGTCAGCTTGGGAAATTTAAGTTTTTCAAACAGCACAAATAAAGTAGGCAATACAAAAAGGGTCAGAAATGTGGCAAACAGTAAACCACCGATAACCACCGTTGCCAACGGACGTTGCACTTCAGCTCCTGCACCGTTGCTCACCGCCATCGGTAAGAAACCGAGTGATGCTACGAATGCGGTCATCAGTACCGGACGAAGCCTTGTCTTTGTTCCAAGCAATGCTATCTGGTACAGGTCTTTATCGCCCGTTTGTTTCATCCGGTTAAACTCTGCGATAAGCACAATCCCGTTGAGTACGGCTACCCCGAAAAGGGCAATGAAACCGATACCTGCACTGATGCTGAACGGCATTCCACGCAATGCCAACAGGAATATTCCGCCGATTGCAGACAGAGGAATGGCGGTATAAATCAACAAACTTTCCTTGACGGAACGAAAGGCAAAATACAGCAGAATGAATATCAATGCCAGCGAAACAGGAACGGCTACCATCAATCGGTTGGTGGCTTCATTCAGGTTTTCAAATGCTCCTCCATAGGTTACGTAGTAGCCGGGCGAAAATGCCATCTGTTTATCGGCTTTCCCCTGCAATTCGTTGACGATGCTCTGTACATCACGTCCACGAACGTTGAAACCAACCACAATCCTTCTTTTGGCATCTTCCCGTTGGATCTGTGCAGGGCCTTCAATGATCTGCACATCAGCTACCTGATACAGCGGTATCTGGTTGCCTTTGGGCGTTGGAATGAGCAGGTTGCGTATATCTTGTAGATTTTCACGTTGTGTTTCGTCCAGACGAACCATCAGGTCGAAACGTTTCTCTCCCTCATATACTTTTCCCGTGCTTTGCCCCGCAAAAGCAGTGTTCACGACTTTGTTGATGCCGGCTATATCCAGATTGTACTGGGCAATGTTTGCACGGTTGTATTTGATTACCACCTGCGGCATTCCTGTGATGGGTTCGATGTATAAGTCCTGAGCCCCTTCAACCGTTTTGATGATTTCGCCGAAGCGGGCTGCATAAGCCGACAGGCTATCCAGATCTTCACCGAAAATCTTACAGACCACATCCTGCCTTGCTCCGGTCATCAGTTCGTTGAAACGCATCTGCACAGGATATTGGAAACCCGTGGTAATACCCGGAACAGCTTCAAGGGATTTTCCCATTTTTTCAGCCAGTTCGGGAAAGGTTTTGGCAGATGTCCATTCCTTTTTATCTTTCAATATCACCATCAGGTCGCTCGCTTCCATCGGCATCGGGTCGGTGGGTACTTCACCGCTTCCTATTTTGGTCACGACCTTTTCTACTTCGGGATAATCCCTGATGAGGATATGGGCTGCTTTCTGCGTGTATTCAACCGTTGTTTTCAGATTACTTCCCGTCAATACACGGGTATCTACCGCAAAATCGCCTTCTTCCAATGCCGGAATAAATTCGCCTCCCAAGCGGGACAAAATAAGCACCGCAACGATGAACAGAGCAACCACCACACCAATAACCATTTTTGGAAAATGCAGCACCTTAGCGAGTGCTTTGTGATGAATGTTTTCCAACTTTTGCATAATGCGGTCGGAAAAATTGGGTTTGTGCTTGATTTTCTTACTCAACACCAATGAACTCATCATCGGGATATAGGTCAGTGAAAGGATGAATGCACCGATCAGAGCAAAAGCTACGGTCTGTGCCATCGGTTTGAACATTTTTCCCTCGATGCCTTCGAGCGTGAAAATAGGCAGGTACACAATCAGGATAATGAGCTGACCGAATACGGCACTATTGACCATTTTGGTAGCCGAATTGCTGACCTGATTGTTCATTTCGTCCTGCGAAATACGATTGGCAACTGCAAATTTCTTTCCGTGCAACTGGTGCAGCACGGCTTCGACTATGATGACCGCTCCGTCCACAATCAATCCGAAATCCAATGCCCCCAAGCTCATCAGGTTACCGCTCACGCCAAACAAATTCATCATAATGATGGCAAACAGCATCGACAGCGGTATGACGGAGGCAACCAGAAATCCTGCCCTGAAATTTCCGAGGAACAAGACCAGTACAAAGACTACGATCAAGGCTCCTTCGGCAAGGTTGGTCTCAATGGTGCTGATGGCATTGTTGACCATCTTGGTACGGTCGAGAAAAGGTTCAATGACCACACCTTTGGGCAATGTTTTTTTGATAACGGCAATGCGTTCTTTCACATTTTTGATAACTTCGGCACTATTGGCTCCCTTGAGCATCATCACCACCGCACCGGACACTTCCCCCTGATCGTTGTAGGTCATAGCTCCATAGCGTGTGGCATAGCCTGTTTTCACTTCGGCAACATCTTTCAACAATACAGGAATACCATCCTGCGTAGCCGTGACCGAAATGTTTTCTATATCTACTTTATTACCGATCAGTCCTTCGCTACGGATATAAAGCACGGTAGGGCCTTTTTCGATATAAGCACCTCCGGTATTCTGGTTGTTATTTTCCAATGCCGTGAATACGTCACTGATGCTGAGGTTCAGCGATTGCAGTTTGTTGGAATTGACCGCAATTTCATATTGTTTCAGCTTACCTCCGAAGCTGCTGACTTCGGCAACACCTTTTACACCTAATAGTTGTCGCCTTACGATCCAGTCCTGAATGGTACGCAGTTCGGTGGCATCGAATTGGTTTTCAAACCCTTTTTCGGGTCTTACCACGTATTGGTAAATCTCTCCCAATCCGGTGGAAATAGGCCCCAGTTCGGGCGTACCTACACCGTCGGGGATTTCGTTCTGTACGGTTTGCAGCCGCTCGGCAACTTGCTGTCTTGCCCAATACACATCGGTATTGTCGTCAAAGACGATAGTCACCAACGATAATCCGAAGCGGGAAAAACTACGTATTTCGGTGATGCCGTTGATATTGCTGTTTGCCTGTTCAATGGGGAAAGTAACCAGACGTTCGATGTCGGTCGCTCCCAATGAAGGAGCTACGGTAATGACCTGCACCTGATTGTTGGTAATATCAGGTTGTGCGTCAATCGGCAATTTGGTGGCTTCGTATAAGCCCAAGCCGATAAGGGCTATGGTAAAAAGCCCGATGATGAGTTTATTCCGAATAGAAAACTCAATAATTTTATCTAACATAATTTGTAATACTGTTAATGATGAATGGAATACGGGATTTGCAGGCATACACTGGTAGTGCAAAGCCCGAAAAAACGCAGATGATTAATTGGGAACAGGCTTATGCTGCGGCAATATGCTTTCTGTACAGATATACAGAAGTAACATCCGCAAAAGCGAATTTAATTAAAAATCTGTCCAAGAAAAATTAACAGTATTTGGGCGGTTGCCAGATAGCAGAAAGATAGTTTTTGTCAGAGAATGTATCGTCCAAAGGCAAGGCTTTGGGTTCTTCACCCACAGGGATTTTCGTTTCTATTTCAAAACTAAAAGGTGGGGTAAGTACAAAACTGATACTCAAAACATCGGTATGAACAATAAACGGTAGTTTCTTATCTTGTTCGTAATCGTCATCCTTTGGATGATTTTCGAGGTGATTGCCTTCGTAGTGAAGTGCGAGAAATTCAACCACAGTCATTTGAGGGTTTTTCTCTTTGTGTTCGAAATAATGTTCTACCAGCATAGGGAATTTCAGCAACTGACCTAATTCAGTTGTTGAAATAAGATACACGGATAGAAACAATATGGCGAGTACTCTCCTCATACAGCAAAGTTAATGAAAAAGAGTATTCAGTTTTTTAAGTTGTTGTAATTTAAAAGCTTTCAAAATTAGGAGCTAAAGAAAGTTAGATTTTTTTAAATATTTCTATTTACCCCTGTTGTACCAAATGTTGCAAATTTGGGTCATTTTTAATTCTTTCCATCTCACTCTCAACAATATGAACAATGTCTGATTTTATCTTACGGTAATTGTTCTCAATATCCTGTTTCATATTATCTGTTCCGTGTTCATCTACAAAGGATAGAATTTCGGGTATCTTCTGATAGGTTTTTGTTTCGGCTGCAACTTTCTCGTTATCTACGACAATTTCAGCGTGGAATATCTTTTGTTCGATACGTTCATCGAAGTTATCGGAAACAGAACCGACAAACATACCTTGTGTTAAAGTTGAAATTTTGGAAGCTGGTATCAAGCTATCCAACTGTGTGGATATTGAAGTAGATTTATCGTTACGGTTAATCGTCATACTCTGCCTTTTTTGTAAAACTTTCCCAAAACGTTCCGAAAGGCTTTTTGCCGTTTCGCCAACTGTTTTTGGTAAATAACCGTGAACACATCTAATTTATATTACGATAAGAGCATGGGAATCTATGTCTTAAAAGTTGAATAAAATATATGAAAAACGTAATCAGCCATTTTATTGTTGTAATTTTTCATACTGTAATTTTTCGTTTTTATACTTAACAAATAAAAAGAAGAAAAACCAATCTTATTCATTCTAGGATTGGTTTTCTTTATAACTAAAGATGGATTTAAAATTTACTATTTCAAGTGTGCTCTTAGCATCCACGCCATTTTTTCGTGGGTTTCAATAAATCCGGTGATGTAATCGCTGGTACCGGCATCTTTATATTTTTCCTGAACTTCATCAATACTACCTCTGATAAAATCGATTATTGCGTCATGATCAGCCAAAAGTTCTGTTATAAAACTGGCACTGTCATTTTTTTGGTTAGTGGCTTCGCTAAGATGCGTAAGTTCTAAAAATTCTTTTAATGTTCCGGGAGCGTAATGACCTATAGTACGGATACGTTCAGCCACACCATCCATCAAGTCTGCCAATTGTTGATATTGACCCTCGAAGAAAATGTGCATAGAATGAAAGTCAAGGCCTTCTATATTCCAGTGTGCATTTCTTGTTTTGGTGTACAATACAAATTCATCTGCCAATAATTTACAAAGAATTTCGGCTACTGCCTGTCTGTTTTCGCTTTTAATTCCAATTTGCGTTTTCATTTCTTGATTTTTTAAATTTATTAATAATATTTTTTACATAGTCATCCCGCCATCAACGGCTATGGCTTGCCCTGTGATGTGTGGAGCAGAAGCGATGAATAAAACTGCGTCTGCTATATCCTCTGCACTTTGATCTACACCTTGTGGTATCAATGTCTTTTTGTTACGTTCCCAAGACTGGCTTTCGGTTTCGTCGTCTTGTTTCCAGCGGTCTGCGATACCGCCTTCGCCACGCCACATGCCAGTACCAATGATACCAGGACAAATAGCATTTACGGTAATTCCTGTTTCAGCCACCTCTTTTGCAATACTGTTGGTAAAACCAATCACTGCAAATTTAGAAGCTACATAGTGTGATAAATGTGCCATGCCCATCTTGCCGGCTATAGAAGCGGTATTGATGATTGCTCCACTTTTTTGTGGTTTCATGACTTCTAAGACAGCTTTGGTACAAATAAAAACTCCTTTTGCATTTACCGAAAGTACTCTGTCCCATTCCTGTTCGTCTATTTCCTCGATACTTCCTATACCCACTACACCGGCGTTATTTACGGCTATGTCTAAACTTCCAAAGGCATTTACTGTTTCATTTACTGCACTTTTTACGGAAGCATAATTGGTTACGTCTACTGCCAAGGCCAAAGCTTTGCCTCCAATTGCTTTGATTTCTTCAGCCACTTTTTCAACATATTCTTTTTTTACATCTGCCAAAGCTACATAAGCACCTTTCTTAGCAAAAGTCAAAGCAATTGCTTTTCCAATTCCGCCGCCAGCTCCGGTTACAAATACTGTTTTATCTTTAAAATTGTCCATTTTTTTACCTTTTTAATGTTAGCTATTTGTTTTTTATACTACAAATATACTTCATTATCAGCCAAGTCAATTTGTAGAAAGATGACAAAATGATGTAGAAAAGATTTAATCATTCTAAAATCTGTCAGATACCCAATAACTGCATAATGCTGTTCCAGAATGCGGTAGTAATAAAACCAACTAAAATGCTGACCCCGATAATCAGGTTAATTAACCTCGCATTAAGCCTGAATTGTTCTGCTATAATGCTGGAAGTAATCAGCGTGGGCATTGCCGCTTCAAATACGCTTATACGTGCAATATCTCCTTTGATGCCCAGAAAAAGTGCAGCAATTAAAACCAATGCCGGAGCAATCATTAATTTGTACAGCATAGTCATTGAAATCTGGGAGATTTCCTGTTTCCATCCATTGAATTTCAATTGTAAGCCAACGGAAAAAAGAGCTAATGGCCCTACCGTTGCTGCTAATTTATCAAAGAAAGGTTCAGCTATGCTCAAATCTGTCACATGAGATAAGATAAGCGCACCCATACAACCTATAAACGGTGGAAAAGTCAGCAATCTTTTAACCAAAACCGATGCTTTTATTCCTTCTTTATCTGAACGGTTTCCTTTAATTGCTGAAATTATACCTACAGTGGATAAAAGTACAAACATCACCTGGTCGCAAATAATGGCTATGCTTAAATCCTGCTCGCCATAATATGCCATAATCAATGGAAAACCTATAAAAGACGTATTGCTGTATCCACCGGCAAGCTCAAGTGTGCTTCGGGAGCGTTGACCATACCCTTTATATCGGGAATAAAGCTCCATAAAAACCCAGCATCCAGCCCAAACCAATATAGGAGAAAGAGCAGGAAACAACATTTGACTGCTCCATTCAATCTTAGGAATATATTTAAAAGAAACAGCAGGAAGTGCCAGATATAAAATCCAAGTGTTAATTCCCTTATGTGCATCTTGTGGAATTAATTTTGCTTTTCGAAATATCATTCCGGCAGTTATGCAGAATGCTATCATGACAAAATTGACCATAATTTCAATAAAATTTTAACTATGCAAAGTTAGCCGATAGGAATACCGTTGTGCTTGTATAAAATAAATAAAGGTTTGTATATTTGTGTTATATTAACCTATCTGAAAAAGAATTTGTGAAACTTGATTTTTTTAAAGATCCGCCCGATGCCGGTATTGTTGTAAAAGCTTCTTTACTTACGCTTGTCATACTCATTTCTTATTTTTTAGGACTTGGGATTAATAAGTTACTACAACTTTCTGATGATTATTTAAGCGGTATATGGTGTGCCGTATCTGCCATTGTGGTGTTTGATGACCTTCCAAAAAATGCCAAAAGCCTTATGAAAGACCGGCTTTTGGGTACATTTGTAGGTGCTTTATTAACCACTATAATTGTTTACTTTACTAGAAATCTTTTCTTGTCAATTGGCATTGCATTGTTCTGTACTTGTATTTTTATTTCTGTTTTTAAATGGACTGGGGCTTTGAAAATTGGATGTATAACAGTGATTATTGTAGGATTGAGTACCCATGACAAAGCTTTTGAAATTGTTTGGCAGTCAGGATTAATGCGTTTTCTTGAATCTGTTGCTGGATGTACTCTATCTCTTATCGCTACCATAATCATAGAACAGATAAAAACACGAACTATTAAGTAATATTTGAGAGAAAGAACTATGACCAAACTAAAACAGTTTTATCCCTTAGAGATATTGGATTTTGAAGAGGCTTCATTTCACCTTACGGTTCACGGTCAAAATTATTTTGAGCTGGTGTATATTTATGAGGGAAAAGGTATTCACCAGATTAATCAAAACCAGCTTCCATATTGTTCAGGAGACTTATTTGTAATTTCTCCGGAAGATGAACATAATTTTAAAATGGATACAAAAACCAGAATCATCTGCATTAAGTTTACAGATGACTATTTTAGCGGTAAAGAGCATTGGAAATTTCAGGATTATATGAATAACAATCCTGAAGGCATTATGAATAACAAAATCTTGAAGGAAGTCAAATTAGAATTTAGTCAAGAAATTCATCAAATACTACGACATATAATTGACAATATATTGCTTTACAACGCCTCGTATAATGTTGCTACCTCACCTGTCGTTTTTCATCAGGTACTTTCTGTTTTCGGTATCATAAAGGAAACGATGCAGGATATGTCACTTAACGGGAATGACCACCTTCCCGAAAAAGAACAATTGATTTCTTATATTCATCAGCACATTTACATTCCTGAAAAAGTAAAAGTAAAGAATATTGCTTCACATTTCAATATCGCCATTACCTATTTCAGTGCTTATTTTAAAAGAAATTTTGAAATGAACTACAGAGATTACCTAAATCAATATCGACTTATGCTCATTAATAAAAGACTGGAATCTGGTCAATTTACTATGAGCCAAATTGCTGAGGAATTTGGATTTAATGATGAAAGCCATTTTTCCCATTTTTATAAGAATAATGTAGGTATTAACCCCTCAAATTATGTTTCACTTGTACGTCTTCAAACTAAATTAGACACATTAGGATGAAACCTTAAGGAGACTTTCGAGTTATAAATTTATTAATTTTTGTTGATTATACAATTGTCTTCTTTTATTCAGAGAATCGATTTTTACCTGTTGTCTTTTTTCCAAAATTCTTTCAGATCGTCCACAATAGACATCTGCAGGTGTTAAGTTTTGCAGCGATTCGTGATAACGTCTGTTGTTATAGTTGTCCACAAAGTTTCCCAGGGCTTCGATAAGTTCTTCTGGATGGTAAAAATGGTTTAATTTCACTACGTTTTTCATCGTTCTGTGATACCGTTCAATTTTTCCCTGTGTCTGCGGATGCATTGGTCTGCCGTGAACCTGCTTCATCTTCATATCCTCTTTCAGATAAGTTTTTAACTCGCTGGAGATATAACAAGGGCCGTTATCGGATAGCAATTTCGGTTTTGCTTTCGACTTTAATTTTGCTTTTTCAATGGCTGTATTTACCGTTCTTTTCACATCTTCTGCATTCATTGAATCGCAAAGCTCCCAGTGGATGATATATCGACTGTAATCATCCAGAACCGTGCTCAGATAATACCATCCCCAACCGATAATCTTGAAATAGGTAAAGTCGGTCTGCCACATCTGGTGCACAAATTGGGTTTTGTCTTTGAACTCATTAGCTGCCGAGATAAGAATATGATTCGGAGCCGGGATTAGATCCCTTTGCTTCAAAATCCTGTAAACACTGGATTCTGATATGAACACACCCTGTTCATCCGTGATCTTGTGCGCCAGTTCCCGAGAAGATAACTCAGTGTGTTCCAGAGCAATTTCAACCACTAGGTCTTTTTGTTCTTCGGGAATACTGTTCCATTGTCTTCTAGATGCCCTGCAACCTTGTTTCAAGCCGTCATAACCGTTCTTGAGATAGTTTTGCTACCATTTGTAGAAGGTACTCCTTTGGATACCGAAGCTTTCAAGGGTGCGCTTTACACCAATTGCACTGGTGGTAACCGTTTGTATGATCTCGTATTTTTCTGCAGCTGATAATCTCATATATTTTCGGTATTTATGGATTAATCCAGCATGTCCAAACTTTTTTTTACGATATCGTAACGCAATACCAGATCGGCCACCATCTCTTTTAAGCGAGCGTTCTCTTTTTTGAGCTCCGATACTTCATCGCTAGTGGCTTCTCTAACTACATCACCGTTCAAACGCTTCTTGCCTGCTTCCATAAACTCTTTGTTCCAAGCGTAAAACTGGGATTGGGCTATGCTGTGCTTTCTACAAAGCTCTGCAACGGAAAGCTCTGCTC
This sequence comes from Sphingobacterium wenxiniae, assembly GCF_900116225.1. Lineage (GTDB taxonomy): Bacteria > Bacteroidota > Bacteroidia > Sphingobacteriales > Sphingobacteriaceae > Sphingobacterium > Sphingobacterium wenxiniae. The sequence goes on from NZ_FOZZ01000002.1 coordinate 20,679, forward strand.
TAAGCCCCTCCATAACGATCAAAATCTTCTGCTCCGCTGTAAACATCCTACGTGTCTGCCTGCGAATGTCCTTGACAAAGGATTCAGTACTCTTCTTCTTCGGTGTTCCCATAATTAAATCTAATCTTTTTTGATGAAAACACTCCTTATGATTCTAAAATATCGTGTCCACTTTTTGCTGACGATTTACATATTTTTTACTGTGTGGCTTTGAGAGCCACCTTACCAGGGATTTTAAAAATGCTGTAAATGGTAGTAGCGTAGGTAGGGCATTTTTCAAATGGCTGTTTCAGAAGTAGCCGAAAAAGCTCTTTTACAGTGAGGGAATAGGAAAGCGGTAAACGTGCTTTGGTTATCGAAAACTTGGGCAAAAAAAACAGAGCCGTCAAGCTCTGTTCTATAAGTTGTGTTGGATTTAATTAAATAGCTACCGTTAAAAATGCTTCTTCCATTGCCTTGAATTTCGGTGTTACCAAATCCATATCCTTGCTGATTTTATGGCTGGTAATTTTTGCATAAATCTGTGTAGTGGAAATGTTTTTATGCCCCATCATTTTGCTAAGGCTTTCAAGCGGTACACCCTCGGTCAAAAACATTGTTCCGAAAGTATGCCTTGCCGTGTGGAAAGTTACTTTTTGTTCCGTAATAATTTCGGCTTTCTCAATCAATTTACCTATGTGAGTATTGCAGGTCGCATTGGTCGGAACCGGAAAGATAAATTCATTACGGGTTGCACCCTGATACTTTTCAATGATGCGTTTCGGAATTTCCATTAACCGAACATTGGAAGCAACATCTGATTTCTTTCTCCTACTGATAATCCACTGATGACCGTCAAAGAAAGATTGAATATTGTTCCTTGTCAGTTTTTTAATATCCGCATAAGCAAGCCCGGTGAAACAACTGAAAATAAACAGGTCTTTTACAAGTTCGTACCGTCGTGGGTGTGACGGCATACACAACATCAATTTTTCTACGTCTTCTTTTAGAATATAACCCCTGTTGGTTTCTTCCATACTAATTTCGTAATCCTGAAACGGATTATCACGTATCAAGCCTTTCTTAATAGCTAACTCCACCAGACTTAATACAGGCATTGTGTAAACCCAAACCGTATTATGTGCACACTGTAAATCGTACCGGAGGTAAAAATCAAACTCACGGATAAAATCGGCAGTCAATTCTCGAAAAGCCATATCATCACGATGATAGCGTTCTTTTATAAACGTGCTAAGATGGTTGTAAACTGTGATGTACTTATTATAGGTGGCTCCAGACCGTTCTTCTTTTTCGACCAATTTTTTAAAATATTCATTTTGGTCGTTGAAGACTTTCAATATGGCATCATCCATTACACCCACACCCAAAAACGAAAGTTTTACTTTCTGTGCGGTTGCAAAGCCCTCGTGCTTCAGCATATCTTCGTATATCTTGTCGATACGCCCACGTATGTTGTCAAGTTTTTTGTTAATGCTCAAAGCTGTGGCACTCTTGCCCTCAACTCTTCCATATTTTAAATCCCAATTGTTAGGGTCAATTTCTAACTTTGTTCCCAAAGTTTTAGCTGTTCCATCAATGGTAATACGTGCCATAATCGGGGCGTTCCCATTCTTTTTCAGTTCGTTCTTTTTCAAATAGAAAAGCAGTTTGAACGTCGATTTTTTTGTCTGCTCCATAACTCAAATGTTTAATGTTTAAAATTAAATTACATTGAGTTACAAGGGAATATAAAAAAGGGTGCAAAACTCTGAAATATAATCAGTTATAATATATGCTATTGCCTTTGTCAATCGGTAACGAATTAGTAACCTAACCTTGTCGTTTTAAGCCCAAAACCTATCAGACACCGAGTTCCAAACCAAGACTACTATTTTATAAAGCATTGTATAGCAACGGTTCTAACCGTTTTGCCTATTTTTGCTTTTTACTAATCTTTTTTTATAAAAAAGTTCAATACATTATATGAAGGAAGGGAAAACAAGCTCTTATCAGAATAGGGACGCGGCTTTGGATGGTGAGGTAGGAAGGGGTAATACGCCAAAGCAGGTACTGAGTGTCACCGATGCGGTTTTTGTCATTGTAGGGATTGTAGTAGGAGCTGGTATTTTTCGTACACCGTCAATTGTCGCATCGCATACTGGCAGCTGGCAGTTGTTTTTATTCGTGTGGGGTTTGGGCGGTGTAGTGTCGTTGGTAGGTGCGATGTGCTATGCGGAGTTGACAGCTGCTTTTCCAAATACAGGAGGAGACTACCACTTTCTGTATCGAGCTTTTGGTCGACGGTTTGCCTTCCTGTTTGCTTGGGCAAGGATGAGTGTTATACAGACTGGTTCCATAGCTTTGTTAGCGTTTATCGTGGGTGATTATATGGCAGAATTGTATGCTATTGGCCCTTATTCTTCGTCCATCTATGCGGCGATTGTGGTCATTGGATTGACCATGGTGAATATTGTTGGCGTTCATGTCGGGACAAGTGCACAAAAGATATTGGTTAGTTTGCAGTTCATTGGACTTTTTATTCTGGTGATTGTTGGTCTTTTTTTCAGACGAGGGGATGGGGTTGTAGCTGAGTCTCAAAGCCTCGAGCAAAGCAACCATATGGCAAAGGCGATGGGGGCGGCACTGATTATGGTTCTGTTGACTTTCGGTGGTTGGAATGAGGCGGGGTACATCTCCGCCGAGATGCGAGGTGGGAGTAAAAAAATGGCGACGGTAATGGTGGTGAGTATATTGCTGATCACAGGGATTTACCTGCTCATCAATTTGGTTTATCTCCATGTGCTTGGTATGGAAGGCATGGCACAGTCAGATGCGGTAGCAGTAGACATGATGCGGATAACAATGGGTGAAGCAGGCGTTGTTTTTATCGGTTTGTTAGTGATGATAGCCGCATTGACTTCTACAAATGCGACAATCTTTACAGGCGCGCGAACCAATCATGCTTTAGGACGGGATTTTCCGTTCTTTTCTTTTATGGGAAAATGGCAATCACGTAAATCTACACCCGTAAATGCGTTACTCATTCAGGGAGCTATTGCTACAGTATTGATTGTTATCGGTTCTTTTGCCCGTAGTGGATTCGAATCTATGGTCGATTTTACAGCGCCGGTATTTTGGTTCTTTATTTTATGTACAGGGATTGCACTTTTTGTGCTGCGCTATAAAGAGTCAGAAGCTGTGCGACCTTTTAAAGTCCCATTTTATCCTGTTTTGCCGTTTATATTCTGTTTAAGCTCGGGGTATCTGCTGTATTCTAGTTTGGTATTTGCAAGCAAAGGAGCATGGTTAGGTATCATTGTACTTGCATTAGGAATGTGCTTTTTTTGGCTCATGCCTGGCAAAGGAAGTGAGAAGATGTAATTGTGTAATATATTTAACGTTATTTGTGTATGAAAACTTTAAGAAATTTTTTGGTAGTCCTTTTTGTTTTGGGAGGGCTACAAACTTTTGCGCAGACAAAAGAATTGGATGTGCCGTATGTACCCACCAATCAGGCTGTCGTGGATGCTATGCTTGACCTTGCTGGTATCAAGTCAGGTGATATCCATTACGATTTAGGTTGTGGAGATGGTAGGATTGTGATTTCGGCGGCTAAACGCGGAGCAATAGCCACAGGAATTGATTTGGATCCGCAACGCATCAAAGAGGCTAATGCAAATGCACAGGTAGCAGGGTTAGCTGATAAGGTGAAATTTATTGAAGGTGATTTGTTTGACTTTGATTCTAGCAAAGCAGATGTATTGACTTTGTATCTTTTACCTTCAGTGAACTTGAAACTGCGTCCTAAAATCATGGAGGAACTAAGACCAGGTACGCGTGTGGTATCGCATGCTTTCGATATGGGTGATTGGGAACCGGAAAGAGAAATTGAAGTGGGCGGAGACAAAGTATTTTTATGGATTGTTCCAGAGAAGGAGTAATACACTTATTTTGTACGACCCCGAGCTAATTTGGTTCATAAGTCGTTGAAATAATATTGTTCAGCTTTTACTTATGCGCTTTAACTATTTTCAATCTGGATATCGTATTTGTCCAAAAGCCCGGGGATACCCGATAAGGAGAATTTTGCTTTCTTGATACGGTTGGTCTCAGGAGGGATGGAATAATGTCGGGCAGTTCTGAAGTCTGCACGTTCCAATATCGTACGGTCGAAGACGGCTTGTGTTAGGTCGCAGTTATCAAAAATAGCTGAGGAGAGGTCTGCTTCTGCAAAATCGGCCTCTTGCAATAGGGAATTCCTAAAAATGGTTTTCTTGATTTTTGTTTTATAGAATGACGAATGGTTCAACTGACAATTGTCAAATGAAAAAGAAAGACCAAAATCGTCGCAGGTATCGAAGTGTAGTCCGAGCATCTTGCAATCTTTGAATTGTACATTTTGAAAACCAGTTTGGTTGACTTTCGCTAATGTGAAATTGCATCCGTTGAAAACGCAGTCTATAAACTTGAAAGCCGAAAGATCGCTATCGGAAAAATTGCAACCATTGAAAATACAATTTTCGTACTCGCCTCTTGGGAGTTGTTCGTCTTTATTGAAGGTTGTGTCTTGCGTGATATAGTTCTGCATGCTTGGGCAAAAGTTGGATTTATATTGAAATTTTGTTGCTATTTAACTTGAGTACCTCACCGAAAGCAACAGCTGCCTTATGTACCTGGACTGTCCAATCCTCAGCTGCATTGTCATCCGCACCGTCTGAAATATATTTTAGGCTAAGGAACGGGATATTTTCCTGTTTAGCGACCAAAGCTAAGGCATAGGCCTCCATATCCACGATATTGTAAATAGTTTCGGCATGTGCCATTTCAAAATTATCACCCGTTCCACAAATAGCTTCAGGCAGACCATCCATCTTCAATCCGTATTCTAGGACAATGGGTAATCCCGACAGGGGTGTTTCGTATAGGTCAAAGCCTAATCCGCGTACATCCATATCTCTTTGTACAAATTTTGTACAGCAGATAACCTCGCCTTTTTGATAATGATTGCTCCCGGCAGAACCCAGATTTACAATTAATGAAGGTTTCTTTTGCTGAATGGCTTTTGTTAGGTTATAGGCTGCGTTAACTTTGCCAATACCACAGATTAAAAGTCGGTAGCCTGTGAATACATCTGCAGCCTCGGATGCTAAAGCAAATGTGAATAATACGTCTTCAATAGGAAAAATATGTTCTTTATTGATGCTAATCATGCGTTATATATAATTTGGAGCAAAGTTAACCTTTTTGGTTTTAACAGTTACGGTCTTTGATTAGATCATCAAGTGGATATATCATTTTGTACATATCGAAGCCTTGAGCCCAGTAGTCCTGATGTATTTCCTGTAGTTCGAAACCATTCTTCTCATAAAATTTGTAAGCAAGCTGAGAGGTTCTTACCATGATGATTTTGATATTGCTCATTGATTTGAGGATATTCAACCGATGGGACAATAGTTTTGCTCCAATACCCATACCTTGAAAGTCTGGATGTATCAGATCCCAACTGATTTTTCCTATCTGTTGGTCGTCCTCAAAATTAATCCCTCCCGAACCGATTAAAATTCCATTCATCTCTATAACGAAGTATAGCTCAACCTCCTGATCCAGATACGTCCTGAAATCTGCAACCTCGGTTTGGTCAAAGTATTTTGGTATGTTTAACTGCAACAGCGTTAAAAGCTCGGCTTTGTCACTATTGATGAATGGTCGGATATAAATGGTGTTGCTCACAATAGATAAAGCTACAAAAACTTAAGAATAAACGATGTCTTTTTGTAGTTTTGAACATTTGTTTTAAAGAATAACCCGATGTCGACAAAAATTATTAAAACTGCTGGATTGATTGTCGTGCAGGACAATAAACTGTTTTTGGCTTACAGCAACAATAAGAAGGCCTGGTATCTTCCTGGTGGAAAAGTGGATGCCGGGGAAACATCCCTGCAGTCTTTACAAAGAGAGATATGGGAAGAACTTACGCTGAAGATTGATGCAGAAGATTTACAATACTACTACCATATTACCGCGCCTGCTTATGGAGAGCAGAAAGATGTCGTAATGGAACAGGACTGCTATCTGTATGACTTAAAAGAAGCTGTCGTGCCAAGTCATGAAATAGGAGCGGTTAAGTTTTTTGATGCAATGGAATATGCTAAGGAACCTGCTCAAGTGGTAGGCGTCATCGAGGCTTTCAAGAAGTTGAAGGTTGATGGATTATTAGCTTGACTTTTTCTTGGGAAAACGGATGGTTGTATCAACCATCCGGATGGAAAATGCCATTCTTTTCAAATCGCTGATAGGCAAATCTTCTAAAAGCTTCGGGTAAGTGACCGATGACTCCGTGCGGCCTGACAAAATAAAAGTTGCGCTCCATATTAAGGTTTTCTACGTCAACGATTTCCAATTCGTCGCTTTGCAACTCTTTGGAGATGGCGTGTACCGACAAGAAGGAAAAACAGTTCGTCTTCAACAGAAAATTCTTGATGCTTTCCGAACTTGCCAGATGTACTTTAACATACAGCGAATGCCAATCTATCCCTACTAGCGTAACAGCTTTTTGGATGACATCATTTGTACCGGAGCCCTCTTCTCGGAGCACATATTCCAAGTTCATAAGCTGTTTGGGCGAAAGTGTATCCTTTCCTTTTAATTTGGGATTTCCTTTCCGGGTTACCAACACCACTTCATCTTTAAGAAAAGTCTCGTATTTCATCGATGAATTGTCCGATAGTCCTTCTACCACCCCTAAATCTATGGTTTTGTCCGACAAAAGTTCTTCTATCTTTCTGGAATTGCCATGAAGAACTTTTACGTTGATGCTTGGAAACGAGAGGTGGAATTCTGCTAATATTTCGGGCAAGATATAGTGAGAGAGGGTCGTGCTTGCCCCCAGTCTAAGCTCACCTAATAAAACACCATCCAGTAGACCTAATTCTCCGTTAAGTGTTTCGTAAATGGAGGTGAGCCGTATAGCATGCTTCAAGAACAATTGTCCAGCTTCTGTGAGCGTCAAACGATGTCCGCTCCTTTCAAAAAGATTGCGGCCAGCCTGTGCTTCGAGTTCCTGAATGTTCTTGCTGACAGCTGGTTGGGAGATATTCATCTCCTTCGCAGCTCTCGTAAAGTTCAGATTCCTTGCAGCAGAAATAAACACCAATATTTTGAAATCAACATGGATCATGACCAATTATACTTAAAATTTCTATATATCCGGCTATTCAACTTCAAATCCATACTTTTTATATATTTCCTTTGCTTCATCGGAAATCAGGTATTCCATAAATAAATCTGCCGCTTCAGGTCTGGGTGCATTTTTGAGCCTACCGGCACAATATGTTGACCTGATATTGTGTTCTTGTGGGATTTCTACTTCATCAACAGGATGCCCTATCATTTTTTGGTAAACGACTTCAGAAGTCCAAACAGGTGCAGCATCGCTCTCTCCTAAAAGTATTCTCAAAGGGCTTTCCCGATGATGAATGCGTGTGAGATAAGTTGAGCCGTCTTCCACCTTCTTTTCCATTATTGCTTGGTGTAATGCATCTCCGCCAGCTTTTTTATAAGCAATTTCTATCTGTCGGCCAATGCCCTCCCAAGCAGGGTTAGGCATGCTTACCCGCACATTTTTGGATTGAAGATCTGTTAGTTTATGAACCTTCTGGGGATTTCCCGACGGCACCATAAGGCTTAGCTTGTTATAGGCGTAGCTTTCTATCCGGCTAAAATGATCCTCCATCAATTCTATCCTTGATTTCCCGGCAGTATATACATCCGGTTTATGAGTAATGCGAAGGTTTCCAATGGTCAACGAACCGCCTTCAATCTGCTTTGCCAATATACCTGGAGGTAATGTTTCCGCAAAAATACGCTCGATATGAGGATGCTTCTTTTTGAAACCTTCCAAAAGTTCGTCAATGCACATAAACTGATTACCGGCAAAAAAGACAACAAGCTGCGGGTCGACAATATCTCCATAGAGATCGGGTACATTATTTATCCCTTTTATTGTAAATTCAACTGCAGCTTTCGGAGCTGTGTTCCACGGTGGGTCAAAGCGGTGCGCATCTTGCGCTTGAACAGTTGCTGCGGTCGTAAGAAATATCAGCGAAACGCCGTAAACAAGTTTTTTAAATAATATCATTGTGTCTACTTCTTTATGGTTTGATAATTGTCCAACCTTCGTTGGCTCTGATAAGAAGCTCTCCGTTTCCTGTTGGTACGTAAGCCAGGAAATCGTATAATTCGCTCTTGTTAATCTTTCGCTCTTGTAGCGTATTCAAGCATTGGGCAACGATGACGCCCTGATTAATCAGTCCCTTGATGGCTTCTTCGTATTCGCTGCCTTTGCGGTAGGCTTCTGTGCCACAGGAAAAGGCGACAAGCTCTATCTGCACTTTTCCTTTTAGCCTCGGATCTTTCAGCAGGTTGTTGATATTCCGAATCGTCTTCTTGATAATTTCGGGCGAACCATTATCCATTTGATAGATCGCCTTATAGACTTGCTCCGTAGCTTGTGCTCCGTTGTAGAGCTTGTTCTGTTCCAATGCTTCCTGTGCATGTGTTTGTGTCGTTAAGCACGCGATAGCGATAAATGCCAATAGAATGAATTTCTGTCTCATGTGTACTGTGTTTTCGTTTAAAAATTAAATGGGCCAATTTTATGTTGTTCCTGTGGAATATTGTCGTTATAAGGTGGATAAGGGCAATCTTTAGGCTTCTTTGCCAGATTGGGGTAGTCCAATTCTTTATTTGCTTTTTCGGGTCTGTTGTGACTATTAATATATGCAGCTACATCATAAGCTTCTTCGTCGCTGAGTTGAGGCGCATCATGGGTCACCCCGTAGGGCATGTTCCCTTTAATGAATCTGGCGGCAGTAATCAAGCGCGCCATGCCAGCACCATCGTTATAGGTGTCATCACCCCATAGAGGTGGATAAATGTAACCACCTTCTCTATTACCGGCGATCCCTTTGATGCCTTCACCGTTGGCACCGTGGCATGATAGACAGGTGTTTTTATAGACCAAAGCGCCTTTCTCTATATCCGCTGGTCTATCCGGAGCAACAAAATCTACAAAGCCCTGTCCTTTGATTCGATTTCCGACAGGTGCATCTTTGCTGATGTGTTTAATATAACTCATCATAGCACGCATTTCCTTGCTGTTGACATCGATGGCTTTCCCGTTCATGCTCCGTTCGAAACAGCCGTTGATTCGTTCTTCCAGCGACCCAACCCGGTCTTCTCTACCCGAATACATAGGGAATATTCCGCTCAACCCTACGTAGGGTGCTGCATAGGGTTTGGTTCCACCTTCGAGGTGACAGCTTGAGCAAGCCAGTCTGTTGCCTGTTGTGGCCAATGCTGTCCCAGGACCTATAAGGGCATAAGTTTCGGTAATCAAGCGGTATCCATATTCAGCCATCCGACCTTCTTCTGTATCGTCAAAAGGTGGAATTTGGAAATTGTCGGTTAGGATTGCTGTTTCTGCTGTTGAATTTTTTTCTTCGTTTTCCTCTGAAGGCAATCTGCCTGCGTTGACATGCAGTAGTATGGGCACAACTATCAACAGGATGATACACAGCACGGCTAAAAATTTAACATAGCGGAGTATTCCTTTTATATCAGATATAGTGTCTTGATTTGTATTTTGTTGTTCCATGTTGCAAATCTCTTGAAAGATGGCATGACATGGAAATGACACTTTTTTATGGGCTATAACTTTTGGTTATCATAATCTATGATGTTATGGGGGACATTCTAATCATTAAGTGGTGTGCAAAATACAATTTATATAGCTTAACAAAATTGAAAAAAAGTTTGTGTAGCGCTTGAATTTCGCTATATTTGCATCACCAAAACAGAAAAGGCCATAAGTCAGGAAGTAATGGTAGCCGCGTTCCTAGCTCAATTGGATAGAGCATCTGACTACGGATCAGAAGGTTAGGGGTTCGACTCCCTTGGAGCGCACGAAGTAATATAGCGAAGCCTAATTCTCAAAAAGATGGATTAGGCTTTTTTTGCGAACATAACATACTTAACTCATGCTAAACCTCGTTTTATTCGGGCCTCCAGGGGCTGGTAAAGGTACCCAATCGGAAAAGTTAATTGAAAAATATCAATTAGTACATATCTCAACGGGTGATCTCTTCCGTGCACATATTAAAGGACAGACTGAACTTGGACAACAAGTAAGTCAAATTATTGCAGATGGTAATCTGGTTCCTGATTCGATAACGATTGCTATGTTAGAGGAAGAAATCAAGAAAAACCCGCAAGCAAAAGGGTTTATCTTTGATGGATTTCCACGTACGGTAGGACAGGCTGAAGCTTTGGATGCTTTCATGGCTTCTATCGGTGAAGAGATTTCTGGTGTAGTGGCTTTGGATGTAACCGAAGAAGAGTTGACACAGCGTATCGCTAAACGTCAGGAAATTTCTGGCCGTGCTGATGACGCTGCAGATAAGCTTAAAAAACGCATTGAGGAATACTTCAGCAAAACAATCCATGTGTTGCCATATTATGAAGGACAAGGTAAGCTGTCTAAAGTAAATGGTATTGGCGATATCGACACGATTTTTGCTTCTTTAACTGCTGTTGTAGATAGCTATAAAGCATAATTTTTTAACGACTACAATGAGATTTCAAGCAAATAGCTTGACATCTTATTGCTATTATCTGATATCTAATATATGGCGCAAGGTTCTAATTTTGTTGATTATGTGAAAGTCTGTTGTCGCTCCGGACATGGAGGGGCAGGCTCGGCGCATTTGCATCGTGATAAGTTCACTGCCAAAGGTGGACCCGATGGTGGAGATGGTGGTCGTGGCGGTCACATTATCCTCAAAGGGTCAACACAGCATTGGACGTTGCTGCATTTGAAATACCGCAAACATATTATTGCCGCCAATGGCGAACCGGGGGGAAGCGGGCTTCGAAGTGGGGCAAACGGTAAGGATGATATATTGGAAGTGCCCTTGGGCACGATAGCCAAAGATGCTGAAACCGGCGAGATCCTTTTTGAAATTACAGAAGACGGTGAGACAAAAATTCTTACGCCAGGTGGACGTGGCGGATTGGGAAATTGGCATTTTAAATCTTCTACACAACAGACTCCACGCTTTGCACAACCGGGTATGCCTGGTAAAGAAGAGTGGATCATACTGGAGTTGAAGGTGCTAGCCGATGTGGGTTTGGTCGGTTTTCCGAATGCGGGTAAATCTACATTACTTTCTGTAGTTTCGGCAGCTAAACCCGAAATTGCCAATTATCCTTTCACGACTTTAGTGCCTAACTTGGGGATTGTCGGCTATCGGGATAACAAGTCTTTTGTAATGGCTGATATTCCCGGTATTATTGAGGGGGCATCACAAGGCAAAGGATTGGGATACCGTTTTCTGCGTCATATTGAGCGTAATTCAGTGCTTTTGTTTATGGTTCCTGCGGATACTGATAGAAGTATTGAAGAAGAATATCAGATTTTGTTGAATGAACTCACCGCATACAATCCAGAATTAGTAGACAAACCACGTTTGTTGGCTATTACAAAATCAGACATGTTGGATGATGAATTGGAACAAGAGATGGCTGAAACTTTGCCACAAGGAATACCATCAGTTTTTATATCCTCCGTGTCAGGGAAAAATATTCAGCAGCTTAAAGATATGATTTGGAAAGCTATCAATAGCTGATTCCAAAAAGCTTGCCGTCACCGTCATTGCGAGGTCTCGAAGTCCCGCTTTGAGCGGGAGTGATGGCAAAAATGCAGATTGCTTCCTCACTACGTTCCTCGCAATGACGCATTTTTACGTTTTGAAATTTTCAAAACCGCTTTTCTTATAATTTACTTTCCTTTTTTACTTTTCTTTTTCTTCCGGTTGTCGGTACTGATGCCTGTTTAATGGTATACTGGTTTTCAAGATATTTGATTACTTCGGTCGCTATATCCTTACCAGTAGCGGTCTCGATACCTTCCAGTCCTGGGGAAGAGTTTACCTCCAGAATAAGCGGTCCGCGGGCGGAAGGGAGCATATCCACTCCAGCTACAGTTAGTCCCATGGCTTTTGCAGCCGAGATGGCCGTTTCTTTCTCAGCTCGTGTTAGTTTTACGATTTTAGCTGTTCCTCCACGGTGTAGGTTGGACCGAAATTCACCTTCTTTAGCCGTGCGTTTCATAGCACCGACTACCTTGCCATCTACAACGAAAGCACGTATATCAGTTCCTCGAGCTTCCTTAATATACTCTTGGATAAGGATGTTGTTTCCAAGTCCGTAGAAAGCTTCTATTACTGAAGATGCCGCCTTTTTGGTTTCTGCCAAAACGACGCCTATACCTTGTGTACCTTCCAATAATTTGATGACCAAAGGAGCTCCACCAACCATATTGATTAAATCATCCACGTCAGATACCGAACGAGCAAAACCAGTTATTGGCAATCCCAATCCAGCACCGGAGAGGATTTGCATACAGCGCAGTTTATCGCGCGAACGTGTAATCGCTTGACTAGGATTAGCTGACACGACGTCCATAACTTCAAATTGTCGGACAATAGCCGATCCGTAGAACGTGATGGAGGAGCCGATACGCGGAATGATGGCATCAATGTGGGACAGATCCTGTCCTTTATAATGTATAGTGGGCTTGCCTTGTTGGATACCGACGTAGCATTTGCTATGGTCGATGACCTGACAGTTATGTCCTCGGGCTTCAGCCGCTTCAACGAAACGGCGTGTCGAATAGAGATTTCTATTCGTAGATAAGACAGCGATATTCACTTGATGTATTTTTTTATTGTAATTAACAGATAGACGGTGTGTCAGGTTTTGCTAACCTGTGTTTTTAGCTAAATATTTTTGTGATACGTCCACTAAAAACTTTTTATTGATAAAATTTCGTCCCAACAACATGGGATAGGACATGTTTGAGCGGTCTCTTACAGATAGTTTAATGTCAAATAATGTGTCAAATAACTTAATCTTTGTAATAAAGATGTGGCGTAATTCCGCCTGTCCGAAAGAACTTTTGACGACGCGTTCCCGGTGAATAGGGAAAGTAATGGTGATAAATTTCCCTTGTTTTGTCTCCGGATGCTCGTCAAGTTCACAGCGGATATAACGATGTCCGTTCTTCTCAAAAATTTCAAAGTTCTCGCAATGCAATACCGATGTTGCCGCGCCTGTGTCGATTTTCGCTTGTATGTTATACAAGCCAAGCTCGGGTAGGTCTACGATTTCCACACTGCCAATGATGGGCTTCTGAGGCAATACAGGCATTGTCCTATTCGTATATGAATTCTCCAAAAGGGGAACGGATGGTCACTTTTTTCTGCGAAGCAGATTCTACACGTCCGATAATCTGTGCAGGAATACCAAAAGACTCGGAAATAGCGATGATATCAGCAGCAATTTCTTCGGATACATACAGTTCCATACGATGGCCCATATTAAATACCTTATACATCTCTTTCCAATCTGTATTAGATTGCTTCTGGATAAGCTCAAATAGTGGAGGAATAGGGAAGAGGTTGTCTTTTATGACGTGTACATCTTCTACAAAGTGCAACACTTTGGTTTGTGCACCTCCTGAACAATGAACCATGCCGTCAATCTGTTTACGGTATTTGTCTAAAATTGCTTTAATAACAGGTGCATAGGTACGTGTTGGAGAGAGCACCAATTTGCCTGCCGTAACTTCCTCTCCGGTCTCTGTTTTGATTTTATCCGTTAAGGCACACCCACCGGCAAATACCAATTCATAAGGCACTGCTGGATCGTAGCTTTCTGGGTATTTCTCTGCTATGGCTTTGTGAAATACGTCATGGCGTGCGGAAGTTAACCCATTGGATCCCATGCCGCCATTATATTCTTTTTCGTAGTTTGCTTTGCCATAAGAAGCCAAGCCGACGATAACATTCCCACCTTGGATACGGTGGTTGGAGATGACATCTTCACGTTTCATACGGCAAGTTACGGTGCTGTCTACAATAATAGTACGCACCAAATCTCCAACATCAGCTGTTTCACCTCCTGTAGAATAGATACCAATACCTAACTTGCGAAGTTCTTCCAGGATTTCCTCGGTGCCGTTGATGATTTCGGCGATTACTTCACCTGGGATGCAGTTTTTATTTCTACCGATAGTTGAGGAAAGCAGGATATTGTCTATTGCCCCTACACAAAGTAGGTCATCAATATTCATAATGATAGCATCCTGCGCTATACCGCGCCATACGGAAGCATCACCTGTTTCTTTCCAGTACACATAGGCTAAAGAGGATTTAGTGCCAGCTCCATCGGCATGCATAATGTTACACCAGTTCTCATCGCCACCCAAAATATCTGGGATAATCTTGCAGAAAGCTTTAGGGAACAAACCCTTGTCAATGTTCTTGATCGCATTATGTACATCCTCTTTTCCTGCGGATACACCTCTTTGGTTATATTTTAAATCTGACATCTTGCCTGCAAAAATAGCTAAACCGACTGATATTAAAGGAATGGAAAGATTATTTTTTGTGATATCGGAGAAATGTAACCGAAGTTGCTTTGGATTAAAATTTATTATTGGACATTTGTAGACGAAGAAGAAGAGTAAAGAGCAAAGAATCAAGAATAAAGAAGAAAGAACCAGATATGGTAATAGGATTAATATTAGCGATTGTAGTCGGTATAACATTAGGGCTGGTTGGTAGTGGAGGAACAATATTGACAGTACCTATATTGGTTTATCTCATGGGAGTGAATCCGATTCTTGCGACAACCTATTCTTTGTTTGCAATTGGTATTACCTCATTTGTTGGTGCTGTGAAAGGATATAGGGAAAAGGAAGTGGATGTGAAAAAAGTATTCGCTTTTGGTCTTCCATCTTTAGTAATGGTATTCATCACAAGAACTTTTATTTTGCCTTTAGTGCCGGATGTTATTCATATCGGCCCTTGGGAGTTCGAGCAGGAGGTGTTGTTGATGATTATCTTTGCCTTTGTTATGCTGGCATCCGCTATTTCAATGATTAAGGGCGCTAATAATGATACGACGATTATTCCCGAACGTGTCAATACACCTTTGAGCTTAGTCATTGGGCAAGGTGTTTTTGTAGGTATGGTTACTGGTGTAGTAGGCGCTGGTGGTGGTTTTTTGATTATCCCTGCATTGATTAATTTCTTTAGGATGCCCATTAAACGAGCCGTGTCAACCTCTCTGGCTATTATTGCGATCAACTCGTTTTTCGGTGTATTGGGTGATTTAGAGAAGTTTGCAGAATTTGACTGGTTAATGATCCTGACCTATACTTTTCTTACTGTTTTAGGACTTTTTATTGGTTTTGCCGTGTCCCGAAAAATGGATGGCAAAAGCCTCAAAAAACTATTTGCTTATCTTATTCTAATTATCGGAGCCTATATACTGTTTAGGGAGGTGTTTGTGGAGGGAAATATCTAACTTTCCCCAATTGTAACCTATGTAACCAAGTATTTCCACTTATTACCTCATTTTTGTAGCAATAACAATTAAATCATTATATGGAATGGATTTTAGCACCCTGGCCTTGGTATGTAGGAGGCCCGCTTATAGCTTTGACGATGTTCACCCTATTATATGTTGGGAAAAGCTTTGGCGTATCATCTAATTTTAGGACTATGTGTAGTATCTGTGGAGCAGGGAAGACCTGTGATTTCTTTTGCTTCGATTGGAAGTCCCAAAGTTGGAATCTTTGGGTTCTTCTAGGTGCTGTAATCGGTGGGTATATTGCATCGCATTATCTTGCTGTTCAACAAGTTCCCGAAATTAACCTTGATACAGTAGCTACACTTCAAAGACATGGTTTTGAAAGTGCAGGGCAGGCTTATGCTCCTACGGAATTATATGGCGATGGGGCATTTTCAGATGTGAAAACAGTACTACTTTTATTAGGAGGAGGAATGCTTATCGGTTTTGGTTCCCGTTATGCAGGAGGTTGCACCTCGGGACATGCTATTTCGGGATTGAGCAATTTGCAGTTGCCCTCTTTGCTGGCAACTATCGGCTTCTTTATCGGAGGACTTCTTATGGTACATTTGATTTTCCCACTGTTGTTTTAAAGAATTAAGGATAAGATAATGAGAAAGAATATTATATATTTATTAGTCGGCATTTTCTTCGGTATTGTGATGTATAAGTCCGAAGCAGCATCCTGGTTCAGGATTTTTGAGATGTTCCAGTTTCAGTCTTTTCATATGTACGGAGTAATAGGTTCTGCTTTGATATTGGGGATATTAGGGACACAATATATCAAGCGTAAACAAATGAAGGACGTAGCGGGTAATACGATTAAAATAGCTGACAAAGAAAAAAGTATTTCCCGGTATCTTTTTGGCGGAATTATTTTTGGGTTGGGTTGGGCTTTAGCGGGAGCTTGTCCAGGGCCGATGTTTGTTTTGTTGGGTGCCGGATATTTACCTATTTTAGTGGTGATATTGGGGGCTTTGTTAGGTACTTGGCTCTATGGCCTGCTAAAAGATAAATTACCACATTAATATGGACAAGCAAGCATTACTTTATGATGTTTATACTGGTGTTTTTGAAAAGCCTTTGATCGAAGAACTGATTGTCGTTGGTCAGTTGCAAGCCTTTCAAGATGGCGATGTGCTGATTGAGATTGGTAGGTATATCAAAACGATGCCACTGCTACTAAGTGGTGCAATAAAAGTGATGCGTGAAGATGCAGACAAAGGAGAGCTTTTGTTGTATTTTTTAGGAAAGGGAGATACATGCGCCATGACGTTAGCTTGTTGTATGGGTGATAAAAAAAGCGAGATTAAGGCTGTGGCCGAGAATGCAGGTGTATTGCTGATGATTCCAGTAGGGAAAATGGAGGAATGGATGGGGAAGTATCGTTCTTGGCGAAATTTTATCCTTGAAAGTTATAATAACCGTTTTAATGAATTATTGTCCGCTATTGATAGCATTGCTTTTATGCATCTAGACGAACGTTTAGAAAATTATCTCCAAGAAACGGTCAAAGTCAATAATTCACCTGTTATCAACAAAACACACCACGAAATTGCGCATACTTTGAACAGTTCAAGAGTTGTAATTTCACGCTTGCTTAAGGTTTTGGAAAAAGAGGGAAAGATTCGCTTGCATCGTAATAATATTGAGGTACTTGTATTAAAAGATAACTGAAAAATCATAGTGTAACTTAGGTTACCCCTAGGGCTATAAATGAGTCCTATCTTTATTTCAGTAGTTAAAGAAGAAAGGAAAGAACATGAATGTTGAACAGATTTATACCGGATGCTTGGCACAGGGCGCTTACTATATAGAGAGCGATGGCGAAGCCATAGTCATAGACCCACTTAGGGAAGTAGAACCTTATATCCGTAAAGCAGAAAAGCGAGGAGCAAAGATAAAATATGTTTTGGAAACTCACTTTCATGCCGATTTTGTAAGTGGTCATTTGGATTTGGCGAAGAAGACCGGAGCAACTATTGTGTATGGTCCAACGGCAAAACCAGGGTTTGATGCACATATTGCAGAAGATGGTGAGGTGTTAGCGCTTGGAAAAGCACAGATAAAAGTTATCCATACGCCAGGTCACACCATGGAAAGCACTTGTTTTCTATTGATGAATGAACAAGGAAAGGAAATCGCCTTGTTCACAGGAGATACATTATTTATAGGCGATGTGGGGCGTCCAGATTTAGCGCAAAAAGTGGTGGCAGATTTGACACAGGAGAAGTTGGCGGCACATCTATACGAATCGTTACACCATAAGATTATGCCTTTGGCGGATGACATTATTGTATATCCAGCCCATGGTGCAGGATCTGCTTGTGGTAAAAACATGAGTAAAGAAACAAGCGATACATTGGGTAATCAAAAACGGACGAACTATGCCCTTCAGCCGATGAGCAAAGAAGAGTTTGTGGAGAAAGTATTGGATGGATTGATGCCTCCCCCCGCATATTTTCCCGAAAATGTGTTGATGAATATTCAAGGCTATGAAAGCATCGATGAAATACTGGATAAAGGATTGAAAGCTTTAGATCCAACGGAGTTTGAACATGCCGCAAATACGAATGATGCGCTAATATTGGATACCCGCGCACCGCAAAATTTTGCGAAAGGGTTTATTCCGAACAGCATAAATATTGGTATTGATGGTAATTTTGCGCCATGGGTTGGTGCATTGATTCCAGATATTCGTCAAGCTATTTTGATTGTGGCTGAACCGGGGAGGGAAGAAGAGATCGTAACGCGGCTGGCACGTGTTGGTTATGACCATACCATTGGGTTTTTGGACGGAGGTATTGAAGCTTGGGAAGCTGACCAAAAAGAAATAGATCGTATTGAATCCATTCCGGTAGAAGAATTGCACGTAAGGTTACAAAGAGACCCTGAATTGCATATTCTCGACGTACGTAAAAAGAGTGAACATTACTCCGAACATGTTATTGGTGCTGAAAATATGCCCTTGGATTATATTAACGAGTACCTTTCGGAGGTGGATAAAGACAAGACGTATTATGTACATTGCGCAGGAGGATACCGCTCCATGATTTTTATCTCTATTCTAAAAGCGCGAGGTTATGAAAATCTGATTGATATTCAAGGAGGATTCAAAGCTATTAAAGAGTCGGGTGGTTTTGATGTGAGTGATTATGTTTGTCCTACAACGATGTTGTAGGCGAGGTTTTCTTGTATATTTCTTTGCCATGGCTCAGGTGGCAAAGAAATTTTGATCAAAGAAAATAAACATAACAAGACTTATGAAGAGAAAGCATCTATTCGTTTTTCTCGGGTTAAAATCGTATATTTGTAAACATCTCTTAAAAAGGCTTTTATTTCTTATCCAAAGCTATTTCCGCTACTTTAAGACTTGCAGCAGCAATATTTTTTTATTTTAACCCCTTTTAATGTCAAGAAATCAATTAACATTCAAGAAAAAAGAACGAGCAAAAAAACAGCAACAGAAGAAACAAGAAAAACTGGAAAGACGGGAGTTCAACAAATCCAATAATAGCAAAGGCAAATCCTTGGAGGATATGTTTGCTTATGTAGATGAATTTGGAAATATCTCGGATCGTCCGCCTGAAAAGCCCTATAAATTTAAAGAAACAGATTTAGAACGGCCAAAAGACCCTACGGAAGAATTTCAGTATGGAAAGGTATCCTATTATAACGAAGCCGGACATTATGGTTTCGTCCGGGATAATCAGACAAGGGATACTGTTTATTTCAATGATACATTAGCCGGCATGGTGTTGCAGCTAAACCAGAATGTCAAATATAAATACATTCGGACGAAGCAGGGTAACCAGATTTCAGAAATCGAATTGATATAAAAATTGATATAAAATAGGAACGCGATGAAAATCGCGTTCCTGTTTTAGTAATTTTAAGACACTAAAACACGACTTGATCTGTTTTTTCATGATACGTGTCGACGATAGTCAAGGTGTTGATGGCGATAGGCAAACCTGTAATTATTTTCAACACATGCATAGCCATCATCGATCCGATGATACCCGCTAGAGGGCCGAGAACTCCTCGGCTGTCACAATCAGGAAGCAGGTCCTCGTTTGGTGACTCAGGAAAAATATCCCGCAAATTTTTACTCCCATGTAGGTTGAAGACGGCCGTTTGGCCTTCGTAAGCCAATATGCTACCATATACTAACGGTTTTCCTAAGATGACACATGTATCATTGACGAGGTAACGTGTAGTAAAGTTATCCGAACCATCAACCACGATATCATAATCCCGAATAAGGTCAAGGGCATTCGCTTTGGTTATTTTTGCGTGGATTGGAATTAAATTGATGGCAGAATTCAAAGATTGCACGAAATGTACCGCACTATCCACCTTCGCTTTGCCTACTTGTGCTTCGGAATGGATAACCTGCCTGTTCAAGTTATGTAGTTCTATACAATCATCGTCCACTACGCCAATTTCTCCTACACCACTTGCTGCCAAATATTGTATAACAGGACTTCCCAGTCCCCCTGCACCGATAATCAATACTTTTGCCGCCATAATCTTTCGTTGCCCGCTTACCCCGATCTCCTCGATGAAGATTTGTCGACTGTAACGTTTAAAAACCTTTTCTTCATTCATAAATAATGCTCCCAATCTTTCATAACAGGATCATAGCCTGCCTCACGAATAATTTTTTTTATCTCTTCCATACTGCGTTCGTCACTGGTTTCAAATTGCTCCAGAGATTGCTTATCCACACTATATCCTCCTGGGTTAGTCTTAGAACCAGCACTCATCGTGGTTGCTCCTAGGTGGATGATGTGATTTCTGAAGGCTTCATTTTCACGCGTTGAAACCGACAATTCCAGGTCTTCGTTCCAAATCCTGTAGGCACAGATCAATTGCAAAAGCTCGCGATCTTCCATTATGAAATTGGGTTCGATGATTCCTTCGGCTGGACGTAAACGTGGAAAAGAGACGGAATACTTTGTCTGCCAATATTGCCGTTGTAAATAATCGATATGTAGCGCATTGAAAAAACTATCTACTCGCCAGTCTTCCAGCCCCAATAAGACACCAAGACCTATCTTGTGCATGGTAGCTTGACCAATACGATCGGGAGTTTCGAGACGAAAGCTGAAGTTTGATTTTTTACCTTTCGGATGATATCGTTGATATACTTCTTGGTGATACGTCTCTTGGTAGACCAAAACGGAATGCACTCCTGCTTCGTGCAATGCCCGATACTCTTCCTCAGATAAGGGTTGTACCTCGATGGAGATATGTGCAAAATGTGGCCGTAACAATTGGATGGCATTTAGAAAATAATCAATGCCGACGGTTTTATTGGCTTCTCCACTTACCAGCAAGACATGTTCTATGCCCATCTCTTTCAAAGCAAAGGTTTCTGATAAGATCTCGATATTGTTCAATGTTTTTCGCCGAATACCGTTGTCCATACTGAAACCGCAGTAGGTGCAGATATTCTGACATTCATTGCTCAAGTATAAAGGCGCGTAGAGCTGTATGGTTTTTCCGAAACGCTTTTGTGTAGTGCTTTGCGTTATTCTCGCCATTGTTTCCAACTCTGTGGATGCAGCAGGAGATAAAAGATTTAGGAAATCAGCCAATGTTTTCTTCCTTTTGTATAGGCTGTGTTGTACTTCTTCTGGAGTAACGGCGTAAATACGTTTTTTTATTTCGTCCCAACTATACTGCTCAAAGATTTCTTTAAATGATCTCATGTTTTATAACAACTTCATTCTCCTAATAAAAAACTCGTCAATGGACTTGAGGCTGATGCTTCAGTATGTGGCATTGCCAATCCAGCTTCGTAAGCTCTCCTGCCAGATTTTACAGCTTCCTTGAAAGCTATCGCCATTTGTACGGGATTTTGTGCTACCGCGATTGCAGTATTTACCAGAACAGCATCTGCTCCAATCTCCATGGCCTTGGCCGCGTCTGAAGGAGCGCCTATGCCAGCATCTACGACCACAGGAACTCTACTCTGTTCGATGATGATCTCCAAAAAATCCTGTGTGCGTAAGCCTTTGTTGCTGCCTATGGGGGCTCCCAATGGCATCACAACAGCCGTTCCAGCCTCTTCCAAGCGCTTGCAAAGAACTGGATCAGCATGTATATAAGGCATCACGATGAAGCCTAAGTTAGCCAATGTCTCCGTTGCCTTTAGCGTTTCTATGGGATCAGGTAATAGATAACGAGGGTCGGGGTGGATTTCCAATTTTACCCAATTTGTCTCCAAAGCCTCCCTAGCCAGTTGTGCTGCTAAGACAGCTTCTTCAGCTGTCCGAGCTCCTGAGGTATTGGGGAGGAGGTTCACATTTGAAATCTGTAAAGCATCCAGAAACCTATCGGCTTCAGATTGCAGGTTGATCCGCTTTAATGCCATAGTTGCCAATTCTGATTCGCAGGCGATAATGGCTTGTCTCATTACTTCTAAATTCCCAAACTTACCCGTTCCTAAGAATAGGCGGGAAGAAAAAGGCTTATCTGCTATAGTTAAGTTTGTCATGTCTATTTTGTTTTACATTTCTAATTCCATTTTCTTTTCACTAGGAGTTTAACAAAGTCTTTATTTTAGGAATACAATCAGGACTAGTGCCTATTAAACCTGAAACAGCGACCCCGTAGAGACCAATTGACCTCAATAGAGGAATATCCTCCAATTGAATTCCGCCTATGGCGTATATCGGTGGGTGAAAATTAGCTTTCAATCCTTGCATGATGGACGTATAGCCGTCTAACCCCAATACTGGACTTAGTTTTTCTTTGGTCGTTGTAAAACGAAAGGGGCCTAATCCGATGTAGTCGCAACCTTCCTGTATCCTTTGAGACACGTCGGTCAATGTATTTGCTGTTCCACCTATAATCTTATTCGGACCCAATAATTTCCGTGCCTCAGTAATAGTATCATCCGTTAAGCCCAGATGTACACCGTCTGCTTCAACGGCTTGCGCCACATGGATATGATCGTTGATGATACAAACCCCTCCATATGCTTTTGACTGCATGACCACGGTTTCTGCTAAGGTCAGAAGATCGGATAGTGAAGCTTCTTTCCAACGCAATTGTACCCATGTTGCTCCATTGTCGAAAGCCTTACGAATGTTCAGTTCCTGCTCAGCGGCGGTCTGTCCTTGTGATATGTATTGTAATCTATCTTTCATTGTGGTGATACCCGGTTAAAGTTGGGCTACTTTTTAAAAAGTTTTCTACATATTTTTTCCCTAGTCTGCAAGCTTCTTCTAGTGATTGACCGTTTGCCAGGTGGGCAGCTATTGCTGATGATAATACACAGCCTGAACCATGTTTTGGAAATATCTCCTGTACATCCGACGAAGGAAGCAAGCGTATTTCCCTGTCATTCTGTAAGAGGATATCGGTGCCTTTGTTGTCACTACGATGTCCCCCTTTTATCAAGATTGACAATCCGCCATAAGGACTTATATAGGGCTTCAATAGCTCGTATTCAGGATAGTTTGGTGTTATCAACTCGATGTATTTCATCAATTTGACCAGCTTAGGTAGGTCTTGTTCATTGAAAAAAGATGTTCCTGATGAACTCCTGATAACTGGATCCCAAACAATACGAATATGTTGTGCTTGCTGTCGTAATGTGTACAGTATTGTTTGTAATATTTTAACATTGGGCACAATCCCGATTTTTGCGACATCAATGGAATAGTGGTTCATCAGAACACCAATCCCTTTCTCAATATCTTCTGCACTACGCCAAATTACTTCGTAGCATACTTTCTCTGTCTGTAAGGTATCGGCCGTTATGATGGCTAAGCTTTGTACTTGGAGACTTTCAAGCGTCTTTATATCAGCCAAGATTCCAGCACCACCAGAGGGGTCAAATCCAGCGATACTTAGTACGATAGGTTTTTCTTTTTGCATTTCAAAAAAACAGCTAATGGATTATTATTTTGCCACAATGCTCCCATGAGGGCAATTCCGTCTATTCCCATTTGATAGAGATGATGACAGTTGCTCGCATCGACTCCACCCAGACCAATCAATTTTGTATTGTGGTTTTGCCTATGCGAAAGCGTATCTCTTACGTGTTGCACCACACCATATCCTGGTTTAGAAATACTGGGATAAATCGGTGATAAGAACGCATATTGCCAGCGATTGTCCAGTGTATTGAAATCAGTTGTGGAATGTGTGGAAGTTGATAATATATAATTACCATTGAGATACGTATAGCTTTCATTCTGCCTTTCCACCTCCCGAATATGTAACCTGTGGATGTTGAATTCCTCAGCCAGATCATGATGGGTGTGCAACACTAATCTATCTCGGTACGATTTATCTATTTCACCAATATAGTTTTGCATACTTTTCTTATCCAGCTGATATTTGCGGATATGACAATATTCCAATCCATTCTCTAACAGACGGTTTAGCCAATAATGTTCCTTTTGCAGGTTGTGTTCAGGGGTAAGAGCGATAATCATATATAGATCTCTTTTCCTTTTTCAATAAACTCCTGGGACATGTCCTGCATTCCTTGTTCAGCAGTATCTCGAATCTCCTGTGTGATTTTCATGGAACAGAATTTTGGCCCGCACATCGAACAAAAGTGTGCTACTTTGGCACCGTCTGCCGGAAGCGTCTCGTCGTGAAATTCCCGCGCAGTATCGGGGTCAAGAGACAGGTTGAATTGGTCTTCCCAACGGAATTCAAAGCGAGCTTTACTCAATGCATTATCACGGTATTGCGCACCAGGATGACCTTTGGCTAAATCAGCGGCATGTGCTGCAAGTTTGTAGGTGATTACGCCATCTTTTACGTCCTTCTTGTTGGGCAAGCCTAGATGTTCTTTCGGTGTGACATAGCATAGCATTGCACAACCATACCAACCAATCATGGCAGCACCGATTGCGGAAGTGATGTGATCATATCCCGGGGCAATGTCGGTAGTTAGCGGGCCTAGTGTATAAAATGGAGCTTCGTCACATTCTATCAGCTGTTTATCCATATTTTCTTTGATCATGTGCATAGGCACATGACCTGGGCCTTCTATCATGACCTGTACATCGTGCTTCCAAGCTATTTTGGTCAGTTCACCCAAAGTCTCGAGTTCGGCAAATTGAGCTGCATCATTTGCGTCTGCAATTGAGCCCGGACGAAGTCCATCTCCAAGTGAAAAAGCTACGTCATATCGTTTCATGATTTCACAAATTTCCTCAAAATGGGTGTACAGAAAATTCTCTTTATGATGATATAGACACCACTTTGCCATAATGGAGCCTCCACGAGATACAATGCCTGTCACCCGTTTTGCGGTCAGATGTATGTAGCGTAATAGCACCCCGGCATGGATGGTGAAATAGGAGACCCCTTGCTCAGCTTGTTCAATCAACGTATCTCTAAAAATCTCCCAGGTTAAATCTTCTGGTATTCCTTTGACCTTTTCCAATGCTTGATAAATCGGGACGGTACCAATTGGAACAGGAGAGTTTCGGATAATCCACTCACGGGTTTCGTGGATGTTTTTCCCTGTAGAGAGATCCATGATGGTATCGGCTCCCCAACGACAAGCCCAAACTGCTTTTTCCACTTCCTCTTCGATGCTTGAGGATACTGCACTGTTACCGATATTGGCATTGATTTTTACCAAAAAATTTCTACCAATAATCATGGGCTCGCTTTCTGGATGGTTGATGTTATTGGGGATAATAGCCCTGCCAGCAGCTATCTCATCACGGACGAATTCTGGGGTAATCTTTCCTACAGGTGTGCGGGCACCAAAGCTTTCACCAGGGTGTTGCTGTTTCATTTCTTCCGATGCAAGGGCTAATTGCTGTTCAATACGCTGATTTTCACGGATAGCGATATATTCCATCTCGGGGGTGATAATACCTTTCTTGGCATAGTACAGCTGTGTTACATTTTTACCCGCTTTGGCTACTTTGGGCCTATGGCTGTATTCAAAGCGAAGTTCGTCCAAGGATTTGTCTGCTAGTCGTGCTCGGCCATATTCAGAACTGATCGTATCTAATATGTCCACATCGCCTCTGTCCAATATCCATTGCTCACGGATTCTTGTTAAGCCTTTGCGGATATCGATTTCGGCGTTTTCGTCTGTATAAGGACCTGATGTATCGTAAATAGTAACAGGAGGGTTATATTCGATTTTACCATTGCTTAATTTTGTAGGCTGTAGGCTGATCTCTCGCATAGCCACTTGAATAGGAAACAAAGTTCCTGAGGCATATACCTTCTTAGAGTTTGGAAATGGTGCTTTCGTAATGGTTTGTTGTATCATAGCTATTTGAATTAAAATAATCGGGGATAAATGTTAGCCGCCCTGTGTGGCGGTAATGATAAGGATAGTGTCGTTTTCCCTAAGGGATTTAGATGCCCATTGATCTCGTGGTACGACCTGGTTATTGAGTGCCACGGCAATCCCTCTGGGGACTTCGGGGATTGTCAATTGCATCAATGCTTCCAAAGAGGAAGGTAGTTCTTCGAAAAATTTCTTTTGGTGATTGATTGTGATTTCCATTCCTTTAAATTCTATGTGTACATAAAACTTTAGGAATGACCACAATAGTGCAGAACGCACCATAGAAGACATCTACTTTTTCCTACGCTGGTATGATCCAGATCAGGTTCAAAGGGTAAATCTCAGCCTGCAAATATTGCAGACACCCCTAAAGTCGAGGACCAAGATAGGGGAAAAAGATGTATAACGCAAATTTATGCGTCAGAACAACAGAAATTAATATTCAAATAAAAAACCTGTCTTCTACATCTGCATGAAGCAAAAATAGAAGACAGGTTTCTTTTCTGTCTCGTTATGTATTATAGATAAACTATCCTACTACACGTACATTAACGGCGTTAAGACCTTTTTTTCCATTCTCTACATCGTATGTTACTGAGTCGTTTTCACGTACATCATTAACTAAACCAGAGATATGTACGAAAACATCTTGGCCACCATTAGCTGGTGTGATAAAACCGAAACCTTTGGTAACGTTAAAGAATTTTACTGTTCCTTCTTGCATTGTATTATTATTTATTGATGAATTAATTTATTTCTGTTTTATTATTGTGCTATCGGCAGTTGATAGCCGATTAACTTTTGTATATTTTTCAGTGCTGGTTTTTCCTCTTCACTACAGAAGGAATAAGCTAGGCCATCTTTGCCGGCTCTACCTGTTCGTCCGATTCTATGCACATAGGTTTCCGCATCTACCGGTAGGTCATAATTAATAACCTGTGGTAATTCCTGTATATCTATTCCGCGAGCCGCAATATCCGTAGCAATTAATATCTTTATTTTACCATTCTTAAAGGAAGATAATGCATTTTGACGGGCATTCTGCGATTTGTTTCCGTGGATGGCTGCTGAGATAATACCATTTTTACCTAGTACTTTAACCAGTTTATCGGCTCCATGTTTGGTGCGTGTAAACACCAATGTTTGGGTCAGACCACTTTCCCGGAGCAATTCCATAAGAAAAGCCGCCTTTTCTTTCTTCTCAATAAAGAATAAAGATTGTACAACCTTAGGAGCTGTTGAGGAGACTGGTGTGACGTTGATTTCTTCCGGATTGGTCAATATGGTATTCGCAAATTTACGTATTGGAGGTGGCATGGTGGCCGAAAAGAATAGCGTTTGTCTTTTGGCAGGAATATGCTTTAGAATACGCTTAATATCATGGATAAAGCCCATGTCCAACATGTTGTCTGCTTCATCGAGAACAAGTGTCTTTATACTTCCGATGCGCGCGTAACCCTGTTGTACCAAATCCAATAGGCGACCTGGAGTAGCAATGAGAATATCTGTGCCGCGTTGCAGTTCATCTACCTGTTTGTGCTGTGATACTCCGCCGAAGATAACGGTATGTTTTATAGGGAGGTACTTGCTGTATTGGCCTACGTTTTCTGCAATTTGCAAAGCTAATTCTCGAGTAGGGGCTAAAACTAAAACTCGTGGGTGTTTATATTTCTGCTTATCTGCGGCTAAGTTCTGTAAAATAGGAAGTGTAAAAGCCGCTGTTTTGCCTGTACCTGTCTGTGCACATCCGATGATGTCTTTTCCTGACAGAATTATTGGAATAGACTGTTGTTGTATTTCTGTTGCCGTCGTATAACCCATGTCATCGATGGCTTTTAAAAGGGTGTCTATTAACCCTAAAATATTGAATGTCATTTTTCTTTCTTTTTTACTCCAATTGTGGAGGTTCTTATATACCTTTTCTAATGATAGGGTATAAACTACTTTTTGAACAAGGTTTTGCTTTGACAAAACGTTGTCTATTCAGTTAACAGTAAATAATAAGGAGAATTTCAGGCTTGAAGACTTTTGATGCCCATCAACAGAATGCTATAGATATTATTTTGATAACGTAAAATGGCTACTGAAAAAGCGAGAACTGAACAAAGTCAGAAAAAGCAGAGGCAGCGCCTTATATGCCCCAAAGGTAAGTTTAATTAATTGTAAATAACAAATATTTCTTTTTTATTTTTTAGTTGAATTGAAATGCTTGTTAGCGCGCCATAGCTTGTATAACCTTAATATGTGATCGAAAAGCCTGCCAAAAGGTTGGGTATTCTATATATTGGATATTATACTCCTTACACGTTTGTTGTACTATGGCATTGATAGCAGGGTAGTGTACATGGCTGATTTTGGGGAACAGATGGTGTTCCACCTGAAAATTCAATCCGCCGAGTAACCAAGTCAGTACTTTACTCCTTGTCGCAAAATTTGCGGTGGATTGAAGTTGATGAATCATCCATTCTTCCTCTACCTTGGACTCATCTATTGTTTTGAATTCTGTATCTGTTACGACATGTGCCAGTTGGAATACAGTTGCCAAGCTTAAGCCACAAACGGCTCCAGCCACTAGAATGCCTATCAATGTGGGTAAAACCCCTACAGAAATCATAGGAATAACGATAAACACCAAGAAATGTAACGTTTTGCTTGTCCAAAAGATGATTTTTTCGCGTAGAGGGAAATGAAAGGTTTCTGAAGTTTTCCCCATTTTTTGGCGGAAGTATTTTTCATAATCTTGATAGAAAATCCAGGCTAAATAGGAGATACTATATAAGAATATAAAATAGATATGTTGGTAACGATGATGTTTCTTTAATTGCTGGTCTTGATGAATCCGCATAAATTTAACCTCGATGTCGTGGTCCTCTCCATCGATATTCGTGTAGGTATGATGGGCAACGTTATGCTTAAGCTTCCAGAAATATATATTCCCGCCGAGGAGGTTTAAAGTGTAGGATAATATGGTGTTCAGGCGTTTATTGTCCGAGAAAGAATTGTGTCCGGCATCGTGCATGATGTTAAAGCCGATAGCTGCCAAATTTGCACCTAATAACATACATAAAGGGATGCTGATAGCCCAGTGTGGTTGTACGAAGACTAGAATAATGTACAGCGCTACTATACTGCTTAGTAATACGGCTGCCTTAATATAAATTCTTCTGTTTCCGGTTTTGTTCTGCGAAGTGTTTTTGAAATAATCGTTGGCTTTAAGTTTTAAGGTTTTAGAGAACAATGTATTAACATTGTTAAATTTAACAGTTGATTTCATGTAATGTAAAAAGGGTATTAGACTGTGTTGTTGTATAGACCTAATAGGCTATAGAAAATTGTATTTTCAGTAAAGGTATCCTTTATAGTTGGTTAAATGTTATAATTGGCTGTTAAATATCTGTTAAATAAAAAAAGGGTTGTCTTCTGGACAGAAGACAACCCTTTGATGATGAAAGTCATCTAAATTATCTTAAGAACAATAATTCACGAAGCTTAGGCAATGGCCATTTCGCATCGTCAATGATTTTTTCCAGTTTATTGACATGATAACGGATTTCGTCAAAGTAAGGTTTAACGATTTCATCATAAGCGATAGCTCTTTCGCGAACATTTTCGATGTTGTTAGCTTTTTTACGTTCTTGACGCATCTCTTCTGCTTTTTCAAGGATGAGGTTCGTGTGCTTAGAAATACGCTCTACCAAGTTAAGTTGTGAACTGTAAGCTTCTTTTGCCAAGCCCAAATCTTTCAAGCCTTTTACGTTGGAAATCAGTTCATTTTGATAGGTGAAACAAGCAGGTGCGATCTGGCTGGTTACAACCTCACCGATAACACGAGCCTCAATTTGTAATTTTTTGAAGAAGTTTTCCAACAAAATTTCATGACGAGCTTCGGATTCACGTTTCGTATAGATGCCCAATTTCTCGAAAAGTTCTAAGATGTCCTCTTTTACGTATACGTCAAGCGCTTTTGGTGTAGATTTGATGTTGGACAAACCCCTTGCTTCAGCTTCTTGTGCCCACTCATCGCTGTATCCGTTGCCTTCGAAACGTACTGCTTTGGATTCTTTGATGTATTTGCGAACAACATTCAAAAGAGCTAAGTCTTTTTTCGTTCCTTTTTTGATCTGTTTGTCGACTTCGGTTTTAAATTCTACAAGCTGTGCCGCAACGATAGCATTCAGAATGGTCATTGGCTGAGCCGAGTTGGCTGCCGAACCTACTGCACGGAATTCAAATTTATTACCCGTGAAGGCGAAAGGCGAAGTACGGTTACGGTCGGTGGTATCTAATTTCAATTCCGGAATTTTTGGAATCCCGTGCCATAAGCTAGCTTCGTTCTTCACTTTTTTAGCCACACGTGCAGATTCTACTTCTTCTAAGATTTCATCCAATTGTGATCCCAGGAAGATGGAAATGATTGCCGGAGGAGCCTCGTTGGCACCCAAGCGGTGATCGTTACTGTGACTGGCAATAGAACCACGCAGCAAATCAGCATATGTGTGTACTGCTTTGATTGTATTGACAAAGAAAGTTAAGAACATGAGGTTGTTCTTAGGGGTTTTGCCTGGAGACAACAAGTTGATACCTGTGTTGGTAATCAAGGACCAGTTGTTGTGTTTACCTGAAC
Source organism: Sphingobacterium wenxiniae (assembly GCF_900116225.1). Classification (GTDB taxonomy): domain Bacteria; phylum Bacteroidota; class Bacteroidia; order Sphingobacteriales; family Sphingobacteriaceae; genus Sphingobacterium; species Sphingobacterium wenxiniae. The sequence continues at coordinate 51,047 of NZ_FOZZ01000002.1, forward strand.
CATTTACACCGCTATATGGTTTTTCGTGCAATAATACTTTGAAATGGTGACGTATAGCGATTTGCTCCATCAAGTTCATGAGCAATTGGTTGTGGTCGATGGCTAAATTGATTTCCTCATACATCGGCGCACATTCAAATTGAGAAGGAGCAACCTCGTTATGGCGGGTTTTCAGTGGAATGCCCAATTTCAAGGCTTCATTCTCCAAATCAACCATATAAGCCAATACGCGTTCAGGAATAGCTCCGAAATAGTGATCTTCTAATTGCTGGCCTTTTGCGGACATGTGGCCGAATAAAGTACGGCCAGTCAACTGCAAGTCCGGACGTGCGTTATATAAAGAAAGGTCAACTAAGAAATATTCCTGCTCGATACCCAAGGAAGCATTGACTTTTGTTACAGACTTATCGAAGTACTGTACTACATCTGTAGCAGCTTTATCGATAGCTGCAATCGCTTTCAACAAAGGAGCTTTATAATCTAACGATTCACCCGTATAGGAAACAAAAACAGTTGGGATACATAAGGTTTTGCCAGCTACTGTTTCAAAAATGAAAGCAGGAGAGGATGGATCCCAAGCAGTGTAACCACGTGCCTCAAATGTATTACGTATACCACCATTTGGAAACGAAGAAGCATCGGGTTCTTGTTGTACCAAAGAATCTCCAGAGAATTTCTCGATCGCTTGTCCATTATCATCAGGTTCAAAGAAAGCATCATGCTTTTCAGCAGTAGAACCAGTCAATGGTTGAAACCAGTGTGTGTAGTGCGTAGCACCATTGGCCAAAGCCCAGGTTTTCATTGCTTGCGCAATAAATTCTGCGATATCACGGGATATAGGCGTTCCTACGTTTATAGCGTGTACTAATTCTTTGTAAGTGTCTTTTGGAAGGTAATCACGCATTTTAGCAATGGTGAACACGTTTTTTCCATAAATACTTGTAGATTTTAGAGGTTCTATTTTTTCTACCTCTTCTAATGATCTTGATGCAGCAGATTGTGCTGCTTTAAAACGTAAAGTTGACATTTTTTTATGGTGTAAGATTGATTTTTGTCAAAAAAATATTATTTATACACTGTAAAAGTACATGAAAAAAATAAAAATCAAACTTATTTTTTATAAAAAATAAAAGAAAACGTTTGTGTTGAACAAAAAAGAGGAAATCATCCATGGATGATTTCCTCTTTTTTGTTTGGCTTTAGGGAATGGGGTTATTCTAATCCCCAGTTTATACCTTTTTCTGTGGCTTTAACACCTTTTGATAACCATTCCGGTGCAGGTTTGCCCTTTAAGAAATGATCGAAAAACTGAGATTGACGTATTTGTATGTCTTTTCTGTTCTGTCTTTTCATCAAATTGTGCTCGTCGCCGTTGTAATTGAGTAGCCAGACGGGTTTTTGGAGTCTACGCAAAGCAGTAAACATCTCGATGCCTTGATACCAAGGTACAGCGCCGTCGTTATCGTTATGCATAATAGCTACCGGAGTTGTTACACGGTTCATAAAGAAGAGAGGAGAGTTTTCGATATATAGATCCTGATCTTCCCATAAAGTTTTGCCTAATCTGGATTGTGTTTTTTCGTATTGGAATTGTCTTGACATACCCGTTTGCCAACGAATGCCACCATAAGCCGAAGTCATGTTGACTACGGGAGCTCCACTCCATGCTGCTGCATACATTGGTGTCCGCGTAATCAAGTGTGCAACTTGATAGCCTCCCCAACTTTGTCCTTGTATAGCCATTTTGGTGGAATCTACCCAAGCGTTTTGTGCGAGGTGACGCATACCGGAGTTGACATACTCCTCGGCCGATTTGCCAGGATACCCGATTTCATAACGGATGTCTGGTGCAAAAACCAAATACTCGTTGCTTACATAATAGGGGATATTCAAACGCGAAGGTGTAGGAGCAGGTGCTTGATAGGTGTATAGTCCATCGCTTAACCGTTCGTAGAAATAAGCGATGATCGGATATTTCTTATTCGGGTCGAAATTTTCCGGTTTATATAGGATACCTTGTGCCTCAAAGCCATTTGGCGTTGTCCATTCTACCAATTCGGCTGTTCCCCAATTGTAATCACTTTGTTGCGGGTTGATGTCCGTTAAGCGGGTTTCATCTTTAAAGTTTGATGTCAGATACAAATCGGGAGAAGCGGTGTAGTCCTCTTTGGTATAGACGATAACTTTTCCATCTTCTGAACTGTTGAACGTTCTATAGGTATGTGGAAGCGTGAATATTTCCTTCGGATTTGCATTTTTGGTAGAATTTGCAGTTGCAATACCATTGTACTTGGTTTCTTCATCAAATACGGTTAAATAGATCTCTTCTTTGGCAGGAATGAGCGTGGTACGTTTCCTCGGAAGGTCTTTTCTGGACAGATCAATATAGCGAAATGTGCGTTTGGTAACACGTCCTTCGCCGTTGGTCAACAGCTTTTTATCCTTTCCTTGCAGATCAAACAACCAGATGTCATAACGGTCATAGATGTAAATACCTTTGCCGTCGGCTGTCCAGCCAGCATACCCGTATGCGCCAGCATAGGTTGGTGAGTCGTTTTCTTCATCCGTGAAGTTGACAGGAATGCCATCGTTTAATTGTACGGAAGAACCGGAAGCAATACTGTAGCTATACCAATTGCTGCTTTCTCTGTCTAAATATACTACAAAATCACCATTCGGGGAAAGAAAAGCATAACCGTTCAAGTTTTCCTTCACTAATTTCTTTTGGCCATTAAGGGTAGAAACAAGATAGATGTCCGTAGGTGTAGAACCTTCCCATTGCATAGCGATGCGCTTATCGAAATCGGAAGTCGCTAAGATCCATTCGTTGTTGGCATCGTCCGTTGTGCTTGTGCGGCTGAATTTTTCGTCTACCAACGAAATAAGTCGTCCGCCTTCTTGCGGGTAAACAACGGCAAGATAATTCCGGCTTTGATCGCGTTTTAGGTTAACTAACTGCATTGGCTGCAAATAATCGTCTTTCCAATGCCAGATGTCTACCTGTGCATGTTCAAAATCGACTAAGGTCGTATCTTTTACCTTCGGAATAGGGGCTAAGCCAAAGAACAGTTTTTTGCCATCGGCACTGAAATTGACCTGTCCGTCTCCGCTGACATACCAGTTTTGTGGTACGCCTGCGGTATTTTGTTGTGCGAGGATGCGCGCTGTATCCAAGGCAGGTGTATAGTAATATAGTTTAAAGTCTTTTAATTGGGATTTCTCAGGAGATTTATCCGCCAGGAAGGAAAGTTGTGAACCTTGATCGTCAAATGTAATCTCTTTGTAGGTGCCTTTTCCATTGCTGATTTTCTTGAGCTGCTTGCTGGTAATGTCAAAGATGTATAATCCCGCATCATTTGCTAAAGAATCCTTAGCGTCGTTTTTCTTGCTGAAAGCGAGGAAATCCTCATTTTGACTCCAGACGTACTGCTCTACTTTTGGAAAGTGTAAAGTGTCACCCGTGCTGAGGTGCTGTACAATTAGCGTTTCTGTCTTTTTAGGTTTGTTCTTTTCCGTTTTGGTCGAATCGCTTTCGGTTATGCTTTTTTCTACTTCTGTAAGATAAGCTACATATTCGTTTTTTTTCTGCGCGAGCTTATAGGATTTTACGGCAGGAATTTTGCTTTCATCTTTGTTCTGAAGGTTCACGATCAGTAGCGAATCCTTAGGCATCTCATCGTTCTTTTTCTTTTTAATCTTAGCCTGTCTCGTTTCTTCGAATGTAGGCTTGATGCTTGTTAGAACAAAGTTTTCGTCTGTTGTAAAGGTTGTGTTGGCTGCTCGGGGAACGGCTAGGATAAGGTCGTTTTTGTTGGATTTGATCTGCAATAGACCATCACCTTCTTGCGGGGTAATCTGATAGTAGATAAATTGTCCGCTTTTACTGACATTGACCTGATTAAGGCTTTTCCAACCGTCATATACGGAGTGGTCTATGGGCTTTTTCTGTGCATATAAAGTTCCTGTGCAGAGTAGTGTGAGACCCAAGGCAATTGTTTTGATTTGCATAGTGTAAAGAATTTTGCAGACTAAAAGTAAGGTTTTTTGTGTAGATTTGATTGTGTATTTTCACATTGTTACAGAATAAATACGTAAGGATATGTCAAATAATTTAAGATCGAATAGTGTTATTGTAGCGCTGATAGGCAGTATTGCCATTATTGTTTTTGCTTGGGTGTTGGGCAATGCCTACAAATATAAATACCGAGTGAACAACACGATTAACGTTACCGGAAATGCCAAAAAGGATTTCGAATCGGATATTGTAAAATGGACAGCCTATTACAGTCGTAAATCCATGGATCTGAGTGTGGCCTCCGAACAGCTTGGTAAAGACCGGGATTTGGTTCGCCAGTTTTTGGAAAAGCAGGGGATTAACCCCAAAGAAATTTTGTTCAACGCAGTGAATATTAACCGTGAGTTTGCTTATCACTCCGATGGGCAGGGCAATAGCTATAATACGTTTACAGGTTATAGTCTCTCACAGAATGTCAGTGTGGAATCCAAGGATCTGGACAAAGTAGATAATGCTTCACGTGAGATTTCGACATTGATATCCCAAGGATTGGAATTGAGTTCGAATTCTCCGAGTTATTATTATTCCAAGTTGGAAGACTTGAAATTGGAACTTATATCGCAAGCTTCGGAAAATGCGAAGCAACGGGCAGCCAACATAGCCAAAGAGGCGGGCTCGTCTTTAGGCGACCTGATGAAGGCTGATTTGGGGATTTTCCAGATAACAGGTCAAAATGATAACGAAGAATATTCCTATGGAGGGGCATTCAATACTACTTCAAGGAACAAAACAGCAAATATTACTGTTAAAGCAAGTTACGGGGCGAATTAGTTTTGTTCTTGGCCGCCCTTTGGGCGGCCAAGAACAAAACTAACCATTCTCTGCCTCAAACACGGTATCAATCTTCCAACAAGATTTATCCTTAGAAGCTTTGACAGCGAGCTGGTCGCATCGCTCATTTAAAGGATGTCCCGCATGGCCTTTTACCCAGACCAGTTTAACCTGATGACGTTTATAGAGATTCATCAGTTTAATCCATAAATCCTTGTTTTTCTTGCCTTGAAAACCTTTTTGTATCCAGCCATAGACCCATTTCTTATCGATGGCATCAATAACATATTTGGAGTCTGAATAGATAGTCACCATCTGATTGTCGTTTTTTAAAGCTTCCAGACCTACAATAACCGCAAGCAGTTCCATACGGTTGTTGGTCGTCTTACGAAAACCACCCGAAAATTCCTTTTCGATGAGTTTGCCTTGAAAAGCAGGATTCGAGCCTTGGTATATTGTTCGCAGAATGGTGCCGTAGCCTCCCGGACCGGGATTGCCACTTGAAGCACCATCAGTATAGAGTTCTATCATTGCGCCAAAAATAAGGAATATCTTTATAGGTAGCCATATTTTTTATATCTTCAAAGTTTCAAATCTAATATCTCAATACGCAATACTCATATCTCAATACTAAATATAATGCAATTCAAGAAAAAAATAGTTTGTGCGTTGCTGTTGCTGTCTGGAGGCGTTGGACATGTGTCTGCCCAGGAGAAAGCATCGGCAGTGGAACAAAAGAAAATGGAGTGGTTTGACGATGCTAAGCTAGGGATTTTTATCCACTGGGGCATTTACTCCGTACAAGGTATTTCCGAATCATGGGCATTTTTCAATAATTATATAAGCCATGACAACTATATGAAGCAGTTGGATGGTTTCACCGCTTCTAACTATGATCCCAAAGAATGGGCACAGTTGATTAAGGAGGCCGGAGCAAAATATACCGTTATAACATCCAAACACCATGACGGTGTGTCGCTTTGGGATACCAAAGCCCCTGAAGCGATTACGACATTAACCCATACACCGGCAAAAAAGGATGTATTGACACCTTTTGTAGAGGAAGTGAAAAAAGCAGGATTGCATACGGGTATTTATTTTTCGTTGCCCGATTGGAGCCATCCTTATTATGATGTAAATACCCGCACGCAAAAACGCTACGAGATGAAAGATGATGCCTCGCGTTGGGCAAAGTTTGTAGGGTACTATCAGCAACAGCTTACCGAAATCTCTACGCAATTTAAACCAGATTTAATATGGTTTGATGGCGACTGGGAACATTCTGCCGAGGAATGGCAATCTCCGCAGACGTTGGCACTCTTGCAGAAATATAACCCGAATATTATTATCAATTCAAGGTTGAACCATTACGGTGATTATGAGACTCCAGAACAGGGTGTGCCGGTTGTTAAGCCAGCAAGCCGGTATTGGGAACTTTGCTATACGATGAACGATTCATGGGGGTATCAGCCTTTTGATAAACATTACAAAACACCCAACATGATTGTGCGTACATTGGTCGATTGTATTTCCATGGGAGGTAATTTGTTGTTGGATATTGGCCCTAAGGCAGATGGCTCTATTCCTAAAGAACAGCTGCAAATATTGCAGGAGTTGAAGCGTTGGACTTCCAAACACGGTGAAGCTATCTACGGTACGCGTGCGGGTTTGGGGCAGAGTATGCTGCGTGATAAGTCAGCTTTCTCCAAAGATGGGAAGACCTTGTATGTCTACCTTGACCACGTGAAAGAGTCAGTAGTGCTTAATAGTTTGCAGACAAAGCCAACTAGGGTGCGGATTGTAGGAGCGGAAAAAGACCTTGATTTCAATTATTCTTCCGCCATTGCGAGATGCCGTGTGAATTTACCTGCCGAATTGTTTGATAAGACGGTGACAGTGTTGGCTTTTGATTTTGATGAAAAGCCTGTTTTTACAGAAATGGTAGAAGGAACATTCCCTTTGCAAGAGATAGTGAAATTTAAGAAAGACAAATCTGTTATCGGTATGCTGGTCGATAAAACGGATAAAGGCTATAATCTGCTTGCTGGCAAAATAACAGAAGATGGACGTGTTTTAGACCAACAAATTGAGCAAGCTTCCCCTGCTGTACAAACTTGGATTAAGAAGCATGCAGAAGTATTGCATCAGGCGGAAGCCGGTATGCCGGAAGGTCATTATTCGGGATATTCAGCATTGTCTAAAGATAAACAGACCTTGTATCTTTTTGTTGAAGGCAAACCAACTGGTCCAATCGCCTTAAAAGGACTTAAAAATACGATCGCACGTATTCGTATTGTAGGAGAGGGGTCGATGATTGGTCATCAGATATTTAATAAGCTGTATTGGTCAGCCATTCCGGGGATTGTTTATATTGATGTGCCGGCAGATCGATTAGATAAGGACTATACAGTAATTGCGGTTCTGTTGGATAAGCCTATTGAACTTTATCGTGAGGAAGTAGGTGCTATTGAAAGTAATCTATAAAAATAAAGCGGCGAGGATAACCCCTCGCCGCTTTATTTTTATAGCGTTAATCCACGCTATTCAAATCCTTCGGATTTTTTACTTTCTTGTCCAGTAAGGCCAGTTTAATGACATCGGACATCTGCGTAACATAATGGAACGTCAAATCCTTGATGTAATCTTCCTTGATTTCCAGAATATCTTTCTCATTGGCTTTGCAAAGGATGATTTCCTTGATGTTGGCACGTTTAGCAGCTAAGATTTTCTCCTTGATACCACCTACTGGAAGTACTCGGCCACGCAGTGTGATTTCGCCGGTCATCGCCAATTTCTCTCTAACCTTGCGTTGGGTGAATAAAGAGGTCAAAGCGGTCAACATGGTGATACCTGCTGATGGCCCGTCCTTAGGTGTGGCGCCAGCCGGAACGTGAACATTCACATCCCATTTATCAAAGACTTTATAATCGATACCAAATTCATCAGCATGTGAGCGTAGGTAAGCCATGGCAATCGCTGCAGATTCTTTCATCACGTCACCCAAATTACCGGTCAAGCTTAATTTTCCCTTGCCCGGGCTTAGGCTCGATTCGATGAAGAGAATGTCGCCTCCAACCGAAGTCCAGGCCAAGCCTGTAACCACGCCCGCAACTTCGTTGTCTTCGTACAGTTCTTTGTCGAAAATAGGTGCACCCAATATTTCTGTAACCAATGGGGCATCTACTTTTGGATTATAGGCTTTCTCCATGACTATGCGGGTAGCAACCCCTCTGACAATGGAACCTATTTTTTTCTCCAACCCACGCACACCGGATTCGCGGGTGTATTCTTCGATAATTTTCTCGATAATCTTATTGCTCAGCGAAACATCTTTCTTTGTCAGCCCGTGGGTCTCCAATTGTTTGGGAAGAAGGTGTTTCTTTGCAATTTCTATTTTTTCTTCGATGGTGTAACCATTTACTTCGATAATCTCCATACGATCCAACAAAGCTGGCTGTATGCTATTCAGCGAGTTTGCCGTAGCAATAAACATAACCTTGGAAAGATCGTACTCCATTTCTACATAATGGTCATAGAAATTCGTGTTTTGTTCCGGATCAAGTACCTCTAGTAAAGCGGATGAAGGATCTCCCTTGAAATCGGAAGCAATTTTGTCGATTTCGTCCAATACGAATACCGGATTGGAGGTTTCAGCTTTTTTCAACGACTGGATAATACGTCCGGGCATAGCACCGATATATGTTTTGCGATGTCCACGAATTTCTGCTTCATCACGCACGCCACCAAGTGCCATACGGGTGTATTTTCGACCCAATGCCCGCGCTATGGATTTTCCCAAAGAAGTTTTACCAACTCCCGGAGGGCCTACCAGACACAGAATAGGTGCTTTCATGTCATTTTTCAGCTTTAGCACGGCAAGGTATTCGATGATACGTTTCTTTACCTTTTCCAAACCATAATGGTCTTTGTCTAGCACACGAACAGCACGGTTCAGATCGAAATTATCTTTTGAGTATTCACCCCAAGGTAAGTCCAATAACAATTCGAGATAGTTCAATTGCACCGAATAATCCGCCGCCGCAGGATTGATGCGGCCTAATTTCTCAAGTTCCTTATCGAAGTGTTTCTGTACTTCTTTTGCCCATTTTTTTGACCTTGAGCGTTTGTGAAGCTCTTCCATTTCCAGATCAGGCGTATTCCCGCCTAATTCCTCTTGAATGGTTTTTAGCTGTTGATTTAGAAAATAGTCCCGCTGTTGCTTGTCCAGATCGATACGAACTTTGTTTTGGATCTGGTTTTTGAGCTCCAACATCTGTATTTCCGTCGTTAGGTGCTCCAAAAGCATTTTCGCCCGTTTCACAAAATCTTTGGTTTCCAAAAGAGCTTGCTTTTGTTCCATCTCTAAAGAGAGGTTGGAAGAGATAAAGTTAACCAAGAAGGTTGGGCTTTCAATATTCTTGATCGCTAATCCGGCTTCGCTTGGTAAGTTGGGCGAGAGCTGAATAATCTGTAGCGCAAGTTCTTTGATTGAGGAAATCAAAGCCTTGAATTCCTTACTGTTCACTTTTGGCTTGTCTTCTGGCACGCGTTCAACCCGTGCCTTTAGGTAAGGCTCTGAACTGACAAGCTCACTTAGCTTAAAGCGTTGTTTACCTTGGATAATAACGGTGGTGTTCCCATCGGGCATTTGCAATATCTTGATGATATTGGCTACTGTGCCTATTTTGTGGAGCTGCTCTATTGTAGGTTCTTCGATGCTCATGTCCTTTTGGGAAACCACACCTATCGTGCGGTCACCTTTATAAGCTTCTTTGACCAGTTTTATCGATTTGTCACGCCCTACGGTAATAGGAATGACCACTCCCGGAAAAAGAACCGTATTGCGTAAAGGCAAAATAGGTAATATTTCAGGTATATCAGCCTTGCTCATCTCTTCTTCGTCCTGAGAACTCATCAGTGGGAAAAATTCGGTGTCTTCGTTTATGACAGATATTACTTGGTTGATATCAAACATGTCGTTTTTGTTCATATATATGTGTTTAAACCCGACAAGTTGTCAGATTTATGCTGTTTTATTTTAAATAAAGAATATCTACCCAATAATTGCAAGAGAAATGCCAACTTTAAATTTTGGTATCATTTATGTTAAGAAAAGAGTGTCTCCTGTTAAATCGGCAGTTTCAAAGTTAAGTATTAGCAGGGTAAGAACAAAAAATGTGGAAATGTTTATAACTTCGTGTTGGAAGCTTAAACTATTTAGTGGAATTTTATATCTAATAGAAGTAAAAGGTTAAAAAAGTATAGAAAAAGAGAACATATGAAACGTAGATTTTTGAGTAATCAGTGGAAAACAATTAAGTTAGGGATGGCTTCAGTAGCGTTGGCACTATTGACTTTGTCGGTACAAGCGCAAGAGCAGCATAGCAACGCAAATGTTCGTTTAGGACAGAAAGCGTTATTGGACGGAGATTTTAAAGGCGCTGCGGCTCATCTGCAAAAAGCTCTTCCTGCGGAAGCAAACGATCCGGATGTACAATATTTATTGGGATATTCTCAATTCCAGAGTGGAGATTTCGCAAAATCTATTGAAACGTTCAAAAAGGTATTGGCTTTAGAAGCAAAACATGGTTCTGCACTTTATTATAAAGCGAAAGCAAGTAATAATATCGCTGTAAGTGATAGTAAATTGAACAATAACGCGAAAGAACAATTATTGAAAACAGCCATTGAAGATTATAGTAAAGCTATCGCTATCAATGCCAACGATGCAAAATTGTATCAAAACCGTGCGATTGCGTACCGTGATTTAGGTATCTTAACCGGAACTACCGGTGCTGCTAATTACGATAAAGCTAAGGCTACTGATGCATACAACAAGGCGGTAACTGATTACGAAAAAGTGCTGTCTTACGATGCTTCCCGCAAAGACATCCAGACAGAAGTGAAAAAAGCGAAAGTCTATAGGGATAATTTAAAGTAGGCTACTTAAATCCGGCTGATTTAACATACAGAAGAGACGTAAGGAATTACGTCTCTTTTTTTTGTGCTAATTAAGATAATTGTATTGTCTTAGAAAATACCGTACGCTAATCTTATAACCGAACGAAAATAGTAGCTTTGTACAACTTGTCTTAACTATTAGTTATTGCTGTCGATGAAATATTGGTTGCGTGGAGTGTGTATTTTATGCTTATTACTGTACATGGGAGGATTTGCCGAGGCCCAAAGTCAGATCTTTTCGGTTGATCAGCTTCGAGAACTATCTTTTGAGCCTATAGATGGAAGCGATGGGCTGGAGATGGCCATTGACCGTTTAGGTAATAAATGGGTCCGTGGATATATTCCCTTGAGTTTATTGGGGAAATCGATTGTGTTCCAAATTCCTTCTGCGCGTATTCATCATTATAAATTATTTATATTTCAAGAAGGGAGGTTACAGCAGTTACTTCCCAATACATTTGAAAGTGGAGATTATTTTAAAGCCCGGTTTCCACAGTACAGATTTACAGCACAAGATTCTATTTATTATATTCAACTGCAACATAACCTGCCGGGGATTTTACAAGTGTCATTATATGAGCGACATGCTTTTTCTTCTGTAGAATCATCACAGTTGCTTCGGATAGGGTTATATTATGGATTGGCTTTGATGTCTGTTGTATTTAATGTGGTATTCTATGTTATATTCCGTGATAAACGCTTTATCACCTATTGTGTGCTGTTATTTACAACTTTTCTTTCTTTTTTCTATGAAGATGGTATGCTATATTATCTTACGGATGGCCGTTGGACAATGGATTACCTTATTATTTGGAATATTAGTATAACAGCCATCGTGTCACTTATGTTTACCTATTATTTCTTAGGATTGGAAAGGGTGTTACGATCCTATATAAAATGGTATATACTGGCTTCTGTTGTCCTGCTATCAGGAGCGTTGGTGTATACGCTGACGGATTACAACTGGGTTTATCATTGGGTATCTATATTGTGTTTTTGTTTTGCCCTTGTAGCACTCTATTTGGCTATACGGCGTTTTCGTAAAGATATATATGCACGTTTTTTAGTGCTGTCATTTAGCTTTGTGGTGCTGACGGCTATTTGTTATGTCATGTATACTTATGTGAGCTCTTCCTCCTTTGCTTCTTTTGATATTGGTGTATTCCGGACGGTGAGTGCCATCGAAATCATTGCTATCAGTTTTGCTATTATCTTTAAAGTGAAAAATTTACAGGAAGAGAACGAGCGATATCGAATGGAGTTGGATACTTACCTTCGCCGACTAGCCTATCAGTCTAATGGCTTGAAAGACGATGCAAATGAACACGATATCATGATGCTCGGTTCTCCTGTTCAGCGCACAAAAGAACAAATTGGAGCATCGCTACGGAAACAGTATGAGCTTACGGAACGAGAAATAGACGTATTACACGCCATCTGGGATGGTTTGACCAACAAGGAGATTGCTGAAAAACTTTTCATTACACTTAGTACAACGAAATATCACGTAAGCAACTTATACTTAAAACTGGATGTCAAAAACCGTAATCAGGTACAGGTACTGCGGGATTCATTGAAATAATGAAACGAGAGTCTCTAAAAGCTTATCTTTTTAGACACTCTCATCTGGTTAGCCTTTACGCAGATATTTTGTCAGGATAACAATGGTTTGTCCTTCTACCTTTCCTTCAATCTGCTCTGTATTATCGGGTACCAAACGTATATTTTTCACCACCGTGCCCAGTTTAGCTGACAAGGTTGAGCCTTTTACATCCAATGTTTTTATTAAAACCACGGTATCGCCATCATATAACCTTGTTCCGTTGCTGTCTTGATGAAATTCTACGGTTCCATCCTGCTCATGATCGCCTGTTTTCTTCGCCCATTCTAAGGTTTCATCATCTAGATAAAGAATATCCAAACTATCGGATGCCCAAGCCTCATTGCGCAAACGGCTTAACATGCGCCAAGCGACTACCTGTACAGCAGGATGTTCAGACCACATGGTGTCAGAAAGTACTTTCCAATGATCAGCATTTAACTGCTCACGTTTTTCTAACTGATCTAAGCAGGTTTTACAGACCAAAACGGCGTTATCCGCATTTACCTGATCAGTTGGTGGTACAGCATAAACAGCTAATTCTCCGGTGTTTTTACACAGCTCACATTCGTTATTGCTACGTGTCGCTAATTGTTGCTCTAAAGACATTGTTTAATTGATTTGCGACAAAGATACGAAATTCTCTATGGACTCCTGTTAAAGCCGTCCTGCATAGCAAACGCATTCTATTTTTATTTTTAAAATAAACGGAGGTTTTCTTTCGACAGGTTGTCGATTTTTTCCATCGCACAACCTGTCCGCCCCTGGCCGGGGCAAGGCTTTGTACCTTTTTTATAAAAGGTACCCAAAAATCGCCGCTGAAAAGTTTTGATGGGTAGGGTATTGCTAAAATTAGATTTCTACATATTTCAAAATTTTTGAGGCGACATTTAGGGGTAATGAAAGGACAGTGCGAGTAGTCTTTGTAGACTTCAGAAGTTTCAAAAACTTCCGAAGTCTATGTTCTTATCGCATGGTCCAATCCTTAACGGAAAAATGGCGCCTCCCTTTTTGTGAAGTATTGTAGTCATTTGCCTTTTGCACAAACAACATTTTCACAAAAAGAAGCACCGAGTTTACCTTCGGTGAGCTCGCTTCGCTCGGTTTTGTTTCTTTTTCCGGTCAAAAAGAAAAGCCATGCCACGGCTCGAGTGGTAAAGAAATTTGAATAAATTAAACCTCCAATTAAACTTTATAACGCTTTGATGCCCGAAGTTTTCAAACGGCGAAGCACTCAACGAAGTTAAACTTCGAAAGCTTAAACAACAAAATCTCAAAAATTTTGTAATATTGATTGGAATTTAACATAGAGTGATGATGGTGATACAGCTTATGGTAGTGATGAACGTTGCCTCCATAACTTCCTTCACTTTTGTCACTTCGTAACTTTAAACAAAAATATATGAAATGGCAAAGCGGCCGCAGAGGCAGTAATATAGACGACAGAAGAGGAATGAGCGGTGGTCAGAAGTTGACCATAGGCGGCATAGGCGGAGTTATCGTCTTGATAATTGGTTTTCTGATGGGGGGCGATCCTGCACAATTGCTTAATCAGATGCAGGGTCAAATGAATGGGGCAGGTACTACGGAAGGTACCTATGAATCCACACCGGAGGAAGACCGCTTACTTGATTTTGCTGATGTCGTACTGGCAAGTACAGAAGATGTGTGGACAAACCTGTTTAAAGAGGCTGGAGAAGGCTATCCCAAACCGACTATGGCAATCTATACGCAAGGCACGGAAACTGGTGGTTGCGGTTATGGACAATCCCACTTTGGGCCTTTCTATTGCCCTGGTGATCAAACTGTTTATTTGGATCTGAGCTTTAATAAAGAATTGAGTGGTAAATATGGTGCAAAAGGAGAATTTGCCTTGGCTTATGTGATTGCTCATGAGGTAGGTCATCATATTCAAAATGTATTGGGAGTGTTGCAGCAAACAAATTCCCTGCGTGCAAAAATGAGCGAGACGGCATATAACAAAATCTCCGTCATGACTGAATTACAAGCTGACTTTTATGCGGGTGTCTGGGCACACCACGTCAATAAGATGACCGATATTGAGCTGACATATCAGGATATTGTGGAGGGAATGCGAGCAGCCGCAGCCGTAGGAGATGACCATTTGCAGGAGCAAGCCTACGGCCATTCCAATCCTGAATCTTTCACACATGGAACTTCGGAACAACGGGCTTATTGGTTTAAAAAAGGGTACGATACAGGCGATATCCGAGCAGGCGATACATTTAGTGACCCGAGTTTGAAATAAATAACCATCTGTTAGATATTATTGTATACATTGCATCAGATATTTGCCAATTTTAAAATGATTTTTATGCTATTGCACCAATAAATTGCAACCCCGGATATCGCTATTGTCAAAACGTCCTAAAATTTCAAAAGAGCCATCGGCATGGTATTTACCCAGATCCTGCGTGGCGATAAATGAGCAAGAATGATAATTGGCCAGATCAATAACATTAATTGCTCCAGTACGATTTTCCGCGATCAACGACAAGGGATCGTTGGTATCGCGTATAAGCACCCGCATCCATGGCGGTGTTTTAAAACGTCCTTTACCCGAAGAATAGCCTTGTGATAGCAATTCTGTCATCCCGTATTCGGAATGGATGTCAGATACACCGAAGCCTTTGCAAAGAATAGCATGCAGTTCTTCACGTATCATTTCTTTACGTTTGCCTTTCATACCTCCAGTTTCCATTACGGTGAGTTCCGGAAAATCCAATTGGAAATGTTCGCAGAAATCCAAAAGCGCATGGGTAACACCGATTAGAATCGTTTTCGTTCCTTTTTCTTTCAGAGCAAGCAATTTGTGGTAAAGTTCTTCATGATTGAAAAGGAAAAAATTCGACTCTGGCTGTTGGCTTTGCTGTATCAAATCGTTGACCATATAAATCAGTGAGGAGCCTGAACGTTCCAAATAGGAAGGGAGTAAAGCTAAAAAGGCGATGTTTTGCGATTTTCCGTAAAAAAGCTCGAAACAACGACGGAAGCTTTGTATGTAATAATCCAAGTCAGCTACTAGATGTCGGCTGTTAACCATACCTGTTGTGCCTGAGCTGGTAAAGATAACTTCGGGTTTATATCCTCGTCCAATTACATCCTGAGTTTTAAAAAAATCGATGGGTAGAAAGGGTATGTCTCGGTAGTTTTTTACCGTAGCGGGATGTTTACCTAAATGCTGGACAAATTGACTGTAAATCTGCGTGTTTTCGTATTGAAACCGAAAGGTTTCAATACATAAACTATGGAAGTCCTGTTCATCGCGTATAGAAAGAATGGAATGTAGCATGTAATACCTGCAAAGGTAAGAAACGTTTTTTCTTTAAACAAAGTAGCCTATTTACGACTCTTCTCCAGCATCCTTAAAAGAGCGTATTTGATCGAACTCATCGCCATATTTTTTCTGAAGGCGTTGCTTCTGTTTTTTAACGGCCTCTACTGTTATGCCCAATAAGTTGGCAATTTGTGCATTTCTGAGATTGATCTTGAGCAGTAGAATAAGCCGGAGATTAGTTTCGGTAATATCAGGAAACATATACATGATATAATCAAAATAATCCGGTTCTTCGCGAATAAAAGCTGCCTTAAACCTGTTCCAATTCTCATCTGTCATCAAATGTGAAGTTAACATCTGCTGTAAAGGATCTTTAGGCTTAGGGGAAAGTCTATTGTTGTTTCCGGATTTAATTCGCTCTTTAAGCTTATGGAGTTCCGCTAGTGCGCTATCTCTTTCCATCATATAGGTTTGGTGAGCTTCTAAAGAATGATTGGCGCGGGCAAGCTTATCTTCTGATACCATCATGGCTAATTTTAGCTCTGCAATTTTTTTTTCGGACGCCAACTGCTTGCCATGCAGTTTCGTACGGTATAACATCGCTAAGGCCAAGCACAAAGTTAATAGCAGGATAACAGTTACCACATAGATGCGCTTCATAAACGTTTGGTGGTCGATTTCTTTTTGCTGATGCTCAAGCTGCCATTGAAATTTCTGCGCTTCTGTTTGTAGATGCACTTGGGTATTGGCCTGCTGCATCTTTTCGTTGCTTAAAATATGGTGTAATGAATCCAATACACGGTAGGTTTGTAATTCCGTGGCAGTATCTTTTTCCTTTTTCGCGATTTCGAGCGCAATTTCCGATAGTTGATAGTAGAAATCTTTAAGATACGGCTTGCTAGACAAATATATTTGGGCCTCTTGAAGGCTTGTCTTCGCCTCCTTTAATTTATTTGTATTTTTAAGTGCATTTGCGAGCGCTATCTGCGCATACATTCTGTTGCGATCATCGCCATATCTATTTGATATCCGTATATCTTCGCGTAGTAATTTTATTGCTTCTTCGGGTTTGCCATCGTCCATAGCTACGTAAGCCAATTCGCCCAACGCTTTTGCATAGCGTATGCTATCACCTATTTGGATTGCAGTTTCCTGACTTATCAGATAATAATGTCTAGCTGCATCTAAATTACCCTCCTTATAACGCTCCATTCCTAAGGAAAAAGCTATCTCGGCATAATCTGTTGAATGTGGAACTGCGATTTTATGCGCATCTTTTAATAAAGCCGAACCCAATTCCGTATATCCTATAGTACTAAAGTAGTAGCTGTTTTTTTTCAATACATCTACGCGTTGTATACCGGTATCTATGAGTGGCTGGTTACGCAATAAATGGGAGGCCTGGAGGAAATAGGGCATGGCTTGTATGTACTCCATGTAGCGGTAGTAATAAAATCCTGTTTCCGTGTTGACCCAGATCTGCAGATCCTCATCACGGAGCTGCTTGCTTAGCTGCAGTGCATCTTGATAGAGACGTGCACTTTCTGTATTCAAGCTATCCACTTCCTGTCGCCATCTGTCGGCTAATAACACAAGTTGAATAACGTTAACTACTTTTTTATCATCGCCTTTATACAATTGTTTTAACGAATCAAGTCTGTGCATCAGCACCTGACGATTCGTAATCTTTTTATTGTTTTCGATGATGTCATTCCAAGAGAGTGCCGAAGTCTTGGCAGCCCCAGCAAAGAAGGGTAATAATAGGATAAAGAATGACAACAGTAATCTGTGCATAGCCAAGCGTTAGGAAAAAAAGTTAATCAACATTTTCATAAATACTATAGAAAAAGTGGAAATTATTAAGTCTAACAAAAGTAAACAAATAGTTTGAAAAAAATAACACTATTTAAGCGCCATCAGAAGAGATGCCCTGTACTTTAGTATAGGGTCTACCTATTCTTTAGTGTAGGTGAAAAATGACTTTGCCGCTATTTTTTTCTAAAATGTCCACCCTGATGTCCACCATTAAATCAGGTCTTTTCAACCGGAGTAATTTATCTTTGTTCAGCAATACGACGCTATTCTCCTATTTGAGAAAGTCGGTTGCTTACTATGAAAAAATACCATCTTGGTATCATGAAATGTAAATGGGTCTAAGAAGTCCATTTTTAGACCCCTTTTTCTCTTTTAAAGATGGTAGGTGTGTAAGATGAGGTGCAACTATGAATACTGAAAAGAGTACTATATTATATATAGCACCGGCCTTGAATAAGGTGTACAGTGTTAAAAAAAATAAACCATGAAAAGTAATAACCGTAGGGAATTTATCAAAAACAGCAGCCTGCTGTTGGGTGGGCTATTGCTCAATTCGAGCAAGATATTTAGCAGGGAAGATGCTGCTTTATTCAGCACAAAGCCTTTTCTTGGGGAAATAGCGATATTTTCTTTCAACTTTGCGCCCAAAAACTGGGCACAATGCAACGGACAGCTGTTGCCTATTAATCAAAATCAAGCCTTATTTTCATTATTAGGCACTACTTTCGGTGGCGATGGTCAGGTTGATTTTGCCCTGCCCGATCTTCGAGGCAGAGTACCCATACATGTAGGCAATGGCCATATTTTGGGGCAAAGAAGCGGTGAGCAGGCACACACCTTGCACATGCACGAAATGCCGATGCACAAGCATGCCGGCAAAGTATCCGTTGTCCAAAAGATTGGAGGCAATGCTGACCAGGAAAGCCCTGTCGGGGCTCTTCCCGGGAAGAACGATAACCATGCAAATCGTTTCTCGGCTTCGTATGACGAGATGATGGAGCTGGCTATTCCGGCAGCTGGAAATGAAGGAACGGTAGGAGGAAGCCAGGCGCATCAGAATATGCAGCCTTTTCTCACATTAAATTTTTGTATCGCTTTAGTGGGAATTTTCCCAACACGAAATTAACGATTATGGCAGCAGATCCCTTTGTAGCAGAAATAACTATTTATGCCTGTAATTTCCCTCCAAGAGGTTGGGCAGCATGTGATGGACAATTATTACCTATATCGCAGAATACCGCTTTATTCGCGTTATTAGGCACTACTTATGGCGGCGATGGTAAATCCACCTTTGCTCTGCCTGATATGCGGGGGCGGGTGCCCATGCATCCCGGGCAAGGTCCGGGCTTATCTTACCACGATCTGGGCGAGACTGGAGGCTCGAAAACAGTTACGCTTCTGGAAAGTGAAATCCCGCAACATAGTCACCCTATAAAAAACATCAGCTATCCGGTAGCGGGAGAGGCAGCTACGGCGAGTCCCGTGCAAGCCTATCTGGCTGAGGTAGCTGGAGAAAACCTGTACAGCAGCACATCGGCCAATGGGACAGCAAGAGATCTGATGGTGTTTGACTTGCCTGTCGGGGGCGATCTGCCCCATAACAATATGCAACCCTATTTAACATTAAATTTTTGTATTGCTCTGCAGGGCGTATTCCCTCCAAGAGGTTAATAATAATAAACTATGGCACAACCTTATGTTGGCGAAATAAGAATATTTGCAGGCAACTTTGCCCCAGAAGGCTGGATGTTCTGCGAAGGACAGTTATTGCCTATTGCTGAGTACGAGACTTTATTCAATTTAATCGGCACCACATACGGTGGCGATGGGCAGTCCAGCTTTGCCCTGCCGGATTTACGCGGACGCATACCCATGCATATGGGTAATGGGTTTCAACTTGCCGAAACAGGCGGAGTGGAGCAGGTGACTCTCAGTGTGAATCAAATCCCAGCACACAGCCACCTCGGTTCGAGTGTAGCGCATGAAAATGTAACTGCCAAGCTCTCTGCAGGTGCCCAGGGTTCGCAATCCGGCTCTTCAGCAGCTCCTGCAACAGGCTATCCGGCGATAGTGCCCGGCTTTAAACAATATGGTGATGTGAAATCTGCCGATAGATCAGCAAAGCTATTTGAAGATACCTATACACAGTCTAGAGGAGGTAGCCAACCGCATACCAACTTTCAGCCTTATCTATGTGTGAATTTCATTATTTCGCTGTATGGTATTTTTCCATCACCTACGTAAGAATCAAGTCAGGAAGAAATAACGTATACTCTTTGCTGTTGCACGGGCAATGTCATTAAGATGCGTTATGCTGTCATCGACTTCGGAAGGATCTATTTGAACGCTGTTTTTTTTAGATGCTTCCTATCGTCAGCATGACAATTAAAACGGCAGGTATTTTTAACCCTATCAAAAAAGACATAAGCTATAGGCCTGCGTCAACAAAAAAAACAACAATAACAACACCGATACACCATATATATAAAATGACGATAGCCGTACTGTTACCCAGCTCTACTACCCACAAGCAATTGGGGTACGATTTCTACCTGTCCCTGCAGTATGCCTTGGAACAAGAGCATAAGGATATAGAATGGATGAGTTCATCCATTGGGTTTGGAACAGACGAAGTAGATATGCTTGCCAAAGCGGAAGATATGTTGCTCAACAGAGGAGCGGACTTACTCATAGCCTTTGCGGATTACCCAAAGTTAAGTGTTGTTTTTCCGCTTTTAGAAGCGGTCAACAAGCAACTGCTGCTGGTCAATATGGGCGCAAAGCTGCCGGTTGATTGGCGGCCGCACCCACAGGTATTTCATCTGAATCTGCAAGAAAGCCTGCTGGCGCATATAGCCGGCAAGACGCTATATCAGGAAGGTAACCCCGAATTCGTGCTGGCGACAAATTATTACGAGGGCGGTTATGCACCCTGCCAGCTTGCCGTTGATGCTTATATGCAACAGGGCGGTACGGTTGGATATAATTTTATCCCCCATACGAAAGGAGAAACTTTCTCCATCGAACCGCTTACAACCTATCTTGCTGAATCTGAAACAAAGCCTGCCATATATGCTAATTATTCCCATCCGCTAACCACAGTTTTTTGGGAGCAATGGCAAAAATCAGCCGCTGCACAGGAAAATATACTTTGGTGCAGTTCCATCCTGTTGATGGAAATATTAGCCACCGATCCCGATACCCTGCTTAACAGCAAACATATAACAGGTCTTGTTGCATGGCACCATGCTTTGGATAATGTAGAAAACACAACGTTTGTGCAACAGTTCCAACAGAAACTTAATCGACCTGGCAACCATTTTGGAGCCTTAGGCTGGGATGCGGGACTACTGATAACACATGCGTTGCAAGCTTATCAAGCCCGACAGCCCTTTGAACTTGTGGCTGCTTTGACCAATTCTGCAAGTCCCATTAAACTGAGTAGAGGTGAAGCTGTGGTAGACAAAGATTTTCAGATGCTTATAGCGCCTGCCTATCGCTTGTCGGTAGTCGACAGGCAACTGCATTATCATGTTCTTGATGCCGCCGAATTGCTTGCAGCATGGCAGGAACTCAAACAACAACATCCACAACCCAATCAAAACGGTTGGTTTAATACCTATTTATGTTCCTAAAGAACGACTAGACTATGAAAAAGATACGCTACATCCTCATCAGCTTACACCTTGTCCTCCTCCTGCTTGGAGGGATAAGTTCGCTGCATGCACAATGTGTTGATAATACCGGACTAATTGCTTTTACGGGCTATCAGATAGCTGATGCCGGTAATCCGCAAGGACAGAGCGACAGGTTTTCTTTTGTCACGCTTGACTCCATACCGCCTAACACACCTATACGGTTTACGGATAGGGGGTTTACCGGGGGCAGCTCATTTCAGGACTTTGGCAATGCGCTCACTGATGGTGATTTTTCATGGTCAGATGCATCGGGCATTAGCCCTGGCACGCATATCGTTGTCACCTTGGGTTCTGGTACGGCGACATCCACTATAGGCAGTATAACAGGTTATTTGGGTAATTTTAATTTAGGGCTTTCGGGCGATCAAATCTTTGCCTATACAGCAAGCCCTTCTTTCAAGATACATGCTGCCATGCTGATCAACAAGTCTGCCTGGGATACCGAAATGCTTGAATTGGGCAACCCGATAGTAACTTCCTCGAAATCGCTGAACCCCGCTATAGCGCCAGTCAGACAATCCATTACTGTATATAATTCGACAGATGATGCCTTCCAGGCTAAGCTGAACCCGATAACATTGACCGGAAGCAGGACAGCATTACGCAATCAACTGTTCGCCGGAATATTTAATATCGCTAACAGCTTGAATACCGATGCCGTTAATTTATCCGTTTCACCTTTAACATGGAATGCCAGCGTACCAACTTATACGCCCATATCGCTTAACAATAAAATATTGTCAAGTACGGTTACAGATGCCTGTTATATCCAATGGCAAAGCAGTATCGATGGGATAAACTTTAGTAATATCAACGATGGGACAGCATTTAGTGGTACGAAGACTGCAAGTCTCACGATCAATACCCCGCTTGTGGCAGACACTTGGTTTCGTATGCACTTGACTGGAGCAGCTTATACCGTTACCGATGCTATAAAACTTACTTTACCCGCCGTCACGGCTCATCCCCTAAATAGATCGATATGTGTGGGCGAAAATACCTCCTTTTCAGTTACGGCCACAGGCACTGACTTACAATATCAATGGCAGGAAGACCGAGGTAGCGGATTTACCGATCTTTCAGATGGTGGGGTATATAGCGGCGTAACAACATCCACGTTGAATATCAGTGGTGCAACAGCCGGAATGGATGGTTATCAATACCGTGTTCGAGTATACAGCAGCATCGCCAACCCGGTAACTTCCAATTCTGCAACGCTTTCTGTCAGCAATATACAGGCCACTATATCCAAAACAGACGTAGGGTGCTTTGGCGAAGCTTCGGGATCCGCTACGGTAAGCAACGTAATGGGGGGGATAGGATCTTATACCTACAGTTGGGTACGTCAGGGGACAACCGATATCATATCTGACACAGAGACGGCTTCCGGTCTGACTGAAGGGACATATACCGTTACCATCAGAGATGCTATAGGATGTGTCAAAACGCTGGATGTTATTATTATGCAGCCATCTGCACTGACAGCCTCGACCACCCAGACCAATGTTTCCTGCTTCAACGGGTCAAACGGTACCGCTACGGTCTCTGTAAGCGGTGGCACAGGCCCTTATACCTATAGTTGGTTGCCATCGGGCGGTACAAGTCAAACGGCGACCGGTCTATCGGCAGGCACCTACACCGTCACCGTGACGGATGCAAATTCCTGCCAGATTACACGGTCTTTCACGATCACCCACCCGCCTGCATTGATGGCATCCGATGGAGGGAAAACCAATGTCTCCTGCAATGGTGGTAGCAACGGTACGGCTACCGTAAACGTCGTTGGCGGTACAGGTGCATACACATACACCTATAGCTGGGCTCCATTTGGCGGTACAAGTCAAACGGCGACAGGCTTGTCCGCAGGATTATATACTGTTACCGTGACGGATGCAAATGGCTGCCAGACTACACAGAATTTCGAGATTTCGGAGCCGACTTCAGCAGTTGTCATAACGACAAGCGACATTATGCATGTAAGCACAGTTGGTGGATCCGATGGTTCAGCTACCGTGGACGTTATGGGCGGAACAGCACCTTATACCTACAGCTGGTCGCCTACAGGCGGCACAGGTGCTACAGCCACAGGCCTGTCGGCAGGTGTCTATACCGTAACTGTGACGGATGCGAATACCTGTACGTACTCGCATAATGTAACGATTGAGCAACAGGCAGTCAATCAAGCGCCGGTCATCAGCAATCTGAATGGCGATGCCGTTACCTTTACCGAGGATGGTCCGGCTGTACTGCTTGATGTATTTGGAAATGCTACGGTCAGCGATCCGGATAGCCCCGATTTCAATGAAGGTAACCTTACGGTCTCCATCGTAACGAATGGCGTTGCGGCAGAAGATAGGTTGGGCATACGGCACGAAGGGTCTGGCCCCGGCCTGATCGATGTGGCAGGCGGTGACGTATATTACGGCGGAACACCTATAGGTTCACTTACCGGAGGTATTGCTGGGCAAGACCTTGTCGTAACGTTCCTTCCGAATTCGACTCCTGCAGCTGCGCAGGCATTGATCCGAAACCTGACCTATAGCAATGTAAATACAGGAAATCCTTCATCCGCCCCACGCACGGTCTATATTACTTTGTCAGATGGCGATGGTGGGACAAGTGCCGTTCAGGCCGTTACGGTAAGTATTAAGACGGTCAATGATGCGCCAACAATCTCGGTACCGGTACAGATTAATGTAACAGAAGACGTACCTGTTGCATTGACAGGGATTACTTTTTATGATGTTGATAATACCGATGTAACCGTGACCTTTAGGACCACCATCGCAGGGGCAGGTAGCGGTACGCTGACGGCAACGTCTACAGCGGATGTGACGGTCAGCGGTTCGGGTACGAACGAATTAACTATGGCAGGACCATGGGCAAGCATCAATAACCTGATAGCTGCTAATGGATTGGTATTCCTGACCGATCAGGACAACGTGAATACTGTCTTTCTAAATATTCAGGTAAGCGATGGAGCATTGGCTGATAGTACTGCTACTTCGCTAATTGTCGCTGCGGTCAACGATGCACCACAGATTAGTGTTCCTCTCTTGCAGACTGTCCTTCAGGATGCAACGCTGACATTCAATGCCGCCAATGGTAACCCTATTTCCATCAGTGATGTTGATGCCGGAACCAACCCTATAAAACTTAACCTGACTACAACCAGAGGTCTATTGAGCTTAGGAAGTACAAATGGCTTGTCTTTCGATATAGGAAATGGAACAGCGGATAATACGATGGAATTTACAGGAACGCTCGCCGATATCAATGCTGCACTAAATGGATTAGCATTTGAACCTACGGGCGGCTATTACGGACCGGCGGCTATTAATATTACGGCAGACGATCAAGGAGCGACCGGCGCGGGAGGACCAAAATCTGTTACGCGAGAAATCCCTATAACGGTCGAACCATTGAATCCGAAAGTAACTTCCGTTAGCGCATCAACGGCTGATGGCTTGTACAAAGCAGACGATGTGATTACGCTTACCGTTACCTTTAACCAGAACGTCGTTGTCAATACGAACGGTGGTGATACTCCAACCCTGCTGTTGGAAACCGGAATCATTGATCGCTCTGCGATCTATATGGGTGGTTCGGGAAGTAATACCCTGACCTTTATATACACCGTGCAGCCAGGCGATGTGTCCGCGGATCTGGATTACGTAAGCATATCGGCTCTTTCGCTCAATGGGGCAACAATCCTAAGTAGCTACAATGGCGCAAATGCCGTGCTTACATTACCAACCGTTGGCGGTGCAAGCTCTATTGCCGGGCAGAAAAATATTGTTATCGATGGCATAGTGCCTGTGGTTAATGCTGTTGCTGTGCCTGCCAATGCTTATTACGGTTCGGGAGATCAGTTGTACTTTACTGTCGAATTCAGTGAAGCGGTAGCGGTTAATACAACGGGAGGTTCACCTGCCTTATCGCTTACTATCGGTTCGCAGACCGTATCAGCACAATATTTAACAGAAAGTTCGACCACGACCGACTTGCTATTCCGCTACAGCGTAGCTGCGGGTATGCAAGACCACGACGGCATCGAAATCGGTACATTGAGCTTGAATGGAGCGACTATCCGTGATGCAGCAGGCAATGATGCCGTGTTGACATTGAACAATGTAGGCGCTACGACACATGTCAAAGTAGATGCTAAATCTCCGGTCGTGACGATGACGATCAACGGCGGCGCTACGCATACCAACGACCGCAATGTTACGCTTACGCTGACGACTGCGGACACCGATGTCGCAACGATGTCGTTCATGAATAGTCCTATTTTCTTTCCGGGATCGGGGGCATCACAACCGGAACCATTTGCGCCAACAAAAGCATGGCAACTGACCGCTGGAGATGGCATGAAATTCGTCAGTGGAATTGTGATAGATGGGGCAGGTAATTTGACTTCGGTGCTAGCTGTGATTACGCTCGACCAGACTGCGCCAATCGTGACCGGTGTGGATGAAGGCGAAAGTTATAATACAGACCGCACGATTACATTCAACGAAGGTACGGCGACATTGAACGGAGCAACGTTCATCAGTGGTACGACCGTAAGCCAGGACGGTGCATATACACTCATTGTAACCGATGAAGCGGGCAACAGCACCACCCTAAGTTTTGCCATTGACCAGACAGCTCCTGCTGTACCTGCCGGACTGACCGCTACGCCGGATGCAGGCAATATCAACCTGCAATGGACAGCCAATCAGGAGGCGGATTTAGCAGCTTACCGTCTGTATAGCGGTACAGCAGCCGATCAGTTGAGTGTATTGGCCGATATTCCGGCAGGCACAACGACCTATACCCATGGGCCGTTGACCATGGGTCAGCGCTATTATTATGCGATTACAGCCATCGATGCCTTGGGCAACGAAAGTGCACAGTCCGTTGTGGTGGATGCCTTGCCACAGGATACACAGACCATTACATTTGGTACTTTGAATGATATGACCTATGGCGATGCACCATTTGCCCTGACCGCAACGACAACTTCCGGTCTGACAGTGGCATACAGCAGCAGCGATAACAGCATAGCCTCTATCGCCGGAGATGTGTTGACTATCCATCAGGCAGGCGATGTCGTGATAACCGCAAGCCAGAACGGTAACAATGCATTCCTTGCTGCAACGCCCGTGACACAGGCATTGCATATCAATAAAGCTGATTTCGCAGGAATCACATTTGATGATAAAACGGTAACATACGATGGTTCGGCTCATTCGATTTTTGTGTCAAATGCTCCAACTGATGCAACTGTTATTTATACGAATAACAACCAAATCAATGCTGGAACGTACACCGTAATGGCAACGGTTTCGCAAGCGAACTACAATGATTTGCCATTAACAGCGGAATTAACCATCGAAAAAGCTGATTTCGCAGGAATTACATTTAACGATGCCACGGTAACCTATGACGGTTCGGCTCATTCAATAGCTGTAGCAAATACTCCAACAGGTGCAACGATAACCTATGTTGGAAATGCTCAAATCAATGCCGGAACGTATACGGTAAGGGCCACGGTTTCACAAGCGAACTACAATGATTTGGTGCTGACAGCTGAATTGGAGATTACTAAAGCAATGTTGACGGATATTGCCTTGAGAAATAACAGTTTCGTGTACGATGGCAATGCGAAATCCTTGGAGATTTCTGGCATATTGCCGACAGGTGTTCAGGTTATTTATACTGGTAATAATCAAGTGAATGCAGGTATGTACACCGTTGTGGCAGAGATTGCCGACACACAGAACCATACCGGTTTACGTCTGGAAGCACAGCTTCAGATCGATAAAGCTCCTCAGACGATTACTTTTACTTCACCGGGAATGCTTGGACGTGATGCAGGAACAGTAGCACTGGATGTGCGTAGTGACAGCGGTCTACCTGTTAGTTTATCTGTTGATGATGATATGGTCGGGAGAATTGAAGGTCTGAACCTGGAAATCCTTCGTCTGGGTACGGTGACTGTTACTGCAATTCAGCCAGGTAACGGGAACTATGAAGCCGCTGAACCGGTGAGCTTCAGCGTGCGCGTAGCGAACGATGCTACTGCAGCAGTGCCTATCCGTGTTCATCAAGCCGTATCACCGAACGGAGACGGTATTAACGATTTCCTGATGATGGAAGGGATTCTAGACTATCCGGAAAATAAGGTAACGATTTTTGATAAATCTGGAAAAGTGATCGACGTAATCGAAAGCTACAACAACAGGGATCGGGTGTTCACGGGACAGTTTGTGAATGATGGAACCTATTATTACTACATTGATGTTAAAGATGGTGGTGTTTGGAAACGAGAGAAAGGGTTCTTTGTCGTGAAGAGGTCTGTGAATTAGGAGTAGAGTGTTTAATGGGTTAATCGATTAATTGTTTATGTCTAACTGTCAAGGTAACTATACTTGTCCCTCTCTTTTGCCGTGCCTCGGCTCTGACGAGGGAGGGGGTAGGGGGAGGATGATACGAAAATGAAAAAAGTTAGACTTCCGAAGTTTTTACAACTTCGGAAGTCTTAAAAAAAACAGCATATGAAAAAAAGAATAATAAAGCTGATTATAGGGGCATTGGGATTTTTGCCATTCCTTGCGGAGGGGCAGCACGGAGTGAGCTACAACCAGTTTGGGCAGCTGCGGAATGCCTTTAACAGTTCGCTGAGCACGATGGATCTGGGCGGTAGCTTCAGTACGATAGGGCGCAGCCAGTGGGTTGGGGTAGATGGAGCTCCGAAGTCGGTCTGGGTCAATGGGAATATCGGTTTTCAGAAGGCATTGCTTACGGTTGGTATCGATGCGAAGCATGCTTCCTTGGGTGTGGTCAAAGAGAATGAGCTAAGTGCCTTTGTCGCCAAAGCGGTACGTTTATCAGAAGATGAATATCTGAGCCTGTCGATGGGCGGTGGGCTGATCCACTTCCGCGGTAACTACAATCACCTTGACCCGAACGACCCAGCCTTCCGCAACAATGTACAGGAATCGAACGGTTTCCTTAGCCTGAGCACTTCGTATTATCGGGAAGGTCGTTATTATGCTGGTATTTCGATGCCCCGCTTCTCGCTGAACCGGAACAAGAACCGGGAATACGAGTTCAAAAATATTTACTACATCACAGCTGGTGCTGTCTTTGCTCTAGATGAGTCTTTCCACCTGCGTCCTTCGTTCATTGTTAGCCATATGGATGATATGACACCGCGCTACGATGTGAGCGTTCTAGCATTTGTTAACCGCAAATTTGGCTTGGGTATGGGTGTGCAGAATCAAGGTGATCTATCGGCCTTGATGCAGTTGAATTTCGGGAATTTCGGCGTAGGTTACAGCTATCAGTTCAGTCCGAAAAGTCCTACAATGAACCAACGGCTTTCGACCAATACGCATGAAGTAGGGTTAAGGTATAGAGTAGGCGGGATAAGTATTCTTTAGTGAATAAATTAAAACCTATAAGGTTTTCAAAAACCTTATAGGTTTTTAGTTTTTAATTACGATGTCCACCCTAATATCCACCCTTTAAAGAGCCGATAAATGTTGCACTATATTTATCTTTGTATCAATAATAAGGTACATATAGAATTATGTATACCTGCTATGAAAAAATACCATTTATTATGAAATGTAAACACCCTCTCTCAGAATACTCAGAGGAGGGTGTTTTTGCTTTATAACAAATTTTGTCATCTCATCTTTTCAACCTCAATCTATACGGAAGCAAGAAACATTTCCGGCAAAATCTGCAACATAAAGCTGATTTCCTTCTACGGTTACTTCGGCAAAAATTGGAGCACCTATATTAACTTTGTCCAATAGCTTACCTGTCG
This sequence comes from Sphingobacterium wenxiniae, assembly GCF_900116225.1. Lineage (GTDB taxonomy): Bacteria > Bacteroidota > Bacteroidia > Sphingobacteriales > Sphingobacteriaceae > Sphingobacterium > Sphingobacterium wenxiniae. Next base: position 80,087 of record NZ_FOZZ01000002.1, read on the forward strand.
TATCCAGCATGTATAGGTACCCATCCGAAGCACCGAAGAAAAGCTTCCCATTGGCTTTCACGATGGAAGATTCTACCGTGGCAACCGGTTGATGTTGGTCAGGTGTGCTGTATGGCGCAGTATATATCAATGCTTCTCCGGTTTGGAAATGCCATCTTTCAGCCAAAGTTATTTTATCGTATGCTTTTACACCCGTTGTTGAGGTTGGCATAATCCATAAATTTTCTAATAACAGCGGATTTGCCATTACTATCATTACTAAGGATATAGAAGTACCGAAAAAAAATGATTTTTATAAGATTTTAGCTGAATGTTTATTTGAACTTACTCTTTAATTTGTTGAGGGCTAACGAAATGTTGTTTTTTACCGTCTGTTCTGAAAGTGAAAGCTCCAATGAAATATCTTTGATGGTCATAGCTTGGTTGCGACTCATTGTAAAAACATTTCGCATGGTTGGGGGCATACGATCGACTTCTTGGTCAATGAGTTGAGAGAGTTCTTTTGCAATAAGGTGTTCTTCACTCGACCAGGTAACGAAAGACATTTTACTCATCTCTACTAATTTTGAGGCTTGTTTAATACTTTTTTGTTTTTTTACCATCCAGTCAATGACTTCATAACGAGCTGATTGGAATAGGTAGGGGTAGAAAGAATCTTCAATTTTAATCTCTTGTCTTCTTTTCCATAATGAGGTGAAAATTTCCTAAAGAATGTCTTGTGTGTCATTGCTGTCAGATATACGTTTATTAATGAATCGGTAAAGGACGGCAGAATAGCGTTTTACGATTTCTGCAAAAGCTAATCTATTATCCGCCTGAATACATTTTAATAACTCTATATCTTTAGGCAATCCATAATTCCTACTTTTATTAAGAGACGTGTACTTTAGTTGGTTGTGAATTTACAATTGTGATATTAAGGTAATGTTAAAAAATAGAATTTTAAAATAATATTCTTACTCAATCGATTGAGTAGTTTTTGTTTTCTAAAAAAAATCACCATGTAACAAACTTTGTAACATGGTGATATAATTGTGTTGAAAGAAAAATGGTTATTATCTCATATTGACAACCTCATCCACAACGTAGCGTGTGTTGCCTCGCCAAGGTAATACCCCATGATACTCTTTGTAGTGCAGGTCAAAATATTTGCCGCTATTGACCTCGAGGATTTTAAAGATGGAGTCGCTTTCTACGGAAAACTCAAATTCATTGTTAGAAACTCCAGTACCAACCTGATTGGTGCGTAATCCTTCCTGTATAAGTTTGCCTTCATAGGTTTTGAAGAGATTACCTTTTTTTACAGCGTAGTTCAGATAACCTGATTTTACGCCTTCACCGAAGACGAAGTAGTATCGGTAATATACATAACCGCCAAGGCCCAAAATCAGAATGACCAATAGCCAGCTTATAATACGGGCGAAGATGCCAGATTTTTTCTTTTCAGTGTCGGGAGAGGTGGTTTTCATTGTGTGACATATAGATTAAAGTGAATAATAAAGTTATGGAAGTGAACGAAGTTATGGAGGTGATGGAAGCAATATTCCTTATCACTATCTTCACTGCCATAGCCACTGTCACTTTATTTTAAAGTTAGCATGTTTTGTTATAAAATAAAACAAATTTTATTTCTGGATTATTGTTACTTGAACTTAAAGGTGATTGTTCCTTTTGTGTTTTCAATCAATCGCCTGCCGTCGTCGTTAACCTGTTGCAAATAGACCTGTTTGCCTAAAGCGTGATAACGATCTTGTATCTTTTTCAAGGCTTCGAGGGCGGACATATCGACGATTCTGCTTTCACTAAAGTCGATAATGACCTGTTGTGGATCGGTCGCAATGTCGAATTTTTGCATAAAAGTCGTAGCTGAACCGAAAAACAACGGCCCATAAATATGATAATACTTGATGCCGTCAGCGTCTACATGCTTTCTTGCACGGATCATCTTGGCATTATCCCAGGCAAATACGAGTGCAGATATGATAACCCCAACTAGCACAGCTAAAGCGAGATTATGAAGAATGACTGTAATCGCTGCCACAGTGATGCACACAAACATATCGGATTTTGGCATCTTGTTAAGCATGCCGAAAGTTCCCCATTTGAACGTACTGATGGCGACCATCATCATCACACCGACCAAAGCAGCCATCGGAATTTGTTCGATAATGCTGCTGCCGAATAAGATGATACATAATATGGTCAATGCTCCGATGATTCCGCCAAGGCGTGCCCTTGAACCGGCGTTGAGATTCACGAAGGTCTGGGCAATCATAGCACAACCGCCCATTCCTGAAAAGAAGCCATTAGCAATATTTGCTGTACCCTGCGCTATGCATTCCCGATTGGAGTTGCCGCGTGTATCCGTCAGCTCATCGACGATAGTCAACGTAAGTAAACTCTCGATAAGCCCAACACTGGCCATCATTAGAGCGTATGGAAAAATAATAGCTAACGTTTCCAGATTGAAAGGGATTGCCGGGATATGAAAAGGAGGGAAGGAGCCTTTGATATGTGCGATGTCTTTTACAGTTTTGGTGTCAATTTGGAAAATCAAAACGACAGCAAAGATAACGACAATCGCAATGAGGGAAGCCGGAATTGCTTTGGTCAGCTTGGGGACAAATTGGATAATGACAATGGTTAATAAGACCAAACCTAGCATATACCAAAGTTGAGTACCTTCTAACCAAGCGGATTGTTCTTGGTCAACAGCTTTAAACTGTTCTATCTGCGCCATGAAAATGATGATAGCTAAACCATTCAAGAATCCATACATAACAGGTTCGGGAATAAGTCTAACGAATTTCCCTAATTTGAATATACCGACCAATATCTGTATTAAGCCTGCCAGGGCAACGGCGGCGAAGAGATATTCCACTCCATGGCTGCTGATGAGTGCCATCATAACCACAATGGTTGCCCCTGCACCACCTGAGACCATTCCGGGACGTCCGCCGAGAATAGCGGTGATTAACCCCATAAGGAAAGCCGCATAAAGTCCGGTAAGAGGAGATAAACCCGCAAAAATAGCAAAGGATAGGGATTCAGGAATCATGGTCATAGCTACGGTTAAACCAGCTAAGACCTCGTTTTTGTAGTTGACCTTTTGCTTAAAGTCAAATAAAGCAAAATTGCGCATAAAATAAACCAGTATTCTATGCGCAAAAGTGCAAATTATATTTTAACGACAAAAAACCGTTTTTGAAAAAAGCATCATTGCGAGAGTTTTCTCTTTTCTTGTTGTAATATTTAATTTAAGCGCTGCGTCTAAACCATTTGATTAGTTCTTTGAAACTTGCTTTTTTACCATACATGAGGATTCCTACACGATAGATACGTGCTGCTACCCATGTTGTAAATATGAAACCTCCTATAAGTAGGAGTGCTGAGACGATAATCTGCCAGAGGGGTACACCGAAAGGTATACGAACCAGCATAGCAATTGGAGAGGTTAATGGTATAAAGCTCAACCAAGTGGCAATAGGACCGTGAGGATCGTTAACCAGCACACCGAAGGAAAGCACATAAGGTATGAGCAGAGGCATGGTAATTGGCATAGTGAATTGTCCGGCTTCGGTTTCATTATCGACTGCAGAACCTACAGCCGCAAATAAGGCGCTGTACAATAGGTATCCCCCCAAGAAGAATATAAAAAAGCATATCAATAGCTCGGGGAAGTTAACTGATTCTAAGGCTGCACTAATATCAAAGCCCGATTTGCTGGCCTCTATCTGGGCATTCGCCATATCTGGCATAGACTGTTCCATAGCTTGCTGAGCGGTATCTTTGTTGCCTAATAAAGCAGAGGTCGCAATGGTAATCAAACCAAAGGAAAGTAATATCCAAAGAGCAAACTGCGTGATACCAACCATACCTATACCAATGATTTTACCCATCATCAGCTGGAATGGTTTGACAGAAGAAATAATAACCTCAACAATACGGCTTGTTTTTTCTTCAATGATTCCGCGCATCACCTGCGTTCCGAAAAGGACTAACGATAGGTAGATAAGGAAAGATAGTGCCATCGCAATACCCATCGCTACCTCGGTGTGGCTTTCTTTGGCATCTCCTGTTTCGGTGACTTCTTTTGCTGCGATTTGAATTTTGTCGTCGATGTTACGAATGCTATCAACATTAAATCCCATTTTACGGTACTGTTCGTTACGGATAATATCCCGCAGTTGTGTTCTTACTTCTCCCAGTGTGGCCATATTGGGTTTGCCTGAGGAAAGGAGCTCAATTCTGCGAGAGGTATAAAAATCAGCAGGAATAATTAGGAGATTGTTGTTTTTTTCCTTTTGTTTCAGTTCTTCGATCTGTTGCTGTAAATCCTCTTTTGAAAAGGAATATGTGATGTTTTTGTTGCTCTTCAGCTGTTCACTGATACTCCCTTCTTGATCTACAACGTGAATGATAGCGTGATTGTCCTCAAAGCTTTTCATCGTTAGGTAGAATACTGCGAAATACATACCAATGAAAAACAGCGGTACAAGAAAGGTAGCAAGCAAGAAAGATTTCTTCTTGACGCGGCTAAAGTATTCGCGGTTTATGATGAGTAATATCTTATTCATGATTTGCGGTGTTGGAAGTAGAAGATTGCGTGACTTGGTTAATAAAAATATCGTGCATGGATGGAATTATCTCTTTGATTTGATGGATCTCGACCTGAGGAATAAGATAGAGCAAGATCTCGTTCAATGATTTAGAAGCATCAATACGGATGGTGATTTCGGTTTGTTCTTCTGTTGTATTTTCGGATACGATTTCAAACAAGTCTGTATGGGTTAAGGTCAAGCCATTGCTTACTTTCGGTTCGTATTCGATTGTAAAGGTCTGATTACGGTAAGAGCGCTTGATGTCTTTTACAGCTCCGTCCAGAATTTTATGTGATTTGTTGATGAGCGCAATGTTGTCACACAACTCTTCGACAGACTCCATGCGATGCGTAGAATAGATGATGGTTGCTCCTTTCTTGTTGAGTTCCAAAATTTCCTCCTGGATAATCTGCGCATTGACCGGGTCAAAACCGGAGAAGGGTTCGTCAAGGATAATCAAATCTGGCTCATGGACAACTGTTGCAACAAATTGTACCTTTTGCTGCATTCCTTTACTGAGGTCTTCGACTTTCTTATCGTACCAAGTATCCATGTTGAGTTTTTCAAACCAATATTTGATACGGCGTATGGCCTCTTGTTTTTCCAGACCTTTCAACTGGGCGAGGTAAATCATTTGTTCGCCAATCTTCATTTTCTTGTACAGTCCGCGTTCTTCAGGCAGATAGCCGATGCGTTCGATATGTTTGGGGTTGAGAAGTTCGCCGTCAAAATAAATTTCGCCGCTATCGGGAGCGGTAATCTGGTTGATGATACGAATGAGGGAAGTTTTTCCTGCTCCGTTAGGCCCCAATAAGCCAAAAATACTTCCTTTAGGCACATGAAGGGAAACATCGTCCAATGCACGATGATTGCTGTATTGTTTTACAATATTCCGAATATCTAACATATAAGTTGGTTTTGGTCTTAAATATAATAAAAAAGTGGATGATTAAATCATCCACTTTTTTATTATAGTACTGGTTCGTAAGCTTTAAACCGTTGTTTGGGCTCAAAATAATCCCAAAGCAGATGGGATATTTTACGTGTTAATTCCTCTGCTTCATTAGTATCTGTCCAACTCTGGTCTTTGTTGTTTTTTGTCAGTACTGAAAACATATAATCTCCGGAAGGAGCGTGGACAACGACAACCTCGCCACGGGCATCATCTACTGATCCGGTTTTGGATGCAGTAGCGATGTGTGCAGGAATCTGGGAAAGCGAACGTCCGTTGTAGAACTGGTTCTTCAAATAGCGGTACATCTTATCAGAAAGGCGTGGGTTCAATGCTTTTCCTTCGCGTATCAATCGCATCAGTTCTACGATTTCACGAGGGGTGGTCTGTCCCCAGCCATACTTTTTCCATATTTCTTCACGTCCTTCGGTGCGTGAATTTACTTTAGTATTTGGAAGCCCTAATTCGTCCATCAGCTGATTGATCGTAGCGCCACCTCCAGAAAGTTCCTGACACCAGATGGAAGTGACATTATCGCTATAAGTCAACATAAGCGAGACCATGGTGGATAAATCCGTCTGCGCACTGTCTTTGTAAAACTGCATCAGTCCAGAGCCTCCATATGCACGTTTTGCATCATAGCGATATGAATCGGAGAGTTTCAACTCGCCTTGATTTATTTTATTGAATACACCGACCAGAATTGGCACTTTCACGATGCTAGCTGTAGGATAAATCGTGTCTGCATTTATCGCTACAGATGTGTTTTTCTTGCTGTGGTATACATAAATACCTATGTCGCCTTGGAAATCCTTCACTTGTTCAAGCAGAAGGTTTTCCAATTTGCGATCGGTTTTCTGGGCAAAAACGGTCATTGTGTATATAGCAACCGTAATAAACAATATGATTCTTTTATTAAACATTTTGTTCTCCTTTATTCTGTGCCTGCTGGCGTATTTTACTGTGTTTTTTGCTGTAGAAAATATAGATTACTAGACCAAGAAGTAACCATATGCCCAAGCGTTCCCAGCTTTCTATAGGTAATGACGCCATCAATACTACACAGACTATTACTCCTAAAATAGGAATAACAGGAACAAAAGGTGTTTTGAAAGGTCTTTCGATATCCGGACTGCTTTTGCGCAACACAAGCACACCAATACACACCAACGCAAAAGCGAAAAGCGTACCTATACTGACCATGTGTCCTAAGTCGGAAACTGGAACAAACCCAGCAAATATGGAAACAAAGACCATGAAAATAAGGTTGGTCTTCCAAGGAGTTTGATTTTTAGAAAGGTCCGAAAATATTTTAGGCAGTAAACCATCTTTACTCATGGAATAGAATACACGACTTTGTCCAAGTAGCATAACCAAGATTACCGACGTATAGCCAGCAATAATGGTGATGATAAGTGCCGTGTTCAGGAAAGTATATCCAGTCTTTGCGAAAGCTGTAGCAACAGGTTTGGCGTCACCGGCAAAAACTTTATAATTTTCCAATCCTGTCATGACATAGGCAAACAATACATAAAGGATCGTACAGATGACCAAAGAACCGATTATACCTATTGGCATCCCTTTTTGGGGATTTTTTGCTTCCTGAGCAGCAGTACTTACGGCATCAAATCCTATAAATGCAAAGAACAATACTCCTGCAGCCCGTAAGATGCCGCTGATACCAAACTCACCAAAGTGTTCACTTTTTAAGAAAGCCCAAAGTCCCATTTCGCCGCTTTTTACCATTTCTTCACCTGTATTAGCAGGAATGAATGGGTCGTGATTTGCTGAGTCAATAAAACTCCAACCCAAAGCGATGAAAATCAATACAACACTGACTTTTAAGATAACAAGAATGTTGTTTACGGTTGATGATTCCTTGGTTCCGCGCATAAGTAGGAGCGAAAGCAAGCAAACTATAATGATGGCCGGAACGTTGACAATACCGCCTTCCCAAGGTCCTTTTAAGAAGTTGTCTGGAATGGACATACCAAAGGTCATCAGTAGTTGGTTGAAATATTGCGACCAGCTGACAGCAACCGTGGCACTGGCAAGGGCATATTCCAGAACCAGATCCCAGCCAATAATCCAGGCCATGAATTCGCCCATGGTTGCATAGGAATAGGTGTATGCACTTCCTGCAACTGGGATCATGGATGCAAATTCTGCATAACATAATCCGGCAAAAGAACAGGCCAAAGCGGCTACGATAAATGAAATGATAACGGCGGGTCCTGCATTTTCAGCTGCGGCGATACCAGTTAAGGAGAAAAGCCCGGCACCGATGATAGCCCCCACGCCTAGGGAGATTAGCCCTGTGCTGGTTAATGTTCGTTTAAGGGTATGTTCACCACTTTCTCTGGCTTCCTGAATAATCTGAGGAATAGATTTTTTATAAAGCATGGTATTTATAGGGTTAGTTGTTTATTTGTTGTTCGATTTGAATTTACTGTATGATTCTAAAATATAGGCACGGATATCCTCCGGAGAGGCTGTTTCCATGAACTCCTGCGTAGGGCGGAATTGCTCTCGGAATAGTGCTAGTTCAGCATCATCAAGTGGTACAATGCCAATTATTAATTGCTTGCTGAATAGACGGTCTACTCTTCTGTCGTTTTGTTCTCGGAGAAGCAGATCGAGATTCTGACGTGCTAATTTTCCCTGTTTGCCAAACAGACGGGAAGGGGATAAGCGCAGGCCACCTCGGTGTTGGCTAGCTTCAGAGACCTGTCCTTGTTGTTTGGCCTTTGCAATTTCATAGACCAAGCGGCTATCCGTTAAACGACTGACTACGATTTCATCTATGACAATGGCTTTCTCATCGCGGACAAGGTAAATGCGTTGGATACCTTCTTGGTAAATAAAGGCGGTATCCACCTCATAACCAGATTGTGTGAGGGTAAGATAGTCGTTTATCTGTCCCTCAATATGGAATTGTCCTTCTCTATCTGTGAGTGTTTCCTCCGCTGTCCGTAGATTCTTTACTTTAACACCAGGGATACGTTGGCTGCTTTCCAGCTCATGAACGATACCTTTAATGGTATGTGTCTGGGCTGTAGCGATAGCTACGCTGAAGAGCAATGCTAACAGGAGAATATGACGGATATATTTATATGTGTTCATGTGTGTTTTGTTTGTTGTATGGTTCTTCTATTTTTTTTGCCATACATTATTATCCGGATTGATATCTGGATAAACCTGATCGGGATCGATTACTACTTTTGTTAATGGTTCCGTCGTGTCTAGTTTGAATGTCCAGGTTTGATTACGTTGCCAGACTTCAACAGGCAGTTTCTTACGTACTTTTTTACCGGATTCTGTTGTTGCTTCGATGACCACTGGCATCGGAAGCTTTTGCAGGTTTTCAATAGTGATGCGCGCACCGTTCTTGGCGTCAAAATTTTCATAGTCCACATTGCTTATAGCCTGATCCAATTTCCAGTTATTCTGGAACCAGCCTCGCCAGAACCAGCTTAAGTTTTCGCCGGTTTCATTTTCCATAGTGCGAAAAAAATCGTCTGGGGTTGGGTGTTTGTAAGCCCAGGCAGCTATATAATTCCGAAAAGCTTTGTCAAAACGCTCCGCTCCGATGATTTCATCGCGCAATAACCGCAGACCAAATCCAGGTTTATAATAAACGAGGATACCGATGTTGCGCTCTTTCATGTTTTGAGGCGAAGACATAACAGGTTCCAAGTTATCGTTGAAAAGGGCAGGAGTGATGCTATTTCTATTTCCCATACGTCTGTGATATTCGCCTTTGTTAAAAGCTTCTGTTGATAGTTGGTTGATAAAGGTATTGAAGCCCTCGTCCATCCAACCATGCAGACGCTCATTGCTGCCGACAATCATCGGGAACCAGTTGTGTCCGAATTCGTGGTCAGTAACACCCCACAAGCTTCCTCCGCGGGCCTTATGACCACAGAAAGACAAGGCAGGATATTCCATGCCGCCAACATTGGACGCTACGTTTACAGCAACCGGATAGGGGTATTCAAACCACTTGTTGCTATAATATTCAATGGATGCTTTGGTATATTCTGTCGAACGTTCCCAAGCATTGTTTCCATTGCTTTCCACCGGATAAGCCGAAAGTGCCAAAGCCGTTTTTCCGCTTGGGTTATTGATTTTAGCGCCGTCGATGATGAATGCTGTCGATGATGCCCATGCAAAATCGTGTGCCTGTTGGAGCTTATATTTCCATGTTAGCGTAGATTTATTCGGACGAGAAGCTGGATTTGCCACCTCTTCGGCAGAACGAATGATAACTGTTTTATCGCTTTTGTGTGCCTGCTGATAGCGTTTTAGCTGTTCTGGTGTCCAGACTTCCTCCGGATTGAGCAATTCGCCGCCCGCAACTACAATATGGTTGGCTGGTGCGGTAACCTCTATTGTGTAATCACCAAATTCAAGGTAGAATTCACCTGGGCCTGTATAAGGTTCTGTATTCCAGCCTATGATGTCATCGTATACACAGACGCGTGGATACCATTGCGCAATCGCATATATTTTACCATTTTGTGTAGGAAGTATTCCTGTACGGTCTGCACCGTATTCCGGAACGGTATAAGAAAAGTCTAAATCAAAAGAAATTTGGCCTCCTTGTGGCTTTAGGGACGCTGGTAATTCCAGCCGCATGCGTGTGTCGATGATAGCGTATTTTGCAGGAGTGCCATCTGCGAAACGGATATTGTCTAATGTGAACCCACCGTTGAATGTACTGGAAGCTGAACCATAACGGCTATCTTCTAAAGGTACAACTGCCTGTCCGCGCGAATCTTGATGGAATAAATTTTGGTCGAGCTGTAACCATATAAAACTCAGCTCGTCAGGACTATTATTGGTATAGGTGATGGTTACTTTGCCCGCGACTCCATCCGTTTTGTCGTCTAAGGATACCTTGATAGCGTAATCGGCACTGTTTTGCCAGTAGGCGTGTCCCGGCTTACCATTTGCAGAGCGGTAAGGCGTACCGTTTTGTGTGTAGAAAATAGGGTTGAAAGCCTCCGTATAATCGTAAATGCTGCTGTTTTGCGCTTGAGTAGCCGTACTCCATAAGAGGAGCCCCATGCAGCTTAATCCCAATAGTTTCTTAATCATTGTTTATAAAATTATGAAAGTGAGCGAGGTTACGTGAAGTAATATCATCACTTTATTTTAGTTTGTCTTGGTATTCTTTTTCGTCAAAACCTAAAATAATGCCTTTGGTGGATTCGATTAAAGGTCTTTTTATCATACTGTTATTTTGTAATAGCACTTGGTTTGCCGTGTGTGCATCAACAACTTGGGCTTGTTCTTCAGCTGATAACTTTCGCCATGTCGTTCCTTTTTTATTGACTAGGGCTTCCCACTGTACTTCTTTTTCCCACTGTTTGAGCTTTTCTTCTGTAGCAGGTTCTTTTTTATAGTCATGGAATTCGTAGCTTATTCCGTTTCCTTCTAACCAAGTTAATGCCTTTTTGACTGTGTTACAGTTTTTAATTCCGTAGATATGTAGCATGCTAAAGTTTATTTGTCCCAATACGTATAACCAAAGATATTAATATATTTAAAAAAGGAAGAACGGTATGTGTAATTTTCTATCCGGTTGATGCGATTCAAAGGAGAATCCATAATAAGGGTAAGTGTATTTTTTACACTATGGATTGCGGAAATAAAAAATTATATCTACCTTTAGTCATTCGTATCAAATAGAATAATTAAAAAATAAATAATAAAATATGAGCCTAAAAGATTTTAAAGGTGTTTTGACAGGTGATCAAGTTCAAGAATTATTTGAAATAGCTAAACAGCATAAGTTTGCTTTGCCTGCGGTAAACATAATCGGTACTAATTCGATTAATGCAGTGATGGAAACAGCAAAAGCTGTGAACTCTCCTGTAATCATTCAATTATCCAACGGAGGAGCCCAATTTTACGCGGGGAAAACATTGAATAATGATAATCTAAAAGCTTGTGTTCTGGGAGCAGTCTCTGCAGCACATCACGTTCATTTATTAGCTGAGCATTATGGTGTAGCGGTTATCTTGCACACGGATCATGCTGCTAAAAAATTGTTGCCTTGGATTGATGGTTTGTTGGATGCCGGTGAAAAATTCTTTGCTCAGCACGGTAAACCTTTGTTCTCATCCCATATGTTGGATTTATCAGAGGAGCCTATTGAAGAAAATATTGAAATTTCTGCGAAATACTTGGCACGTATGAAACCGCTTGGCATGACAGTAGAAATTGAGTTAGGGGTAACAGGTGGAGAAGAAGATGGCGTGGATAACTCGGATGTGGATAGTTCTAAATTATATACACAGCCGGAAGAAGTGGCTTATGCTTACGAAGAGTTGTCTAAAGTATCAGATAAATTCACAGTAGCGGCAGCTTTTGGAAATGTACATGGGGTTTACAAACCCGGCAACGTGAAATTGCAACCGGTTATCTTGCATAACTCACAAGAATATATCCGCGAGAAATACAGCTTAGCAGCAGAAAAACCAGTTAACTTTGTTTTTCATGGTGGTTCTGGTTCTTCACCAGAGGAAATTGCGGAAGCGATTTCATACGGAGCTGTTAAGATGAATATCGATACAGATATGCAATGGGCATTCTGGGATGGTGTTCGTGCTTACGAAGCGAAAAACCACGATTACCTACAAGGACAGATCGGTAGCCCCGAGGGAGCGGATTCACCAAATAAAAAATACTACGATCCACGCGTATGGTTACGCAAAGGAGAGGAGGCATTTGTTACACGTCTGACACAAGCTTTCGAAGAATTGAATGCTGTAGATATCAATAGCAAGTTGTAAGCAAGAGCCTATAATAAATAAGGAAAGCCTGAGCCGTAGAAATATGGTTCAGGCTTTTTTGTTTTTTTTGTGAAATAAATTTGTTTGTATCCTTCTTTTTGTTATTTTTATGGGAGAAGGTTGGCGGTTATGTATAAGCAAAGATTTTTAAATTTTCTGCAGTTTGAGAAGCGCTATTCAGAGCATACACTGACAGCATATACGTTGGAAATAGATGTGTTCTTGACGTTCTTGGAACAGGAGAGTATTGCTTTTGAGGAAGTGGATTATCGGGTAGTGCGGCATTATCTGGCTACGTTGAAAGATTCCGGGAAACAGTCTTCCTCAATTAACCGTACAATTTCAGCCTTACGTTCTTTTTATAAATTTTTAGTGCGTGAAAACTTAAGCAAGAGTAATCCCATCAATATGGTGAAGGCGCTCAAGACACCGAAAAAATTACCTGTTGTTGTTGAGCAGGATAAATTGGTGGATTTGCTGGACAGGCAATCTAATCCGGAAAGTTTTGAGGAGGTACGCGATTTGTTGGTTTTAGAGCTGCTTTTTGGTACGGGTATACGTTTAGCTGAATTGTTGGCTATAAAGGAACGTGATGTGGATATGTACAATAAGAAGATCTTGATTTTCGGGAAACGCAGCAAAGAGCGTTATGTGCCTATACACGCAACATTAGTGGAAACGATCAAGAAATACCTGCATGCCAAATATGCAGCAGGGTATGAAAACAATTCACCGAACCTTTTGGTTACGAAAGAAGGCAAGCCGGCTTATCGAGAGTTGATATACCGTATCGTAAACCGAAACCTGTCGCAGATTACTTCGCAGGATAAGAAAAGCCCGCATGTGCTGCGGCATTCGTTCGCCACGACATTGTTGAATAATGGTGCTGACTTGAATGCTATAAAAGAGCTGTTGGGCCATGCAAATTTGGCCGCAACACAGGTGTACACACATAATTCTATTGAAAGATTGAAGTCAATTTATAAACAAGCCCATCCAAAGGCTTAAAAAAAAGGAGGAAAAATGAACATTACTGTGCAATCTATCAAATTCGATGCAGATCAAAAATTGGTTGATTTTATTAAGAAGAAAACCGGTAAACTGGAGCAATTCTTAGATAATATTATTGAAGGCGTCTGCTATTTGCGTGTGGAAAATGTCGAAGATGAGGCTAATAAGATAGTGGAGCTCAAGATAAATATTCCCGGAAGCCAGTTGTTTGCAAAAGCACAGGCCAAAAGTTTCGAGGAAGCGACCGATGTGGCTGTAGAATCGTTACGAAGGCAAATCAATAAACATAAAACCAAAACCCGTACAAACGTCAGCAACCATAAGGAATTGTTGAACACACCGGAAGACGAGTTTTAGTATATTAAAAATTTTTTTTAAAGCCAATCGAAAAGATTGGCTTTTTTATTTGGATTGAATACAGATAAGGTTTATATTTGCTCAGCAAAAATTGAGAGAGAACGATGATTTGCCCATTAGCACATGTAGAAGAGGTGTTTCAGACTAGCAACGGAGCGGTATACCAATGTAGCCGTAAGAACTGTTATTGGTTAGAATTCAACGATACGACAACTGCTTTTAAGGTGTCGGATTTTTTCTTGTTCAAAAAACGTATTGATGCTATTGATGTCGCATCCATGTTGGCCGATACATCGCGAAGTTCAGATTTTGCAATTATTATGCCTCACCGTACGGAACGATGCTTTATTCTCTCTGTGCAGGATATTCTCAACTTAAGAGAGATTTTAGCAGGTGCCAAGTTTATGATTGAGCTCAACAGCGAAGTGAAGAAGATGCTTCGAAAGGATGCTATTCTTGCTTTTTAATTATACTGATTCCAAACAACTTACGGTTTTGTGTATCTAATTTAGACTGAATTCGTATTGCAGTTTTTTTGCTTATTTTTTCTTGAGCTACTGTATCTTTGTAGCAAACAATGGGAGGAAAACATTGTTGTAATTGATAGGAACAAATAAGTAAAAAACAGATATGAAAGATTTATTGAAATTAAAATCATCTTTATCCGAAGAGATTGAAAATATATTGAATGCCCAAGTTAAAGTTGAAGGACATGCATCTGCATTGTATTTGGCTATGTCAGCGTGGTGTGACGATCAAGGCTTGGACAATGCAGCTACTTTCTTTGCAAAACAATCCAACGAAGAGCGTGAACACATGTTGAAACTTTTCAACTACATCAGTAGCCGTGGTGGTCGTCCGATCTCTCCGGAAATCTCCAATATCCCTGTTGATTTTGACTCCTTCCGTGGTGTTTTCGAACAAACTTTGGAACAAGAGATGTTCGTAACGGAGCAGTTTAACAACATTGCAGACAAATGTATGAAAACAAAAGACTATGTTACTTTTAATTTCGTGCAGTGGTTCTTAGCAGAGCAAGTAGAGGAGGAGTATGTTGCTCGTCGTATCCTTGAATTGTTCGATGTAATCGGTGAAGAGGGAACTGGTAGATGGGAAATCGATAAACACTTGGTGAAAGTGACTTTCGATGGTGAATAGTCTTTAAGAAGAAGAGATAATAGAAAAGCGGGTTGTTTAATTATTAAACAGCCCGTTTTTTATGCGTTTATTTGTTTTTAACAGACAAATCAAGTTTTGCGGGAGATATGACAAAGAAACAATAGATTATACAAAAAAAGCAGAATGTTCGTTATTAATATAACTTTCGTGAAACGTTAATTTTTTGTATATTGACCTCAAACGTAAGGAAAAGTTGTTTTTGTGCAAAAGCATCGGTGTCTGATATTCTTTTTTTCGCTAACGATATGCATTTTAGCATGTTGTCCCTTTTATGTAGGGGCTCAATCGCCATCTAAGCATATCGAAGGATATGTCGTCGATACGGCTGGTGTACATCTGAAAGGTGTTACCATCCGGATGACTAGTAAGACAGATACGTTGGTTGTCATTAGTTCTGAAAGAGGATTTTATAAATTTCCCCAGGTACAAGGAGAAGATATCCGGATCTCATATAGTTTAATCGGTCATCAACTTGTTTATAAGAACGTCCCACTTTTTGGGAATACTTCTTTTATCCTTATGCCCAATGTAGTCATGATTCCTCAGCCCTCGTTGATCGAACATGTCAATATTGTAAAAACTATACCTGTTGTCTATCTCAACGATACTATTCAATATAATATGGATGCCTTTTCCTTTAGGAAAAATGCTTTACTGGAAGAGGCTTTAAAACAACTTCCTGGAATTCAGGTGTCGCGGGATGGGTCGGTCTACGCACATGGGAGGTTGATTTCTTCGGTGCAGGTAGATGGGAAAAAGTTTTTTGGAGGTGACGTTTTGACTGCTACCCGTAATCTTCCTGCAGATTTTATCCAGAAAGTTCAAGTGATTGATTTTTATGGGGACATGGGAGAAGAGCGGGGCATAAAAAATGAGGAACCCGAAAAAATACTGAATTTTGTATTGCGAGAAGATCGCAAACGTATATCTTTTGGACAGGCTACGGCGGGTATTGGTACCAGTGAACGTTTTATCGGTAGCATTGGGGCGAATCGTTTCAACGACGGACAGGAATTTTCAATTGTAGGTTCTATAAATAACACGAATACGAGTCTGTTTTCGTTTGGGTCGCCGAGTGGTGCGGGGGAGCGGGAACGCTCTCTTTTTGATGCGGTTGATTTCGTGGATCCTACAGATGGATTGAACAATATCAAATCTCTTGGATTTAATTTTTCTGACAACTTAGCCGAGCGCACATCTTTTAATGCAAGTTATAGCTTCACGCGCAAGGAGAATGTGACCAAAGGGATTTCGAGGCTTCAATCTAATTATATCGGGAACTCAATTTCTAACGAGGAAACCTACGAAACACAAACGCAGGATAATTTCCATAGGTTGACAGCAGAGTTTAAACATCGCTTTAAAAATAATGATATGTTGGAAGTCAAACCTGTCTTTTCTTATAATCGGGTGGGCGTTGATAATATCAGAGAGAGGTTGGTTGAAAATATTCGTATAACGAATGATGGATATTATAGGGATTCTTCTTATAACTCCAGTCCCAATATGGATTTGGATGTACTTTACGCCAAGTCTTTTCGAAAGCCTGGACGAAAACTGTTGGGACATGTAGCATTGAATTTCAATAACCATGATAAGGAAGAAGATGTCCGGGATACTTATCGCACGATAGATGAAAGAAAGACTGACCCTGTTATATCCCGGTTCGAACAAGAGTTATTTATTCGTCAAAAGAACGGTACGAATGGAGTGAAAGCAAATTTTTCTTACGTAGAGCCTTTTTTGGAGCATAGCTTGTTGGAAGTAACATACAACTATGAGTTGACGGATATGAGTGCCATGCGCTTGGTGGAAGATAGGTTGCAATCTAGAGGAACAGGTTTTCCTCACTTTGTGGACTCTTTGAACGTAAATTATAATTATCGTTTTCATAGCAGCAGAGCTGGTCTGAACTATCAATACAACCCAGATAAAACGTTCCGTGCTAATATTGGTTTTGCGGTTCAACCGCTTACACTTTCGGGTTATTTGCCACGGGAAGACATGCATTATGAGTATTCAAATGTGAATTTGGTTCCGACAGCCGGTTTTAAATGGCGCTTTAGTGAGGAAATGGATTGGAGCGTGGATTATGTGGGGAAAAATAACCAACCGAACTTTATGCATATTATTCCCGTGAGGGATAACTCAAATTCCCAGAATATTGTTGTGGGAAACCCGGAATTAAAAGCCGAATTTTCCAATAGGATTGCTACGACTCTGCGTAAGTTCGTGAGTAGTAGAGGACAATATTTTGAAACCAATTTTGCCTATAATTTTGTGTTGAACAAAATTGTGTCTGATAAAAAGGCAACGGGAAGATCCACAATACAGGAAACGACATTTAAAAATACGAGTGGGTATTACGACTTAAAATGGTATTTTCTATTCAATACGCCTGTATTTAATGAAAGCCTACAATTGGATATTGTTGGCAATACTGATTATTACAATAATCTTTCTTATGTGGAAGATAAGCAAAACACGACCCGACAGTTTATCTACTCGCAGTCATTGCAGTTACGATATAGCTGGAGTGATTATTTTGAATCGGCGTTTAATACTAATTATATGCTGAACCACGCCCGCTATACATGGCCTAGTGTCAATAAAATTACAGCACATAGTCTATTGCTGAGTGCGGGAACGAAAGGTTATCTGGGGGACTACGTGACGATTGGGGGTGAAATGTCGCAGCGTGTTAACGCAGGCTATGAGAGCGACTTTATGAACAATAGCCCGACAATTATCAATGCCTATATGGAGTTTTCTTTCAATAAAAATAGGCTGTTGATGCTGCGTTTGCAAGGGTTTGACTTGTTGGATAAAAATAAGGATATGGGAACGTATAGCGAATATATCGGCAATGATATGTATGAAGCCCGTAACAACCGACTGGGGAGATATTTTATGGTAACATTGAATATGCGCTTACAGAAATACCCAAAGAAGTGATAAGTAATCAGTGATAAAGGACAAGTAATCAAATCTCTAACCTTCGGTTTCCAATCTCCAGTCTCTAACATCTAAAAAAATGAAAGCAGTTATTATTACAGAATTTGGTGGGCCAGAAGTATTGCAGGTAGTGGAAAGACCTATTCCGATTATTCGGGAAGAAGAAGTTTTGATAAAAGTAAGCGCTGCTGGCGTTAATCGTCCGGATATTTTTCAGCGTAAAGGAAACTATCTTGCTCCTGTAGGGGTTGTACAGGATATTCCAGGATTAGAGATAGCAGGGGAGGTCGTACAAACAGGAGCAAAAGTTGATACGGTGAAAGTTGGGGATGAGGTTTGTTGTTTGGTTGCGGGAGGAGGATATGCAGAGTATGCAAGTGTGCACCATCGCATGTGTTTGCCGGTGCCCGAGGGATTTACTTTTGTGGAAGCAGCAAGTTTGCCGGAAACTGTTTTTACGGTGTGGGATAATGTGTTCCGAAGAGGGAAGTTAAAACGAGATGAACGTATATTGATTCATGGTGGCTCCGGTGGTATCGGCTCAGCGGCTATACAGCTTTGCAAGGCTATGGGCGCGGAAGTATACGTCACAGCGGGGTCGGAGGAAAAAGCTGTCTACTGTGAACAACTGGGAGCTGACCATGTTCTTAATTATAGGACTCAGGATTTTTCGGAAGTATGGCAGAGTGAAAATATGAATGTGGTACTGGACAGTATTGGCGGTGATTATTTCAGTAAACATATTGCACTCTTGGCAGAAGATGGTCGGCTGGTGCATATCAATGCGGTGAATGGAGGAAAAGTAGAGCTTAATATTTTTAAAGTTATGCAGAAGCGTATTGTGATAACGGGAAGTACATTGCGAGCGCGTTCACTAGATTTTAAGATTGAGCTTGCAGATGATGTATTGAAGCATATTTGGCCACTGTTGGGACAGCAGTATCGACCACAAGTTTATAAATCTATTCCGTTGGTAGAGGCCGAGAGGGCACACCGGATGATGGAGATGGGGGATGTGTTTGGTAAGTTAATCTTGATTCCTTAACTCTGCTAAATACTTTTAGCAATACTGTTTTGGTTTTTATTTTATAACTTAGTGAAAAAAATAAAGTAAACCTATTGCTTGTATGAAGTTAAAACTATTAGCAACATTGCTTTTGTCGGGAAGTCTTTTTTCGATAGAAGCGCAAACGATTGACAAGGTAGATAAACCTATTGACCTGGTTAGTACTTTAGTGGGTACACAGTCATCATTCTCTTTATCTACAGGAAATACCTATCCGGCTATTGCGATGCCATGGGGGATGAATTTTTGGAGTCCGCAGACCGGTAAAATGGGAGATGGGTGGATGTATACATATACCGCAGAGAAATTGCGTGGCTTTAAACAAACCCACCAACCTTCGCCTTGGATCAATGATTACGGTCAATTCTCTATCATGCCCATGGTGGGAAACAAGACATTTGACCAAGATAAGCGAGCTAGCTATTTTTCGCATAAAGCTGAGATAGCCAAGCCTCATTATTATTCGGTTTACCTGGCTGATTATGATGTGAAAACAGAAATCACCCCGACCGAAAGAGCAGCTTATTTCCGTTTTACATTCCCGAAAACCAACGAAGGCTATGTGCTGATTGACGCTTTTGATAAAGGTTCTTTTGTCGAAGTGCTTCCGCGGGAGCAAAAAATCATCGGCTATTCTACTAAAAACAGCGGTGGTGTACCTGAAAACTTTAAAAACTATTTTGTTCTTGAATTTGATAGACCATTTGCCAATGTGGCTACGTTTGCTGATTCAGTGTTGACTGATGGACGGTATTTAGTACAAGCAAACCATGTTGGGGCTATCGTAGGCTTTCAGATTGCAAAACCGGGAGAACAGGTGTTGTTGAAGGTTGCTTCTTCTTTTATTTCGCCGGAGCAAGCGGATCTCAATCTAAAAGAATTGGATGGAACAACCTTTGACGAAAGAGTGGCGAAAGGTGAAGAGACCTGGAATAATGAATTGAAGAAGATTGAAATTGAAGGTGGCTCCATTGACGATATGCGTACATTTTACTCTTGCCTGTATCGCTCATTGCTGTTTCCTCGGATGTTCTATGAGATTGATGGTAATGGACAGGTAATGCACTATTCACCGTATAACGGACAGGTTCTACCAGGCTACATGTTTACCGATACAGGAATTTGGGATACATTCCGTAGTCTGTTTCCTTTCTTAAATCTGATGTATCCGGAAATGAATTTAAAGATGCAGGAAGGGTTAGCAAATGCTTACCGTGAAAGCGGTTGGTTGCCGGAATGGGCAAGTCCTGGTCATAGAAACAGTATGGTAGGGAATAACTCTGCATCTGTTGTAGCTGATGCATGGATAAAAGGTGTGCGTTCGGCAGACATTGAAGTGCTGTATGAAGCGTTACTAAAAGGGGCAAACAATGCAGGCCCTATCACTTCGGTAGGTCGTGCAGGTGCAGAATATTACAAAGAATTGGGCTACGTACCATACGATGTTAAAATCCATGAAAATGCAGCACGCTCATTGGAATATGCCTATGACGACTTTGCTATTTATCAATTAGCAAAAGCATTGAACAAACCGAAAGAAGAACAGGAATATTATAAAAAACGTGCTTTTAATTACCAAAAGTTATATGACCCAGCTACGGGGTTGATGCGTGGCAAAAACAAGGACGGTAGTTTCCAAACGCCTTTCAGTCCTTTTAAATGGGGAGATGCTTTTACGGAAGGAAATAGCTGGCATTATACTTGGTCTGTTTTTCAGGACGTAGAGGGATTGGCCAAACTGATGGGTGGGCATCAAGCTATGGGCATCAAGATGGATTCTGTGTTTACTCTGCCTCCTGTTTTCGATGATTCCTACTATGGTTTCCCTATTCATGAAATCCGAGAAATGCAAGTTGCCAATATGGGACAGTACGCGCACGGTAATCAACCTATCCAACACATGGTTTACCTGTATAACTATATTGGTACACCTTGGAAAGCACAGTATTGGGTGCGTGAGACAATGAAAAGGATGTATACACCTAATCCGGATGGTTATTGTGGTGATGAAGATAACGGACAGACATCGGCATGGTATGTGTTTTCTGCATTAGGTTTCTATCCTGTTACGCCGGCTACCGATGAATATATTGTGGGAGCACCATTGTTCAAGAAGGCTACAGTACACTTGTCCAATGGAAATAAGGTTATCATTGAAGCACCTGATAATTCGGATACAAATAAATATATCCACAGTATGAAGTGGAACGGTAAAAACTATACAAAAAATTATATCAATCATAGTGAACTTATCAAAGGAGCCACACTGCGATTTGATATGAATGCAGAACCTAACACTACGCGAGGTACAGCCAAAGGAGATTTACCATTCTCTTTAAGTAAAGACGATATGTAACATACGACAAGAGGCGCTTTTCAGCGCCTCTTGTCGTATGTTATAGATGTTTTTATTATGTTGCTTTCTGCCATATCTCTTCAAAAGACAACCTATAATTTTCTCCTATTAATCGTTTGTACTGTTCTGTAAAGCGTTGGTAGAAGTCCGCAGGACGGGTTTCTATATTTCCTTTATTCAGAGCGTATAAGCCATTTTCTAACGCAAACTCATTGACGGGATCAATGTTTAAGAGCATATTTGCTGCTTGAAACAGAGCATACCAGTCCCGTTGTTCACGGCTTTTTAACATGGACTCCTGAAAAGCTTCAATCAGCATGCTTTCCAAATCGTGTTTAGCTTTATCGAATACCGAATCGTCAATACCCAACAAAAATTCACCACGTTCGAGAATTGTAGCGATCTCTGGTGAAAGGATGTCGGCTCCATTCCTGAGTAATTCCTTAAGATGCCAGTAATCGCAATAGCCTATGTTGCTGAATTCCACTCGGTAATGACCATTTTCATAAATAATTTCAATACCATCAATCTCCGTTAATACCTTTCGCAGATTATTGATAGCGACACCCCGCGAGGTTTTGACTTTATCCTTTGGCTTGTCCGGCCACAAAAGGTGACTGAGTAATTTGGAGCTAATTCCTGCGGCGTGACTGTGGAACATGATAAGGCAAAAGACCTGTTGTAAACGTGTGCTGAACAGATGTGAAATATCTCTTCCTCGTTTATCCAAAGCGGTGAAGTCACCGAAAAGATAAACCCGGTTTGCCCACGATTGTGCAGTGAGTTTTGTTTCGCCTATCGGAGTGTGGCTTATCGTTATTTGCTTTTTCTGGTGCCGCTTGTAAAAGATGTATACCGCCGCAGCAACAGACAGAACACCGAGAAGTGTGAAGAAATAAGGCAATATGCTCCGCCTTTGGCGCTCTCCGGGGAAAGCGTGCAGTTCGGATTCACTGATAGCCGGAAAATCTATGCTATAGACCGTAAGAGTAGACTGTATATCATCATTCGACTCTTGCACAAGCGCGATAAGTTGCTTGAGATGCGGATCGAAATTCAGCTTCGCATTGGTACTGATCTTGTCCGAATATATAGGGATGGAGTCGCCAAGCTCTTCCTGTTGTCCGTCTTGTATGGAAAATCTCCGTAATTTGATATGCGAGTGGGTGAGATGTTCCGGATAGCCCAGCATATACATCCAGTTGGTATCGGGAATAACAAGTCCGCGCGCTGGTACGAAAAGGTTTTCTTTGCGGTCGAGCTCCCAAAGTTTGGTTATGCGATTGGCTGCAGGGTCAAATTCGTACAAATCATAGAAATATTTACGTCCTACAATATGTTGACCGGCCTCATTACCCATACCACCAAAAATATAAAGCTTTTGATTAACCACTGAACGACCTATAGAAGTAAAGTAGCGGGGGATAATGGGATCGCCGGTTGCTGTCATCGGTGTAGACCAGCTATTGCTCTGGAGCATGTAATAACAAAAATCATTACTGTAGGTCATTTGACCGAAACCGCCGAATAACAGGAGTTTACGATCTTCTTCCAGGTAATAGGCCGCGTGATGGTTAAGCTCACGCTGCGGATAATCGCTACTTTCTATCCGCCAGATAAATTCCTTCAGATCTAGACTGGCGACAGTGGGACCTTTATAGGGCGTTTCGTAGTAAGTTTCATAGACATATAGCCTATCCTCTTGCTCGTCGATGAAGCTGTTGCAGAGTTTTAGCCGCATCGGGCAAGGTTGCAGAAAGGAAATAGTCCGTATTTCTCCTGACTGGAGTTGATAAATCTGTAGGGAATCGCGGTTAAAATAATAGATGGATTTTTTTCTCGCATCATATGCCGATCCTGCGGGAGTAGACGAATGCATCGTTGCCTGCTTACGCCATTGAAAAGCATTGTTCAATAACCAGGTTCCATTGGTCAGTGTTCCCCGCACTTCGCCCGTCGCATCATGTAGTTTATCCCCCTGACTTTCCCGTAATTGGAATACAATTTCTTTTTCATCATTACCGACACGAAAATTGCGGAGGGCAAAAGAAGGGACGTCGATTAGATATTCGCTTCGTCCGAAAATGATCGTGGGAGAGTAGGAGGAAGGAAAGGATGCATGGACGGATTGCTCGGGTTGATCGGCTATCTGCAGCCTGATCTGCTCATTCTGCAGGTCGCAGTGTAACTGTATAGGAAACCAGTGTTTTTCCTTGAGTTTATCAAGGGGAATACGCATGGTAATCAGATTGGTCTTGCCTTCTTCGTTGAGAAGGAACACGGCATGCCCGTTTTCTTGATCATAGTACAGGTTATAAATTGAATTTTCATTATGCCCCTTAATCCGGATGATATAACCAATAGTACCATTGTTAGGTAATTGAAGATCAAAGTTAATCGTGAAGTGCCGATGGAAGGACGGGGCCTTATCAGCAAAAAAAGTTGCAGATGTACGCTTCTCAATAGGTTGGTCACTTCCTGTAAATTGTATACCCTGTCCTAAGCTATGCTTGGAGAATAGCAGGGAACTCATTACCATGAATAGAGAAAGATAAAACCTTGAGATTCGGAATATGCTTATATTTTGGTTGATCACTTTCATGAAAGGTGTCTGTAACTTTTAAACAAAGATAAGTAATATCAGGTAAAAGCTGTGATTCCTTTGCTGGTTGTGGAATGTTTTATAGAGCAAGGAAATGGTTAAAAGTAAGGAAGGGTTTTCGGGCATGTGAAAGACATCCGTTAGACCTTATGTTGTGAAAAATATGGACAAAAAAATAGGGTTAATACTTTTTTAATGGGGTTAAATCGGTTTTTTAACCCAGGTTTTAATCCTTAAGTTTCTAAATTCCCTAAGAAATACGTCGAAAAAGACCTGTTTCGCCAATTTTAAATTTTGTGTTATAAATCTGAAAAACAATCTCGTTATGAAGATGAGTGTTACAACCATTTATTGTACGACGCTATTGAGCATGGCATCGGCAACAGTTATTTTTACAGGGTGTACGAGGAGTTCTGTGCCCACCCATGTGGAGGAAGAAGGAAAAGAGAATCTGGGTGAATTAGCTGTGCAGAACCTGCAACGGGCTGTAGATCTCGTAGACCTAACAATTGCGAACTACTTTGACCCTACGACCTTTGAAATGCGCCGCTTCTACAATCCCTTTACCCAGGTGAAGTCTGATGAACGGGCTTCAGTATGGATGTATACGGCGGGTATTGAAGCCGTTAATGCGGTCTTATCCGGACTTAACCAGGCTAAGGAAGCCGGGGAAAGTAAACTCTATGACAGCCACTATGAGCGTTATGTCCAGCTATTGGATGATCTCTATGCCAATGCAGATTATTACCTCGGTACATTTGAATTGGTCTCTTACACCCAAACCAAAAGCTGGTCGGTATATGCAGTTGACCGCGTAAATCAGAAAGGACAAGCAAATGTAACAGGCATACTGAACGTTTATGACGATCAGATGTGGCTGATCAGGGAATTGCTGGACTCGTATAAGCTGACAGGTAACAGTGCGTATTTAGAAAAAGCAGAATACCTGACGGCTTATGTGCTGGATGGTTGGGATGTGACACGTGATGAGAACGGTAAAGAGAACGGCGGCATCCCATGGGGACCGGGATATACGACCAAACATGCATGCAGCAACGGGCCGTTAATCAGTCCGTTGGTCTGGTTACATGAACTCTATAAAGGAAAGTCTGACAAGATAGAACATCGCTATATTGATGAAAATGACCGCAAAACCCGCCGTACGAAAGAAGTGGAGAAGCAACAATATTACCTTGATTACGCGCGTGCGGTCTATGACTGGCAGAAAAGTAAATTATTGAATGCTGATGGCGTGTATACTGATATGATGGGTGGATGCGTGCCAAACTGTGATTTGCGCTATGAAGAGGTGGACGGCGTGCGCTATCGTGCAAATACACCTTTAACCCAAGCTGTAGGTCAAAATTATACCTATAACAGCGGAACCATGCTATCAGGCGCGGTCGACCTATACCGTGCTACGGTAGAAGAGAAATATGCTGCCGATGGACAGCAACTCGCTAAAAACAGCTTCAGGCATTTTGCTGAGTTGGGAAAAGAAGTGCCGCAATATTACAGCTTTGAAACCGAAGGATTTAGGAATTGGTTCAACGGTATTTTGATGCGTGCTTATCACGAAGCGGTTACGCTTGACGATCAGGCTGGAAATTACCTGACCGTTTTTCAACGGAACCTGGACTATGGTTTTGAACGCTTTAACCACAATGGTTTTCTGCCGACCAATTTATTAACCGGATGGGCTGGGGATAAGGAAGGTCAGGGTGTTGAGGGGATGTTTATGTTTACTTATGCTGCGCAATATGCCATTTTAGGGAAACATCAATTAACATCCCATTGATAAACATGCGGACAGCAAAAAAAATAGTTAGCTAATATCATCAATCTTTTAAGCATAAACTAATCTATATGAATGTAAATTTAACAACACGAAAACCATTATGCAAAATGGTGTCTATCCTGGTGCTTATACTGCTACCGGGATGGCTGTGGGCACAGAATCAAGTGTCAGGCGTGGTTACCGGTTCTTCAGGTTTCCCGATTAGTGGTGTATCGGTCGTCGTTGTCGGATCTTCTCCGCAGATTGCGACCAGTACGGATGAAGCCGGTCGGTACTCCCTACAAGCACCGACAGGTGCTGTACTTCGGTACACTTTTGTGGGGTATCAGACGCGGGAGGAACCGGTCGGTACACGTACCCAAATCAATGTTTCCCTGGAAGAGGATGAATCGACTTTGGATGAAGTCGTTGTAGTGGGATACGGTACCCAAAAGAAAGTAACGCTGACGGGAGCCGTCTCCGGGGTTAAAGGAACGGAAATGCGCGCCACCAAGAATGAAAATCCGCAAAATATGCTTGCCGGGCGTGTGGCCGGTGTACGTGTATGGCAACGCGGTGCTGAGCCGGGATCCTATCAGGCAAATTTCGATATACGCGGGATGGGTGCGCCATTGGTCATTATTGACGGTGTTCCGCGGTCTATTCAAGATTTCCAGCGTTTAAACCCTAACGATATTGAGGATGTGTCGGTTCTGAAAGACGCTTCAGCTTCGATTTATGGAGTGCGCTCGGCAAACGGGGTGATGCTCGTTACGACACGTAAAGGACGTGAGGGGAAAGTATCCGTAGGCTACAACGGGTCGTTTACAATGCAAAGACCGTCAAACATGCCTTTCCTGGCTGATGCCTTTGGTGCAATGACGTTGTATAACGAAAGGTCAATGAACAATATTAACGGCGGTAGTCTGATCTATACCGAAAGCGACTTTGAAGCATTTCGTAACGGTACGCGTCGCTCTTCAGATTGGACGTCACTGATCTTTTCAGAAGTATCGCCACAGACGGCACATGATCTGAGCGTATCGGGCGGTAGTGCCAAAACCCAGTATTATATCGGTACGGGATATTCCTATCAGGAAGGATTTTTCAAGACCGGCGATCTGAATTATAACAAGATGAACCTGCGTTCGAATATCACGACAGAGATTGTCAACGGATTGAAGCTGGATCTTAATCTTGCAGGCATGGCCGATCAGCAGAACAATCCGTACTCCAGCTCGGTGGATATTATCCGGAATTACTGGAGGCAAGGAGTGTTGTTTCCTGCCTATGCTGATCCGGAAGGAACTATGCTGAATTATGAAGGTCTGGATTTGGAACAGAATACTGTAGCGATGATCGATGCAGATATTTCTGGTTACAGAAAATACAAGAAAAAGACTTTCCAGTCCTCAGCAGCATTGAATTATGACTTTGGAACCTTAATGGAAAGCTTGAAGGGATTAAGCGCAAGAGCGTTGGTGTCTTATGACTATCGAGCGGATAATAACAGCATTTTCCGGAAAGAATACTTCCAGTATGCGCTTGATCCCGTTAGTAACAGTTATCTGCAGAAACGCTACGACCTGAGCAGTCCGAACCGTATGCGTCGTGAATTCTATGAAAAGCAGCAGATACTAAGTCAGATTACTTTAAACTATGAGCGGTTATTTGCCGAAAAACATCAGCTGAGTATGCTACTGGGTTGGGAAACGCAGAAGAATGATGGCGATAACTTCTACGGGATGAAGAATCTTGCGTTTGGTTCGGATATTCTACTTTCCGGTGTGGAAGAAGGACGGATGACAGGCATGTCGGGAGGATTAGCCGATTATTACCGCGAAGCGAAACAGGCTGCATTGGGGCGTGTGAACTATGACTTCCGGGGGCGTTATATTGCAGAATTTCAATTCCGATACGACGGTTCATCCCGTTTCGCCAAAGGAAACCAATGGGGATTTTTCCCTTCGGGTTCAGTCGCATGGCGTATCTCGGAAGAGCCGTTTTTTAAATCTATCAATGCATTAAGCTTTGTTGATCAGTTTAAGGTACGCGCAAGTTACGGAGTGTTGGGAGATGACCTGTCAAGCGATTGGGATTTCGGTTGGGTAGCAGGCTATGATTATCCATCGACCAGTGGAAATGCAGAAAATGGGTATTATAACCAGTATGCTCCGGGCTATGTGTTCGGTGGTCAGTTTATAACAGCCGCTAACCGCAAGGCAATTGCGAATGCACTTATTACCTGGTACAGGGCAAAAACTTTGAACGTTGGTGTGGATATGGATGCCTGGAACGGCAAATTCGGGTTTACACTCGATTATTTTGATCGTCGTCGTACAGGATTGTTCCAACGTCGCACAGGGTTATTCCCGACCGTTATCGGCGCAACCGCTCCGATGGAGAATGCAAACAGTGACCAGCACTATGGCTTAGAACTTGAATTGCGTCATCGAAACCAGATCGGAGACTTTGGTTACAGCATAAAAACCATTGCCACGATTACACGAAACAAGTACCTTACTGCTGTGCAGAATGGTCCTTATAAAAATTCCTATGACCGTTGGCGCAATGATAACCTGAACAACCGCTATCAGGGTATTCAGTTTGGCTATCGTGGAGATGGTCGCTTTATGGACTGGAACGATATTCGGACATATCCGATCTACACCGAACGCGATCAGTTGCCTGGCGATTATAAATATGTTGACTGGAACGGTGACGGGGAAATCAGCGGTCTGGATGAGCATCCTTTTGCTTTCGATCAGACGCCTTGGTTGAACTTTAGTGCGAATCTGCAGGCGAATTATAAGAATGTTGACCTTTCGATGTTGTTCCAAGGGTCGGCATTGGGTTCTATGGAATATAAAGAGCCTTTGTATTCTATTTGGGGAACTAACGGAGGCGGTACGTTGACGCAATACCTGGATCGTTGGCATCCAGTAGACCCAACAGCTGATCCTTATGATCCAAGTATAGCATGGGTGCAAGGGCATTATGGCTTTACGGGACGCTACCCTAGAGGTAATTCCGATTTCAACAGGGTAAGCACAGCTTATCTGCGCCTGAAAAGCTTAGAGCTGGGATATACTTTGCCGACATTCCAAAGGCGTCCGAATATGCGTCTGCGGGTGTTCGCTAATGCCTATAACCTGCTGACTTTCACAGCGGTGAAGTTTGTCGATCCGGAGCATCCGGATGATGACCTGGGTCGGATGTATCCATTGAATAAAACGTATACCATGGGCGTTTCCATGACTTTTTAACGTGATGTAGAGAAAAGAAAAATGAACATGAAAAGATTATTATTCATATTGGCGATCGCTGCAAGCGGCAGCTTGAATTCCTGTGTAGACATGGATATAACGCCAAAAAATATTGTTACCGATAATGAATTGCTCAATACACCGGCAGGAATGGATATTTATATGTCCCGAATGTACAGCCTGATGCCTTTCGAAGATTTTAAGTATACAGCGCAATGGGGTTTTGAAAGCAACGGCTGGCTAAATTCTACAGGTATTGAGGGAACAGGCGAAGCTGTCAACCGGGAGGGACTTTCTGCTTCTTTTACCGGGGAACGCACATCTTATTGGAGCAAGGGTTTTGTACTGATTCGCGATGCGAACCACCTGATAGAGACATTACCGGCTTTTAGGGAGAATTTCAGTGAAGAGCTGTACAATCATTACCTCGGGGAAGCGTATTATGTCCGCGCAATGACGTTCTATACGATGGCGAAGCGATTCGGGGGGATTCCATTGGTGACTAAAGTTATCCAATACCCATCCAGTGAGGATGAAATGGAAGTGCCGCGGGCGAGTGAAGAAGAAACCTGGGATCAGATACTTGCTGATTTTGATCAGGCTATCGAATTGTTGATGCCGCAGGAGATTAAAGAAGGTTATGCCAATAAGTATGTCGCGTTGGCCTTTAAATCCGAAGCCATGCTTTATGCAGGTAGTGTAGCCAAATACAATCAGGATGTATCGGGACGTTTGACCGGAATAGGACGTAAGACAGGCGTAAGAGTAATCGGTTTTGATGAAGCGAGCTGGAGGACGGCCTCTGTCCGTTATTTTACAGAAGCTTATCAGGCTGCACGGACGATCATGCAGGATGGGAAATATTCCCTTTACAAGAAACGTTGGATAGCGGGAGATACTGAGGCGCAATACCAGAATATGGTGGAGATGTTTTCAGATTTAAGCAGCCCGGAAAATATCTATGTAAAGGAATATATATTCCCGACAGCAACGCATTCTTTCGATGCATATAACATGCCATTTAGTTTCCGTTCACCATTATCGGCAGGAACCTGCCCGACATTGGATTTCGTAGAGCTGTTCGACGGTTTTGACCGTTATCCGGATGGCAGTATCCGTGTGACGAATGGCGACCAAAATGCATCGGGCGAGTACCTGATGTTTGATAGTCCGCTTGATTTTTTCAAAGATGCTGAACCACGTCTACGTGCTTATGTAATCTTCCCGTTCGATCAGTTCAGAAACAAACAGATCGAAGTACGCGGTGGCGTATATACCGGAGATGCGCCGATCAAGCCTTTCTTTTCGAGCTATGCGTATAACAATGCGGATACACGTTATCAAAACCTGTCTATCTATAATGGTTCCTCCAAATCGCTGTACTTAAGTCCGCGTGAAGGGGGAAGTCAGGAACTTGTGGACTATAATGGGCAACAGATGACGGCGGCAGGTCAGGAAGGGCCTTTCTTTGACAATGGTGAAGCTACCGTAACAGGGCTTTATCTGCGCAAATGGCTACAGACCAATCCGAGTGCTGAACTCGGTGAAGGAAAATCTGCACAGCCTTTTATCCTGATGCGTTATGCTGATGTACTGCTCAATGCTGCCGAAGCTGCTATAGAATTGGAGCTGGTTGGCGCGAGCTCACCTGACGGCAGTAGCCTTTTACAAGTCGCTACTGATGCAATAAATGCGATCCGTGAAAGAGCGGGGGCGGTAATGTTGCAGGGAACACTTACGGGAGATGTCAACGGGCGCAATATTGTGCGTAAAGAGCGCCGCAAGGAACTGGCTTTTGAGCATAAATCCAAATGGGACATCCGCCGTTGGCGCGTAGCACACTACGAAGGAAGAGATGGTTTCTGGGGCGAGTCAAGGGATAAGAATAAGTTCAGCAACAACGAAAATTTTCGTTTCCGCGGGCTTTATCCATTCTTCTCAACCAAAACCGGGAAATACTTTTTTGATGCCCGTTTCCAATGGATAGCCTCTAAAACATTTGGGTACAGACCGTTGGATTATTATTTTGAGGTTCCAAGTGGCGAAGTGGCCAAAAGTAGTGTTATTGATCAACAACCGAATAGATAAGGATTTTAGAATTGATAAATATGAAAAAGATAATAAAAGGCGGACTGTTGTGCATGTTAGCACTGGTGAGTTCATGCAGCCTGTTTGAAGCGGATAGTTACGATGCGCCGGATGTGACATTAGTAGGTTCGGTCGTAGATGTATTAACCGGAAAACCGGTATTAACCGATCAGGGATCGGAAGGAATACGGGTCCGGTTGACAGAGCTAAGTTGGGGAGATAATGTAGAGCATAACCCTGATTTTTACTGTATGCCTGACGGCACCTTCCAGAATACCAAACTTTTTAAAGGGAATTATCATATTACTGTTGATGGCCCGTTTGTTCCTTTGCTACGCAGGGATCCCGATGGAAAGGAGTTAGCAGATGAAAGTATAGTGATGAATCTGGAAACCAGCCATCAGGTGAAATTTGAAGTGCAGCCATTTCTGCATGTGGAATGGGTAGGAGAGCCTACCGTGCAAAACGGCAAGATTACAGCAAAGGTGAAAGTAACCAGAGGAGTGAGTCCGGAAGATTTCAAAGCAAAGGTTGAGCCTATGGGGAATTACAACGACGATTTCCTGAACATGACCGATATTCAGTTTTTTGTGAGCTATTCCTCGAGTGTGGGGTATCGTGCACGTGATGAGCGTTGGTCAAGTCGTCTGGATTACTCCGGTAATTCTTTTGAGGACTTATTCGGTCAGACGATAACGATTGAATCCAATGGTGAAATTCCTGCAGGGCGTACGGTGTTTGTTCGTGCTGCTGCGCGCATCAACTACAATACACCGGTCGGTAGCGGTACAAGGCGTTGGAATTACAATGAGGCAAAAGAGATCCTGGTGAATTAATACGGGGATATTAACTTGATTTCCTCCTGTCACATGGAATTAATAGACGTGTGGCAGGAGGAGATTTTCAAGGATGCGGGGTTATGATTTGAATTCGCATACATCAGTAAAACGGATTAAATAATTAACGAATTATAAAATGATAAATTGGAAAGTACTTATAGGCACGTTTGGCTTGCTGGCACTCAGCGGATCCCTTGCTGCACAGAAAAAAACAGATCAGGTCAAAACCACCTTTCAAACTTCGCGCGAATGGTGTCCTACTATTGACAATCGCGCCGATGCGGTGATGATATATGGCGTAGGTGGCAATCCTTCAGACAAACATAAAAGGGTTCCCTTTGCAGAACGTATAAAATCCTGGAAAGATAGAGGATATACTATTCATTTCATGACCGGGATTGCCTGGGGTGAATATCAGGACTATTTTACGGGGCAGTGGGATGGCGAGTGGCATCTGGATGAAGGGCAGGTTACGCAAAAACAGGACACCATCTGGCATGGATATATGGTGCCTTATATCGTTCCGACAGATAATTTTCTCAAATACCTAAAAGAAAAACACGTTAAACCTGTCATCGACGCGGGTATCGATGCTATCTTCATGGAAGAACCGGAGTTCTGGGCGCGGGCAGGATATAGTGAATCGTTCAAGCGCGAATGGAAAAAATACTACGGATTCGACTGGCGGCCTCAACACGAATCCCCGGAAAACACTTACCTCTCCAATAAGCTCAAGTACCACTTGTATTACAAAGCGCTGAATGAAGTGTTCACGTTTGCCAAGGAATATGGAAAATCAAAAGGGATGGACGTAAAGTGCTATGTTCCTACACACTCTCTGGTGAATTATGCACAGTGGATGATTGTTTCTCCGGAAGCCAGTCTGGCATCGTTGCCTGTGGTGGACGGATATATCGCCCAAGTGTGGACAGGTACATCCCGTGAACCGAATTTCTTTAACGGAAAGGAGAAAGAACGGGTGTTTGAGACGGCTTATTTAGAATACGGTTCAATGGAATCGATGACGGAACCTACGGGGAGAAAGATGTTTTTCCTGACTGACCCGATTGAAGATCGCGCCAAGGATTGGGTAGATTATAAAGTCAACTATCAGGCAACTTTTGTTGCTCAGCTGCTTTACCCGAATATCGCAGATTACGAGATCATGCCCTGGCCAGAGCGTATCTATGAAGGGTTGTACCGTACGAATCCAAATAGTGATCAGAAAGAACGTATCCCAAGACATTATTCTACACAGATGCAGGTCATGGTGAATTCGCTGAACCAAATGCCGCTAAGCAAGAATAAGCTATCGGGCAGCGAAGGTATTTCAGTACTGATGGCAAACTCTTTAATGTTTCAACGTTTTCCGATACATGCAGGGTACGATGATCCGCAATTAGCAAATTTCTATGGCTTGGCACTTCCTTTTCTTAAACGTGGTGTGCCTGTAAAGACGGTGCATATCGAAAATATCGGCTATAAGGAAGCTTTACGGCATACCAAAGTATTATTGATGACTTATGCTAATATGAAGCCTTTGGATCCGATTGCACATGAGCAATTGGCGGAATGGGTAAAAGCCGGAGGACAACTTGTTTACAGTGGAACCGACAAAGATCCTTTTCAGCGTGTACAAGAGTGGTGGAATACGGGAGGCAATCAATACCAAACGCCTGCAGATCACCTTTTTGAAAAGATGAATATCCAACCAGGTGCGGTTGAAGGTATTTATACTTATGGAAAGGGCACTATACAGATTATCCGTACAGACCCTAAGGATTATGCGATCAAGGCTAATAACAGCAAATCGCTGATCGATGCGGTCCAGGAACGGTATAAAGCTTCGGGAAGCGGCACATTAGCCTTTAAAAACCATTTTCATTTACAACGTGGTCCTTTTGAATTGGTTGCCGTAATGGATGAAAGTGTCAGTGCGGAGAGTTATACCATTCAGGGGACACTGATTGATCTTTTTGATCCCAATCTGCCGGTGGACAGTACGCGGGCTGTTGACCCCGGCGAGCAAGGTTATTTTCTGAATATAGATTTGATCAAAAACAAGAAACAACCACAGGTTTTAGCGACAGCCAGCCGTGTTTATGACGAACAGATAGGTAAAAACAACTATTCCTACATCGCCAAGAGCCCTATAGAAACCACGAATATCGCCAGGGTGCTTCTACCTAAAACACCACAGAGTGTTAAAGTTAATGGTGAAGAGGTATTTGCAGCAGCAAACTGGGATACAAAATCTAAAACTTACCTTCTTGGATTTGAAAATGATCCTGAAGGAGTTCGTGTTGAATTTGTATGGTAGGATGAATTAAATAACTATTTAGGATGCGGGTATCGTTGGCTATGTCGTAGTAAACGATTGCGTATATTGAAAACACAAAATTTTATGAAAATGCGAGTATATGTATGGTTATGGTTCTTTGTTTCTGTATTACCCATTAAAATGACCTATGCTCAGGATGGTCAGGTTCGAAAGGCAGCGGCTTATCCGTTGATTACACATAATCCGAATTTTAGCATTTGGTCGACCAATGATGTATTGACAGAACAAGCCACCGAGCACTGGACCGGGACCGAACATAGTTTAACCGGATATATTGAGATAGATGGTGTTATGTATCGTTTTATGGGTAAAGAAACTCCTCAATATAAAACGATATTACCTACAAATGATGATGCCAAAACGCGGGTTAAATATGCAAAGAATGGACAATTGGGGGATTGGAAATCCCTGGATTTCAAAAGTGAGGGATGGAAAGAGGGTGAACTCCCTATCTCTGATAATAAGGTATCGTCCGGTACATTTTGGAACTCCGATAAAATATGGATAAGGCGTGAGTTCTCGCTTGACAAAATAGATCTGAACGAGCCTTTATTCCTCAAGTTACATCATGATGATAATATTGAGGTATATTTAAACGGTGAGTTAGTGTTCAAAAGGGATGGTTGGAACAATCGATTTGATTATTTCGATATATCTTCGAAGGCGAAAAACCTACTAAAAACAGGCAAAAATGTACTGGCCATTCACCTGAAAAATACGGCTGGCGGACGCTTCCTGGATTTTGATTTGGTGAAGAAAGTACAGGATGACAAGACAAATATGCCTGTTGCAAAGCAAACATCGATAGATGTCCACGCTACGCAGACGGTTTATACTTTTGATTGCGGAACGGTTGGCCTTACCGTTACTTTTACTTCGCCTCTTTTGATGGACAACCTTGATCTTCTTGCTCGACCAATCTCGTATATATCATACGATGTAGTCGCTAAAGACGGGAAGAAACACGATGTAAAATTACACCAGTTGGTTTCATCGGACATCGCGGTTTACATGCCCGAACAGACGGTAGAAAGCAGAGTCTATAGCGATGATGGAATATCCATCTTGAAGACTGGTACTGTTGAACAGCCGGTATTTCAGAAAGCTGCCGACGATATGCGTATAGATTGGGGGTATTTATATGTAGCTGCACCGTCAGGTAATGATGTGAAGCAGTTTGTGTCGGAATATGAGGGACCGTCGAGTAAGGTTAATAAAAGAGATACACACCGTGGAAAATCCTTATCGTTGCATACAGAATTTTCACTGCAAAATGTTGGTAATACGCCTGTTCGTCGCTTTCTATGTCTTGGCTATGACGAAGTATATGCTATCCAGTATTTCAATCATGATTTACGCCCCTGGTGGAATAAAGAGGGCAACCTTACCTTCGAATCGCAATTGCATGCAGCCGTAAAGGACTATGAAAAATTGATGAAACAATGCACTGATTTTGACAAATCCCTGTGGCATCGGGTTGAACAGGCAGGAGGTGAAAAATATGCACACTTGTGTGTGCTGGCCTATAGACAGAGTATAGCCGCGCATACCTTGGTTGAAGGACCGGAAAAAGAGGTTTTGTGGCTCTCTAAGGAAAATAACAGCGGTGGTTTTATTAATACAGTAGATGTGACCTATCCATCCTCTCCATTATATTTGATCTACAATCCTACCTTGTTGCAAGGGATGTTGAATGGTATTTTTTACTTTAGCGAAAGTGGCAAATATCCTTATCCGTGGGCTGCCCATGATTTGGGTACGTATCCTTTAGCAAACGGGCAGACTTATGGCGAACCGATGCCGGTAGAAGAGTCAGGTAATATGCTGATTCTGACTGCTGCTATAGCACGAGCGGAAGGGAATGCACGGTATGCAGAGAAACATTGGAAAATTTTGACACAATGGGCTGATTATTTAGCAAAGGAAGGACTTGATCCCAAGGAACAGCTTTGCACAGATGATTTTGCAGGTCATCTTGCCCGGAATGCTAACCTTTCGTTGAAGGCCATTATGGGTGTAGCGAGTTATGCCAGGCTGGCCGATATGTTGGATTTGAAAGAGACAGCTGTTCGGTATCGGAAGATTGCGGAGGAGATGGCAAAAGAGTGGTTGGTATTGGCGCACGCAGGAGATCATTATGCATTGACATTTGATGATCCAAATACATGGAGTCAAAAATATAACTTGATTTGGGACAAGGTGTTGGCGTTCAACTTATTTCCCAAAGAGGTCATCGATACGGAACTTGCTTATTATATCCCGCGTATCAACCGTTACGGCTTGCCATTGGATAGTCGAAAGAATTATACGAAAAATGACTGGATAGTATGGACGGCTACCCTGGCAGATAATCCAGAGACTTTTGAGAAATTAATAGAACCCGTGTTTCGACATGTTTTAGAGGGTCCTACACGTGTACCGTTGAATGATTTCTACGATAGTACGAGCGGTATACGTGAAAATTTTAAAGCAAGAAGTGTTGTCGGAGGGTTCTATATGAAATTGCTTTCGGAGATGTGGGATAAATAATGTTTTTGAATTAAAGACGATATGTAAAATACGACAAGAGGCGCTGAAAAGCGCCTCTTGTCGTATAAAATAGGTAACTTTGAACTGTAAAAATCCATAAAGAAAGAATGAGTTTGAATGTTAGAGATTTAGAACCGAAAGCTATATGGCAGCATTTCGATGATTTGAATGCTGTACCAAGAGCTTCCAAAAAAGAAGAGCGTGTTATTCAATTTGCCTTAGATTTTGGGAAGAATTTAGGTTTACAGACGGAAAAAGATGCTGTCGGTAATGTGATTATTCGTAAGCCGGCAACATCGGGCATGGAAGACCGTAAAACGGTTGTTTTGCAATCGCATTTGGATATGGTGCACCAGAAAAATAACGACACCGATTTTAATTTTGACACACAAGGTATACAGATGTTTGTGGATGGAGATTGGGTAAAGGCTGATGGTACAACTTTAGGTGCGGACAATGGAATTGGCGTAGCTGCAATTATGGGGCTGTTGGCTTCAACGGATATTCCTCATCCGGCATTGGAAGCACTATTCACTATTGACGAGGAGACCGGTATGACTGGCGCCAAAGGCTTGGAAGGAGGGGTCTTAACAGGTGATATTTTGTTGAATCTGGATACGGAAGAGGATACGGAAATAGATATTGGTTGTGCAGGAGGTGTGGATGTGACGGCTAAGTTGAGTTATGAACCAGAGCAATTGCCTGCCAACGGACGAACTTATCTTTTAGAGGTAAAAGGTTTGCAGGGCGGACACTCGGGAATGGAAATCCACAAGGGATTGGGAAATGCCAACAAGATATTGACGCGTATATTATTTGAATTGGAGCCATACAGTATTCGGTTAGGGCAAATTGATGGGGGAGGTTTGCGTAATGCTATACCACGGGAATCAAGAGCTTGGTTTGTGGCAAATGCAGATGATAATTTGCAAACCGCAGTAGAAAATATTGCTCAGGCTATTCGACAGGAATACCGCACTGTGGACTCCGGTTTACAAATTGTACTGAAACAAGCGGATACACTTTCGGATGTTCTTCCACAGACCGTACAGGATAAATTGATTCGAGGACTGTATGCTACACATAATGGGGTGTACCGTATGAGTGCCGATTTTGATGAGCTTGTAGAAACATCCAATAATGTAGCGCGAGTGGAAGTAGGAAAGGGGAATATCACGATAAAATGTCTTACACGTTCTTCTGTGGAATCTTCTAAAATGGACTTGGCGCAAGCACTTCGTGCGACATTTGAATTGATGGGAGCTGAAGTGACTTTTTCGGGAGATTATCCAGGTTGGACACCGAATGCTGACTCAGCTATTCTGAAAGTGCTCACCTCTACCTATACCCGTTTGTTCAATGAAGAACCAGCAGTAGTGGCCTGTCATGCAGGACTGGAATGCGGTATCTTGGGCAGCAATTATCCGGGTATGGATATGATTTCTTTTGGACCAACTATTCTGGGGGCACATTCACCACAAGAACGCGTGTCTATAAGCTCAGTTCAGAAATTCTGGAGTTTTCTGTTAGCAATATTGCAGGAGACGCCGAAGAAATAGTATGGAGTAGTTCGTATTGGGTATTGAGAAAAAAGAGGGTGTCTAAAAAGCTAAACATCATCGTCATTGCGCTGTGCCACGCCTCTGGCGGTGGAGGTAACGAAGTCCCGCCTGAGGCGGGAATGATGTCAAAAACGCAGATTGCTTCCTCGCTACGCTCTTCGCAATGACGCGTTTTGCGTTTTATAGACCTTTTTAGACAGCCCTTTTTTATTTTTTATTTAGAAATAAATTCTTTCGCCGGTAGTCAAACCGTTGTTCTTAGCTAATGTACCACACATGTGGAATAACAAACGAGCTCCTACATTTCCGTCCCACTCGTCGTGTTCGCCAGGAGCGACTTCTACTAAATCTATACCAATGATTTTTTTGTCGGAAGCTGCTAATTTATTCAACATATAAACAGCCTGTTCGTAGGATAAACCTCCTGGTACGGGGGTCCCTGTATTTGGACAGTACCAACGGTAAAGTGCATCGATGTCAAAGCTTACCGCAACATGCTCAGGTAATAAATCCAGCATTTCGTCTACCTGCTGTTGCCATGTACGGCCTTCAAATTGTCCTTTTTTCAAATCTGCATCCGTAAATACTTTTACTTTACCTGATGTGCGTACAACCTCAACTTCCTGTTCGCAGAAATCGCGGATGCCGACCTGTACCAATTTACTTACCTGCGGCAATTGAATCGCGTTGTACATGATTGAAGCATGCGAATAGGTAAAACCTTCGTAAGCTATACGCAAATCCATATGTGCATCAAAATGTAGGATACCAAAGTTGTCATATTGGGATGCCAAAGCCTGATAATAACCTAACGGTGTAGAGTGGTCGCCCCCCAAAAGGATAACTTTCTTACCTTGTTTTGTCCAATGCAGTACTTTTTCTTTTAATGTTGCATTCAGCTGTGCACAGGCTTCATTGATTGCTTCCAAATCTGCCTGGAGCGCAGGGTGGTCGGCTATATTTTCACCGGCTTCCAAAGCTTCAATAATGGGTTGAGCCAGTGCTTTGAACTTTACACTGTTGTTTTTCCAATTTTCAGGAGCCTCATCCATATAGATACCCAGCTTCCATAGGTCAGGGAAATCTTGATGAAGCAAATCTACTTGAAAAGAAGCCTCAAAAATGGCTTCCGGGCCATCTGAAGCACCAGCACCATAACTTACGGTTACTTCCCATGGTACAGGTACGATAATGATTTCACTTTCCTCCGCTGTAAAGGGCAAGCCATAAATACTGCCTTCTGCCAAGCCGGGCTGGGATGGATCGAAAGTTGCTATTTTCTGTTCTTTTGTTGACATATGTTAATTCAAAAAATTAAAGAGCAAAGATAAGAAGATAGGCTAATAATCGGTTTTACTTTTTATACTTATCATGTA
Organism: Sphingobacterium wenxiniae; assembly: GCF_900116225.1. Taxonomy (GTDB): domain Bacteria; phylum Bacteroidota; class Bacteroidia; order Sphingobacteriales; family Sphingobacteriaceae; genus Sphingobacterium; species Sphingobacterium wenxiniae. Next base: position 119,744 of record NZ_FOZZ01000002.1, read on the forward strand.
GTCCTTTTCCTTCTAAAATCAGCGATTTTATTTTATCTATGCGTGATAATTTTGTTTTTTCCTGTTTCGCTTCATCGACGTACAGGATATACTCTTTTTGTTTGCCTGGTGTTAGCTTTTTAAAAGCTTCGCTCAGCTGTTTATCTTGGGTTAAAGTTTTCTTTAGGATTCCTGCAAGCACTGGAGTTTGGGATTTTTCTGGTTTGATTTCCTTGCCATCTATAACCGTCTGTATCGCTTCCTGAATATAGGTTTTTATTTTGTCGGGTTCGATTTCATCTGACGAAGAGAAACGCCATTGCCGTAATGCTTTGGTCTTTCCTTCTGAAGCTGTGATTAATACATTGTATTTATCTTCCAAGAATACGCCGTTATAAAACAAAATAGCAAAGTGGTTTTTAAATCCGCCATACCCGACAACATTTTTACCCTGATAGGTGTATATGTCGCCACCCCATTTAAATTCTTTGGTCAACGGAAGTTCATTAATAACCTGCTGAACAATTTCAGCAGCTTCTTTCCATTGTTGGTTGTACCGTTTCCAATCCGGACTTGATTTATCTTTGAAACGTTCAAGATTGAAATACACAATAGCTTCAATTATTTCGTCGGGGATCTCCTTGTCCAAGGGAAATTGAATGGTGCCTTTGGATGTTTTGAATTCATGTAGTTGCTCTTGAAAGGCTTCAATGGCTTCTGGGCCGGGATATACGCCTAAGTGGTTTTTGGATAGAGCAAAATGGATAAGGTTTCCCTTTTGACGAAAGGTTGGCATCTGATAACTCATGGTTTCCGTTGCCTCGGGGGCAGCCTTTCGGATGCGTTGGCGGAGTTTTTCCAGAAGCTTTTGTGCCGCTGTGTCAAATTGGGCGATATATTCGTCAACGCTGTTTGGTTTCATGTCTGTTTAGATGTTTTATTCTCTATTTGTCCATAAGTTCCTTTTACTTTTTAGATTTCATTGCTGAAACCTTTTTGATTTGTTCATCGCTTAACATTTCCTGAAATTCGGTAGAGGCTGAGTCAATGAGTTTTATTTTCCCGTCTTCATCGGCATAAATGCCCCAACCATAGGTTTTTGTAAGGGGTGAAGTCCGTAAGCAGGGCTGTCCTTTGGAGAAAAACTGCTGTCGGGCAGCTTCTTTTTCCGTAGGAAGTAAATCTTGCTTTAAGGCATAAATCTCGAAGATAATATCGTCGGAGGTGTATTGGAGGGGATGCTGGCTTATCCACTCAAACTGATAGTTGGCGATGGTCTTCTTATCCACCTTCTCTGGCGGAACGATACCTTGTTGCGCACTGCAATCCCGTGCAGGAGTAATCAAGGTTTTATAGTAGTTCGTCGAATGGGTTTTCATATACTGAAGTTTTAAGGCTTGTTCACTATTTCTTTCCGTATCCGGCTCAACGAGGTGTCAGTTATGCCGAGATATGTGGCTATATGTTTCAAAGGTGCCTGTTGCAAAATCTGTGGTTTTTCATCCAAAAGCTGTTGATAGCGATCCGATGCGGAAAGGCTAATCATTTCCAAAGAACGTTTTTTGCCCAGAAAAAGTTGATAGGCCATCCATGCACGTCCCCACTCGGCAAGTGCCGGAATAGTTTCAAAAAGGCTTTGGAAAGCATCAAAATCTATTTTCCAGAGTGTACAATCTGTTAAGCATTGTATATATTCATTCGTAGGGATACGATGAAAAATGGAAGCAACCTCAATGACCAATTCATTATTGCACATAAAATCCGTGGTAATCTCATGACCTTCGTAATCATACACAAAGGAACGAAGCAAGCCGGATTCAACGATATAGTACGTATTGGACACCTGTCCTTTACGAAGTAAAAAATCACCCTTATGACAGCTTATTTTTTCATGGGTAGCAAATAGCATTTCCAAATCTTGCTGTTGGAAAAGGGGGTGTTGATAAACTTGTCTTAAAACGTCGTGTTCCATTGAATAAATTTAGGGAATATCAACCGTAATAAAACAAACAAAATGATAAAAGCCCCAGTCCTTACGGAACAGAGCTTTTGCTTAACTTTTTTTATATATCGAATTACTAATAGCTGTAATATTCCAAAATATTATTTTGTTTCTTTTTTTGTTAGCAAAAATACGGTTGATATAATGCAAAGGCTTCCAATCCACTCAATGATAGAGAAAGGAGTTTTTAGCCAAATTACGGATAAAATAACAGCTACAAGAGGCTCTGCTGATGCCAGTAAACTTGTTTTTTGTCCACCGATAATCTTAACTGCATTTAAATAAGCATAAAAAGCTATCAATGTGCCAAAAATGATGATGAATGCAGCACTGAGAACTGTTTTTATATCCCAATCTCCTTCTACTTGCCACGGAGCTTTTACAAAACTGAATATAATTCCACCAATAAGCATTCCCCAACCTACAACCAATGCAGAATTATATTTTGAGAGTAGTGTTTTGGGTTGTAGGGTATAGATGGCTAAGGTAATAGCCGATGCAATTCCAAAGAACAAAGCCGTTCCCGAAATGGAAAGGCTGTTAAAATTTCCACGGGTTACCAGTAAAAAAGTGCCTGTCACAGCTAATAAAATAGCTAACAGCTCTAATTTTTTAGGTAATCTTCTGTATTTCAACGCCAGATAAATTGCAATAAAAATAGGTCCTGCAAATTGCAAAACTGTTGCGGTAGCTGCATTTGAATGTTTGATGGCAGCAAAATAAGTGTACTGCACACCTATCATTCCCATTATACTGAAAATGAAGATTTGAATAGCATCTTTTTGATTCGTCCAGATGGTAAAAATATTGTTCTTCATACTTTTTGCAAGCAGTAAAAGCCCAAATCCGGAAAGTAATAATCGAAGTGTGATGAGCCATTCTACATTTATTCCTCTTTGCTGAAATAAAAACTGTCCCAATGTTCCTGATATTCCCCAAAGTGCAGCTGCGATAATGCCTAATAAAATCCCTTTCTTACTTTCTGTGTTCATTTAGAATTAATCATTTTTTGCAAAAATGCATCAAAATAAAATTGTTTTTTCATTAAATTGGATTGTTGATTTGCAATTTTGTTTCATCGAAAGACTGTTTTAGTATGCTTGATACTTTTGACCATAAGATTTTAGAGATTATTCAGAAGAATAATTTAACGCCTCAAAGAGATATTGGAGAGCGAATAGGATTATCTGCTGCTGCGGTTCAAAGACGAATAAAGAGAATGCGTGAGTTGGGCATCATTGAGAAAGATATTACCATTGTTAATCGGGAGAAGATAGGCAATAATGTTACCTTGCTTGTCGAAATTTTTCTTGATAGCGAAAAGATTGAACAAATCGATACTTTAAAAAGGGAGTTTGAAAAAATCCCTGAAGTTCAACAATGTTATTACGTTACAGGGGAATCTGATTTTTTTCTTGTAGTGGTTGTTCCCTCCATGGCATATTATGAACAGCTTACCCGAAAAGTATTTTTCAGCAATGAAAACATCAAGCGTTTTCGCACGGTCGTGGTAATGGGGATAACGAAAAACAGCTTGGAGATACCGTTTAGTTTATTTGTCTCATAAAATGGTAAAAGCCCCATTCCTTACGGAACAGAGCTTTTGCTGTTGTTTAGTGATATTTTAAAAATCAAATTTTACACGGACACGAACACCATGTTTAGGGACATCCGGCTGATCGAGATAGTTTAACCGTCGGACATAATCCACGCGGATAAACTTAAATATGTTTGTCAATCCTACGCTGGCCTCCACATAAGGCTTACTGCCTAAGCCATAGGTAATAGCTTCCTGATCTTCATTTTTCTGAAACTGGAAGACATCATCTGTAAACGCCGGGTTATTGGCATCGCGCAGACCACCATAAATCGCTTTTGCGCTGAACACTTCACGCCATTTTAGCTTCTTGATCAAAGGTACTTTGTTGAGAATGAACCCATTCATGTAATATTGCACATTCGCAGATACCGAGTGGTCACTCACGAATTCCAAAAAGTTCATCAAGTTGTATGAGCGTAGCTGATAAGCATAGGTCTGGTTTGCCCGGTGTATATTCAAGAAAGGAAAAGGAATATTGTCACCCAGGATATAATTACCTTCTACATTGACATCTGCATAGCCAAGCTGCGAGAAATAAAACCGTTTATCTACCCCTAAAGTAAAGTTGTGGTAATTATATTCACCTTGCAACACATTTTTCAGTCCTGCCACATAGTTCAGATAGAAAATAGGGTACTTGTTGTAAATAGGCGTACGGTACAGTTTCCCCTGATAAAATTCCTCATGCGGAGCGTAACGCAAACTCAAGGATAATTCTGTCGTGTTCAGATCATCGAACAATTGACTATTGCCTTGGTTGTCAATTTTCTGATAGGTCAAAATTCCGGCTGGGCTTTGTCGCCATTTGGAGAATCCCAGTGTGTAGGAAAAGTTATTTTCAAATTCCCGCTTATATTCCAAACGGTAAATATCGTTGTAGAGGTAACGCTCGTTTTCTCCTCGTTTAAAAGAAAGTAAGAAGTTGTCTTCTTGTACGAACTCCAGGTTTTGCCCCGGAATTTTGGTGTCGCGCATAAAAGAAGCACGCAGGTAATGCTGTGGGAAAGTATATACTGATTTGTTGTTTAAAGAGTAGGTTCCACTGAGGAAATACTTCCATTTTTCATCTTTGAAACCATAGGCCGTATAGCCCTCTGCATAGAACCTTTTGCTTAACCTATCGGTCGTACGTCCCCCTACACGTAACCGAAAACCTTCCACAGGATTGAAGCTGTAGAAAGTATTGACAGGGCCGATTTCCAAAGGACCAGCCTGCTTGTATCCTGAAAGTATCAACGCGCTGATGTCCATAAAGCGTTGGAAAGAAGGAATTAGCTGCAGGGTATCTATATTGTGGTAAATATTCTGTTCGTTTTTACGCAAAGGAATTGGGCGGTTTTGCACAAAATATTCCTCCAGATCTTGTTTTGTTTCTTCTTTTTTGACATAGACCATTGCAGGTCCGGCATAAATGCTGTCTGGTTGAACAATATCTGTTTTAAAGTCGTTAAACGTAACTGTCCGATTTCCCCGTATCCCAGTACCTTTGTCGGTCAGGGAGAAGTCCAGTCCTAAGGAGCTGGTTTCCAGGTAATATTTTCCATTTGGATCGGTGCTGAAATCTAATTTTACATCCAAATCCCGTACAAAGTTCAGGTTAATGTCGTCCGAAACCGCCAGTTCGGCTTTTTTAACAGCGTATTTGCCATCCAAAGTGATATAAAGTTTGCCCTGGAACAACATATCGGCTTTATTGCGTGGGAAAAAACTTAATTCCACGAGATATGGACTTTCTGTTTTTACAGTATCTGTGATATAAAAGCGATAGAAAGTCGGAGAAGAGGAAGCAATAGGGCTGAGGAACTGATTGGTCACCAATTCGATATTGCTCTCATAGATGTCGATATCTTGATATAACTTGTTAAAATAAGCCGATAAACCGTCATTATCAACGAACTTTGGATCAAATTGCGCTTTCTGTTCAGCTAACACCAATTGTTTGGTTTTGCTCGGTTTTTTGCGGGAATAAACTTGGGATAAGCGCTCCTCGATATAGGCGGGCAGTGTATAACTGCTACTTTGGCTACCTTCTTCTGCATCCTCTTTTTCAAATAGAAATTGATAGTTTTTGAAAACTTTTCTATTCTTGAATTTTTCTGAAAGGTTGCTTAGTCCCAAGGAAACTTTCTCATATTGTTGATATTCTGTATAGTCGTAAGCACTGAGACGGTTTTCGTCTTTATGCGCTATAACTTTGCGTATCAATTCTACAGCTGGATTATTTTTGTTGGAATACTTTGTTCTTCTTGGTGCTTTGATAACAACAGCTTCGATCGTATTCTCCTCAGGAACTAAATAGATGTTCACCTCCTGAAAAGCTTCTTGGGTAACGGACAATTCCTGGGTTTCGTAACTTAAATAAGATATTCTGATTTTGGAGTAATTGCGTGGGATTTCCATCGCATAGTTTCCATTTTCGTCTGTGGAAGTTACCTTATTAGCACCAATAGCAGCCACAGTGGCATAGCCAATAGGTTCTTTGGTAGTGATATCCATGACCTTTCCTTTCAGATGGATGTTCTGAGCCGAGGCGATGGAGGAGATAAAGAATAATAAAATGCTTAAACTTATATAGAGTTGTTGGCCAAAATTCGTTGTAAAGGTATATCTCATATCATTCAAACTATCTTTTTGACTATTGTTCTTTTTTAGTCAATTATTTTAAAAACGAACAAATGTAAGTATAGTTTGGATGATAAAGAATACCTAAAATAGCAGAAAGTCAGATTGTGACTTTTCGCTGATTTTTCTGATGTTGAGGTTGTGAAGATTAAAAAGGATCGGCCACGGTAAATGTTACCTTTTCTTTGGAAGAGGGGTGGATAAAGGTAATCTTTCCGGCATGAAGATGCAGTCTATTGGCCCGTTGTCCATAGAGATCATCTCCTACGATTGGATAGTTTAATCCCAGATGATGGGCTGCATGCATGCGTAATTGGTGTGTGCGTCCAGTCAACGGGAAAAAATGAATTTTTGTTTGTCCCTGCTTTCTCTCGACGACTTTGAACCTTGTCTGAGCAGGCTTGCCATATTGGTAACAAACCATTTGGCGAGGTCTGTCGTCAAGGTCTACACGCAACGGAAAGTCTATCAAGCCTTCTTCTGTTTCCACCAAACCGTCTAAAAGCGCAGTGTATCGCTTCTCTACAGTGTGGCGGATGAACTGATCCTGGATAAACTTGTGGGCATCTTTGTTTTTGGCTAAAACCAAAATGCCAGAGGTAGACATATCCAGTCTATGGATAATGACCGGTCCTGTGATTTCCGGACGCATGGTACAAATACGTGTATAGACTGAGTCCTTCACATGGATGCCGGGGACGGAAAGGAACTCTTCAGGTTTGTTGACAACAATAATGTCTTCATCTTCAAAAAGAATATCAAAACTTCGTCCTTTCGCAGGATTCTCTAGTAAGGGGTTGGTTTCTACGGAAAGCCCTTTTAGCATGTGAGTGAGGATTGGTTCACATTTACTTTTGCAGGAAGGGTAGAAGAGCTTGTGTTTTCTGACTTCGGAATTAGGGGATACGCCCCACCAGAACTCGGCTAATGCGATAGGTTGGAGTTGATGCTCATAGGCATACTGTAGCAGTTTTGGTGCGGCACATTCGCCTGCGCCAGCAGGAGGCAACATTTGTGAACTCTCTTCAAAAATATCGAGTACGGAACGTCTTTCTCCTTTTGCATTCAGAAATTGATATCGTTCGAAAAGTTGTTGTTGTAAAGTAGAAGATTTCTGCTTCCGAAGGCGTTTTAACTCCTCAATCTTTTCTTTTTCCTGATCTATAGCCTTTTGGAAAGTCTGTAATTGATTTTTCCAATGGTCTTTTAGTACCGCATATTCATGTTGGTCGCGATAGCTTTGCTTGATGAGGTCTTGTTCTAACGCAGTATATTCGATAGGATTCAGCTGTGATTTGGCCCTTTCCCGAATGGATTTGCGCCCCGCTTTTGCTACTTTCATGGCATCTCGTTTAGCTTTTAGCTCAGCGTCTGAGATTTCCTGTTGCTGCTGTGCTTGTTTCTGCAATGTTGGAATGTGTTCTTGTAGCTGCAACTGTTTGATTTGACGGTTCAGTGCATTGATCGTTTCTTCTTCTTTGAGGAAAAAACTGTCTTTAGTCAGCATATCAAAGATCGGGGGCACGAAATAACGATGTTGGTTGGAATTTGCCAATTTGCCGGATGTCGCTGCCAGATAACCCAATTTGCCTTCAGTATTTTCAACGACCAGTACGCCGAACATCTTACCGATAGGCTGTCCTTCCATGGGGTGCAAACCAAAATTATGGACAAAATCTGTTTGAGCTTCCAAATACTGTTGCAGCTCTTCTGCAGCTAAAATACTTAACGCATGCGGTGTATAGGAAAAAGGAAAGGTGAATTTTTCGGGCTTGGCGATATGGGAAATATCTTGATTGAAATCATGAAAAAAAATAGGGCTTCCGCTCATCCTGTCGCTGTTGTTAAATGTCTACGCAAAAATAGGAAGGTTTTTTGAATTATATGACAGTAAAAGGAGGATGTTATGACAGCTATAGCGAGATGTTTTTCGTATCTTGTATACGTAGTAATTTTAAGAAAAAAGCAAACAAGCTGCCTTGAAAATTGTTATGGAATTAATCGTTTAACAAAAAATAATTTTTATGAAAACAAATATTGGATTAAAAGAAAAAGATACCGCTGCAGTAGCTGTAATTTTGAATAAATTGCTAGCAGATGAAAGTGTGCTTTACCAAAAAGTAAGAAATGCACATTGGAATGTTGAAGGCCCTGGTTTCCACGAATTGCACCTGTTTTTTGAGACTATCTATAATGAACTAGCCATTGTGGTGGATGATGTGGCTGAGCGTGTACGTACTATTGGGCATTATGCGGCAGGTACATTAAAAGAATATTTAGAATTGACACAATTGACCGAAGCGAAGAAAGGTAAGAATGATGGAAATTCGTACATCAGTGAGTTACTAAATGATTTTGAAAGTTTGATTATTTCTATCCGTGGCGATATTGATGTCGTTGAAGAACATGGTGATAAAGGTACTTCAGATTTTCTGAGCGGTGTTGTTGAGCAGCATGAAAAAACAGCCTGGATGCTACGTGCACATTTGAGATAGTAGTGTAAGCACGTAAATATTAGAAAAGCGAAAGAAGAACTCTTTCGCTTTTTTGTTATTTTTGAAACAAATAACTAACAAATAATATGATAAAAAGATTTTTTCTTTCGGTGAATAAAGGTACTTCAACTTCCAACTTAACAGCATTAGTCTTACGCTTGGGTTTTGGGATATTGATGATACCTAAACACGGTTATGCCAAATTAGTAGGATTTAATGAGCTAAAAGGTCAATTTGTAGACTTTATGGGATTGGGAAGCACGCTATCCTTAGGGTTGGCTGTATTTGCCGAGTTCTTCTGTTCTATTCTATTGGTACTTGGGCTATTTACACGATTTGCAGCATTATCCTTACTGATAACGAGTTTGGTTATTCTTTCCGTGCACGATTGGCAGATTTTTGGGAAGTATGAGTTAGGTACAGCTTTTTTTATAGGTTACTTAGCTATTCTTATACAAGGCCCAGGAAAATACAGCTTGGATTACCTTATCTTTAAGAAAGGACGTTAATAATAAGAGCGGACAACTAATTAGCTGTCCGCTCTTTATTCTACTTGTTCCACCAGATTTTGGTATTGATAATATCATCACCTTGTTCGGACAAAGCTTGTTGATAATTACTTCTATTGGTGCTTTGTTCTTTTAGCGGATAAGTCAATCGACTTGGAACAGCATTTCCTACTTCCGGTTCAAAATAATAAGTTTTTGGTGTGCCGCCTACTGTTCCGCTCCACAGTAAATCACCTTTTTTCACGATAAAATTCGGATAACCGGTTCTTCTCAGTTCTGACCATCCCTCGATACCTTGTCCATACAGGGCGAAGTATTTCTGCGTCAATACTGTTTCTTGGTTCGCCGAAGGAAGGCTGTTGATATAATCCTGAAAAGCAGCGGCGGTTATGCCCCATTTTTCCAAGGATGCCTTAACTCCTTTTTCATAATGGCTTTGATCCCAATTTTTGTATTCGGCAATCAAAAATTCCACTTCGGCATATTCCTGTAATACCTCTGCATAATCTGCTGCATTCAAAATCGAACCCGGTAACGAAATTCTATTGTAAGGAAAGATATTGCCTGCTTCCAGTGGAAGGCCGTAAGGCTGTCCTACGTAGTCGCCAGCTTCATTCGGGTTTGCGTATTTTTCTAAACGAGGGTCAGCATGGGTGAAAGGTCCGCGACGACCGCTCAAAGCCTCCACAATAACATTGGACACGGCGAAATCCTTTCTGTTAGCGATGACCGTGGCACGGAATAAAGGTGCTTCATTTGGCGAGTTAGTAGAGTATTTAAAAACAGCATTATCACTGTTTGTTGTGAACACACCTTGTGCTAAAGCATCTTCGATATGCTGTTTTGCCACAGCTGGTTCTTTTGCGAGGATACGATTTGCTAAGCGTAGGCGTAAGCTGTTCGCGAATTTGTACCATTTGCTGTTATCTCCTTTATAGATGATGTCTGAGGCCCCAAAAGTACGTTGCGTTTGATATTTGTATAAGGTGTCAGCAGCCTGATCCAGTTCGTTCAGGATGTCGGCGTATATTTTTTGCTGGCTTGCATATTTTGGTGTCAGAATATCCGGTGCTTGTTGCAGTGCTTCAAAATCAGCATCCTTATTGCCGTATGATTCATACGGAATATTGCCGAAAACATCCGTTAAATTATGGAAAACGTAGGATTTTAAAATCCGTGCAATAGCAATCTGATTTGCGTTAGTACCTGCCGTTCCGGCGCTGGCAATCGCCTTGGTGCTTTCGTCACTGTTTAACTTAATGATTTCGTTGAACGTGTTCAACGATAGGTAAGCACTGTTCCAGAAAGAGCCTGCATAATCTACAGGAATCAGATAACGCGATTGGTCGGTGTAGATATTTTGGGCATAATATTGCGCAAATAATTGTGCGCCTCGTAAATGTATGCTTTCACTGCGTATAGCGTTCAACGCTTGTTTTTGACCCGAAACCAACAGACTTGTAGTCGCTACTGTAGTAGGATTGTTGGGGTCGGTATTGATCTCCGTAAAGATTTGGTCAGAACAGGCTGAAAAAGCCGTTATAGAAAGACCAATCAGGGCTATATAGGATTTTTTAAATAATTTCATGAGTACAGATTAAAATTTAACGTTGACATTAAAACCATAAGATACTGGCGTTGGGATATTTCCGCCTTCAATACCTTGTACATTTCCACCGCTACTGGTCACTTCAGGATCTATATACTTGCTCTTTGTATAAATATTCCATAGGTTTCGTCCATAGACAGATACTCCTAGGTTTTTCACAAGAGAGGTGTTTTTAAGCGGAATATTGTAGCCGAAAGTCACTTCGCGCAGCTTGATGAATGTTGCATCAAAGATGCTGAACGTTGTAGGTCCGCTGTATTCATTCCGCGCCCATTGCAAAGCGGAAATGTTTTTGTCGTTCGTTGCTGTATTGGTTACGGTATACGTCCCATCCGAATGGAATTGTACATCGCCGGTAACACCATCCAACACTACGCCTGTCTCGCGTATATTGTTTGCAGCAGTTTTGTCCAAAATACCGGCATACATTGCCACTTTATAGGTTTGGGAGAAGAAATTACCACCAAAACGGCTGTCAATCAGGAAGCCCAGGGTGAAATTCTTGTAGCGGAACTGGTTTTGGAAACCAGCTAAAAAATCAGGCAGTACAGAACCCAAAGGCACCAATTGTGAAGTACGCATATACGTGCCGTCGTCTTGCACTACACGTTGTCCATCCGGCGCATAAACGAAATCATAGCCGAGGAATTGTCCATAAGTCTGTCCTTCGCGTGCCACAAGATTAACCAATCCGTCGCTAAGCGTGAGTGTGTTCACAAGATCATCTAGTTTGACAACTGTATTTCTATTTTTAGACCAGTTTACAGTGGTGTTCCATTCGAAATTGTCTTTTCGGACAGGAGTTCCTGTTAACGTAATTTCAATACCTTTGTTGTTTATCTTGCCGGCATTCAGGACTTTGTATTCATAGCCAAAAGCGGTTGAAACAGGAACCGGCAGAATCTGGTTTCGGGAGTTGTTGTTGTAATACGTTACATCTAATCCCAATCGGTTTCTGAAAAACTGCAGGTTGATACCTGTTTCCCACGAACTAGTGATCTCTGGCTTCAATTCTGCATTATTTAAAGTTGTTGGTAGGGCATATGAGGGGTTTCCTTCGAATGCTTGCTGTGCCACATAGGTTTTGTACAATTGATATGGGTCAGTATCATTACCAACCTGCGCCCAGCCCAATCTTACTTTACCGAAAGATAACCAATCGATTTGGCGGAAAGCATCCAACTGACTGAATACAAAGCTTCCTGTTACAGAAGGGTAGAGGAAGGAATTGTTGTTGACAGGAAGGGTCGATGACCAGTCGTTGCGTATTGTACCGTCAACGAAGAGAATGTCGTTATATCCCAATGAAGCACTGGCGTATAAGGATGATACACGCTTATGGTAGGTGTAATTGTTGATTAATACATTGGATGCATTTTTCAGATTGTAGTAGTTCGGTAAGATTAGTCCTCCTTGCGTAATAGCATAGTCTGAACGACGTTGCTGGTCGCGAAGGTTGGCGCCGACATTTGCAACCAACGATAGATTGTCCCAATTCTTTTTCGCAGTGGCCAAAAACTCATAATTGTATTCATTCAGCTTAAGGCTTGTTTCTTCATACTGTGATGCTGAGCGAGAATATACAGCGATGCGGTCTTGCGTATCGTATGCATAAATATCGCCATGGGCTTTCGCTGTTAAGGATAACCAGTCAGTCGCATCATAGGTCAGCCCAAAGTTACCGTAAAAACGATCTCTGTTTTCTTCGACATAGCTCTCGTAGGCTGCCCAATATGGATTATCGATAAATCGGGTAGCCTCTCCAGCGGCGGTATTTTGGTGGCTTGTCCTGTTCCAGGAGATTTGCGTGCCGTCCGCACGTTTATAATTTTTAAGCTTTTCGAAATCCACCTGCACACCTCCCCATTGGAAAGCATTTAGGATGATGCCTCGGTTGGTCGCCCCAACCCAAGGTTTACCCACACTTGAATTTTTTATGTAATTGACATTTGCACTCACTTGTATCTTGCCCAATCGGGTAGAACCAGATAAATTCAAGGTATTTCGATTCAATGAGGAATTTGGCGTTGTTCCACCAACATTCTTGTTGGTATAGGAAAGCCTGTAGTTGGTATTTCCACTTGAGCTACTGATGGAAAAATTGTTGGTATTTGCCAGACCTGTATTGAAAAAGTGTTTTACATCGTGTTTAGGATATACCCACGGTGTCAATTTAAGATAGTTTTCTTCATCTTCCGGATCTAAGCTGTACCATTGCAACACAGGTGTTCCGTCTAATTTTGGTCCCCAGCTTTCGTCGGAGGCATAATCTACAATCTTGTATTCCGTACCATTGATAGTCGCGGTCTGGAAGATCGTAGAATACCCTTGACCATACAATTGCTGGCGCTTTGGAAGGCGAACCACATTTTCGAAGTCCAAACCTGTATTTAGGGAAATATCGATATGTTCGCCTTTTGCACCCTTTTTCGTGGTGATCAGGATCACGCCATTCGCTGCACGAGAGCCATATAGAGCGGCTGCAGAAGGTCCTTTCAATACGGAAATGTTTTCAATGTCATCCGGGTTTAAATCCTGGATCATACTACCCAAATCTTTACCCGCACTGCCGTTTACTGTCGCAGAACTGTTTGGGTCCGTATTATCTATTGGTGTGCCGTCGATAACATATAAAGGCTGGTTGTTTCCAGAAATCGAGTTGATACCTCGCAGTAGTATCCGACTGGAACCGCCCATATTTCCTCCTGAAGAGACCACTTGAAGACCTGCAACTTTACCGGATATGGCACTCAGCGCATTGGTTGGTCGGGTTTGCAGTTCACTCGATTTAATGTCCTGAACAGCATAACCAAGCGCTTTCTTTTCTCTCGATATGCCTAATGCTGTAACGACTACTTCGCCAATTTCCTGATCGGTGGATTGTAAGATAACGGACAATGGAGATGCCGAATTTACCGTCAATGTCTGTCTTTGATAGCCCAACAGGGTAAAAGTCAGGTTGGCTGGAAGCGTTGCTATTTGGATGCTGAAGTATCCCTGTGCATCAGATTGTGTGGTTGTGCCTGTAGCTGTAACAGTAGCCCCGGCTAATGGATTTTGCGCGTTATCTGTGACCTGTCCTTGGATTTGGACTTGGCTATAGGCCAGTTGACAGGTCAAAAATAAGGCAATAAGAAGTATGTAATGAATTTTCCTATTCATAAGTTCATCTGTGTTAATACAATAAATAAAAGTTGTTAATTCCTAAAGAAAGGGGTTATTGGAGAATAAGTCTACTTACTCTCCTAAGCGCATTCGTTGATTGTGGTTTGGTATCTTCACTATGTTCAATCCTTTTGATTTGTTTGCGGTGCAAATATATAAAATCTATTAAATAGGTAGATTAAATATTTTTATTTTTTTGTTTCAAGTGTACTGTTGTAGAAGTTTATCACGGAAATTTCATATTATTCTATTAAATTTACTTAATTTGCATCTTGAAAAATTAGGAACAGCATAAAATAAGAATATGATTATACAACCACGTGTAAGAGGATTTATTTGTCTGACGTCGCACCCAGAAGGTACGGCAGCGCATGTAAAGCAACAGATAGACTATGTAAAATCTAAGGGCAAAATCGAGAATGGCCCGAAAAAAGTTTTGGTAATCGGAGCTTCTACAGGTTTCGGCTTAGCTTCGCGGATTACCGCTGCATTCGGTTCGGATGCTGCTACTATCGGTGTTTTCTTTGAAAAACCTGCAGTAGAAGGTAAGCCTGGTACAGCCGGATGGTATAATTCGGCGGCTTTTGAGAAAGAAGCGCAAGCGGCAGGTTTATATGCGAAGAGCATTAACGGCGATGCTTTTTCGGATGAAGTGAAGCAGCAGACCATCGATTTGATTAAACAAGATCTAGGACAGGTGGATTTAGTGGTTTATTCTTTAGCCTCTCCACGTCGTACACATCCGAAAACAGGTGTGGCACATGCATCGGTGTTGAAACCGATCGACCAACCTTTTACGGATAAAACGGTTGATTTCCACTCAGGTGTGGTATCTGATATTTCTATCCAACCAGTTGAGAATCCTTCAGATATTGAAAATACAGTTGCCGTTATGGGTGGCGAAGACTGGAAGTTCTGGATAGAGGAATTAAAAGCCGCAGGTGTTTTGGCTGAAGGGGTGAAGACGGTAGCCTATTCGTACATCGGTCCTGAATTGACCTATCCTATTTATAGAAACGGAACTATTGGTCGTGCAAAAGATGATTTAGAAGGTACTGTTTCTGTTCTGAACGACTTGTTAAAAGACCTGAATGGTATTAGTTATGTGTCTGTAAATAAAGCTTTGGTTACGCAATCCAGCTCAGCTATTCCTGTTGTGCCTTTGTATATTTCCTTGCTTTATAAAGTGATGAAGGAAAAGGGTATTCACGAAGGTACAATCGAACAAATGCAACGTCTTTTTGCCGATAGATTGTATTCCGGCAAAGCTGTAGAGTTGGATGAAAAAGGCAGAATCCGTGTAGACGATTGGGAAATGCGCGAAGATGTACAGGCTGAGGTTGCGGCACTTTGGGAACAAATCAGCACGGAAAACTTAGAGGAAATTTCAGATATTGCAGGATATAGAAATGACTTCTTCAACCTTTTCGGTTTCAACTTTGATTCCGTAGACTACGATGCAGACACCAACGAAGTGGTGGATGTGCCGAGTATTAAAGGGTAATCTGGACGGATTCCATAACTATTATAATAAATTTAGGTGTCTAAAGATTTGCTCCAAGCAATTTTTAGACACTTTTTTTCTTTTTTGCAGTTAATTTAAAAGTATATGAAGTATTTATTTTCTCTCCTGCTGACAACAATATTCTGCCTGCAATCCTGGGCACAAAATACCTATAGAATAACCTATCAACGGAGCTATAATGACCAGGTTAGTCCTAATCAAGATCCATTACTGGTTTACACGAATCCGGAGCAAACGGTCATAAGCAGTGAAAAGATTGTACAATCGGAGGCGAAATACCCTTATGAGACTTTTTATGTGGAGCGAAGAGGTAATCTCTATCATCGTTTGACTTCTTTTTCAGCGACCAAAGAACTGGCTACGGTTGATGCTACAATTTTGGATAGGAATACCTATACCTTTTCAGATGAGACAAAGGTTATCTTGGGGCATACCTGTAAAAAAGCAACAACATCGGTTAATTCCAATACCATTGAACTCTGGTATACCGATGAATTGGGTGTAAAAGGCGCACCAACTGAACTTGGGCAGAATTTAGGTTTGGTATTAGAGTATGTGCGTAATGGAAATACCAAGATTACGGCCAATAAGATAGAGCCGATAGACCATATCCCGACACATGTAGCCTTACGCTCCTTTGAGAAAACGGTAGATGCGGTGGCTTACCAGGATGCTGTTTGGAAAAGTCGCTTTATCCATATTCCGGTTTTTCAGGATGAGCAGATTAATTTCGTAGAGACACCAAAACAAGACAGTGTTCTACGTTTTGCTCATGGCACGGTGATTTTGAAAAAAGTAAAAATTCCAGTACTCAATAAGGGAAGCCAGGCATTTATACAGCTGATTGAAAAATCCAACGGTGATGCCTACGACAGAACAGGTTCTATATTTATGATTGCAGATGATCAGCCGCAGACATTTTTGGATGGTATGAAAAATGGCATGAATACCCTGCCTATGTACACTAATGGTGATGGCGATGAGTATCCGGGCATGGTTCGTACCGATAGCTTTTCACCTGTATATGAACTGATGCGTTTCTTTACACCGTTTGGCGTATCGCATTTCAATGAAAGAGCCAACCTGATGGGAAAAACATGGCAAGATTCCGTAATCTATCGTCAGGATGTTTCTGAATTCCTGTCGGTAATGTCTGGCAAGGAAGTGTATATAGGGACGTATATCGGTAATTATGATGGCGGTGGACATAAAGTAAGCGTCGAGCTGACGATACACCCGGGATATTCCAAAATGGGCTTTCAGAAGGTAATGTCCATCTTTAACAGTACCAATGTGATGGAGATGGGAGGGCAGACGTATGCTCGTTTTTTCAGTCAGGAGAAGGGCTTGGAAGTGACCTTTGAGTTACCAGAAGACGCCAAAGATGTTCAATTGCGTTACATCACTACCGGACATGGAGGATGGGGCAATGGCGATGAGTTCGTGCCAAAAGAGAACAGTATATTCTTAAATGGAGAATTGGCATTCAAATTTACACCATGGCGGACGGATTGCGGTTCGTACAGATTGTACAATCCTGTGTCCGGCAATTTCCAGAATGGCCTCTCTTCATCGGATTTAAGTCGTTCCAACTGGTGTCCGGCTACAATAACGAATCCCAACTACATTAGTCTGGGAGATTTGAAAGCAGGTAAGCATACTATCCGTGTGCATATTCCACAGGGAGAGCCTGAAGGTTCGAGTTTTAGCTTCTGGAATGTGTCGGGAGCGTTGATTTATAATTGATCACAAACGAGAAAAGGAGTCGCGAACGACTCCTTTTCTTTTTGTCCGAAAGGACAATTTTATTTTTTCTTACCTTTTTTAGGCGCTTCTACAGCTTCTTTCAAAGCTTTTCCTGCTGTAAACTTAGGAAGTTTTTTAGCAGCGATTTTGATAGTAGCACCAGTTTGCGGGTTTCTACCGTTGCGGGCTGCGCGCTCAGAAATTCCGAAAGTACCGAAACCGATTAACGTTACATTTTCTCCTTTAGCTAAAGAAGAAGAAACTGCTCCTGTAAAACCGTTAACGGCTTTCTCTGCTTGTGACTGCGTAATTCCAGCCTCGCTGGCAATATGCTTAATCAAGTCTGTTTTGTTCATTAGTATTAAATTTAAGATTTATAATATTATTTTACCAATTTTGATGCCAATAAATCAAGGTTTAAAAAGAAAGTATCCTTTTGCACGGAAATTTATTGTTAAACTTTTCTTTCTGTGCTATCTACTTGGTTTATCCTTATTTACGAATCTAATATAGGGATATATATTTTAAAAGGCAAAAGATATTTTTTAAGTGATGAGTGGTACTTTACCACTTCATTAGATAAAACTATTAACCAGCTTATTAATTGTTTCGATTTCTTGGGCTGTTAATTGCACGTCGATACTTTTAGCATTTTGAATAGCCTGCTCTGCATTTCTGGCACCGGCTAAAGCTATAGTAATGCCTGCACGCTCAATGGTCCAACGTAGAACCAGTTGACCAAGGGATACCCCTTTGCTCTCGGCTATTGGTTTGATTTTATCTAAAAGAGCATTGGTCTTTTCAATAAAATCTGGTTGGAAGTGTGGTAAAGAAGCACGGTGATCACCATCTTGAAAGGTGTATCCACGATGGATTTTTCCTGTGAGTAGCCCGCGTTGGAGCGGACTATAAGCCAGTATAGATTTTTTATGACGGATACAGTAAGGGACGGTTTCCTCTTCAATGCTGCGGTTAACCATGCTAAAAGGTATTTGATTGGACACCAATGGGACGGATTTCTCTGCTTCTGCCATCTGTGTGCTTGAATAGTTGCAGACTCCGGCGTAACGTACTTTTCCTTGTTCTATCAATCTTGAAACAGCTTCAAAACTTTCATCGATAGGAGTAGTAGTATCCGGCCAATGTATTTGATAAAGATCAATATAATCGGTTCCTAAGCGTTTAAGGCTTTGCTCACATTCATATATGACGCTTTCCTTTCCTGCATACCGATAAACATCAATGCCCTGACCATCGTTGTTTTTGCTATGCATAGCGAAATCTCCTTTTGCTAAATCCCAACGCATACCAAACTTAGTCAAAACTTGGACTTTGTCACGAGAAATGCCACGGATAGCTTCGCCAACAATTTCTTCACTGGTACCTTGTCCATAGATAGGAGCGGTATCGATTGACGTTACACCCATATCATAAGATGCTTTTATAGCCTCGACAGCATCTTTACGATCCGTTGAACCCCACATCCAACCGCCAGCAGCCCATGCGCCAAAAGTAATTGCAGATACAGATAAGTCGCTTTCACCTAATTTTTTATATTCCATGTTTTTTGATTTTGTTTTTCAGTTAAAGGTAGTAAAAAGCTGAAAAAAATAGGTGAGTTTTCTGGGGAAGATATAACACAAAAGCCACTTCTTAGAGTGGCTTTATTTGTTGTGGAGAATATCGGAGTCGAACCGATGACCTTTTGGCTGCCAGCCAAACGCTCTAGCCAGCTGAGCTAATCCCCCTTGATGTTACGCAAATATAGGGCTTAGAATGGAATAATCAAGTGAAAAATCAGAAATTATTAGTTCTATTATCTCCTTCTGATCAGCAGCTGTGATACTGTTTTTTAAACCCGCGTTGAAAGACTTCAAAAGAAGTTCCGCAGTTGCAGCTCGCTCGTTGTTGGCGATAAGATTGCTACCTTCATAAAAGTTGACCAAAGAGATCGCAAAAGCTACAAAGCCTTCTAGGGTAAAAGGTTGGGGTTGTCCAATGGCGTGTCGCATATACTTTTCGAAATCCCCGATAATCATTTCCTGTTGTTGTGTCGTCATGCTGGACAAAAATACATTTCATACGGCATATTTTGTGTATTGTCGTTCTGTATTTTATTTTTTGCACAAAGAGTCGTATCTTTTCAATTTGTTAAACTTATAAGAGTTAACATTGGGTTTACATTAGGATTTTAACTTTGTTTCGAAAAATCAATTCAAAATGAAATACTCCTGTTTTCAAACACACAAGTGTCACACATGAGTACTCCATATGATATGTCAAAAAAACAAACAATACACATATGAAAAAAACACTTTTTATTATTTCGCTTTTATTTATCCAGATTCTTGTTTTTGGTCAACAGAAGCCTAAATACGTTTTCTTTATGATTGGCGACGGGATGGGACTGAATCAGATTAACCTAACGGAAGTCTTTTTAGCTGCACAAGAAGATAGAAATACTGTCTTTCCTTTGGTATTCTCTACTTTTCCACATGCTACTTTCGCAACTTCTTATTCACTTTCGCACGGTGTGACGGATTCCGCAGCCGGAGGTACGGCATTGGCAGTTGGATATAAAACCAAAAACGGTGTTATCGGAATGGACAGTGCGGCGACAAAATCCTACAAGAGCATAGCTTATGCCGCGAAAGAAGCTGGTTTGAAAGTAGGTATCACGACTTCGGTCAGTATAGACCACGCTACGCCGGCATCTTTTTATGCCAACCGTGCTAACAGAAATATGTACTATGAGATTGGACAAGACTTAATCAAATCCAACTTTGATTTTTTTGCAGGTTCCAGTTTTCTAAGTCCTGAGAAAAACTACGAAAAGGATGCTGTTCCGTCACTTTTCCCACAGTTTGAAAAGGCTGGTTATCAGCTTGCGTACGGTTTGTCGGCGTATAAATCTTTGGCAAATAAAGGGAATAAGACTATTCTGATGAATACAAAAGATAGTGAGAAAGACGCTTTAAAATTTGCTATCGACCAAGAAACTGGTGATTTGAATTTGGCAGAAATCACGGATGCGGCGATTGAGTCATTGACAAAAGATAATGATAAAGGTTTTTTCTTAATGGTTGAAGGTGGAAAGATTGATTGGGCTTCGCATGCTAATGATGCAACAACGACCATTCGTGAAGTTCTTGATTTTAATGAAGCTGTTAAGCGAGCATACGCATTCTATGAAAAACACCCTGAGGAAACGTTAATCATTGTAACCGCAGATCATGAAACGGGTGGTATTGCTATTGGCAACGGCAGTAGCAGGTTGAATGTAAAATTGTTGGCCGAACAGAAAGTCTCACAGGGAGCGTTATCAAAATTGATTTCTGATTTGCGTACGTCTAAAGATGAAGTTTCTTGGGATGAGGTGAAACAACTTTTGAGTGAGAATACGGGTCTTTTCACGACAGTGACAGTCAACAAATCGGATGAGGAAAATCTTTTTGCTATTTATGAGAAAAGCTTTGTAAAACATGAGGAGGAAACTTCGAAAAGTTTATATGCAACGGACGATAAGTTGGCAACAGAGGTCATCACAGTATTGAACAAAGTTGGTTCGGTTTCTTGGGCTTCGGGTAATCATTCCGCAGCCTATATCCCTGTGTTTGCTATCGGAGCTGGTTCGGATGTTTTCACCCACAAAATGGAAAACACTGATATTCCAAGAAAGGTCGCAGAAGTTGCCGGTTGGTCTTTGGACTAATTGCATAAAGATTGTATATCATAAAAAAAGGGATGTCCGAAAAGGTTGTTAATCATTAAAAAAAACGCGTCATTGCGAGGAAAAATGACGAAGCAATCTGCGTTTTTACCGTCATCAGATTGCTTCGTTCCTCGCAATGACGATGACGGCTGACTTTTCGGACACCCTCTTTTTCTTTTGAGTCTGTTCCTTTTAAAACGGCAGGTCTGCTCTTTCTGTTGTTTTCGTGTTTTGGAATGTTTCTGTGGCTTTATCCAACAGCATAAACTGATTCACACGGATTTCTGTTACCTCACGTTTTATATCGCTTGCATCGATATATTCGCGATAGGCAAGGGAACCTTTCACAGCCAATCGAGAACCTTTCTTTCCAGTTTTTTCTAATTTTTCAGCTAATTTCCCCCACACGATGAGTGTATGCCAATGAGTTGTTTCATTCCAATCTCCCATACTGTTCTTATTGTATTCGTTGGTTGCCATTCGGATACGGCATACTTTTGTACCACGTGCGGTAGTTTTGATTTCTACATCTGCGCCTAAGCGACCAATCAATTGTACGGAATTTACTAAAGTTGTCATAACATTAAATTTTAATAGTACACAAATAATTATTAACTTAAAAACCAATTCATCAACATGTATTGCTGATGTTTGATACAAAGTTGAGAAGGGAAGAGATGCTTAATCGGTAGTTAATCAATTATATACGATTATAATCGTTTTTAAACGTTTACAAACGGATAATAAGATGGAAGATAGATTTTGCTTAGCCTGTGGAGAACCTGTTCGCGGTCGTTCAGATAAACGCTTCTGTGATGATGGTTGTCGGAATACCTACAATAATAAATTGAATAGCATTCCTAATAATTTCGTTCGACAGATTAATGCCATATTAAAGAAGAACAGAAGAATTTTGGAAGAGACTTTAAGTTCTGAAAAAATGATTAAGGTGCATCGGAAAAAAATACTGGCAAAAGGGATGGACTTTAACTATTTTACCAATCAATTGCATACCACCAAAGGACAGATTTATTTTTTTGTATATGAATATGGTTATCTTTCCTTGGAGAAGGA
Organism: Sphingobacterium wenxiniae; assembly: GCF_900116225.1. Taxonomy (GTDB): domain Bacteria; phylum Bacteroidota; class Bacteroidia; order Sphingobacteriales; family Sphingobacteriaceae; genus Sphingobacterium; species Sphingobacterium wenxiniae. The sequence goes on from NZ_FOZZ01000002.1 coordinate 141,782, forward strand.
TATGTTGCTCATTGTGAAACAAAAGGAAACGATTTAAGAAAGAGAGTTTAAAATAAAACCTATAAGGTTTGGTTATATATCCATGAGAAAAATGGAGTATCTCGAAAACCTCCGCATCAGGAAAAACCTTATAGGTTTAAATGGGAAACTTTAAAATAAGAAAGCCTCCTGATCAAGAAGGCTTGATTACATTTTTGTACAAGAATACCAAAAAGCCTGAAACGTGGTTCTTAAAAAATTTAAAAGTTTCCCATCTTGTGTTTACTTTGGCGGTAAAAGCTGTGTCTAATGATTTATTCATGCACTGTATTTTAAAGTTTGTGGCTTTAAGCCGTAAGCTATAAAGCGTAAGCATCTGTATAGTTTATATAAAACTTATAGCAAAAAGCAAAAGCTTTATTTTAAACAGGTTCTTTTAAGACAAAGATACAACCCCTATGTGGTGCAAAAAATACCCAATAGTAGGTATTTTTATTGCTAATATGCTGCTGCAATCTCTGGAAGGAACTTGTTCCATCTTATTTTACCATGTTTCTCGCCTAAGCGCACGATAATTAATTTTTTCTCAGGATCAATAAAGATATATTGTCCTAATATCCCCTGAGCATAAAATGTGCCATTTTCATTGGGAAGCCACCATTGATATTGATAATACCAAGCACTGTTATCGCTGCTGTCCAGCCTGGTTGACTCCTTTACCCATTGTTCAGATACAATTTGCTGTCCGTTCCAGTTTCCTTTGTTCAGATACAGTCTTCCTAACTTCGCAAAATCGCGGGCACGAGCATTGACACAACAAAATGTCTTTTCCAAACCATCTTTTTTGCGGTCAAGGCTCCAACTTGCATCAAATTCCATGCCTATAGGTTTCCATATTTTTTCTTCCAGATAGGTGCTTATGGTTTGTCCTTGCAGTGCGCGTTCCAACACCAGCCCCAAGATTTGGGTCGTTCCGCTTGTATAATCAAATTTTTCTCCAGGTTTATTTTTCAATTGGAGCTTATTGATAGCCTTTCGCAGATTTGTTCCATAGTAAAAAGTAGCTGCATGTCCGAATGGATTCGAATAGCTCTCATTGAAGTCCAATCCTGAAGTCATTTGAAGAAGGTGCTTGATAGTTACTATATCAAAGCCATTCTCTTTTAATTCTGGAATATAGTTGGTGATTGGCTCATCTACAGACTTGATCTTCCCTTCATCGATAGCAATTCCGATAAGCATGGAAGTAATAGATTTTGCCATAGAAAAAGAAGCTACAATAGATTCCTCATCATATTTGTTAAAATATTTTTCATATTGGATACTATCGTTTTGGATGATGAGGAAGGCGACGGTCTTGTTTTGGGAAAGATATTCGTCAAAGGTAACTTCAGTTTCATCTACGGTAATGTTCTTGGGACTTTTAGGTTGTTGGACATAGGGGAAAACAAAAGGTGTTTCTGGTGCTTCCACAGTCCGAGATGGGAATATTTTATGATCCGTAATGTTCGCAAAGTTGTAGAATACAAATCGACCTAATTTACAGGATTGCAAAAGAACAAGACTTAAAAATAAAAGACAGATTAACCGGAATATATTTTTCGTAGGACTCATAAGGTTTATAACTTATTTGCTAAAGATACGAAAGATTTCGAATCTTTAGCAAATGAGAACGACCCCATTTGGGGTCGTTCTCATTTTATTTATTCGTCTCGCACCATTTGCGAGCGTTGATGAATGCTTCTATCCAAGGAGAAACTTCATCCTGTCTGTTCGTAGGGTAATGTGCCCAGTTCCATTGGAAGATAGAGCGTTCGATATGCGGCATGGTTACCAAGTGGCGACCTGTGCTATCACACAGCATAGCTGTGTTGTAATCGGAGCCATTAGGATTATGCGGATATTCCTCGTAAGCATATTTGGCCACGATGTTGTATTGCTCTTCTGCATGTGGCAAGTGGAATTTACCCTCACCATGGGAAATCCATACACCCAAGGTACTGCCTGCAAGCGTAGACAACATGATAGAGCTGTTCTCCTGCACTTTTACCGACACGAAATTGGATTCGTGTTTCTGTGATGTATTGTGGTGCATCTTTCCGTGTATTTCGTGTTCAGGATTTATAAGTTCCAATTCCATGAATAATTGGCAACCGTTACAAATACCAACCGACATGGTGTCGGGACGTGCAAAGAAGTCTTCCAGGGCTTTCTTCGCTTTCTCATTATAAAGGAAAGCACCAGCCCAGCCTTTGGCAGATCCCAATACATCGGAATTAGAGAATCCACCCACAGCTCCGATAAATTGAATATCTTCCAAGGTTTCACGACCGGAAATCAGGTCGGTCATGTGTACATCTTTCACATCAAAACCAGCCAAATACATCGCGTTGGCCATCTCACGCTCCGAGTTGGAACCTTTTTCACGGATAATGGCCGCTTTAATCCTCCCCAAACCCCTCCCAAGGAGGGGCTTTTTACCGCTGAACTGTGTCGGGAATACAAATTTTAAAGGTTGGTTCTTGTAATTGTTGTAGCGTACTTCTGCCATTCCGTTTTTAGACTGTTTGTTGTCCAGTAGGAAGGAAGTTTTGAACCAAGTATCGCGTGTTTCTGCAACATGGAAGGTGAACTCATCTGCATTGTTTTTGATGGAAACGATTTCTCCCTCAATAGACTTACCAATTTTGGTTGCTTGTATACCTGCTTTGGATAAGGTAGATTCTAGAGTCAAATCGTCTTTGGCTTGTAGCACAACGGCGATGTTTTCGTTGAAAAGAACTTTTACCGTATCCGCTTCGCCTAATGCACTGAGGTCGTATTGAGCGCCTAAATTCACATCGGCAAAGGTCATTTCCAATAAGGTAGTGATCAATCCTCCAGAACCAATATCATGTCCTGCTACGATTTGGCCTGTGATGATGGCCTCCTGAATGGTGTTGAAAGCCTTTTTGAAATATGCGGCGTCTTGGATCGTAGGTACGTCTGACCCGATTTTATTATTTATCTGTGCGAAGGAAGAACCTCCTAACTTGAAGCTATCCTGCGAAAGATTGATATAATAAATAGAACCAGCATTTTTAGAAAGTACAGGTTCGACTACTTTGTTGATGTTCGTACAATTACCAGCTGCTGAAATAATCAAGGTGCCTGGCGCAAGCACGTTTTCTCCGTTCGGATACTTCTGTTTCATGGATAGGGAATCCTTGCCTGTAGGTATGTTGATGCCCAAAGCGATGGCAAAGTCCGAACAGCCTTTAACAGCTTCGTATAAGCGTGCGTCTTCTCCTTCATTGTTACAAGGCCACATCCAGTTAGCGGATAGGGAAACACCGGCCAAACCATTTTTGATAGGCGCGAATACCAAGTTGGACAAAGATTCAGCAATGGCGTTACGAGAACCTGCTACAGGGTCAACCAACGCGGTTAATGGTGAATGTCCTACTGTCGTAGCAATACCCTCGGTAGAAGTATAGTCAAGTGCCATTACTCCCACGTTGTTCAACGGAAGTTGCAACGGACCTGTACATTGCTGTTTAGCAACACGACCACCCACACAACGGTCGACCTTATTGGTCAACCAATCTTTGGACGCAACAGCTTCCAACTGTAAAACATGATTGAGATAGGTTGGCACTTGCTTCACATCGTAAGCAAGGTCATCATATTGGCGTACAATCTTCTTGTCCTGCATGATGGTCTTCGGCGAAGAACCGAAGAAGTCTTCCAAAGCATAATCCATCGGTTTTTCGCCTGTGGTTTTGGATTGGAAGGTGAAACGATGGTCTCCTGTTACGTCACCTACAGCATACATCGGTGCACGTTCACGATCTGCTATCTTTTTCAAGGTCTCGATATCTTTTTCGGCAATCACCAATCCCATACGTTCCTGAGATTCATTGCCGATGATTTCTTTGGCAGAAAGGGTAGGGTCGCCCACAGGCAACTTATCCATATCGATTAACCCTCCGGTTTCTTCCACCAGCTCTGAAAGGCAATTTAGATGTCCGCCAGCGCCATGGTCATGGATAGAAACGATAGGATTATGATCGGACTCAACAAAAGCACGGATAGCATTGGCCGCCCGTTTTTGCATTTCAGGATTAGAGCGTTGAATAGCATTTAGCTCAATACCAGACCCAAAGGCTCCTGTATCGGCCGATGATACAGCTGCACCACCCATTCCTATACGGTAGTTTTCACCTCCTAGGATAACAATCTTATCACCTGTTTTCGGCATGTGTTTTTTAGCTTGGTCAGCTTTACCATAACCAACACCACCAGCTTGCATGATAACCTTATCATAACCCAACTTACGGCCTTCTTCTTCATGTTCAAAGGTCAATACGGAGCCAGTAATGAGTGGTTGACCGAATTTATTTCCGAAATCCGAGGCCCCGTTGGATGCTTTAATTAAGATATCCATAGGTGTTTGGTATAACCAATTACGCTCGTCCATACCTTTTTCCCATGGGCGTTCCTCATTAAGACGGGAGTAGGCAGTCATATAGATAGCTGTTCCAGCCAAAGGAAGCGCTCCCTGTCCACCTGCTAGGCGGTCACGGATTTCTCCGCCGGAACCTGTCGCAGCTCCCGCAAAAGGCTCCACCGTAGTCGGGAAGTTGTGTGTCTCGGCTTTCAGCGACAACACCGATTCAAATTCCTTTTCTTCATAGAAGTCGGGTTTGTCGGCTGATTTTGGTGCAAATTGTGTGACTTTAGGTCCTTTGACGAATGCCACGTTATCTTTATAGGCCGAAACAATATCATTAGGATTCGTTTCGGAAGTTTTTTTAATCAGTTTGAATAGGGAAGTGGGTTGCTCTTCACCATCAATAATAAACGTACCATTGAAAATTTTGTGTCGGCAGTGTTCAGAATTGGCCTGTGAGAAGGCAAAGACTTCCGAATCGGTCAACTTCCGTCCCAGTTTGTTGGACAGGTTATTCAAGTAAGTTACTTCTTCGGAGCTAAGGGCAAGCCCTTCGGATTTATTGTAGGCATCAATATCGTCTATTTCCAAAATAGGTTCGGGTTGAATATTGATGTTGTACATTTCTTGTGTTAAAGACTCATATTTCTGAGAAATCATGGGGTCGAAATCGGTAAAGTCTTCATCGACCTTCTGGAACTCCTCGATACGGATAATGCCTTCTATACCCATATTCTGGGTGATTTCTACGGCGTTGGTGCTCCAAGGCGTAATCATAGCCGCGCGTGGGCCTATGTAGTAATCGCTAAGCGTCTGTTCGTTGAGTTTTGTAGCGTTTCCAAAGAGCCAGTTTAGTTTCGAGATATCTTCCGTAGATAAATCTTGTTGGGTTTGCACACCATATAGAGTGTGGCTTGGGTTCACAAAGAAATGAATCATTACTAAGGGTGTATTTTGAACGTTCTTCAAATCAAAGCACAAATTTAACTAAATTCATGTTCATATACAATATAATTGCAATGCCTAGGAAAACGAATTTGCAGTTAACGATGTGTTGTCGGTTTACAATGACTTATTGTCAACGCTCAATGGTGTTGTGCTGGTCATCAGCGGCTTATTGTCAGCCTACAATCATCCATTGTTCATTCGCAGTTTGTTGATTGCGGCTATTTCCCCAATGTTTCAATATATAAATCTTCGACTTTTTTTCGAGCCCAAGGCGTTTTGCGTAAAAATGTAAGAGAAGATTTTATACTAGGGTTTTCTAAGAAGCAGTTGATTGGTATCTGTCGTCCCAGGGGCTTCCAACCTCCGTAATAATCCAGCAGTTCTTCGATAATCGTATCTAACCTTTTGCCGTGCAAGGGGTTGTTCGGTTGTTTTTCCATATCTAAATAAAGGTTTAAACGCAGTCGCAAGCTACAAAAGCTTGCGACTGCGAGGAATAGTGCCTCAAGAATTATCTTTTCTTATTCTTTTTGGTCATTTTGGCTTTTGTACCAGCACCATAATTATAGGTTTTGCTGTTACTTTCTTTCTTTTTATGAAAAGCGCCACCCTGTGATTCGTCCACTTCTATCTTTTCCTTCGGATTATTAGAGGGTTGATAAATTTTGAGATCATCAGGTAGCGGCATGACCGGGATTTTCTTTCCAAGTGATTGCTCTATTTTTTTGAGTTCCGGCAGTTCGATGTCTGTAGCAAACGTGATTGCAATCACCTCTTCATCTCCTGTTTTTACCATGCGTTGTAGAAACAGATCTCTATTTTCTGGTATTTCGAAATGAAAGATAAAAGGAATTTCACTTAAATCAAGGTCATCCGTGCCTTCATTGGCAACAATCAATATCCTGCACTCCGGTATTTGCTTGAAATCTTGGATGTCATCCATGCCTGCATCGTCATAAAATAAAGGATGCAAGACAGCGACTTCTCCTTTTTTAGCCCGTAGACTTTGGCTGAGCTTTTGTGCTGTAAGTCGGCTATTTACGAATACCACCACTTTGTCAAATACCTCATCATCTGCCATCATGAGGTTAAGCAAATTGATTTTTGTGGTAAAATTAGGCACTTGGTACAGCATGAGCTCGTGCGTTTCAGCAATGTCCTGCCCCAGCTCATCAACCTCGACCAAAGTAGCAAAAGGCATAAAACCATCGATCATCAAATGTAGCTTTTCATGTTCGACCGTGCTGAATGCCAGATACTGAACTTTACCACAGCTTTGCGCAAGTTCCCTAACAGGAGTTTGCATGCCTTGCTTTACGATTTCTTCTGCGTCATCGATAATGAAAGTTTGGATGCGATTCAAATTAAGGCCAAGCTTAAGATACACCGCACGTGCACGGTTAGGTGTTGCAACGACAATATCTACCCCACGAACCAGATCTTCGATTTCTTCCTCCATGCTGCCGCTTGTTTTAAGCCCCATGATATGGAGGTTCCTATTCTTGCTGATGGCTAGAAAGCGATCTACTATTTCTGTTATTCGCTCTTCATTAGGTGCCAAAATTAAAACTTTTGGAGCTTCATCCTGCGTGTACTTTAGTCGCATCAATACGCCAAGGACATAGGATGTGGTTTTTCCGGCACCTTCGGGTGCAATGCCGAGAATACTGTGCCCGCCAATGATTCGGGAGATGGATTTTAACTGAAATTCCTTTGCGGTAAAATACCCCAGATCATTCATCGCTGAATGAAGACTTTTACTAAGCTTTAATTTATCTAAAGACACGGCTGAATAATTAAATGAATCCGAAGGGACAAAGTTAACCAAATATTTACAGAACAAAATGTTTTTAGCGAGAATCGTGTTGAGGTAAAATGGAGGGTTCCTTTCGACAATGTGTCTATTATTCCCATTGCAAAACCTTTCTGTCCCTCGCCGGGACTAGGCATTCGTTATCAAAAAGCTTTTTGTAATAGTCCTCACCCTTAATCACTCTCCCAAGGAGAGGGAGACCAATTAGTTGCCTTGACAGTTAGACAGGTAGCAAACTATACACTCGAGAGGGCTGGGGAGAGGAGAATAATGCAGGCACACTTATCTTGACGCCAAAGCGAAAGCTTTTGGAGGGCTGGGCGATATAAAAAAACTGTCTAATAAAACCCTCTATTTGTTTTAAGCATAAAAATAAGATGCGTTGACCCTAGGTTTTAGCATATTCTTAGAACTGAATTTAAGGTGTATTTCCTATTTTTATCCCGAGATAAAATGCATCATCATCTTTAGCAATACGAAATGATCCAAACTGAAACGCCTTCATCGGCATTTGTAGATTCGAAACCCCATTATACTATTCTGGATGGACTGCGCGGTGTAGCCGCTTTAATGGTTTTAGGCTACCATATATTTGAAGCTTTTGCTACCAGCCATATCGATCAACATATCAACCACGGCTATTTAGCGGTAGATTTCTTTTTTCTGCTGTCCGGTTTTGTGATAGCCTATGCTTATGATGAACGCTGGAAAAAAAATACCATAACCCTGAAAGGGTTCCTGAAGCGTCGCTTGATCCGTCTACATCCCATGGTCGTCATCGGGGCTATTATTGGTGCTTTTATGTTTTACTTCCAAGGCTGTGAGGTGTGGGATGTATCGGTTGTGCCGGTAACATTGCTTTTAGTGTCTACGATGTTAAATGCACTGTTAATTCCTGTGACCACGGGCTTTGAAATCCGTGGCGTAGGGGAGATGTATCCTTTGAACGGCCCCAGTTGGTCTCTGTTCTTTGAGTATATCGGCAATATTTTATATGTGTTATTTCTTCGTCTGTTGCCCACACGGGCATTGGCCGTCCTTGTCTTCCTTGCAGGGTGTGGATTAGCTTCTTTTGCCATTTTCGGTCCTTTGGGTGATCTTGGTGCTGGGTTTGCGATGACGGAAAATGATATTTTAGGGGGTTCCTTGCGTCTACTGTTCTCCTTTTCGGCAGGTTTGTTGTTATCCCGGATATTTAGGCCCACGAAGATAAAAGGGGCATTTTGGATCGGTAGCCTTGTTCTCATAACAATATGTGCTATCCCAAGAATCGGTGGATACGATCATCTGTGGATGAACGGTTTGTATGATAGTATCTGTGTGATTCTTATTTTTCCACTACTTGTTTATATTGGTGCTTCGGGTACACTGACCGGAAAAACGGCTACACGTGTATGCAAGTTTCTGGGCGATATATCTTATCCTTTGTATATGGTACATTATCCTTTTATCTATCTTTATTTTGCCTGGGTGAAGAATGAGAATCTAACGTTCGTAGAATCGCTACCCGGAGCAGTGGCTGTAGTTGTCGGCAGTGTGCTGTTGGCGTATCTGTGTTTAAAGTTCTACGATATACCTGTACGAAGATATTTGACCCGAAGGTTTTTGAAATAAAGCTTATAGCAATAGGCTATAAGCTTTAAATAAATTATACAGCAGATAGCTTACTGCTTTAAAATCCTCACCCCAGCCTTCTCCCTCGTCAGATCCCTTTCCTGAGTCGAGACCTCGCTGGCGCGAGCGTGCCGCTCGTGCCTTAAATAATTAAAGGACCCCCTCTCTCTTTCAAGTTACACTTCGTTAAACTTGAAAGAGGGAGGGTGAGGATGTTACGAGAATAAAGAAAGTAAGACTTCCGAAGTTTTTAAACGGCGAAGCCCTCAACGCAGTGAACCTTCTTCGTCAAAATATTGTCGGATAGCTACTTCATCCTGTTTAATCTGTTCGCGCATAAGGTCTAGGGATTCGAACCGCTGGTCATGGCGAATAAATTTAAGGAATTTGACCCGTAGGGTCTTTTTATAGATGTCGTCTTTAAAATCTAGTAGATTAATTTCTATTTTCCGGCTCATCCCATCAATAGTCGGGCGTGTACCAATATAGGCCATTCCTTTCGCGACTCTTTCGGGTTGAGGGTGCATATATTCGCCGGTATGGATTTGTGGCATTGCAGGATATATTTCTGCCTCAACAGCATATATGCCATAAGCCGGAATCAGCTTATGCTGTTCGTGGATATTTAAGTTTGCTGTGGGGAAGCCAATTTCTCTTCCAATTTGATCGCCTTTAATAATACTGCCGGTAAGCTCGAAAGGATAACCTAAGTATTTGTTGGCAGTTTCGATATCTCCTTTAATCAAAGACTCACGAACGCGTGTGGAAGACACGGCTACGTCTTCAATATCCTGTTCTGGAATCTGCTCTACAACGTAATCAAATATAGAGGCATAGTGCTTTAAATCTTTAATAGAGCCCGCTCTGTTTTTACCAAAATGATGGTCATAACCGATAACGATATGCTTTGTGCCCAATTTACCGACCAAGACATCGCTAATGTATTCCTCAGCACTTAGGTTTGAAAAATCACGGGTAAAAGGTGTGATAATCAGGTGGTCGATGCCTGCGAGAGCTAAACGATGCGCTTTCTCTTCAATATCGTTTATTAGCCGAAGACTATCGTCATTCGGGTTAATGATTAGCCTTGGATGTGGAAAGAAGGTTAATAGCACAGTTTCCCCTTGGGTCTTTTCTGCAACTTCTTTAAGTTTTGCTAATATTTTTTGATGACCAATGTGTACACCATCGAAAGTCCCGATAGTAACTACGGCGTTGGGTAAGGTACCAAATTCATCTAAGCTTCTATATATTTTCATTTCCTTGTTATCGGATTAGCTTAACAAACGGTTATTGCAGTGCCGTTGTTGTATGCAATTTAATTTTTTCAACCAATTCTGTCAAGTTCCAGGCATTATCGACATGGAACTCTCCACTTTTTGTTCTGCGCAAAGCACTTAAGTGGCCACCTACTCCCAGATTTTTGCCAAAATCATTTGCGACGGAGCGAATATAGGTGCCTTTGGAGCAACGGATACGGAAATACACGTTTGGTAATTCAATTTTCTCAATTTCAAATTCTTGAATGAACACGGTGCGCGATTTCATCGCAACATCTTCGCCACGTCTGGCTTTCTCGTACGCACGCTCGCCGTCGATTTGTACGGCAGAATGCGCAGGTGGATATTGTTCTAATGCGCCCTCGAAAGATTTTGCGGTACGCAAAATGTCTTCTTCTGTGATATGCGCATAGTCGAAAGTCTGGTCGATTTCGGTTTCCAAATCGTAGGAGGGAGTTGTCGCCCCAATTGTTATCGAGCCTGTGTATTCCTTGTCTTCGGCTTGAAAAGTGTCTATTCGCTTTGTAAATTTCCCGGTGCAGACAATCAGCAAGCCCGTAGCTAGGGGGTCTAAAGTGCCAGCGTGACCAACTTTGAATCTTTTCGGGAGACCCAGTGACTTTATCAAGGTGTATTTCAGCTTATTGACAACATCAAAACTGGTCCATTCCGATGGTTTATCCACCAATAATACTTCGCCTTCTGCGAAGTTAAAAGGAGAAGAGAGCTGTTCTTCTATGTTTTCCATTTATATAATTTGCAGACTGTGTCCGCTTAACAATAATCCAATAATCACTAATCCCACAACAATTCTATACCACCCGAAAGCTTTAAAGCCGTATTTTGTCAATACATTAATGAAAGTTTTAATGGCTATAATGGCTACAATAAAACCAACTACGTTTCCCACAATGAGTAGGTTTATTTCTTCACCGGTGAAGGTATGTCCTTCTTTAATGAATTTATACAGTTTGACGATGGATGCGCCCAGCATCATTGGAATAGCTAAAAAGAAGGAAAATTCTGCAGCTGCTTTGCGTGTTAGTTTTTGGGTCATCGCTCCGACAATTGTGCTGGCAGAACGTGAAGTGCCAGGAATCAATGCCAGACATTGGTACCACCCAATAATGAAAGCTTGCTTGTAAGATATTTCATCGGAATTGTCGATGGTGGGTTTGTTGAACCAACGATCCACGAATAATAGAATAACGCCACCAAGAACCAACATCACAGCAACCATTAATGGGCTTTCCAACAAAGCGTCGATATAGTCGTTCAGTACCAGTCCCAAAATAGAGGCAGGAATAGCTGCTACGACCAATTTATAGTAAAAGTCCAGCGATTTAAAAAAACGCTTGTAATAGAGCACCAATACGGATAGGATAGTACCTAATTGTATAACAATAGTAAATAATTTGACGAATGGGGAAGGTTCCATCCCCATTAAAGCTGTCCCAATAATCATGTGCCCGGTAGAGGACACAGGAAGAAATTCGGTCAATCCTTCAATGATTGCCAATACGATCGCCTGAAAATAGGTCATCTGTTCTTAACTGCTTTTCTTCTTAGGTTTATACAATATAGCTACAAACCCTAAGGCAAAACCCAATACGACAACCAATGGAGCTAAGGTAATCTTCGTAAAGCTATAGATATCTTCTGTTCCCATCATCAATAGGAAACCAATCAATACAACGACAATGCTGGCTATAAAGAGTTGGTAATTTACCTTTTCAAATGGGAAAGATGCTTTTGTTGTGGTGGTATGTTGTTTTTTTTCTGCCATGATTTTTTTATTGTTAAATCCCCCTAACCCCCGAAGGGGGAACTTATTTACACCCCCTTTGGGGGATGGGGGGAATTACCTATACAAACTATGTGACTTTGCACGCAAATATTTCGTTACAGCAAAATAGGTGCTTAATCCAGAAATGATAATCCCTAGTATAACGACAATCAAAAAGATAGCGCCAAACTCATACCAATTACGAAGGAAAACCAAGTCCGGGATTTGCTTTTGCGCAAACTGAAGGGTGAATATCAGCAGTAAAATCGCTATCAATGCCCCCAGCAGACCATGGAAAATACCGTAGAAAATATAAGGTTTGCGGATGAATGTCTTCGTCGCACCGATTAATTGCATGCTCTTGATAAGAAAACGCTGCGAGTAAATAGCCAATCGTATGGTGTTATTGATAAGCGCAACCGCAATGATTAAAAGTACCACTGCAAATGCCAATACCACCATACCAATGATACGGATATTTTTGTTGACCATGTCGATCAAAGATTCTTGGTATACAACCTCTTTCACACGGCTGTTTTTAGAAGCTTTCTGTATGAAATTCTGTATGCTATCCGTATTGGCATATTGCTCTTTGAGGTAAATATCAATAGAAGGTAATAATGGATTATGCCCCAAATACTCGACAAAATCCTCACCAAGGTCTTCTTTGAGGTTTTTAGCAGCTAATTCTTTGCTGATATATTCCGTGCGGAGTACATAAGGGTCTTTTTCCAGATCCTTTTGCATTGCCAATACATCACCTTCATTGACATTGTCATTGACGATAATGTTCAATACGATATTCTCCTTGACGTATTTGGAAAGGTTTTTAGCGTGGACGAGAATAAGTCCAAGTAAGCCTGTCATTAACAAAACCAAAGCTATACTGATGACCGTAGAAACGTAAACCGATTTCGTTTTTCTCCTTGGAGAACCTTCTTCGTGTACCGACATATAGTGTTCTTATATTTGATTGCGAAAGTAAATAATAATGTGCATTTAAGAAATATTTTCCTGTAATATCTTCGATGAAAAGGTATATTTCTTTCATTATTTAACATCTCGTACGTGCAATTTATTGTTCAATATGAAACTTTTGTCCCTATTTTGCCGTAAAATAGCTATTTTCGCAACACTTTAGAGATTAGCAGATAATAGGTTAACATGGAATATAATCATCAGTCGTTAGAGAAGAAGTGGCAACACTTTTGGTCGGATAAAGGTACCTTCAAACCTTCTGAAACCACAGAAAAGCCCAAGTATTATGTATTGGATATGTTTCCTTATCCTTCGGGAGCAGGGTTGCACGTAGGGCACCCACTGGGCTACATTGCTTCAGATATTTTTTCAAGGTACAAAAGATTGAAGGGATTCAACGTTTTGCATCCGATGGGCTACGATTCTTTTGGTTTGCCAGCGGAACAATATGCTATCCAGACCGGACAGCACCCGGCTATTACGACCGAAACAAATATTAATCGTTACCGTGAGCAATTGGATAATATCGGTTTTTCGTATGACTGGTCACGGGAAGTACGCACGTCCAATCCTGATTATTATAAATGGACACAGTGGATTTTTATGCAGCTGTTCAACGCTTGGTATAATAAAGATACCGATAAAGCGGAATCTATTGATACTTTAATTAATGCTTTTAAAGTATCTGGTTCAGTTTATGTTAACGCTGTGTCAGATGAAGATGTTCAACAATTTACAGCTGAAGAATGGAGTGCTTTTTCAGAGGAAGAGCAACAACGTGAGTTGCTGAAATATCGTTTGGCTTATTTGCGGGAAAGCACTGTAAATTGGTGCGCGGCGTTGGGTACGGTATTGGCAAATGATGAAGTTATCAATGGGGTTTCTGAACGTGGAGGACATCCTGTTGAGCAGAAGAAAATGATGCAGTGGTCTATGCGTATTACAGCGTATGCAGACCGTCTATTGCGTGGCTTGGAGACAATAGATTGGCCAGAGCCATTGGTGGAAATGCAGCGTAACTGGATTGGTAAATCTGTGGGGGCGTCTGTCAAATTCCCAGTACCTGAACAGGTTGGGGGGATTGAAGTATTTACAACTCGTGTCGATACAATTTTCGGTGTGTCCTTTATCGTGTTGGCGCCAGAACATGAATTAGTTGATGCTTTAACTACGGATGAACAACGTTTTGAAATAGAGTCTTATAAAGAAAAAACAGCGAAGAAGTCCGAATTGGATAGGATGGCTGATACAAAAACTGTTTCGGGTGCATTTACCGGTGCGTATGCTAAGCATCCGTTGACAGGGACAGATGTGCCAATCTGGATTGCTGATTATGTATTGGCGGGTTACGGAACCGGTGCTGTAATGGCGGTGCCTTCCGGAGACCAGCGTGATTATGTATTCGCCAAACATTTTAATTTACCGATTGTCCCTATTTCGGATTCGCAAAACATCGAAGAGGAAGCTGATCCAAATAAAGACGGACGTTATATCAATTCGGATTTCATCAACGGTATGACCTATGCCGAAGCGGTTCCTGCACTAATTGAGCGACTGGAGGAATTGGGCTTAGGGAAAGCTAAAGTCAATTTCCGTATGCGTGATGCTATTTTTGGCCGTCAGCGCTATTGGGGCGAACCTGTACCGGTTTATTTCAAAAATGGGTTGCCATACTTGATTAAAGAAGAGGAATTGCCTTTACTATTGCCTGAAGTAGATAAATATTTACCAACGGAAACCGGCGAGCCTCCATTGGGCCGCGCTGAGGATTGGAAATATCAAAATCAGTATGACTATGAATTGAGCACCATGCCGGGCTGGGCAGGTTCTTCCTGGTATTGGTTCCGCTATATGGATCCAACCAATGAAAAAGATTTTGCTTCCAAAGAAGCAGTTGATTATTGGAAAGCCGTCGATTTATATATTGGTGGTTCTGAGCATGCTACGGGTCACCTGCTATACTCTCGCTTCTGGAATAAAGCGCTAAAGGATCTGGGGTATCATAATGAGGAGGAACCTTTCAAGAAGCTGATTAACCAAGGGATGATACAAGGCCGATCAAACTTTGTATACCGTCTGTTGAATGAAGAAGGTAAGGGAACGAATACTTTTGTCTCTCATGGTCTGCGCGATCGATATAGAACGCTTCCTCTACATGTGGATGTTAATATTGTTCACAACGATATTTTGAATACGGAGAAATTCAAATCTTTCCGTCCGGATTTTGCCAATGCCGAGTTTATTTTGGAAGATGGCAAATACATCTGTGGGACAGAGGTGGAGAAGATGTCTAAATCGAAGTTCAATGTGGTCAATCCTGACGATATCATTGAAACCTACGGTGCGGATACACTTCGCTTATATGAAATGTTCTTAGGGCCTTTGGAACAAGCAAAGCCTTGGAATACAAATGGTATAGAGGGCGTATATAAATTCTTACGTAAGGTGTGGCGTTTGTTCCATGATGCAGAAGGGAACTTTGCCGTATCAGATGAAGAACCGGTAAAAGCAGAGTATAAGGCCCTGCATAAGATTATCAAAAAAGTGGAAGAGGATATTGAACGGTTCTCTTTCAATACTTCAGTATCCGCATTTATGATTTGTGTGAACGAATTAACTGATCTGAAGTGTAACAAACGTAAGATTCTTCAAGACTTAATCATTGTGTTACAACCGTACGCCCCACATATTACCGAAGAACTTTGGGCACTATTGGGCAATGAAGCGGGTACCATTTCTTACGCTGAATATCCTGTATTTAATCCAGAATACTTGGTTGAGTCAGAATTTGCTTATCCTGTCTCGGTAAATGGTAAGATGAAGATGAATCTTCCCTTAGCTTTGGATCTGGATCAGAAAGCCGTAGAAGAAACGGTTCTTGCAAATAAGGATGTACAGCGTTACCTGGATGGAAAACCGGTGAAAAAACTGATTTTTGTAAAAGGAAAGATTATCAATATTGTGATTTAATCCCCCTAACCCCCAAAGGGAGAACGATATGTTTATATAAAAGGGGATTGATTTATTTATTTTTAATTTCGGACAGTGATGAATACATTTACGTTTGTTGTAGGGCCGGTAGCAGCAGGAAAATCTACCTTCATGGAAAATAAACTGTACAACATTGATAAAAATGCGTGTAATTTTTTTGACCATGATAAAGTAAAATTAATGATTCATTTATATGCAGAAGATAAAAGCAAAATAAATGACTTGAATCTTGCGAATGCTCAGAAAAACGCAATAAATGATAGTATCAGTAGCCATAAGGATTTTATGATGCAAATTCATTTTACGAATGAACAACAATCACAAATAAATACTTATCTGCACGAATACAAAAATAAGTTTGTTTTTAACGCACACTTCATTGCCGTGGATGACGTGGAAATATTAAGGGAGCGAGCGAATAAAAGAGAATTGTTGGGTGGACATTCATCACAAGGAAAATCAATAGAACAGTCTTTTAAACAGTCTTTTAAGAATTTCATTACATATCTGCGAAAGTTTAAAAAAGCTACTATTTGGGATAATTCAAAGGATTTTGGTTTTAACAGTATGGAAGAACAGTTAGTATTCGAGGACGGAAAGTTAGTCTTTCAAAACCCTAATCTAACGCCCTATGCTATAAAATTGCTGACTGAGATCGAAAACACAAATAATAGCTAAAAGGGTTAAAGATTGCGATTAGATATCTTTATCAATAGGAGAATTTACTTGCTATAATCCTTCAAATAATGTTCCAATGAGGATATACGTTGAAGGAACGACAGCTGTTATGAAAGAATGAGCCTGTACAATACCAATTTGTACAGGCTCAGTTTTTTTGAAGTGTAAGCAAAACGAGATAAAGCGGTGTCTAGGGTTGCATATGTGTTATTAATAATAACTCCTCAAATTTTACTTGTATGCATGTGGAGGAGACGGCATACATTCCCTCCCTAGGGGTTGAAAATATAGTATAGCCTGTTGCGTTGTGCATGATAATTTACAGTTTAAATTCTACGTAACATGAAAACGATGACGACATACATGGTTATAAAGACAATATACATTAAAGCAAAGTCAAAAGGAATGAACAATTGGACTGTTGTGTTTTAGATTCGTGCAATGCTCTTTTTCTTGATGATAAGTGTCTATTTTGCATAGCGCATTGAAATTTTGCTGTTGTCATCGTGGTTTTGCATGCAGACTATGTGCAGAACGATAAAGTCTATTGTCTTTTGTACAGGAACAGACTACAAGTTGTACTTCTCTGTTTAATTTAAGGTAAAGATCATGTTCTTTTAAAGAAATTAATGCTTCTTTAAAAGCATGTTACGTAGCAAAATGACAAAGACATACTACTTCATCCATATGAATGAGTACGTTATCATTAAGTCTATTGTATCCCTTGCTTAGAATATGTACATCACGAAAAGGATTGTCTACACTGTGCAATAAACAGTTGAGTCTGTGAATATGACCTTGTACAGAAAGCATAGGTATATTTACATGTTATGGAAAACAGTTGTGCCTGTTGTGTTGTTCATGCACTTTGGTAATAAGTATATGCTGGGCGCTCTGTTGTATGTCGTAAACATGTCGTTGTTTCTCAAAATAAGGCAGGGGGTTGAAAATAGCCTCAACTTTTTTACAGAATAGTTCTTCAATTTGTTTATATTGTATTTAATATTTGTAGAAGAAAAACAGTAGAATATGACATTTCAAGAGATTATCAATCAGGATAAGCCTGTGTTAGTGGATTTTTTTGCCGAATGGTGTGGCCCCTGTAAGATGCAGACCCCGATTTTGGACGACTTAAAAAGCAGGATAGGAGATAAAGCGAGTATCATTAAAATCGATGTTGATAAAAACCCTCAAGTTGCTGCGGCTTATCAGGTAAGGGGCGTCCCTACGCTCGTGTTGTTCAAAAATGGCAATATCCTTTGGCGACAATCCGGTGTAGTACAGGCAAATGATTTGGAACAGTTGATTACACAAAATATATAGGGTTATGATGATGAAGAAAGTGATTTTTATGCTTTTACTGTCTGTTGGGATAGGCAGTTGGGCTACGGCACAAGAGCAGGATTCGGTAGAAATAGTGAAATTGGAAGTACATACGTTTTTGGAACAGGTCAAAGACACAACAGGTATTCAGCTAATTGATGTACGTACGGCAGAAGAATTTCAGGGAGGACATGTAAAGCATGCTATCAATATAAACCTGAATGCAGAAGATTTTGAAGAACAGGTTGCGAAATTAGATAAATCAACACCTGTTTACCTCTATTGCCTAGGAGGTGTGAGAAGTGCAAAAGCGGCGGAACGGCTGAAGAAGCAAGGATTTGAACATATCTTTGAAATGAAAGGAGGGATGACGCAATGGCGTTCTAACAATCTGCCGGAAGTGAAAGAAGAAATGCCAGAGGAAGGAAACAAGCCTAAAAATTAGACTTTGAAGCATAAAAAAAGGTTTCCAAACGGGGAGAATGGAAACCTTAAACTAACCAATTATAAACCTAAATTATGATGATGCAAATATAAGTGTATTTTATACACTATGCAAATATTTTTTATTTTTTCCTGTTAAGGATAAGTGACGTCAATTTTGCTGATTTTCCAACCATCTTCCGTCTTTTGCATGGTGAGCATATCCACTCGTGTGAAATTCTCAAAGTTCAAGGTCGCTTTTACAACTGTATAACTATCTTGATCTTCTAACACACTGTACGATGTGGTGCAATTGTAATTATATCCTTTGTTGCTTTCGATATATTTAACGATTTCCTTTTTCTGATGAGTTGCTTTCGTTCTTTTTCCGTGGAAGGTCTGTGTAAAACCGTCTTCAAATAGATACTTTGCCAAATCAACATCCTGACCTTTAGTAACAGCATCTAGATATACATCAACCATGGTTGTTGCTTTGACGTATTTTAATGGATTTGCTTCTACAGGAGAACCGATAACTGCGGCAGAAGTAAATGAACTGGCAGAAACAACAATCATTGCAGCTGCGATAATGGATTTTGCTAAATTTTTCATGACTCTTATTTTTTAATGTTTTTAAATTATGTTTTCTTAAATCGTTGATTCAAAGGTAGTAGTCATGAAGAGGATAGGAGATAGTCTTTAGATTAATGTAGGGGAAAACTCGGTAAATATGGTGGGTTTTTCGGTGAAAGCGGGATGGGTAGATAAGCAACAAGGGCGAGGTCAGGTGACCTCGCCCTTGTTGCTTAATTCGTAAGCTACTATTTCCGCAGTGGGTTCTCTCGGTTTATTTCGGTCATATCCACCTCGTAGGATTTGGAATCACCCAATAAATGTTCTGCAAAATAATCTGCCATTTTCCAGAAGAAATATTCTGTCATGTTGCCAAAACCGTGTCTTTGTCCAGGCAATAGTAAGAAATCAAAACGTTTGTTGGCCTTGATGAGTGCATCAGCCATCCGAATAGTGTTTGCTGGATGTACGTTGTTGTCGATATCCCCAGTTGCTAATAATAGCTTTCCTTTCAGATTTTTGGCAAGCTCAGTATTACGTTCGATCTGATAAGTGAAGGTCGTATCTCCTTCAGCGTCAATTTTCTCATTTACGCCATGATGGCGTTCGCTCCACCAGCGATTATAAATGTTGTTTTCATGATTTCCAGCTCCGGAAACAGCAACTTTGAAAAAGTCGGGGTAAACCAACATTGCCGCTGTAGACATAAACCCACCACCAGAGTGACCGGTAATACCTACACGATCAATATCGATAAAAGGATGTCGATCGGCTAATTGCTCTGCAGCTACTTTTTTATCTTCCAGCCCGTAATCACGCAGGTTGCCGTAACCGTAGGTGTGATACCATTTGGAACGATCTGGATGACCACCGCGATTGCCGACAGTAATGACGACAAAGCCCATCTGGGCCA
This sequence comes from Sphingobacterium wenxiniae, assembly GCF_900116225.1. GTDB lineage: Bacteria > Bacteroidota > Bacteroidia > Sphingobacteriales > Sphingobacteriaceae > Sphingobacterium > Sphingobacterium wenxiniae. The sequence continues at coordinate 161,513 of NZ_FOZZ01000002.1, forward strand.
AACGGTCTATACGATCCATACTGCGCCCGAAAGACTTGTTAACCGCTTCTGTTTGTGGGCCTGGGTATACGTATTCTACAATGGGGTAAACACGTGTAGAATCAAAGTCAAAAGGCTTATACATAACCCCGTACAAATCTGTAATACCGTCGCCAGCCTTTACTTTAAACGGCTCAGGGAATTTATAACCTGCGGCAAAAAGTTGGGAAAGGTCGGCTTCTTCCAATTTCATGATAAGTTGTCCGTTGCTGTTATACAGTTCGGAAGCAGGGATCGTATTTACGCGAGAGTAATTGTTCACGAAGTATTTTCCACTCTCACTTACGCTGACTTGATGATCATAGTCGCCTTTATTGAGTAATTTTGGCATTCCCCCGTTTACAGATAGTGCATAATGATGTAGGTAATAAGGATCTTCGCCCTCTTCCTTGCCATTGGCGGTGAAGGTAAACTGGTTGCTGGTGAGGTCATAGCCGGTAATATCGCAGCAGTTGAACTCGCCGGAAGTCAATTGTTTTACCAAGGTTCCATCTGTATTATATAGATAAAAGTGTCCCCAACCATCACGTTGCGACCAATGGATAAACTGTTTGCCGTTATTGATAAAATATGGTTTTTTGATGTCTAAATAGACATTTGAGCGTTCTTCTACAATAGTGCGGGTTGAACCGTCAATATTTACCGCAACAATATCAATCCTTTTTAAATCTCTGCTGGAACGACTGATGTAGAACTCTTCGTTGGTTCCTAACCAATAATTGATAAAATGCTTCCCGCTATAGCTGCTCTTATCCCGGTTCTTGCCATAAATACCTGCAGTCTGGTTTTTAAAAGCATTGATCGGTACACGTTTTGAGGATAGGGAGGAGGCGTCAAAGATGTATAGCTCAATCTCGGTGGAGTCGGTTTCACCCGGCATGAGATATTTGTAGGTTTCTAAGGTAGGGCGTTTTGCCGAAACATTATTGATGACCCATAATGCGCTCAGATGCCTATTGTCTTTTCGGGTAAGAGCAAAATATTTCCCGTCGGGCGACCAACTTAACCATACCGGTTTTCTCTTTTTCAATTCTTCATCTTCTTTCTCATCGCCTGTGGTGGTGCTATATTGGTCGCCACCCCAAGCGTAATATTGTATGCCATCTGTCGTTACCTGATGCTCTACGATGGTGGAATCTTTTTCATCTTTTACAGCTTTGTCGTAATTGACTTTGTCCATCCAATATATATTATAGTTTTTGGCAAAAAATATCCGACTGGTATCTGGTGAAAAGTTTGCCCAAGAAGGCTTTGTCTTTTCTTTCAGCGTATCGGAAATCTCACGTAATTCTTTGTTGGCAATATCGTATTCCAGATGAAAAACCTTTTTCTTCAACGAATCAGATTTGTTTTTGAGCTTCGCCAATTCTTCTTTGTTTTTCACCGTGTCTTTGGTGCTCTTCACTTCAAAACGGATACGTTTCTCGTCATCTGTGAATTTTAGGTTTTCCAAAGTAAGATGTTGGGCGTCAAAGGGATTTTTAACAATTTTTGTAACCTGACGAGCCATATCCGCATTGTCGAATAACAATTGTTTTGAACGTGCTGCGGGATCTACCAAATACCAGTATTTTCCTGCGGGAGTTTGGTACTCATACCAAAACTTATCGGAATGATTGATCCAGTTTGGTTTTACATCAGTAGAAAAAATCATGGTGCGAAGTTTCGCAGGAGAGAATTTAGCAGCTAAGTTGTAGTTGGCTTTTACAACCTGTTTATCTTCTTGAGCGTGAGCGGATAAGCAGATAAGCCCTACACATAGGGTGAGTAATTTGCGCATTATGTCTATTAATCTATTAGTTTAAGGTGGCTAAAGTATTGAAAAAATAAGCAAGAGGGTGACAGTATTCTGTAAAATTTTAAGGACAAATATGCTTACTGCTTATAGCCGCTATAAATTGATCTACTACTTCTTCAGGCGTAGCCCAGGATGTAATCAGCCGGATGGCGCTATGTTCCGCGTCTATAGTTTTCCAGGTGTAGAAAGAGTAATTTTTAGACAGCTCATGGATTAAGTTATTGGGCAATATTGGGAAGGTCTGATTGGTCGCCGGAGGATTGAGAAAAGAGAACCCAAGTTCTTCAAATGACTGAGCCATGCGTAACGCCATTCTATTGGCATGGGTTGCCAAGTCAAAATAAAGCCCACTTTCAAAAAGACCAAGGAACTGCAGGCCAAGGAAACGGCCTTTTGCGAGTAATGCACCTTTTTGTTTTAAAGCATAATCAAAGTCGATTGCTAACGATGGCGTACTAAATACAATGGCTTCACCCAACATGGCACCATTCTTCGTGCCGCCGATATAGAAGACATCGCACCGATTCGCTATTTGTGGGAGTGTCAAATCATTGAAAGGTGAAGTCAGCGCATGCCCTAACCGCGCCCCATCCATAAATAAAAGGAGTTCGTGCTCCAGACAAAAACGATGAAGTGCATCAAGTTCGGAAAAACTATAAATACCGCCTATTTCGGTCGAGTTGGAAATATAAACCAAACGAGGTTTCACCACATGGGGGCGTAAGCTGTATTCTGCAAGTACTTGCTCGAGTTGATGGGGATAGAGCTTGCCGTCTGTACTGTCTACCGTGATAACCCGATGCCCGGTAGCTTCGATAGCACCGGTCTCGTTGGCAAAGATATGTCCGGTTTTGGCGCTGATTGCCGCTTCATGTGGTCGCAAAAGATGGGAGATAACCAAAAGATTTGCCTGTGTGCCTCCGGAAGTGAAAAAGATTACTGCATCCTCCTGTTGCAGCTGTTCTCTAAGGATGTTTTTTGCTTTGATGGAATAGGAGTCTTCGCCGTAGCCAAGCTCTTGTGTGTCATTCGTTTCTATAATCTTTTGTAGGACATGCGGATGCACGCCCTCGGCATAGTCGTTTTTGAAGTTATACATGTACGTCCTTTAGTTGTCTGTAAATATAGTCGTTTTAGAAGGATGCTAAAAACCTATTGAAACCTAAATCTAATTTATTTGTTCTATAATAGGAACAGGCGTTGTGCATTATTACTTTTCTTTGTCATCCTGAGGCTTCGATAAACTCAGCCTGACATTTGTCGAAGGAATGGTTTTTATTTCATAATGTACAACCGATTAAGAACAAATATTGAAAAACACAGATGGCAAATAATTTTAAACAGTTTTTTAAACAACAATTTCAGATTCTGAAAAATACAGTTATGGGATTTACCAACGAGGATAGTATGAAATATAGTGCTTCTTTATCGTACTATACGGTTTTTTCTATAGGACCTATCCTTGTTTTGATGATATCTTTGGCGGGTATTTTTCTGGGAGAAGAGGCTATAAAGGGAAAGGTTTTTGCAGAACTCAGCGGTTTTGTCGGGCCAACGGCAGCCAATCAAATTCAGGAGGTCATTAAGAACTTGCAATTGTCTGGTAAGTCCAATATGGCGTTGGTTATTAGTTCAGTAACCTTGATATTGGGAGCTACTACGGTTTTTGGTGACATACAGAACTCCATTAATAAAATCTGGCATGTTCGTCCGAAAGTAAAAAAAGGATGGTTGAAGTTGGTAAAAGACCGTTTATTGTCTTCTTCACTGGTTATCGGTTTAGGTTTTTTATTGGTGGTGACTTTGATCATTAATGGTGTGATTTTGGCATTTACGGATCGATTAAAGCTCTATTTCCCCGATGTTACGGTGATATTGATTGATGGGTTGAATTTCCTGCTTTCATTTGGAATTATCTTTTTGTTGTTCTCCGTGATTTTTAAAGTATTACCGGACGTGAAGATCAGCTGGCGGACTGTACGCTCTGGAGCATTGTTCACTGCTGTACTTTTTGTCATAGGACGATTCCTTATTGGTCTTTATATCCAAAACTCCAACACAGAGTCAACATATGGAGCGGCCAGTTCCATCGTGCTGATTCTACTTTGGGTATATTATACAGCGGCTATCTTATACTTAGGGGCAATTTATACCCGGGAATATGCAAGCGTGAAAGGTGTACCTATCGAACCATCCGAATTTGCAGTGCATGTGGAGTTGCAAGAAATAGAGCGGGAAGTGGACGAAATTCCACCCGCACCGCTCAGTGCTGAAGAAACCACTATAGAGAAGTAATTATATATTTTTTCTTTGTTTTACTTGCTCTTCCAAATCATTGATAACAATTGTTGCAAAGTCGGTTTTGCTCAATTCTGATGCAAGGCCTAATGCGCCTGGACTAAATACATTGATTTCCATTATTTTATCTCCCACGATGTCTAAACCTACGAAATACATACCGTCATCTTTCAATTTTTTACTGACTTTCTCAACGGTTTGCAAGATAGTGTCGTCTATTTCAGCCGACTGTGCTTTCGCTCCCTGATGAATGTTACTCCTTATTTCGCCTTCCTGCTGTACTCGATTAACGCAAGCATAAGCGCCATTTTTCTCTAAAGGCGCGCCATTTAACAAGAAGAAGCGTATATCACCTTTTGTAGCTGCTGGCAGGTACTCTTGAGCAAGTACATAACCATCACGTGCGATTCCTTCTACAATCTGTTTGAGATTATGGCGTTCATCCTTTTTGACCAAGAAAACGTTTTTCCCGCCAGACCCCTTCAAAGGCTTGAGAATAATTTGATCTTCCTGCTTTTCCAAAAATTGTACAACATCGTCATAATTGCGGGTAACTATCGTTTTTGGTCGGATTTCCTTAGGGAAATTTTCCAGATAAAGTTTGTTATTTGCTTCAATAAGCTGATCTGGATCATTAATAACCAAGGTTCCTTGACGCTTGATCAAGCGTGCAAATTGTAAAGCTGTAGAAGATGCCCAAGGTCTGTTGATCATATCTAAAACTGGGTCATGACGAATCCAGAGCACATCCATACTTTCAGAATCTACAAAGATTTTCTCCTTTTCTTTCAGTTTTTCCAATAAATCTTCTTGATCTAAGATGGTCTCAGCGGGCTCAATGACTCTACAATGCGCACCTACTGTTTTTTTGCCTAAATAAGCGAAGTCTGCAAGTCCGATATATAGGATGGTATGTCCCAGTTCATGTGCCCGGAAAGCCAAGAGGGTTGTCGTGAAAGCGGCGGCCTCTTTATGGGTTTGGTTGATTAAAAAAGCGATTTTCATATAGTAATATGTTTAATAATTTATCATTTTGAAAATACTGGTAAACTGCTGCACATCCTTGAGCTTATCTGCATAAGGGGATTCCAGATACCGAGGTTTTAATAAAGGTTTCCGTAATATGCCCCGTTGCACCAAATCTGAAATAATGGGAAGATAATCTTCTCTGATTTTTCCGATGGTTAGGATATTGAGATCTTTGCCATCCTGGATGTATCGGATAAGCTCGATAAACCCTTGTAGATATACAGCATCTTTGGTCAACCCACCTGCACGGTATACCCGCATTGTCATGGTATAGGCGGTGTACAGCGAAAAGTTGTACTCTTCGTGCAATAGCGTGAAAGTGTCGAGAAAACTGTTGCCCATAACCATATTGCGCACTGCGATAACTCTTCCCGCTAATATGCGAAGGCGTTCGTTCGTTAAGCCGCCTATGAGATATTCTGCAAGTACGGCAAGACCTTCCTGCAACTGTTCGTATCCCGGCACGCCCTGACGAAATGAACTGAACGTCTGCTCTTTGCCGTTGAAATACGTCACCACATGTGTACCAATTTCATGTTGGATGAGTGCTATTGCCCGCCTTTTTGAAATCTGGTATTGTTTGCTGATATTGAGCGTGCCGTGGTTGACCATAATTCCCGAAACATCGTCTCTTATGCGTACTGTTGTGTTGAATTGCGGAGCTTGTTGTCGCAAGTAGGCTATCTCTGCCTCAGCAAGCCGGGCAAATTCCTGTGCGTTTAGGTACTCTTCTTCGACTGTTTCCCGTGCCGGGAGGCTATCGATGGCAATGAGTAAAGCTTTCGCCATCTCAAACAAATCATCGCTGACTGTTCCAAACACCATCATACTGCCGTGTTTGAAATCTGCCGTACCCCGCGAAGCCAACATGGTCATCATATCGTCCAGCTCCCGCCGTTTATCCCTTAGGATATAGGCCACAGTAGGATCGTATATATCTTCGATGCGTAAGTTGTATAGGTTTCGCTTTACCAAATCCGGATCGATGGGCATGGGCCTGTAATGAAAAACGGGCTCTTTTCGATAATTGTCCTTTTTGAATTGTAACCAGGCTTCATGGTTATTTAAGGGCGTGATTAAAAGCAAGAAATCGAACTTTTGACTTTCTTTTGCTAGATGTTCATCGATCTCATATATCTCGGGACTTAACCGTTCGTGTCCCTTCATTTTGAAATTAGCAGCCTTTACGGTGGTGTATAGGCGGACAAACTCGAAGAAAAGTCGGGAAAGACTCTTGGCGAGCGATTCTCGAAATTCACGCAAAAGCAGCGGAAGATAAGTTCCTGATAGGTTTTTATAACGTGTCTGAATAGCAAGCCCCAAAGTTAAAACCATATCATCTTTTATATCCTTGTTTTGCAAGAGTGCGGGTAAATGCTCGGGCTTTGGTAGTTTTTTATCTTTCCGTAATGCAATCAACAATTCCGGGGCTTCTTTCTGTATATTCTTCTGTAAATATTCAGCAAGTACCAATGCATTTTTCTGGGATAAATGGATGGCAATATCTTCGCTCTGTTTTGTTTCTGCTGTCCATACTTCTACCAATAGGCAAGTGCCAAACTCTTCTGCCAACGCTTTTGCAATGATAGGGATCCAACGGCTGATGCTATCATCTTCCTCCGATTTATAGATAATGCTTGCCAATTCGGATTTCGTCAGTTCAGACAATAGCCTGTCCTTGGACTCCGTCGGCACGCGGTAAATAAAGAGATACGGCACTATCTTCTGAAACACAATCTTTCCCTTGTTGGGTATCTGCTTATGGATAGGCTGTTTTTCCTTTATGGCGCGCAATATCTGTTTCAGGGTCTTATCTTGCTCCATTTTTAAATAGATCTTGCAGGTTATTTAAAGCATACAGCAGCAGTTGCTTGTACTCTTTGATTAATGGAGGATAGGGGATGCCTGTCCATTCGTCCATAAAATCTTTACGGAATTCAATAGAGAGTACACAACCCTGTTCTCCAAATTTTTGGGTGAGCTGTTGGGCTACATATCCCCCTTTGAATTTGATATTCTCCCGAATGTCGACTGCTCCATCGAACAGTTTGTGTTGCGAGATGCTTTCGGAAAAGCTCTTTGCGATATAATCCCATTTTGGATGATTATATGCCGTACCCAGATTGATCTGTGGGTTGGCATGTGTATCTACTATATCATCTGGATTGCTTCGTTTTGCGTTATAACTGTGTATATCCAATACAACAAAAAAGCCGTAATGTGCGATGCTATGTTGTATCCAAGCTTCAATTTTCTGATGTATGGCGGCATGTTCTGCGTACAACTGGTGTAGAAGTTCTGCGGGTAATGTCTTTTTCCAGACCTGCAGCCCCCATGCTTGTTCAGGACGAAGATAAACGGCATCTTCCGGCTGTCGGTTGATGTCCAATTGAAAACGCGAGGTGCTGACCATAAATTGGTTAACGGGAAGCTCCGCAAAAGTCGCTGTATAAGGATCTTCTTCACGCAAGCGCTCGGTTTCATTCAATCGCATATAGGGCATAACTTCGTCGCTGATTTGGTGTCCGTCGTGAATGGCGAATGCCCAAAAAGGACTATCTACCCGTTTTAATCGATACTCAAATAGTGGATGCATAACGGGTTGATTTATAGTTTGTCAAAACGTTTTGCGAAAGCGATGAAGCTGCTCAATGTATCCCGTAGAAACTTGCCTGTTTTCTCATCTGTGAGGTTGCCCTGCTCATCAAACAATTTTTGAACATTTGCGATGTAGACTTCGGGTTGTTGGAGTGTAGGCATGTTTAGGAACACCAGGGATTGGCGAAGGTGGTGGTTGGCGCCAAAGGCACTAAGATTACCAATAGAGGAGGAGACAACCCATGCAGGTTTGCCATCCCAGGCACTCTGTCCATAAGGACGGGAACCTACGTCGATGGCATTCTTCAATACACCGGGAACCGAGCGGTTATACTCTGGCGTGACGAAGATAATGGCATCCATGTTTTTTACCTTAGTACGAAAAGGGGAATACGATTGCGGTGTATTCCCCTCGTCATAATCTTGATTGTACAGCGGAAGCTGCCCAATCTCGATGCATTCCAATTGATAGCCCTCCGGTGCATGTTGCATAAGGTAGTTGGCTATCTTTTTATTGAAGGATTCCTTGCGTAAGGATCCAACGATAATTCCTATTTTCTTGTTGCTCATGACCTGTTTTTCTTTTACAGGTATTAACAATTTTAAAGCGGATTGGTTTCGGAAAAAAGTACTTGATTACTCTTCGGTGACTGTTTCTTCATCGGGTGTCAAGGCTTCCGAGGCAGTATCTACATCCTCTTGTTCTTCTTTTCTTTTTTCCACGGTAATCTTGCATTCCGTCAGTAAAGCTGCCAGTGCCCCGACAGCAGCGAAGACGGGTGCAAATACTACCCCGACGACACCAATGGTCACCGGAAAGCTCATGATTTCTTTTCCCGATTTATCGGAAATGCTGATTTTGGTTACATTGCCTTCGGCAATAATTTCCTTGATTCTCTTTAACAGATTTTCGCCTGTCACAAAGAAGGTTTCTTTAATAGACATAGTGTTTGATATTTATGAGTTATACAATAAAATTTGATTTTTGTTATCGCGGACAACCAACGGTATTAAGCCTGTAGCTTTTCCAACATCTGCACGCGTACTGCTGTTTGGTGTTTAATTAATTTGTCGTAATCTGATTCCTTATCGGTTAGCTTCATGACCAGGACAAATAGTTCTATCGCCAGAAAGAATAACATAAACAATAGGTACACAAATATGCCGATGTTTGAAGAGGTGACTACATCGTGCAGTAGCGTAAGCTCATCCAGAAAGCCGGTTGAGGCTTTCAGCTCCTGCTCTTTACGTTCTTTAATCGTCATAATAGACTGTGCTAATTCAAACCGTTTTTGCTGCAAGGTCTCAATTTGCTTATGGAGCTGTTCCAATTCCATTTTCTTTGGGTTTTCCATGACCGAACGGTTCGTGGATTGGGTGCTGTTGATGGGTTTCCCTTCTTTATCCTTGGTTACACTACTGTTTGTATAGGTCGTAATAATGACAGGGTTTTTCTTGAGATCTGCACTGACGGCCTCGTATTTTTGATTTGCACCGGCAAGCATGCTATCTAAACCCAACAGCTGTTTCTCTATATCGGCTTCGGACTGTTGTACAGCAAGTTTCACCCGCTCATCCATCACTTGTGCTTTGCGCAGTTCGATATCGTCTTTGAAAGTAATCTGATCCATAATAAAAGCACCTAAGATGGACATTACCAAAGCCAAAAGCACCCGAAAGCTTGTAGACCAAACGCTTACTTTTGTCGAAAGAATAATGATACGTTCAATCTGTACAATGACAAAGCCCATAACCAGCCCACCGATGATTCCACCCCAGATTTCGAAATGCAGATAGCGGGTAGCAAAGCTATAACCTATGAAAAACCAGACCAGTACAATCAATAGCATGGCCGAAGTATATTTTTTGACATTTTTAGCCGATTGCTCGCTGGAGTTTTTAACTAATTTATAGTTGAACCCTGTAAGGAAACAACCGAATTTTAACCACCAATCTTTCATTTTTAATAATTTTTACGGAGTAAATGTGCTTGCGTAATGGAAGCCAAACCTTTCATAAATCCACGCTTATAGGCTAATATTGCACGTTCGCAAAGGCCGGTATCCTGTTGTAAGCTCTGCTCGAATTCCTGTACCTTTTCCATCTGTGCTAATAAATCGGTCTGTTTGATTCTAAGCTCGTCCACCAAGTCAATCAATCCAGCCCGGCTACGCGAGTGGATGTGAAATTCCATGTCTTTCATCAGTGAGTCCTGGTAGGTCTTGACCTGATGGATAAGGATCTCCAGATCGTACTTTATCAGACGGGTATTGTCGTTTCTATAGCCTTCATCGGGACTAATCAGCGCATCGTTATAGCCTTTAGCCTCAAAATCCTGCTGTAAATAGCTATATATCTGAAACAATCCCTGATTGTCATGAACGGAAGCGCCATTGAGCCTAACATAAGCGTTGTTCTCGGTTGCAGACATTTGTATCGGTTGAGGTGGGACATCACCTGTTTTGCGTTTATTGAATATTGTAAACCATCCCATTGTGTTGTTTGTTTAATTTCTCTACAGTGAATGACAAAAAATAATGTCATCGTCATTGTGAGGTAACGAAGCAATCTGATGACATAAAAAACACAGATTGCTTCGTCATGCTTCCTCGCAATGACGCGTTTTTTATGATTTGTTCTGTTCTGTCATGTACTAAATAATTTCTTCAAAGAAAGCGGGTTATAAACAAGAAAGACCATGTATTTAGGTAAATGAAAGCGGATTTTAGGTGAAAGGCGGAATTTAATCGGTGAAAAAAATCAGAGATTCTGTAACAAACTGCAAATTCGTACGACATATACTGAAAAATAAATATCACAACCAATGAGTCTACAAATTACTGAATTGACAAAAACGTATAAAAATGGCGTCAAGGCATTAGATGGCGTGAATCTTGAAATTGGAAAAGGTATGTTTGGCTTACTGGGACCGAATGGCGCCGGAAAATCCTCACTGATGCGTACTATTGCCACTTTACAAAATCCTGATACAGGAAGCATTAACTTTAGAGGTATTGATGTATTGGCCGATAAAATGGCTCTGCGCAAGGTTTTGGGCTATCTACCACAAGAGTTTGGTGTTTACCCCAATATATCAGCTGAAGAATTGCTTCATTATTTTGCACAATTAAAAGGGATATCCAATACCAGAGAACGCAAAAGCATTATTCAGGAAGTGTTGGAAATAACCAATCTATATGATGTGCGGGATAAAAGCGTAAGCGGCTATTCGGGGGGTATGAAACAACGCTTTGGTATTGCCCAATTATTGCTTAATAAGCCGCAACTGATTATTGTTGACGAACCAACGGCTGGTCTTGATCCTGCGGAAAGACAGCGTTTTCTGAACGTGTTGCGTGAAATCGGTACGGACAATACGGTTATTTTCTCTACCCACATCGTCGATGATGTACGTGAGCTTTGCCATGAACTGGCGATTATGAATGGTGGAAAAGTATTGTACCGCGGCACCGCTATAGAGGGTGAGAAGATGCTGGAAGGCAAGATATGGAGGAAAGTCATCCAACGTGCTGATTTTGATGGAGAACAAGCCAAATACAACGTGATTTCGTCCAACTATAATGCCGATAATTCCTTGAATATCCGTGTTTACAGCGCGGAAATGCCAGATAGTAGCTTTATGCCTGCGCAGCCGATGTTGGAGGATGTATATTTCGTAAATCTAAAGAAGGAGCAGGGCCAACATGTTTAGTCAGATTTTTCTTTTTGAGATAAAACGCTGGGTTAAGAATCCCGCTTTTTATATCTATGCTGCGGTGTTTTTTGGTTTTGCTATCCTCGTCATGGGAACGAATATCGGGCTGTTTGACAATGTAACTGTCACGGCATCCGATCCAGTGTACGCCAATTCACCTTTGAAAGTGAGCGGCATGTTGAATGCCTTGTCCATTTTTGTGTATTTCCTTTTGCCGACCATTGTTGGTGGAGCTATTTATCGGGATTATAAATATAATGTGCATCAGGTCCTTTATTCGTATTCCGTGGATAAGACATCTTATCTTTCTGCAAAATTCTTAAGTGGATTGGTGGTCACGGTAGCCATTGTCATGGCAACGACGTTGGGCTTTTTTGCCGTACAGCTGTTCCCCAATGTGAATAAAGAGCTGTTGGGACCTAATCACCTCTGGTCTTATATGCAGGCGTATGTCTATTTGATTATCCCGAATCTGTTGCTATTTGGTGCTATTGTATTCGCTTTGGTGACTTTCACACGGAATATTTATATCGGATTTATTTTTATCATTTTCCTGTTCGTACTTGATGCATTTTTGGCAGGGGTGCGGAACAATATGGATAATGAATATCTGGCGGCGCTTATTGACCCTTTTGGGTTTGAAGCCTTGCATTATGAAACGAAATATTGGACCGTCGAAGAACAAAACTTTCTGAATATTCCATTTTCAGGGGCTGTGCTCTATAATCGGTTGATTTGGTCTTCGCTGGGGATTTTGGTGCTATTTTCTGTTTATGCGACTTTTGATTTTTCTTATGCTGGCTTCCAATGGCGCAATAAAAAGAAAGGGAAACGTATCACAAAGGACAATTTCGGGAGTATTATTACCATCAATCTGCCGAAAGTCACGTTGGATTATTCCTTCCTAACGCGTTTGCGTACAGCTTGGAATCTTTCCAATGGTGATTTCAAATTCGTTGTACGCAACTGGATATTCATTATCATGATGATCTTTGCGGTGTTGATGGTTGTGGTCGTTACGTCGATTTCGGGAGAGATCTACGGGACGGAAACTTATCCTGTGACCTGGCAGATACTCAGCACTATGGGCGGGATTTATGGATTTTTCCTGACGATGATTATCTATCTGTTTTCAGGCATGTTGGTGCAACGTTCGTCTACCGCTCGCATGAACCTATTGGTCGACGCAACGGCGACACCAAATTGGGTGTTGTTGCTGTCCAAGGTAATTGCGTTAATCAAGGTAGCGATACTGGTGTTAGGTATCAGTATGCTCACTGGTATTGGCTATCAGCTTGCACGTGGTTTCTTTCAGATAGAGATCGGGCATTATGCTTATGAGCTGTTTGTATTGGATTTGCTGAAATATCTGGTTATTATTCTTTTTGCCTTTTTTGTCCATGCGTTCTTCAAGAATTATTATGTAGGCTTTTTTGTTTGTTTGCTTGTGATGATGGGCATTCCGATGTTGTCGCGCATTGGTATAGAGCAAAGTATCTTTAAGTTCAATCAAGGTCCCGCTTATACCTATTCGGATATGAATGGTTACGGAGCTGTACGTCATTACATTTGGTACAAAGTTTACTGGTTGTTGTTTGCAGGTGTATTGTTCGGCATGACATTGTTATTCTGGCGGAGGGGTATTATCTCGAATGTTCGTGACCGGTTAGCGGTAGCAAAAGCGAGGTTTAGACCTGCAATCTGGATTCCTGTGTTGGGGTTAAGTATCGCTTTTGTGGGATTGGGATATGCCATATATTACCAAAATAACGTGGCAGAAGATTATGTTTCAAACAAGATATATGAAAAACAGCAAATTGATTATGAAAAGAAATACAAACGTTATCAACACTATGTACAACCCCGTATTGTAGATGTGAAAGTTGATATGGCGATTTTTCCGAAAGAGCGGGATTTCGTTGCCAAAGTGGACTATGTACTGAAGAATAAATCGAAGGTAGCCATTGATACGATTTTGGTTAACTATCACGACGAAGTGGATTCAATTTATATAGCCAATGCTAAACTTGTACAAAGAGATAGTGTGGCTGGTTTCAATATTTATGGACTTGAAAGGCCATTACAGCCAGGTGACAGTTTGCAGATGTTCTCCCAGGTGAAAAACAAACCGAATAGTTTTCTGAAAGATCGCTCGCCTGTATTAGCGAACGGAACATTTATGAATAACCGTTATTTCCCGGGTATCGGCTATGAGCAAAGTCTGGAGCAGATGGATAACGACATACGGAAGAAATATGGCTTGCCGGAACGTGATCGTATGGCAGAGCCAACGGATACTACTGCTTTGCAAAATACGTATATTGCTGATGATGCAGACTGGATACGCTTTGAAGCAACGGTGAGCACATCTTCGGATCAGGTTGCTATAGCACCCGGCTATCTGCAAAAGGAATGGGAAGAAGATGGCCGTCGGTACTTCCATTATAAGATGGATCAGAAAATGCTGAATTTCTACGCGTTTATGTCTGCACGATATGAAGTGAAGAGAGAAGAGTGGAATGGTATCAATCTGGAAATTTATTATCATGAGGGACATGAATATAATCTGGACAGGATGATGTTGGCCATGAAAAATTCTTTGGCTTACTATGGAGAAGCATTCAGTCCTTATCAGTTTAGCCAGATGCGTATCATCGAGTTCCCAAAAACACATGGTACTTTTGCCCAAGCTTTTGCCAATACGGTGCCTTTCTCTGAGGGAATTGGTTTTATTGCGAAGGTGGATGACGATAATCCTGACGCGGTAGACTATGCTTATTCCGTGATTTCACATGAACTGGCGCATCAATGGTGGGCACATCAGGTTATTGGTGCAAATGTAAAAGGAGCAACGGTGATGTCTGAATCGTTATCGGAATACAGCTCATTAAAAGTGTTGGAAAAACGTTATGGCGCATCGCAAATGCGGAAATTCTTAAAAGAATCCTTGGATAACTATCTCAAAGGCAGAGCGGCAGAGAAATTGAAGGAAAACCCATTGGTATTGAACGAAAACCAGCAATATATCCATTATAACAAAGGGGCTGTGGTCATGTATGCAATGAGTGATTTTCTGGGTGAACAACGATTTAACGATTTTCTAAAAGCCTACGTGTCCAAAGTGGCATTTCAGGAAGCACCGTATACCACTTCTTTGGAATTTGTGGCGATGCTGAAGGAGCATACTCCGGACTCTTTGCAATATACGATTAAGGATATGTTCGAGACCATTACGGTGTATGATAATGATATTCAAAAAGCTTCTTATAAAAAACTGGCGGATGGAAAATATCAGGTTGATATCGAGTTCAAAGTCGCGAAATATCGTACGGATGAAAAAGGGAAACGTTTGTACGAAGATGTGAAAGGGCAGGCCTTGAAAACAGCAATCAATAAAAAAGAAGTACAGTCATTGCCTTTACAGGATTATATCGAAATTGGTGTGTTTGGAAAGAAAAAAGGAGAGGGAAAAGAGGAGAAGGAACAGCCTATTTATCTGGCAAAACATAAAATTGATAAGATAGCGAATAAAGTGGTGCTTATCGTGTCGGAAGAACCTGTTGAAGTAGGGGTAGACCCGTACAATAAACTTATCGATACCAACTCCGGAGACAACCGGAAAACTTTGTAAAGGAATAAGGGTGTCCGAAAAACCCGCCGTCACCGTCATTGCGAGGTAACGAAGCAATCTGGTGACGGCAAAACGTAGATTGCTTCCTCGCTATCGCTCCTCGCAATGACGCGTTTTTTTAATGGTTAATAATCTTTTCGGACACCATCTTATTCCTTTATTTTTTCAACCAATTATATCTTACTCCCATACTAAACCATCTTCCCGGCATAGGAATGGCAGCACTTTCGATATAGGTAACATCGAAGATGTTCTGCACATCAGCGTAAATATTTATGTCTGAAAAAGCATAACTCAAACGTATATCGGTCAAGAAATACGCTTTCCGAGACATCCGTTGATTCCAGCGATTAGCTACAGAAATGCGCCAGGTATCTTGGCTTGCGGATAACAATAGCTTGGCTTGGTGCTTTAAACTACGCAGGTTGTATTTAGAATCTACGCCTTCCGGTGTTTTGATACTTGGGTCTAAATAATTATAGCCTAAGTTGATATGATATGTCGTGTGGTTTTCTGTGAAATGATAGTTTATATTCGTGTTGATTCCGTTGACCAGATTCTGCCCAAGATTAAAAGGTTGGTACGGTTCATCGGCATTGTCCCTTACGTAATCAATGAAATTATCGATAGTACGGTGGAAATAACCCGCATGAGCGGTCAGGTTTTGACGCTGAAATTTAATTGCACCCTCCAATTGCCAAGCTTCCTCCGGACGTAAATCTGGATTGCCAATATTGCCTGGACGCTGGTTGATATATAAGTCGGTAAAGGAAGGTATGCGCTGACTGGAACCGGCATTGAACACGACTTTCCAGTTGGGATGCAGCGCATAGCCCATATCGACTCCCGGATAGAGTTGCCAACCGTATTGACTGTTGTAATTTAAATAAGCGCCTGCATTCAAGGTCAATCTTCTGATGCTTTCTGTGCGAAACTCCGCATAAGCACCATGATTGTTGCGCTCATGGTCACCTAAATTTGAACTATTGATACGCTCCAGTCGGGATTCCCAACCCAGTCCAAAATCTCCAAACCCCGTTTGATAACGGCTGTTCAGCTCCATAGATAAAGCATTGTTGTAGTGCAGGCTGCGCGCACGAGACAGATCGTGTTTGAAATAGCGGTAGTCATCCTCATTATAACGATTGCTTAGGCGGGGAGTGATGGATAGCTTATCGCTAAGCTGATGGGTAGAGCTGATGCTGGCAAATACGGTTTCCACAATCTCTTCTGATTCCTTATCTCCAGGAGCTGCGTAAAAGCCATTGGCACCGAATCTATTGTGCATATAGCTTCCTAACCATTCAATTTTATTATCGCTATTGATATCCCATTGACCCTGGTAATGGAGTTTGTCATTTTCCGAAGCCGTATTATAACGTTGTCCGTTGGATTGCTCTTTGTTGTAATAAAATTGATGCTGATGTTTCTCCTGAAATAAGGTCGCTCCGATTTGTGCTCCAGCATGGTAATATATACCATCTTTTTCCTCCTCCTCACGGTCTTTGAAAGAAGATCCACCGTAAAGATGTGCATGTATGCTGCTTTGTTTAGCCGTTTTTGTGATGATATTAATTGCACCCGTAAGTGCATTCATGCCGTATATGCGCGCAGCCGCTCCACGCAATACCTCAATTCTTTCGATCGCCTCTAAAGGGATAGGCAAGTTGAGGTTATGGTGCGCTGTCTGGGGGTCTGCAACTTTGACACCGTTGACAAGCAATAAGGTCTGTTCAAAGCTTCCGCCGTCGATGCTCATATCGGCTTGTGAGCCAAAAGGTCCGCGTTGTCGTATATCTACACCATTTAAGAATGTCAAGGCTTCGTTTAAGGTTTTAATCGGTAGGCGTCGAATATCTTCGGCTGTCAGGATCTCTACGTTGCGGTTGTCCTTGCTGAATGGAATTTGTAAACGATTAGCATGCACCATCACTTCCGGTATACTATCCTTTCTCATATCTTGTCCTATACCTGATAGTGGTAACAGGACTGTGGCTAATAAGATTTGTCTGCTGTTTTTTAATTTCATGGCGCAAAAGTGCTATCTTTCCGGATTATTTGATGGTTCCGATTTTAATATAATGAGTAGTCCGGTTTTGGATTTGTTTTCTGGATTTGTGCAGATTGATAGACAATCTGTTCAGCCGATTTATTTACAGGTGGCGCAGCAGGTCATTAATGCCGTGCAACGTGGATACCTGATGGTGGGTACAAAACTACCGGGAAGCCGCGCTTTATCGGAACGATTACATGTGCACCGTAAAACGGTTATTGCTATATACAATGAACTGGAAGCACAAGGCTGGGTGGAGGTTCGACCAAATAAGGGAACATTTATTATTCACCAACAACAGCTGCTGAAGTTGGAAAAACCATATGCCAAGTTGGTGTCTTTAGCGCAATATCCATCGCAGACGGGATATGATTTTCGGAAGTCTACGGTACTTGATTCTCCTTTTGAATCTACCAAAAGTGATTTCTATTTTAGTGATGGCACACCGGATATCCGCTTAACCCAGTTGCAAAATCTTTCACGGCTGTATACAGCTTCTTTGAAACGAAAAACCACCCTTAAACGTATGACACAGCTCCATCAGGATGGCAGTGCTTATTTCAAAGAGCAGTTGAGCAATTACCTGAACTTTTCCAGAGGGTTACATATTTCGAAAAGTAATGTATTGATTACCCGAAGTGTGGAGATGAGTTTATATATCATTTCCCGTATTCTGATTACACAGGGTGACAAGGTATTGGTAGGGGAACTTAGCTTATTCTCGGCTAATATGGTTTTTCAACGATTGGGTGCGAAGGTGCTTACTGTTCCGGTTGATGAACAAGGACTAAATGTGGAGTATATAGCGGAAAACTTTCGCACGGGCGAATTACGTATGGTGTATATTACGCCACGGCACCATTACCCAACGACAGTCACGCTATCTGCACAAAGAAGGATCGCTTTACTGCAGCTGGCTCGGGAATATGGTTTTGTCATTGTGGAGGATGATTATGATGGTGACTTTCTATACGAACAATCGACCGTAATGCCCTTGGCAAGTGCTGATGTGGATGGCATGGTGGTCTACGTAGGATCTTTTGGCAAGTCATTGGCTCCGACATTCCGAACAGGGTTTGTTGTTGCACCAGACAACTTGATGGTGGAAATGCGCAAATATCTGGGGATTATAGATAGGCAAGGTGATGTGATTATGGAGCATGCCTTAGGCGAAATGATCGAAGAAGGAGAAATCCATCGGCATCTGAAAAAATCGTTGAAAGTTTACCGCGAGCGTCGGGATTATTTCTGTGATATTTTGGAGACAGAGTTTAAAGATATTGTGTCTTTCCAACGACCTACTGGAGGCTTAGCTGTCTGGACAATCTGGAATAATAATATCTCCCTTTTTAAATTGGCAAATAACTGTGTGCCAAAGGGGCTGTTTATTCCCCAAAATTTGTTGTATCAAAATAAGAAATTAGCAGCAATGCGTCTGGGCTTTGGTCACTTGAACAAAAGTGAAATAGAGGAGTCTTTGACTGTTTTGAAAAACGCTGTGTTTCTATAGTTCACCATGGGGTGTCTAAAAAAGTTCTCCAAACTTAAAAACGCGTTCCCGAAAGCATTCGGGACGAGAAGCGCAGCGACGACCGCGAAGCAGCTCCGAAGGAAACCAATCTGCGTTTTTAACATCATTCCCGCCTCAGGCGGGGCTTCGTTGCCTCGCAATGACGATGATGTTGAGCTTTTTAGGCACCCTCATGATGAGGTACGAAGAGAAAAACTAATGCCATTCTTCCCGACCGATAATTCTTTTATTCTGTATATCGGGAATATCCTCTGTTTCCAATGGTCTATATTTCATGTTGAGCTTTGGCTGTCCGGCATCTACCCAAGCTGAAAACCAATATGAACCTATCCGCTGAATGGATTTTCGCATTCGTGCTTCTACCATACCTTCCATTTTGTCATGATAAGCTTTGGCATAATCGTCGGAATAGGTCAGCACCAGTACATTCTTACGATTGATGTAGCTTTTTTGCTGGTGTTTCGGAAAGCTGTTGGATAATTCTTTCTCTATTTGCAAGACATTATCTACTAAGGCATTGCTTTCTTTAATAATATCCCAGGCCAATTGCAAAGGGTCTTCTATATATTCAGCTTTACCAACGAATAAATTGTACTTGCCCGCAAACATCTCGGGCAATCGGCTTTCCCAAAAAGCATGTATACCTATTTGTTCGCTGAACTGCCCATTGTAGTTTTTGGTCGTGTGCAGTGGCACATGTGCATCGGCGATATAATGTCCTAAATCTGCGGAGTACCGAACGATACGTGTGACGTCTCCATCGGCAAAGGCCGTTACCAGGTTTTGGTACGAGCGGTATATCTGCCATGGTACGATTCCCTGTGCACGTAAACGTCGTTCTTCATATTTGGCGACCGCTTTACTCCAGTGTATTGGAATGGAATCTATCGATTCTTCCTCGTAGTCATCGATGTCAATAAAATGTCGGGGAGATTCTAAGGTATCAATATAGCAACGTCTATCTGCATCTACAGCTTTTTCGGTAATAGTCTGGACATGTTTTTTGTAGAATTGAGCCAATTGGGTAGGTAAAGTAAAAACAGCCGATTGATTGATAAGCTTATGCGCATAAAATCCCCAAGAGCAGCAGAGCAATATAATAAACATACCTAGGAAGTAGATGATTTTACTTTTCATTGGATGTTCATGATGGTTTACTCTATAAAAATAAGTAATCTCTTTTGTTTGTGGGGTATAAACGCCGAAGTTTCTTAGATCGGGGGTGTTTTGTTTTGTCGTTTTTCCTTTCCTTAGCCTTTTGAGGAGGAGTAAGGACTTTTTAATATTTAGTAGTCTAAGACTACCTTTTTATTCATCATCCTTAGATCGCTTCGCTAACTCTAAGGATAGGTATGATATATTGCCGAAAGAAAACCTCCATTTCACCTCAACACGACTCTCCTTAAGAACAATTTTTGATCCGTTTACCTTGCGAAGTTTCTAAAACTTCTGTAATATTCGCTATAAAATTAGTACTTTGGTCACGCAAAAAAATAGTGCTGTATGAGGATATTGTACGCTGTACAGGGTACAGGTAATGGGCATTTATGCCGGGCCATGGATATTATTCCTGTCTTGCAGGAATTGGCTGAGGTAGATGTGTTGGTCAGTGGCATTCAAGCTGATATTCCACTTCCTTTCGAGGTAAAATACCGTTTGCATGGTTTGAGTTTTATTTTTGGAAAATCGGGTGGAGTAGACTTATGGCGAACGTTTATGAGTTCCACGGTGCGTAAGTTTATACAGGAAATCAATAGTTTGCCAGTCGAAAATTATGATTTGATTATCAATGATTTTGAGCCTATTTCAGCATGGGCTTGCCAAACAAAGGAGATTGCTTGTATAGGACTGAGCCATCAGATTGGTGCGCTGGATGCTTCCAGTCCGAAACCGGATGAAACTGATATGTTGGGCAAATTTATCATGAAAAATTATGCACCGGCCAGTATCTCATACGGCTTCCATTTCAAATCTTATAACGACAACATCTTTACCCCGGTCATTCGGCAGTCTATTCGGGAACTGGAACCGGAGGATAAGGGACATTACACGGTGTATTTGCCTTCGTATGATGATGCCCATCTGCTCAAAAATCTGTCGAAATTTCCGGATATACAATGGGATGTCTATTCCAAGCATAATAAAAAGCCCTTCACACTGAAGAATGTGTCCATTAATCCCATTCAGAGTGATACCTTTATTCGTAGCATGGCAACCTCAGCAGGAGTGCTTTGCGGAGCAGGGTTTGAGACGCCGGCAGAAGCATTGTATTTAGGGAAGAAGTTATTGGTCATCCCGATGAAGAACCAGTATGAGCAACACCTCAATGCGGCTGCATTGGAATTGATGGGTGTTCCAGTTATCCACAGCCTGAAGAAAAAATACGACTACGCTATCGAATCGTGGTTAAATAGCAAAAACAAGGTAAAGGTGGATTATCCGGATGTTACAAAAGATATTATAACTAAAATCGTAGAAAAACACAGTTCATGAAGAATATAAAATGGATAGCAGGGTTTGGTCTGTTGCTTTTTGCACAGCAAGGAACGTTAAATGCCCAGGAATTAAAAAATAATCAAGACACGGTATCTTATGCTTTAGGTATCGACGTGGGCAAATCCCTGTCAAGCTCGGGCATAGCAATCGAAAGTAGCAGTTTTTTGAAAGGATTGGAAGCAAGCTTAAAGGGTGGAGAAAGCCTTTTGGGTGAAGAGGAGCGTATGCGTATTCTTCGCGATGCGTTTAATTCGGCTGCTGAACAGCGGACAGCAAAGTTGAAGAGTGAAGAAACGACTTTTTTTGAGAAGATAAAACAAAATCCGAATATCAAGCATTTCCAAGGCGGCTTGTATTATGAAGTTATTCGGGAAGGAACGGGTGAGAAACCGACAGCGAACGATGAGGTGGACGTGCATTACCTCGGTACCTTGGCTAACGGAAAGGAGTTTGATAGTTCTTACAAAAGAGGTCAGTCTACGCAGTTAGACTTGAATCGAGTGATCAAAGGTTGGCAGATGGGTATTCCGTTGATGTCGGTGGGATCGAAATATAAGTTTTATATCCCCTCGGAGTTGGGATATGGCGAACGCGGTGCCGGAGCGAATATTCCGCCATATAGTGCGTTGGTATTTGAAATTGAATTGTTGGGGGTTAATAAGACCGGAGGTGAGACCAGTGGTAATATGCCCGCAGACGAACCTATTAAGATGCAAAAAATTCAATAAGGAAGAATTCTGGATTTAATATATGCAGATGAGCTTGACATATAATACATTAGGAAAATCGGAATTAAAGGTTTCACAAGTGAGTCTAGGTACAATGTCGTTGAAAGGTGGCATAACCAAGCTCAATGTGGATATTATCCATCAAGCGCATGCAATAGGCATCAATTATTTTGATACAGCCGATTTATATGAACGCGGTGTCAACGAAAGTATGGTCGGACAGGCACTAGCTGCAGTACGTAAAGATGTTGTGCTAGCCACAAAGGTTGGCAACCAATGGCGTTCAGATGGTAGTACATGGGATTGGAGAGCTTCGAGGCCCTATATTATCAAAACGGTAGAAAGCTCTCTTTCTCGTCTGCAAACGGATTATATCGACTTGTATCAATTGCATGGTGGTACTATCGATGATCCTATCGATGAAATTATCGATGCTTTTGAACAGTTAGTAAAAGAAGGAAAAATACGCTATTACGGCATTTCTTCCATCCGTCCGAATGTGATTCAAGCGTATGCCGAACGATCAAACATCAGCAGCGTGATGATGCAATATAGCTTATTGGACAGAAGAACTGAAATGGTTTTTCCTTTGTTGCAAGAAAAAGAGATTTCAGTAATAGCCCGAGGGGCTCTGACACAAGGATTGTTATTGGATAAACCTGCAGACAAATATTTGCAGTTCACCTCCAGTGAGGTTCTCCATGCCAAGAAGGCCGTAGAAAAGACAGCCTTGTCTTTAGGACTTAGTAAAAGCAGTGTGCTGCTGGCTTATGTGCTGGATAGTGGGGTAGTGGCTTCTGCCGTTGCCGGTATACGGACATTGTCACAGCTTAAAGAAATACAAGAGGCGGTAAAACAGTTGAAACAGCTTCCCGAAACAGAAAAAGAAAGTTTGGAAAAAAGTATCCGTCAGATAAGCTATACCGAACATTTGGTTTAAGTGCCCAATTCCTAGGATTTAACTTTCATCCCCATCAAATCCCGTATGGCAACAGAAGCAATTGCTCCGCCGAATGCAGCAGGTAAATAGGACATAGTACCATACGCTGATTTCTTGAAGTTACTGCCATCTGTATAGAGCAAGGAGTTCTTGTCTGGAAGTTCAGTTGAGAAAGCAACTTTAACCCCTTGACGGATGCCGTGTTTTCGTAATTTCTTACGTATATGTTGCGCCAGTTTACAGTTATAGGATTTGCTGATATCAGCAATCTGTATTTTCGTTGGATCAACTTTACCACCAGCACCCATTGAACTGACGAAAGGAATCTTAGCATCTATGGCCAGTCGGATAAAAAATAATTTTGGTGTGATACTATCAATGGCTTCTACGCAATAATCAGGTTGCAGCTCCAATAAGGAAGGGATCTTTTCCGGTATAATGAAATCTTGAATAACATTGAGTTCCAACTCGGGATTGATTGCTAAAAGACGTTCTTTCATGATTTGTGCTTTAGCTACGCCATGGTTGGTTGCCAAGGCAGGCAATTGCCTGTTGCGGTTGGTTGGGTCGACGGTATCACCATCGATAATGGTCATCTTTCCAACCCCGGCACGACAGATAAATTCAGCGGCATAAGAGCCTACACCCCCTAAACCCAATATCATCACATGCGAGTTAACCAATTTTTCCAAGGCCTCGCGACCGGTTAATGCTTCTGTTCTCGATAACCAAGATAAATCTTTCATTCTTCCTTTAGCGGATAATTAAATACATGTATAAAATTCTGATAAAGTTGTTCTTTCAACAGAGGAAGCTCTGTTTTTCGAACGCGGCAAAAATACATATAAATATCTACTATATTGATAGATTTATCATCTGTTTCCAAGAAAATTTTGTTCCAGGGGAAGTCGATGATAAGATCGTCTTTTTGCCCTTTCAAGAGGGCAGAACCTAAACTGATATAATAACCTTGTCGATAGATCTGATAGGCAAGGGCTATGTTTTTGTCAAAACCATGAAAGATAACCGGAACTTGTACACGCTCTTCCTGAAGTATGCGAAAACACTCTTGATATGCGCGGACACAATGAATAATTAATGGCTTTTTCAGTTGGTTTGCCACCTTAATCTGTATACGGAAGATCTCTTTCTGGAGGGAAAAGTCGCTATCTGTAAGTTTGTCTAAACCACATTCTCCGATTGCCCATACATTGCTGCGTTTAGCATAGGTGTAAAGAATATCCTCTTGTTCCTTATAATTGAAATGAATATACCAAGGGTGTATACCTAATGAACAAGGTTGCGGAATAAGATAATCCTTGGCGATAATAATATTCGGTAATGAAAACACCTCAGTTGTATTCTCCTGATAACTATGGGTATGGATATTGATGTAAGGCGTTGACATACACAAACCTAAATAATTTCATTTTTATATGCAATTTGATTGTGCATCATATAAAATGAAGTTCTCGGCCCTAAAGAGCTGTTTTGTAGAGGAGATAGAATGTAATTTTTTGCAAAAGTACGGAGCAGGAACATTACTTAATTGGGGTATTTTCAATATCTTGTAACTATTTATTTCATATTCCAATATGATCAAATTTACGAAAGCACTGTGGACGATCCTTCTGTTATGCATGTTGCATAACCTTTCTGCACAAGACAATTTTCCGGGTAAGTGGGAAGTGCAATATAAGCCTTGGCCACATATTCCCGCTATAAAAATGGAACTTGCTATTTATGAACCGATTCAAGGAATGGTTTATCCAACAATTCTGCGATTGTCTAACCATTTGTTTGAAGGTGAATATGATTTTTTGTTGATTAAAAAAGATGATAATCAATTGGGGATCGCCCGTAATAAATATCCTATCCTGGAGAAGCCATTTCCGTTAAAATCTTGGATGATGTATCTAAATGGTCATTTTGAGCTAGATGAGCAAAGTGAAAAATTGATATTGCAACGTCTTTGGATAGACCGATTTGGGATTTTTATGGATGGGTTGTACGATGATGAACTGTTTACACATCCTAAAACTTTTCTGAGAGACTTTCTCTATCAAGTCCCTATTACTTTAGAACGGAAGAACAAGATTAAGGAGAAACATCCAAGGGAAAAGGAAATATTGGGGTCAGAAGAAATTTATTATGGTATTTATGACCCGATAAAAGTCAACAGGCCGGAACTGCGAATTTCAGTGCTTGATGAAGAGAAATTTGATAAAGATACGGTTACTATTGTGCATAATGGTAAGATCATTGTCGATAAATTGCCCGTGGGTGAGACCATGTTTCTGGATGATATAACTTTGGAGGAGGGCAATAATTACTTTGCGTTCTTTGCCGAAAATTATGGTGATCTACCGCCTAATACAGCAAATTTTCTGATCTACACAGATGGAGGAGATGAACCTCAATATTCTTTTGATTTTACACATCGGTCGAATGTATATGCTACGGCTATGGTTGCGCATTTTATCTATGAGAAGCCAAAGTTGGAAGAAAACAAAGTCCAGCAAACTCAAAAGGTGCTTAAGGATGGAGATAGGGATAATTTTCTTATTGGTAGGTTGCAGTCTTCTGAAAATAAGGTGCTACTGAAAATATGGGATGCACAACAGGAGGATGGTGACTTGATTACGATTCACTTAAACGGAAAGCCACTGTTAGAAAATATGGAAGTGCGGCATCAGCCGCGCTTTATAGAAATAACCTTGAAAAAAGGTGTTAATCAATTGTTGTTCAGAGCGGAAAATGTTGGTCGGATACCGCCCAATACGGGTGTTGTGGAACTTTCTACCAAAGACTTTCAGCGGCAGATTCTCTTCAATACAGATATGAACCGTAGTAATTATATTGAGATTCTGAACTTGGAATAATTATTCCAAAAGCTTAGCATCCAAAGTTTTTAAAATCGCACTGGCTTTCAATAAACATTCTGCATATTCTTTTTCTGCATCAGCATCAATGGTAATAGCGCCACCTGTATGGAAAGAAAGATAACGGTTTGTACTGTTGTATAGCAAAGAGCGGATAACTACGTTGAAATCAAAATTACCCAAAGGATCGAAATAGCCAACTGTACCAGCGTATACGCCACGTCTGCTATTTTCATAGCAATCACATAATTTCATGGCGCTGATTTTTGGTGCACCTGTCATTGAACCTGCAGGGAATGTCTGTCGGATAGCTGTTATGTCAGAAATTGTAGGATTTTTTTTGCAAGTGACGGTAGAAATCAACTGATGTACCTGCTCAAAAGTATGCACCTCCAGTCGTCTGTCGGCTTTTACAGAACCTTCTACTGCGCTACGTGTCAAATCATTACGGACCAAATCCACAATCATGACATTTTCTGCGATTTCTTTGGGATTATTTTTCAGCGCATCGATAATATGTTTGTCCTCCAAGGTTGTTTTCCCACGTGGGGCTGTACCTTTGATGGGCTGGGAGATTAAGGTCTGTTCACGTTTGGCTAAAAAACGTTCGGGAGAGGCTGAAAGAATATATTTATCGCTAATCTTGAAGAAACAGGAAAAAGGTGTAGGTGAAACTTTATTTAATCTTTCATATACCGCTAAAGGAGAAAGGGATACCTTTTCCGCATAGAATTCCTGACAAAGGTTGACCTCATAAATGTCGCCCTGTTGGATATGTTGTATCATCTGGTTAAAGGCCTCGATATAGGCCTCTTTAGACATACGTTTCCGAACTTCAATATTTAGACTAGACAAAGAAGGTTCAGTGGGAAATTCCGTAGAAAAAATACTATTGTAGATGGTCTCGGGCTGTAAGCCCTGTATTTCTACTTGATCTCTTCGAAAGGAGATAATCACAGCTGGAATAAAAAAATAAGCTTCTGGAAATCCTAAGCGGTTTGGGGAGGAAGTTGTCAGCTCTTCTATCTCATTCTTGAGATCATAACTAAGAAAGCCAGGCATCCAACAATGTGGATGCTTGGCTCTAAATTTTTCCAAGTCTTGAAAGACCTGTCCCTCGAAAGCTGTAAAGCATGCTGTAGCCTGTACGGCAAGTAAGCTATCTATTTGGCTGTATTCATCGGCATAACCATTGGATTGAAAGAAACAAACTTCCTCAAATTGTTGTGCCCATTGTAGAGCTTTTCTTTTGAATAGTTGTATGTCAACCTGAAAAACGGCTGTTGCCATGAACAATTACAATTCAATTGTCTGAACGCGATCTGGACCAACAGATAAATATTTGATAGGCACTTCCAAAGCTTTCTCTAAGTAAGCGATGTAATTCTGCAATGCAGCAGGAATTTCATCTTTTGTACGGATGCCTGTAATATCCTGATTCCAACCTTCTACTTCCTCCAACACAGGTTCTGCCTTGTTGGTAATGATTTCGTAAGGCATATAATCAATGGTTTCACCATTGTGCTTGTAGTGGGTACATACTTTTATGGTTTCAAAAGTATCCAATACGTCAGCTTTCATCATGATTAATTCCGTTACACCATTCAGCATGATCGCATACTTCAATGCCGGAATGTCAATCCAACCTGTACGGCGTGCACGACCTGTTGTCGCACCGAATTCATGACCAAGTTTGCGTAGTTCTTCGCCAGTTTCGTCTTCCAACTCCGTAGGAAAAGGACCGCCCCCTACGCGTGTAGCGTAAGCTTTGAAGATACCATAAACGGCACCGATTTTATTAGGTGCTACACCCAACCCTGTACATGCTCCCGCAGTAGTGGTATTGGAAGAGGTTACGAAAGGGTAAGAACCGAAATCCACATCCAATAATGTACCTTGTGCTCCTTCGGCAAGTACTTTTTTACCTTCTTTAAGATAACTGTTTACAAGGTGTTCAGCGTCTACGTGTGGAATGCTCTTGATGAATTCGATGGCAGCTAAGAAAGCCGTCTCTTTCTCTGAGAAATCAGGAATTTCGCCGTAATGTGAAAGGATTTCTAAATGTTTAGCTTTCAACTTTTCATATCGTTCCATGAAGTCGGGCAGGGTAGTATCACCTACGCGGAGACCATTACGCCCAGTTTTGTCCATGTATGTAGGACCGATACCTTTTAATGTTGAACCGATTTTGCCTGCACCCATTTTGGATTCCGAAGCGGCATCCAATAGCTGATGTGTAGGGAGGATCAAATGTGCTTTGCGTGCTAAGACCAAAGAGCCTTTGCCAACAGGATCAAACCCAGCCGTGCGTAGGTTGTCCAATTCCCGTTTTAAGATAATCGGATCGATAACCACACCGCCACCGATAAGGTTCAGCGTACCTTCGTTGAAAATTCCGGAAGGGATGGTGTTCAACACAAATTTTTTATTGTCAAACTCCAATGTATGTCCAGCATTGGGACCGCCTTGAAAGCGAGCGATTAAATCATATTTCGGACAAAAAACGTCCACGATTTTTCCTTTACCCTCATCGCCCCATTGCAGGCCCAGAAGCACATCAACTTGCATAATATTTGAAATATTGAGATTTAAAATTATTTGAAACGTTCAAAACTCTGTAAAACATAAAGTTCAGAAAAGGTGGGATAGACCAGTCTTTTCTGAACAAAGGTAATACAATAATTTTCGATTACCACATTAATTTGAAATTACAGAAGCTTTGCTTTTTTCTTCGGACTCTTCCGCATTTTTCTTTTGACAGTCTTCGCAGACACCGTATAAGTTTAAAGAATGGTGCTTGATGTCGAATTTAAGCAGATCGCCCATCAGACTTTGTATCTGATTGATGCGTGGATCACAGAATTCCACGACCTTGTTGCACTCGATACAGATAACGTGGTCATGTTGTTTATAGCCATAAGACTTTTCAAACTGCGCCATATTGCGGCCAAACTGATGCTTGGTAACCAGATCGCAAGAAACCAGAAGTTCTAAAGTATTATACACCGTTGCGCGGCTTACGCGGTATTTCTTATTTTTCATGTGGATGTACAGCGACTCCACATCAAAATGGTCTGAACGGGAGTAAATCTCTTCCAGAATGGCGTAACGCTCGGGGGTTTTCCTTAGATTTTTGTTTTCTAAGTAAGCTTCGAATATTTTTTTTACCGTTTGGTAGTTTTCACCTTGATTCATTATACATGATAGTAATACCCTACAAATTTACCAATTTACTTTTTAAAAAACGATGTTTTGTACATAAGCCGAAATCAGCATTAATTTTCAGCTTCATAACGGGTCACCCCTGTGATGCCACTGATATCTTTTAGACTTTTCATCAAGTTATCCAATTGCCCTGTGTTGTTGACAAAAACCATAATATTTCCTTCAAATATCCCTTCATTGGACGAAATGCTCAATGAACGTATATTGACTTTAAACTCTTGGGAAATAATATGTGTAATTTTATTAATCAGTCCTACGTCATCAATACCAACAATACGTAACCCTGTTAGGAATGCTGCGTCTACTTGAGAAGATGCCCATTGTGCTTTCAAAATACGGTAACCATAGTTCGCCATGAGTTTTGAAGCGTTTGGACAGCTCGTGCGGTGTATTTTAATGCCATCATTTACAGTCAAGAAACCAAAAATGTCATCTCCCGGAATCGGGTTACAGCAAGGGGCTAAGGTGTAATCTACCTTTTGCAAATCGTCACCAATCAGGATCGTGTCTAGATCTTTTTTATTGATTTTCTCAACGAGTCCAGACACGTGGGAGCTGAACTGATTATGATGTTGCTCCGGTGTCTTTTCACTGGCTACATATTCCCGAAGGTTTTTTACGTCGATAACACCTTTTGCTACATTGTAAAACAACTCCTGTGAGCTGGGATACTTAAAGTAGTTGGCAATTTTGTTGATGTTATCCGTGTTGTACGTTATTTTTAATGACTTAAGCTTCCTTTCCAAAATTTCCTTCCCATCTTCTGCTACTCGTCGCTTTTCTTCTTTTAGTGAAGATCGGATTTTGGATTTTGCTTTGGCGGTTACTACAAAATTCAACCAGTCTTCCTTCGGAACTTGCTTGCTGGATGTAATTATTTCTACCTGATCGCCGTTTTGCAAAGGGTGGCTTAGCGGCACAAGTTTATGGTTGACTTTCGCACCGATACAGGTTGCCCCAATATCGGTATGGATTTCGAATGCAAAGTCCAATGCAGTGGCACCGTTTGGCAACTGTACTAACGTACCTTTCGGGGTAAAGATGAATATTTCATCCGAGAAAAGGTTCATCTTGAAGTCATCCACAAAATCCAATGCGCTTTGTTCCGAATTGCTCAAAAGACTGCGTACTTTTTGAATCCATTGATCCAGCCCGCTGTCGGAATTGGACTCCTTGTATTTCCAGTGTGCCGCAAAACCTTTCTCTGCAATCTCGTTCATGCGCTTAGTACGGATTTGTACTTCTACCCATTGCCCTCGGGGCCCCATTACCGTGGTATGTAGCGATTCGTAACCGTTGCCTTTCGGAGAAGATACCCAGTCACGCAAACGATCGGGGTTCGGACGGTATAAATCCGTTATAATGGAATAGACTTTCCAACATTCCGTTTTTTCTCTTTCTGCAGGCGTGTCTATAATGACGCG
Source organism: Sphingobacterium wenxiniae (assembly GCF_900116225.1). Taxonomy (GTDB): domain Bacteria; phylum Bacteroidota; class Bacteroidia; order Sphingobacteriales; family Sphingobacteriaceae; genus Sphingobacterium; species Sphingobacterium wenxiniae. The sequence goes on from NZ_FOZZ01000002.1 coordinate 191,900, forward strand.
AATAGCAAACAAATCATAGACTTCTTCAAAAGGAATCGATTTTTTGCGCATCTTATTCCAGATGGAATGTATGGACTTCGGACGCCCGAAAACATCGGCTTTTATATCCTGCTCTTCCAGTATTTCTTCGACAGGCTTGATGAAGTCTTCGATGAATTTTTCGCGTTCGGTCTTTTTCTCGTTAAGTTTCTTAGCGATGAATTTATACGTGTCAGGATCGGTGTATTTCATGGAAAGGTCTTCCAATTCCGATTTAATGGCGTACAAACCCAATCGATGAGCGAGTGGTGCATAGAGATAACTCGTCTCGGAAGCGATCTTGAGTTGTTTATGGCGAGCCATAAATTCCATGGTACGCATATTATGCAATCGATCCGCCAACTTGATTAAGATCACACGTACGTCATCTGCTAAAGTGAGTAACATCTTACGGAAATTTTCCGCTTGCATGGAACTGTTCGGATCGAATATACCTGATATCTTTGTCAACCCATCGATGATCCGTGCTACTTTCTTGCCGAATTGTGTTTCTATTTCCTGTAAGGTAATGGATGTGTCCTCTACAACGTCATGCAACAGGGCACAGACGATAGAAGTTGTACCCAAGCCTATTTCCTCGGCAGCAATCTGTGCTACCGCAATGGGATGATATATGTAAGGCTCGCCCGACTTGCGGCGCATGTCTTTATGCATTTCCAAGGCCAGGTCGAAAGCCTTACGGATTTCTTGTTTGTCTCCGCGTTGCAACGTAGGCTTACATGCACGCAGCAAGGCCCGATATCTCTTCCTGATTTCCTTGTTTTCCGCTTCAATGTCAATCACATAATCTTCCATAAACAAGTATTAAAAAATTGCTTATTAAATATTTTTTGTATTTTTATTAACGATTCCGCCTAAAGTTAAACATTCGGTGGAAACCATAAAATAAATGTAGTGAAAATTTGGTAGATTTAAAAACAGGATAGGATTTTTTGCTTTTCGGATGATTAGGCTGTTAGGATTAGGTTTATTGTTGTGCTGTATGCTTCCTTTTTATACAAAAGGGCAGGCATTGCAGGTGCCACATTATGGGGAAGGAGAAGGAAGGGTTATCGATCGCTACTCGACCGATAGGTTGGAGGATGGAGAGATTGTGCCTTGGTTTGTCATACAGGAAATCGTTATTACTGCGAAACGAACATTTAAAACCGAGCAGGATAGGTTAAACTATCTTAGATTGGAGCGGAATGTGCTGCGTGTATTGCCTTATGCAATTTATGCGCAGAAGCGCTATGAACAGTTGGACAGGGAGCTAGCGATGGTTTCTTCACGTCGGGAAGAAAAGAGATTGATAAAAGTCTGTGAGGATGAGATAAAAGCCAAATTTAACGCTGAAATTAAAAATCTCACTGTGTCCCAAGGAAAGATTTTAATAAAATTAATCGAAAGACAGACAGGAAGCACAAGTTACGAACTGGTGAAAAACATGAAAGGTGGTGTTTCAGCTTTTGTTTACCAATCTGTTGCTAAGGTTTTTGGACACAACCTAAAGTCTACATACAATGCGCAGGAAGATTACGAAATAGAGAATATTATACGCAGTTATGAAAGGGTAAGGCCTATCAAGAATTTATACAATTACTAATCAAAAAGAAAAGGGGGATTATGCCAACGGTTTATGATTTTCAAGCTTTACAATTTAAGGGTGGGAAAAAATCGTTGCAAGACTATTCTGGTAAGGTCTTACTGATCGTCAATACAGCGAGCCGCTGTTTCTTTACTAAGCAATTTCAATCTCTGGAGAAGTTATACCAGAAGTATAAGGATCAGGGTTTTGAAATCCTAGCTTTTCCTTCCAATGATTTTCGTGGCCAGGAACCTATGACGGGGTTGCAACTGGAGACCTTCTGCCGTATCCAACAGCAGGTAACTTTCCCTGTATTCAAACGTATACATGTCGTGGGTGATTATTGCGACCCGCTGTATCGTTACCTTTCCGATAAAACATTGAATGGTCACATCAATTCCAAACCTCGTTGGAATTTTCATAAATACCTCGTGAATAAAAAAGGCGAGGTGGTCGATTACTTCTACAGCACGACTAGTCCGTCTGCCCAGCGTGTTGGAGCAAAAATTGAACAATTATTGGCTGAATAAGATATTCCGTTGCTCTGTTTTGTCATTCCGACAACAGGAGAAATCTGTCTTCATTCAACTCCCTCCGTTCAGCTTTGTCCCGGCGAGGGACGGAAAGACTGTGCGATGGGAAGAATCGGCAGTTGTCAAAATTAACCCTCCATTTGTTTTAAACATAAAAATATGATGCTTTTGCTCTGACACATCTTGGCTTTTAGAAGAAAGAAAAATAAGTAATTCATATCTTTGCACATAAAAATTACAGGATATGAAATTGGATTTGATGGTGATTACTGTTCACCCTGATGATGCAGAGCTTGGAGCGGGGGGGGCGATAGCAAAATATGTAGCTGAAGGAAAATCAGTCGGTATCGTGGATTTAACCCGTGGAGAATTGGGTACACGTGGTACGGCGGAAACCAGAAAAGCCGAGGCAGCCAGAGCGGCTGAGATATTAGGCGTGCAGGTGCGGGACAACCTGGATCTGCGTGATGGTTTTTTCCAGAACGATGAAACCAGTCAGTTGGCTATTATTCGTTGTATCCGTAAGTATCAACCCGAAATTGTAATCACGAATGCATTAGACGATCGTCATCCTGACCATGGCAGAGCGAGTAAATTGGTCAATGATGCTTTGTTTCTAAGTGGTTTGAGGAGAATCGAAACGACGGATGAACATGGTGTACAGGAAGCTTTTCGTCCGCGTTTGCAATTGCAGCTGATTCAGGATAAATATATACAACCCGATATTATTTTGGATATTACGGACTATTGGGATATTAAAGAACGTTCTATCTTGGCGTATACAACGCAGTTCAACACCGAGGATGATTCCGAGCCACAGACTTATATTTCTAATCCGGATTTTATGGAATCCACGAAAGGAAGAGCATCGGAATTGGGACGAAGTATTCAGGTGAAATATGCGGAAGGGTTTACTGCCCGTAAACTTTTAGGAGTTCAGGATCTTTTTCAGTTGCTGTAATGATTAATATTCTCCGTGTTCATCATATTGCAATTATTTGTAGTGATTATCGTAAGTCCTTATCTTTTTATACTGAAGTTCTGGGATTTAAGCTACTTGTGGAAACCTACCGGGAAGAAAGGGATTCGTATAAAGCTGATTTGGCGCTGAGCGGTCAATATATAATTGAGCTTTTTTCTTTCCCGAATCCTCCTGAAAGACTCTCTTTCCCGGAAGCCACAGGGTTAAGACACTTGGCTTTTGCAGTGAAGGATGTGGAAGTTGTGCGGAATGAGTTGTTGTCGTTGGATGTGTCGGTTGAAGAAATTCGGGTAGATGAGGGAACAGGGAAGCGTTTTTTCTTTACGACCGATCCGGATGGTTTACCTTTGGAGTTTTATGAAAAATAGAGGGGTGGCTTTGCCACCCCCTTTATTTTTATTCCTGATCCTTGTTGAGGAAGACAAACTGTCCATCAAAAGCATCCAGTTGTATGACAGCATCCCTTGAGATTTTTCCAGAAAGAATCTCTTTAGAGAGCTCGTTGAGGATGCGTTTTTGGATCACCCGTTTAAGTGGTCTCGCTCCGTATATAGGATCATAACCTAACTGCGCTAGCCAGTCTAGTGCCTCGTCGGTAGCGCTGATAAAGATGTTTTGTTCAGCTAACTGTTTTGCTACGTGTCGGAATTGCATGCGCACAATATCACCGATTTCCTCACGGCTAAGCGGAGTGAACATAATGACCTCATCGATACGGTTCAGGAACTCAGGACGAATCGATTTCTGTAAAAGATCGAATACTTCATCTTTCGTTTTGGCTAGAACCTCCTCTTTATTTGCATCCGTCAGCTGAGAAAAATTCTCCTGAATGATATGCGAGCCGGTGTTGGAAGTCATGATGATGATTGTATTTTTAAAGTTGACCACACGACCTTTGTTGTCGGTCAAGTGTCCATCGTCCAATACCTGCAACAAGATGTTGAATACATCCGGGTGCGCTTTTTCTATCTCGTCCAATAGCACCACGGAATAAGGTCTGCGTCTTACAGCTTCCGTTAATTGTCCACCTTCATCGTAGCCAACATAACCCGGAGGCGCTCCGATTAGGCGCGAAACCGCATGGCGTTCTTGGTATTCAGACATATCTATGCGTACTAAAGCTTGTTCGTCATCAAACAGGAATTCGGCCAAGGCTTTCGCCAGCTCTGTTTTACCCACTCCCGTAGTTCCTAAGAAAATGAATGAACCTATCGGACGTTTTGCATCGCTCAAACCTGCGCGTGAACGGCGTATTGCGTCAGAAATTGCTTCAATAGCCTCTTCTTGCCCTGCAACACGTTTGTGTAGCTCTTCTTCCAGATTTAGCAGCTTTTCGCGTTCAGATTGTACCATTTTGCTGACCGGAATGCCTGTCCAGCGGGATACCACATCTGCAATGTCTTCTGAAGTTACTTCCTCTTTCAGCATGCGGCTGCTTTCCTGCTGTTCAGCTAGCTCGGCTTTCAGCTTTTCTACGTTGTCTTGTGCCTCTTTGATTTTGCCGTAGCGTAATTCGGCTACTTTGCCATAATCTCCGGCACGCTCAGCTTGCTCGGCTTCGAGCTTGTAATCTTCTATATGTTGGATTTCCTGATTGACCCTGTCTACTAAGCTTTTCTCCGATTGCCATGCCGCTTTCAACGAATCACGTTCGTTGGATAAGTTGGCAATGGTTTCGGTCAGCTCAGCGACTTTTTTGTCGTCGTTTTCACGTTTGATAGCTTCACGTTCGATTTCCAATTGCATAATGCGGCGGTCCAGCTCATCGACGGCTTCCGGTACGGAGTCCATCTCCAAACGGAGCTTGGAAGCTGCTTCATCGATCAAGTCAATGGCTTTATCCGGTAGAAAACGATCCGTGATATAGCGTTGTGATAACTCTACTGCAGCGATAATGGATTCGTCAAGAATACGTACCTTGTGGTGTGTTTCATAACGTTCTTTCAGTCCACGGAGAATCGAAATCGCATCCTGTGTGTCCGGTTCATCCACCATGACTTTCTGGAAGCGGCGTTCCAGGGCTTTGTCCTTTTCAAAGTATTTCTGGTACTCATTCAAAGTTGTTGCACCTATAGCACGTAATTCGCCTCTTGCCAAGGCGGGTTTTAAGATATTGGCTGCGTCCATAGCGCCTTCGCCGCCACCGGCACCGACCAGGGTGTGGATTTCATCGATAAATAGAATGATTTCGCCATCGCTGTCGGATACTTCTTTGACCACGGCTTTCAATCGCTCTTCAAACTCACCTTTGTATTTGGCTCCGGCGATAAGCGCGCCCATATCTAAGGAAAATACCGTTTTAGATTTTAGGTTTTCCGGCGCATCACCCTTGATGATGCGATGTGCAATCCCTTCGGCAATTGCTGTTTTACCCACGCCTGGCTCCCCAACTAAGATAGGGTTGTTTTTGGTGCGACGTGAGAGAATCTGCATTACGCGACGGATTTCTTCGTCACGCCCGATTACCGGGTCTAATTTTCCGGATTCGGCAAATTCATTTAAGTTGCGCGCGTATTTCCCCAAAGCGTTATAGGTGGCTTCTGCATTCTGATCGGTTACCCGGTTGTTGCCGCGAAGCTCTTTGATAGCTGCTTTTAAATCTTTTTCGTTCACACCCTGATCTTTTAGTAGGGTAGCGGTTTTGTCGCTTGCGGATAAAAGACCTAAAAGCAGGTGTTCGATCGAAACAAATTCGTCGTTAAACTCTTTCAGGTAGCTTTGCGCTTTTTGCAATACGGAAGCCGTAGCGTTGCCGATGTAAACATTACTGCCGCTTACTTTGGGAAGCGCTTCAATTTGTTTGTCAACCTCGCTGCTCAACAGGTTGATGTTCACGTTCAGTTTCTTTAACAAATGGCTGATAACGTTCTCATCAACAGTAAGCAGGGCTTTTAATATATGTGCGGGCTCAATCGCCTGCTGCTGGTTGCCCACGGCTATTTCAGAAGCTTTCTGAATGGCCTCCTGGGCTTTGATTGTATAGTTGTTAAAATTCATATATGTTGCTTTTAATAGATATGCTTTTGTTTTACAATAACTATGTAACAAACTAAATGCCTTTTTGATTTTTAGAATGATTTCGGAAATTTTGTCGCTTAAAAATAAAATTAAATGCCAAAATGACGTTTTTATTTGTTGTTTAATGGTGTGTATTGCTTTTTTTTCTTTTTGATTTTCAAATGTTTACTTTTCGTATAGCGATAAAAGTGATAGAAATACTTGTGAAAAATAGCGGAACTTCTGATATTTGCAGCAGTGATACAGCAAAGTACCATTTAAAGCCTCCTTAGCTCAGCTGGTAGAGCAACTGACTTGTAATCAGTAGGTCATTGGTTCGATCCCGATAGGAGGCTCACGGAAAGCCGTCTCTCTGAAAAGAGAGACGGCTTTTTTTGTTAAGATTTTTTTAGAAAAGGATAAATAAACGTTATAACATTTATCAACGCATTTACCTATTCTTGAAAGAAAATATATTTATAGATGCTGTAGAAAAAAAGCTACTTTTTAGACTATAGATAAAAGACTTTTGAGTAGTTTTGTGTTTGTTGTAGATGACATTATAACCATTGATGTGGCATTAATATTTAAAGATGGGCGTCCCGTTGTTCGACTTCGGGCATTCCGGGCGATTGACGACCCAAAAACATGTGAACTTTTTATCGCGGGACATGAACATGTTCTTACGGCGATAGGGGTAAAGAAAGTTACTTCTTCCAAGAATGATTGGATGTACAACCCTGCAGCCTTTGTGTTGATTGTAGAGTCTTTGGATGGTGAGCGCGTCTTTGGAGGAGCGCGAATTCATGTTGCAGGTGGTTCACAGCCTCTGCCCATCGAGGAGGCGACGGGAAATATGGATTCGAAAATCTTCGATTTGGTATGGGATTACGCACAAGAAGGAACGGGAGAAGGGTGTGGCTTGTGGAACTCGAGAGAGATTGCGGGTTATGGTATTGGTAGTATCTTTTTGACTCGTGCAGCGATAGCTATCGCTCCGCGCATTGGTATAAAGTCGATGTTCGCACTCTGCGCGCCCTATACTATAAACTTAACCAAATGCGTAGGATATAGACAGGAAACAAGTGTAGGAAACAACGGTACCTTTTATTACCCTAAACTCGACCTTTTAGCAACAACAATGATTTTAGACGATGTGCAGAGTTTGCATTTAGCTTCTGAGGAAGACCGAAATGCGATTATGGATTTGCGTTCTCAAGGAGAGGTCGTTCGGGTAGAAAAATTGCGAAATAAAGAAATTGAGATTCATTATGACCTCCAATTAGAGGGGTTGAAAAATTGGGATTTGAAGGAGGTAATCGCGAATGCTCGAAAATCATACTTAAAAGGTGAATTCGATGAAAAGGATATACAACTATTCTAACGAAGTATTTACTGCGAAAACATGAATAAAGATAGCTATAGACCGCTGATATATAATATGTCCAACGAAAAGGAAAGGGCACTGTTGGCGGAGCTTCGAAAGAACGGAAGCTCTTTGGTTGTATTGGATGAAATGGAGCGTCAACTTAAGGAGCTTGTGCGCTGTCGACAACCAACGATAACCGATTCTTCTGAGAAACTTCACGACTATATCAATGAATTGTTGGATGGAAAGGCTATAGAGGAATACGGTGTTTGGGTTTATTATCCGTGGCGAAACACCTTGGTTCATCTCCTTGGAGAGCAGGAGTTTGTTGAAGTTAGGACCAATAGAAACCAGCTTAAGATTACGAAGGAGGAACAGCAAACTTTAGCGTTAAAAAGAGTTGGTATAGTAGGTCTTTCAGTAGGACAGTCAATCGCACTGACGATGGCTATGGAGCGTACTTGTGGTACATTGCTGTTGGCGGATTTCGATGAATTGGATTTGAGTAACCTTAATAGATTGCGAACTGGGGTTTTTAATATAGCTGTGTCCAAGGTGGTTATTGCAGCTCGTGAAATTGCTGAGATAGATCCGTTTTTAAAAGTAGAGATTTTTCCAGAAGGATTAAATAAGGAGAATTACAATCGTTTTTTGTGTCCTGATACGCCTATTGATCTATTGGTGGAGGTATGTGACAGTTTTGATGTGAAATTAGAAAGCAGAATGCAGGCAAGAAAATATCAAATTCCTGTTGTAATGGATACCAATGATCGAGGAATGCTGGATGTTGAGCGGTTTGATATGGAGCCCGGTCGTCCGGTTTTTCATGGATTGGCAGGTGACCTGACAGTAGAAAAATTGACTGAACTGTCTCCTGCGGATAGATTTGGCTTTCTTATGAAGATTGTTGGTGCAGAGCACTTGTCTGTTCGAATGAAGCAGTCTGTTCCAGAAATTCGGCGCAGTTTGTTGTCTTGGCCGCAATTGGCCTCAGACGTGGTACTGGGCGGAGCCATTACTACTCATATCTGCCGTCGGATCTTGCTTGGCGAGTCTGTCGCTTCAGGACGTTATTATGTAGATATGGAAAACCTTATTGGCTGAAAAATTAATGGACTGTAGAAAGATTATATTCATATTTATACTTTTACTGTCGTATTGTAGTACGTATGCAGATAACGTTTTGCAATTTACTGCTGATGAGGTTAATAAATATATTGGAAAATATGTTTCTATTTATAGGGATACAACCGGAACGCTTTCATTTGAAGATGTCCGAAAACATGATGATCTATTTGTCCATAGTCAGCAGACAGTTCCTAATCTTGGTACGGATGCTTCTGTAAGTTGGGTAAAATTTAAGGTTAAAAATCTTTCTACGGCAAGGCGATTAATTGTTAACTTTTCCCATACAACCATCGATGAAGCTATTTTTTATAGTGTCATCGGTGATAAGGTAGATAGTGTACGGATTGTCTCTGGCGAGAGTATAAAGGATAGGGAGTATCCACATCAGTTCTTTCTTTTTGAATTGCCCTTACCAAATGGAGCAGAGGCCACCTGTTACCTTAAATTGAAAAGCAGTACCCCATTGTTGGCACCTATTTCTATTCATACGACCAAAACCTTGTGGCGGACTCTTATACGAACGGATGTTTTTTCTGCATTGTATCTGGGTTTGATGCTGTCCATGATATTATATAATATCTTTCTGTATTTCTCTACCAGAGAGGCGCATTATTACATCTATGTGAATTATATCTTTTGGGTTATGATGGCCCAATTGGCAATCATGGGTATTTTTGAGCCTATCTTCTCCATTGAGAGCAAGTGGATCTCTTCGCGGCTATTGGCTTTTACAGGGGCTATGTCGGGATTAGGAGCTATTTTCTTTGTTAAATCATTCCTGAACACAGCTGTCTCCGTACCTCGGTTTGATAAACTATTGAATATTTTTGCAATAGGTTATGTCATTGCAGTTGTTCTTTTGATTGCAGGTGCAATTGTGCCGGCCTATCTATTGGTCAATATTGTTGCAGGAGGAGGTTCAACCATTGTTTTGATATTAGCATTTAGGCTTTCCAGACAGAATTACAAACAGACCCATTATTTCCTCTATGCCTGGTGTATATTTCTGGTAAGTGTATTGATTTATGTGTTAAAAGATTATAATATTCTTCCTTACAATTTCTTTACACTTAGGTCTGTACAGATCGGCTCAGTCATCGAAGCGATGTTGCTCTCGTTCGCATTGGGCGATAAGATTAATATGTATAGGAAAGAAAAGGATGCGTCCCAGGCACGAGAACTGGCGGTGTCTCTTGAAAATACTCGTCTGGTGCGTGAGCAGAATACGATTTTGGAGCAAAAGGTCGAAGAACGGACCTATGCGCTTACCGCTTCCAACGAATCGTTGCAAAAGACGTTGGTGCATCTGAAAGAAACGCAGTCCCAACTTGTTGAGGCAGAGAAAATGGCTTCTTTGGGTCAGTTGACGGCAGGTGTAGCACATGAAATCAATAACCCGATTAACTTTGTAACTTCCAATGTTGCACCACTAAAGAGGGATATCAAAATGATTTGGGATACTCTCGCGGAAGTGGAGCGTATTGCGCTTACAGAAGGGTTGTCCACTGAAGAAAAACAAACGCGTATCCGAGAATATAAAGAAGATCTTGATATCGATTACCTACAAACAGAAGTCGACTTCTTACTTAAAGGAATGCATGATGGTGCGCATCGCACAGCAGAGATTGTCAAGAGTTTACGTGTATTCTCCCGAGTAGATGAAGATAGCTTGAAAGTAGCGGACATCAACGAGGGTATAGAGTCTACGATGGTTATCCTGAATAGTCTGGTTCGGGAGAAAATCGAGGTAGAGAAATCTTATGGAGAGATACCGAAGATAGAATGTCATGCAGGAAAACTCAATCAGGTATTCCTAAATATTTTGACTAATGCAATTTATGCCATCAACAAAAAATTCAAAGATGGCAACGGTGGAATATTAAGGATTGAGACAGGGATCCATGTGGATGATACGAATATCTTTATAAAAATAACGGATAATGGAATTGGTATTCCAAAGGAAATCCGAGAAAAGATTTTTGAACCTTTTTTTACAACGAAAGATGTCGGTGAAGGTACAGGGTTGGGGATGTCAATTGCTTATAACACCATTGCAAAACATCGGGGACAGATTATTGTTGATTCTACGGAAGGAGAGGGAACCGCGTTCATTCTGATCCTTCCAGTTAGACAGAATAATTGACTGAAAAATATTGAGGTTAATAGTTAACGTATGGGCTTTTGTTTTACAAGATCATGCAGAAAGAAATAAAAATATTATATATCGATGATGAAGTAAACAATCTTGTCAGCTTTAAAGCTAACTTTAGATTGCACTATCAGATTTTTACAGCATCAGATACAACGGAAGGATTGCAGATTCTGCGCCACCATCCAGATATACGTGTTATTTTTTGTGATCAGCGCATGCCTGGAGAGCTGGGGGTTGATTTCTTTAATCGTATTAAACATGATTTTTCCCAGCCGATTCGTATTCTGTTGACGGCCTATGCGGATATGGAAATGGTGATAGATGCTATCAACAAAGGTCATATCTTCCGGTTTGTCCGCAAGCCATGGGTGGAGGAAGAGATCATATCGGCTATTGAGGAGGCGAATAAGTTTTACATTGCAAGCTCTCTTCTAGCTGTTCGAAATGAAGAGCTACAAAGAGCATACGATGAGTTGGATAAGTTTGCTTATAGTGTGAGTCATGATCTGCGAGACCCACTTACGGGAATTCTTTCGGCCATACAACTGTCGTCAAAATTTGATGAGATTGAAAAGGTTCGTGAGCTGCTCTTCTTAATGGATGGCTCCGTTCGGATGTTAGATGCGTATATTGATAGTCTTCGGGACTATTACCTGCTCCGTCGGGGAGAGCTTACTTTGTCTACCATTGATTTTAATGAACTTATGGATAATATTCGACAGTTTTATACGGTATATATCCAAAATAATGATGTAGCATTTAATATTGACGTCAATCAACAGGAAGTTTTTCAGGGGGATAAGGCTGTTATCGAATTGATTCTGCATAACCTTTTATCCAATGCCTTTAAATACCAACGAAAACATGCTGACAATAAAATGGTGAATCTCTCTGTTGATGTAAAGGAAGGGTATCTCCATATTGAGATAAGTGATACTGGAATCGGAATTTCACCAGAGTATATTGACGATATTTTTAAGCTTTTCTTTAGAGGAAGTGATCAGGCTACCGGTATGGGCTTTGGTCTTTATAATGTACAAAGCGCACTTTTGAAAGTGCAAGGAACCATAGAAGTAGATTCCTTGCCCGATGTGGGGACACATTTCAAAATAAAAATTCCAAGCAAATAAGCAGATGTTTCTGGAGAGAAATTAAGAAAGTAATTTCTGCCGTAGCAAAAACTCCAACTGCTCATTAGATACTTCTAATTTGGAATAAGTTTCCATAATGTTTTTCCTGTCTGCATAAATTTCGTAAGCCCGTTGTATTGTTTGGTCAAGCTCTTCTTCGCTCCAGGGTTTATTGAGGTAGTGAAAAATCTTGCCTTTGTTGACTGCGTCAATAACAGCACCCATGTCGGTATACCCAGTTAAAAGGATACGCATAGGATCTGAATTGATCTTAATGATTTCTTCCAGAAACTCTACGCCTGTCATCTCGGGCATTCGTTGGTCGGTGATAATGATGTTAATGGGAGTGTTTTTAACGATATCTATTGCTTGAGCTCCACTTATAGCCGTGTACACCTTATATTTTAACCTAAATGTGGCTTTAAAGGATACCAAGTTGTTCTCCTCATCATCAACGTATAGCACAGCTATTTTACTGTCTTTGTTTTCCATGTTTATCTTTTAAATAAAGGTGTGATTTAATGCTTTTTATGCTGACAAAAAACCTGGGTTAAAAAAATGTAATTTGGAACTCACCTCCAACAAATTCATTTATATAAACTAAAGATGCTGCAAATTTACGAAAAGAAGAAATAGAAAACTTAATTATAGTATTTCCATTTTGTAGATTTAGCTATTTCTTTTCTTCAATAATGCTCGTTTAAAGAATCATCGTTTGGTTCTCCTTTCTTGTCACCTGAGAAAAATCGAGACATACAGCATTTTTTCTGTTTGAAAATAGTAATTATCTGTTTGAAAATCATTATTTCTTGCACAGTCCTCCTCACTACCTTTGTATTTGTAAAAAGGAGTGGACATGAAGATGACTGAACAGGTGTTAAAAGGGTTTAAGGTATATTACCGAAGCATTTCCTCAATGCGGATTTAGTGAAGAAAGGCTATGCCGTTGTGGCAACTTTTCCGCCAAATGTGAAGCATGTGGATGAGTTTATGGAGTTGCAGGAAGGTGCTCGGGAGTATAAGCTCGGGGTATGGGGAGAATAAAAAATGGAGGTAATATGTAAATAGCCTCCATTTTTTTTATAAATCGAAACGTAATATTTCAACACTTAATTAAATAGCCTTTTCGATATCTTTTAAGCTATTCATTTTTTTGTATTCCAAGAAACCTTTGATATCTTCAAAATGTTCCCTGACACGTTTGTTCCCAAATTCAAATACTTTTGTCGCCAACCCATCAAGAAAGTCTCTATCGTGAGATACCAAAATGAGGGTGCCATCAAAATCCTGTAGAGCATCCTTTATAATATCCTTGGTTTTCATGTCCAAATGGTTGGTTGGCTCATCGAGAATAAGTACATTGACTGGCTCTAATAACAGTTTTATCATGGCCAAACGTGTTTTTTCACCACCGGATAATACTTTTACTTTTTTAGTGGTATCGTCACCACTAAACATAAATGCTCCCAATAGATCCTTGATCTTTACGCGGACATCCCCAATGGCAATCTGATCAATGGTTTCAAATACGGTTAACTCTTCATCCAATAGAGAAGCCTGATTCTGGGCAAAATAACCGATTTGTGCATTATGTCCCACTTTCAGACTGCCTTCGTAATCGATTTCACCCATAATAGCTTTAATCATGGTAGACTTTCCTTCTCCGTTTCTGCCTACGAAAGCTACTTTTTCACCACGCTCAATAACCATGGAGGCTTTTTCAAAGACGATGTGGTCACCGTAGACCTTAGTCAGTTCTTCAACAATAACGGGGTATTGTCCCGAACGGGGGGAAGGAGGAAATTTTAAACGTAGGGCAGAAGTATCCACTTCATCTACTTCGATGATATCCAGTTTTTCTAACATTTTGACACGCGACTGTACCTGTAAGGTTTTAGAATATGTGCCTTTAAATCGGTCGATGAATTCCTGGGTGTCAGCGATAAAACGCTGCTGCTCCTCGTAGGCCTTTAGTTGATGCTGACGGCGTTCCTGACGCAATTGTAAGTAATGTGAATATTTTGCTTTGTAATCGTAGATACGACCCATGGTGACTTCAATCGTACGGTTGGTAATGTTGTCTACGAATGCGCGGTCATGGGAAATGACAATTACCGCTTTGGCAGAATTGACCAAAAAGTCCTCCAACCATTGAATGCTTTCAATGTCCATGTGGTTGGTCGGCTCATCCAGAAGAATCAAATCCGGTTTTTTCAAAAGAATTTTAGCCAATTCGATACGCATACGCCATCCGCCAGAGAACTCGGAGGTCTGTCGTGTAAAGTCCGAACGTTCAAACCCCAGACCTTTTAATACCTTCTCGACTTCGGCATCGTAATTGGTTTCTTCGATAGAATAGAATTTTTCGCTCAATTCTGAAACGCGTTCAATGAGCTTCATATAATCGTCTGACTCGTAATCGGTACGGATATTCAGCTGTTCGTTCAAAGTTTCCAGCTCATCCCGCATCTTGTAGACCTCATCGAAAGCTTTGGAAGTTTCCTCGAAAACGGTCATATTATCTTCTGTTAACAGATGCTGTGGGAGATAGGCGATGACAGCATCCTTAGGGCCGCTCACATGGCCTGTTGTTGGCTTTCCTACACCTGCAATAATCTTTAGCAATGTAGATTTTCCAGCACCATTTTTACCCATGAGGGCTATTTTGTCGTTTTCATTAATGGAAAACGATACATCACTGAAAAGGGTAGTTCCACCAAAGGATACGGAGATATTATTTACGTCTATCACGATATGCATTTATTAAATCAGCCGCAAAGATACCGGAATAAAATGCAGGTTGGAGAAAAAGAAAAAAAAATGTCGTCAAGATAGTGGTGTTTTTTTAAAGGGGATATGGGTTGTTGCCATATAGGATATTACCTCAGATTTAGTATGTATTCCAAGAAAGTAACGATTCTTTTGCTCTCTTTATTGCTGTAATTCTATCTCATTCAAAAATCAAGATTTGTGATGAGGGTTACAAGTATTGGGCTTCTACAAAAGGTCTACTATTGGGAAAATGGGTGTCTACAAAGGGACTACAATATTATGTAAGTGATTGATTTATAAGGTTTGTTTTAAATATAGTATTTAGGCTTCGAGGGTATATAAGAGAGTCGAAGTATATTATTATGAGGGCTGAATAATGAGCTTATGGAGTTATAGGAACGGAAAATTCATACGTGCTATTGAATGCAAGACCTATTTCGTATATTCGTTTTATGTACAATCGACGATGAAAGCAATTTTATGCCTTATATGTTTCTGTTGGGTAACCTTCATTCATGCTCAGGGGCTTTTCCAGATAGCCGGTAAGAAACCGCGGTCTTTTAAGTTTGAGCTGGTTAATCATGTGGTGTTGGTCCCGCTAACTATTAATGGCATTGGCTTTACCTTTCTGTTGGATACCGGAGTTAAGGAAACAATCTTATTCGCGAATACTGAAGATTCGTTGTATCTGAACAACCAAAATAAAATGAGATTTTATGGTATCGGTATCGAAGATGGGATTGATGGGATTCTTTCGACCGGTAATGTGGTCACAGTTGGTAATGTGGCGGTGGATTCTTTGCACTGGCTATATGTTATTCAGGCCCATGAGTTGGATATTTCCAGTAATGTGGGGGTTAGTATAAACGGAATATTGGGTTCAAAGTTCTTTAATAGCTTCCCGCTCAAAATTGATTATATCAAGTCACGTATTACGGTCTATCCGCCTTCTCATAACTACGAAAAGGCCGTACGAGGATATGAGAAATTGCCTCTCGAAATAGAAAACGACAGGCCTTATATACAAGCTGCTATACAATTAGGGAATCGATGGGTCAATGGAAAGATGCTTATGGATATGGGGAATACGGACGCTTTTATGCTGTTTCCCTTTCTTCTGCCTGATTTCTATGTGAATGAACCCTATGTGGAAGAATATATCGGGAGAGGTTTTAATGGGGCAATTTATGGGAAAAGAAATCGGGCGCGGAGAGCAGCTATACAAGGGTTTGAATTGGATTATCCGATTGTTGCTTATCCCGATTCCAATGCTGTTTTTATGACCAAATTGGCAAGTCAACGGATTGGTTCCGTAGGTAATCAAGCTTTACAGCGCTTCCATTTGCTGCTTGATTATGGCAGTAAGGAAATGTATGTGAAGAAGAACAAATGGTTTAAAAAACCGTTTTTGCTGAATATGGCGGGAATGGATGTGAAGCATGATGGTATGATTTGGTCGAGAGAAATCATAACTGCTCAAAGGCCTAAACCTGAAAGAGAGGGATTAGTCGGGGCAGATCAAGGAGTGACGATTAATCTGAATAATAGCAATATGCAGTATAAATTTGTATTACGGCCTAGTTATAAGGTTGTCGGTTTACGCAAAAATTCACCCGCGGAAAATGCAAGTGTGAAAGTTGGTGATACCTTGTTGAAAATTAATGGTGTAAATGCTGGTAGTCTTTCCCTTCCCAAGCTTTTGGGTAAGCTACAAACTCATCCAGATGATGAAATACGATTGTTGTTACGTCGTGGAGAGGAGGAAGTGCATGTGCGTTTCCTGCTGGTCGATCCGATTCCCTATCGATAGCAACATGCAATAATGGGGACTGTAATAACATATAGATGATATGTTTCTGTCTATTAATCTGTAAATTGTTCATCGAATAATAGCAAGATGAAAGAGTTTTTTTATGACATATTACAAATATTTGAAAGCCATCACTTTAATAATCTCCATACTCATCCATTCCCCATTATTCGCCAATGACGGAGCCTTTTTCGCCAGAGGCAACCAGTTGATACCAATCAACGAGACTGAGATCAGTGTACAAAAGGAAATCCTACGTATCACCAAAATTGATAACCGTTATATCGAAGTGTCTGTCTATTACGAGTTTTTTAACCCTGCAGAAGAAAAAGAAATCATTGTCGGTTTTGAAGCCATGTCACCTTCGGGAGACGTAGACGGAGCACCCATAAACGGTCAGCATCCCTATATGCACGACTTCACGGTTCGTATGAATGACCTACCCTTAGACTATAAAGTCGCGTTAATAAGCGATTCGCTCTATAACCATAACGGCAATATAAAGACCATTGATTGGGAGCATTTCGATGGTCACAAGGCCGGAAATTATGTCGATTTTTTCTACGTTTACCACTTCAACACCAAATTCAAAAAGGGGAAAAACACCATTAATCACACCTATCGGTTCGATGTATCAGGAGGTATCGCCTACAACTATTATTTCGAGTATGTGCTCACGGCGGCCAATCGTTGGGCCAATCGACAGATAGACGATTTCACCTTGGAGATTGACATGGGGCATTTTGAAGAGTTTTACCTAAATAAGTCCTTTTTCAACAACATCAACGACTGGAAGATACAGGGAAAAGGTAAGATTTGTGAAATAGCTGGTTCTCCCGACTCACCAATCAATACTGATGCGATGCACTGCTATGTCCAACATGGAAAAATTGTCTTCACCAAGAAAAAATTTAGACCAAAAGGTGAGTTATTCCTCCAAAGTTTCAGTCCGTATATGGGTGTATCTGAAATAGACGGTGTGGATTTCTACCTCCCTTTTTCCATCTATTTGCAAGAACAAGCCTTTTATGGGGACAACACGACTCCGGAAGCAAAGAAAATACTGCGTAACCTACCATTTGCAAGACGGGGTTATGTATTCCAAGATCCCCAACTCCATCATTTCTATAGTGATTTTGGCTGGTATATACCGAATCCGAAGTATGTTGCAGTGGTAAAAGATTTGACTGTCGAAGAACAACAATGGTTAGAGCGATGGAAGTGATGGGTAAATGGCACATTTGACTGAAGTTTGTCAAAATCTATATCATGGTATCTTTGGTTTCATCTTATCAAACATAGTTGAATCAATTTTTCATCGTATTCATGGTCCCTAAAAAGCTTTCTAAATCTATTTCTTTCCCTAAACCAAATTTCTGCTTGAGCCTATACTTGAACATACGTACACTTTGTGGTTCGACATGTAGTGCTTGAGCAATCTGTTTTGTTGTCATCTTCAAATAGAGATAGGCGCAGTATCTTAAATCTAATGGGGTGAGTTTCTGTATGGCTTTTTCATTCAACTGATTGAAAAAATCAGGATGTAGAGCTTGTATCTGCATTTTAACATCCTCGAAATCTGCGTTTAGCAACATTTCTTCTTTCAGGAGTTTTTGTATTTTCCCTGTATCACCTTCTTGTATCTTGGACTTGATCTGTTGAAGCATGTCGTTCTTATGGTCGATAAGCAAACTATTCGCCAAAGCTTCTTTTTCCAATTGTTGACGTTTCAAATCCAACAGCTCCTGTTCGGCTTTTAAGCGCTCCTGTTCTTCTTTCTCGATTTTTAGCTGTAATGCAGCTTGGTTTTCCGCGTCATTCTTCTCCTGCTGTAGCTTTTTCTCTCGTTCTACAGAATATTTTAGCCTGAAATGATAAGAGATAAACATAAAAACCAGGCCAAACAGTAGTGCAGCGGCTATTCCGCCATAGAGATAATTCTGTTTCTTGCGAAAAGATTCCCGTTCAGATAATAATTTAAGCTGTTGGTCTTTTTTATCCGTTTCGTACTGTACTTCCAGGCGCTGTGCATTAAGGAGCTGTTGCTCATCAAATGATTTTCGTAACAATTGTTCTGCTCGTTGTTGATAATTGATGGCAGACTTGAGATCATTTTTCTTTAAAGAAATTTCTTTTAAATCTTGGTTTATGGCATATTCTAAACGGTAATAATGCCCATTGTCATTCATGAGTATAGCCAAACCTTGTAGCAAATACTGCTCAGCAAGAGGGAGATTCCCTTCTTTTTGTGCAAAGCTGCTTTTGATACCGAAAATATTGACCAGCTTGTCTGTAGAAGCCTCTTTCTTTTGGAGTTTTGTTTCCGCATATTCAAGGTATTGGAAGGCCTTCTGCTTTCGTGTTGGCAAATCCTCTGAAGAAAATTCCAGGTAATAATTTGCCAGATTTATACAGGTAATGACAAATGTATTCCCACTGACCTTATCAGGGTTTTGCTGTTGTAAGGTAAAGGAGTTGTTTAGGTAAAAGAAGGAGCTATCCAGAAGATGTGATTCGTTGGTCTTCCTATAGCGTGCCTGATACATGCTAGAGATGCCGTTATTCACATTCGCCTGTAGATTGATATTTTCAGCCTGAATGGCATATTTACGGCAGGCGCGGATGTATTTCTCCATTTTCTCACTGTCGTCCCATTTGCTGTAAGCTCCGTAAAGCAGGTAGTTCAGGGCGTATTTTGTTTGCAGATCTTCGTCTGTTTCTTCTACATATTTAAGACCGGTCAATGCATCGTTTATGACGGCGTCTGGAAGGTTCAGGCTGTTGTTGAGATGCGCTTTCGCCCGGTACGCTACTGCTAAAGCTGTGTTTTGCTCAGATTTGATAGCTTCTTCAAGGCTGCGGTCAAGCAGCTCTTTGCCTTTCCGCAGACTGTCCAAAGCGATGTACCAGCTACTCTGGTAAGCATATAGATAGGCCAAGTCGGCAGGGGATGTCGTTGTCCGGATTGTCTCCTCCAATACAGGCAATATGTGCTGAACCTTATTCTTTAGGTGCGACTGTTCTACCTTTTCCAGCGTCTCTTTGGTGCTGGGAAGGAGGGTTTGTGCTTGAATTTGGACAAGCGGGCAGATTAAAAAAAATATATGATATAAAAACTTAGCTTTCACGTGTATAAGTCTTGTAACAAGAAGAACCAAAGTAACAAATTTATATGATACTTCCATTCCTATTTCGTATGTTTATTGATAAGAAAGTCTATTATGCGTGTTTTTATACTGTTATTGTCCTTTTTGTTTACTGTATGCATATCATGTGGACAGCGGAAAGACTATATGGATATATCTGACAAGTTTAGTCCCGAACTTTTTAATAAGATCAAGGCATTTGTACTTGAAAATGGATCGTCGCAGACTTACCGTAATTTGGATAGCGACAATCCGAGTTATGCTTTTGCAACATTGACTATCTATCTGGGTGTCTCCCAATCTTATGCTGCTTACATATTAAAAGATTTTAAGGCTACGGATTATTACGAAATGGTTTTCCATGATGTCGAGGGTAACTATTACACTTTTATCTGCTTTGATCATCGCCCGCCCAAGGAAATCTTTATTCATAAGGATATGCAGGTATCTCGGGTATATTGGAAATATTGGGAGGAAGGAGGATCTGTCGAACGCTCAATTCTTCCTCTCCTGGCACAGATAGAAGATGAAATTGTACAAAATACTGCTGCAAATAACCCAAAAAACTTTACGGCTTATACCTGGCAATTGAAAGCGGAATCTGATTGGCAGTCCATAGATTTATATATGCCTGTGCCGCAGGGAGACCTATTGTCCTTTGAAGGTAATCAGGTATTCGTTAATGAGCAATCTGTCGGGACATATCAACTGGATGAAAAAAACAATATCATTGCGTTGAGTTTGATAGGGGAGAAAACACCCGCTTTCTGCCTTTATCGGATAGACGATGTTTATTATTACCGTTATCATTTTAATAAAGTAAAGGAACAATTGCATCTCGTTCCGTTGGATGAGAAAGATGAAAACGGAAATCTGATGCGTGTCGAGGGGAGGGCACTTCAATGGGAAAGTCCCGACAAAGATTAATCAATTGTGCGCTACAGAAAGTCGAGATAAATTAGTAGGAACATATAATGATTTTTTTTTTTTTTTGTTAATGCACGATTTGTCCTATATATTGTCCAAGTCTTCATAGTCTTTTTTTTCATAACTGGTTAATTTTGTTTCAGATGCTTGTTTGTAGATATTGTAGATTTAGTACAAGGAGGTGTCGATAGTATTAAATAAGTAATAAAAAAACATGAACGCAGTAGACGCACAAACCGATTTTAGCACCTTTATCACAGACTTCAGAAATCACCTTAAGCATTTGTTCCGCGAGGAGTATGATTTTAATGCGCTAGGACTTCAGCGTGATCTTCCTGCTGAATTTCTTTCGGAGATCATGAAGAAAAAACCTTTATCGGTTGCTGTTCCGACACTCTACGGAGGACGGGGAGTTTTGGTGAAAGAATGTTTGAGTGTTCTATCAGCCGCATCTTATGAATCGTTAGCGCTTTCCCTAATGTTTGGGATTAATATTGCTCTTTTCTTGGAGCCGTTGGCGAAATATGGACAATTTTCTGTTCAGGAGCGTGTATTCAAGAAATTCATTGAGAACAATGCAATGGGTGGATTGATGATTACTGAACAGGCTTACGGAAGTGATGCCTTGAATATGAAGACATCGTATCAAGAAGTAGGAGATACATATCGTGTCACTGGGCAAAAACATTGGCAGGGACTAAGCGGTGCAGCTGATTTCTGGTTGGTGACTGCTCGTAAATCTATTGCAAATGGTGAATTGGCAAGAGATATAGACTTCTTTGTGACAGATGACAGCAATCCGGCAGAACATATTCCAATGGTACACCGCTACAACAATTTAGGCTTATACGCCATTCCTTATGGTATCAATGAGATTGATATTGTAGTTCCGGAAGATCAAAAATTAGTAGCGGAAAGCACGGGTATCAAATTGATGTTGGATATGCTTCACCGCAGTAGATTACAATTCCCGGGCATGGGCATGGGCTTTATCAAAAGACTATTGGACGAAACTTTGCAACACTGTCAGCAAAGGATTGTGAGCGGTGTTCCTTTGTTGAATATTGACTCGGTGAAATATCAGGTTTCGAGAATACAAACTGCTTATACGATCTGTTCAGGAATGTGTGCATATAGCGTTGGACAGAGTGGTATTGAACATGATTTGGCAACAATGAGCATTGAAGCGAATACATTGAAAGCTTTGGTGACAGATTTGATGCAGGAATCTGCACAGATCAGCTTGCAGTTGGCCGGAGCAAATGGTTATAGACTGGATCATGTTGCTGGTAGGGGTGTTGTCGATAGCAGACCGTTCCAGATTTTTGAAGGTTCTAACGAAATGCTGTACGCACAAATAGCAGAAGCCGTGGCGAAATTAATGCGTAGAGCTAAAGAGATTAATCTCTTAAGGTTCTTAAAAACGTATAGCAATACGAACCAGAGTGCAGATTTCTTTAAGGCACAATTGGATTTCAATATAGATAGCTCACTGAAGCAACGCGACTTGGTAACGATTGGCCGTATGATTGCCCGTGTTATTAGTTTCCAATTGGTGTTGCGATTGGATGGTTTCAATGCAGAATTGGTAGAAATTACCCGTCAGCATATTTTAACAGACTTGGGTATGTTTCATGGACAGCTAAACGCAAAAAATAATGCTGAACCGGTGGTAGATTATGAAGGCGATTCAGATTGGGCTAACTTCGTATAGTATGAGCTTTTTGAAGGAATTATAGGTAAACAGGAGTTTCTCTCATCGAGAAACTCCTGTTTTTTCTTTATCAAAAATTCAATATATGCTTTTAGGACGGAATGATGTCTGCAATTTTTCTTTCCAGATCATCTAGGTCAAATGGTTTGGAAAGGTAAGTTTCTGCACCTGCAAGACTCGCTAAAGACTCTATATCGTTGTTTGCAGAACAGTAGATGACTGGAATCTGTTGAAAATCTGGGTGGCTTTTTAATAACCGTGTCGCTTCTACACCACCAATTTCAGGAATCCAATTATCCATAATAATTGCATCAGGTTTTATCTCTGCTACTTTCTCAATAATATCATGGGAAGTGGAGGATATCTCGACTTTATATCCACCGGCTTCCAATACGATAGAGAATATATCTAAAATAGCTTGATCGTCATCAAATACGAGGATAGTTTTGTTTTTCATGGTTATGTTAGTTTAGTTATTTGTAATGTTTCAATTGATTAATAGCGTCAGCCATATGCTCAGGACGCAGTATAGTAGCCGTAGGCAGAGCCTCCATTGCTTGTTGGGGCATGTAATCTACTTCAGCTGTTACCGGATCTTGTATCAGCACCCTTCCTTGGTGCTCGACAATGCTTACCAATCCTTCTACACCATCCTTGTTACCTCCCGATAGCAATAATGCCACTGTTCTGTCACCGAATATACTGGCTGCAGACAGAAATGTGACATCTATAGAGGGGCGTGAATAATTTACCTTTTCGGACACATCCAGTGCTATGGAACGCTCGTCTTCAAATAATAAATGATAATCAGCAGGGACCAAATATATCTTTCCGTTTTCCAATTCCATTTTATCGTCTACCTCCTGGACAGGAAGAGCGGTTGAAATTTCTAACAAGTGGTCTAACTCACTTTTCGGATACGATTTACGATGTAAGACAATAACGATAGGAAAAGATATATCTGTGTCAATAGCGGGCAAAACCTGCAACAGAACAGTGATACTGCCCGCCGATCCTCCTATTAATAGTATATCTGTTGCCATAAACTTATTGTTTACCTTCTTAATTTAATTTTTGCCATATTTTTTGATCTTTCACCTGCCTGTAACGACTTTCTAATGAAGAAAATCGAAGGGTCTCTTTGTCTCCCAATGCCAAGTAACATAGATTTTGTAAACTGTTGTCAAAAAGACGGAAGACTTTGTTTTGCAGATCTTTGTCAAAGTAAATCAATACATTTCGACAAAGAATTAACTGAAATTCATTGAACGAGCTGTCTGACACTAAGTTATGTGTGGAGAATAATATGCGCTTACTGAGGCTCTCATGGAATTTAGCAATATCATACATCGCAACATAATAACTTGAGAAATCTTGGGTACCTCCAGCATGAATATAATTCTCTGAATATTGTTTCATTTTACTCAGTGGAAAAATGCCTTTTGAAGCCTTCTCTATAACAGTCGGGTTGATATCGGTCGCATAGATCAAAGATTTGTGATACAAATTGATTTCTTGTAATAAAACTGCTATTGAATAAGCCTCTTCTCCGGTAGAACAACCTGCTACCCAAATACGGATAAAGGGATAAGTACCCAATTTTGGTAAAATATCTTCCCGTAGTTTTTTATAAAAATAAGGATCTCGGAACATCTCGGTAACGTTGACCGTTATCTCTTCAACGAAACGTTGGAGATAGGAGGGGTCATTTACGACCTGATATCTTAGTTCAGCAAAACTGGCCAGCTTATCAATAAGACAGATACGGTTTAGACGTCTTTTAAGGGATGCTTTGCTGTATTGGGTGAAATCGTAGCCATAAATTGTGGATACATCTTCCAACAGCAGATCCATTTCATCATCTTTGATAATATCCAGTTCCATCATTACTACATCCATTTTTTTAGTACATTCATTAAAATGTCTACATCAATTGGCTTGGCGATGTAGTCTGCTGCCCCTGCCTGTAAACATTTTTCGCGATCACCACTCATCGCTTGAGCGGTTACGGAAATAACAGGGATATTGGGATATAGCGCCGATGATTGTATAATCTTCAAAGCTTGATAACCATCCATCTCGGGCATCATCATATCCATCAATATTAATCCAATGTCAGGGCGGCTAGACAAAATTGTAAGTCCCTCCTCAGCACTTGAAGAAGATATAAATTTATAGCCTTTTGCCTTTAATGTCAATTGCAAGGCAAAAGTGTTACGATTATCATCATCGATAATCAAGATAACATCTCTTTTCACGGTAGTCATTTTTTCTGTTATTTATATCTCATATAACCAAACACGCAATAAGGATAAAAGTTGATCCTTGTCTACAGGTTTTGATATATAGTCAGAAGCTCCTGCCTGAATACATTTCTCTCGGTCTCCCGTCATGGCTTTGGCTGTTACCGATATAATCGGTAGGTCCTTATATGCCGTTGTCTGTCGAATCTTTTGTATTGTCTCATACCCATCCATCTCGGGCATCATCATATCCATCAATACGATTGAAATCTCGGGATGTACCTGCAGCTGTGCTAGTGCTTCCTTACCGTTCATCGCAGATATGACATTGACCTTATATTTTTCCAATATTTTCGTTAAGGAAAATATATTTCGGACATCATCATCGGCGATCAATATTGTCTTTCCATGTAGTACATCACCAAGCTTTCCTAATTTATTACTTTTACTTTTAGGTTCTGCTTGATGTTCTTCTACCAAATGAAGAAATATACCTACTTCATCCAAAATACGTTGAAATGAATGTGCTGTCTTAATGACAACAGAATCTGCATAATGTTTTATTTTGAGTTCCTCAGCATGCGAAACATTCTTACCTGTAAAAATAATGATAGGAAGATTTTCCAGACCTTCATGGCGCTTGATTGCTTCCAATGTCTCGTAACCAATTTTATCCGGTAGTCCCATGTCCATAATGACACAATTCACTTTGGAACTCAATAGTGTTTCGATACTGTCTTCCACACTGGATTTGATTTCAGAGGTGATATCGTAGTTGTGTAAGAAATAGGAGAGTGCAGCGGCATGTTTCGGATTTTCCTCGACGATCAGTACTTTTTGATTATGCCGACTTAGCGCATCTTCGATCTTTTTAAACATCTGATCCATCTGTTCTAAGGCAACCGGCTTATTGATAAAATCAATCGCCCCTTTCAGCAGACTTTCTTTTTTCATCTGCAGGGAAGACATGATATGTACAGGGATATGTCTTGTTTTTAGATTGCTTTTTAGTTCGTCCATCACTTCCCAGCCATTTTTTATCGGCAACTGAATGTCCAATAGGATAGCCAGTGGTTGATATTTTTCGGCTATTGAAAGTACCTGATCTCCACGAACGAGCACAATACCTTTGTATTTTTGCTGATGTGTATATTTTAACAGTGCTTTTGCAAAATTAGTATCATCCTCTACGATAAGGATAAGTTTATCGTTGGGCATTAGGTTGTTTCGATCATCCTCAACTTCTTCTGGAATATCGGGAACCATATAAGTTTCAGCAGGTGTCAGTTCCTTGATTTCTTCGTCTATGGATGGTGCTATTTCGAGTTCTGACAATATCCTGTCTTCAAGTTGGGATATTGTAGCTTGCATCGGTATGTGGATGATGAATGTGCTGCCTTCACCAAGCTTGCTTTCCAAGGTGATATGTCCACCCAATAGCTTGACAATTTCTCTACTGATGGATAGACCAAGGCCAGTTCCGCCGAACTTTCTTCTGGTTGATCCATCTGCTTGTTGAAAGGCCTCGAATATGATCTGTTGATTCTCTTCACTGATGCCGATCCCCGTGTCAGAGACGGCAAAACGAATAAAATTTTTGTACTTATTGTCGGCTTCGATAGTGAGGCGGACTTCTCCTTTTTGGGTAAATTTGATAGCGTTGGCAAGTAAATTGCGTAGTACCTGTTCCAGCCGTAATTTATCGGTTTCGATTTTTTCTGGAACTGTCGAATCGATGTTTGTTTGGAATACAAGCCCTCTTTCCGATGCCAGTGGCTGGAACATGTTTTTCAGATCACGGCAAAGTGTAGTCACCCGGACGGATTCATATTCAAGTTCCATCTTGCCCGCCTCAATCTTGGACAGGTCGAGAATTTCATCAATCAGACTTAACAGGCTTGAACCGGAACTTTGAATAACTTTTGCCGATTCAATTTGATCTTCGGTAAGGTTTTTATCTGCATTCTCCACCATAAGTCTAGAAAGCAATAATATGGAATTGAGCGGAGTCCGCAATTCGTGCGACATATTTGCTAAAAACTCCGATTTGTATTTGGTGCTTAAGGCGAGTTCTTCTATATTTTTCTGTATTTCCGAGTTTCGCAAAGCAATCAATTGGTTCTTTTCCTCGAGGAGTTTAGAGCGCTCTTCCAATTCTTGGTTGGACTGTAGCAATTCCTCTTGTTGTACTTTAAGTTCTTCTTCCGATGCCTGTAAGCGCTGGGTGTGGGCTTCTAATTCCGTGTTGAGATTTTCCAGCTCGCCGTGCTGCATTTGCAGTTCTTCGGACTGCGCTTGGGTCTCTTCTAAGAGCATTTTGATATGTTGTCTGCTTTTTGCTGCTAATATTTCCAACGTAATCATGCGACATGCTTCTTGGAAGAAGCTGAGATCAACTTTGTCAAATTTCTTACTTGCCCCCAATTCGATAACGCCAAAACATTCTCCTTTGGATACGAGAGGCAACCAAACGACATGGGTCAGTTTGAGTTGGCCTGTCGCAAAACTCACAACGAAATTGTCTGTATCAATATCCTCAAATAGTTTTAAGCGTTTATTAGCGAATACCTGACCGATCATACCCTCACCCGGATGATACTCTTTTTGCATGTTCGATTCCAGTCCATAGGAACTTTTTAATAGGAGACGCTTGTTTTCCAATATATAAACAGCTCCATTTATACATTCTCCGTAGTTCACCAAATGGGCCAATGCATCACCGGCAATATTTTCTTCATTTTTGTTTCCGGTCAATATCTCATTGATCTTCACCAATCCCGTTTGTTTCCACTCGTTTTCATTGATTTCATTAAAAGATGCTTGTAGTGATGCCGTCATCTCGTTCAATGCTGATGCGATTCCACCAAGATGGTCTTTTTCATCTTCGTGGGCCCGTACAGTATAATCACCAAGCGCAACCTTCTTAGCGATTCGCTGAACAGCAGCCAATCGCTTCGCTAATTGTTCATCTTTTGTTTGAAGTTCCTGTTGTAATTTTTCCCTTTTTGAAAATTCGTTTCGAATCTGTCTGTAGAAGATGAAGGTGATTATCAATGAAATGAAACAGGCTAAAAGAATGAATATCGAAGTATAGTTGGAGAAGACATTCATTGTATTACTGCGTCTCTCCAAACGCTCGGTTTCGGAAGCTATAAAATCTTGTATAACCATACGGCAACTATCCATATACAATTTTCCCTGTTCCAAACGATCAGGATCAATATTGCCTCCAGCCTTTTTGGTATTGACTAAATCGGTTAATATATTCAATCGAGTACTAACCAAATAGGAAATTGTATCCATGCGCGCAACTTGCATAGAGGTATCAGGTAGTTGTTTCTTTATTTCCGATAGGGATTTCGGCAACGATTCCAATCCTCTATAATAGGGTTCTAAAAAGGATTCTCGATTGGTCAGGTAATACCCCCGTTGACCTGTTTCTGCATTTAATAAGTCGACCAATATCCGGTCAGCCTGTAAAAGTACATTTTGAGTCTGCATAACTCTGGATCGGTGCTCTATTTGATTCTGTACACTAAAATAAGATGCAAATGACGTGATGATCAGAATTGCACAAGAAAACCCAAATCCAATCTGTAGCTTTTTGAGAAGTTGCTTAGGCATATTTTGATTAATTTAAAGGTATGGTAAAGTAGATGGTTGTTCCTTCTCCGATATTGCTATGGATACCGAAACTGCCTCTGTGCTGATTAATAATCTCAGCACAGATGTACAAACCAATGCCTAAACCTTGAAATTTTAAAGACGATTCTTCCACACGGTAAAATTTTGAAAAAATGTATTTCTGCTTTTCCAAAGGGATTCCAATGCCGAAATCCTGTACAGCAATATAAGCATTATTGTCTTTAATTGCTGTTTTGACCAAAACCTTGTCAGTATTTGGAGAATATTTGATTGCGTTGGTTAGAAAATTGATCAATACCTGCTCAATACGTAGCGCATCTGCAAAGATAGGGTGTTCAAATAGCTCACCTTGCCTTTCAATTATAATATTTGATGCATGGGTATAGCCGATTGTTTCAATGGCATGATTTATTGTCTTTTCCATATCCATCTCCACCTTATTGATTTTTAGTTTACCATTTTCTATTTTAGAAATGTCCAAGAGATCTGAAATAAGGCTTTCCAGTTTTAAGACTTCATCTTTGGCTCTTGAAATATAGGTATGTGTTTTTGACTCCGAAGAGATATTAGACGACCGTTCTAGTAATTGTATGTAAGCCTTGATACCGGTAAGAGGAGTCTTTAATTCATGGCTAGCAATACTCAGAAATTCGTCTTTTTTGCTCTCCATTTGTTTTTGATCCTCTATGTCAGTAAATGTGCCAATCCAGTTTCGAACGATTCCTTCCTCCACTATAGGCATAATGCGTAGAAGATGATGGCGAAATGTACCTGTTTCTATCTCTTTGATACGGATTTCATTTTCAACGGGCTGGGTCAAAGTTGCGCAATTGCATAGAAAATGCTCCAGGATATGTTTGTCTTCCGCAGGTATTTCAGGAAATCGAGAAGAGGAAAGGGAATAACGAAACCAGTTTTGGTTAACAAATGTTATTTCTCCGTGGATATCGGATGTGAACGCAATCTGTGGAAGACTTTCCAGGATAGAATGCAGGTGCTCTACTTGATTTTTTAACTCTTCTTGGGCTTGCTTTCTCGTTTCTATCTCGGATTGTAACCTCTGCTGCGCTTCGTTCAAAGACAAGGTCTGCTCATATAATCTATAGAAAGTTCTGACTTTCAATAATAAAATATCAGGGTCTACAGGTTTAGTAATGTAATCTATTCCTCCCGATTCGTACCCCTTGGTGATGAATTTTTTATCGGTATTGATGGCTGATAAAAAAATAACCGGAATGTCTTTGGTCTTGCTGTATCCGGATAGCGTCTCCGCAACTTCAAATCCATCCATACCTGGCATCTGGACATCAAGAATAATAAGGGCATAATTATTTTTTAAAACCTTTTTTAATGCCTCTTCACCGGATAAAGCCGTATCCACATGAAATTTTTTAGATTCCAAAAGAGTTCTTAAGGAAAATATATTCTCTGTTTTATCATCAACAATTAATATCATAAATGCGCTAAAATTATGTCAAATTAATTTCAATGGTTATACTGACTAATCTTCGGGTTTATTTTTCTAGGTGGAACATAGCAAAAATCAAACCAATAGTAATACGCCGATGAGTCAAAATCTGGTTACACAGGATGCGCAATAATTTATCCACTTGATAGCTTCTGCTTTAAAAAGGCTCTGCCAAACCTTACAACAGATAAGCTGCCCCCATTTCTTCTATTATTCTAATGTATCCTGAATAGATATATCAACAGGAATTCTTATTTCTTTTTTATTGCCGTTAGGTATTTCGAACACGATCTCTATAAACCCATCTAGTTTTTCAAATTTTTTGTCTAGTGTGAGCATAATACCTAGCTGCTGATATAATATGGTTTCATATTCTTCTATAGCATATTCCTGTAGAGAGGGTGAGTTTCCGATATCCTTGAATTGAAGTTTTTCGTTTTGTTCATTTATCAGTTCATGATTTTTAATTGTATAGGTGGCTATATCCCATATATCGTCGTCGGTATTGATTATGGAGCCATTATTAGTATGATAGGTTTCAACCAAATCATCTGGCAAACGGCACCTTGTGGAAATGATAAATGTATTCGTCGGTTGTCTTTTTAGTTCCGTTATGTCCGTAATGGAAGCTTTTGCATGTTGCGCAATCTCAGCTAAGAATGTTTCGTTTTCCTGTGACCGATAATCAGCGCCTTTATTTCCGCAAGCGACAATTGAAAGGAGTAGTATAGCTATAAATAGTTTGTTCATAGGATGTTAAGCTTGTGTTTGTAACCTTACCCAATTGATAATAAAAAGAAGTATTATACTACCAAGGATATAGAATTGTATTTTATTGACACTTTTCGTCCCGAACTTTCTGACACAGATACGGTCGGCGATAAGCAAAACTACCAGAGGAATAAGTGTGAACAATAAGTATATACCTGCCAACTCATCGGGTGCTGAATGACCGCTTATCAATATGCTGGCAAATAGTATCACTGCTAATGAAGATATTAGGCCAAGTGCAAAAAATATTGTCAATTTATTACTGATAAAATCTTTCATATTCACTTCTTCGAGCGTATTGGTTAAACCTTACTTTTAAAGTTGGTATTCTCTTTGGTTCTAAAATTAGGAAAAAGTCTGATACATATTTAAAAAGTTATATGTTGAACAGTACTCGCTATTTAAACTTTCCTGTGCTGTACTCGTCAAATTTGGAGAAACAGTAATCTTAACGTATTATGAGAATCTTTGTTATCATTCTTGTTCTGAGTATGTTTAATACCACATTTGCCCAAAAAGTGTGGGTTGGTGGTGATAGCCGATCACCGCTTATAGGTGTGCAGGAAGGAGCGGTCCATTTGTTAATGGATTATCGGGGTGAGATTAAAGACATTGATCCTGCATATAGCAGAGGTCACAATGCCCGATTGGATTATAACTTGGACGGAAAGATATCACGTGTTGGTGAATTGAGGATTGACTACAACTTGGATGGAAAGCTATCCCGTATTGGTGATTTGCGAATAGATTATAATTTGGATCGAAAAGTGAGTAGGATAGGAGATAAGCGAGTCGATTATGATTTGGACGGTCGAATTTCGAGGGTGGGTGATGAACGGATTAACTATGATTTTTTCAATAATAAGGTCAAACAGATCGGACATGAGAAAGTAGATTATGATCTTAATGGTCGCGTACGGATGTTAGGTAATGATCGTGTGGAATATGATTTGAATAATCGTATTCGAAGTATAGGAGGAAATCGCATAGATTATGACTTCGAGGGACGTGTAAGGCAAATCGGAGATAGACGTATAGATTATGATTTGGAGGGGCGCATACGGTCGATAAGTGGAGAAATAGAGGGTGACTTGATCAGACGTTATAGGATGATCCAGCGGATGAACAAGGAGTAGATGCACAATGCATTTATTATAAAGGTTCGTGTTTGTGCCAATTTTCGGATACTGCGAAAATTCGTTTGGCACAGAAACAAACCTTTTCTAAAGCCTTAAAATAGCTTATTCACTGATATTAGTGTGTAAGGCTTAGAAAAGTCTGGCTTAAACAAAAAAAGCAACTCTTTTGGAGTTGCTTTCTGTTGTGAACCCACTGGTACGTCAGCCGAACCGCTTTTTGGAAGATTTACGAAAAATAAACCAGTTGAAGGACAGTCAGTATCAATATGATTTGGACAAGAAAGTAGTAAATCAACCTAAACCTAAAAAGCTACAGATCCCTAACAAAGTAGGAAAGCTAAAAAGATGATTATTTTATATTTTTATTCGTTTTCAGTTGCTGAATATAACTACCTCTATTGTTTTTAGTGCAAAGGAAATACTATTCGCTATTGAAAAGGCTTTACAAAACATCAAAATTAGCCAATATCAGCCATTATAAAAATCAAGATTCTATAGCTATTAAAATAACAAACCTCGCTTAAACAGGCTTAAACGAGGTCAAATATTTTGATATATCAACAAAAAACCGAGTTGTGCAACAGCTACCGATGTTGTGTGTAGTGTTTTTATTTTATGATTCGAACTTCAAAA
This sequence comes from Sphingobacterium wenxiniae, assembly GCF_900116225.1. Taxonomy (GTDB): domain Bacteria; phylum Bacteroidota; class Bacteroidia; order Sphingobacteriales; family Sphingobacteriaceae; genus Sphingobacterium; species Sphingobacterium wenxiniae. The sequence continues at coordinate 224,065 of NZ_FOZZ01000002.1, forward strand.
TTTTGAGATTCAACTTTAATATTATTCTTATAAATTTCAGCTTTTAATTTATGCACTCCTTTATAAGCAGCTCTCTCCCAATGAAAATTTATTTGATTATTGCAATTATAATCCCACGTCTCATGTCCAAGGTCAGGAATTGCTTTGGCTTCATCTCCATCATTCTCGACTATCCATTTCACATCAAATGGAGGTGAAATTTTAGTTTTTAAAGTAAATCTAAGCCATAATTTTTTATGTACTCTAAGTTGTTTAGGTATATTTGATAATATGGGACCTAATGATTTATCTCTATGAACAGAAACTGATATCGAACTATTTTCAATAATAGATTGTTCTTTGATACTACTGAAGTTTTTTGCTTCCTCTTGTATATTAAAGACCCAATTATTATAAAATTCACTTGCTTTTTTCTCAGTACAATCATTTTTATATAGAACTTCAGATTTTGATACAGCTCCAAGCGCGTGTTAGAGGACAGTCCCGAAGGGCTGTATTCCGGCAAGCGCCTGATCCGTTGAGAGGGAAGCCCGGAGGGATTTCCTCTCAACGGGCCGCGTATTGGCGATAGTGGCGGATTAGAAAGCCAAAACTTTCAATTTTGCACTAAGCTAAGCAACAGCCTTTTAATATTTTCTAAATTTAAGAAAAAAGGAAATATAAAAGGCTGTTGCGACAAAAAAAGGAGACCACGAAGTAGCAGCGAAGCTAAACTTTCAATTTTCCCTTAAACCGCCATTTCGCCAATGCGATGTTGGCGGTAGTTATTATTAGTTGTCCATTAGTTCGTCAATTATATTTGCAACTTTTTCTGTTTTTCCTGTTTCGTGATACCAAGTGAAAATTTCATCACTTAGTTTTCCGTTATTCTCTTTTGTCGGTAATAATACTAAATGATCGCCACTTCCATTTGAAGCAATTGCAATTCCGTTTGAAGGAAAATTGCCCCAGTTTTTTGCTTGTTTAGTTTCTAAACCGATATGATTACAAGTTCTACTAATTCTTTTCTTATCTGATTTGTCAAAAAATGGATATAAGTTCCAATCGTCGTCCTCTGTCATTAATTCTCCGCCATTTTCTTGCATCATTTTAGACTTGAACTTGTCAGGAAAAATAACTCCAAGTTCGTTTTCAGTTTCGGTAATATATTTTTCGTCTAATGGGAATGGCATTTTTCTATGTTTTAGATATTAGTCAATAAAGTTCCAAGGAATTTCTTTTTTGAAAGTCTGAATACTTTCTTCAAGCAAGTCTAACGAAATATCTTGCTGAAAAAAGGTCACAGTTCGTGTTCGTTTTGTGTCATCACGAAATATTTCCATAATTATTTTGTTGTCACGGTAAATTTCAACGCCAATACCATCTCGGTCGCCACTAACATCACTTGCAATAATTACTCTGTCTTTCAATAGTTTTTTCATTGGTCAATTCATTTGGTATTGGGTCGTTTTTATAATTACCGCCAACGGATCAGGCGCTTGCCGAAGGCGGGGAAATCGAAGCGGAAAGTTTCGATTTTGCACTGAGGCGAGCCAAAACGAATTTTTATGAAGTAAATTTATAGAAAAAAAACGAATAAAATTCGTTTTTGGCGGAATAGAAGCACTAACGCTGAATTTTGTACTTCAGCCCCGCTTTTGGCAATACCTTGTTACAGGCAGGCATTATTTCTGTCCGAATAGTTTTTGATACCATTTTAAATTTCTTAGCCGTTCAATTTCTTGTTCGTTACTCTTTCTTGTCGTTTCCAATTTTGAAATTATTGCCTTATTTCCTTGAATTGTTTTTTGATGTTGCTGTATTGTTTTTTCTGCGTTTGCTTTTTCTGTTGTCAAAGTTGAAATTTCAGATTTCAGCTTTTCGCTTTGTTTTTCAAGGTCTTTGGTTTTGTCAAGCAAGAGTTTAATTGCTTTGTTTTGGTCGTTTATTTTTGTCTGCTGACTTAGTTTTTCATTTTCTAATTCCGAAACTGAAATTTGCAATTCTTCATTTTCTTGCGTTTTCGTTACAAGTTCGTTTAATGTGTCAGTGTGTTTTTGTCTGAACGAACCAAGTCTATTGGCTGTTACGACAAAATACTTTTTAAACAAGTCGGTTTCAATATCGTTTCTAAATTTGATTGCTTTTACAAAATTGTCGTATGCCTCTGTGAAGTTTAGTAATTTAATTTCTTCACGAACTTTTTTGTAATAAAAATCTGCTTTTCCTGAATTTAGCTCTTGAACAATTAAGGTGCTTGGTGTTTCAGTTTTTGCAAACTCAATTACTTTTGAGTTTGTTCTTATTTTGTTACGATGAATTTGCGACTTTAGAACAAGCCCGTTATATGAAGTGCAACGGCTAAGAGCAACATAAACTTGTCCGTCTTCAAAAGCTGAACCTAAATCAGCATAAACATTTTCAAAAGTAAGTCCTTGACTTTTATGAACTGTAATAGCCCAAGCCAATCTTAAAGGATATTGCGTAAAAGTTCCTATTATTTTCTCTTCAATTTTCTTTTTTTCTTTGTTCCAAGTGTATTGAACATTGTCCCAAGATGCTTTTTCTATTTGAACTTTTGATTGGTTGGAAAATTCTACAATTATTTTGTCATTGTCTAATGATGAAATCTTGCCAATTTTTCCATTGAAATATCGCTTAAATTCTCCCGTATCATTTTTCAAAATCATTACTTGTGCGCCAACTTTCAAATGCAAATTCAATTCGGTGGGTAATAAATAGTTTCCTCTACTGTCTTTCGGGAATGTTCCTGTTATTTCACCTGCGAAAACTTTTAATTCGGATTTTAGTTCATCTAACTTTGTGGTGTTTGTTTGATTTACTTGAGCATTTGTTGTAGAAAGGATTATATGATTATTTGAACCATTGGCTGAAAATGTCGGGTTGTATTTTTGATTTAACTTATTTAGTTCTATATCAGTAATTTGATTTACTCTTATTTTGTTCAATAGGTCAATAAATTCTTGTTCTTTTTGTCTGTATATTTTTTTTAGTTCAATGTATATTGGTTTATTTTCGGTTACAACTTTTGAGCTGAAGAAAAATGGACTTTGATAATAATCTTTCAAAATTTCCCATTGTTCAAAATCAGCTATTGGCGGAAGTTGGAATGTATCGCCAATTAAAATTACTTGAACACCGCCAAATGGTTGATACGGCTTTTTTCTAAAAACTCTTAAAATTCTGTCTATAACGTCTAAGGTGTCACAACGAACCATTGAAATTTCATCAATTATCAAAAGTTCAAGTTCTTCAAGAATAATTCTTTTGTCTTCACGATACCTGAACGTGTTATATATTGTAGTCTCATCAGTATCGCCAAAATCCTTACTTGACCGTAACCTTTTATCATTGATTACAAAAGGGCCAAATGGTATTTGAAAAAACGAATGAATTGTTTGTCCACCTGCGTTAATTGCTGCTACACCTGTTGGCGCAAGAATTACAGTATTCTTTGTCGTGGTTTCACGAAGATATTTTAGAAAAGTCGTTTTACCTGTTCCTGCTTTTCCTGTCAAATAGACAAGCCTGTCCGTGTGTTTAACAAAATCTGACGCATAGTTGAACTCTACGTTCGTTTCGTCTAATGGAATGTTGTCTATTACTGTCGCCATTGTTCAATTTATGTAGGGTGTCGGTTTATGCTTGCCTGTAACGTTTTGCAGCTTGGCGAAGTGGCGGTTTTTTAGCATAAAAGTTCAATCGAAGAACTGCACTTGAACCTACCACTAAACTGTCATACGAAGCACTGAACCCGCCATTTTGCCAAACTGCTGTTAGGCGGTCGCCCATTTGGTTTTAAAAATTTATTCCTTCCATCGCTATAAGTAATTTTTCAATTTTTTCTTTGCACTCATTCAGAAAGTTGTCACTTTTAATAATGTCATTTTCCCAAGTGTCAAGCGACAAGTTTGTATAATGAGCATAAAATGGCCACCAATTACTTTCTTTGCGAGAAAATATATCTAACTTGTTCAAATTCTCGTGAAGAGTTTTTCTGTTCTCTTCGGATATTCTGTAAACATTGGGATTGTTGCATAATCCATAATGACAACGATTACCTTCAAAAGTGAAACCTATCCAACATTTCCCTTGCCAATTTGAATTTGTCAAGTGAAATCTAACATATTGTTCTTCACTACGTTCATAATGATATTCTAATCCTTTTTGTTTTGCAAACTCTTCCATTTTAGGATTAAAATGCTTTTCAATAAGGTAGTTGTAAGTCGCAGAATAATTCTGATAAATTGCTTGAGCAGCTCTTAAATTCTCAATTTTTGATAGAACTTCTGTTATTTCTTCTTTGTTCTTTATGTCCATATCTTGATTGGTTAATTGCTTTAAATGATTAATATATTGAATTATAGTCTCTCTGACAGTTGGGAAACGAGAGGCGATTGCAACACATTTTTCAAGCCAATTGATTATATTTTCTTTATACGAAATTGATAAATAAGAAACACCACCACCACTTTGTTCTGATGCATTATCTCCTAAAAGTGTAAGATATAATATTTGATAGCCATTTTTATATGTTTGAGCATATCTATTGTATCTTTTTAATTGTTCTGGTTGGTCGTTTGCATAAATTTTATTCTCAATAATTATTGCCTTGTTTTGATTGTCCTCAATCAAAATATCAATTCGTCCTTCTTCTGTTGAGTGTTCAGTATGTATTCGTGATTTGTCAAAGTCGAATTTCTCAATGGTAAAATAATCTCCTAATGTGTCAATAAAACACTCCAATAATTTAGATTTTAACCCGTGTGTTCCTTTTGGATTTAAAAGTTCTGCAAGTATTGCCGAATGTGTGTTTTCATAATGGTTTACGCCACAAACACGAAACATATTAAACCGCCCACCAGTTGCATCTAAAATTTCAGCATTCTTTTTATTTATAATTGCTACTTGATTTAGTAAATTATTTATTTTCTCCATTCAATTCTTTTTGTCGATACTATAATGTCTGTCGTTATTAGTTTTTGGTCGGGTGTCGCCTAACGGATCAGGCGCTTGGCGCACGTGCTGGAGCATTGCTCCAAGCGCGTGTTAGAGGACAGTCCCGAAGGGCTGTACTCCGGCAAGCGCCTGATCCGTTGAGAGGGAAGCCCGGAGGGATTTCCTCTCAACAATTCTATTAGCGAAACTAATATACAAAATTTTTCGCCAATCCATTACTATAGGCGAATTTCGTTTTTTGTGTCTTTTAATTGTTTAATGTGTTGATATATTGTTGTTTAATTATTTTTTATTTACGTATAACGAAACAATTTCAATAAAAGGGCTGTTTTATTTGTATGAATAGCGAAAGAATACTCAGAGCATTTGAAAAAGTCAATACCTGTGGCACTGTACATACGTTAAGACATTCTTACGCCACCCATCTGATCCAGTCGGGTATTGATGTTCGCACTGTACAAGAATTATTGGGGCATGAGTCTATCAAGACAACGATGATCTATACCCATATCACCTATGTGGATAAGAAAGGACGCCAGTCCACTAGATTTTTTGTGATATTGAAAGGCTCTCCGATATTAACTTTTTATTGACAATTGGTGTCGTTGTTTAAAGTTAAGAATTTTCTCATTTCAAACAGTCCAATTTCTTCGGAGGATTACAGTTTATTTTATACAGAAATCTTTCCTAATATTAGAAATCAACTCCTGTTTTAATTTATGGTATTGGTCTCCTTCAGTAAGGTTTTTGAGTTTAGATAAATAATCCTCAAATTCTTCATTTTTTGCCTGATTCCTCGAGGTCAAATATTTTGATATATCAACAAAAAACCGAGTTGTGCAACAGCTACCCTTGTTATCGGTAGCGGCTCTTTTAGGTCGCTTTGTTGAGCGTTGGGTTGGTAGCTCTTTTGCATTTTTGTTTGGCTTTTGTTCGGTTGAAAAAATGCAAATGTGCTACCAAAGTGTGGATTTAGTTATTGAGCATTTTACTATTTCCTTTAACCATTAAGAATATTCAAAAGTTTTCTTGTAAAGCCAACTTTGGTCGTATTGTTTTGTATTTCAATGTTTTCATCTTGATTGGATTGGTATATCGAAAGATATGTCAAAAATTCCTTTTTTATTTGTTTGTTTATATCTCTCATATTTTTGTAAGAAGATACATTTATACAAGTTGAAAGATATGCTTTTAATTGTTCTCCCAAGTCTATTTTAAATTCCGATTTTACCTTTTTACTAATACTTTCAGCCCTAAACTCTATATACTTCATTTTGTCATTGTCGCTTAACAAAGTGAAAATACACTTATAATCAAATCTTGACCTTAATTCAGGGGAAATTCTTTTTTTGAAATCCTCTTTTGAAATGTTTGAAGTAAATACGATAATAAAACCATTCAAATCCATTTCTTCTCCTAATGAACTTGTCATTTTTCCACTTTCTAAGACTTCCAAAAAATAGTTGAATAGAGTTGAGTTAGATTTTTCAAATTCATCAATTAATAAAATCCCCATATCTGTTTCCCTTACTTTCATAAAGATTTCACCGTCATCACTTCCGATATATCCTCTTGCTGAACCGATTAATGAACTTAGCGAAAATTCATTACTATAATTTCCAAAATTTATTTTTGCAAGTTTCTTTTCTCCTTTCAAACAATTAAAAATTGTTCTTGCTACTTCTGTTTTTCCAACACCTGATTCTCCCATTAGAAAAAGGGACAAAATCTTGTGTTCTCCTAATTTATTGAATACCCGAAATGTTCTGATTTGCTGTTCAAAATCATCTTTGAATTTGGAATGTCCGTAAAGTCTATTTCTAAATTCGCTGAAGAACTGACTTAATTCATCATCGTTTAGGTCAATTATTTTCTTGTGTCTTTTAGATACTAATTGCTTTTCGTTATTTAGTAATTCTGTTTCTTTCACTTTTTTTACAAAGGTCTCTCTATCTACATTTTCAAATTCATCAAATATAAAACGTAGCTCGTATTCTAATTTTTCTCTTTTAGAGACATCGCAAATAAAAATAGGCGTTTCTTCAAATTGATATATCATCTGCTCAAAAATGGATTGAATGCTATTGTATTCAGTAAGAGCAGAAAGGTCGATTATTTCACTATTTGTATCAAATTCTTTAATCAAAGATAAGTTGTGAATTAATTTGGTAACACTTATAATTGAATAACCCTCCAAAGTTTTTGAATCTTTGAAGTCATAATAATCATCTTTCTCGTAAAACAGTAAAACTTTATCCATTTATGATTATTTTATATTTACATTTTGGATAATTGCAAGCAAATCAATATAATGATATTCATTTCCGTCTCCAGAACTTTTAAAAGTAAACTGATTATTGACTTCACTAATTTTATAATGACTTTCTTCTATCTCTTCATCTTCTTTATTTAAAGGGAATGCATTTTGTAATTGACCAAGTTCCTGAAAATATTGGAATGAGTTTTTTAAGTCATCAACTTTGATTTTTCCTTTGTACAATCCTATTACCGAAACTTTACCTACAAACAAATCATCTACACTATAAGAACTTTCAAATTCACTTTCAAAAGTTAATGGAATTTTAATTAGTATATTATCGTCATCTTTAAAATTTCCTTTGATTTTATAAGCGTAATCTTTAAACATTGAATTAAAAAGATTATTCATATCAAATCCGTTAGCTCCTGGTACAACTAAATCTTTCATTGCACCACTATTGATAAATTTCACAATTCGTAATTCATCTTCGTTTTCAAGACTTAATTTAACATTGTCAATTCTAAGTAATTCACCTTCTTCAATAGAAGAAAAATCTTTTACAATCTTAGATTTTTCAATTATATCGTTTAGAATTACGGATTTGGTTGTTTTAATTTCAAAGGTTTCAAATACCTTTTTCGAGCCTGAACCTTTTAACTCTCCGGACGCTTCTACTTCACCCAATTTAAACCAATCCATAAAGTTGATACCGAGTTTAGTTTTCATAGATGCCTGACTTTCCCCTGCAACATCTTTGGTAATTTCTTTATTCAAAGAAATTACATTGCTAAGCATCATTTTTATTTCATAAACTTTCGGAAAGTTTATGTAGTATATATTGAAAATCATTTGTTTGACTGGTATTGATTTGAAACTGCTAATTTACGAATTTAGGATTAGGTTTTGCTCAAAAATAATTACCCTGCAAGTCTTAATGATAATTTTTGTAGATTTATACCTTGTAGTATTGATGATTTTAAGTATCTTTGTAGAGATGGCAACTAAAGAGCAAATAAAAAATACTGGAGCAACTTTTACACCGAAAGAACTTGCTGTTTTTTTGGCTGAAAGAATTGCGTTGTATGCTAAATCAACAAGTAACCGTGTTCTTGACCCTGCTTGTGGAGAGGGCGAATTATTAGTTGCAATGGGAGAAGTTCTGAATGAAAAAGCAATTGATTTTTCGCTAACTGGTTATGATGCTAACGAGCAATATTTGAGTTTTTCAAAAGACCGTTTGTTGTGTTTTGGAAAGAAGAAATCTGATTTAATTCACGAAGATTTTTTATTGTCTGTTGACCTGTCAAGTACTCGAAATACACCGTCATTATTTGATGAATGTACATCTTCTGTTAATAATTCATTTGATATTGTAATTGCAAATCCGCCTTATGTTCGCACTCAAATTTTAGGAACTGAACAGGCACAGAATCTTGCCCGAAAATTTAATTTGAAAGGTAGGGTTGATTTGTATTATCCGTTTTTAATGGCGATGACCGAGAGTTTAAAAGAAAATGGAATACTAGGTGTAATTACTTCTAACCGTTATTTATCAACTAAGAGCGGTGAAAGTATTCGTAAGTTTTTATCTGAAAACTATGAAATTTTAGAATTGATAGATTTAGGAGATACAAAATTATTTGATGCTGCTGTATTACCTGCTATTTTTGTCGGTAGAAAGAAAAAACAAAAATCATCATCATCGGCAAGTTTTATCAAGATTTATGAAGAATTAAATGGCTATAAGGGTGATTTAATTTCTGTTGAAACAGTCTTTGATATTTTAAAAAATAATCAATCAGGTTACTTTGTAACAGAAAATGGAAAGCGGTATAAAAAATCATCGGGAGCATTAAAATACAAAGTTGGTTCAACTTCTTGTTGGGAAATGTTATCGGGTGATGAATCAGATTGGGTTTCTAAAATTGATAAAGCATCAAAAAATAGGGTAGAAGATTTTTTCAAAGTGAAAGTTGGTATTAAATCAACGGCAGATAAAGTTTTTATCAGCGATAAATGGGAAGAATTAAACGGAACAAAGCCCGAAGATGAATTATTGAAAGATTTGATTTCACAAGAAAATATTGAACCTTGGAATGCAACAGAAAATTTTAAGTTAAAAGTTCTTTATCCTCACATTTCAGTTAATGGTGAAAAACAAACGGTAGATATTGAAAAATATCCAAAAGCAAAAAAATATTTTACACAACACGAAGATAGATTAAAATCAAGAAAATATTTGATTGATGCAGGAAGACAATGGTTTGAATTATGGGTTCCGCATCGACCTGACCAATGGAGGTTTCCTAAACTTGTTTTTCCTGATATAAGTTTAAAACCTCGTTTTTATTTTGATAATGGTGGGAAAATCGTAAATGGAAATTGCTATTGGATTGTTGCAACTAAAGATGAAGATGTCGAAAAACTAATGTTGATTCAAGGAATTGCCAATTCAAAGCTAATGACCAAATATCACGATTTGGTGTTTAATAATAAATTGTATTCGGGTAGAAGAAGGTATTTTACGCAATATGTAGAAAAATATCCTTTGCCTGATTTTAAATCGGAAAAATCAAAGGAAATAATTACAATTGTCAAAAAACTTAATCACACTAAAGATGAAACTAAAATTTCAAAATTGGAAAACCAATTAGAAATTTTAGTCGCTGAATCTTTTGGAGTTGAACCTGTTTTTAGCTTGGATTAAAAACGGATTTTCCGTAATATTTTTCAAAAAATGACATTGGTATTGCTCGTTGACATTTATAACTTTCTGCACTAACATAAGAAAACAACTCTCCTAATTTTTCTCCAGGGGAGAGTATAATACCCTCTATTATTTCCGTTTTAGGATTAGTTAAAGCTATCAAATATCTTACATCAAAAGTTGTCAAATTTGAATCTTCAATAACGATTTCCTCTTTTTCTGGTGAGAATTTACCCAAATCAACTGTTGGGCTATCTTGAACTTTTACTTCTAACAATTGGTTTCTAATATCAGGAAAAGCTCCATACAAAAGGTCATTTTCATTCACTTCATAACCTAACAATTCAAGTACTTTTTTTTCTAATGCCTGTCCTCTGTTTTTAGTTGCTGCTGCATCTAATTTAAATCCGATTAGTTTTTCAGCAACCATTTTTTTCAATAAACCAATAGAGAATAAATGTTTAATATCTGGTTCTTCTACCATTCCCGACTTTGGTGGTTCGTAATCGTGGCGAATTTGATAAGAAAGTTTTTTTGAATCGGGGAAGGAAAGGATTTTGTCTTCACTTCCATAAATATCTTTTCTTACTTTTCCAGAAATTAGTAATTGATGTTTAATAGTTGGTTTGCCAAACTTTCCAAATTTTTGTTCAATGTATTCGGGTGTAAGAATAATAACAGAAGCGACAACGTTCTTTTCGGTATCAATTCTCACAAAAACAAAACGTACATCATTACATTTTAAACTTTCACCCGATTCGTATTTTATCAATAGGGTTTCTGTTGCAGGTATTCTATTCCAAACTTGTAAGTTGTAAGATGTTCCGCTTGTAACAATATAAGTGTCAATAAATTCTCTTACAATTTTTGGAACTCCTTTTGCTTTGGGAGGAACTATTTCAAATTCTCCTTGTTCTGCTAATTCAGGCAATGAATGTTTTTCTAAAGTAGAAGCAATTAATTTACGAATGTTAGAACCATCTGTTCTTGTTTTTCCAGTTAGTATAAATGGTTGTCCTACTAATTCAGAAAAGTATTGTACTAATGTTTCGGGTTGAGTAAGTTTTTTGGCTGACTTTGGAGGAGTCTTAAAATCTTTATTCATTCTTCAATGTTTAATAAAATAGGAACTTTTGTTTTTAATGCTTTTGCAATTTTTCGTAGGTTGATGACAGAGATATTTCTTTCGCCTCTTTCAACAGAACCGATGTAAGTTCTGTCAAGGTCGCAAGCAAAAGCTAATTTTTCTTGAGATAAGTCGGCTTCCATACGAAGTTCTCGTATTTGATTTCCTATTTGTTCTAAATAGTTTTTTTCACTTTCAGAATATGTCGCTCCCATATCGGTAATTTGAAGTGCAAAGTTCGAAAATAGATGTAAATAAGTCCACGGACTATAAGTATCAAATTGAGATATAAAAATATTGGGTGGTGGGTGGGCTTGGGAGCGTTGGGGCAAAATTAAATGTGGTGCAAAAGTGCTGGAGTTGTGCGGAGGCTTGCACCTCTTTTAATTTTTGTGAAGCGTTGGCAAATTTTTCGTTTTTGTCAGTTGGTTGATTTTGTGTCGAAGCGTTTCATGCCATTACCGATAACGGATCAGGCGCTTGGCGAAGAAGCGGATTTTGAAGTACTAAACTGTCTGCCAGCACTGAACTTGATAAGAAGCACAAGGCTTCATTTAACCAATTAACCCGCTTTTTTGCCAAACGCTTGTTAGCGGTTTGTGCTTTTTGTGTAATGTTCAACCATTCACACCTATTGAGCAAGACCCATTCTTTTCCAGCCAAATTCCAATGTTACAATTGCTAATTGTATTTCCCGACATTATTATTCCACCAATTTTTAATTCATTACCAGTGGAGTCATAAAGATTTGGAGATGGGGAATCAGAACACTTCACGAAACAACCATCAGGGGTGTAAATTTCTGCGGTAGTTTTAAAAGCGTTAACACTTTGTTGTTGTATTTCAAACAGTGTATTTTTATCCATTGTACATACCCACAAATTTTGATGTTTTTCGATTTTTAAGCCAGCTTTTTCACCATCTTTTGTCAAGTACATTCTATTTCCTTTTACTTTGGCTAAATAAGTACCGTCTTGGTGGTAGATTGGAATTTGTGTAGTAAATCCAATGCCTTCTTCTTTAACGACTTCAATTAAGTTAGTATCTTCGTATTTTAAAATGACAGGAACATTTATGAACTTATTTGTCGATAAGGTAACTTCCGGTGAAGTTTGAAAAATTAATGAGTTGTTCATATTATTTATTTTGTCTTTAAAGTTATTTTAATTTTCGTGGGTTTCGTGATAGCATAACCGCTAACGGATCAGGCGCTTGGCGCACGTGCTGGAGCATTGCTCCAAGCGCGTGTTAGAGGACAGTCCCGAAGGGCTGTACTCCGGCAAGCGCCTGATCCGTTGAGAGGGAAGCCCGGAGGGATTTCCTCTCAACTACTTTTTTACCGCAACTCGTTGCGCCAAATATCCTCTATATCTGAATTGCGTAAAAAAGCTTTGGTAAATTTAGTAAAATACTTTATTATAATACAATTTAACTATTAGGAATTTGCTTAACGAAACAAAATACAAATCAATCTGTTGTATCCAGTATGGATAGCGAAAGAATAGTTAAGGTATTTATAGAGCGTATGCGCTTACAGCGGTATTCAGCCAGTACCATAAAGTCCTATACGGAATACTTAAAACTTTTTAGAGTTATTCATTTAACTACGTATATTTGAGCTATGGATATTTTCAAAGGTGAGAGCATAGTCAGTTTTTTTGACCGTTTCAAGAGTGATGCGGATTGTCTTTGTTATTTGGCAGACCGTAAAGCTTCTATGGGATACAGTTGTTTAAAATGTGGTCATACCAAATATACGGTCCGCAAGAAGAATTTGGCCAGGGACTGCAACAAGTGCCATCATTTGGAAAGCCCAACCGCAGGTACGCTTTTCCATAAGGTTAAGTTTGGACTTCGCAAAGCCTTCGGTATGGTTTTCGAGATGAGCGCTACGACCAAAAGTATCTCCGCCAACCAGATGAGCACGCGCTATGAGGTTCGTTATGTGACTGCTTGGCTGTTTATGCAAAAAGTCCGCAAAGCAATGAAAAGCAGTGGTAAAGACCCTATGGAAGGGGATGTTATCGTTGATGAATTTGTTTTTGGTGGCCGTGAAGCCCTCAAGCAGGGCCGAAGCACGGATAGTAAGAAAAAGAAAATCGTTGCCGCCGTTCAGAAAGATGATACGGGTATTAAGCGGGTCTACTTCAAGCCGATCGAGGATTACAGTTCGTCCTCGTTGAGAGTCATCTTCGATGCGCACATTTCACAGCATGCCCGGGTCAAGACCGATAAGTGGACAGGTTATAAGCCGTTGAAGAAGGAATACAATATCAGCCAGACAAAGAGTGATAAAGGGAGAACTTTCTTCGAGATGAACACCATTGTGCATCAGCTAAAAGCGTGGATGAGATCTAACTTTTCCAATATACACAAACATCATATACAAGCGTATTTGGATGAGTTCAGCTATAGGATAAACAGGTCAATACACAAGCAAACCATTTTTGACAACCTGATTTCAAGTATGGTAAAGCATAAAAATCTGACTTATAGTGATATTATAATAAGTAACTAAGTGAATAGCTCTAAAAACTTATTTTATTAGAGAATTTAGTTTATCGGCGTCTTCTCTCAAACGTTTTATGTACCCTTGGTTGGTTTCTTTAGTGACTTCAAATAACTTTTCTATGGATTGGATACGTGCTAAAGCGTAAACTATTTCTTGAGCATACTCTGAACTCAACTCTTTACTTGCAATCTCATTTGTTTTAAGTAGATCTAGTTCCATAAGGAAATTTCTAATTTTTATTGGTTGATTGTTTGTTTCGTCTTTCTGGAAGTTTTCAACTGCCAAATGCATATTATATGCTAGATTTGTTCGTGGCTCTTCAAGTTGATTGTGGCTTAAGTCATGGGTTGAATATGTTCCAAATCTATCATGTATTATATGTGAGGTTTTATGGGAAATGCTATGCGTCAGCTTATTGAGTTCAGAATTGATACGGTTATACTCGTTGCTTACGTATAACAAGTATTCTTCAATCTGTCGAAAGCGATGCGGCGTGTTAGAAATAATTTCCCAATATTTCATGAAATCTTCTTCAGAAAAATGCAGTATATTCTTTGTAATATAATATGAGTTTTTATATCCAATTTCTTTTAAAGAAGTAAAAAATGATCCGTCTGTCTTGTTCACTACCATGTTTTCATATTTATCATATGACAGTTCCAAATTTTGCTTTTCTAATAGTGTAGCCAATTTAGAAAGCTTTTCAGAAAGTTTCGGAATAGTGATTTTAATCAGTTCTGAGGTAGTGTTATCAAATTCTAACTTGTCATTTTTTTCCTTCTCTAATTGACGCCTAAATTCCTCTTTAGATAGATGAATTGAAAAATACACTGTCAAAAAGAGTACAGTGCCTGGCATTAAAAAATCTTTTGCAAATTCATAAATACCTTTATTGTAGGCATCAATAAAAAACTGGCACCATAATAATTCCATTTTTTGATAAGTTTGGGTGGGACTAAGATAATGAAAAAACAGTATTAAACATTAGCAACCCTATAGAATGCTGAATTTTTCGTTTATTCTCTAGGAAGATGTAGGTTACTTGTAATTTTTTCTTGTATACGTTTATGTATACGTTTACCTTCTCACCCGCCTATACTCCCATGGTGGTTTAGCATTGCCTTGTACCCACAATCCCTTTTTATATACCCTAGCCAAGTGTTCAGCTTGGGCAAACTCCTCGCTTTTGTCAAAATGCTTGTAATGCCAAGCTAGTCCCTCTCTCAGCAGTTCCAGATTGACGTTAGTGGAATCCGACCATACAATCCCTACAGTCCTTCCATAGCGATCAATGTCTTTGACATCTACACATACATGTTTTTGGAAACACATCTCCGAAGTAAACTTCTTTGCTACATTGGAAAAGTCCTGCCCGTTTTCCGGGCAATCTATTCCATACAGTCTTATCCGTATCTTGTTATTGGTGGAATCCAATAGTGTTATAGTATCTCCGTCCGCAATACGAATGACTTTCCCCTTTATAGTTTGGGATAGGCAACCTATAGATACAGCAGTACTTAAAATATATGTAAGAAAATACTTTATCATAATTTCTTATTTAGGCACAGGTACTAAAGTAAAAAGAAACTTCCTTAAAACAAAAAAAGCCGGAGTGCCCGGCTTTTTTTGTGTAAATATGAATTTTATTCAGTAGGTAATAGTGCGGAGATGTCTCTTTTCACATGATTTTTCCTAGCTTCGGCCATAGCAACTGCTAATACTATTTCGACATCCGTTTCCGTAATATCAGCCGTAGTAAGAATGTCTCCTAATGTCAGTAGCTCTGGATTATGAAACCTCTTAATCATCGTTTCATAGCCAATTCCTAAAGCAAAAGGCATCCCTGTAGCATAAGAACCTGCCACTTCTTTCATTGATTTTACATCTCCTGTTGCAAAACGAGATTTTAGATTTCTTAAGGCTTCTTGCATAGTTCTGGTGTTTACCCTACTTTCATATTTTGCTGAGTTTTTTCCTTTGTTGGTATTTAGTTTCTTAGCCATAGTTGTCCTTTCACCTTTCAAAAGCTAAGATCATTGTATCTTTTTGGTTTTAAGTGTAATATCACATTAAACAAAATAAATATCACATATATTATGATATTTATTTTGTTTATTAAAATTTTATTTAGTATTATTGTGATTGATAACATATATTACTATATAATTATTCAATTATATAGTGTATTTATCAAACTTTTGGTGTTTGAACTAAGAGTCTTGCGGCTACAATTTCTGAGGTCACGACGCAAGGCAGCAGATTAAACACCCATGTCTATACTTATTATGCTATCTTTGCATATTAGATAGATGTGGGGCTGCTGTAATTCCGTGTCGTGTAAAGCCTCAGAAACTTTTGTAGCCACGGTTTGTAGCCCCACATGTATCAAAAAGCCGCAAACCACAGAGACTCGTTAAGGTATAGCGAGTATGAACCATAAAAAGCAACTTCTTAAAAATAAAATCTCTGCCCCCGAATAGTTCGGTTGGCCCAAAAGCCTATTACTGGCTTTCTTTATTGAAGACGGCTAATGATAACCGTATTATAGACCAGAATGATAACCGCGTGGTCCGTCTTCTAATTTCATTAATCAATTTTTATTAACTGTGTGGCCTAAGCAAGGCTTAGGCGCAGTGATGAGCTAGCAAAGGAACAGTCGCCGAAGCACCTCGGGCCACACCCTAAAAACCATGTTAAAAAATGAACAATTTTTACAAGGGTGGGAGAGGTATGGCCTGCGGCCATAGTGCTAAAGTGACTGAGTTACGAAGTAACCAGACCTGTCAATATCCACCAAAACAGAATATTTTGAATAGCTTATGGCTGATAGCTAATGGCTTATTGCGGATGGCCTATAGGCTACAATTTAAAATAAAATGCCTAAAGCCCATCGCTTACGGCTTACTGCTGATATTTGTTTCAATGTTTAGTTTATCTGACGCCTGGGCGCAGTCCGCGGAAACGCGGGCTGCCGAAAGGCAAACCGAGATTAAACCGTTGTTGACAGCACAAAGAGTACCAGAGGAATTCTGGATAAGGAAGCACCTGTTCTATATCGATGGAGATACTGTTAGCAAGGATCTATCAGCATATAAAGATAAAATGTTGGTGCTGGGTTTTTGGGCGACATGGTGTTCTTCTTGTCTAAAGAATGGACCAATGATCGAAGCCATCGTAAACAAAAATCCTGAAAAATTAGCTTATGTAAAAGTCAATTCTGTGCGGACGAAAGACAATATCGCAAAGATAGATAATCTACTCAATGGTCCGATTGGACGAGGCTATAAACTACGCGCAGACGATTTCTCGTCCATAGTAGAAGATACATACCTTCAGGAACTCTTTCCAAATCATGGCTATCCCTTATATGTATGGATATACAAAGGAGTGATCCAGCTGATGACCTATCAGAACCTATTTAACTACAACCTTTACATGCGATTTGTAGGAGGAGAATGATGAAACGGTATATATTATTAGTAGTATACGCATTGGCAATAGTTGCAACTGCGTATGGCCAGGTCAATATCAAGGGTTCAGTATTGGATAGTTTGGGTAATGGTATTGCTAAAGTTTCGGTAATGGAAGCGGGGTATGCACGAGCAGTTACGACAGATAGCGAAGGGAGATTTGAAATTCAGACCTTGCAGGATAAAGGAAGTCTACTGTTTAAACACGTTGGTTATGAAAACGTAATCCGGAATTTCGATAACGGAACAAATAGTATAAAAGTGTTTTTGATCCCGGTTATTTCCCAGATCGAAGAGGTCACGATCTCAACCGGTTATCAGAGCCTTCCCAAAGAACGAGCTACCGGCAGTTTTGAGTTCATGGATAGAAAGATGTTGGATACAAGAACGGGGTCCAATGTTCTTGAATTGTTAGAAGGCCTTACCCCAGGATTACAGTTTGATAACCGAAAGGGTAGTCCCACGCTGAATATTCGGGGGCTAAGTAGTCTGAACGATGTGATGACTAAACCGCTTATCGTTCTGGATAACTTCCCCTATCAGGGAGATATTGAGCATATCAATCCCAACGATATTGAATCGGTAACCTTGCTGAAAGACGCCGCCGCTGCGTCCATATGGGGAGCAAGGGCAGGGAATGGGGTCATCGTGATCACAACCAAAAGGCGAAAGGGCCAAGACCGTGTGGCTATAGAATACAGTACAAATCTAAATTTTACAGAGAAGCCTAACCTGCTGTATTATCCGGATATGCGCTCGTCCGATTTTATCGAAGCAGAGCGGTTCCTCTTCGAGAAAGGACATTATGATGCTGCTTACAACGGTACAGCACGCACCAAAAATAATACGGTCTTTTCGCCCGTGGTGGAATTGCTGTTTAAGGAGCGCGAAGGTCAGCTGAACAGTGGGGAGGTTGAGCAGGCTATAGCACGCTTTAATAATATTGACCACAGATATGAGATGATGGATATATTCTATAGAAAGCCCTTCAGACAGCAGCATTTTGTAGGAATGGGTGTCCATGCACAGAACTTTTCCAGCAGGTTCAGTATAGGCTATGATGCCAGTCATGGCGATCAGATAGGAAACAAAAGCAATAGGCTTACTTTGCGTTCGATCAATAGATTAGACCTATCAACCAAACTGTCTGTTGAGGGCAGCATTTCTTATAGCGGAAATACTGCAGGGCGCTACGGCAATTTAATGAGTCATAACTATAGTCCCGGCGGAGGGAAATCTAGATTGTATCCTTATGCACAGTATCGGAATGAGAAAGGCGAGCCCTTGCCTGTGCCCAGTGGATATAATATGGAATATGTACGCAGCCTACAGGGTTCCCAATTATTGGATTGGATGTACTATCCTGTTAATGAGATCGGTACAGTGGTTTCTGAAGATAGCCAAAAATACTTGCAGACCCAGCTGAAACTTGATTATAAACCTTTGGAAGGGCTGGCTTTATCCGCGTTATATAATACCGAAAACCAAACTTCTGATGGTGAGTCTCTTTACAGAGAGCATTCGTTTTATATACGGAATCTGGTAAACCGTTTTACGCAGGTTGATGGAGATAAGGTTACTTATGTTTTTCCTTTGGGCGCGATGAAAAGTTCCTCAAGAAGCATCCTTAACTCGTATAACATACGGGGACAGGCTACCTATAATAAACAATTCTTGGATCTGCACGATATCCATGCATTGCTCGGCGCAGAAGTTTCTAATCGACGACGTGATACAAGAGGTTTTTGGGTACATGGTTTCGATGAATATTTATTGACAAGTCAGGTTGTAGATCCGGTTAATACGTATCCTATTTATGATGGTCTATCATCAAACAGTATGATACCACAAGCAGGAGCCAACAACCATTCTTATGATATTGACCGCTTTGTGTCTATGTTTTTTAATACCGGGTACACTTATTTAAACCGTTATGGCGTCAGTTTCTCCATGCGACGCGATGCCTCCAATCTTTTCGGTGTCAAAACAAACGATAAATGGAAACCACTATGGTCGGCAGGTGTGAACTGGTTATTACATAATGAGAAGTTTATCAAAGATATGGACTGGATCAGTAGTCTGAAAATAAGGATGACATACGGCCACAGCGGTAATTCGGGCGGTGTTGCCAATACACTGCCCATTATCCTCCATCTAAAACCGGAATATGGAGCGCTGACACAGTTGCCACGTGCGTCATTGACCACCTTATCAAATCCCAACCTGCGCTGGGAAGATGTCAGAATGATGAATGCAGGAATTGATTTCTCATTATGGAATGGGAAACTTCATGGTTCGATAGAAGCGTACAATAAAAAATCAACTGATCTGCTCGCGAATGACCTTATGGACATCACCACGGGGTATCAGACCATCACAAGAAATGTTGGCGAACTGAAGGGGAAGGGGATAGATCTACGCCTATCATCTGGTTACGGCAGCGGTAATCTGAAAGGAAGTACAACAGTGAATTTCTCGGCCAACACAACAGAAGTGACCAAGTTTTATGGTACAAACTTTAGAGGGTCGGTCTATGCAGAGAACACGGGGAACAGCATACGACCTGTGTTAGGAAAGCAGCTATATCCTGTTTTTTCGTTTAAGTTCAGCGGTCTGGACCCTGAAACCGGAGATCCGCGGGGTATACTGGATGGAGAAATTTCTAAGGATTACACGAAGTTGCTTAACGACTCGATACAGTATCTTAATTATCATGGAACGGCTCTACCGCCCTATTATGGCTCCATGATACAACAGCTCACATGGAAAGACATCACCTTGTCATTTTTGGTTGCATATAAATTCGGCCATTTTTTTCAAAAGGAAACAATTCGGTATAACGACCTTTTTCAATCTTGGATAGGGCATCGGGATTATGCAGATCGTTGGCAGCAATCCGGAGATGAGCAACGGACTACAGTCCCGTCAATGGTATATCCTGCGACAGCCAATCGGGACCGTTTTTATGCAGCATCTGAGCCTCATATTTTGAGCGGAGATATCATTAGACTGCAGGATGTAGGATTGGACTACCGATTACGGGCCCGATATGGACAACGTGATGTGCAATTGAATCTTTTCTTTAAGATAAATAACGTTGGCCTCTTATGGCGCGCAAATTCAAAAGCATTAGACCCCGACTACGATGGGCTTCCACCCGGCAGACGATACGTTTTTGGAATAAGTGTAAACCTTTAAATAAAATGTTATGAAAAACAGAATATTTATCATACTTACAATGGTTATAGGAAGCATGGCTTTCTATAGCTGTGAAAAATTTCTGGATGCGAAACCCTATAACAGTTTATCGCATCCAAATTCATTGAAGGACCTGCAGGCATTATTGGATTTTGAGTGGGAGGTGAATTACTGGTACCCGGGGATCGGTGAACTTGCGTCAGACGATTTTGTTATCAGTTTCAGAGGGTTTTCAGCAATGCTCCCACACATGCAGGATGCGTATCTATGGAAAGATGATAGCGGAGATTCAGGAGAGTGGCAGTTGGGGTATAAAATGATCAGCATAGCCAACGTGATCCTCGAGGGGCTGCAAAGAATAGATGGTGGAGATCCCAAACTCAGGAGCCAAATAGAGGGCGAGGCTCTGTTTTTACGGGGTTGGGCTTATTTTAATCTGGCGCAGATTTATTGCGCTCCTTATAGCGTTTTAGAAACGTCGGACAATATGGGGTTAGTGCTTCGGGCAGATTCAGATTCTGAAGTTAACTTGCCCAGATCCAGTTTGGAAGAAACCTATATTCAGCTTTTCAGGGATCTTAACAGGGCGGTAGAACTACTGCCGGAAAAAGCGACTCATGTTACCAGAGCCTCTCGATGGGTGGCATTGTCTGCATTAGCTAGAGCATATCATACCATAGAAGATTATCAATTGGCCGAAAAAATGGTAGATAGGGCAATGGAAATAGAAAACACACTGTTGGACTATAATGATTTGGATTATGCTGCAGCCATGCCGTTCGATGTAACGAATAATGTAGAGTTAATTCATTATGCAGTTTCGCGATCTACGGAATACTTAATATATGATGCCTCTACGCGAGTTTCCGAAGAATTATACAAACTGTATGAAGATACTGATCTCCGTAAAAAGCTATTTTTTGAGCAGTCCAATGCCGGGGTGAAATTCAAAGGTTTTTATCATGGGAAGCGCTCTTGCTTTGTGGGATTAGCACAAGATGAAATGTATCTGATCAAGGCGGAATGTTCAGTGCGGAGAGATGCTAAGGCAGAAGCAGAGTCATATCTTAATACTTTTTTATCTACGAGATATGAAAAGAATAAGTTCAGTAAACTTTCCTTTGCAACAGCCGAATTGGCATTGGATAGGATATTGTTAGAGCGACGCAAACAATTGGTATTTCGAGGCATTCGATGGATGGATTTGCGCAGGTTGAATCGTTATCCGTATAGGGCAGTGGTAGTGGAAAAGAGATTTGACGATGTAGATGAGAGTAAGGTCTATAAATTATTGCCTAATGATCTTAGATATACTTTTTTAATTCCCATACTTGCTATAGATGCCGGTGGGTACACACAGAACCCAAGATAAAAAAGGAGAGAGGCTGCATAAATGCCTCTCTCTCTTTTTTTAGTTTTCCGATCGATAGGCCGTTACGACACTATTCGGAGGTAAGGGAGTAGAAGTTCCAAGGGAGTTCATCGCATCCTCAACATGTTGACCTACACTTTTTCCGTCGATAACTTCTTCAAAATTAGGTCTTCCATTATCCTCTGTAGTCTCGATGCTACAGATTGTCCGAGAAGGTCCTTCACAAGGTGGAGCCTCTAAGGGGTTGTCCGTGTAGTCGTTCGGAGATTCAGGATTACCACCTTTAAAATACCAGGTTTTGGTAACCAACGTCTTCACAGGTTCAACCACCTTAGTAGTTTTCTCTTTGTCTCCGTCCTTACCTTTTTCTCTGTTCATCACGCTCGCATTGGCATTCATCCCGATTGCCAAGAAAGCTAAGATTAAAGTGAAGAGTGATGTGGTCTTCACTATTTGTTTTTTAAGCATACAGCAAATATAGAGGCGTGAGAAAGGCAAACGTTAGGCGAAATCCGACCAGTTTAGTGGTAAAAATCTGACTTTGTGTTTTTTTGGATGATGAAATGTCCTTCTCTTAGTGTGAAATTTCTTAACTTGGGTTAATTTGATCGGATTAAAGAACGTGACGACTAAGCATGGCGTTTATATTATTGGAAAGGAACGACTGGGTATGGGTATCGTATCCCAAAGAGCCAAAACTTGGTTTGGTGCTTGCCGTGCGTGAGCATACGGTCGTGTTACGTATGCTGGTCGGCAGCCGTCAGCTGCAAGCTTCGCGGGAAGTCGTATCTAAGCGTTTGCTCAGCAAAGCCGAACTGAGCGAAGAGGAAATCCAACAGCTCCCCTGTGGTAAGCGTCCGCTTGTGCTGGGGCGGGCCAAGCAGATCGTAGCGGTCAATCGCATATTTACCGATAATCCCAACAGGAAGGAAAGGCGCGTATACTATTGCAGACGCTGCGAAGCATTTCATACAACAGCACAGTTCAAAATTCCTGTCGAACTACTTATGAAGCTGAGATCGTTTCCGTATATCCCGGATGAACGGGAGGATTATGCGAAAGGACGAGCACGCAAGAAAGTGTGGCGATGGTTGAAGGATATTATTGGAATACGGGTGCCCTATAGGATTTTTGATTATTCGCTCTTAGGCTACGGCGACGGTAACCGGAAAAATGCTGTCGTCAAAATACTTCTCGATCCGTTGGATTACCTTCATTATCTGTTTCTCTTTCTTTATATGCGCAGGAAAGAAAGATTAGCGAAACAAGAAACGGCAAACTGAAAAGAATTACGACCGTTTCTGCTGGCCAACTTCACTGGGGTTGAACTGAAATAACTGCTTAAATGCCTTGCCGAAAGCCGATACGTCCCAAAATCCCAGTTTAAATGCTACATCTCCTACTTTTTCACCCGTCAGCAATAGCTCATACGCTTTGTGCAAGAGTTTTTCTCGAATAAATTGCTTCAGGCCTATGCCGTAATACACGCGATGGCACCGGCTGAGGTAATCCGGATGCACGTGGAAGTGACTAGCGATCTCGCTTATCGGCGGGATATGGGCCCCATGCTGTATGCTCTTGATCACGTAGCGTTGTACAGCCTCTGCAATTGCTGCACAGCGGTTTCCAGAAACAACTGGTGGATCTTCTGCTTTCAGGTAGGATACTCTTTCTAGCTCTACCAATTGCGAAACGGGTTGGTAGATAGCACTGTCCTGTGACAGCCGCGCCGATAGCGGCAGGGTCATTAAGCTTAGAATCTCAGCCTGCATGGCAGGAGTGGTGCGTACGGGTGGACGTATCGTATACTTGGATGCTTCATTGTTGTTTACACTTCGGGATGGGGGCAGGAAGTCCAGGCCGTCCGTCATATACCGCGATAGCCACCCTTTGGCCACCGTGAATCCTACAAGGATATGCCTTCCGCTTCCCGCTGAAAGAGTGGTTCTGTCGGTTAGGGTAATGTATTGCGCATGAAATCCTTCTTGCAATTTCTGTTGGGTATACTTGTCGTTTAACGATAGTCTTCCTTTAAGCAGATACAGCCAGTGTATGTCATCGCAGAAGCATCTGAGCACAACATCGAGTCCGTTTTTGCTATGGATCTCCATGCAGTAAACATAGGCATGCTTTGCATCATACCACTGCAATGCCATCCACCATGCTGCACCACGCCAGGATATTTTGTTGGTATAGGGAATATGATAGCTGCTGATTTTCGGGATGTTGCCAGCTACGCTATGGGGCTGGGGCAACTCCTCGCTGATTATACGAAAAGGGATCTTCATAGGCCATTTCTTCTTTCCTGATATTCTTTTCGTCGATACGCGGTGATATTATAGGATTACAACCGCCATGCGGAAGGTATGGCGCATGGCGGTCTGTAGTTCATACCACCGGGCTAGGCATCCTTGTAATAAATACGAACGACCAATTCGCCATTCATGGTTGAATCAGAACCCAAGGGTAGTGGATCGGAGCCTTCCGGCTGATAGCTAGCGCTTGCAGCTGCTTTTTTGCGCGTTTCAGTTACTTTGACGGAGTCCTCAGGCCCGGAACCATTGGAGAAAGGACGTATTTCTTTTTCCAGAATAATGTCAAAATGATGGTTGATAGCTTCGATAAGATCGGCTTGGAGGATCTTGATAAACTCGGGCGGCAATGCATTAAGGTAGGTTACCTGACTCGGCATAAGCGAAAATCTTACCGTAGCCCAATTGACTAAGGAGAGACCAATCATGGCCTGCTCACGGCGCTGTGTCTGTAAATCGGAATTGTACAATTCTGTTTTCCAACTGTACACATCCTCACGGGTTAAACTGTAAGTGTTCATACACATTTGATTTTGTTAGATAAAAAATGATTGTTGATCGCGATCTATGGACCAAAATTAAATACCGGTGGGAAAGAAAAAGAATAACAGGAGCTGTTAAATCGCGAACACCGATACCCCTTGCGCGAAAAGGAGGAAAATCATGGTTTAAATAGGTTTAGAGGGTGTTTTCTCTGCGCGAACGAAAGAAAATAAATCGCGAATCTTTGAAAAAATGAAGCAAATTTCATACGGGAAAGTAATTTCTTTTTGTTATTATTGCTAACACCTATATAATTGTGACTGATTATGAGACGATTTTTTTGCCGCATGAAAGGCTTCTTTGACTCTTGGTATGGGAATAAAATAGTATGGGTAATAATGGCTGCTCTATCTGCGTTTTCCGTCACGTTCTATGCTACCCGCTTGCCTTTACTACATAGCTTTACCAAGACCCATTTGATCAATTTCCTGGCATCTTTTGTATTGATGTACGTATTGGCTATGATTATAGCTTGGTTAAGCTATGTTTTTGACCGGCTGTCGTCTCCCGTGAAAAAGAAGCGATATGTATGGGCTAGAGTGATACTTTTTGTTACTGTTCTTCCTTTTTTAGTTTTAAGGATAGTGTATGAAATATATGACAGCATGTTCGGAGTCGATCTTTCAAAGACCGAATATGTCGACAGGGATTTTGTAGTTGTCGTGTTCTGCATGTTTATGATGCAGGGCTACTATATCATACGGAGAGATGAAAAAAGGATTCAGCGGCTAAATGAGGACATACAGGAAATAAAATTACAGCGGCATGATTTGGAGCAGCGTATAATTGGGGTAGATCAAGTAAATGGCAGGATGAATAAAATGCTCGATCTGATGAAACAACTGATGTTGCCAGTTGAAGTTCGGTTGGAAGATGAAGGCGAAGTGTCCGTTCCTATCCATCTTGTGAGCACCTTTTACATCGCTAAACCCTTTGCTGGCCAGAAGATCGTACACATCCGGCTGATGGATGGCCGAAGGGGCGAAACTAGAGATAATGCGCTGTCGGAAATTATGAAAAAATATTCCTTATTGTGCTACAAACTGACGCGGAGTGAATTGGTATCGCTGCTGGCGATTGAATCTATTGAGAAAACAACTGAAGAAGCGTATTTGCACCTACGGGGGGAGGGGGAGGAAGCACGCATTATACCAAACGGTGCGCTCAAAGAATTGGAGGAAGCACAGGAACAATTACAGCAATTGACACAGCAAAGAGGCTGAGCGAAAGCGCAGCCTCTGGCAGAAATTGCATATCTGATCAATTCAGCCTTTCGTAGAGCTCGTCTAAAGGCAGGCCATAATATTCGGCAAACTCGCGGAAGGTCAGGTGTTGATGTCTTAAGCGCCCATAAGCGTCTTTAGCTTGGTTATAGCGTCTATTAGCTTGACGCAGACTGATGTCAAGAATGATGGCAATATCCTTAGGGCTAATACATAGCCTTTTACTTTTCTTTAACATAGGATTTATAATCTGGCGATTGCCACAGGACATAGGTATATCCGGCTGTGGACAATCAGGGTGATACCATGATTCCCCGTTTCAGCGAGATACCCTCCCGTAGGTAAGCGACCATCGCTACACCTCAACGGCCCTGTTATAGAGAAAGTTAATAACACCGGTTAAACAACACTTTCGAGAAATTGTTTGCTGCATCCCATAGGTGTGGTTAATGAGATAGGCCGGATGTACCAACAATTTACCGCGGTTATACTAAAGAGGTACCAAATAGGAGGGATTTAGTACCTCTTTAGTAGCTCTCCAGTACCTCAGTCCTACTACTTTGGTAGAACTTTAGTAGGACTACAGTACCTCAACAGTATCTTTTGTCTTTTTTATTTTGGACATATTAGGACATTTTATGCCGTTTTAGGACATATCAGGAAATAAAACGACACTTTATGCCATCTTGGTCATATCAGGACATTTTGGACAAGCCTCGAAAACAGGCTCCTCATCTTTGGAGGACACAAAAAAATAAATGTTATGGCAAAACAAGAAAGTTTAGTAAAGTTCAGAGGGAGGATCGGGGATCTTTCCTTTAGCAAACACCGCACAAGAGGGTATGAAGCACGCATGGCCGGTGGTCCTGACAAAAAACGGATCATGTCCGATCCCAATTTCCAGCGTACGCGGGAAAACATGTCGGAATTTGGTAGCGCAGCCCAGCTGGCTAAGCTGATACGTATTCAGCTTAACAACCTTTTGAAAGGACTGGCAGACAAATCGTTCAGAAACAGGCTGACCTCGATAGTGCATCGTATCCAAAAGATGGATAGGGATAGCGTACGCGGCGAGCGGGTTTTTAAGCCGGAAAACTCCAGACTTCTCAAAGGCTTGGAATTTAACGACAACAGTAGCCTGAGTTTTATGTTTGGTGAAAATTTGTCGACAAGCTATGATCGGGAGTCGGGCGAAATCACCCTGACAATACCGGAGTTTGATCCTCGGGTTGACGTTACGCTACTGGAAGGCGCTACCCATATCCAGTTTACCTTGGCCGCTGTCGAGCAGACACTTGATCCGGAGAATATACCGCGCCCGGAGGTCCAACGATCGGCATTTATCCCCTTGATTGGAAAACACTTAGGGGAAACACTGGAGGTAAACCTACCGCCAGATAGTGAAAAAGTCGTGTACATCATGGTGGGGATCACAACCTATCAGGAAACCAACGACGATTTTTATCTGTTGAATAACAACCCCTACAACGTGATGACGATCGTGGATGTAAATATCCCCTAAGTGAAGGAGCTTGTCTAAAAGTTCTAAAATGTATTCTTGAGTGCCTGCCTTTCGCAGGCAGGCGCTCAGCTTGACAAAAAAACTTATCTTTTAGACATCCGCGACCTATCAATGGGTAAACCCACCTCGTCTCAATACCTGCCTGCAGCAGGCGCACTACGCATATCGCAATACGATGAAAACACAACACACCCTCGTTCTCCAACGGACTTATGGAGCACAGGGAACAAACGGAACAATTTATTACGAAGGAGAGAAAATCTGCCACACGATTGAACTGCCCGACAAGGATAATATACAGCGTATCAGCTGTATTCCACAGGGGCGTTATAAACTCGAAAAACGGAAGTATCCCAAACACGGCGAACAGATCGGTATCCCGAATGTTCTTGGGCGCGAAGCCATCCTGATCCACCCGGCCAACAACGCTATGAAGGAGTTGATGGGCTGCATAGCCCCCGTCACAGCACTGACGGGCGAAGGCACAGGCACCGAAAGCCGCAAGGCACTGAATAAGCTGAAAGCTTTGGTGTACAGCCTGTGGGATATGGAAGGAGAGGTGTTTTTGTTGATTCGGTAGGGGTAACCCTCGTGGTTACCCTTAACGTTTGGGCAACCACAAGGGTTGCCCTTACAATTGGAATATCATCACCATTAAAGACAATTTATTAAAATGAAAACAACAATCAAAAAAATCAGCCAGGCGGTACAGGTGGTACTGCTGGCACCAATAAAATTGCCCGGTAAGGCATTGCATATTTTGAAATATGTAGCAGTAGGATTAGGCGTGCTGGATGCGGTGCTGTCGGATAGGGCAGAGGACAGCGTTGCGCCAACCGCAGAGGGGAAGGAGGCTGGCGATGAAGCCGCTGAGTAATATACAGATGGGTACCCTAGGGGGTACCATCTGTTCCCTATTCGGGAGCATCACGCTTGACGACATGGTCAAGACCGCTGTATTAGCTGCAGTTGGTGCAATAGTCAGTTTTTTTGTCAGTAGTTTGCTGAACAAAAGAAGAAGTTAGTTAATACTATATTACATAAATTCATTTTTATGCTATGCAATTAAATTGTGCATAAAAATGAATTTATGTAGGTTTGTTAAAGTTGCTTAAGCAAATATTGAATGCTTGTAAAAGTGATTGCTAAACGTTTGGTTCTATTCTACTAGAATATAGATATAAACGTAATATTATGATAAAACATTCTATATATGAAACTGACATTTATTCCATGTATTTTAATTACAGCATTTGCATGTAATACTCCTCAACAATCTGAACAAACGCAATACGAAACCACGGGCAGTGTTGAGCGGTTGGATCCGGCGTTGGACAGCATTATCGACGGCAATACAGTGGCGGAAATTATTGCTGAAGGTTTTGAGTGGAGCGAAGGCCCGTTATGGGTCGAAAGCGAGCAGATGTTGCTGTTTTCGGATGTGCCAACAAATACAATCTACAAATGGACGGATGAAAAAGGAAGCGAAATATATGTAAAGCCCAGTGGCTATACCGGGGATGTTCCCAGCGTACAAAAAGAACCCGGCAGTAATGGACTCACTTTGGACAATGCAGGAAACTTAGTGATATGCCAGCATGGGAATCGTCAGGTTGCAAAAATGGATGCGTCGATACAGCAGCCTAAAGCTGTCTTCACGACATTGGCGGATCGGTATGACGGTAAACGGTTAAGTAGCCCTAATGATGTCGTGTACAACAAAGCAAATGAATTATTTTTCACAGATCCTCCCTATGGATTGCAAACCCAAGGAGATGATGACCCTGAAAAAGAAATTCCTTTTAACGGAGTGTATCAGGTAAAACAAAATGGTGAAATCGTGCTGTTAACGGATAAGATCAGCAGGCCTAATGGTATTGACTTCTTTTCGGATGAAAAAAAGCTGCTTATTGGGAACTCTGATCCCAACGCTGCAGATTGGTACTTACTCGATTTGACCGATACCGTCGTTACCCCAAAATTGTTTTACAGTGCTACAAACGAACGTAGAGGGGTAAAGGGATTGCCCGATGGTCTTAAAATAGATCGTAATGGCATTGTGTATGCCAGTGGCCCGGGAGGAATATGGATATTTAACAGTCAGGGTAGGGTGCTCGGAAAAATAAAATTAGATAATCCGGTGTCGAATGTGGCGTTGTCTGCAGATGAAAAAATACTATATATAACAAATAGCGACAAGGTATTACGGCTTAAACTGAAATAAATTAGTGCGATTAATCTTTCGGTTGAGCTTTTTTGACTGCATACAATTATTACAGTCCGAAACGATTTGCAAACAAAACTATTAAACCAAAAATGGATTTACAGATTAAAGAGATTACGGACTATAGTCATGAAGTAAAAAATACAGTTAAGCACTTACTGAAAGTATTAACAGATCCCGAAAGTAATATTTCCGATCAGCAGTTGAGAGAAATAATATGTTCTGAGAACAGTCATCTTTTTTTCGCTACTAACCTTCAGGATGTATGTATGGGTATGTTGACGGTAGGAATTTATCAGTCGCTAACCGGAAAGAAAGCTTGGGTTGAAGATGTTGCCGTTGACGAATCATTCAGAGGACAAGGTATTGGTGAGCATCTAGTAACATTTGCTATCCAATTTGCCAGGCAGCATAATGTGGATGTTTTGAGCCTGACATCTTCTCCTGCCCGGGTTGCAGCTAATAATTTGTATAAAAAAATAGGTTTTCAACCAAAGGAAACCAATGTTTACAAAATGACTTTAAGTACCGATTCTCATGCTTAAACTTGAAAATTTTCCGAAAATAGATGCGCATTTTCACTCGACATTTTATGACCCTGTGTATGAGAAAATAGCAAAAGACTATCATATAAAATACATCAACATTAATACAAATGCGGGTGTTTTCCCTGATATGGAAGTTCAGGAAAATGTGGCTTTGACATATATTAAAAAAGCTCCTGCACACTTCGCTTATATTGCCAGTTTTGAAATGCAAGGTTGGGAGAATCCAAATTGGTATCCCAATGTATTGGAACGCTTAAAAAAATCGATTAATCAAGGAGCTGTGGGTGTTAAAATCTGGAAAAATATCGGAATGGAGATTTTGAAACCTAATGATCAATCATTTTTAATGATTGATGACCCCTTTTTTGATTCGCTCTTCGTCTATTTAAGTGAAAACAAGATTCCTGTGCTTACCCACTTGGGAGAACCGAAGAATTGCTGGTTACCTATTGAAGAAATGACCTCGGAACGTAATAAGGCCTATTACATTAAAAATCCTGAATTTCATGCATATTTACATCCTGAGATTCCTTCGTACGAACGTCAGATAGAAGCAAGAGATTATTTACTTACTAAATATCCTGATCTAACATTAATAGGTGCTCATCTGGGAAGCTTAGAGTGGAGTTATGGAGAGCTTGCAAAGCGTTTTGATCAACATGCTAACTTTTACGTTGATTTATCTTCCCGTTTAGGGCATTTGCAGATGCAGTCGGTCCACGATTATGAGGGGGTGCGTAATTTCTTTATTAAATATGCTGATCGTATCCTATATGGAACAGACGCCTACAACAATCCGGAGAAATTGATGAGCTCCCTAATTAATGACTGGAACTACTTCACAACAAACAAAGGTTGTGAATATACAGAGGTAAATGGTGCTTTTATGGGTATTGATCTACCTGAAGAGGTTCTCTACAAGCTTTATTATGCCAATGCGCTAAGAATATATACAGGCCTTAATGTTGAAATCTAAAGTTGAGTATCTGTTTAGCTTTGGTGGGGTATGCTGGATATCTTTAAAATTATCTGTTTGCGTCGTGGGTTCTATAAAGATTAGTTACTTCTATGTTAAACGTGAGTTCGATAAAAAGACGAATAAATGATTTTGTCTAACACTCATCCCGGAACGAGATTGTTCGAACCCATCCCAACCCTTCTGTTCTCATCCCAGCTAACAAAAAAGCCCAATCTTTCGATTGAGCTTTTGTTTGTGATCCCGCTGGGATTGTTTGCGTCCCACAAGCCCGCACTCCAGGCCGCAAAGAAAAATGTTCGAACCCATCCCAACCCTTCTGTTCTCATCCCCAGCTATACAAAAAAAGCAACCCTTTTTGGAGTTGCTTTTGTTTGTGAACTTACTGGTACGAAACTCGAACTCTTTTTTGGAAGATTTGAGGCGATTCATCCTATTCAAAGATCTTCGATATTTACTAATCTTGACACAGTTTATTTTACACTCTCAAATACCCAAAGTAATATGTCCTTATCTGCTCTTTAAATACTTGTAATGAAGAATATCTTAATCCTTTTATGCTCTGTAATGGAGCCTTTTCAATGCAGGCTCCATCACGGACAGACCAAGCAATAAAGTTCACAGTTTAGTCATCTAAACTTCACATATTCTTTACGCTGCTTCAATAGCTTTGTGGCCAAATCACATTGTATTGATGAACATGAAGAAAACTTTAATTTTATTTGCAGCAGTAAGCTTACTGAGCTTTCCAAGTCAAGCACAAACGGATGATGGCATCCAACGCTTGGACGAATTTCGTTATCCTAAGAAACGTGAGATCATCTCTATTCCTAAAGTAAATGGTTTAACCGTTTTAAAGTGTGATTTCCACATGCATACGGTCTTCACAGACGGTCACGTATGGCCCAATGTACGTGTTCAAGAGGCCTGGAAAGAAGGTTTAGATGCGATTTCCTTTACAGAACATGTCGAGTACACACCTCACTCGGCCGATGTGAAGCCGGGTAACCTCCGACCACACGAACTTGCTGAAAATTTAGCGGCAGAGAACAACTTGATATTAATCAAAGGAACAGAGGTGACGCGTAACACGCCTCCCGGACATTTCAACGCACTGTTTATCGAGGATGATGCCAATTTGGTAGCCGACCGTGCAAGTGAACTTGATAAACAGGCTATACAAGCGGTAGTCGATCAAAATGCCTTTATATTCTGGAACCACCCGGGGTGGAAAGCGACCCAAATCCCTGGATCGTATGAGTGGATTCCCTTTGTAGAGGAAATGTATCAGGCAAAAAACCTCCACGGTATCGAAGTGGTCAATGGATTTGGTTTCCACAAAAAAGCACTGGACTGGGCCTTGGACCGCAACCTCACCGTCATCGGCAATACCGATATCCACAACCTCATCGCTCACGATTATGATATCGAACGTGAAGGTGTACATCGCACAATGACCCTGGTCATGGCAAAAGACCGTAGTGCGGCAGCTATTCGCGAAGCGCTTGAAAAAGGAAACACAGTGGCTTGGTCCAGCAACTACCTGTTTGGCAAAGAAGAAAATATCCGCGATCTATTCAATGCCTGCGTAACGATGGGTGAGGCATACCACGAAAAAGCGAATAACCAAGGAAAGGTAACAAAGTACTACGAGATCTCGAACAACAGTGATTTGTACTTTGAATTGCAACTAAAAGAAGGCAACGGTACCAAAAAAGTGATCTTGTATCCACAGTCTGCACAGACCATTACAGCAGCAGAAGGACAGTCAACACTGACTTACGAGGTGGTTTCGACCTATATCCGAAGCGACAAACATTTGGCGGTAGAACTCAGCTTATAATCAACTATATATGAAATTTTATATACCAATATTGCTATTGGCAGGGATGACTATGTCTACAAATCTCCTTGCTGACCCTATAACAAGGGAGATGAATACGTCGACGAGAGCGGTACAAAAAATCTCGGGTAAAGTAGTAGATACTCAGGGAAATCCACTTGCTTCGGCAACGATATCGCTACAAGGTACAGCATACAAAACACAGACCAACCTGCAAGGTGAATTCAGCTTTGAACAAATTTCCGAAGGTGAAAAAACTTTGGTCGTTTCGCTTGTCGGCTATAAAACGCTGGAGGTACAGGTACGGCCTAATGTCTATGCAACCATCACACTTACCGTAGCGAATGACTTGGAAGAAGTAGTCGTCGTAGGATATGGTACGCAGAAAAAGGCTAATCTGACAGGGGCTGTATCTCAAGTGGGTACTGAGGTCTTGGAGAATAGACCCTCACCAAGCTTAAGCCGTATGCTGCAAGGCACATTGCCCAACCTAAACCTGAAAATGGTTGATGGTAGTCCTACACGTAGCGCGACATTTAACGTTCGTGGTACCACATCTATTGGTGCAGGCGGTAGCGCATTAGTCCTAATCGATGGCGTGGAAGGTGATGCGAACAATGTAAATCCCAATGACATCGAAAGTGTCACTGTACTCAAAGACGCTTCTTCAGGTGCAATTTACGGTTCACGTGCTGCCTTTGGTGTGGTATTGATTACGACCAAAAACCCACAAAAAGGAATGACTAAAGTAGATTTCAACTCCAGCTACTCGATCAATCAACGTACGGTAGAACCAAAATTGATCACGAATGGGTACGAATGGGCAAACAATTTCAATGAGGCATTCAATGCGTGGTACGACTACAAGTCTACCCCCATCTCTGTCAACAATATCTATCCTTTCTCCCTGGAGTACTTGGAGGCACTGAAGCAGTATAACGACAATCCTACAGGGGAGGACGCCGTGTTCAATCCAGCAAAAAACAGATACGAGTACTTTGGAAATACGGATTGGTACAATATGATCTATAACGACATGATGCCAGCAACCGAACAGGCTCTTAGTGTGTCGGGCGGAGGTGAAAAAGCATCTTATTATGTTTCCGGTCGATATTACCACCAAGATGGTCTCTTCAAATACAGTCCTGACAAATTCAACAAATACAACCTACGTGGAAAAGGAGATATTCAAATCAATGATTGGATTACACTCCAAAACAACACGGAATTAAGCAGCTATGACTATGTGTACCCAATGTTTGCCGACGGAGATGGTAATATCTGGCGACAATTTGAGCATCAGGGCTATCCAATGGCTGTTATCTATAACCCTGACGGTACGTATACCCATACTGCCGTATATACGGGAGTAGCTTCTTATATGGAAGGCAACAACAAATCGGACTTGAACAATACTTATTTACGTAATACGACCACACTCGTTGTCAAACCTACAACAGGATTGACCTTGAAAGGTGATTTCTCCTATGCGAAAACCTGGGAAAAAGAAGTCCGTACCAACAACTATATGAACTACAGCAATGCGCCTGAGCAGATTTCCCGTTTTGGCAGAAGCTTGCTCAGAGAGTGGAATGAAGATACCAAGTACCTTGCAGCAAACGTCACGGCCAATTACGTTACAAAACTTGCCGATAAGCATGATATCAATGCGCTAATTGGTTATAACGTAGAAAGCTCATCAACAAACATTTTGCGTGCACAACGAGACGGTATTTTAGTCGAGAGCAAACCAGACTTCAACTTGATGGACGGACTCAACTACGCCATTACCGGCGGTGGTAACGAGTGGGCATATCTTGGTCTATTCTATCGTTTTAACTATGGCTACGACAACAAGTATTTGCTCGAATTAAACGGCCGATATGACGGTTCTTCAAAATTCCCATCGCACCAACGATATGGTTTTTTCCCATCGGTATCTGCGGGTTGGGTGGTTTCTAACGAAAACTTTTTCGAAGGAGCACGCTCGATCGTAAGCAACTTAAAGTTTAGAGCATCTTATGGCTCGTTAGGTAATGGTAATGTGGCTCCGTACCGCTACCTTGAACAAATGTCTGTCGCCAAAACTTCCGTTATCCTAAATGGCGTACAGGCCAACTACACCAGTATTCCCGGCGTGATTCCTAATGGACTCACTTGGGAAAGATCAACAACATTCAACATGGGGGTAGATTTAGGCTTGCTACAAAATAGCCTCAATATCAACTTCGACTGGTACAATAGGATGACCTACGACATGTTCACTTCTGGGCAGCCGTTACCAAATGTGTTTGGCGCAACAGTACCGTATGGCAACTATGCCGACCTCTCGACCAAAGGTTGGGAACTGACAGTCAACTACCAAAACAAATTTGACTTAGCAGGCAAACCATTCAAGTGGGGAATCAACGGTTCCTTGTGGGACAGTAAATCGACCATTGAGCGTTTCAACAATCCAAATAAACTTCTTACCACCTATTACGTAGGACAGGAAGTTGGAGAAATATGGGGTTACGAAACTTTAGGCTTCTTTACCTCTGATGAAGACGTGAAAAATCATGCTGACCAAGACTTCCTAAAGAACTCGAATAATAACGTGTGGCTGGCAGGTGATTTAAAATTTGCCGATCTGAATAATGACGGGATTATCAACCAAGGAAATAACACGGTGGACAATCCTGGGGATCGCCGCGTTATCGGGAACAACTCCCCTCGCTACCAATACGGGTTTACATTGTCGGGTAATTGGGGAGGCGTAGGTGTATCGGCATTCTTCCAAGGTATAGGAAAGCGGGATTGGTACTTCGCGTCAGAAGCGGGCTTGTTTTGGGGTCCATACAACAGACCTTATGGCTACCAACCTGTAACCATGATGAATGACTACTGGACGGAAGAAAATCCAGACGCTTACTTCCCAAGATATAGAGGTTATACTGCGTTGGGCACTGATCGATCACTTGGAGCACCTCAAACACGGTACCTGCAAGACGTATCCTATTTACGTTTGAAAACATTGACCGTGGATTATGCCTTACCGAATGAATGGATTTCGAAAATGAAAATCCGCAGGGCACAGGTATTCCTATCGGCACAAAACCTGTTTACAGCCTCAGGCTTATTCAAACACACGGAAAACTTTGACCCAGAAGTCATGGAAAACCCTGTGGGTGAATTGACCAATGGATCCGGCCAAGGGTATGCCTATCCGATGCTGAAAACAACAACCATAGGTTTGAACTTAACTTTTTAATGTCCAGAGAAATGAAAATTAGAACTATAATATTATTGATTTGTACCTGTGTAGGGTTCAGCTCCTGTTCAGACTTTTTGGACAAAGAGCCTTTCGACAAATTGGTGCCGACATCTTTCTTTAATACAGAAGCGGATCTGGCTCTTTACGTCAATTCCTTTTACCAAAATTTCACGCCAGCGGCGTTGAGCATTGTTCAGGCAGACGAAATGGGTGATTTCACCTCAAAGAACAACTCTCCTACCTTTATAGCGGGTAATTTCTCCCCCGTAGATCAAGGAAAATGGAATTGGACAAACCTACGTAATGTCAATTACTTTTTGGAAAAGTACAATAATCCTGCTATTCCAGAGGAGGCTCGAAACCACTATGCCGGCATTGCTCGTTTCTTTAGAGCATACTTCTACTTCGGAATGGTGAAAACGTACGGTGATGTTCCGTATTATTCAAAGGCTTTAGCGACAGACGACCCGGATTTGTATAAAGGCCGCGACCCGCGTACAGCGGTAATGGACTCTGTCTTAGCAGATCTGGATTTCGCGATCGCCAATATCCGCTCTAATAAAGATAACTCTGCCTCCACGATCACAAAATGGGTTGCATTAGGTCTAAAATCACGTATAGCGTTATTTGAAGGTACTTTCCGTAAAAACCACGGCCAACTGGGCTTACAATCTACCGCAAACTTTTGGCTCAATGAGGCAGCTGATGCTGCCAAACAAGTCATGGAATCTGGCCAATACAGCCTTCATCAGACTGGGAATGCGGACGTTGATTATCGGACATTGTTCATCAGCGAAAACCCAGTAGCGAGCGAAATTATGTGGGCTACCGTCTACAATAACGCATTAAAAAGATGGCACGAGGTAACCTGGAAATTTAACTCGGCGACTTACGGAGCACGTTGGGGTCTGAACAAACAGTTTGTAAACACTTATCTAAAAACAGACGGCACACGTTTCACCGATAAAGATAATTTTGACCAAATTCTATTTGTAGAAGAGATGGCAGACAGAGACCCTCGTTTAGCGCAAACCGTTCGTTCATTGGGTTACAAAAGATCGGATGGCTCTGCTGCGCCGCCCAACTTCGGATACACCTTTACCGGCTACCATATCTTGAAATTCAGTCTTGATGATAAGCGTCTCGATGGTGTAGCGGAGAGCTATAACTCCGTCAGTATGATGCGCTATGCCGAGATATTGCTAAACTATGCTGAAGCCAAAGCTGAACTTGGCGAGATGAATACAGAGGTATGGAATCAAACTATTGGTGCGCTACGAAGTAGAGCAGGTGTGAACAACCAGGAGCCTCAAACGGCCGATAGCTATCTCCAATCTGTATATTTCCCAGAAATATCGGACAAATATCTATTGGAGGTACGCCGTGAACGAGGAATTGAATTGGTGTATGAAGGATTCCGTTACGATGATTTGTTGCGATGGAGAAAGGGTAAATTACTTGAAATGGATTGGAAAGGTATATATGTACCGGCAATGAATACCGAAATGGATTTAGACGGTAATGGTACACCCGACGTTTCTTTCGTAAAATCTATTCCTGCACAAACTACGGCGAACGTTACCTATGTGGTAATCGATGGTGTAGCGTCCAAATTGTCAGAAGGGGATAAAGGTCATATCATTTGGCGTGCCGACGAAGACCGGGAGTTTTCTGACAAGAAATATTTCAAACCGATATCGAATGCGGATATCGTCGATAATCCAAATCTGGAACAAAACCCAGGCTGGTAATTAAAAAAGTGAATTCATAAAAACCTCCGTTCCGCTTATGGTGAAACGGAGGTTTTTTATTGTAAACACTTTTAGATAGTACAATCTGAATTGATAGACCTTCTGAAAACGGCGATATTGAGGAAAAAAGGCTTATAATGAGTTCGATGTTCCCCGATTTTTTGGAATTTGACGGAACAAGACATCGAACTCCGAGACTAAATTCCGCGATTGCTCTTATCTATCAGAATAACAGCAAGTTAAAAGGCAAAAAAAATGGGACAAGTCTTTCTTTTTTAGACTTGTCCCAAGAGGTGATCCCGCTGGGACTCGAACCCAGGACCCATACATTAAAAGTGTATTGCTCTACCAGCTGAGCTACGGAATCCTACTTCTTTTTTCGAAGTAACCTTCGTTGTTTGAAGTGATGCAAAGGTAGGTATTTCTCCCTTATTTGCAAACTATCTGTGGCTTTTTTTTTAATTTAATTGTCGAAAAAACTGGTTCTTAGGGAATTAAATTTTAATTTAAAAAGAGCTCGTCAGCTACAGGACAAAATTGAACTTATTTATTCTTTTCCCAGGAACTTTCTGTCTTCTTCGGAAAGGTGAGAATCGGAGTCTTCCTGTATCGTATTTTCATTTTCTATTGTATTAGAAATAATATATTCTTTCGGGTGTTTTTTCTTGCGTCGGAAGAGCAAACCGCCTGCGATGACACCTAATAAAAAGAATATTCCCAATATAAGCAGTTTAGATGTCCTTATTTCGCCGAAAAACCAGAAAGTGGCTTCCTCCTTGTTGTTGAACAAAATAATCAATACAAGAGCTGTTATGATGCTAAATATGATTGTCTTTGGTTTCATAATATCATTTTTACAATTGCAAAGAAAGTAAAAAACCTCAAAAAGTAGGGAAGGAGATAGACTTTATTTTTAAGTAGTTGGCCTGAACGGCTATATACAAAAAAAGGGATAACCATTCATTGGTTATCCCTTTTGTCTATGTGATACCGAATAATAGCTTATTCAGCTACAACTTCGAAAGGAACTTGAACTTTCACTTCTTTATGTAAGTTTAAGTTTGCTACGTATTCACCAACTGTTTTAGGTTCAGTTTCGAAAGTGATACGACGACGATCTACGTCAAATCCTTGTACTTTCAAAGCTTCAGCAATCTGAATGCTGTTTACTTTACCAAAGATTTTACCGCTTTCGCCAGCTTTAGCGCCAATAGAAAGTTTTATACTTTCCAATTTACCCGCTAATTCTGTAGCATCTTTTTTGATTTTCTCTTGTTTGAACTGAGCTTGTTTGATATTCTCAGCCAATACTTTCTTAGCAGACACTGTCGCTAAGATAGCAAATCCTTGAGGGATTAAGTAGTTACGACCGTAACCTGGCTTTACCACTACGATATCGTCTTTCTCGCCAAGGTTTTTAATATCTTGTTTTAATATAACTTCCATTGTGTCGTTTCCTCCTTATTTTAATGAATCAGTTACGTAAGGCAATAAGCTGATGATACGCGCACGTTTCACGGCTTGAGCTACTTTACGTTGAAATTTCAATGATGTACCAGTAAGACGACGAGGTAAAATTTTACCTTGATCGTTCACAAATTTCAATAAGAAGTTTGCGTCTTTGTAGTCGATATATTTGATACCGTTCTTTTTGAAGCGGCAATATTTTTTACGGTTGTCCTCTACTTTAGGAGCAGTTACGTATTGGATATTATCGTTTGCCATTAGTTTGCTACCTCCTCAGTTTTAGTTTCAGCTTTTTTGTTGAATGCACCGCTACGTTTTTTCTCGTTGTAAGCTACTGCATGTTTGTCAAGTGCAATCGTTAAGAAACGCATTACACGCTCGTCTCGCTTGTACTCAAGCTCTAATTTTTGGATTAATTCACCTGGAGCCTTGAATTCTGTTAAGTGATAGAATCCAGTTGTTTTTTTCTGGATTGGATACGCTAATTTTTTCAAACCCCAATTGTCTTCAGCGACAATCTCGGCTCCGCCTTCTGTAAGGATGTTTTTGAATTTTGCGATAGTTTCTTTCGCAACCTCCTCAGAAAGCAACGGGGTAAGAATGATTACAGATTCGTACTGTTGCATTTTTGTTTAAATAATTATGTTAACTTATTTTTTTAACTCCGTACTACAACGGAAGTGCAAAGGTAAGTTTTTTATTTGATAGTCCTATAGATAAGAGTAAAAAAATTAAACTAGTTTACCATCTATATAATACCATATATCTTGTACTTGCTTGAAATTAGATTTTTCATGATGTACTTCCACTTCAAGGTCGTTGTTCAGATAGTGCGCACGAAATTCTACCGTATGTTGAGATGCTTTAACGATTTCAAGCTGCATCCATTTGCTTTGAGTTGCCCATAACTGTATATCTCTTTTATTTTGAAATCGTCTTGTACTGGGATGAAAGCTGTCGTACAGGAAATCTACAAGCCCTTTAGTAAAGGCTGAATAGCGCGCACGCATGAGTGATTCAGCACTTTGCGCCGAGCGGAGGTCTTTATGTATCGGTTCACAACAATCAGAATAGGAGTGCTGCGAACCGCATGGGCATAGTTCGTTATGCATTCTATTTCTGCTTGGATAGGTGATGTTCTAAAGCTTGCTGACTCTTTTCAAAGGCTTTGCGTTGTTTGCGTTCCACCCATTTCTTTTTGAATAGCTTTCGCATGATTTTATCGGTATTGCGAATAACAAACACCTCCTTCAGCATATTGAGAAGACGTGTAGGCGAACTTGGAAAGGAGCGAAGCGTGACCGAGAATCCAGCTTCCAGATAACGGTTGAAGTGCCAATAGCCACTCGGCATGAAGAGGGCATCTCCATGTTCCATGAATATTTCATAGCCCTGAGCATAGGCTAATGCTGGGAACTGTTCATAATCAGGATTTTCATAATCTATGTTATAGACGGTATGTACAGATAGTGGTACTTTATAAAGGAAAGGTGCTTGATCCGGAGCGAAGAGCAGCACTCTCTTTTTGCCTTCGAACTGAAAATGCAATAGATCCCCCAGATCTACATCATAGTGCATCAAGACCCGGGCTTCACTACCACCAAAAAATAATGTGGGGATGCGTTTGAAATACTTAAACCCAAGATCTGGATAGCTAAAGTTCTTTAAGAGTTCAGGCAATTTATCAGTGATGATATAAAAGAAGATACGCAAATCGGAAGGCTCTCGCTGTATAAGCTTAATATAATCCCGCATCTTCATGTACTTGACAGGCTTATCTGTAGCTTTGTTGGGATCGGCTGGTTTATTATCGTATAAACCGACTTCTTGGTCCCCGGCTTCCTGATAGATGTAATCGAGATTCCATTTATCGAAAGCAGGCCATTTTTTGGCGAAGCCCTTGATCAAAACCGGCTTCTGGGGTTTGAAATATTTTTCCAAAAACTCCGCTTTACTGATGTCGTCGACAGTATCAATGGGTGATAGAATCATGGCTTTAATTTAACGATCTAAATGTAACAAAAATATTTCTGTCAAAATAAACTCATACTGCATTTTTATATAAACTATAACGGATATATCTGCGTTATTAAGATAAAACTAACACACGTTTTTATGACATCACTGAAAAATGAATTGATAGGAAGTTGGAAACTCCTATCCTATATAGAGGTGCCGATTCAAGGTGAAGATTCTTTATTCCCGATGGGGAAAAATCCATATGGTATATTGTTGTATTCCGCCGATGGGTATATGTCGGTTCAGATAGCGAAAGAGGAACGGCTCCTATTCGGGAGTAATGACAAGTTGATTGCTACAGGCGAAGAAATGGCTTCGGCATTAGAGGGGTACATTGCTTTTGCAGGCCGCTTTAAAGTTGATAATAGTAATGCAATCGTTTCATATATGATTAAAAGCTCTCTATTTCCTAACTGGAAAAACAAGGTGCAGCACCGCAAGGTGGATTTTGAAGGAGAAAATATCCTTTACCTGAAATCTACTGAGCCAATTCTATCCAATGGGCTTTTGGTAAATTCTTATATGACTTGGCAGCGGATGGATAGGACGATTGATGATTTTTTCGAAGAACAGATATTAGAAGAGAGAATGTATGACTCATAAAAAAAGCGGGATTTTTAAATATCCCGCTTTTTTATGAGCTGTATAGCGCTTAATTTAAAGCATCCATTTTAGCTTGTATCTCTGCTGATTTAGCTTCGTCCTGTTGGAAATCGTAATATCCTTTTAAG
The DNA here is from genome assembly GCF_900116225.1 of Sphingobacterium wenxiniae. Lineage (GTDB taxonomy): Bacteria > Bacteroidota > Bacteroidia > Sphingobacteriales > Sphingobacteriaceae > Sphingobacterium > Sphingobacterium wenxiniae. The sequence goes on from NZ_FOZZ01000002.1 coordinate 266,081, forward strand.
CTGCGTAAAGCATCGGAGTCTTGTGGATTCAGTTCAACTACTTTTTCCAGATAAGGAAGCGCGCCTTTGATTTTTTCTTTTAGAGCATCAACTTTTGTGTTGTAATCCGCATTTGAGAGCGTTTTATCTTCATTGACGGCATTTAGCTCATCACGTACACTGTTGATGATGGTTGCTGCGGCATTACGGTTGGCATCGGAATAATTCGGATCGATAGCGATAGCTTTTTTGTAAGCTTCGATAGCTTTGTCCGAATTGTTTGCTGCCGATTGTGCAATACCCAAGTAATAGTACAAAGATTTGTTGTTGCCATCTTTAGCAATCTGATTTTCGATGTCTGTAATTACCTTAGCTTCGTTACCAACAATTAAGTTCAACTCAATGTTTTGAACCACTGCATCATTGTCATCTGGATATTCCCGAACAGCAATAGCGGCATATTCCAAAGCATTGATTGTGTCCTGAGTTGATAAATAAAGCTTTGGTAAATCTACCAAGACCGATCTGTGTGCCGAAAACTCTTTCGCTGGAATCAACTCTTTATATTTTTCGATAGCGCTAGGGTAGTCCTGTGATTGGATTGCCGCTAAACCAGAATAATACGTCAACGTTGTGTCGCCTGGAAGATAAGTCAATGCGTTGCCGAATAGCTTATAAGCTGTTTTGAAATCTTGCTTATCCCATGCGCCTACACCTTGGTTGAAACTGAATTGTCCCAACATTTGACCTGCAATGGTAAGGTTGTCACCGTGCTTGTTGTCCGCATCCAACTCCTTGGCTTTTTTTATCGCATCAGCAGCAGCGGTTGCCGCTTCTTCAGAGTTATCTAAGGTCGCTACATTGGCATTCACCAATGCATAGACTGTCCAAGTTTCTGCATCATCTTTGGTTTTGTCATGAGCAATGGCTTGGTCGATAGCTTCTTTAGCTGTCGTAAGGTTGCTTCTGCCAAGCTCTGCCGAACCTGCAGATTTCAATTCATCGTACTTTTGTAAGCTGCTTTTTGCTTTTCGTAGGTTGCTGGTCTGGGCAAAAGTTGTTGTTCCTGCCGCAACTAATAAAGAGAATAATATTGCTTTTTTGAAGTTCATACTTAATTATTTGATAGTTGATTCAATAGTAAATTTACACGGTCCAATTGTGCCGGGTCGCCAGCTTTTTCGTAATAAAGAGCCAATGACTTTAAAGCATTAACGTCATAAGGACGGATTTCGTTTGCCTTAAGCAATAAATTTTGTGCATTGTATTGCGCTTCGACATTGTCTTCGTCTTTTAAAAAGTCGTTTAGGTATATTAAACCTAAAGCCAGATTGGATTCGTAATTGTTTCCATTCAGTTGTAAAGCCTGTTCGTAGTAACTTTTAGCAGTGCCAATATTTCCTGCATTTTCATTGGCATATCCTGCTAAATAGTGAAGTTCGATATTTTCAGGCTCGTATTTAATAGCTTCGCCAATAATAGGTACAATAGCTTTATATTCACCAAGCTGGGCAAATTCTTGAACCAAATTCATCAATACCGATTTGTTCTCAGGAAATTTAACGCGCGCATTTTGCAATGTGTTCAAAACTTCTTGCTTTGCACCTGTTTTGCGATAGATGTCAGTGAGTTCTAAATAATGTTCTACAGGAGCATTTTCTCTTTTTACAAGTTCTTGATAGTACTGTACAGCTTGCTCGTATTGCTTGGTTTCTGTAGCTAAAACGGCAAGGTTATACTGTACATCAAAGTTACTCACCGCTAAAGATTTTACTTTAAGGTACTCGTTATAAGCCTGTTCAAAATCCTTTTTTTCCATGGCTTTGGCAGCTTTGTAGACGTGTGCGGCTGCCAAATTTTGCTTAATGTATTTTACCTCAGCTGGATTGGACATTAGATCACGACTTTTTATTCTGCCAAACGCTTCATAAGTCAAATCAATCGGGTCTTTGTCATTCTTAATGCTTCTTGTCGAATCGGCATAGGAGATTGCACTGTAAACCATCGAACGGAGGATGTTTATCCGTGTGTTAGATGAGTCACGACGCGTTTTGTACGATGCATCGATAAACTTCTTGGCGTTCTCCAGATTTTTCAATTCACCCGTCTGCGTATACATGGCGAAGGCATTGCTTCCTTCCTTGTAATTAGACTGGGCAACAGCAACCGATGAAGCAGCTATTAATAAACACGACAGAATCGTTCTCATGTTATTTTTTGTTTTTTATTCTTCGTTATCTACCGATGTATCGTTGTCTTCTTCTGAAGAGATGTCGGCGTTGTTGTCTACATCAGTAGCTTCCAAGCCTTCTTCCTCCTCCTCACGCTCTACTTTCGTGATGGATGCAATAGCATCGGTATCCTTCAATGTAATCAACCGGACCCCTTGTGTAGCACGCCCCATGACACGAAGTGAATCCACACCAATACGGATGACAATACCTGATTTGTTAATAATCATCAAGTCGTCTTGATCTGTCACGCCTTTAATCGCAACAAGCTCTCCCGTTTTATCCGTCACATTGATGGTTTTTACACCTTTACCACCACGGTTTGTTACACGATAATCTTCAATATCGGTACGTTTGCCGTAACCTTTTTCAGACACGACCAATACAGTTGTCTCTGAATTATCTACAGCAATCATGCCAACAACTTCATCTTGTTCGCTAGCTAGTGTAATTCCGCGAACACCGGTCGCTGTTCTACCCATTGGACGCACTGTTGATTCGTTGAATCGGATAGCACGGCCAGAGCGCAATGCCATAACGACTTCGCTGCTTCCGGTAGTCAGACATGCTTCTAAAAGCTCATCGCCTTCGTTGATATTAATGGCGTTGATACCATTTGCACGTGGTCGAGAGTAAGCTTCCAAAGAAGTTTTCTTGATTGTACCCTTTTTGGTACACATGATGATAAAGTTGTTCTCTAGATAATCTTGGTCTTTCAGGTTGATTACCTTAATGAAAGCCTTGATTTTTTCTTCCTTCGGAACATTGATGATATTTTGCAAAGCGCGGCCTCTGGAAGTACGGCTGCCTTCTGGTATTTCGAATGCGCGAAGCCAGAAACAACGTCCTTGATCTGTAAACAAGAGCAAGTAGTTGTGTGCTGATGCCGTAATGATGTGCTCGGTAAAGTCTTCATCGCGGGTGGTGGATCCGATAGCACCTTTACCACCGCGCCCTTGACGACGGTATTCGGTAAGCGGCGTGCGTTTTACATAGCTGTTGTGTGAAATGGTAATCACGATTTCTTCGTCATCGATGAAATCTTCCATACGCATATCCTCTGCGGAATGTACGATAGTAGAGCGACGTTCATCGCCGTATTTCTCTTTGACTTCGATAAGCTCGTTTTTAATGATTTCCATACGCAGGCCTTCGTCAGCCAATACTTGTTTTAAGTAATCGATGGTTTTCATCAATTCAGCATATTCTTCTTTGATTTTGTCGCGTTCCAGTCCGGTCAGACGGCGCAAGGTCATATCTAGGATTGCACGAGCCTGAATGTCGGTCAATCCAAATTTTTCCATCAAGCCTATGCGTGCATCTTCCGGTGTATCGGAATTACGGATCAAGCGGATAACCTCATCCAAATGATCCAATGCAATCAAGTAGCCTTCTAAGATATGTGCGCGTTTTTCAGCCTCAGCTAGTTCGTATTTCGTACGACGGATGACAACCTCATGCCTGTGCTCCACAAATTCGTGAATCATATCTTTCAGATTCAACAACATTGGACGTCCTTTAACTAGGGCAATGTTATTGACTGAAAAAGAGGTTTGTAAAGCGGTGTATTTATAGAGGTTATTTAAGACAACATTAGCATTTGCTTCACGTTTTATTTCATAGACGATACGGAAACCCTCGCGGTCAGATTCGTCACGGATAGTCGAGATACCTTCAATTTTCTTGTCGTTGACAAGTTCGGCCGTGCGCTCGATCATGTTAGCCTTGTTGACTTGGTAAGGGATCTCGGTAACGATAATGCATTCACGTCCATTTTTCAAGGTTTCGATCTCTGCCTTACCTCGCATGACAATACGTCCACGACCAGTTTCGAAAGCATCTTTCACGCCGTTGTAACCATATATGATCCCTCCAGTAGGAAAGTCAGGTCCTTTAATGTGTTGCATCAACTCGGAAATCTCTATATCACGATTGTCGATGTACGCGATGGTGCCATCTACGACTTCTGAAAGATTATGCGGGGCCATGTTCGTAGCCATACCTACAGCAATACCGGAAGCTCCGTTTACTAATAAGTTAGGGATGCGAGTTGGTAAAACGGTAGGCTCTTCGAGGGAGTCGTCAAAGTTAAGTTGGAAATCAACAGTATCTTTATTGATGTCGGAAAGCATTTCTTCCGCAATTTTTTTCAACCGAGCTTCGGTATAACGCATAGCCGCAGGAGGGTCGCCGTCAATAGAGCCGTAGTTACCTTGCCCGTCCACAAGCGTATAACGCATACTCCAGTCTTGGGCTAAACGTACCATGGCGTCATAAACAGACGTATCACCATGTGGGTGATATTTACCCAGTACGTCACCGACGATACGAGCAGATTTTTTATAAGGTTTGCCGCTGGTTACCCCCAAGTCCAACATGCCGTAAAGTACCCTTCTGTGAACAGGTTTTAGTCCGTCCCTTGCATCAGGCAATGCACGAGAAACAATCACCGACATGGAATAGTCAATGTAGGCGGATTTCATTTGGTCCTCAATATTGATAGGGATAATCCTGTCGTTCGCAGGAATTAGATTGTTTTCGTTTTCTGTTTCTTCAGCCATATTAATTTGGATTCAATCAAACTATCTGTTGCATGGAATGAAAAGTCCACACATCGCATGCGAAGTTACAATTTTTTTCGTTCAAAAACGCAGCTTTATGCCAAAATTAGCTTTAGACTCTAAGCCAGAAGCTGTGGGGATTTGGTATCCTCTATTTACTTCATTAAGGCTAAAAGCTTAATGCTTATTGCATAAAGCTTGTAGCTGAAATATTTTTATCAGGTTAAGGTAAAATTTGTTTAATTTCTAACAAAATAAGCTTAAATGTGAAAATTTTTAAAATTTATTCTATTTTTGCGGTGGATTTAATCAGAGGGATTAAATTCATTACGATTTAATTTATTTACGCTTAACAAATTAACGATGAAACATAATTTTGGGGCAGGACCATGTATCCTTCCAAAGGAAGTATTTCAAGAGGCTTCTGAAGCTGTGATTGACTTTAATAACACAGGGTTATCCATTCTTGAAATATCACATCGTTCCAAGGAATTTGAGCAAGTTGTTATAGAAGCAGAGGCTTTGGTTCGCGAATTGTTGCAAGTTCCGGACGATTATTCGGTGCTGTTCTTACAAGGTGGGGCGACCCAGCAGTTTGCAATGGTTCCGATGAACATATTGCCAGAAGGAGGAAAAGCGGCCTATTTAGACACAGGTGTTTGGGCTACGAAAGCTGCAAAAGAAGCCTCTAAATTAGGTACAGTAGAGGTAGTGGCCTCCTCATCGGATAAAAACTATAATTATATTCCAAAAGACTTCTCCGTACCTGCGGATGCGACATACTTTCATTATACGTCCAACAATACTATATACGGAACGGAAGTATTCGAAAAGCCTCAGGTAGATATTCCGACTGTTGTTGATATGTCGTCCGATATTTTAAGTCGTGTTATCAATGTGGCGGATCACGATATTATTTATGCCGGAGCGCAAAAGAATATGGGGGCTGCTGGGGTAACTTTGGTGATTGTTAAAAATTCTATTTTAGGTACGTCAGGTCGTAACCTCCCTTCAATATTTGACTATCAGTCGCATGCGAAAGCTGGATCGATGTTCAATACGCCCCCGGTTTTTTCGATTTATGTGTCGATGCTAAACCTACGCTGGTTAAAAGCTAAGGGTGGAGTATCTGTTATCGAACAGGAAAATATCATCAAAGCGCGTACATTATATGAAGAAATAGATCGCAACCCGCTATTCAAAGGTACAGCTAACGAAGAGGATCGTTCACGCATGAATGTTACTTTTGTGATGGATACACCGGAGCAGGAAGCAGCTTTTCTTGAATTGGCTAAAAAACGTGGCCTGGTAGGTATAAAAGGTCATCGTTCAGTCGGTGGATTCCGTGCTTCGATTTACAATGCGTTAAGTATTACATCTATCAATGCACTGGTCGATGCGATGAAGGAGTTTGAGGAATTAAGTAAATAAATATTAGTATTGAGTAGTTAGTAGTGGGTATTGAGAAAGATTATTTCTAATCTAAAAATATCTATATGCTACATATACATATCTAAAGGAAAATATGAGAATATTAGCAAACGATGGTATTGATGCTGTCGGTAAAAAAATATTGGAAGAAGCGGGATTTGAAGTGGATACAAACCATATCCCGCAGGAAGAACTGATTGAAAAATTAAATGCTTACGATGCGATTACCGTACGTAGTGCAACCAAAGTAAGACAGGCTTTAATTGACGCTTGTCCGAATATCAAAGCAATTGGCCGTGGTGGTGTGGGAATGGACAATATCGACGTGGATTATGCACGTTCAAAAGGTATTGCTGTTATCAACACGCCGGCTGCATCATCTTTGTCTGTAGCTGAATTGGTATTTGCACATTTATTGAATGGTGTACGTTTCTTATACGATTCTAACCGTAAGATGGTGGGTGAAGGAAATACCAACTTTGGTGGTTTGAAAAAAGCGTATGCCAAAGGGGTAGAGTTACGTGGCAAAACTATCGGTATTGTGGGATTCGGAAGAATTGGCCGTGAAACAGCTAAAGTAGCATTGGGCTTGGGGATGGATGTTATCTATACCGACTTATATGACGGCCCTGCTTCATTGGAGTTGACTTTGTCAGGTGGCATTCAAGTAGACGTTCCTGTTCATCAGGTTTCTTTTGAAGAAGTATTGAAAAAATCAGATTTCATTTCCTTGCATGTTCCATTTCTGGAAAAAGCGGCTATCAGTAAAGATGAATTTGCTGTGATGAAAGACGGTGTCGGATTGGTAAATGCATCACGTGGAGGTGTAATTGATGAATTGGAATTGATCCAAGCATTGGATTCTGGGAAAGTAGCTTTTGCAGCACTGGATGTGTTTGACAATGAGCCAACGCCTCGTCAGGAAATTCTGACGCACCCGAAGATTTCGTTAACACCGCATATCGGGGCGGCAACGAACGAAGCACAGGAACGTATCGGTGTGGAATTGGCGAATCTGCTAATTGACGCACTGAAGAAGTAAAACTTCCGCATAGAATATTTCATGCGGCACGAGACTGATATAGATGTTTTGTGCCGCATTTTTGTTTAGTACATGACAGAAATCAATAAATCATCAAAAAAACGCGTCATTGCGAGGAAGAATGACGAAGCAATCTGCGTTTTCGATGTCATTCCCGCCTCAGGCGGGACTTCGTTGCTTCGCAATGACGATGACATTTCTTTGTCATGAAGTGTATTTTTTTTACATTTACAACCTTATAATAAATAGTTACATACCATTATGAAAATTTTAAAATTTGGTGGCACTTCGGTGGGAAGTGCGCAGCGCATCAAAGGATTGTTGGATATCGTCAATCCTTCAGAGCGTCAGATAGTGGTGTTGTCGGCTGTAGCCGGTACAACAAACGCTTTAGTGGAAATTGGACAGGCTTTCTTGGCAGGAAAGAAGGAAGAAGCCTTGGAACTCACTAAGCAACATAAACATAAGTATGAGCTATTGATTAAAGAGCTTTTTGCAACCGAGCAAGGCTTGGCAAAAGGACAAAATTTGATTGATTATCACTTCAATTATATCGCTTCATTAGGAAACGAAATGTTTACGCCTGTTGAGGAAAAGATCATTCTGGCACAAGGCGAATTGCTTTCCACTACGCTGTTTCATTTCCATTTGGAGGAAATAGGTGTACCGTCGGTATTATTGCCGGCACTGGATTTTATGAAAATCGACGAAGACAATGAGCCTATGGTGGAATACATAGGAGAGAAATTGACTAATCTGTTAAGTATTCATCCAAACAATACACTTTTCATTACGCAAGGGTATATCTGTCGGAATTCTTTTGGAGAGATTGATAACTTGCGTCGTGGAGGTTCAGATTATACGGCATCTTTGATAGGAGCAGCGATACAGGCGGATGAGGTACAAATCTGGACGGATATTGACGGTATGCACAACAACGATCCACGTGTGGTGAAAAATACCACACCAATCGCACATTTGAGCTTTGATGAAGCTGCGGAACTTGCATATTTCGGAGCGAAAATCCTTCATCCACAAAGTGTTTTCCCAGCACAGCGCTATAATGTTCCCGTACGTTTATTGAACACAATGGATCCGCAAGCTTCAGGAACCTTAATCAGCAAAGATGGTGGACAGACAGGACAAATCCGCGCGATTGCTGCTAAAGATGGCATTACAGCTATACATATCAATTCCTCACGGATGTTGTTAGCGTACGGATTCTTGCGTAAAGTATTTGAGATTTTTGAACGCTATAAAACACCGATCGATATGATTACCACTTCAGAGGTTGCTGTTTCGTTGACCATTGATGACACACGAAACTTAGGGGATATTATCAAAGAGGTAGAAGACTTCGGTAAGGTGCGTGTAGATCATAACCAGACTATTGTCTGCGTTGTGGGAGATTTTAGTGCCAATACCCACGGCTATGCAGCCCGTGTATTGGATGCTGTGAAGCATTTGCCATTACGTATGGTTTCCTACGGTGGATCGGATTATAATGTGTCGATCTTGTTGGATACGGAACATAAGACGGAAGCATTACGTTCTTTGCATAACCGACTGTTTTAGGAGTTAGATATTAGAAACTAGATATTAGAGACTGGGAGATTAGAAACAAGATATTGGGGATTAGGTCTTTCCAGTCTATGGTTTCCAATTTCGAGTCTCTAATTACGAATAAAGATTATATGTTGTTTAATAACAATCAGCAGGAAAGTATAAAAGCATTAGATACGCCTTTTTACTATTATGATTTGGACTTGTTGGATCAAACGTTGTCACAGGCAAAAACTGCCGCAGATAAACGCGGTTTCCATGTTCATTATGCGCTAAAAGCCAATTTCAACGACCGTTTATTAGGCCTTATTCAGTCCAAAGGGTTCGGAGCGGATTGTGTTAGCGGAAATGAGGTACAGAAATCTATTGACTTGGGATTCTCAGCAGATAAAATCACTTTTGCAGGTGTTGGAAAGTCTGATAAGGAAATCATTACAGCCTTGAAGCATAATATTTTTGCTTTCAATGTGGAATCTATACAGGAGATGGAAGTTATCAACGAACTGGCTGGACAGTTGGGGGTAACAGCAAATGTGTCTTTACGTATCAATCCGAATGTGGATGCGCATACACACCATTATATCACGACGGGCTTGGATGAAAATAAATTTGGGGTTCCGACATCTGAGCTGGAGAAAGCAGCGTCCGTGATTCGTCAGGCTCCGCATGTCAATTTGATTGGTCTGCATTTTCACGTAGGATCGCAGATTACGGATATGAACGTTTTCAAGAGCCTTTGTGTAAAAGTCAACGAATGGAAAAATTGGTTTGAAGAACGAGGTACGACTATTCAGGTGCTTAACGTAGGTGGTGGTTTGGGGGTTGATTACCAACAACCGGATGAAAATCCAATCCCGGATTTTGAGGCTTATTTTGCTATTTTCGATAAGTTTTTAGAACGTCAGCCTCATCAAGAAGTACATTTTGAGTTGGGAAGGGCTTTAGTTGCCCAATGTGGAGCTTTGGTGAGCAAAGTGCTTTATACTAAAAGCGGTGTAAAGAAAAACTTTTTGGTACTCGATGCAGGGATGACGGAACTGATGCGTCCGGCATTATATCAAGCGTATCACAAAATAGAGAAAGTGGGTGGGGAAAGTAATAATACTACACTCAATTACGATGTGGTAGGACCTATCTGCGAAAGTTCCGATTGTTTTGGCAAAGAAGTGCCATTGCCGGAATCCCAGCGCGGCGATTTAATTGCTATCCGCACAGCAGGGGCGTATGGTGAGGTGATGGCATCACGCTATAATCTTCGTGAAGAAATCCGTTATGCTTTCAAGCAGAACGAAGAGATTACAGTAGGGTAATAAAGAAAAGATTTATTAACAAAAAAACGAGGCTGCCTTAAAAAGGCAGCCTCGTTTTTTTGATGAGAGTGTATGCGATTACTTCTTACGTCCGTACATTTCCTCACGTTGTGCTTTAACAGCATCGGAGTTAATGTATTCGTCGTAAGACATCAATTTGTCGATAATGCCGTTAGGCGTTAATTCAATGATACGGTTGGCAACCGTTTGGGTCAATTCGTGGTCACGAGAAGTAAACAACATGGAGCCACGGAAATCGTTCATACCATTGTTCAATGCCGTGATGGATTCCAGATCCAAGTGGTTGGTTGGCTCGTCAAAAATCAAGAAGTTAGCGCCTTGTAACATCATTTTTGAGAACATACAACGCATTTTTTCTCCTCCGGATAATACAGAAACTTTTTTCAATACTTCCTCGCCAGAGAACAGCATTTTGCCTAAGAACCCACGGATAAATTGCTCATCTGCATCTGGGCGTGTTGTATAGTTACGCAACCAATCGACCAGATTTTCATTAGAACCTTCAAAATACGCTGCATTTTCGATAGGCATGTCAGTAGGCGTAATAGTCACACCCCATTTAAATTCGCCACCGAAATCCGTATCACGTCCGCTCAAGATATCGTAGAAGGCCGTTGTCACCAGGGAGTTGTCTGACAGCACGGCAATCTTATCGCCTTTATTCATCATAAAGGTAATATCTTTGAAGTAGACCTCACCGTTCACCGTTTTGCTCAACCCCTCTACGTTCAAGATCTGATCGCCCGATTCACGATCCATCTGGTTGAACATAATAGCTGGATATTTACGGTTCGAAGGTTTGATATCATCGACGTTAATTTTATCCAAGGCTTTCTTCCGCGAAGTTGCCTGTTTGGATTTGGAAGCATTAGCCGAGAAACGACGGATAAATTCCTGTAATTCCTTGATTTTATCTTCCATTTTCTTGTTCTGATCCGAACGTTGTTTCAATGCCAACTGAGATGATTCGTACCAGAAAGAGTAGTTACCAGTGTAGATAGACATTTTGCCGAAATCGATATCTACGATGTGGGTACAGACATGATCTAAGAAGTGACGGTCGTGGGATACGACCAATACGATAGCCTCATAGTCCGCCAAGAAATCTTCAAACCACGCAATGGTGTTAATATCCAAATCGTTGGTAGGCTCATCGAGAATAAGGATATCGGGGTTTCCGAAAAGCGCTTGTGCCAAGAGCACACGTACTTTCTCGTTACCGTCTAATTCTTTTACTAACTTATAGTGAAGTTCTTCCTTGATGCCCAAGTTACTCAATAGGGTAGCAGCATTGCTTTCCGCATTCCATCCGTCCATTTCTGCAAAAAGACTTTCCAACTCACCAGCGCGCTCGCCATCAGCATCGGTAAAGTCTTCTTTCATGTAAATGGCATCCTTTTCTTTCATGATCTTGTACAGCTCTTGATTACCCATCATGATCGTCTCCAAAACCGTAAATTCATCAAATTCGTAGTGGTTCTGTTTCAATACGGACATACGCTCACCAGGGGTGAAAGCGACCGAGCCTGTCGTAGGATCTACTTCGCCAGAGATAATTTTAAGGAAGGTGGATTTTCCGGCTCCGTTCGCACCAATGATGCCGTAACAGTTGCCGGGAGTGAATTTTAAGTTGACATCTTCGAATAGCACACGTTTGCCATAGCGAAGGGATAGATTCGATACATTAATCATGGCGCAAAGATACGCTTTATTATTTGATTTTTTTAGCATCATAGAAGAGCTTGCCGATCACAAAATCACAGGGGTTAGCGCTATTCAAAAAAAATAAAATTTCCTGTAACAAAACTGAAATATTGACTACTTATAGGCTATAACAAATAAATTTATAAATGATGAAAAAGTTTTTTTTAATTGCTTTAGGACTATTATGTATGACGGGGCTTTTCGCCCAGGATAACACTTTATTATGGAAGGTTTCGGGAAATGGACTTACTAAAGACTCCTATGTATTCGGTACATTACACATGGCTTGCGCAGATGATTTCCGTATCGCAGATAAAGTGAAGAATGCGTTAGGTGTGACGGATAAAATTGCTTTTGAAGTGGATGTTACCAAACCGGAAAACATGCAGTTGGTGCAAGGTGCACTTGCCCCGAATCCGGAGTTCTTTAATGGACTTGCCGTGGATAAAAAACAATTTATCGACAGTGTTTTGACATCCTTACAAGTGCCACCGATGATTTTCGACCAGGTATCGCCGGTAGCGGTTATCTCGATGTTGGCCATGAAATCATTTGATTGCCCAGATATGAACAGCATCAAGATGATGGAGATGGAATTGCAGGCTTTGGAAGATGCCAAGGGAAAAACCGTTGAAGAATTGGAAACGATCACTTTCCAGATGGATTTGATGAGTGAACTGTTCTCAGCCGAGGATTTGTACACATATCTTAAAGAATCCGGTAATATGTCTGAATTGACAAAACGTATGGTCAAAGCATATTTTGAAGAAAACATTGCTGAGCTGGAAGAAATGATGATCAATACCGCTTATCTTTCTCCGGAGAAACAAGCTTTGTTATTGGATACGCGCAACGAAGCTTGGTTAGAAAAAATGCCAGCAATGATGGAAGCTGATGCTTATTTCTTTGCGGTAGGCGCTGGACATCTAGTCGGTGAAAAAGGCATTGTACAATTATTGAAGGATAAAGGCTATACGCTTACGCCTATTTTGAATTAATATGGTTTGTTTTCCTGCAGATAGGCACTGATTTATGTATCTTCGCTCTCTGCGGGAAAACTCTAAAGAAAGTCAATATCAGCTTCAACGAAAATATGCGGAAAATACTCCAACATTTTTTGGAATTTATAAAATCACCTTCCGATAGAAAACTTTATGCAACCCATAAGCATAGTTATATCAAAATTTTCTTTACACTCTTTGTGTGTGAAATAGCCTTGACGTTGACAACACTTCCAGTTGTGATGTTGTTGGATCAATGGGTTCCGCTGGTTTATCGGATGGAAAAATATCATTCTTCTCCCATTAAGCTATTTTTTCTTGCCGTTCTATTTGTTCCTTTCTTGGAAGAACTAATTTTCCGCTACGGCATTAAGTATAGGAACTTCTATCGTTGGGTAATAAGCCGTAATACTTGGCGTAAGTATTATCGATGGATTATGTATAGCAGTGTATTGGTCTTTGGATTAATACATTTGTGGAATTATGATAATGAACAGTTCTTATTCTATCTTTTTTGTTTTGTGTTTGTATTTTCTCAATTGACAGGTGGTGTTGTGCTTAGTTTTATCCGTGTGCGATTAGGGTTCCGTTACGCCGTGTTTTATCATGCCTTATGGAATATGTCTGCGATATTTATCATGGGCTGGTTTATTATTTGGATTGGTAATCCTGTGATTGATAAAAATAAAGATATAACACTGAAGGTTGTCGAACATGCCTTTATTGATGAAAATAGGGCTACATTTCACATTGAACGCTGTCATGATACCATTTATATGATTGATGCAAAAGAACAATTTCTTAGTCATTTGGTAGATACTGTTTTTGGAAAAGGGCAGTATAAGGTATATGATGGATTTTATGACCTACAGCTCAAATCCGAAAAAGGTATTCATAAGGATTCTTTATTACAAGAATTAAAACAGGAATTGACCATTATCCAAGCGAACTAATCCTATGCAACAAAGAGCAGGGAGCTACCTTTGTTTTTCCTACTGTTGTCATTTTAAACAACCGTTTGCTTTCATTAAGAAGTTGCCAAAGCCATGAAAATTGGTTAAGCTTGTATAAGGATATACATACGTTTTTTAGATAAAACCTAATTCTTTATGGTAAATACAACACGATTACACCGTTCTTTTGGTAAACTGATTGTCTTGGGACTGTTGTGCAGCTCTACATTCGCAACTGCTCAAATAAGGAAGCAACCTGTAGCCGAACAATTTCAGGAGCTTGCCGATCCTACAGCCGATACCTTGTCCGATTGGTCAAAAGTAAGCGTGGGGTTGAATAGTTCATTTGTGACGATTGATAAGCGTTTCCCAAAATCCATAGCACCCAATCTAGTAAAAAAACAGACACAATTTGTACAAGGCTGGAAAGGAGAGCGGGTTTCAGCACAGGTTTTGTTATGGAGCTCGTCAGTAATAAAGCAAACAACGGTAAGTATTTCTCCCTTTAAAGGTGAGCAAGGATCCGTATTGCCTCAAGACATAGCTTCGGCACGTTTTGTCCGATACGTAATGACGGATGAATTTGCAGGTGGTTGTGGTCATCGTAAACCTGAAGATTTCGCTGCTTCGTTAGCTTCAGATATGTTGGATAACCTGAAAAGTTTCGATCTGGAAGCAAACAAGGTGAGACCTGTCTGGGTAACTATCGATATACCTCGTGATGCGGAAGCAGGATACTATACAGCTGATGTGACCGTGGAAGGACAAGGACAGCAACCACAAAACCTAACATTACGTTTGGAGGTAATAGAGCAGGTATTACCGGAAGTAAAGAATTGGACTTACCATTTAGATCAATGGCAACATCCTTCGGCAGTAGCGGAAGTTTTGGGATTAGAAATGTGGAGTGATGCACATTTCGAGGCAATGAAACCAACGATGAAGATGCTGGCTGATGCAGGGCAGAAAGTAATTACAGCTACGGTCAATAAAGATCCTTGGAATGTACAGACTTTCGATCCTTATGCGGATATGATCACATGGACAAAGAAAAAGAATGGTAAATGGTCGTATGATTATGCTGTCTTTGACCGTTGGGTGCAGTTTATGATGGACTTGGGCGTGAAGAAGATGATTAACTGTTACTCCATTATTCCTTGGAATAACGAAATACACTATCAAGATGAGAAAACCGGGAAGTTAGTAAATGTTGTTGCGAAGCCCGGTACACCGGTTTTTGAAGAGCTATGGACTCCTTTTCTAAAAGATTTTGTAAGACATTTGAAAACCAAGGGTTGGTTGGAAATTACGAATATTGCTATCGATGAACGTACACGTGAGGAAGTGGACGGTGCATTGGGCCTATTGCAAAAGGTTTCACCAGAACTGGGTGTGTCGTATGCGGATAACCAGAAGACTTACCAACGCTATCCAAATAGCAATGATATCAGCATTGCCCTAGGACATCCTTTTTCGGCAGAAGACTTGAAGGACCGTCAGGAGAGAGGCTTGAACACAACGTTCTACATCTGTTGTAGTGATGCCTTCCCGAATCAGTTCACATTTTCTGATCCAGCAGAATCGGCTTATTTGGCTTGGTATGCGGAGGCTGCAAATTTTGATGGCATGTTGCGTTGGGCCTATAATTCTTGGGTAGAAAATCCGTTGCAGGATTCCCGTTTTCGCACTTGGCCTGCAGGTGATACCTACATTGTTTATCCACATGATCGTAGTTCCATTCGTTACGAACGGTTAAGGGAAGGTGTACAGGACTATGAGAAAATCCAAAAAGTGAAAAAACAACTTCAGGAAATAGGCGATACGGGCAATCTCGACCTCTTGGAGAAAACTATACAGAACCTTAATGTCGTCTATCGTGTAGATAATTGGAATGAAAATTTCAATGAAGCAAAAACATTACTGAATGAGCTTTCTAAGCGCTTAGCAAATTAAGAACTTAACAAAAAAAGCGGAAAAGGTCTGAAAAGTATGAATAAAGTACTTTTTAGACCTTTTTTGTGATAATATTCCTCCATTTTACAGAAAATGATGCTTTTCAGTAACAATTACCTTTAAAAATTGTTATTCCATGGTGTAATCTTTATTTTGTCCACCATGAGTAAATTTAATAGTATAAAACCCAGGACTACATTTAATAAAGGCATTGTGTTACCAAGCCTTTTTTTTATTCTTTTTGTAAGCTTGGTGTCCTCTTTTTTTCCTGATATTTCAGATCAATCTTTAGAAACGGTAAAGCAATTTTTGTTTGTTAACTTAAACTGGGTGTATGTGTGGGCGGTTACTATCTTCGTCCTCTTTCTGATTTTTTTGGTGTTCAGTAAATACGGTTCCATTAAACTGGGAGCTAACGACACTAAACCAGAATATTCATTCTTTTCATGGGTATCTATGCTCTTTGCAGCAGGTATGGGGATAGGCCTGATGTATTTTAGTGTTTCTGAACCTATTTCCCATTATTCGGATAGCGTGTATATGATGAACTCTTCGGTTCAACGTGCTAAAGATGCACAACTTTATACCTTTTTTCATTGGGGAATACACGCCTGGGCTATTTATGGGGTGGTAGGCCTTTCTTTAGCTTATTTTACCTATCGCTACAAATTGCCACTTTCTTTGCGTAGTTGTTTTTATCCTATGCTGAAAGAAAAGATTAATGGAACAGCAGGAAATATTATCGATATGTTTGCTTTGTGTAGTACGTTTTTCGGTATCACGACAACTTTAGGATTTGGAGTAGTACAGCTTAATGCAGGGCTGGTTCATCTCGGAATCTTGCACAGCGATGAGTTTATCTATCAGATTGGGATTGTTGCTATCATTATGGCGATTTCTATTCTTTCAGCTACATCAGGAGTAAATAAGGGAGTTAAATTCCTTAGTCAGGTGAACATTGTAGGAGCCGTACTACTTATGCTCTTTGTTGTTGTTTTTGGTCCCACAGTCTTTTTGTTCGGTTCGTTTTCAGAAGGATTGGGCTATTACATCAATGAATTTTTCAGTCTTACCTTTAATACACATGCTTTCGAACCAGAAACACTCCCTTGGTATTTCAATTGGACTATATTGTATTGGGCATGGTGGATTTCCTGGGCTCCATACGTAGGTTTATTCATTGCGCGTATCTCCAAAGGACGAACCATAAGGGAGTTTATCGGTGCAGTATTGATTATTCCATCCTTATTCAACTTTATGTGGATGACCGTATTCGGTAATAGTGCTATTTGGTTTGATCAAAACGAAGCATCGGGTGCATTAAGTGCAATAGCGTCCGAGGCAGATGCCTTGATGTTTAAGTTTTTTGAATATCTTCCAGCACAAGTCATAACCAATACCTTAGTCGTGCTTATTATCTTTATTTTTTTCGTGACCTCTGCGGACTCCGGAATCTTTGTCATGGACAGTATTTCTACCAATAACTCTTCCCGTTCTCCCAAATGGCAACTGGTATTTTGGGGGGCTCTTTTAGGTGTATTGGCGTTGGTGTTATTAAATGCAGGCGGACTACAATCTTTACAGACGATGACTTTAATTACAGCTTTGCCTTTTGCTGTGATTATGTTGTTGTTCTGTTATAATCTTGAAAAAGGGTTGATTATTGATAATGCCTATTATCAACGAGGATTTTCCCATTCAACGGATAGTTGGTCCGGTGATTTTTGGAAAGAACGGTTACAACGAATTGTCAGTTATAAAGATCAGAAGGCAATAGAATTATTCTTGAAAGAGGTTGTACAGCCAGCTTTTAATGAGTTGACAGAAGAATTGAAAAAGCAAAATATTATTGCCGAGGTTTCGGTCTTTGAACGACCTCATCGAGTAGAACTATTAATTGGACACGATGCAATCAACAACTTTAAGTATGGGGTGCGTACACAACCCAAGAATATATCAGACTTTCTGATTAATGAAGAAAATGCTCCTGACATTGACAGCAATAAAATATTCATTCCTCAGACCTATTTTGGTGATGATAGAAGAGGTTATGATATTCAGTATTACACGAAAACTGAAATTATTAGTGATGTTTTGAAGCAGTATGAGCGTTTCTTGTCGCTATCTGAGGAAACGAAAAACGAAATATTTATCGGCACACCGCCAATGATGTAACCTGAAAATTAGGTGCATATGAAATTTTGAAAACAGGAATTATTGCTATTCATAGTAATAATTCCTGTTCGTTTTTTTGATAAGAGCAAAAAAATGAACATCTTCGCTATCGAACGAAAAGAATAACTATTAAATCCATTTACTTTATTATAAATTTTCAGTAAAAATACATCAAAGATTAATAACAGGCAAAACGGTTGTATATAAAGGCTTTACAGCCGTTTTATGATTTTTTGGTAATGAGGTAAAAAGCAATAAAAAGCGATGTTTGGCAAAAGTAAGGTTACTAAAACGTTACTTTCAAACATTACAAACAATCGTTTTAAGATGCTGTATTTCAGCTTTCTGCATGATTTTTCATATTGTACCGTAGCTCACATAAGTTTAATTTTATCATTAAGAATTGTGAGTATGGAAACGACAAAAAAATCAACATTTAAGGTATTGTTTTACCTTAAAAAGAACGCCCCAAAGAAAAACGGAAAAGTTACGGTTATGTGCAGGATTACCGTAAACGGCAAACAGTCTGCATTCAGTACAAAGCTGGATATTTCCGCAACAAATTGGGATTTGAAGTACGGCAGGGTTTTAGGTAAAAGCCGAGAAGCCCAAGCTATAAACGGCAAACTTGACAAAATTCGTTTGGGTATCGAGGAGTGCTATTCCAAAATTTTAAAGAATGAAGGAACTGTAAACAGTGCCAAACTTAAAAACACCTTTCTCGGTATGGAAAGCGGAGAACTGACCTTTTTCAAATTCTATGAACAGTTCCTTTCCGATTATGAGAAAAAAGTCAATAGCGGACTTCGGGTAAATGGAACACGAAGTAAGTATAAAACACTATTAAGACATCTTCGCAACTTTGCATTGACAAAATACGGTTATTCTGACTTATCATTCAACGACCTTACATCTGATTTTGTGCAGGACTTTGATTATTACCTGCGTGACGAACAAAGCTTGACACACAACACCATTTGGTTGTATATGATTGGATTTACCACGCTTTGCCGTTTGGCAATTAGCAGAAAGCATCTTGCTTTCAATCCGTTCAGCGAGTATAAGAACACTAAAAAGGACAAAGACAGAGGTTATCTGCTACGGAATGAATTAGAACAACTTGTAACGTTCAACTGCGATAAAAAGAAAGACGAATTGGTTAAAGACCTGTTTGTTTTCAGTTGCTTTACAGGTCTTTCCTATTCAGATATGAAAGGACTTAGAAACAGCAATATTCAGGATTTCTTTGATGGCAACCAATGGATTATCATACGTAGGAAAAAGACAGCCACATCGTCAAACGTGATGCTGTTGGATATTCCTAAAATGATTATTGAGAAATATGCGGGATTTTCAAAGGATGGAAAGGTATTCCCTGTACCATCAAACACCGTCTGCAATGATAGTTTGAAACGAATATCCCAACAAATCGATTGCCTTAAAGAAAAGAAAGTAACCTTTCATTTAGCACGTCATACCTTTGCCACGTTATTTTTAAGCGAAGGTGTTCCGCTCGAAAGTTTGAGCAAAATGTTAGGGCATAAGAATATTGCCACCACACAGATTTATGCAAAAATTCTCAACGAGAAAGTTGGAAAAGATATGCAAAAGGTTTCCCATAAATTCAAGGGCATGGAACGGTCTTTCATTACTCAACTTTAATATAATATTCTTCAGATGATAGATTTGGAAGTTCCATCATCTTAATAAATAGTTATATTTCATTATATTCGTATTTCATCCATATTGTAATACTTAAATCATAAATTCAGAATAATGCCATAATGATTACGAAGTTCAAATCAATCAATAACCTTGCTGTTTTCCAAAATTTCAATTGGGACACAGCTATTCGCGACGATGGAAATAATATAGTTTTATTTAAACCAATCAACATTTTATACGGACGTAACTATTCTGGTAAAACAACTCTTTCAAGAATAGTAAGAGCATTAGAAATAGGCAACATTTCTGATAAATACGAAAATCCACAATTTGAAGTAAGCATTCAAGATATTGCAGATACAACGCAAAATAATCTAACGGCACACGGAAAGAAAATCAGAGTGTTTAACGAAGATTTTGTAAAAGACAACCTTCGTTTCATTGTGAATTCGGATGAAAGTATTACCCCATTTGCAATAATTGGAGGTAATGCCACCATTGAAGAAGAAATACAAACATTAAAACATGATTTAGGTAGCAACGAAGAAGCAAACGAAACTGGATTTTATCTTGAACTTAAAAACGCTACAACAATTGCAAACACAGCATTACAAGCGTATCAAACAGAGAACAGTAGTTTGAGCCAACAACTAAGCCATAAAGCAACTAACAACCCTAACGGAATAAAATACAAATCTGAAAAGTTTGGTGACCAAAATTATAACATCAATAAACTTCAAAATGATATTTCCACTGTTTTAGAAACTTCGTTTCTACCATTAACAGATACCGAAATAACAGAAAAACAAAATTTACTGAATGAAAGAACAAATGCAGATATTCCCACAATTGTAAAACCAAATTTAGATTTAAACACGCTTAATACAAAAGCGAAAGAAATTGTTACGAAATCAATCAGCAGTTCTAACAAAATCGAGCAACTTTTGAAAGATGCTATTCTTAATCGTTGGGTTAAAGATGGACGACAAATACACAAAGATAAACTTGAACAATGTGCTTTTTGTGGCAATGATATTTCAGAGAATCGTTGGAACGAACTGGACAGCCATTTTGACGAAGAATCTGAGAAATTAGAAATAGAAATCAATGTGTTAATTTCTCAAGTTGAAAATTCAATTCGCGATGTTGATTCACAACTTCAAATCGACAAAAGTGCTTTTTATTCAAAATTTCATTCGGATTTAGATAGATTAATTTCACTAAGACAAAACATCGTTGATAAAATCAAAATAGAATTAAATCGCATTATTACAAGCCTTAAAGAACGAAAAGATGACCTTTTAAATACTAAAGAATATATTGATATTATTGATAATAGTAAGAGAATTCAATGGTGTTGGGAAATTTTTGAAAAATATAAAAATGAAGCAAACGGTTATAGTAATTCCTTGGGCAGCGAACAAACAGAAGCAAAAAAACTTTTGAGATTACGTGAAGTCTCCGATTTTGTAACAACAATTCAATATTCGAATGCAACCGCAAGAATACAGACATTGAAAGAAACTTCTGAAAACGAAACACAGGGCAAGCAAGCTGTAGAAGAGAAAATTAGACAACAGATTACCCAGATTGAAGATAAAGAACGCCTGATGAAAGATGAAGAAAAAGGAGCGTTGAAAGTAAATGAATATCTAAACAATTTCTTCGGGCATGATTTTCTAACATTACAAGCCTTAGAAGATACAGATGTTTTAGGCGGTAAAAAAATACGATTTGAAATAGTAAGAAACGGAAAGAAAGCACACCACCTAAGCGAAGGTGAATGTAGTTTGATTGCATTTTGTTACTTTATGGCAAAACTTGAAGATATTGATACCAAAGGAAGCAAACCAATCATTTGGATTGATGATCCAATTTCAAGTTTAGATAGCAATCACATTTTTTTCGTTTATTCTCTTATTAATGCTGAAATTATTGCCAAACAAGAGTTTGAACAAATATTCATTTCTACACACAACCTTGATTTTCTAAAATACTTGAAACGTTTGCCGAGTGCTTTAAACAAAAACCAGAGTGCATACTTCTTGATTACACGAGAAAAAGAAAGCAGTAAAATCAAAATAATGCCACGTTATTTAAAGGATTATGTAACTGAATTTAATTTTTTGTTTCATCAAATTTATTTGTGTTCAACAGCCAATGCTGACGATGAAATCCAACATAACTTATTTTACAACTTTGGAAACAATACACGAAAGTTTTTAGAAGCATTTCTTTATTACAAGTATCCAAATGCAGTCGAAAAAGACGATAAACTAATAAGATTTTTTGGAGGGAATAGACAAGCTTCAAGCTTAACAGACAGAATAAATAATGAATTTTCACATTTAGAAGCATTGTTTGAAAAAGGTATGACCCCCATTGATATACCTGAAATGAAAAAAACTGCAACATTCATTTTAGATAAAATCAAAGAAAAAGACAGTGAACAATATGAAGCTTTACTTTTAAGCATTGGAGTCGAAGTTCTTGCTGAATCAGAAACGCCTCAATCATAAATATTACAGCCCATTGTTTTTAAACAGTGGGCTGTTTCTTTAATTGACCGATACGGATTACAGTTTTAAAGCATTTATTTAAAATCGACTAACGCTGATAGTTATTTTCCAATACTTTCACAATATCACTTTCACGAAAAAGGATTTTCCTTTCGAGTTTGATAAAAGGTATCAGTCCGTCATCTCTGTACTGTTGCAACGTCCGTTTGCTGATGTGTAACATCTCGCAGACCTGTTCGCCTGAAAGATAAATTTCCCCTTGCAATAATGGGTGGAAATATTCCCTGATATACAGCAGTTCATTTTTGATGCCTACCACAGCTTCGAGCAGAGCAAGCATATCCTCGTTTGAATTTCCAATCTGTTTCATTTCTTTTGCTTTTTTAATGGTCGCTCTCCCTGCATCAGTAACTCCACTTCGGATAATCTGAAATATGTTTTCCGATTGATTTGCGTTGCCCCAAGAATACCTTTTGCCCTGTACGTCTGCAAAGTCCGTTTACTGATATTGAGCAGTTGGCAGGCTTCCTGTTGGTCGAGCCATTTTGTTGCCTGTTGTAATGCTTTGTAGGGTGCAGTCATTTCCGCTATCAAATTGGAAACTTCCTTTACTTCCCTATGCAATGCCTTTAAAATCTGAATGTCTAAAACTGTTATTTCCATATCAACATCATTTAAACCTCGAAAATAAAAGCTATTGATATAGGTCATTCTAATGTTGTATCCATTGGCGTTGAGTGGCGGTGTTTTGCCAAATACTATGATGAAATATTTAAAAATGTACCAAAAAAAGAATAAAAAGGTAGCAAAATTAAGGCGGACAGCCACCGCACTGCCCAACCAAAAGCTTACGGCATAATAGCAGGGCAAAAAAAGGTCGCTTTGGCGAGTTGCTCAGTTGCCCTGCCACCCTTCGGGACTTATTCCGTTTCCTTTTGGTTTTTCCCCTGTCCACCTTGATTGAACGGCTTTCTTTTTTTCTTTTTTTTTCTTTTGGAAACAATTTAAAAGGGAGTTAGGCATCCTGACCAAAGGACGGTCATCAAAACAATGGCTTGTGCTTATCGTTATAGATTTCCTTAATCAGTTCTCCGAACTCCTGAAAATGGTATTCGATAATGTTGTCCAGATACGCATAAATCGTGAGCTTGTCGATACCCATAATGTTTGTAAGCCTGTTAAATGTTTCGTGATGTTCCTGCCTTACATAGACTGATTTTCCTTTGCTTGCAATCCTGTTGGAGATTTTAAAGAACTGCCCGCAGTAATCCTCTTGCGTCATCTTCTTTGGCTTTGAGGTACTTTTTTTCGTGGTGTTCGCTGACGGTTTGGTTTGTCCCATTTCTGTTGCTATTTGCACGGGTTCTTCCCCTGGAATTATGTTCATCAGTGCTTCCTCGTCTACTTCGGGTTTGGCAAAATCTTCCCGATGTGTTACTGCCTGTTGTTCCGTCAAGGGTTGTTTCTTTTCATTACTTAGGAAATTTTCTATAGAGAAATCCTTTTTTTTGGGTTGCTGATTTTTGGTTTCTTCATTTATCATATCTATCGTTTTTAATATTATATCAAATTAGCTGTTTCGCTAGCTGAACAATCAGTCATAAATATCATAGCACGTATGTAAGTTGCTATGCACCTATATACCCTTAATCAACTAGTTCATTAACTCAAAAATTTGTAATTAGTCTGCATTCAATCACGCAGATTAGCTGTCAGGATTTATGCTGTTTAGTTACTTGATTAAGCAAATAACCAATCAGCCAACTAACCAGTTACAAAGGAAATAAAAGCAGTCCCAATGCGTATAGAGGTGGCACTATTTGGCGTCCATTGGCTTTATTTGGCGTAATTGTAAGTGAATGTTATTCAGATAGTCTTGTCGAAATTTGTAATCGGAAACGATGAGGTTTTTCCTGCTAACTCCAATCCGTTTGCAAAACGGATTTTCTGAACTCCTGTTCAGAGCAAGTTATCTTTTGAGGTACTCGAAATGAATTTCGGCACTCAAAAGCACTTGCCCTTGCAGGGAGCTGAAAACCGCTCCGAAGTCGCAGTTTTGTTTAACATTAGAAATGGATTTATTACGGAAGAAAAGAACAGTAAACAAATTAGGAAAACAGGGAGAAAACCGAAGAATGACCCTGCCGTACATCGGTATTCTATTAACCTGAATGCAGAGGAAAACGCCAAGTTCCTTGCCCTCTTTGACCAATCGGGGATAAGTGTAAAGGCACATTTCATTACGGCTTGCATCTTTCAAAAGACCGTAAAGACCGTAAAAATTGATATGAATGCGGTAGAATACCACGCAGGACTGACCAAATTTTTCAGTCAGTTTCGAGGAATAGCAACCAATTACAATCAGATTGTAAGGCTATTGAACGCCAATTTTTCGGAGAAAAAAGCATCTGCATATCTCTATAAATTGGAAAAACAGACCGCAAAAATGAAAGAACTGTTGCTAAAGGTTTTAATTCTTACCGACAGATTTGAAAAGCAATATCTACATAAAGAGTAAAATTATGATTGCAAAAATCGGAAAGGGAAGCAATATGTACGGAGCGATTTTGTACAATCAGCAGAAAGTGGACAGGGAAAACGGAGCGGTTTTGTTGCTGAACAAAATACCCGACACAATGGACGGCAGGTATTCCGTAGCGTATTTCAATAAATGTTTTGAGCCGTATTTGTCTGCAAACATCAAAACAGAAAAAACGGTACGGCATATTTCATTGAACCCAGACCCGAAAGACGAGGTAAGCGATGAGCAGTTTACGGAAATGGCACAGGAATATATGGAACGTATGGGCTACGGAAATCAGCCTTATATTGTTTTCAAACATACGGACATTGACCGAATGCATATCCATATCGTTTCGACCTGTGTAGGCATTGACGGTAAGAAAATCCCCGATGATTACGACCACCCACGTTCAATGGCAATCTGTCGGGATTTTGAAACGAAATACAACCTGCACAAAGCAACCGAGCAGGAGCAGAAACAAGCCAACAAAGTTTTCAAACCTGTGGATTACCACAAAGGCGACATCAAAAGTCAGATTGCTTCGGTAGTACGGCATTTGCCGAAGTATTACAGCTTTCCGACTATGGGAAGCTATAATGCTTTATTGTCGCTGTTCAACATCACAGCGGAAGAAGTCAAAGGCGAGCGGAACGGTCAGCCGGTAAACGGATTGGTCTATGTGGCAGTGGACGAAAACGGAAACAAGGCAAGCAATCCGTTTAAGTCATCGCTTTTCGGAAAAGACGCAGGAGTTGCACAACTACAAAAGCATTTTGAACAGTCAAAAGAGAAAATGAAAACCAATCCTGTAAGGTCAGTTTTAAAGAATACTGTTGAATTGGCTATGCACACGACAAGCAACGAAATAGAATTTAGAAAACAATTGACCGAACACGGTATTAATACGATTGTTCGCAGAAACGACAACGGACGGATTTACGGAGTAACTTTCACTGACCACGAGAGCCGTAGTGTATGGAATGGTTCACAGTTAGACAGAAACCTGTCTGCAAATGTTTTTAACGATTGGTGGAACAACGGCAACAAACCCGAACTGAAAACACAGGATAACCCTCTTTCCAAAACGAATACAATAGACAACCAACCAACAAAAGACCTTTTTGAGTTTATCCCACAGGAACATTCTCAGAATTTCGATATAGGATTATTCAGCCTTTTACCTGATGCACAAGGCGTGGATTATAAAGAAGAAACATTTGCTAAACGGATGAAGAAGAAAAAGAGACGATTGCAATAAACAATGCAATGCCATTGCATTACTTTTTTACTAACTTTGCAAAAGTATATGAAAGTCTTTTACTCCATATTGGCAATTTATATGATGACGGTATTTTTAATGCCGTGTACCGATATGTATGAAAAGGACAACTTTCAAAACCATAACCATTCGGAAGAATTAACCCATCAAGGAAGCCACGACCATCAGGAAACAACTGATATGTGCAGTCCATTTTGTTTATGCGGTTGTTGTGGAATAGTTTCAGGTATAGTGCTTCAATGGAATGTATACAGCTTAGTTAAGGCGAAGACTTTTGACCTTTCTAAGCCTAAAGTTTATTATAAATGTACCTTTATATCCCACTATCTGGGGGGAATTTGGCAACCGCCAAAGATTAATGCATAATTTTTAATGTTTTAATGATTATAGCTTTTTGCGTACAGCAACAAGCTGAATGTTTTGGGTCATACTTCGTATTTCTCGTATTCATAATCATTGCAATTTATCATTAATTATTCATCATTAATCACAATAGAAGTGTTAAATAGTATTATAAAATTCTCTATAAAGAATAAGTTCATTATAGGATTGATGACCTTGTTTCTCATCATTTGGGGGGTATGGAGTGCCAAGCAAATCCCCATTGATGCCCAACCTGACATTACAAACAATCAGGTTCAGATTATTACCCTGTCGCCTACATTGGCAGGACAAGAAGTAGAACAATTAGTAACATTTCCCGTAGAGCAAAGTATCGTTAATCTTCCAAAAGTAGAAGAGATAAGAAGTGTTTCAAGATTTGGATTATCTGTTGTAACCGTTGTCTTTCAAGATAATGTCGATATTTATTTTGCACGACAGTTAGTAAGCCAACAGCTGAAAGAAGCACAAGACCAGATACCTGACGGGATTGGAACACCTGAA
Source organism: Sphingobacterium wenxiniae (assembly GCF_900116225.1). GTDB lineage: Bacteria > Bacteroidota > Bacteroidia > Sphingobacteriales > Sphingobacteriaceae > Sphingobacterium > Sphingobacterium wenxiniae. The sequence goes on from NZ_FOZZ01000002.1 coordinate 292,877, forward strand.
CTTGCTCCTGTCAGTACAGGTCTTGGCGAAGTGTACCAATATATTCTTCATCCCAAAGAAGGCAGTGAAGACAAATATTCCGCAATGGATTTGCGGACAATGCAGGACTGGATTGTTGCCAGACAACTTTACGGTACTCCGGGAATTGCAGAAGTCAATAGTTTCGGTGGTTTGCTTAAACAGTACGAAGTTTCTATCGACCCAAACCGCATCAAGGCAATGGACGTTAGTATTTCCGATATTTTTACCGCCCTCGAAAACAACAACCAAAATACCGGAGGTGCATATATCGATAAGAAGCCCAATGCTTACTTTATTCGCGGGATTGGTCTGGTTACTTCATTGGAAGATGTAGGAAATATCGTCGTTAAAAATACAGGTAGCGTTCCGGTATTTATCAAAGATGTGGCAGAAGTACAATTTGGTCACGCCACCCGGTACGGAGCATTGACCTATAATGGCGAAGTAGATGCTGTGGGTGGGATTGTAATGATGTTGAAGGGAGAAAACACCTCTGAAGTTGTAAAAAGTATCAAAGAAAAAATACCGGTTATCCAACAATCTCTACCCGAAGACGTGGTCATAGAACCATTTTTAGACAGAATGGATTTGGTTGATAGAGCGATAAGTACGGTTCAAAAGAACCTCATTGAGGGCGCACTGATTGTTATTTTTGTATTAATTCTATTCCTGGGGAATTTCAGAGCAGGACTGATTGTAGCCTCAGCCATACCGCTATCTATGCTTTTTGCGTTGGGAATGATGCGGCTGTTTGGTGTAAGTGCCAACCTGATGAGTATGGGGGCTATTGATTTCGGATTGGTAATAGATGGTTCCCTGATTGTTGTTGAAGCGACAATGCATCATTTGGGCTTGCGGAAATCCACACAAAGACTTACGCAGGCAGAAATGGATGAAGAGGTATATGAATCTGCACGGAAAATTCGTACGAGTGCCGCATTTGGCGAAGTTATCATCCTCATTGTCTATATCCCTATCCTTACTTTGGTGGGTATAGAGGGTAAAATGTTTACGCCAATGGCACAGACTGTAAGTTTTGCCATTTTGGGAGCATTGATTTTGTCCTTTACCTATATCCCGATGATGAGTGCTTTGTGTTTGTCTAAAAAGCCGATTACCAAAAAGAATTTTTCAGACAAAATGATGGACTATCTTCAAGGGGTTTATAAACCATTGTTAGAAAAAGCCATTCGGATGAAATATGTGGTTATTGCGGTTGCCGTTGGGCTGTTTACCATAAGTATATTCTTTTTTTCACGGATGGGCGGAGAGTTCCTGCCAAAATTGGGCGAGGGCGATTTTGCTTTCCACTGTATCCTGCCACAAGGAACATCGTTAAGCCAAAGTCTGGAAACCTCTATGCAGGCATCAAGGATAATCAAGGAATTTGACGAAGTGAGAATGGTCGTAGGCAAGACTGGTGCTGCCGAAGTACCGACAGACCCGATGCCTCCCGAAGCCACTGACCTGATGATTATCCTAAAACCGCAGGACGAATGGAAAACAAAAAAATCCTATGACGAGCTTTCCAATGAAATGATGGAGAAACTTGAAGTTATTCCCGGTGTATTCTTTGAAGCCAATCAGCCGATACAGATGCGGTTTAATGAACTGATGACAGGTATCAGGCAGGATGTAGCCGTTAAGATATTCGGAGAAGACCTCGACAGTTTGTTGGTTTATGCCAATAAAGCGAATGCTATTATTCAAACAGTAGAAGGTGCGACTGCTCCGCAGGTAGAACGGGTAGCAGGTCTTCCCCAAATCAATATCGAATATGACCGTACCCGAATAGCCAATTACGGCTTGAATGTACAGGAAATAAACGATATTGTCAGCACTGCGTTCGCAGGTAAATCAGCAGGTGTGATTTATGAAAACGAACGAAGATTTGATTTGGTGGTACGGCTTGATGAAGCCCACCGCAGTTCCATTGAGGATGTGAGCAATCTGTTTATCCCACTACCAAACGGCGACCAAATACCGCTTTCACAGGTTGCAAACATTGATTACAAATTAGGGCCCGCACAAATCAGCCGTGAAGGCGGTAAACGCAGGATATATGTCGGCTTCAACGTACAGGGGCGGGATGTAGCCAGCGTTGTCAATGAAATTCAGGATAAATTGGCTGAACAGATTAAGCTACCGACAGGTTATTATTTTACTTATGGTGGTCAGTTTGAGAACCTCCAAAAAGCTACCGACAGATTGCTGATTGCTGTACCTATCGCATTGCTTTTGATTTTTATCCTGTTGTATTTCACATTCCATTCGTTTAAGGAAGCCGTTTTGGTATATACAGCTATCCCGATGAGTGCCATTGGAGGCGTATTTGCCCTGTTATTGCGGGATATGCCATTCAGCATATCAGCAGGTGTCGGATTTATCGCCCTGTTTGGTGTTGCTGTTCTGAATGGGATTGTACTGATTGCCACGTTCAATAGACTGGAAAAAGAGGGTTGGAACGAGATTATTCCGAGAATTATCGAGGGAGCTAAAACAAGGCTTAGACCTGTATTGATGACGGCATCTGTGGCAAGTTTAGGTTTTTTACCAATGGCGTTGAGTACAAGTGCAGGTGCAGAAGTACAAAAACCGTTGGCAACCGTGGTTATCGGTGGACTGATTTCGGCAACTGCCCTGACATTGTTCGTCCTGCCATTGCTGTACCTCGTATTTATGAGAAACCAAAAACCTCCGAAAAATAGTAAAACGAAAGCCATAGCACCCGTGCTGTTGCTGTTTGTGTTCTTGGGTTTTTCTCAAAACGGTAAGGCACAAACTCCGATGAGTGTAGATAGAGCTATTGAAGTAGCTGTGGAGACCAACCCTCAGCTACGTTCCAAAAATATGGATATTCAATCTGCCCAAAGCCTTAGCAAGACGGCGTATGAACTACCGAAGACCGATGTAAACTTCCAATACGGGAATAATGAGGGATTTGAATATAATGACGGTTTCCAAATTTCACAGACCATTCCCTTTCCGACACTCTTTGGGGCAAAGAAAAATCTTGTCAAAGAGCAGGTAAAAGGTCAGCAGTGGGCGAAGGCTCTGACAGAAAACGAACTGAAAAAACAGGTAAGAACCTATTATTATCAGTTGGAATATTTGGAGCATAATGCTTCAGTTTTAAAGTATCTTGATAGTATTTATGTAGACTTTATCCGTGTTGCGGAACTCCGGTATAAAACGGGAGATATAGGTAAATTAGACGTTAATACTGCAACTACCAAGAAAGGGGAAATAAGTCTTTTGTATCAACAGAACGAGGTTTTAAGGCAGAACGCCTATCAAAGCCTTAAAAATCTGATGCAGACACAGGAAGATTTCTTAATAGAACCTCAACCGGATTATACACCATTGCTGTTAAGTTCTTTCATTGACAGTTCGGCTGTTGCAAATCATCCGAGCATCCAGCTATTGTACCAAGAGGCGAAAATTGCCGAACAGAACAAGAAATTGGAACGGGCAAACAGCCTGCCTGATTTTACGTTCGGCTATAATAACATATCGCTGATAGGAATGCACAGTAAAAATGGTGTAGAGCAATTTTATGGCAGAGGACAGCGGTTTAGTTTTGTTGATGTAGGTATTACAATCCCCATTTTTACAACCACCAAAGCAAAAATTCGCTCGCTTGATTACAAGAAACAATCATTGGAATTAAATGCGCAATGGCAGGAACAACAGCTTAAAACGGAATTGGCAAACGCCTTGAAACAATACGAACAATATGTAGCGCAGTTTACCTATTTCAAGGAGCAGGCACTTCCCAATGCTGATGAGATTATCAATGCTGCAAAGCTGGGGTACAGTACCGGAGATATTTCTTATGTGGAGTACCTATTTGCCTTGCAGACAACAGCAGACATTCAGCTTAATTATTTAAATAGCATTCAGCAAATCAATGAGGCTGTAACGCTTATCCATTCATTAATCAGTAAATAATACAATATATGAAACGTATCATAAATAATATAGTTTTTAGCGTTCTTGTCCTCGTAGCATTCTTTGCTTTCAACGCCTGTACAAATAATCATAAAGAGGGCGATGGGCATAATCACGGAACGGAAGCAGAAACAACAACGGACGAACACGAAGAAGAAAATGTTGCCGTGCTGACCGATGAGCAGATGAAAGCCGTTGGTATCGAAATAGGGATGATTGAACAAAAACAATTATCCGCAACATTGAAAGCCAACGGAGGATTGAGAGTACCCAACAGCAACAAGGCAAATGCAACTTCAATGTTTGGTGGCGTTATCAAATCCCTCAATGTGGAGATAGGCGATTTTGTAAAGAAAGGTCAGGTCATCGGCACAATTTCCAATCCGCAATTCATACAGTTGCAGGAAGAATACCTAAGCATTAATAGCCGGATAGAATTTGCAGAGCAGGAAGTGGCAAGACAAAGAGAGCTGAACGAGGGAAATGCAGGTGCAAAGAAAAACCTGCAAAGTGCCACATCTGAATTGAACACGTTGAGAACACGAAAAGCATCGTTACAACAACAAATCCAAATGATGGGTATTAATCCGGCTTCCTTGTCAAATGCGAGCCTTAAAGCCTCGTTGGTCGTTACAAGCCCGATAAGTGGCACTATAAGTAACGTTTTTGCCAAAATCGGAAGCTATGTAGATGTGTCTTCGCCTATTGCCGAAATAATAGAGAACACAGCATTGCACTTGGATTTACAGGTTTATGAAAAGGATATTCCCCTTATCAAAATAGGTCAGAAAATAGATTTTGTCGTAACCAACAATCCCAATAAGACCTATTCTGCCGAAGTGTACAGTATTGGTTCATCTTTTAGCGGAGAGAGTAAGACCATTGCCGTTCACAGCAGAATTACAGGCGATAAAACAGGATTGATTGACGGAATGAGTATAACCGGAATGGTAAGTTTAGATGATGTATTAAGTACGGCTGTACCCAACGATGCTATTGTCAATGCAGACGGAAAGTATTACATCTTTTTGGTCAAGGAGCAGGAAGAAGAACCCCACGAGCATAAAGAGGGAGAAGCTCACGACCACGATGAAGAGGAGGCTCACGACCACGGTTCTGAAAAGGGAACTCGATTTGTAAGAATGGAAGTCATTAAAGGTGCTTCTCTATTAGGTTATACGGCAATTACACCTGTAAGTGAAATTCCTTACGGAACGCATATCGTGGTAAAAAGTGCATTTTTTGTGAATGCAAAAATGGATGATTCGGGAGAACACGCCCACGCTCACTAAAAAACATTGGATAATGAAAAAAAACATTGAACAGAAGCTGTTGTCAAAGAACACCAATCCGACCAGTATGCGGATATTGGTTTATGATTTCTTGGAGCAACAGCAAACAGCAATGTCCCTATCTGAAATCGAGAGCCATTTTTATAAAGCAGACAGGGTTACGATTTACAGGACTTTGAAAACTTTTGAAGAAAAAGGCATTGTACACAGTATTCAGGAGAACACTACGGTCAAGTATATTCTGTGCCACGATGGGTGTGATGAAAATACACACAAGGATTGGCACTTACATTTCTATTGTAAGATTTGTAAGCAGACAACCTGTAAGGAGGATTTTATAATACCGCAGAATGGAAGTCAGAATTACCGTATCGACGAACTAAAATTATTTGGTAAGGGAATTTGTGAAAACTGTTTAAAGGAGAGTTTGCAATAGCATTGCAGGCTCTCCCTGTGTAACTTTGTTATAAATATAAATGTGTTATGGACACCTATCTTAAAGAAACAAAAATCCTTGACTACTCCAATGCTTCCATACAAAAGCTATTGGAGCAGAGAGGGTGGGAAAACTTGGACACCGTTGCCAAAGTTCAAGCCATTTACAATTTTGTACGGGACGAAATAAAGTTTGGCTATAATGTTTCTGATTATATTTCCGCATCGCAGGTGCTGAATGACGGGTACGGACAATGCAACACAAAAGCCACTTTATTAATGGCTTTGTTAAGAGCAACAGATGTACCTAACCGTATTCACGGCTTTACCATTAACAAGGCATTGCAGAAAGGAGCTATTACAGGTATTTGGTACAGACTATCGCCTAAGAATATCTTGCATAGCTGGGTTGAAGTTTGGGTAAACGAGCAATGGTATTTTTTGGAGGGCGTGATTTTGGATAAACCGTACCTCACTAAATTACAGGAACAGAACAGTGATTGCAAGACCACTTTTTGCGGTTTCGGGGTTTATACCGATAATTTTGAGAACCCGCCGATTGAATGGAACCTCAATAATACATTTATTCAGGATAAAGGCATCAATCGGGACTTTGGCGTTTTTGATACACCCGATGCGTTTTATGCAAAACATCAACAAGAACTGAACGCTTTCAAGAAGTTTATTTTTCAGCATATCGTGAGGCATATAATGAATAATAATGTAGAAAGAATAAGAAATAAAAAAGTGTAACGAACCTAAAAAATTAAAGGCTATGATAAATACAGACAAAAATCACAAGCATACTTACGATGCACAAGGCAAAATGACTTGTTGCACACAGGAAGAAAAAATCTACACCAAAGCAGGTGCTAAGGAATTGGTAAAAGGGCATCACAAAAATGACGGGCATAATCACGACCACAGTGATGATGACGGACACGACCATTCGCATTCAGGAGATACTGACAATGTTTTCAAGATGTTTCTTCCCGCCATTATTTCCCTTGCGCTGTTGCTTGCAGGTATTGCAATGGATAATTGGTTTCCGCAGACGTGGTTTACCGATTGGGTACGGATTATTTGGTACGTGGTGGCTTATGCTCCTGTTGGACTGCCCGTACTCAAAGAAGCCGTTGAGAGTATTCGCAAAGGCGAGATTTTCTCGGAGTTCTTTTTGATGGGCATTGCAACTATCGGGGCATTTGCCATTGGCGAATATCCCGAGGGCGTTGCGGTAATGTTGTTCTATGCCGTTGGCGAAGTTTTTCAGACAATGGCTGTTTCGAGGGCAAAATCAAACATCAAATCTTTGCTTGACCAAAGACCCGATGAAGTAACCGTTTTAAAAAACAATGAACCGCAAACCGTAAAGGCAGAAACTGTTGCCGTTGGCGAAATTATACAGCTTAAACCGGGAGAAAAATTAGGCTTAGACGGAGAACTGTTGTCCGAAACGGCATCTTTCAATACATCGGCTTTAACAGGCGAAAGCAAACCAGATACAAAAAACAAAGGCGAAACCGTTTTGGCAGGGATGATAAATCTCAACACCGTATCGCAGGTAAAAGTTACGACCGCATACACCGACAGTAAGTTGAGCAAGATTTTAGAATTGGTGCAAAACGCCACTGCACAAAAAGCACCAACGGAATTATTTATCCGGAAATTTGCAAAAATCTATACGCCTATTGTAGTGCTGTTAGCCATAGCCATTTGCCTACTGCCTTATTTCTTTGTGGAAAATTATGAGTTTAGAGATTGGCTGTACAGGGCTTTGGTATTCCTGGTTATTTCCTGCCCTTGTGCGTTGGTTATTTCCATTCCCTTAGGTTATTTCGGTGGTATTGGTGCTGCGAGCAAAAATGGAATACTGTTCAAAGGAAGTAACTTTTTAGATGCTCTTTCCGATATTCAAAACGTAGTGATGGATAAGACAGGTACAATGACAGAGGGCGTTTTTAAGGTTCAGGATATCAACTTCAATCCCGAATTTGATAAAGCTGAAATTCTGGAATTAGTCAACATTTTGGAAAGCCATAGCACACACCCCGTAGCAACCGCTATTCACGAATACGTGGGGAGACCGAATAATGAAATTCGATTGGAAAATACGGAGGAAATCGCCGGACACGGTTTGAAATCAACGGTAAACGGTAAGGATTTATTGGTCGGGAATTTCAAACTGATGGGTAAGTTCGGCATATCATACGACTTAGACCCGAACAGCATCGTTTATACAACTATTGCCGTTGCATACGACAGCAAATTTGTTGGTTACATCACGATTGCCGACAGTATCAAAGAAGATGCACAAGAAACCATAACCCTATTGCATAAGCTCAATGTTAAAGCAACGATGCTTAGCGGAGATAAAAGTACCGTTGTGAAATATGTAGCGGAGCAGTTGGGGATAGACAATGCCTTTGGAGATTTATTGCCCGAAGACAAAGTAAACAGAGTTAAAGACATCAAAGCCAAAGGCGAAAGCGTTGCTTTTGTGGGCGATGGTGTAAACGATGCTCCTGTTGTGGCATTGAGCGACGTAGGTATCGCAATGGGTGGATTAGGGAGTGATGCCACTATCGAAACCGCAGATGTGGTCATACAGGACGATAAGCCAAGTAAAATACCTATGGCAATCAACATCGGTAAACAGACAAAGAAAATCGTTTGGCAAAATATCGGTTTGGCTTTCGGTGTAAAAGCTATTGTACTCGTACTTGGAGCAGGTGGATTGGCGACAATGTGGGAAGCTGTTTTTGCGGATGTTGGCGTAGCGTTATTGGCAATTTTAAATGCGGTAAGAATACAGCGAATGAAATTTTAAACCCCTTCAATTTATGAGTTTTGAAAAGGAAAAAGAAAATACGCAAAAAGAAATATATCCCCAATCGGCATATTTCTCAATCAAGAAAGCCTGTAAAAAGGGTAGAAAGATTGCATCACCGAATACTTAATTGGACAATGCTAATTTTCCTCTCTGCCATATTGATATTCCTAATTTTTGCTGTTGTCCGTCATATTTATCATCATTATATAGGTAATTTTCAGCACCATCAACACCAACATCATCATCATCGTTGAAATGACAGATGTTTTTGATGAGGGAACAGCGCTGTTGGCAATTCACTACTCATAGTGCGCTTAAACATTTCAAAATAATCGAATGAATAAATTTTACAACGAAACATTACATAGGTTAAAAACAACAGTCAACGAATTGGAGGTTGAAGCTGATTGCTCCATACAACGGATAGAAGCTGTTATACTTCTTATTGTAGAATGCCTATCCGAATTAAAGGAATATGTGCTAAAAACAGGGTTCAGCGATGAAGGCGAAGAAATCCGTTTTTTCAAACATCAGAAACCTACCATCGTTGCAAAGCTCATTTATTACAATGCTGTGTATAAGATTGAAGCCAAAAGACCTTATGGCGGAAAAGAAGTTTTGGAAGAATATTTCAATAAAGAATTATCAAAGCTCAAAAGGGTTTTTGATAACAATATGGCGTTTTACAGCTATTACAGAACCGACAGCACTTATCTTGACCACACCTATTTTGTTCGTGGCAAGCACAATGTTCAATTGAGTTTGGACACATTCTATTTTGAAACCGACCACAGTTTTTCCACTTCCCACGATTACAAAGTAGCAAAGATTATTGCCAATGATTTGATACAGGACTACCTCGAAGACCAACTATCAAAAACAGCCACAAGCGACAAACCGACAACCCTGCATTGGACAGGTAGCAAGACCGCTTTAACCGAATTGATTTATGCACTACATTCACAAGGCATATTCAATAACGCCAATGCAGATATTAAACCTATCGTCAAAGTCTTTGAAAGCACTTTTAATGTTGATTTGGGAGATTTCTATCACACGTTTTTAGAACTCAAATCCCGAAAAATGAACAGAACTAAATTCCTTGACAGCCTTAAAGAAAGCCTTATCAAAAAAATGGACGAGCAGGACGGTAGGTAGGGTTTGCTATATCTGTACAGCGTAAAAAGGGTTTAATAAAAGCCCTTTTTTCTTGTCCTGTTTTACCAAGTGTAATAATCGGATATTAAAATCCTTTGTATGGTTTTGAGAATAATAAATTTTGTATATTTGCTGTGAGCTAACGGAAACGTGTTGAAAAGCAAAGCAATAAGCACCGTTACCAAATCGTTACTTGACTATCTTTGATAACCCACATAAGAGCCTTGTATTCAACCGAAAAGGCTTTTTCCTGAAAACTTTAAAATAAAAAATACTGATAAATTTATAGCACAAGCACACCCATAAATCGTATTTTAACATCATTGCTTTTTAAACCCTTAACATCCCTCTAAAGCCCCTGACACCATAGTAAGACTCGGCTCCATTATGGTAAATAAAAACACGTCCGAAACGGTAATCACCAAATATAGCTCCACCGAGTTCCCGAACAGAATTAGGTGTGGTCAACCAGCTGGAAGTTTTAGTGTCAAACTTTCCTAACTTCTGTAAAGCGTGATATTGCTCCTCACTCAGTAGTTCGATTCCCATATCTTGAGCCATTTCCTGTGCATTATTCTTAGGTTTATGCTCCTTTCTGGATTCTAATGCAGCACGATCATAGCATAGGCTACGACGTCCCTTGGGGCTTTCTGCAACGCAGTCACAAAAGATATATTCGTCGTGTTCTTGGTCATAGCCTATCACATCCGGTTCGCCTTCCGTTTCCTCCATTTCATTTAAAGACCAAAGCTTTTTGGGATTATTTTCTATCCTTTGTTGCACATCTACCCATTCTATACCTTTGTGACGTTGCTTATTTTTTTCAAAGCGTTTTTGTAAAATTGCTAATAATGCATCTTTACGCTCTACTGGTAGTTCGAACTTTTTCATATGTAAATTTAATAAAAAAGCGCTTCTATTTAGTAAATAGAAGCGCTTTTTTGTACTCGGAGCGGGAATCGAACCCGCACTCCTTTAACGGGAACAGGATTTTAAGTCCTGCGTGTCTACCAGTTCCACCATCCGAGCAACTGAGCGAAAGACGAGATTCGAACTCGCGACCCCAACCTTGGCAAGGTTGTGCTCTACCAACTGAGCTACTTTCGCTTGACGTGGTGCAAATATAGAGAGAAATTGTCATTCTAAAAATTATTTCCCTATTTTTTAATGTGTCAATAGCTAACAGGCTAAAAATGTGCGTAATATTTTTCTTACTTAAAGCTTTCATCGCGTATTTAAGGGGAATTGGAGCAATATTTGCTTATTTTTGCCGCAAATCAATCATGCTATAATGAAGTTGTTTTTATATTTTTTACTGGGGATAGTCTATTTATTCTTGCAGCTTGGCAATTTAAAGGCCGACACTTATCCAGATGTTATTTTTGATAATAGCTTGGTAAGTGGTGTATATGCCAAGAGCGAAGTACGCTATGAAGGAGATTCTTGGGTAGAAAATCTGAATCGGCACTTATTAGTCTCGGACACTTTATTCTTTACACCAGGGAATGCACTATCCCTACAATATCGATCAGGGAAATCCGGAGATTGGCAGGCCGAGTTAAAATATAGTCGTCAGAAGTTGCATTATCAGTTGAATAATACAGACTTTTTAGTTTTAAAGATTTTTATCAAGAGTGAACACACGAGTAAAAAACAACTGCCTAAAATTGCTATTCGTCAACGAGACAATGAAAGTGAGTTCTTGGATTTAGCTTCTTTTATAGAAGATTTTGGCTACAGTACCTGGCTTAATGTCAAGATCCCTTTATCCAGATTTAAAAACTTAAATATGGAAGAGGCCGTGCGTGCTGTTCGTTTTTACCAAAATGAGAGCGATGGAAAAACACATCACATTTTTATCGATCAGGTCGAATTCTTATCTAAAAACTATTCGACGGCTACTTTATCGTCTGCGGCAATTTTGTCTTCAGCAGTAGCATACGATAAGCAGATACACTTGCAATGGCAATTGCCTTTGACACCTTCCATTCGTTATATCAAGATATACCGCTCAGAAGATAATACCAATTTTCAACCTGTTGACATCCGCCCAATAACTATGCAAGGATGTTTTACCTACGTCCCCGAGGTAAACAGGACATATTATTATAAGATAGCTTGGGTGGATTACAATTATGTCGAATCTCCATTCTCAGAAGTCAAAGAGGTGAGAACCCAACCTTTGGACAAGGATAAGTTACTGGATTTGGTACAGGCTGCGCATGTAAATTATTTTTTGGAGAACTATGATATCAATAGCGGCATGTACCTACCTTCCCGGGGAAAAGATAAAGCTGTTGTTTCTGTGAAAGAGAGCGGACATGCGGTGTTAAGCCTTATCGTTGGTGCAGAGCGCGGACTTATCCAAAGACAGGTGGTGTTGAATAGAATTTCACGTATGGTATTTTTTCTGCTGAAAGGTCAACATCGTTATGGATTTTTTCCTGCTTATTTTGATGGAAGGGCGGGTGTGCCCGATTATCGGGGTGGGGAAGCTTCTTATGACGTAGTAGCTACAACGACAATGATTGAAGCCCTTTTGGTGGCCCGTCAATATTTCTCAAACGAGAATGAGGCAGAAGCTGATTTACGCAATAGGATTACGCAGCTTTGGCAACAGGTGCAGTGGAATAAGGCGATTATGCTGAACACAGACGATGTGCTTGTTGAGCATATATCCGGAATAGATACGGCTTCCAATGCTTCTTTACAATATGCCACATTGGGTGGAGTCAATGAAACGATGAATGCTTATATTTTAGGTATGGCAGCTCCCAAATATAAACTTCCGCTTTCAGCTTATGAGAACGGCATTAAGAAGATACAATTCGATAGTTTGCACCTAGATCAACCTGTGGACTCCATCTATAGTGATACGCTGTCATGGTCACTAAACCCTTATGATTTTGTGCATAAGCAGTTACAGAAATCGCAGGAAGACACATTAATATCTGTATTACCTCTGCGGGGTTCTATTTTAAAGGACACGATTGTATACGGGGAGAAATTGCCTTTTGGGTGGGATAACCATAGTCTTTTAGAACTCTATAAACCATTTTTTACAATCAATCCTGTAAACCTTCGGGATAAGGAGGTTGATTACCTCAGCGCCATCAAGAATTACATCTTGGCGAGAAAACGTAAGGATAATGAAGTCGGTGTTGGTTCGACACATTCCGATATCTGGGGTTTCTACCAATTCCGGGATAGCATTGGCGGTTTTAGGGTTAATCCGGCGATAGCTCCAGCAGCCATGTTTGCACTTAGAGATGTAGGGGAGAGATCCATTGATGCTTTGTATCAGCATTACGGGAATAGACTGTTTACAGAATACGGCTTTAGAGCCTGGCTAGATTTGCGTAATGATGATGTTTCTGATGAATATTTTGCAGGTAACCAAGCTGCTGTCTCTATCTTATTGGAAAACGCCAGAAGTGGTTTAATATGGAGATTATATAGCGAAATTCCCGAAATCAAAGAAGTTATGGAACAGCTCTTTGACGAACATGAAAAAAAGAATTAGTTCCTTGATTTAAAATTGTACATTTTACTATCTTTACAAAATAACAAATCCCAATTGCATGAAACGAATAGGTACATTTTTAGTGTTAATTTCAAGTGTTTTAGGTGTGATGTCCTGTAAGCAACAGGCGATCATGGTGAATCCAGGGGCCGTGGTTTCCAAGGACGGTACAGATGACGGACTAAAAAACGTGAAAAGTGAATTTGAAAATGCCGCACGTACGGACGAAGGTATAAAATTTACACTTTCTTCCGATCTTTTGTTCCCGACAAACTCATCCTATCTGACTGATAAAGCTAAAGTTGAACTGGATAAATTAAGTAAGTTGTTGAAAAATGATGTTTCCAAAAAGATCAGAGTAGATGGACATACTGATGCTACAGGAGAAGCTGGTTACAACCAATGGTTGTCGGAAAAACGTGCTGCTTCAGTCGAAAAATTTTTGGTTGATGCCGGTATTCCTGCCTCGCGTATATCGACCCAAGGTCTTGGACAAACAAAACCTGTTGCCGATAACAAAACACCTGAAGGACGTCAGAAAAATAGACGGGTTGAGGTCGTGATTTTGAATTAGGAATAAGGAAAAAAGATAAAGGAATATTCCCTTTTATAGCTAAAAGTGCAACCTGTATAGGTTGCACTTTTTTATTCTAAAGTTTTCTATTTAAACCTATAAGGTTTTTCTTGATACGGAGGTGTTCGTGAAACCCTATTTTTCTTATGGATATATAACCAAACCTTATAGGTTTTTATTTTAAAGTTACTGATGAAACGTAAGTAAGACTTCCGAAGTTTTCCAAAACTTCGGAAGTCTGCTTTGTTTTTTAAGGACGTGCATAGATTATGTCAATCTGTGGAAAACTGACATTGATATTTTGTTAACTTTGTTTGACGAGAAAAGGATTTTGCATGTATATAATTTTTGATACAGAAACAACAGGTTTACCCAAACGTTGGGATGCGCCGATAACCGATACAGACAATTGGCCAAGATGTATTCAGATTGCTTGGCAATTGCATGATGAAATGGGCCGGTTGTTGGAGCATCAGGATTACCTGATTAAACCTGATGGTTTCAACATTCCGTACGACTCCGAAAAAATCCACGGTATCTCAACAGAGCTTGCCGAGCAGGAAGGTGTGCCTCTGCCTGAGGTATTGACCAAGTTTAATGAGGCATTAGCCAAAGCAAAATTCGTGGTAGGTCAGAATATCGGTTTCGACCTCAATATTATGGGGTGTGAATTTTATCGGTATGGCGTTGATTCGACTATGGCTTCCATGCCGGTGTTGGATACCTGTACTGAAGTTACTGCAGAGCTTTTACAACTTCCTGGTGGTCGTGGAGGTCGTTATAAGTTACCGAACTTAACGGAGCTGCACTCGTATCTATTTGGTGTTCCGTTTGCGGAAGCCCACAATGCGACTGCCGACGTAGAAGCAACAACACGATGTTTCTTCGAATTGGTGCGTCGTGAGGTCTTTTCTCCAGAAGAGCTACAAGTCGATACGGGCTATTTCGTGGATTTTCGACAGGAAAACTCGGATATAATACCGTCCGTTGGTCTTACGCATATCAATCTAAAGGCGGCTTCCGATAAAATTCGTGCTAAACAAGCCTCTGATACGACTCACGTGGAGGTGGACGAAGCACAACTTGAAGCATTGGACGAAGCCGAGTTTGTGCATCTACATAACCATTCCCAGTTTTCCGTTCTTCAATCGACCATTGCTGTAGGTTCCTTGGTAGATGCTGCTGCTAAAAATAACATGGTAGCGGTGGCATTGACTGACCATGGCAATATGATGGGCGCTTTCCATTTTGTAAATAAAGCGTTAACTCATAACAAAGAAATTGAAGCCAAAAATGCCGAAGCACTTGAAAATGGCGAAGCCCCTGTCGGACGACCTGTAAAACCAATTGTAGGCTGTGAGTTTTACATATGTGAAAATCATAAAGATAAAAGCAGAAAGGACAACGGCTATCAGATTGTGTTTTTAGCGAAGAATAAAGAAGGTTATCATAATTTGGCGAAAATGGCTTCCATAGCTTATACGGAAGGCTTCTATTATGTGCCGAGAATTGATAAATCGGTCGTTGAACAATTTAAAGAAAACCTGATAGTGCTTTCTGGCAATCTGCAAGGAGAAGTGCCGAGTAAAGTACTTAACATTGGTGAAGCTCAAGCAGAGGAGGCTTTGGTCTGGTGGAAAGAAGTCTTTGCTGATGATTTTTATATAGAATTGATGCGGCATGGTCAGGAAGATGAAGACCGTGTTAACGCGACTTTAATTCAACTGGCGAAAAAACATGATGTAAAGCTTATTGCAACAAATAATACCTATTACGTACAAAAGCAAGATGCACACGCGCACGATATCCTACTGTGTGTAAAAGATGGTGAAAAATTGTCCACACCAAAGGGGCGGGGGCGTGGCTTCCGTTTTGGCTTACCTAATCAGGAATATTATTTTAAATCGGCAGCCGAAATGAAAAAAGCCTTTGCTGATATTCCAGAGGCTATTGTCAACATACAAGAAATACTAGATAAGGTCGAAATATACTCTTTGAATAGAGATGTTTTGCTGCCTAAGTTCGAAATTCCAGAGGAGTTTCAGCACGCTGAGGACGACGCTGACGGTGGTAAGCGAGGAGAAAACGCTTATTTGAAATATCTAACCTACCGAGGAGCAGAGAAACGTTATCCGGAGATTACAGAAGAAATACGCGAGCGTTTGGATTTTGAATTGGCAACAATCGAACGTACAGGATATCCGGGATACTTTCTTATTGTACAGGATTTTATCGCTGCAGCGCGGGATATGGGCGTTTCCGTTGGGCCTGGACGGGGGTCCGCAGCTGGATCGGCTGTAGCCTATTGTTTGGGGATTACCAACATAGACCCGATTGCTTACGATTTGCTATTTGAGCGCTTTCTTAACCCAGACCGCGTTTCTATGCCCGATATCGATATTGACTTCGATGATGAAGGTCGTGGTCGTGTTATGCAATACGTTATTGATAAATACGGCGCATCACAGGTCGCACAAATTATCACTTACGGTACTATGGCTGCGAAGTCTTCCATTAAGGATACTGCACGCGTGTTGGATTTGCCGTTGCATGAAGCGAATGAGATCGCAAAGCTGATTCCCAATCTGAAGTTGAGCAAGATATTCAATATGGACGAGAAATCGCTTAAAGAAGCTTTACGTTCAGATGAGTTGGAAGCAGTCAATCGCTTGAAATCATTGGCGGATGGTGCTGGGCTAGAAGCCGAAACGATCAAGCAGGCACGGGTATTGGAAGGTTCAATGCGAAATACCGGGATTCACGCCTGTGGTGTGATTATCACACCCGATGATATTACCAATTTTGTTCCAGTATCGTTGGCGAAGGATTCTGATTTATATGTCACACAGTTTGACAACTCTGTGGTAGAAAGCGCAGGCTTGCTGAAGATGGACTTTTTGGGACTGAAAACCTTAACGTTGATTAAGGACACGGTAGCCAATGTGAAGTTGCGCCATGGAATCGAGTTGGATCCAGATAATTTTCCGATAGATGATGAGCTGACCTACGAACTGTTCCAACGTGGTGAAACCATAGGGGTGTTCCAGTACGAGTCGCCCGGCATGCAGAAATACATGAAGGAGCTGAAACCAACCGTCTTTGCGGATTTGATTGCGATGAATGCCCTATATCGTCCAGGACCGATGGATTATATACCTTCATTTGTCAAGCGTAAGCATGGTATAGAACCCATTACTTACGATTTGGATGCCTGCGAGGAGTATCTGAAAGAAACGTACGGTATCACAGTTTACCAAGAGCAGGTGATGCTTTTGTCTCAGAAATTAGCGGGTTTCTCCAAGGGTGATGCCGACGTACTTCGTAAGGCCATGGGTAAGAAACAGAAAGCAGTATTGGATAAGATGAAACCTAAATTCGTCAACCAAGCAGCTGAAAATGGACATGACCCGAAAGTTTTGGAAAAGATCTGGACGGACTGGGAAGCGTTTGCATCCTATGCCTTCAACAAATCCCACTCCACCTGCTATGCTTGGGTAGCTTACCAAACGGCGTATCTGAAAGCCCATTATCCGGCGGAATATATGGCCGCAGTATTATCCAACAACATGAATGATATTAAGCAGGTGACATTCTTTATGGAAGAATGTCGGCGGATGGGATTGGAGGTGCTCGGGCCTGATGTGAACGAGTCACACTACAAGTTTACGGTAAACGACAGGGGAGCGATTCGTTTTGGTATGGGAGCTGTTAAAGGTGTAGGAGCTGGGGCTGTGGATACGATCGTGCAAACACGTATATCGGGAGGACCCTATAAGTCTGTGTTTGATTTGTCCAAACGTATAGATTTGCGTGCTGCTAACAAGAAAGCCTTTGAAAGCTTGGCGTATGCAGGTGGTTTTGATAGTTTTACCACTACGCACCGTGCACAATATTTCCATGTCGATGGGGATAGTTCCACGGGTTTGGAAAAGGCTATTAAATACGGACACCGTGTAAAAGAAAATGAAAATTCTGCCCAGGCCAGCTTGTTCGGCGGATCTGCAGCTACCGAATTACCGGAACCGGTGTTAGCTCCTTGTCCACAATGGGGGCTTATCGAAAAATTGAAATACGAAAAGGATGTTATCGGTATTTATCTGACAAGCCATCCGCTCGATAATTATAAATTTGAGATTAAGCATTTCTGTTCCAATAGAGTAAGTGATTTGCAGCTGATTAATAAGATGAAAGCTAGTGAAATCGAAGAGGAAACACTTTTGGAGTTCAACCGCATAAAAAATAAGGAAGTGGTAATGGGGGGAATCATTGCCTCGGCAAACCACCGTATAGCTAAGTCAGGAAAGCCTTTTGGATCGTTCATCATTGAAGATTATAGCGATTCCTTTGAGATTATGGTTTTCGGTGAGGATTATGTGAAATTCAAAGGCTATTTACAGGAGGGTTTCTTTGTACAGATTCGGGGATTGGTGCAGGAAAGGTTTAAACAGGTCGGCAATTGGGGATTTGAGCTGAAAAACATCCAGCTTTTATCCGATTTACGTGACAAGATGGCCAAATCCTTCACCATACAGCTTCCATTGCACCTGATTGATGATACTTTCGTCTATAAAGTCCATCATTTGGTGGAGGCTACAAAAGCGGAAGGACAAGAAGCGAACTGTCAGTTGAAATTCAAAATTTTGGATATTCAAGATGAATTAGCGATAGAAATGCCTGCCAAATCCATACGTATCAACCTGACTAATGAGTTTCTAGACGGTTTAGAGCAGTTTGAAGGCGTGAATTATAGATTAAATTGATAGGCTATAAAAATTAGTGAACAAAGGGAGACGATAATATATCGGCAAATAGCTATCTTTGTTCAAGAGTTAAGAGAAAATTACGTTATTTAAAAATTAAACATCATGGCATTAGAAATTACTGATAGCAATTTTGAAGAAGTTGTTCTAAAATCAGATAAACCCGTTTTAGTGGATTTTTGGGCAGAATGGTGTGGTCCATGTCGTATGGTGGGTCCTGTTGTGGACGAAATCGCTAACGAATATGATGGTCAAGCTGTCGTTGGTAAAGTGAATGTGGATAACAACCCGGATATTTCCGTGAAATACGGTATTCGGAATATCCCTGCTTTATTATTCTTTAAAAACGGAGAAATCGTGGACAAGCAAATCGGTGCTGTTCCGAAGTCTGTATTGGTAGAGAAATTGACAAAGCAATTGTAGTTGCTGAGAATAAAACAAAGCTAAAAGGGACGGTGTCACAAAATACAAGCATCACCGTCATTGCGAGGAACGAAGCAATCTGGTGATTTCAAAACGCAGATTGCTTCGTCATTTTTCCTCGCAATGACGCGTTTTGAGGCTGTAACATGATACCGTCCCTTTTTTTATTCAAAGTTTAGCGTCACTTTTGTGAAGCCCAAACCTTCTAAGAATGGTTTTAGCACATGCAAGGCGTTTGCCTCTGTTTGTTTCATAATATCCGATTTTTTCACCTGTCTGGAAATCTCCTGTTCAGCACTGCGAAAAGCCTCACCGACCAGTTTCCCTTCACGGAAAAAAGCCATTTTTGTGTCGTAAACCTTCGAAGCCTCGTGGTCAATTTTTACATAGCAGATCTCCGATCGAGGTAAAGTAATCGAAACCGAATCATGCTGTGTATAGATATGCTCCTTTTTTATCTTGGTGAGGTCTATACAACCGACGGCGTCAGCCTTGATAATCAACAATACAGAAGCATCAGGCAAATAGGTATTGACATTCTTATGTTCGACTACGTCACTGAACCGATATTTCACCAACTCCAATTTACCCATGGACTCGATCCTTTCGAGCAATACTTGATGATTCGTCTCAACCCCTTCTTTAGGTTCCATCTTCTTCCAGACGAACCATCCTAATCCCGCCACGATGGCTACAATCAGTATGAATTTTAAAAAATTGTTCATGTAAGCTATGACACAAAATATAGACCAAGTTTTAACGGTTTATTGTCATTTTTCAGACAGGACTTTACCACGGATATGCAGTGTCTTCTCGCTTGAAGGTTGACCTTGTAGACTAATAACCATTTTTTTCTGTTGCAAAGCCACGAAGGGGCCGAATGTCCATGCCTTTGGCCATTGTTGAAAATCTGCTCGAAAGAAGAAAGGCGTATTACTTTCTCTTAAAACGAGATCTTCCGATATTTCCTCTTGGGTGGATAGAATTATTCCTTGGTCAATGGTCTTTGGATAAAAAGTATAGAAGAACTGAAAGGGTGAATGTATAGCCTCTCCACTTGACGCGGTCGTAAATAGGCGGATTACAGGAACTTCTTTTTCAATGATTTCCCTTTTCTCTATGGTATTGAAATCTGCATCGTAGTCATATGTTATCGCAGTATCCAGTTGTGTAGTCGATTTTTTTTCGACAACGAAATCCATATAATCCACGGTATGTATTCCTAGTTCACGCAAAGGACGAATAAGATGACTAAGGAGCGTACTATCGGTCATGGCGATAGCATTCCAACAGACCAACGCATGTTTCGCCGTGTCGATTTGACGGACTTGAAAACGGGGCGGGAGTGGATTGGAAACTTCCCACTCTCCGTCCAGCAGAATCTCATTGCCCTGAATATTCGCAGTAATGTATTTGTCTGCATTATCCGATGTATAGACAAGATCATGATCCCAAAGCACTTTTTCTATACCACGGAAATACCGTATCGGTCTGCGATTGCCTTTGTCTGCTAGCATATTCAATAAAAGCGAGCTGTCAGGTATGCTGTTGTTGCTAAACTGCCATAAGACTTGCTCTTTATTGTATGCTAAAGCAATGTGACTATTGAGCTTTATGAAAGCCCCTGAAGCAGTAGAACTATCCTCCGAATCTTTATCAACTCTATGTTGCATATAACTCTCCCAAGCAGATAAATCTTTGATTTTGCTAAATGCATACCAAGTACCGCTTTGCTCTGTCAAAGCAAAAAAGAACAATTTTGGTGGGATGGCGAGACCGCTCTTTGTGGCAAGCTCTTTAAGTTGGTCAGCACTGGAACTCGTATCATCTTCATTTGTCAAAAGTGTTCTAATCTCATCAGTATTCTTGAGCATGATATTATCCAGCGCCAGAATAAGGATGGCCTTGCTATCGCGATGAACTTCCTGTTTAACAATGGAATTCCGGTGTAAGTAATGAATCAACCATCCACCCAGAAAAATAATAAATAGGATGATAACAATAATATAGAAGACCTTTTTCATGCGATTATCTGTTTTCTGACTCCTCAGCTTGCTCTTTTATCTGTTTTAGCAAATAGCCTAAGGCATTCTTTTCTTCCTGTGGAAAATCCAGGGAAAGCTCCCCCGATATTCTACCTTTACGGATACCCTGCATTTTTGCCTGCATATCGCCATATTTTCCCAGATTTTGTACGGTACGGTTCCAAGACTTGATGATGGGAACTTCTAAACTCCTCAATACTTCTGGTATACGTTGTGTGTGTACAACAAGGGATGCTGTATTTGCAAAAAGCTCTTTTTTTAGTTTGCTATCTCCGGACGAACGGAAATTGTTATCGCGAATAGACGCTATCTGAGGTAGATTGTTGCCGACAAAAACCATGTCATCCTTGAAATAGATGTATACACTATCTGTATTTCGCGCTGCTTCAAGTTTATAAATATCTCCGATGAATGTACATTCGCCCTTGCGCACTCCGTAATTCAAGATTTGTTTGAAAAGACGCTGATCTTCCGACGTAAACATCCAAAGGAAGTTAGGAACCTGTTCTTCTTTCGTTTTGGTCACAACCTTATAGTCATAATTTTCATCATATTCATAATCGGTATATTCCCGCGTAACTTTCTGCACATCATTGACAAATAAGACGTGGTCACCACGCATAACTTTGGAAATAGCTTTCTCGTCAAATGTAATTTCGATACTGGTCATAAGAATATCCATCACATCAAGGATACCGTAAGACATACCGCCGTACCAACGATTCATCATATTGGGCAATTGCTTAATAAAAGCTTCCGTATTGACATTTAGCGTCATATAACCCAAGTGGTTCTCTGGGACATAATTTGTGAATTTACGGTTGTATTTACTGCTGTATACACTTTTCAGCATGTTTTCGACCTCCTTATCCAAACCAATACTGCTGCTTAGTTTAAGTGTATGTCCATCTTGTACAAAATCAAAAATTGCATCTTGATAACCGTAATTGAGATTGCTTAATGCAAACCCGTAGCTACTGGTAAAAGCATCTAAGGGAAGAAAGCTTTTATAGACATCATCCAGATCTTTAATCCATACACGGGTAAGGATTGTATTTTTGCCTTTTAGTTGGATTTGTTTGTTTTTAGATAGATTTTGAGCCGGTAGAAGGTAGCTGTCAAAATCCCGAAGCAACCATTGTTGGAACAAGCTATCCTGAATGGCTTTATTGTACGCAATTCTATCTTGTTCAGCTTGATACGTTGAGTCTGAATAGGCACTATCATACGTGCTTTCCCAATCGTAGTTAAAATCGGAATCATAATCAGCACTGTCCACTTCCATATCAAAATCATAGCCTTCCCAATAGGTGTCCACGGAATCGCGCAGGGTATCTTGGTAAAACTCCTCAGCTGCATCAACGGCACTCTCTACCATAGCAACGCTATCCGCAATCCCTTCAATATAATCAGCAGTCGCGTAATCCTCATAAGCATAAGCATCTGTTTCAGTCCATGGATAGGCTGCATCGACTTCATAAGCACTTAACTGTATGCCATAACGTTCGGCAATAGCGCTGTTTTTAAAGTAGAAGGTGTTGATGTCGCCAAAGAACAGAAAAAGCATATTGTCATTCCATGCACCAAGCATTTTATTGTCGCTGGATATTCTGCGCTGATAGCCTTGGGAAGGGGAGAGATCAGTCCATTTACGCATTATTTGCTGCGTTATTTGATGGTCTTTGCGTAAAGGAAGAATGACACCAATATAATGGACACTGTCACTGCTGCTTTTATAGATATAGGCGTTCCGGCTATAATCTATATCGATCTCGCGAATGTCCTTTATATCTATTTCTCTGTCCGCATTCATACTGGAAAAAACATCTAAATGCTGCAACATTTCATTGACATCTTCGAATGTGCTGTGTTTAAAGATAGCCGGGTTATTAAAGCTCACAACCAGATCAGCATTGGCTGGAATTCGGGTTATCAGATCTTGACCAAAGCTTAAAAGGCCTGTAAACAAGCTTATGGACAATAGAATATAATATTTGAGTTGCATAGTTATTTTGTTAACGTAATTTGATTGGAAAGATTGGCTTTGCCTGTAATGAGATCGGTTGCCTTGACTTTAAGGAAAACAGCTTTGCGGTTACTGGCAATCTTTGCTTCCTGATGACTGCTCGACTTCACTGGACTATTGAAACGGACAATATTGGTGTAATAAGCCTCATCGAAAATTTTTCTATCCTCGGCAGAGAGTTTTGAAAACTCCTTGCCAATGCTTGGCATATAAGTATAATTTCGTTTAAAGGACTGCGTATTATTATTAAATTCATAGCTATTGTAGCTGGTGATCTGGCTATTGAATTGTTTAGATAAAGTTTTGGTAAAGTCATTCAACGCATTGATGGATTGGAAGTCGCAGGAAATCGTAGCAATGTAATTATTGAAGTCCAGATTATATTGCACGTTACTAATTCCTGTTGTATTCCGCAAAAGCTTAACGGCGGTTTCCATTTCTTTTTTGATGGTCGCTTCGGATGGAATATTGATGCCGTTCACGCTTTTTAGCTTCATTAATGAAGCTACTTTTGAACGACTTTTGCTCATGTTCAAAGTTGCCTTTATGGCGCCAGAGCCATCTGTTTTCATATCGACCTGCTCGACCAAGTCAAAACAGCTGCTCAGCGCCATGCAACTCAGCACGGCACAGAACAGTAATATGTATTTTTTCCAGAATTTCACTCTTGAAATGGGGTGTTGTCTTTGTCTTGTCATATCTACGGTGCAAAGGCTTGTGAACCTTTCGTGTATCAATATAAATGCCATCTTTTGCAAAATACGACTTTCTGTCCAAAGGTTATAGACTTTTGAAGGTCTCCTGTATCTTTTCACCAACAAGAGGAACTGGTTTTGTGCTACCATTTAGGGCACTCATAATTCCCATTACGAGGAAAGCGATAAAAATCACAAACGTTACGATACCGATAATCCAACCGATAAAAGGTATAAAATTGAGTAATCCGCTGACAAATGACAAAATGGTCAGCCCTACGCTCTGGCGGATATGAAACTGTGCAAAAGCATTGTTTTTATCTTTGTTCATGACAAAGGCTGCAATAAGACCGATTATAGTCAGATAGGAGATAATGGCGATTGTCTTTCCTTCTTCGATGTTGTTTGTAGGAGTTAAGTTTTCTGATGTCTTCATGTTCGTTAAAATTTAATGTTTATTATAATAAAATGATAGATTACTTGGGATAGGATGCTTCAATGCGATTTGCCAGATCGTTGAATATCTGCGTCATCTGTTGATGTGTATAGTTTACCTGCTTTTGTGCAAGATCTTTGTCTTTTTTATTTGCATGGGTATGTAACAAAGTTGGATATGCATTCTTCACTAATTGTTGGTAATCTTTGAGTGTCTCGACAATATTTGCTTTAGATTCCTGATACAATGGATTCAGGGCCAATGCTTTGATGGTTTTAATATCTTCATGAAGGGTATCCTGCCATTTGTCGAGCAATATTTGTGCACTATCGTGTTGCGCGGACTTTATTGTTTCTTCTAAGAGGCTGATTTGTTGTTCGTTCTTACTGATAATAGCAATCAGTAGCGTAGGGTCATTTCTCTCGTTTTTGTCTGTTTGACAAGAAGTGGCAAAAATCAACCCACCAAGGTATATCATGTGTAGTGCTTTTTTTATCACGTTTAGCATAGTACAAAGCTACGGGATAAAGGAGAGCTAGGCTATCCCCGAAAACAGGGGATTTTTTACTTCTTTGACTACTGAACACGTAAGACTTCCGAAGTTTAACTTCGTTGAGGGCTTCGCCGTTTGGAAACTTCGGAAGTCTTCTTTGTTTTACGCTCGGATTAAGCCATATTCGATGGCTAATTTGATAGCCGAACTTAGGTTTGCCGATTGAAACTTTTCAATAAGGTTTTTACGATGACTCTCTACAGTATGGGGACTGATAAATAGCTTTTCGGCAATCTGTCCTGTGGTCAAACCTTTTGACGCTTCGATCAAAACTTCTTTTTCTCTTCGCGTAAGTTTAGGTACGTTGTTCAATTTGTCTGACGTTTTTTTGCTGATTACCTGTTGGGTCTGCTTACAGAGAAACACCTTTCCTTGCAATACGGTATCTATGCCTGCTATAATCTCTTCAACCGAGGCATTTTTTTGGATATAGCCTTGTGCGCCTTCTTGGCGTACACTGTTGATGACGGCGTATTCATTATGCACACTCAATACGATGATATGCATGTTTGGGTATTGTTTTTTTAAGGGCTTAATAAGTTCTATGCTATTGGCATCTGGGAGGTTAATGTCTAACAGAAGGACATCGACAGCGGTATCTTGTAGTGCTTGACACATGGCTTCTGCTGTGGCATAACAGCCTACGACTTGGTGTTCGGGAATATTGGATAAAATATTCTTGAGTCCTTCAACGAGAAGGGGATGGTCATCGGTAAGTGCTATTTTTATCATTTTGTTTTTTGTTTTGGGAATCGTATCTCCATACTGGTACCCAGTCCGGGTTCGGAATGAATATGGAGATCCCCTTTTAGAAAATCAATGCGGGACTGTATATTGTGCAGACCGGCTGACTTCTGTAATTGTTTATCTTTCGGGTTAAATCCCTTTCCGTCATCTTCTACGGTTAGGGTATATTCCTGTTCTTCTTCTGCCATCTGTACGATAATCTGGGAGGCTTCGGCATGCTTGATGGCATTGTTCACCAGTTCTTGTATAATCCGATAGATGAGCAACTGTTCTTCGGAAGGCAATGGATGATGGTAATGCAAAAATTGTACATCGACCTCTAGACGTTCATTTGACATGCGTGATGCGTAGTCCTGTAAAGCTTCTTCAAGCCCGTATTTATAAAGTAGATCTGGCATCAGGTTATGGGCTACTCGACGGAGCTCATCTACGGCCATATCAACTTGTTCGATTGATTGGGACATTTCTTGTTTTGCCGATTGGTTTACTTTCTCATGCAGGTGAGATAGTCGCATTTTGGTGCCTGAAAGCAGTCCTCCTAATCCATCGTGCAGATCACGTGCTAAACGCCCGCGTTCTTGTTCTTGTCCTTCAAGCAAGGCTGTTAATGTTGATATTTTGGAGTTTTGTTTTTCTTGCTCCATGGCTAATTGATGCAGTACCTGTTGTTGTTGCATTCGTTTAGCACGTTGTTTATATGCATATAATAGGAGCAGAAGCATGATCGCGAAAACAAGGATTAGGATAATATAATATCCATTGATCTTTTCTTTGTAATTGAGTTCTTTCTGATAGTTAAGGATGTCTTGCGCGCGATTCTGGGTTTCCAGCCGTGATAATTTTAATTCCTGCGCTCGTTTTTCGGATTCCAACTGGGTTAGTTCGAGTTGTTTTCGTTGATTTTCTTCATGTAGCTTGAGGTTTTCAAGTTCCTGTTGCTGCTGTATGCCTAGTGAACGCATCAGGCTGAGCTGCTGTTCTTTTTTATCAGCTTCTAACTGCATGGTTTTCAGTTGCTGTTGCTGTCGTTCTTTTTCAAATTGTGATTCCAGACGCTTGCCTAAGTCCAGTTTTTCCTGATCATAAATTACGGAAAACAGGTGCATATACTCTTTATAGTATCGAATGGCTTCTCCTAGGTTATTTTCAGCTTCGGCAATTCGGGCAAGGCTTTCGTATATGTTCATCTGGATACGAGGGTCTGAGACGGACTCCTTATTGATCTCGACCAATGCGGCTAAGAGGTAGGCTTTGGCTTGTGCAAGATCTTGTTTTTCCAAAGCCATTTCGGACATGATGCCATAGGCGGTGGCAACGTGGCTATATTGTTCCGTTTCCAGTCCTTGTTTTTTTGCCAGTTCGGCGTAGTATTGTACTTTATCTCTATAGTTTTCCGGATAGAAACGGAAATATAGATTGGCTAAGTTACTGGCTACATAAGAAAGGTTGGAAGGAATGGGCATCCGTTGTTTATTCTTATTGTAAGTATCGATTGCCTGCAAATAGTACTTTTCAGACATGGCCCTCGAATCGATCTGTTGTTGGTCGTGGAGATAGTGCTGCTCATGCAGATAGCCCATCAACATGTATGCGTCAAAGATCGCGAGAGGGTCGTTTTGCCGTATGGCCAAGTCCAAAGAGAGCTTACTGTATTTTTCCTGTAATTCGTAGTCGTCCCAGTTGGCGTAAATGGATGTCAGTTCTTTGTAGACCGATGATTTGCGGGCAAACAGCGTAGGGGAGTTGGGTGAGCTATCATAGAGATCAATTGCACGCAGAAAACTGCGAACAGCCTCGGCTTCATTGGAATTTCGAACCTGCAACCAACCTTCGGCATACGTCACGTAGCCTTTTATCTCTTGACTCTGAGATTTTAATGTGTATTGCCTGGCATGGGCCATATTTTGCTGTGAAGCCGTGATCTCGTCATTGATACGGTTATTCATGGCTTTGATGGCATAAAGATAGGCTGCATATTGACCATCTTTTTCCTGCTGTGCCCTTAGGATATTTTCGTTGAGAATCTGGGAGGCTTTTTCCTGCTGTTGATTGAAAAATAAAGCTTGTACATATTTCCCTGCTACCCAAAAGCGTTCGGTATCCTTGGCAGATAAACGGTTATATTGCTGCTGTAGGTTATACAATACTTCTTGGGCATACGATGTTGGCAAACAAAGTGAAAACCAGAGCACACTGAGCAAGAGATATTTTATAAAACCTTTATTTTTCATGGAAACTTCTTATGTTTCAACGTTTTGTATTGTGAAATAAAAAATACACTATCCTTCGACAGGCTCAGGATGACAAAAAACGCATATTATCCGCCAACGAGTTATGTTTCATTTTGAAAACGAAGATAGGGCTTTCGTACAAAAGCCCTATACAATTCATTGAAATCTTTTACTGATAAAGCTCTACCCGTTCGCCTTTGGCATCTATCAAATAAAATTCCTCCAGATCATCATCTTCTGCTACCGTAGCGATGCCGCCTGTAAATATGCTGGCAGAGGTAAATTTGAATGGGATGACTGTATTGCCAGCTGTATCGACATAACCATATTTCTCATCTTTATAGGCTAAAAGTAGATTGGGTTCATCTGTAAAAGTAAGCAACTCAAATCCTTTGGTGACAGGTTTGTTCTCTTTTATGCTGTAAAGGAAATACTCATCGTTCTCTACCACGATAAAGTGGGTTTTGCTTCTGTCCAAAAGAATGTCATAAGTTGCCGGAACGATGACTTTTCCTTTCTCATTGATCAATCCATCTTTATCGCCCATGCTAAAGATGGCAATACCGTTTTCCATATAATCCAATCTGTCGTATTTTGCATCAATATAAATTGAACCATCCTTATGCATCAAGCCATATTTGGCATTGATGCTGTATAGAAACTGTTCAACATCCGGATTATAGCTCAAATAATCATACTGAAAAGGAAGAACCTCATTCCCGTTTATATCAATGACGCCATATACATCGCCTTTGGTAGCGATAGCGATGTCATCAATAGCCATGTGGATATAGGTAAATTGGGCTTCTGCAATAATGTTTCCATCTTCATCCTTTAGCCCAAGCAGCTCCGAGGATTCATCTCTGAAGATAAAGCGGTTTTCAGCGATTTGATTATCCGACTCTTCCATATAGGCGTCCATCGTGTATTCGGTATAATTTGCGGGCAATTCGAACTGTGATGTCAAAAGTTTTTCCTTAACCACGTTATTGGCTGCAAAACCATTGCCGTTGATGTCGATACGGAGAGCTGCACCGTTGATGTGGCGTAGGAAATCAAATTCTCCCCAATATACATTTGGAATTTTATCCGTATACCAAATCTTGATAAATAACTCTTCATTTGTATCCTCATCAGTACCTATCCCAATCCGTGCTAACTTACAGCTATAGCCTGCTATATCCATTGTTTCGGATGTGTTCAAGTCTATATCCGGTGCTTCTGAAATTGCTTCGTCGGAAAGGTCTATATATTCCTCGGATTCGGGGATGAGATACCAAGCTTGTCCAGCGGTGCGCTGTGCAATATAAATATTGCTTTCATTGATGGCTGTGACACGCAGGTAATCTGGATTTGTCCAAGCTTGTAAGGCTGGCGTTGTTTCCGATTCCTCACTTGTGAAATAATGGTAATCAATGCGAAAAATATTCTGATTTTGCGCCTGTAACCCAAAAATGCAGTACAATACTGCTAAGCATGTTAAAGTTATACGTTTCATTGTTTTAATCAATTGCTGAGGCAAATATCCACAAACTCATCAGCAGTTTCTATCCCCGATAACAGCTATATTTTATGGTAGGGTATTAGCTATTGAAAATATGGAAATGCTTGTTCGAAAAGCGGTTGAAAAATTGATAATATAAGACGGACTCAGCTTATGAAAAGTATAATTTTGTTTCGTATTTATTAAGTTATCGATATTTGTTCGGGTGGTCTTCGACATCGCTTCTACACTGCTTCGGCTTAGATAGGGCTTAGGTTCGGTAATGCTTATGGGTGTCACAGTGGTTCATGTGTCATTCTTCCGCCATAAGTCCGTCCTAAGACTCGGACTCAACACGGACTCAAGTCGGACTTACCACGGATTCATCTATAGGCAGTCTCGAATCTGTCCCGACGGAATCTCGACTCGATGTGGTATGACAATTAAAACAAAATTTACGCCAGATATTTTTAATATAGTCACGAATATTAGTCACGCGCGCTCAGTAGTATTAAGAGCCTGTTTAAAATACGTCATTTCGACGAGGGACGAGGAGAACCGAACGAAGTGATCTCTGCGAAGCAAAATCTATGGATAAGCTTCTCCTCACAGCTTCAAAACGCAGATTATCACGTCGCTAACGCTCCTCATAATGACGCGTTTTGGGCTTTTGTAGAAATTAAAACAGGCTCTAAGTTAAGAAATATTTATCGCATGTTTTGTCATCTCGTCTGAGCCGAGACACAGCGAGACAAGTTGTCGAGGATACAGCCTGTCCCGATATTCGGGAAGACATCTATTTATTCATGTAGCGTATAGATCCCTCCTAATGTCGGGATGACAAAATAACGCTGACTTAATACCATTGCGCGTGCACCAGCGGTTTGCTTTATTATTCTTCCAATAAACTTGAAAGAGGGGAGTGACCAAAACCCGTTCATGTGTCATCTTGAGGCTTCGATAGGCTCAGCCTGACATAGTTTATTCCATAATGCATTACAAGTTAAAAAAAGAATGTAAATCATGTTGTAGCGACAGGGCAAATAATTACGTTTGTACTGGAAAACGGGGCAATATGCAAAAAAGTAATTCTCTGGTCTGGTAGTAAATAATTAATTCATTAAATTGGGGTATCAGAACAGGCGATATTAGTGAAGGTTATTCGACAATATCTTAAAAAAGACAAACCATACTCTCTGCGAGAGGCTTTGGCAGATTGCCTTTTGGACAAAACCGAACGAGGGAAGGCCTTTGTTTACAAAACATATTATGGCTATGCTATGGCGGTCGTGTTACGTTATGTTCAGGCTGAAATGGAGGCAGAAGAGATTGTCAATGAAAGTTTTGTAAAAGTATTCCGAAAGTTGAATGCCTTTGAAATGCATGCTGAGGATAGTGTTCTGGAAAAAACTTTTAAATCATGGTTGGCACGTATAGCCGTAAACACATCTATTGATGTACTACGTGCAAAGAAGCCAACGGATATGTTGGAGGACACATCCGAAGCAGATTTGCAGATGCATGCGGTGATGATTACCGACAATCTGGCCGTACAGGATATCTTAAAACTATTGGACAGGATTCCTGAGGTGCAACGTTCCATATTTAATTTGTTTGAAATAGAGGGGTATTCGCATGAGGAGATCGGGCAGATGCTGGAGATTCCTGAAAGCACATCAAGGACTTACTTGACCCGTGCAAAACAAAGGTTACGAAAATTGTACATGGAGGAGTTCAGTACAATAAAAAACATACATTCTTAAGCTATATATAGCATGAAAGAAAAGAATAAAAAAGAATTAATAGAGGTTATTAAGCAACAGCTACAGGCTGATCGGGAGCTTCCTTACCGGGAAGGTGCTTGGGAAAAATTCCAAGCCAAATATGCCGATAAGAAGCCTGTTAAGCGTTTGTTTCCGGTCTATTGGGGAGTGGCGGCAGCTGTATTGCTGCTTGCCTTCGGACTATTGTATATCTATAAAGGTCGACCTAGTGAAGAGTTGCTATTGCAACAGCAAAGTGCGAGTGTGGTATCTCCGAAAGAACAGCCTATGGTTGAGAAACCTGTAGGAAATACCTCTTCCGATATACCTATGGATGAGGAATTGAAAGATAAAATCGTCTTAGGTGTTTCTGTAGATAACAATGAGTATATAGTTAATAATGAAGTTAAAAAGGTGTTTTCATTACAGAAAGTAAATAATTCGAAGTTATTGGAAACTACCCCTTTTTCTATGGCTTATATACCGGAAATTTCCGCTTTAAAAGTAACTATTTCACCTATGCGATTATCTGGAGATATCGATGAAAATCCTTTGTTAGCAGAGGTTGATTTAGGTGATCAGCTTACAATGGCGCAACAGGTGAACCCTTCGTATGCACAGACTGTAGAAACTGCAGGTCAACTTAGCCCCAAACGGATGAAGATTACGGATAGGATGGAACTTGGTGCTTTTTTAAGTCCGGGTCTTATGCAGGAAAGCTTTGATCTGGGCGGGGGATTGGTACTAGGCTACCGCCTAAGTGATAAAATGACGCTGCGTACTGGAGCTTCTTTCCATCAATATGAGGTCAATGTCTTGGCTTCAGACATCAAGGGGAAAGCCGATCAGAAGCAGATGGATATGCCAGTTGGAACGGAGCAGCTGGCTGCTAAAGGACTCCCATATCAGGGAATGAATGTCATACTTCCTAACTTGAACGCGGTCACTGGAAAAGTACAGGCTTTGGATATTCCATTGGAGTTAAAGTACAATATGGGCAAGCAATTTTATACGACTGCGGGTGTATCGTATGTCGCTGTGCTTTCGCAGGAACGTTATAACCATTATCGAGAGTATAGCAATCCCATTACGTATTCCAGTGAATCTGAGAACGGACAGCCTTCCAGTCAACCGAATGAAATGGTTGAACGGGTAACCAAAAGTCAGGAGTCTAATGTCAGTACCAATGGTTTTGGTGGATTTGTAAACTTTTCCATTGGTCGGCAGACACCGATTTCACGAAAGTTAAAACTTTCGGTAGAGCCGTATGTAAAAATTCCAGTCGGTCAATTTAAAAGGACAGATATGAACTATACTAATGGTGGAGTCCGTATTATGACTCACTTTTAGATTTGGTCAATCCTGATCCAGCCCATTCCGGCTGCGATAGCTCCTTGTACTCCTGGGTCACCATCTTCAAACACAAGGCATGTTGTAGGGTCTACCTGAAGATTTTTTGCAGCCAACAGAAATGGTTGTGGAGAAGGTTTTCCTTCAGGTGTATCGCCGGCACAAACCAATGTTTCAAATTTTCCGGTTAGACCGATGACATCCAACGTAATCGTTAGCGTAGAGCGCGAGCCACCCGATACCACGCCTATCCTTTTCTTACCAATATTGGCCAAAAGATGCTGATGTACGAAATCTACAGGTTTTGTATTATAAATGAACCGTTCGATGAAAATTTCTGATTTACGTTTCGAGAAGGTAAGAATGTCAAAATCTGTATGGTATCTTTTTGAAATTTCAGCAGCGACATCTACTGTTGGCCAGCCTGCTAATTCCTCGACAATCTGATCGTCTAATCTGATGTCATATTCTTCTGCTACAGCTACATAAGCAGCTTTATGAGCAAACATGTTATTGGCCAATGTGCCATCAACATCATAGAGTAATGCTTGGAAAGGCTCTGAAGCTTTTTGTAATATATCGAATTTCTGCTTTGCGCTTGTTGTCATGTTCTATTTTATTACCCTGCCTTATTTTCTCTACGGCGTTTTTTCTCTTTGATGATAAGTGCTAATTCACGACCTGTCTGTCCCCCCACGGAAGTGTTCTCCTGTGCTCTTCGGAACAAATAAGGCATAACAGCTTTTACAGGCCCATAAGGCATATATTTTGCTACGTTAAAACCAGCGGCTCCCAAGTTGAAGGATAGGTTATCGGACATACCTAGTAATTGTGCAAAAAACACATGATCATTTTTTGGAGAAATACCACGTTTTATGATTTCTTCTGCGAGCAGTCGGCAGCTTTCTTCATTATGTGTCCCAGCCATAAGACCGATTCTGTTGATATGCTCCAGACAGAATAAAATACCTTGGTTGTAATCCTCATCCGAGGCTGCTTTATTCGGTTGGATAGGAGAAGGGTAGTTCTTTTCATTAGCACGCTCCCTTTCGATTTCCATATATGCACCACGCACAATTTTAGCACCTAAATAAAAGTTCTGTGTCTGTGCATAAGCAAAATCTGCTTTGAGCGAAGCTAACTTGTCGTGGCGATAGAGTTGATAGGTATTATACACGATAACTCGTTCTTTGTTGTATTTTTCCATCATATCGCGAGCAAGGTCGTCAATGGTATCCTGTATCCAGGAATGTTCAGCATCTATGAGGACTTTTATCTGTGCGTCGTGACATGCTTTGCAGATGCTGTCAGCTCTCTTGTAAACGCGGTCAAACTCTTGTTTCTCTTCGTCCGTTAAAGGCTGTTTGGCATCTATCTTTGCGAAAAGGTCAAAACGTCCTAATCCTGTAGGTTTGAATACACAGAACGAAATCAACGGATTTTTTTGCGCATACTCTACTGTTCTCAAAATTTCGGCACAGGTTTGATCAAAACTTTCTTCGGATTCCTCACCTTCTACAGAATAATCGAGGATAGTGGTCACATTGCCGGATCCTAATTCAGCAATAGCGTGTGCACAGCCTTCGATTGATTCTCCACCACAGAATTGCTTGTAGATGGTGTTACGTATTATTCCTTGGATAGGTAGGCCTATATTCAGGGCAAAATTGGTTAAAGGTGTGCCAATTTTAATTAAGGAATTGCTGGCTACCATCTTGAAAAGCCAGTAAGCTTTGTCTAAAGCTTTATCACTTTTATTACGAAAAGCTATTTCAGTATTGTTGAAATCAAGCCCAATTTCGTGGTTTTGAGGCATCATAACGTAATTGAAAAAATTTAATGAACAAAAGTAATTATTTATTTTGAATAGCTTTATCTTTACGGTCTACGAGGAAGAGCAAATTATTTATGCAAACATTTACATTAAAGGGTGATTTTATTCAACTGATACAACTGTTGAAAGTAATGAACTGGGTAGAACACGGAGCAATGGCACAATATGTCGTGGAAGAAGGTATGGTCAAATACAACGGTGAAGTTGACTACCGCAAACGCTTGAAGGTACGTGTCGGAGATAGGGTAGAATTTGATGGACAGATTGTAGAGGTTGTCGGGTAAAAAAATATACATGAAAAAGAATATAGAAAGCATAGGTTATAGCGTTTTTTTTGAGAAAGGGTTGGAATCCCTACAGCAGTTCATCTTGAATGGTGGGTATTCTCAGGTGCTCGTATTAGTAGACAGAAATACAAATGATTATTGTTTGCCCGTGCTACAAGCCACTATACCGGATATTACAGATTATGATATCATTGAAGTAGATCCTGGGGAAGAGAATAAAAACATTGATTTTTGCATCGGTGTATGGAATACGATGTTGGATTTCGGTGCAGACAGGAAAGCATTGATGCTGAACCTTGGTGGTGGCGTAGTGACCGATATGGGTGGTTTTGCTGCGTCAACATTTAAGCGTGGGATTGATTTTATACAGATTCCTACGACATTGCTTTCACAGGTAGATGCTTCTGTTGGAGGAAAGACGGGTATAGATTTAGGCAATGTCAAGAATATCATTGGCACTTTTGCTCAACCTAAAGCTGTATTTATCAGTTCGGCTTTTTTGACGACTTTAGATGAAAGACAGATGCGTTCCGGGTTTGCCGAAGTCATCAAGCACGGATTGATTTTTGATAAAGCTTTGTTTGAGAAGACACAATCTATCGATTTGAAAGATAATAACTTGGATGACATTATCTACAGATCGGTACAGATAAAAAATGAAGTGATTACCCAGGATCCTACTGAAAAAGGGTTGCGTAAGATTTTAAATTTTGGACATACCATCGGTCATGCTATTGAGGGGTATTCATTGGAAAACGATAGTAACCCACTTTTACATGGCGAAGCCATAGCAATAGGGATGATATGTGAAGCTTATCTTGCCCATAAAATAAACAACCTGTCTATCGAAGGATTACATGCTGTTGTTGAGGCGTTTAACAGCCATTTTGAGAAGTATAATTTTAATAAGGAAATTTATCCAATATTGATACAACTTATGCAAAACGATAAAAAGAATGAGTCTAATAAATTAGGTTTTGCTTTGCTGAGCGAGATTGGAAAATGTGATTATAATATCTTCGTGGAAGAAGACTTGGTCTTGGAAAGTCTGGATTTTTATAGAAGCCTTTAAATCATGTCACGTCCCTTTGTTATATTCGTCCTGCTATCCTGCTGCATTTTTGCGAGCGGGCAGGATAAAGTTCTGATTTTTACCAAAACGGCTGGATTTCGACATAGCAGCATCCCTAAAGGTGTTGAAACCGTGAGGTCTTTATTAAATGAGGAAGGAATATTATCTACGCATACAGAGGACGCATCTTACTTTTCAACGGACAGTCTTATACAGTTTGACGCGGTTATCTTTCTCAATACTTCAGGCGACATTTTGGATGAAACACAAAAAGGTGCCTTTATGGCCTATATTCGCTCGGGTAGAGGCTATGTCGGTATACACGCGGCTTCTGATACAGAATTTAACTGGCCTTGGTATGGTGGATTGGTAGGAGCTTACTTTAGCCAACATCCTCCTGTACAGGATGCAAAGATGGATGTAGTGAATCGGGAGCACCTGTCAACGAAGCATCTTCCTGAAGTATGGTTCCATAAAGATGAATGGTATGACTTCAAAGATGTAAAACAAGGTTTGAATATACTCATGACCTTAGACGAAACGTCTTACAAAGGTGGGACGATGGGGAAATTTCATCCTATTGCCTGGTTTCAGGAGTACGACGGCGGGCGCTCTTTCTATACTGCATTGGGACATACGGATGAGTCTTATGATGAGGAGCGTTTTCAAAAACATATCATAGGAGGGATACGCTATGCTTTGGGGGCAAGATAAGAGTGATATCCTCACCCCAGCCCTCTCCCTCGTCAGAGCCGAGGCACGGCCAAGGAGAGGGAGTCGTATAGTCTGCTATCTGCCTAACTGTCAAGGAAACTAACTTCGTTGGGGTCGTCTCAAAAGCTAAACATCATCGTCATTGCGAGGTAACGAAGCAATCTGATGATGTTTAAAACGCAGATTGCTTCGTCGCTGCGCTTCTCGCAATGACGCGTTTTTGCGGTTTGCGAACCTTTTTAGGCACCTTCTTAAGGGTGAGGAAGAAAAAAGTTAAACTTCGGAAGTCTAAGGACAGTATCGTTTGCTGCCTGTCTAACTATTAAGGAAACTAATGTACAGTCTTTAAAAATCACAAGCTGAATCTGAATAGGTTCAGCTTTTTTTTGAAAAAATAGTTGCTTAAAATTTTGATATTACAAACGATTGCGTAACTTAGATATGACAATAATTTATAAACCTTCAAAAAAAACGACACGACATGACTTGACTGTACTTCTAACTTTGTATCTATCAAAACCTTAAACTAACAAAGGTTAATCAGGAACGGTTAACCATCTAATCAATTCACAATTTATAAACTTATAATGCTAATCATGAATAAACATGTAAAGTTTTATAGTGGGCATTCCTTTATCCCACAAAAACCATTAAAACATGCACTCTGGATTTCGGGAGCATTGTTGATGTTAAGTTCTACAGCGTTCGCCAACACCAATTTGGATAACGCGTCGGAACCAACTGCATTTTATAATAAAGCAGCTCTGCAACAGAAAGAAATCAGAGGGGTTGTAAGAGGAGCCGACTCGGGCGAACCTTTAGCGGGTGTTACCGTGCGTGTGGTTGGTAAATCTGTTGCCACATCCACGGATGAAAACGGTGTTTTTACAATCCAAGCTGCTGTAAACGATGTGATTGAAATCAATTACATTGGCTATCAACCAAGTCGGATTACGGTGTTATCATCTACTTCGCAAGTCAATATAGACTTACAGGTGGATAACAGCAATCTGGAAGAAGTGGTTGTAACAGGTTATGGGGCCCAGCGTAGGAAAGATTTGACCGGTGCTGTTGCCGTTGTAGATGTGGCCGAATTAAAGGCACAACCAGCAGCTTCTGCTGTAGAAGCTTTGCAAGGTAAAGCAACAGGGGTTCAGATTGTTAACGATGGAGCTCCTGGTTCTACTCCTTCCATTAAAATCCGTGGTTTCAGTACGATTAACAATAATGAACCTTTGTATATTATTGATGGCGTGCCATTCGAAGGTAAATTATCTTGGCTAAACCAAAACGATATAGAGTCAATGCAGGTATTGAAGGATGCATCAGCAGCTTCAATCTACGGTGCACGGGCAAATAACGGGGTGGTTATTATCACCACAAAAACAGGAAAACAGGGTAAAACTCAATTTACTTTTGATTCCTATGTGGGTATACAAACTCCTCAATACGAACGTTATCCAAAGATGATGTCGCCTCAACAAGTCTATGACTTGAACAATGCATTAAATGGAACTAATATCCCATTACCAGACTATCTATTGGCAGGTGCAAAAGGTAGAGAGCAGGTAAACGATATGACGGCATCGGACGTAGATATGTCAAGATACAATTATTCTCGTGATGCAGGAAGTTTCTATCAAATCACTAAAGCCAATAAAGCAGGTACTGATTGGTTCAGGGAACTATCGCAGAGTGCACCAACACAAAGCTATCAGATAAATGCATCTGGAGGGAATGATAATGCGACATATTCAATGTCTGCGGGACATTTGAAACAAAAGGGCACTATGATTCACTCTGGTTTTGAGCGTTTTAATGTGCGGACTAATACTATGTTCAAAGCATTTGATGGAAAACTTCGTATCGGAGAGAATATGCAATATAGCTATACTAAAGGCTTTGGTATGGGAGTAAATCCAAATACAGCTGGTGGATATATTGGGGAAGGAAGTGTAATTGGGTTTGCTTATCGGATTCAAAATATCATCCCAGTCTACGATGAAGGAGGAAATTTTGCTGGATCCAAAGGTGGTTGGGGTAACGGACAAAATCCGGTTGCAATGGCTTACCGCGGTAAAGATGATATCAACAAGAGCAACCTATTCTTTGGTAATATATATGGGGAATATGACTTAATTGATGGTCTAACCTACAGATCAAGTTTTGGTATCAAATATGAAAATTACAATGGTATCGACATTAACTATCCTAACCCTGAGTTTTCCGAAGGATCTTTCAATAACAGTTTAAGTGAATACCATGGTTATGGAACGGAATGGACTTGGACAAATACATTGAATTATAGAAAACAATTCGACAAGCATAACTTAAACATTTTGGCAGGTACAGAAGCTATTGACAACCGAGCACGTGATTTATCGGGTAGTCGTAATGGATTCTTTATCTTGAACAGTTTAGATTACTTTTATTTAAATGCTGGTAGCTCCAATTTTGGAAACGCAAGCAGTGGTGGATTGTCTTCATTATTTTCGGTATTCGGTAAAGTAGATTATAGCTTTGATGATCGTTATGTTTTGAGTGCAACTGTTCGTCGTGATGGTTCTTCTAACTTTGGTGAGAACAATCGTTATGGGGTGTTCCCAGGAGTGAGTGGTGCATGGCGCTTATCGAGCGAAGAGTTTTTGAAGCCTGTTACTTGGATAACAGATTTGAAACTACGCGCAGGTTATGGCGTAACGGGAAATCAACGTATTCCAGCATACCAATACATGA
Source organism: Sphingobacterium wenxiniae (assembly GCF_900116225.1). Lineage (GTDB taxonomy): Bacteria > Bacteroidota > Bacteroidia > Sphingobacteriales > Sphingobacteriaceae > Sphingobacterium > Sphingobacterium wenxiniae. The sequence goes on from NZ_FOZZ01000002.1 coordinate 331,819, forward strand.
ATAGATATGCCTCAGTCATTAATGAGTCTTCATATCCAATAAATGGAACAGTCGAAACGGGTATCTGGCAGAATGCATACTCTAACCAGGATGTGAAATGGGAGCAAGTAAACGCTTTGAACTTAGGTTTGGATTTTACCATATTGGATGGTGATTTTGATGGTGCTATTGACTATTACGACAAGAAGACCAAAGACATGTTATTCCGCGTACCACTTCCGGCTATTGCAGTAGGGCGTGCTGCTTCACCTTATGTCAACGTTGGTAATATGCGTAACAAAGGGGTTGAGTTGTCCTTAGGATATCATTATGGTCGTCGCCAACAGAGTGATTTTACATTGGATTTAACAGGAACATTTAGCCGTAACGTTAATAAAGTTGAGGCTTTAGCTCCTTCTGTATCATCACAGATTTATGGTAACTTCAGAAGTATGCAGACTACGATCTTAAAACCAGGAGAGGAATTTGGAGCGTTCTTCGGATATGAAGTAGACGGTATCTATAAGGATGCTGCCGATGTAACGAATTCGCCTTCTTATGCAGATGCACGTCCAGGAGGTCTTAAATTCAAGGACATCAATGGTGATAATCAGATTACAGATGCTGATAGAAAGGTAATTGGCTCTCCACATCCTGATTTTATATACTCTTTAAGTATTAATGCCGCATATAAGAATTTTGATTTATCCATGTTCTTCTACGGTTCACAAGGAAATGAAGTATATGATGCCACACGCTACTTTACAGATTTTAGTGTGTTCTCAGGTCAGAAAAGTGCTCGTCTGTTAGATGCATGGAGTCCACAAAACACAGGTAGTATGACCCCTTCACCTATCTTAGATGCTTCTTCTTATGAATATGCTTCTTCTTCGTATTACATTCAAGATGCAAGTTTTCTTAAGTTGAAGAATTTACAATTAGGGTATAACCTACCTGTAAAAAATGTATTTGGCCAGTCATCGACAGTTAGTAAACTACGATTATATGTGGGAGTTGCCAATGTCTTTACCATTACAAAATATGATGGATTGGATCCAGAGGTAACTGCGACACCAAGTGACTACCCAGCTCTTGGTGTGGATTTTGGAGTATATCCACAAGCCCGTCAGTATACATTTGGAGTAAGTTTAGGTTTTTAATCGCTAATAAAGAGAAGTCATGAAAAGAAAATCAATATATATCGCCTTACTTTCAGTCAGCTTTTTAGCGGCAGGTTGTGGTAAGGATTTTTTAAATAAGATACCTCAAGCAGAATTATCAGATACACAAGTAAATAATAATGAAGGTATAGAAGCCATCTTATTAGGAGCGTATGGTATTATGAATGGTAATGTAAGTGGTACATGGGGGAATTATGCTTCTGCACCAAGCCAATGGCTATTTGGGGAAGTTGCTGCAGATAATGCGCATAAGGGTTCTGAGGCTACCGATCAGCCAAATATGAACCTGATTGAGTCGCTACGTCCAAACCCTGCAAATGATAACTTATCCACGATGTGGGAAGTATATTATGAAGGAGTTTTACGGAGTAATAATACATTGCGCTTACTGAAAGAAGATCAGGAAGGTGCAAAGACTATCAGTGCAAGTAGAGCGGTAGAGATAGAAGCGGAAGCAAAAATGCTGCGTGGACACTATTATTTCTTCATGTGGCGTGTATTCAGAAATCTTCCATGGATTGATGAAAATACAACCACAGAGGATGCTAAAACAAAACCAAATGATAGTGATATTTACGAAAACATCATCAGTGATGTAAAATTTGCAGCTGAAAATCTTCCGACTACAAAGATTAATGGTGAAAAAGGACGAATGGACCAGAATATAGCTAAGGCTTATTTAGGTAAATTATACCTTTATCAAGGTAAGCATGATTTAGCTTATCCACTATTTAGGGACGTTATCGGTAGCAAGGACATTACGGTTATGCCTTTTGAAAATAACTTTAATGTAGAAACAGAAGATGGACCAGAAGCATTATTGGTTGCCAAGCATGCTATTAATCCTAATGGATCTGGAGATAATGCCAACGTGGGTGATATGCTGAGCGGTCTGTATGGCACTTCTCCGGTAGGTTGTTGTGGTTTTTATCAGCCTTCTATTGACCTTGTAAATGCTTATAAGGTAGATGCTAATGGACTTCCTTATCTAGATGGTTCATATCGTACTAATCCTTATAAGTCTGATATGGGACTTTCTGGCGCTGCAAAAACAAATTATGCAGTAGATAAAACTTTAAGAATAGATCCTCGTTTAGATTATACAGTTGGGCGTCGCGGTGTTCCATATTTGGATTACGGAACGATGCCGGGTGATGACTGGATTCGAGATGCTTCTTATGCAGGGCCGTTCGTTGGTATGAAAACTATGGTGTATCAAAGCCAATTTGGTAGCCATACCGTTCCTGGTGAAGCTTATATGACTGGTTTAGATGTTAATATCATGCGTTTAGCCGATGTTATCCTTATGGCAGCAGAATGTGCTGTGGAAGCAGGTGATTTGGATGCAGCATTAAAATATGTGAATTCAATTCGTGTACGCGCATCCAAATTAGCGCCAAGGAAATTAGCGGATGGTTCTAATGCGGCAGATTACCAAGTTAAACCTTATCCATCTTTCCCTGATAAAGAATATGCAAGAAAAGCAGTTCAAATGGAGCGTAGATTAGAATTGGCAATGGAAGGTCACCGCTTTTTTGATTTAGTTCGTTGGGGAAATGCTAAGCAAGTGATAGAAAGTTACTCTCAGTTTGAAGGTTCTATATTACCTTCTTTCTCAGGGGTTACGTTTAATACATACAATGCGTATTTCCCTATTCCTCAATCGCAGATTGACCGTAGTGGAGGTACATTGAAACAAAACGACGGACCTTGGTAACAGAACCAGAACTATACAAATAGTTTAGGTCAAATACTTAAATAAAGTATGACCTTTAAGATTAATAACTTAACAGAGACTGCCCCCTTTTTGGGGCAGTTTCTTTTTATCCGTGTTTTTTGTAAGTTTACTTCCATGAACAGATTCCGTATACTCTTACTTATCGTTACCTTATTCCAGCTACAGGTCAAAGCGCAAGATACCGCTATTCTCAAACAGGTTTTTGAGCAGTCTCCGGTTTTAAAGGATTATTTTTTTGGTTTCAGTCTGTATGATTTGGATCAAAATAGATTTCTGATAGGTATTGATGAAGGGAAATATTTCACTCCAGCATCCAACACTAAGGTTTTTACACTGTTTGCATCCCTTAAGCATATTGGCGATTCTATTCCGGGGATTCATTATGTAGAGCGTGGTGATTCTCTGATATTCTGGGGGACAGGAGATCCGACTTTTTTACATAGCAAATTGGACTCACACCGCGTGTATAATTTTCTCAAAAATACATCGAAAAAGCTCTATTATGCCGAGGAAAGAAACGTAGAAGAACCTTTCTACAGACATGGTTGGGCGATAGACGATTATGATGAATATTATCAACCTGAATTAAGTACATTTCCAATATACGGGAATGTTACTACTTTTCGTGCAGAAGGCGGAAAGCTTAAGGTTACCCCCCAATATTTTGAAAAACAAATTTCCATAAAGGAGAAAGGAGAAAATAAATTCGGTGTACAACGTGATTTTAATCAAAATAGATATGTGCTTAATGGCACTGTTATACCTAATAACTATATCAATGAAAAGCCCTTCAAGTATTCAACTGAAGTTTTTATTGATCTTTTACAGGATACTTTAGGTAAAGCTGTGGAAGTGGTTCAAGTGGAAAAACCACAAAACCATCAAGTGCTGTATTCTACGTCCACCCGTGAGGTTCTGCGAGAAATGATGTTGCCAAGTGATAACTTTTTAGCAGAGCAGCTTAATATGGTCGCTGCGATAAACCAATACGGTGAATTTAAAACGACACAACTTCGTAAAGACATGGAAGAAGGGTATTACAAGTATTTTACAGACAAGATTGCTCTTCGAGACGGTAGTGGTCTGTCGGCTTACAACAAGGTGACACCAAGAAGTATGGTTGAATTGTTGTTGATGGTTCAACAAGAAATACCGGATGAAACGGCTTTACACTATTTGTTTCCCACAGGTGGAGTAGACGGTACGCTAAAGTCGGCGTATAGCCTTGACGGAGGAGAGGCATTTGTTTGGGCAAAAACTGGCACAATTAGCGGTGTACATAATCAGAGCGGTTTTATACGGACAAGAACAGGGAGAAGGTTGGTCTTTTCTTTTATGAATAATAACTTCCTTGGATCGGCTACACCTGCCCGAAAGGAAATGGTGCGTATTATGACTTTCATTCGTGAAAAGCTGTAGAGGGCTTTAATCTATATAGATTAAACGTATCTAAATTGTCTTTATATAATTTGTTACAATATGTTGATTTTTCCCAATCGCACAACCTTTCCGTCCCTCGCCGGGACAGGGCATTACTTTTGAGACCAAAAGTAATCAAAAGTCTTTGTCTCATCCGAGGTGGCTTTTCGCACAGTCCTTCCCGCACAAAGAAAATCCCTCCCAAGGCTGAAACCACTGTCCGAAGCTCTTTAGTTAGCTTCGGACAATAGTTTCCATGCCTTTCCCTTCCACACAATCCCCCGGGATTTCCTTTGTCTTTCTGCCACTGGGATGAAACGGAGAAACGCTTTCGCGTCTATGTGGAGTGTACTCAAACTATTCTCGATGCGGGATAAGTGCGGGGATGTGGGACGCATCAAACGTTTTGACCTTGTAGAAGGCTATTTTCTGCACTATCCCTCTGGTCAAAGCTCAACGATACGCTTTTGCATCCACGTCAAATTAAAGCTTTTTGTTATAGTCCTCACCCTTAGTCCTTCTCCCTCGTCAGAGCCGAGGCACGGCAAAAGAGAGGGAAACCAATTAGTTTCCTTGACAGTTAGACAGATAGCAGACTATACTCTCCCTCTCCTTGGGAGAGGGTTGGGGAGAGGATTATAAAGCATGCATTCTTATCTTGATTCCGATGTGAACGGCAAACGAAGAGTTTAATTGAAACAAAGCCTCCATATATTTCAAGCATAAAAATAGGATGCGTTTGCCCTGACTATAGCTATTTTTTAACTATACAATAAGCTTATCGCTTACGGCTTACAGCCTATAGCTATTTTTTACTATATTCGCCCTACGAATGCAAATTATCGAGAAAAACAACAAGAAGCTGATCCGCTCCTGGTCTATGTACGACTGGGCAAATTCAGCTTATAACTTAGTCATTACATCCACAATTTTTCCTGCATACTATACGGCGATTACGAAAACCGAAGAAAATGGTGATGTCGTTAACTTCTTTGGTTTGAAGGTTGTAAATACAGCCTTATCCAATTTTGCTTTAGCTGGGGCTTACCTGTTGATGGCATTTACTTTACCTTTTATCTCGTCTTATGCGGACGTGAAAGGGAAGAAAAGACCCATTATGATGTTTTTTACATATATGGGAGCCTTGTCTTGTATGGGTTTATTCTTCTTTCGATTAGAGACCTTAGAGGTAAGTATCATCCTGTTTGCTTTGGCTGCAATGGGTTATATTGGCGGTGTGCTATTCAATAATTCCTATCTCCCGGAGATAGCGACTGTAGACCAGCAGGATAGGGTAAGTGCACAAGGCTTTGCCTATGGTTACGTAGGCTGTGTGACTTTACAGATAATATGCTTGCTTTTTGTGTTAAAGCCTGATTGGTTTGGGATTACAGACGCTTCTTTTGGTGCGCGTTTCTCCTTTTTTCTGGTAGGGCTCTGGTGGGCAGGATTCTCGACTATTCCTTTTCGGGCACTTCCCAATAACCAAGGATCAGCGATAAAAGCCAGCAAAAACTTATTTCGTATTGTGGTATTGGAATATAGAATTGTTTACCGAAAAATCAAAAAAATAACGGCGATACGACGATTTTTACCTGCTTATTTTTTCTATTCGGCAGGCGTGCAAACGGTCATGATTGTGGCCGCAGCTTTCGGTGCAAAGGAATTACAATTGGAATCATCTAAACTGATAATCACCATTCTCTTGATCCAGTTGTTGGCGATAGGAGGAGCAGTGTTAATGTCTCGATTATCACAACGCTTCGGGAATATCCGAGTGTTGTTAAGCGTTGTTTGTGTCTGGATAATAATTTGTGTGTCTGCATTCTATGTGCAAACAGAAACGCAATTTTATCTATTGGCCTGCTTGGTAGGGATTGTTATGGGGGGGATTCAATCTTTATCGCGTTCGACCTATTCAAAATTCCTGCCTGAGAATATCAAGGATACAACCTCGTTTTTTAGTTTCTACGATATTACAGAAAAACTGGCTATCGTGGTTGGGTTGTTTTCTTTTGCCTTCATAGAACAGGCGACACGCAACATACGTTATTCGGCCGTATCGTTGTCTATTTTCTTTATTCTTGGTCTGTTGTTGCTGGTTCGGCTCTTAAAATCCCAAAAAACTGAAATCTCATGAAGGTATCTTTATTCATTCCTTGCTTTATCGACCAGATATATCCTGAAACTGCATTCAACACCATCAAATTGTTGCAGAAGGCCGGATGTGAGGTAAGCTATAATCCGAATCAGACTTGTTGTGGGCAGCCAGCTTATAATGCTGGTTTTTGGGATGAGGCGAAGAAAATAGGGCTTAAATTCTTAAATGATTTTCCGGAAGATACTTACATCGTTTCGCCCTCAGCTTCTTGTACAGGGATGGTGAAAAATGGGTATAATGACCTTTTTACAAATTCAATGGAACATAACCGATGCCGTAATATTCAAGGAAATATCTATGAATTAAGCGATTTTTTGGTAAATGTGCTAAAAAAAGACTATTTTGGAGCTGAATTAGTGGGTACAGCAGTATACCATGATTCATGTTCAGCTTTGCGCGAATGCCATATCAAGGATGAACCCCGACAATTATTAAGTCAGGTGGGCGGATTGGAGCTTTTAGAAATTCGCGACCAGGAAAGTTGCTGTGGATTTGGAGGCACTTTTGCTGTGAAATTTGAAGGAATATCGGCGGCGATGGCTGAACAGAAAGTGCAGAGCGCAGTGGCGGTAAAAGCTGATTATATTATTTCAACGGATAGTTCTTGTCTATTGCAATTGCAAGGATATATTGACAGGCAGGGATTACCTATAAAAACGAAACATTTAGCGGATGTATTAACATCTGGCTGGGCAAATATTTAATCCCCTCGTAACCTCCCCGAAGGGGAGGAAAAGAATAGACGACAATGTAAATCAAAATAAATATGAACTCAAGAAGAACATTTTTAAAAAATTTAGGATTAGCAACTGCAGGCTTGGCATTGGCGCCATCTTTGGATGTGTTCGCTGCCAAAAAATCATGGTTTGAAATCTCTTTGGCGGAGTGGTCATTGCATAAGACCTTATTTAAAGGAGATTTAAAGAATATTGATTTTCCAGAATTTGCTGCGAAAAAATTTGATATCCATGCTGTAGAGTATGTAAATCAATTCTTTAAGGATAAGGCTAATGACTCTGCTTATTTGACTGACTTAAACAATCGTGCTAAGGACAACGGTGTGAAGAATGTCCTTATTATGGTAGATGGTGAGGGTAATCTTGGTGACGAGGATAACACAAAACGTCTTCAAGCTGTTGAAAACCATTACAAATGGGTTGATGCAGCTGCATTTTTAGGTTGTGGCTCTATCCGTGTGAATGCAGCAGGAAAAGGCACTCCTGAGGAAGTGGCTAAGCGCGTTATCGAAAGCTTAAGTACGCTTGCAGATTACGGCAAAAAGTCCAATATCAATGTGATTGTAGAAAACCACGGTGGTATTTCATCTCACGGTGATTGGTTGGCAGGTGTATTGAAAGCGGTAGGTAAGAAAAACTGCGGTAGTTTACCGGACTTTGGAAATTTCTACGAATATGATCGTTACCAAGGCGTTACAGATTTGATGCCTTATGCAAAAGGTGTAAGTGCTAAAACGCACGATTTTGATGAAGCTGGTAATGAAACGAAGGTGGATTATGATCGCATGATGCGTATCGTTAAAAAGGCAAAATTCAAAGGCCACGTTGGTATTGAATACGAAGGAAGCAACTTGCCGGAGGTAGAAGGAATCATTGCTTCCAAAAAATTGTTAGAACGCTATAAGAATTTATAGTAGCAATTGAATAGGAAAGACTTCCGAAGTTTCAAAAACTTCGGAAGTCTTCGTTAAAATCAATATGAAGATTCTCTTTAAAAAAATATTACTATCCATCTGTTTATTAACAGTTTGCTTACAGGAGTCAAAAGCACAAGTGAACTTTTACAACATGAATAAATGGCAAGATAGCTTGGTGAATCTTGGCAAAGACATGTACCGCTTAAAAGGGGAGGCTGAACGGTTGGAAAAAAACTTTGCCTTTGTCAAGACCTTGGTGTCTTCTTTAAAAGAAAAACACTCTTTTATCTATACTTTTGACAAACTGGATATGATTTCCATTATCCAGGACCCCAATGATAACTTCCGTATTTTTTCTTGGCATATTGCTTTGAATGATGGATCATATCTGTATTATGGTGCTATCCAAAGGAAGTCCAAAAACGGGGCATTAGAACTCACTCCACTTCTGGATAAAACTTTTGAAATCCAGAATCCGGAAGAAGAGCAAACGGGGCTGGACTATTGGTACGGCGCGCAATATTACGATATTATTCCTATCCAAGATGCTTATGTATTATTGGGATGGAAAGGTCACGGTCCGACTTATTCACAAAAGGTAATCGAAATTTTACATCAGGATAATGGGGCTTTCAAATTAGGGAAACCTGTATTTTCGGACAATCCGAAAATGGCAAGAAAAATATTTCGTTATACACGACAGGCGGCCATGTATCTGAAATATCATGAAGCCGAGCAACAGATTATTTTTGACCATATTGTACCTGCTGATCCCAGTTTAGAGGGCAGTTACGAATATTATGGCCCTGATTTGAGCTTTGATGCGTACAAAATTAACGGAGCGAACCTGCAATTCTTAGAAGATATTCCATTTGAGAATCCTCCAAGAGATGAGGATGATCTTAATATTGTTCCCGGCAGAGCGATTCCAAAGAAAAAAAGTGGTCTTTGAGACTTAAATTTCCTTTTAAGTCGAGAATAATTTATATTTTTTGTTTTCTTTGCAGTATAGAACTGATAAAACTAACAGGTAGAGGACCACTATTTCTTGAAATGAGTGGCTAACCCTACACAAATATGTATTAACTATAATTTAAGAATATGATTCAAGAAAAAGATGAGGCTTTAGTCAATCACCTTGCCAAGCAGGGCGTGAATGATAAAATGGTTATGGGACATCCGGCCAGTCTGTTTGTACTCTTCTTTACAGAGATGTGGGAACGGTTCAGCTACTATGGTATGCGGGCATTATTGGTAACATTTTTAATAACCGAAATTGCCAAAGGTGGTTGGGGATGGACGAATCCTCAGGCTATGGAATTGTATGGATGGTATACAGGTTTAGTCTATGCCACACCTCTATTGGGTGGCATGCTTGCTGATAGATTAACTGGCTATAAAAAAGCTATTTTGCTAGGTGCACTTACTATGACCTTGGGACATGCTTCCATGGCTTTAGAGGGCTTTTCTCAAAACTTTTTCTATTTGGGTTTGGCATTGATGATTTTGGGCAATGGTCTATTTAAGCCCAATATCTCTTCTATGGTTGGTCAATTGTATCCTAACACAAGTGCAAAAAAAGATGCTGGCTATACTATTTTCTATATGGGTATTAATGCCGGAGCATTCTTAGGTTCCTTACTTTGTGGATATATTGGAGAGAAAGTGGGGTGGCATTATGGTTTTGGTTTGGCAGGTGTATTCATGTTCTTTGGAATGTTGCAGTTTTATTTTGCACAAAAGATTTTTGGAGTGATAGGTGATAGTCCTAATCCAGAAAAAGATCCTACCGTTGCTGCCCTGCATACTGTTCGACATGGAAATGAAGAACGAGAAGATCTGTATAAAGAATTTGATGAGGCAGGGGCAAAGCAGAATATTGAGTCAAAGCTTACAGATGCAACGGAAGAAGAAAAAGTAAGTGTTTTCAAATATTTGAGAGAAGCTTTTGCCAATAAGATTATTAGGGATCGTTTAATTGTTGTTGCAGTTCTGATTTTAGCTAGTGTCTTTTTCTTTTTGGCTTTTGAGCAAGCAGGTGGTTCAATGACTATCTTTGCAAAGAATTATACACAACGCGTACTTGATGGGGCAGCAGGAATAACTTTTAAATGGGCAGACGCAGCCTTGACACTTTTACCTATTTTAGTAGTTACGTTTGTTCTCTTGAAATTGGCTGCTAAAATTATCAAACAGTATCCTTTGACCATCATTTTTACCTTGATTTCCTTCTTTTCTATTATGCTACTTGGTGTATGGAAAATCCATCGTGAATTTACTTCTGATGTAACAGAAGTGACCGTGGCTTGGTTTCAGATACTAAATGCATTTTTTATTGTTACGTTAGCTTCTTCTTTTAGCAAGTTTTGGGAAAAAGTATGGAATCCTTCAGGGCCGATAAAATTCGCAATGGGACTGGTATTGGTAGGCGTTGGTTTTTTGGCTTTGTCATATGGTAGCTTGAGTATTCCTCAGGGAGCAGCTACGGCCTCGGTGAGTATGATTTGGTTGATTCTAGCTTATTTCTTCCATACAACTGGAGAATTATGTGTATCTCCAGTGGGTCTTTCTTACATGAGTAAGCTCTCTCCAAAGAAATTTATAGGACTTATCTTTGGATTTTGGTTCTTAGCCTCTGCTATAGCAAACAAGTTGGCGGGATGGAGTGGAGGATTGATTGATAAGATTACTGAAATGTACTCCATGTCAACCTTCTTTTTAATTATCGCAGGTTTACCGATAGGAGCAGCTTTATTGTTATTACTGTTTAGCGGAAAACTTAAGAAAATGATGCATGGTATCAATTAAGATTTTCTCATCATAAATTTGGTTTTTAATGCCTGCAAGTTTCTTTGCAGGCATTTTTTATTAGAATAGGCGAATATCTATTTGATTTTTTTAAATTTCCTCTTAATCTTTAAAGATAATTCTATATGGCAGAGGAGAGCTAAATAAATTCATTTTATAATATGTACAATTAAATTGCATATAAAAATGAATTTATTTAGGTTTGGCAATCTTAATTTTAACAATATAATTATGGTACAAGATTCTTCGGTATTGAATCAAGATGAAAAGAAGGTGTTGGGACATCCTGCGGGATTATTTGTCTTGTTTTTCACCGAAATGTGGGAGCGTTTTTCATTCTATGGGATGCGTGTTCTTTTAATCCAATTCTTAACAGCTTCGGTATTAGGTGCTAACCCGGGATGGGGTTGGTCGGCTGAACAGGCTGGCGCATTATACGGAACGTATGCTATGCTGTTGTATATTACCCCGATTTTCGGAGGTGTTATCGCAGATAAATATATCGGTTCGCGAGCTGCTGTGATTATCGGGGCAGCCATCATGACCTTGGGACATGCGGCCATGGCTTTTGATTCACCGGCCATGTTCTTCATCGGTTTAGGGTGTTTGGTCATCGGTACGGGCTTTTTCAAACCTAATATGCCTGCTATTTTAGGTGAAATGTATAAGGGGCTACCTGATAAGAAAGATGGAGCTTATACGATTTTTTATATGGGGGTGAATGCCGGAGCGTTCTTTGGAATGATGCTCTGTGGATACCTGGCGGAAACAATAGGCTGGCATTGGGGCTTTGGTCTTGCTGGAATCTTCATGTTATTGGGAACTATTCAATTTTGGTTAGCGGGACCTCTTTTAGGAAAATTAGGCGTATTGGATAAAAAGCCAAAAGAAGACACAGAAGTTAAGAGTAACTTGGAGGAAGGTGAAGTAAAACATAATAACTTTACACTCGTTGATATTATCTTGATGGTTATTGTCGGAATCGTAGGCTTGGTTTATGCTTTTAACGACCCTCTATCCAAGAACAATGTGCTTGATGTATTCGCGTTTTTGGATACGCCTGTATTGCGCGGTCAGAACATCATGATTATCGGAGCATTGGTATTGTTCTTAGTCCTGATTGTATCCCGGATACAACGTTACGCCAAAGTGGTGCGTGATAGAATGTATGGCGTGATCCTGTTGGCTTTCTTTCTGATATTTTTCTTCATGAGCTTTGAGCAGGGCGCGACTTCGTTGGTATTGGTCGCACGTGATTATGTGAACCGTGAACTGACTGGAAACAGCCTGTTGATGTTCAATATCGTAAATACGTTGTTGACGATTGTGCCACTGATCATCATCTCTTGGGTATTGATAAAATTGGCTTTAGCCACCTGGAGTAAAATTGCCTTATCCAATATTATCCTTTTTGTCTGCTTTATCCTGATCTGGGGTGCAGGTATCTGGATGCTATATAACGAGTTCACGGCAGAGATCTCCGAGATAAAAGTTTCCTGGTTTTCCATTCTGAACTCCTTCTTCATCATCTCTTTGGCTTCTTCGGTTTCTAAAATTTGGGAATCGAAATATAATCCTACAGCAGCAATGAAGTATGGTATTGGGCTGATATTGGTTGCTATTGGCTTCTTGATTTTGGGTTATGGTTCATTGGGTGCTGGTCAAGGCGTGAAGATATCGATGATATTCTTAGTATTGACTTATCTGTTCCATACGTTAGGGGAGTTATTTATTTCGCCTGTAGGTCTGTCGTATGTTTCCAAACTTGTACCAGCACGGATGCTGGCATTTATGTTTGGTATGTGGTATCTGGCAATTGCAATAGCACAAAAATTAGCAGCTATTTTAGGTGGACAGGTAGAGACTATTCAAGAGAACTACTCATTGAGTCATTTCTTCTTCTTATTCACAATTATTCCAGCGGCTGCAGGTCTTTTGGTAATGGTATTGAATCCTATTATCAAGCGACTGATGCACGGAATTAAATAAGGTGGATTCGATAACTTTAAGAATAATTAAACAATGTCAAAACAGGTTACATTAGAGGAAATCCAGAACTTTGAAGGTAAATACCCTAAACAATTATGGTATTTGTTTCTGGTAGAAATGTGGGAACGGTTCTGTTTTTACGGAATGCGTGGTGTATTGGCCATTTTCATGGTCGATGAACTTTTTCTTTCGGATAAAGAGGCAAACTTGAAATATGGTGCTATTCAAGCATTTGTATATGCATTTACGTTCGTCGGTGGTATTTTCGCAGATAAAATATTGGGATTCAAACGATCTCTGGTGTTTGGCGGTCTGTTGATGATTGCAGGCAACGGTCTTATTGCAATAGATCCACATCAATTTTTCTATTTCGGAATTGCGTTGACGATTATCGGGACAGGTTTCTTTAAGCCGAATGTTTCATCGATGGTAGGCGATCTGTACAAAGAGGGAGACGCTCGCCGTGATGCTGGTTTTGGTATATTCTATTCCGGGATCAATGTCGGCGCATTATTAGGCGGTGCATTGTGTGTATGGTTAGGGAAAGAGCATTCTTGGAATCTGGCCTTCCTTGCTGCTTCGATTGTGATGGTTGTCGGTGTTGTAATATTTTTGTTGACCAAAAAGCACTTAGGACCGATAGGTAATAGTCCAATTGAACATCTTTCTAAATCGACTAAAATTACGCGTGAAGTTATGGTCTATATTGGAGCCTTGATCTGTATTCCTTTAATATTTATCATGGTAAACAATACAGGTTATACGGACATATTCATGTATGTCATCGGGCCATTGGCGCTATTGTATTTCTTCTACCAGTTGGTACGGGAAAAAGATAAAAAAGTGCGTCAGCAACTTACGGCAGCGTTGGTGCTCATCTTATTTTCAATTTTATTCTTTGCAATTTTTGAACAGGCGGGTGGTTCTTTGGCTTTATTTGCTAATAACAATTTGCATTCGAACCTCTTGTTTTTCAATATAGATCCCAATGTAGTCAACAATGGTGCAAACTCTTTATTTGTCATTATTTTCAGTCCATTGGTAGGTTTATTGTGGTTAGCGTTGGCAAAGAAAAAATTAGAACCCAATACAGTTATCAAATTTGGTTTAGGCTTTTTATTGTTAGCTGGAGCATATTACATCTTTTTCAGCACACGTTTCTTTGCAGATGAAAGTGGAAAGACATCCTTGGGTATATTTACTTTGGCTTATTTGGCTGTAACGTTAGGTGAGCTTTGTTTGTCACCGATCGGTTTGTCCATGATTACTAAACTTTCACCAAGGCATTTAGGCGGGATGATGATGGGTTTGTGGTTCTTAGCCAGTGCATACGGACAATATGTTGCCGGATTATTAGGTGCAGGTATGTCAGCTCCTGATGAAAAAGCGTCTTTGTGGGATAAATTGATTGCTTACACTGATGGGTATCAGCAATTGGCATTGTATTCATTAGCCGCAGGTATAATTATTATTTTGCTTTCTCCGGTTATTAAACGCCTGATGAATGGTGTTAATTAATTCGTACCTTTAGAACCGAATTAAAAATAGAAACAAGTGACAGATAGCTTAGTCATTATCCCAACGTATAACGAGAAGGAGAATATTGAAAAAATCATTCGGAAAGTGTTTTCACTTTCCGTTTCCTTTGATATCCTCATCGTAGACGACGGTTCTCCAGATGGTACTGCTGATATTGTGAAAAGACTTCAACAGGAATTTTCCGATAGATTATTTATGGAGGAACGTGTTGGGAAGTTGGGGCTTGGTACAGCTTATCTACATGGTTTTAGGTGGGCCTTGAAAAGGACTTATGACTATATCTTCGAGATTGATGCCGATTTCAGCCACAATCCTGAAGATTTGATACGTTTGCGTGAAGCATGTCTGACAGGCGGCGCAGACATGGCGATAGGGTCTCGCTACGTGCAAGGTGTGAACGTAGTGAACTGGCCAATGAGCCGGGTATTGATGTCATACTTTGCTTCCGTTTATGTACGGATGATTATGCGTATCGATATACAGGATGCTACTGCAGGTTTTGCTTGTTTTTCAAGGAAAGTTTTGGAGAAAATCCCACTAGATGAAATCAGATTTGTAGGATATGCTTTCCAGATAGAGATGAAGTTCAAGACTTTAAAATATGGGTTCAAAGTTGTCGAAGTGCCTATTATCTTCACTGATCGTACGGAAGGTGAATCGAAGATGAGCACAAAGATATTCCGTGAGGCCTTTTTTGGAGTTATCCAATTGAAATTGGAGAGTTTGTTTAAAAAATATCATTAATTACGAAGAAAACAATTAACTTTAACGTATGAACGAATATCTTGATCCGAATCCTGAAAGATTAAATGCTGTCGACAAAGACATCGAAAGAGCGTTGCGTCCACAGGCTTTTGAGGATTTCACCGGTCAAGAGAAAATCCTCGAAAACTTATCCATATTTGTTAAGGCGGCTAAATTGCGTGGAGAGGCATTGGATCACGTTTTACTGCATGGCCCTCCAGGTTTGGGAAAAACGACGTTATCCCATATCATTGCCAATGAAATGGGCGTAAATATCAAAATTACTTCTGGACCTGTATTAGATAAACCCGGAGACTTAGCAGGCTTATTGACGAACTTGGAAGAGGGCGATGTACTGTTTATAGACGAAATACACCGTTTAAGTCCATTGGTAGAAGAATACTTGTATTCGGCCATGGAAGATTTCAAAATAGACATCATGTTGGAGACAGGACCAAATGCCCGCTCCGTACAGATCAGTTTGAATCCATTCACTTTAATTGGTGCGACCACACGCTCTGGGCTATTAACGGCTCCATTACGTGCACGCTTCGGTATTAACTCAAGACTTCAATATTATGATGCTAAACTTTTGACAACTATTGTTTTAAGATCGGCTCATATTCTAAATACACCCATTACCGACGAAGGTGCTTATGAAATAGCACGAAGAAGTCGGGGGACACCACGTATTGCGAATGCTTTGTTACGTAGAACCCGCGACTTTGCACAAATCAAAGGAAATGGCTCTGTGGATAAAGCGATTGCACAATATGCTTTAAATGCGCTTAATGTGGACGAAAATGGTCTTGATGAGATGGATAACCGTATTCTGTTGACCATTATCGATAAGTTTAAAGGTGGTCCTGTAGGTGTAAAAACCATTGCAACAGCTGTCGGTGAGGATGAAGGAACAATAGAAGAGGTTTATGAACCTTTCTTGATTCAGGAGGGCTATCTGATGCGAACTTCAAGAGGGCGGGAATGTACAGAAATGGCATTCAGACATTTGGGGAAAATCAATTATAATAAAGGGAATACCTTGTTTTAGAGATATATAAGTCGTAAGATTAAAGACAAATAAATCTCCTTTGGGGATTTAGGAGACAAGAAAATGAAATTACACATGACACTGAATGGATTAGCATTTATTTTAATGACGATTCCTGTATTTTCTTATGGACAGTTAAAATGTCCGCCGATAGATCAATCTGGACAAGGTTTGCAAAAGTTTGACGTTACTGCCGGCGTGGGACCGACATTATTGTACGGCGACATCAATCACCGTAGCAATATCGGTTATGGGGCGTTTTTGAAGGCAGATTATAAACTTTATAAAGGTATATATGTTGGTCTGGAAGGACAAGTCGGAAAATTGAAGGCTAAAGGCAATCAGAGCATTGATGCACGAGATTGGGATCCGCGCTATGTGGACAATAGCTATTATGCAGGATTGGTAAACGCAACTGTTTATCCGTACCGTTTTTTTATCAATGAGCGGGAATTACTACGAAAAGGATTCTTTGAGCGTAATATCCTCTATGGTTTCCATGTGGGTATAGGAGCTGGTCTAATATTTAATACCTATAAAGATGTCAATCGTCAATTTGAGGGGTATGAAGATGCGGATGGCAATATAATCAACATACATGAAGGTCTTATATATGGATCGCATGATTTAGTCTATCCAGTGGATGCTGCAGGGAATCCCATTGCCGATGCCTCTCCAAGTCCTCGTTGGCATAAAAATGTACGGAATACCCTATTACCAAGTGTATTTGCAGGATTATCCATTCCTTTGAATAAGTATACGACACATACGGGCCGCTATTTCAGCGCTGTCGTAACGACACAATTCAATTTTTCCAATGCGGATGATCTGGATGGATATGATCCTGTTATTATCAATGATGCGAATCCTCAAGGACGAAGAGCAACTGGGGCGAAAAATGATATGTATAATTTTACGGCAGTGGGTCTACGTTATACATTTTAAAATAAAGCTTACAGCAATAAGCGTATAAATAATATAATACAACAGATGCTTATGGTTTATAGCTTAAAGCACAACCTTTAAAATACGTTTGGCACGGCTGTTTAGAGCAGGTGTTGGATTTTTTAATAAATGATTTATCTGAGCGACAAGTTCTTCCTTTATCCAAGGATGTTTGTCGCTCAGATTGTTTAATATGTCCAAACAGTTTACCACAATAGCTACAGGGCAAGCATCTGTTATCAGCCATTGGAAAACATTTTCAATAATGGCAATTTCTTGTTCTTCCGTATGCGCTATAGGGGTATGTTTCCCCGTTGTCAGCATCAATATCTTGGTAAAACTCCGCTGGCAACTCCAATTCTGTTGTTCCGGTAACTTCTCAATGAATGTTGGATAGATTTCGGTTAATAACGTAGGTTCTTTCAAGATAATATGTTCCAATAACCAGGCTGCGCGAAAAGCAATCTGTTTATCGTTGTGATAGCTATATTGGAGCAAGTCCACCATATCTATTTGATATTGCTGTGCAAGCTGTATATCAAATGTGGCTGTAGGATGGTTTCGTATATCCGTTTTTAAGAACTTTAAAATCGTTTTCTCCCTATTCTCCATAAAACTTGGGGTTGAAGTTAACCAAAAACAACTGTTGCGTGGCACGGGTAATCGCTGTGTACAACCAGCGTAGGAACTCTGTATTGAGCATTTCGTCGTTCAGATAGCCTTGATCGACAAATACGCAGGGCCATTGTCCACCTTGGGCTTTATGACAGGTTATGGCATAAGCAAACTTTATCTGTAATGCATTGTAGTAAGGATCTTTTTTGATCGCTTCCAAGCGATCTTTCTTTGTGGGTATATCTGCATAGTCCTGCGCAATGGATTCGTAGAGCTGTTGCTGTTGTTCATAGGGCAGGTTAGGAGCATCGACATAGATACTATCCAATAGTACACGGCACATAATGGGATCGAGCTCATCATCATCAAGAAACTCTAAAGCAATATCTGCAAAACGGAAACCATGTTGTTCGTGCATATTGGTCACTTTCCTAACCTTGGCCATATCGCCGTTTGCAATAAAACCTGTATTCTTTTCATCATGTTGCTGCAGCCAATAATAATTGTTTCGCACAACCATAATCAAATCTCCACCTGTTATTTCTTCTTCTCGAAATAAAATCTGATGCCGTATATGCTTATTGTACAGGTTGGCAGAGCGGTTAGATCGGCAGATCACCATGCTGTTTTCGATATCGAAATGGTCATAACTGTAATGCAGACCTTCGATAAGCCGATCACCATTCATTCGAAAAATATCTTTAAAGCCTTTGGTCTGTAATTCCGGGAAGGCTAACCCTTCCTGATGGTTGATCTGAATGTTATTCCGTATTTTGGTTGCATTATACAGAATCCCCGAAGTTTGTTGCTGTCGCACGACCTCTCTAAGTTCATAATGCGAGGTTTGTAGGTGATAATTACCCTGAATATAATCCGCGTCCAAAGCCGGGCTTTCCAACATACCAACAGGGGGGAGCTGTGCAGTATCGCCGACAAACATCAGACAACACTTATCGCCGGAGCGAACATAGCGAATCAGGTCATCTAATAAACTTTTGGAAAAAAACTGTATACCTTCATCGGCAATCATCGAGGCTTCATCGATGATGAAGAGTGTGTTTTCATGGAGATTTTCTGCTAATACAAAATCCAGTTCAACGGTTGAAGCCGATTTTTTACGGTATATCTTCTTATGGATGGTATATGCTTTTTTGCCGGAATAATGGCTCATTACCTTCGCAGCACGCCCTGTAGGCGCCAACAGCACTGCTTGTTTCTGTATGCGAGGCAAGATACTGACTAATGCACTGATAATGGTGGTCTTACCAGTACCTGCATATCCTTTGAGAATAAAACATGAAGAAGGGTGAAATGCGCTAAGAAATTGGTCCAACAGCGTAAAAGCTTCAACTTGTTGTTGTGTGGGTTTCCATGTAAAACGCTGTTCCAGCAGGTTTTGAATATGCATAACCAAAGTTAGGGGAAAAGGTTGGTCATTTCAATTGTAAAAGTTAATTTTGTTAGGAATAAGAATTGCCTCTGTGCATCAAGAACAGTACATGAAATATACATCAGCAAATTTTCAAATCCATTACCTATCGAGCTACACCTTGTTGGTCAAGACGGATTTTATCCATGACACTTTGATCGTGCTGGATAAAGAACGTGAAATACAGGTATTCCACATATATCCATCCAATGAACCGGATGGCGATGCTATGAAGTTATTGGGTTTGCCTTTTCAAAATGTATATGTCATGCTTCCTTCGCAAAGTACAGTATTCATTCCTGGAGAGGTTTTTCGAGCGGAAGAGTTGGATACTTATCAAGCTTTTTTGTTGGATGAAAACAAGAATAGGACAGAAATACATACTTTAGATAACATGAATATAACAGCTTGTTATCAGTATGATATGCTATTGCATAATCGCTGGAAGAATATTTTTCCCAATGCTGTTTTCTTTACGCCTTTTCAAGCGGTTTTAGGCCAGATACAAACACATGTTCCACTGCAAGGCACAGTTTTAGGCGTGCATTTCACAGATGTGCAAATGGATATTTACGCTTTTGTGAATGGACAATTCAAAGCTTATCAATCTTTTGAAATATCCAACAGTAATGATTTGAACTATTTTGTGCTTACCTTTTGTCAAGCTTTTTACATATCCTTGCCGGTACAAAAAATTGTTGTTTCGGGAATAGAATTGGAGCATACGTACGCGTTGAGTTTAAAGCAATTTACAAAACAGATAACGCTTATTTCTGAACTAGCCTATTGGAAAGTGGATGATGGGGAAGTGGGAAGGTCTTTGACGGAGTATCAAGGGACATTGGATTTTGTACTATGCGTATAATAGGAGGTAAGTTTGGAGGATTGCGGCTGAACCCTCCTGCTAATCTACCCGTTCGGCCTACGACGGATATTGCTAAAGAAGCTTTATTCAATATTTTGGACAATCGTATTGAGTTCGAAGGGGCGGTGTGTTTGGATCTGTTTGCCGGAACGGGAAATATCAGTTTTGAATTAGTTTCGCGGGGCGTGCAACAGGTCGATGCCATTGATATTCATTTCAAATGCCTGAGCTATATCAATGAGACGGCAAAAAAATTAGCCATAGCCGAAATCAGGACGCGAAAAGCTGATGTTTTGAAGTTTATTCCTTCGGCAAAGGGAACATACGATTTTATCTTTGCCGATCCGCCTTATGATCTTGGTTCCCTTCCTCAGTTGGGAAACAGTATTTTGGAAAAGGGTTTGTTAAAACCTGGTGGAGTGATGGTGATTGAACACCCGTCTATGCGAAAAATGAATGATTCACCTTATTTGGTTGAAACAAGGAAATATGGATATTCCTCTTTTAGCTTTTATGAATTGGAAAAATAGTAATGGAGGTGTTATATTTTTAAAATATGAAAACAGCGGTATTTGCAGGTTCTTTTGACCCTTTTACATTTGCACATCAGGATTTGGTTGACAGAGGCTTATTGCTTTTTGACAAGATTATCATTGCTATCGGGGTCAATAGTACAAAGAAGGGATTGATGAGCTTTGAGCAGCGTGTCAACGCTATCAAAGAACTTTATATAGGAAAAGAAAACGTTGATATACAGCAGTTTACTGGGCTAACGGTAGACTTCTGTCGTACTGTAAATGCGTTATATATATTGCGTGGACTGCGAAATACCAAGGATTTTGAGTTCGAAAATGCCATTGCACAGAATAACTTGTTGTTGGCACCGGAGATAGAAACGTATTTTCTGATGGCTCGCTCCGGACAGGGACATATTTCTTCGACAATAGTCCGTGATATTCTAAGTCACAAAGGGGATGTGTCAACGTTAGTTCCGCAAGAGGTATTGAAATATATTGATAAGTAATACCTAATCAATCACACTATAGATAATGGAAATCAAGAATCACCAGAAAAATAGTATTGAAATAGCAGAGATTATCACCGATAGAATTGTCATTCAAAATGCAGAAGATGCTTTGGACCTATTGGGTAACGTATACTATCAGGGATATGATAAAATGATTATCCATGAAAAAAATATAAGTCCCGATTTCTTCGATTTGAAAAACAAAATGGCGGGAGAAATTCTCCAAAAATTCTCAAATTATCGTGTTTCCCTTGCTATTGTAGGTGATTTCCTATCACTTAGCAGCAAAAGCCTAAACGATTTTATATATGAAAGTAATAAAGGGCGACATGTCAACTTCGTTGCCTCTATTGATGAGGCAATCATCACTTTAAGTCGATAAGCTCATCCATTACGCCCGCATTATACGGACCTTCTTTCCTTTTATCTTTTGATTATTTCCTTGTTTGATGATTTGAGCGGCAACTGATCGCTCCACAGCAACATAGGCTTCTTTATCTTTTACTTCAATAATTCCAACCTGTTCTTTGTTGATGTCGTTTAAATTGAGTAGAAAGCCTACAATATCTATTTTGTTGATTTTATCTTTTTTACCACCACTGATGTACAGTGTAGCAAAAGGCGAGTTTGGAGGAAGTTCATATTCACCATCCAGTTGTTCTTCAAGGGTATCTGTTGCTATATATGGGTAATCTTCTTCTGGTTTTAGAATCACAAAGACTTCTCCTTCGGCCTGCATACGAGCCGTACGCCCATTGCGATGGATAAAAGCATCTTCTTTGTAAGGAAGTTGATAGTGAATAATAACATCAACCTCTGGAATATCAAGTCCACGAGCTGCCAAATCAGTCGTGATCAGAATGCGATTGGAATTGTTCCTGAATTTTAAGAGTGCCAATTCGCGGTCGCTCTGTTCTAATCCACCATGGAATACATCGTGCATAATTTCTCGATCATCCAACAGTTCACTGATATGATCTACTGCGTCTCTATGATTGCAAAAAATCAGCGTTTTCTTGATACCATTTTTGCAAAGCAAATTGAACAATGCTTTAAGCTTATATTGAGCCGGAGCAATAACTTTCCGTAATGTCAGTTTTGGAGCAGTTTCTTCCTCATTCAGATGATTGACCATGACATACTCGCCGATACCTGTAAATTCAGGAATTTCTGTCATAGTCGTGGCAGAAGTCAGAATACGGTGCTTCAATGAGGATAACCGTTCAATTATTGCTGACATTTGTTCTTGGAACCCGAATTCCAAGGACTTGTCAAATTCATCCAGAATTAATGTTTCTATATTTTGTGCATCAAAATTGTCTCGTTCCAGATGATACAGAATACGGCCGGGCGTACCGATTAATAGGGCAGGAGCCTCTTTGAGTTTGTTCCGTTCTGCTTTCGTGTCATTGCCACCGTAGCAACAGGTTATTTTATAGCCTATATGCACTTTTTTCATAACCTGTTCAATCTGCAAAGCTAACTCCCTTGTGGGAACGAGTATCAAAGTTTGCACACCAGTTTTTCCCTTCTCCAAATGGTTGAGTAATAAAAGTCCAAAGGCTAAAGTCTTCCCGGAGCCAGTAGGTGAATGCAGTATGAAATCCTGGGCAGGATTGTATACTTTTTGTACCTCTTGCTGCATAGCATTGAGGTCATTAATCTGCATTCTTTGCAAAATCTGTTGTAATGACATGACACAAAAGTACATTTTTTAACCTGTAGAATAGATAGATTCCCTAAAAATAAAGGGAAGATTAATGAATAAGCGAATAATCCACATAATTTATATGTTTTTGGCATACATCTTGCTAGTAAATAAGTAATTTCATAATTTAGGTTAATAATTGGTTAGTTAGAAGACTGTCACCTCCCCGGCGACGGTCTTCTTCTTTTTTAAGACTCTGGAGCAAAAAAAATGCCGACATCACGTCGGCACTTTCTCATACTTCCTCTAAGTTAAGTTATTCTTAGAAATAAAATTGTACACCTAAAGTTGGTGCTAATGAATTAGCATCTAAACCAAATTTGTTGGTCGTAACATCTGCAGTTTTGTTTTTGTTTGATTCAAAATACAAACCTCTTACTTTCATCTCAACACCAATTTTGCTGGTTGGGAAGAAAGCAAAACCAGGAGCTAATTCTACACCATAGTTTTCAAATTTGCTTTTAGTTTCTGCGGAAAGAACTTCTGTAGTGGTTTTACCCCATGACATTGGTACGGATAATTGTGTAAAGTATCTAAACTGACCATTACCGATGTAGTTTCTTACAAAAGGAGAAACTTGGAAAGCATCTCTCTTAATACTGTTGTCAGCTGTAGTTTCAGCTTTAGACCAGTTGTAACCAACACCTGTACCTACAGCCCAGTTATCACTCACGAAATAACCTACAGTAGGATTAATAGAGAAAGAGTTGTTTTTGTTGTCTGTATCTTTCACTTTTGAAGTTTCAAAACCAACTTGTCCACCCACGATGAATTTACCTTTTTCAGTTTGTGCTTGTGAAGCTGCTGTTAAAGCTGCTACTGCTGTAAGCGTTAAGAATAACTTTTTCATAACAATCTAAATTAAATTTTGTTCTTTTTATTTGACTATTTTTAAAATCGGGTCAAATAGTTCAATTGCTGTGCCAAACTCAAAACCAATTGTCATTAAATTGTTTGTTTATGCAACTAAAATTTATCGTCCTTATCTGATAAAATATTCAAGATATAACTAATACATTGTGCTACATTACCTTATAAATACAAAATTTATTTCTGTTGAACACATCAATTCATTTGTTTTTATTCCGAATGTAGCTAAATATCGACATGAGCCCAACAAATATATAGTTGCTTAGTCTGACAGATTTTTAAATAAGACGTTTTTGCTATACAGTTTTTGAAAAATCAATTGATTAAGACTATGAGGAACTACAGAATAATATTACCTTTATCTTATTCAATACACCTTTATCCATGATATACAAACTGACATGTACGCTTGTATGCTTTATTCTTGCATTTCAACTTAAAGGACAAGAGATTGCTTATGAACTGGATCCTAAAAAAAATACCACAGCAACATACGAGGAACTGATCCAGTTTTACAAGGACTTAGCAAGTTCTGACTCTCGTGCAAGACTGTTGGAAATTGGTGTAACCGATGTAGGTAAGCCCTTACATTTGCTGGTGCTTTCAGCGGATGGCCATTTTGACCCTAAACAGGTTAAGGCTGCCAATAAAGCAGTTTTACTCATTAATAATGGCATACACCCAGGCGAACCTGAGGGAATAGATGCCTCAATGATGTTTGTTCGTGACATCTTAGCAGCTGACAAATTGCCGGAGAATGTGGTTATGTGTCTGATTCCGGTATATAATGTGGCTGGTATGCTCAATAGGGGTATATCACGCGTTAATCAAAATGGACCTGATCTGTATGGTTTTAGAGGTAGCAGGCAACATTATGATCTGAACCGAGACTTTATTAAAACCGACACACGTAATTCTAAGCTCTTCCAGCAAATTTTTCAGACATGGGATCCCGATGTGTTTCTTGACACACATACTAGCAATGGAGCAGATTATCAATACATAATGACACTCATCGCTACTCAGAAAGATAAGCTACATCCATTATTGGGCACTTGGATGGAAGAGACTTTTACCAAACCACTTTATACGCGTATGGAAGCATCCAATTATCCAATGATTCCATATGTAAACAGTCTTGGCGAAACACCTGAATCGGGTCTGGTTGGCTTTTTGGAATCTGGGAGATATTCCACTGGATATGCGGCTCTGCATCATACGATTGGATATATGCCGGAAACACATATGTGGAAGCCTTATGCCGAACGCGTGCAATCCACATATACCCTTATGAATCATTTGTTGGAATTAACAGCCAGTCAACAGGTGACATTGATCGAAAAGCGAAGACAAGTTAAAGAAGCTGTCAGACAACAGACTGTCTTCCCCATTACTTGGCAACTCAACACCGGTCAGGTTGACAGTCTGCAATTTTTAGGTTATGAGGCTGGACATAAGGAGAGTAAGGTGAGCGGATTACAGCGTTTGTTTTATGACCGAGGCAAACCAACCAAGATTCAGATCCCGTATTATAATAATTATGAACCTGTTATAAATATCGAAAAACCAATAGCTTATATTGTTCCACAAGCCTATGATAGGGTAGTTGACCTATTAAAAATAAATGGTGTTAAGCTACAACCTTTGAGTCGAGATACAACCATAACGGTAGAACTGTATTATATCACGGACTATAAAACAATGAACAAGCCTTATGAAGGACATTACTTACATCATGATGTCCAAGTACGCACTGTTCAAAAAAATATGCAGTTTTTTGCTGGTGATTTATGGGTGGAGATGAATCAAGAGCGCAACCGTTATATTGTAGAAACTCTAGAACCTCAGGCAATAGATTCATTTTTCAATTGGAATTTTTTTGATGCTATTTTGTCTCAGAAAGAATATTTCTCTGCTTATATATTTGAAGAAGAAGCTGTACGATTATTAGAGGAAAACCCTGAATGGAAAGTAGAATTGGAGTCAGAAAGGGTACATAATTCTAAGTTTGCCCAAGACGGACGCGCCCAACTGGATTGGATCTATAGGAAATCACCTTATTATGAAGTAGGACATCTTTTATATCCGATAGCTCGAGTGAGGTAAACGACATCTATTCATCTTTGGCATTGGCAATAAGATAAGCCCGTACGAGCATTCCGTCCTGGTCATTAAGTTTTGCCTTGGGAATCATCCGCTTCACTATTTTGTTCCAACGCTCCGGAGTTTGGGTTTCTGCAGCTTTCAATTTGTGACAACTGCCACAGTTATTGATGAAGAGCTGTTCACCTTCTTTAAGTTGTTCCGTATTATACTGTGCCAAAATTTGTTGTTTGGTTTCTACGGGCAACGCGCGTATGGTTTTACTGGCCATTGGGAAACAGGCTACCATAAAGATTATGAGCATGCTTGCAAAACACAAAATCTTTAATCTTTTCATAATTATTATCTCCTTTCTCTTGTGTATAACAAACAATAAATAAACATTGTTTGTTAGGGTAAAATAATCACAGAATAAATTTCTACATTTACGGGCATATAGACTTTATAAAAATATGGCTTCTGGTATTTTTGCTATTTTAGATGATATTGCCGCTTTGATGGATGATGTGGCTGTGGCCAGTAAGATTGCAACGAAGAAAACGGCAGGAATATTAGGCGATGATTTGGCAGTAAATGCCGAAAAAGCAACAGGTTTTTTGGCTTCAAGGGAAATCCCGGTTTTGTGGGCCATCACCAAAGGATCTTTTATCAACAAGCTGATTATTATCCCCATCGCTTTATTACTGAATGTATTTTTTCCGATCGCCATCAAGGTTATTTTAATTTTGGGTGGTCTCTATCTGGCTTATGAAGGGATGGAAAAAATTGTGGAGTATCTCTTCCATAAAAATGAAAAGAAGGAGCACAGTATAGATGACTCTCAAGAAGACAATGGAATTGAAGCTGAACGTACAAAAATAAAGTCGGCCATCACCACGGACTTTATCTTATCGGTAGAAATTGTTATCATCGCTTTAGGGACAGTTTTGGACAAGAGTCTATCAATACAAATTTTGACAGTATCTGTTGTAGCTTTGTTGGCTACCGTAGGCGTTTATGGTATCGTAGCCGTTATTGTAAGGATGGATGACGTTGGTTATAGGTTGATTAAACAATCGGACGATAAGGGATTTGTTGCAAAGGCAGGTCATGCGTTGGTGCGGTTACTGCCCATCATTATAAAGTCCCTGGGTGTTATCGGAACTATTGCCCTGATATTAGTATCGGGAGGTATATTTGTCCACAATATCGATTGTTTCCATCATCTCTTACCCAGCTTGCCATCTGTGATAAAAGAATTCTCGATAGGGCTTATTGCAGGAGCATTGGTCGTTGCTGTGGTTACACTTGTAAAAAAGGTTATAAGATAAAATGATGGTTATAGGAGTGAAGGGGATTATATAAAACAAGAGAGAAACGTTTTCGTTGTCATTCTTCGACCATGCACAGAGTGACAACGAAAACAGTTTTTAAGAAAGGTGATAACTCTGGTTTTTAAATTCCATAGATGTATAATAATTATACTTTTCATTGTCCAATGGATAATCCCAACAACCTAACCGTCTATACATTTCTCCTCCAAAACCAGCCTTGAAACGATAGAGCCCATACATTGGATGGGAGGGATCTGCTGATGGGGCTACACCGAAGAAGTCATATTCCGTACAGCCTTTTTCTTTTGCTATCTGCATTGCTCGCCATTGTAGTGCATAGCTTGCCATATAATTACGATGTTCAGATGCTGACGCGCCATAAAGGTAAGTTCCTCGACTTGCAGATAACACCAGGAACATTGCTGCTAGCGGTTTTTCATCAACCTCCGCAACCAACAGGTATACCTCTGCCGGTGAACTTGTATCATTTGCACGGGCAGACAGCACAATCTTAAAATAGTTGATGTCATGAAGAAAGAAATTATTCCGATTGGCCGTCTGTCTATATAGTTCGTACCATATATCAATACTTTCCAAGCCTAAAGATTTTATGCGTACCCCTTTCCGAGTAGACAGGTGGATGTTATAGCGGGTCTTCGGTTTCATCAGCCCCAATAGGGTGTCCGTATCTTTTTTAAGATCCATGAAAATGGTATTGGAAGGAAGGATGTCTGTATTTGCCTTTCTCAAGTTCCAATGTTCTGTATTGTAATTTAGACGAATTTCCTGAATATGTCTATCTGGCGCTCCCAGCCAATTACCGTGCAAATCATAACAACTATCATCTTTTGCCCAATGAGACTCCCAGGACAAGTCGTAACGTATCAAAATGCATTTAGCTGGCAGGAAGGAACGAAGGCTTTCCGAGAGTTGTTCTAAGAAATAGCCTTGGTTTTCTTCAGAAGGTTCTATTTCTGGTCCATAGGGAACATAAGCGATACAATGCTCCGCATCAATAGCTTGGATTAATATCAATAAATCTCCTACAAAATAGCTCATTTCTTCTGTATGGGTAAACAGATCGGATAATTTTGTGGTAAAATTAAAAGCTGATGTCTGTACGCCTTGCTGTTTTTTCACTTCAGACCAATAGGCCGTCTGTTGTATAATTGATGTTTTGTAAATCTGTCTATTTTCTTTCTGTTGTATATCTGCGATCATATCCTTCTTAAAAAGTGAATCTAAAACAATAGATTTTCATAAAATGAGATATATTGCTCCTTAGATTTCTTTGCCCAAAACCGCAAACATAGCCAAAACATTCCTTATTCCCTAAAATCCTTATATATACAGCTTATCTGTTACAACAATAGGAAGAAAAAAGTCAAAAATGTTTTGTAACTTTAACATAAAGAATTAGTGCTCATACCATTTTCCCGTATGCTACCAAACAAATAATGTACTATGGCTACAATTATTCTTATCCTCTCTATTCTTTTAATTTTACTAAGTCTATTACCGTTCGTACAAAACCAACATTGGATATTTCGTGTGCCCGAATTTTTGAAATTGCAGATTTTTGTATTGCAGGTTATTGTGTTTATTGCTGCATTCTTTTATATGAAAGATACCCAATGTTTCTGGATAATCCAGCCTATACAGGCAGCATTGATAGTTTACCACGCAATTATTCTGATGCGTTATACTAAATTCTGGCGGACAACGACGTTTGAACAAAGAGGAAATGCTTCGGACAAAATCAAAATTATTTCTTGCAATATTTATCAATTCAATACAGAATATCAACGCTTTGTGAATTTGATTCAAAAAGAACAACCTGATATTTTCCTTACTATGGAAAGCAACAGCGATTGGGAGCAAGCAATGCGTGTCTTGGAAAAGGAGTATCCTAATTTTGAAAAAGTCACCTTGGAAAATACTTACGGCATGCACTTTTATACAAAATTAAAAGTGCACAAGGTACAGACGCATTATTTTGTAGCTGAAGACCTCCCTAGTATAGAAGCTGAACTTGAAACTCGTGACGGACATCGCTTCGTGTTTTTTTGTGTACATCCGCCGCCGCCAAGCCCTACAGAAGAGGACAACTCCAAAGAAAGGGATGGAGACTTACTCAGTGTTGCTAAACGGGTTAGGGATTATAAATTACCTGTAGTTATTACCGGAGATTTTAATAATGTGGCTTGGGCAAGATCCTCTGTATTATTTAGGAAGACCAGTAGACTTATCGATGCGCGTATTGGTCGAGGTATTCTATCTACTTTTCATGCTAAATATTGGTTTTTTCGCGTGCCACTAGATTTACTGTTCCATAGTCCCGAGGTTTTCATTGACAGACTTTTTATCTATCCATCTGTAGGTTCTGATCATTTTCCCATAGGATGTACTTTTCATATAGACTGCCATTCCGAAGAGCAAGAAGAACAGATAGAACACCTTGAGGCAGGAGAGATGCAGGAAGTAAACGAGCTTATCGAAGAGGGCAAGAACGAAGAAAGTGATAATAGGGAAGATGTAGTGAATAATTCTTAAAAGAGTTTTATCTATAGCTACCACACCCAAGGGTTATCTCCCAAGAGCGTACTCTTATTAATAGTTGTATGTTTAAATGGTTAAATTTTTCTTTAGTATAAGAATAAAAAGTTATTCCTTATCTCCCAAACCTAAACCACTCACTTAGTAAATGCTTTTTGCCTTTCAGCCAGAGCGAAACCATTTCCATTCCCGTTACGGAAAAGGTAATGCCATTGCCTCCGAAACCACAGACGAAATACGAGTTTTTAAAATCCTTATGTTCGCCAATATAAGGCAGTCCGTCTTTAGTTTCTCCAAAAGTTCCTGCCCAAGCAAAATCGGGTTGAAACGGAACGTGAGGCAGATATTTCTCAAACGATTTGACGAGTTTCTGTTCCTTTTTGTTAATTAAGGCATCTCGTTTTTGTGGGTTTCGGAACTCCTCGTCTTCGCCGCCAATAAGCATTCGCCCATCATCGGTAGTGCGAAGATAGATGTAAGGATCTGCTGTATTCCAAATCAGAATGTCTTTGTATTTCCTGCTCTGCTCAAGCATTACTTCCGAAACAATCGCATAAGTGCTGATAAGGTCAACGAACTTCTCCTTTATCATAGTGTCGCTCTCGTAACCCACACAATACACAATCTTTTTGCATTTGAGAGTCGCACCTCTACTCAGGGTTACAAGGTTGTGTCGAGGATTATATTGCACGTCCGTAAGCTCGGTGCGGTCGTATATCTGCAATCCTTTCTTTTGGTTATAGACTAGAATTTCGTGTACGAGCATAAACGCGTCCACACTGGCTCCCTGTTTGGAAAGGATGCCTCCGTAGGTTTTCTGCACACCGTATTTCTTTTCGATTTCATCGGCTTCGAGCCATTTTACGTCAAAGCCTGCTTTTTTTCGCGCTTCAAATTCTTTTTTCAATCCGTCCACATCTTTTTTGTATGCCGAAAAATACAGCGAGTCTTTTTTGCGAAAGCCAGCTTTGGATTTAATCTTTCTGGCTACTTCACCCAAATCGTCTATGGCTTTGGAACAAGCGTGATAACTCGCCACAGCTCCTTTTTCTCCGACCATCTCTATCAATTCGTGCAAAGGCGTATCAATCTCGTACTGCAACATAGACGTCGTGGCAGATGAACTACCGTTTGAGATTTCACGCTTGTCAATCAGAATAGTTTTGTATCCGTCCTGAATGCACTGATGTGCTATCAATGATCCTGTAATACCTCCTCCCACTATTAAAACCTCGCATTCCGTATCTTCTTTCAGTGAAGGGAAGGACTGTATTAAACCGTTTTTGATTAGCCAAAATGGCTCATTTGATTTTATGTCCATAGCGTTATGATTTTTGTAAAATTTTTGTTTCTTCGCTAATTTTCTTTTCCTTCCAACCCGATAAATTGGGTTGGAAGGAAGAAAGTCTTTCAATTATGCCGGTACTTTTCTTGGCTTTTCACGTTCCCATACACGGTGTCCTTTCATTACATGAATAAAATCTTTCACTAAATTATCTGAACTTTCAAATATAACACCTGCATCTTTTTCGATAAAGGATTTTTTGGCTAATTCTTCTGCTCCCTTAGCAAATGACAAGGCTTTGCAATGTCGGTAGCCTTCATTTATAAATTGCAGATAATCTGAATTGTCTGAAAGCTTCTGTACAGAATCTCCATCAGGTGTGTAGAACGCATCATAACAAACCGATGCTTCAGTAAGATAAGAATGTTGGATTTCTGTTTCTCCCCCTTCTTTGTACATTATTTTTCCAACATGCGAAGCAATCAGCACAATCTGGGCGCCCTCTTTTTCCAATTGCTTTTTCATCTTATCCACAGATACTTTGCTCACACCTTCATCAACTAGAAATGCCACTTTACGACTTTTAATTGTACCTTCCCCAGCTTTCACCTTCATACTCAAAGCAGCAGATGTTTCCACTTCGGGCTTTTGTGGTTTGATTGGATATTTGGGATGATTATGGCGGGCAAATTTTATAGTCAAGGCATCTAATTCTTTCGGTGGTACTAACCCCAAATTATTCCCCACTTTCTTGGCAAGTGTTTTATCAATCTGATTTAAAATTGCTAATTCGCGTTTGCGTATATCCACATCATTGACTTTTGAAAGCTCAAAACTATAAGCATTGATAATATGCTCCTGTTCTTCGGGACTTTGTGAATTAAAGAATAATCTTGCCTGCGTAAAATGATCGGCAAAAGAAGTGGAACGCGCCCTTACTTTCGATGCTTCTATCGGTTGTCTGTGCGACTGAAAACCTGTTTCGCCTTTCAGCATTGCATGGTATGGACAGCCTTCGGCTTTGCTGTTGGGGAAGTAGCTGACCGCTCCTTTGTTAATATCCATTCTTGAAAAACCGTCTTTTTGATTGTTGTGCTTGCTATTGATAGGACGGTTGATAGGCAGTTCGTGGAAGTTAGGACCTCCTAATCGATAATTCTGCGTATCCATATATGAGAAAATTCTTCCTTGCAGCAGAGGGTCGTCCGAAAAGTCAATGCCGGGAACTAATCTTCCCGGATCGAAAGCAGATTGTTCTGTTTCGGCAAAAAAGTTTTCAGGATTACGGTTAAGTGTCATCGTTCCGATCAACTGAACAGGAACCAATTCTTCGGGAATAATCTTGGTCGGGTCAAGTATATCGAATGAAAACTTCATCTCATCCTCTTCAGCGATAAGTTGTACACCTAAATCCCATTGTGGGAAATCACCATTTTCAATGGCTTCCCATAAATCTCTACGATGAAAATCAGCATCAAAGCCCGAAATTTTTTGCGCTTCGTTCCAAGCTACAGAATGAACACCCAATCTTGGTTTCCAGTGAAATTTTACAAAAGTACCTTTTCCTTTTGCATTCACGAATTTAAACGTATGCACGCCGAAGCCTTCCATCATCCTCAGACTCCTCGGGATTGCCCTGTCTGACATTGCCCACATTACCATGTGCGCAGACTCGGGCATCAGCGAGATGAAATCCCAAAAGGTGTCGTGTGCAGAAGCCGCTTGAGGCATCTCATTGTTTGGTTCTGGCTTTACTGCGTGTACCAAATCTGGGAAATTCATTGCATCCTGAATGAAGAATACCGGAATATTGTTACCTACAAGATCATAGTTACCCTCTTCGGTATAGAATTTTACTGAGAAACCACGTACATCCCTTGCCAGATCAGTTGAACCTTTAAAGCCTGCAACGGTAGAAAATCTTGTAAATACAGGTGTAATCGTTCCTTTCTTAAGAAAGGCTGCAGTTGTGTATTTGGACATATCGGCCGTTGCCTCAAAGACACCATGTGCTCCCGAACCTCTGGCATGAACAACTCTTTCGGGAATACGCTCACGGTCAAAGTGCATTAGCTTATCAAAGAAAATATGATCTTGTTGTAGAGAAGGCCCTCTATCTCCGGCTTTAAGCGTATTGTTATTGTCATACACTGGTACGCCATCATTAGTGGTCATCACTTTGTTAGTGTTATCCACCAAATATTTATCTATATGTGTTGCTTTATTTTTTTTCTGATTTTTCATAGCTGTATTTTAAAAGTTATGAATAAGTGAAATATTATGTCGCAAGTTTAAATAAGAACGCTATAAATTAAGCTCGCCCTCTCTGCCAATATCCAACTGTTGTCCTGACACCGCGCTTGCTACAATTTTCATCAGCGTAACCAGTTTATTGGATTTGTTATCCCAATAGTAAGCGTCAGTGGGGGTTACTTTCAACACACGGATTCGTGAATCTTTTTTGCCTTTTTCGAACCATGCTTCAATCATTTTGTTCCAGTATTTGTCAATCCGTTCCTGGTCTTGTGAGATAACAGCGGTTCCATTGACACTTAGAAAATTGTAATCGCCCACGTGGGCATACAACAAACTAACCTTATTATTTTTCTGGAGGTTACGATAGGTTTCACTTTCCGAGGAAAACAAAAACCAGATATTTCCTCCATCGTCCACTTCCTGTCTACTCATCGGAACTGCATGCGGATAATCACTTTCTGAAGTAAAAGAGCACATCATACTGATGTCAATTTTATCAACCATTTCTTTAACCTTTTCAATGGCTTCCTGATTGTTCAAATTTTCTGTACTCATAGGATTTAATTTTTAGAGGTGAATAAATCGTTACAAATTATTGCTAATAACAATGTTAGATGAATTTGGTTTGATAGGAGAGGAATAATCCAATAAAAAAGAAAACCCCAGAATTTTCATTCTGGGGCTGCTCAAAAAAATAGATTTTATTTATTCAAAGTATTCTTTGATACGTTCAAAGAATGATTTTTCGCTTTTGCCCGGTTGTGGCTTAAAGTTCGCAGAAGTTTTAAATTTTTCCAAAATGCTTCGCTCTTCAGAAGAAACTACTTTCGGGGTCCAGATATTGACGTAAACCAATTGATCGCCTTTGTGATAGGAATTCACTTCTGGAATACCTTTACCTTTCAGACGCAATATTTTACCGCCTTGTGTTCCGGCATCGATTTTTATCTTCGCTTTGCCATCAATCGTAGGCACTTCTACACTTGTACCTAAGGCCGCATCGGCAAAGTTGATGTAAAGATCATAAATAACATTGATCCCATCACGTTTCAATGTCTCGTGTGGTACTTCCTCAATCAGAATTATTAAATCGCCTGGTACACCTCCACGTGCAGCAGCATTTCCTTTGCCACTCATAGATAGTTGCATACCTTCACTAACACCTGCTGGAATGTTGATAGTAATGGTTTCTTCACCTCTTTCCAATCCTTCTCCTTTACAGGTTGTACATTTGGAGGTGATTTCTACACCCTCACCGTTACAAGTAGGACAGGTGCTAGTCGTCTGCATTTGCCCCAAGATGGTGTTCGTTACGCGACGAACAGATCCCGAACCTCCACAAGTGTTACAGGTATGATAGGATGATTTATCTTTGGCTCCGGTGCCATTACATGTATGGCAAGAAACTAATTTATTGACTTTTACTTTTTTCTCAACACCTTTCGCAACCTCTTCTAAGGTTAACTTGACCTTAATACGCAAGTTGGTTCCGCGAGGGGTACGACGACCTCCACCACGTGAACCTCCACCAAAGAAGCTTTCAAATGGATTTCCTCCTCCGCCAAAGATATCACCAAATTGGCTGAATATATCGTCCATATTCATACCGCCTCCACCGAAACCGGACGCAGAATTACCTGCATGACCGAATTGGTCGTAGCGCTGACGTTTCTCTGGATCGCTCAGGACTTCATACGCTTCTGCAGCCTCTTTGAACATCTCTTCGGCTTCATTATCTCCTGGATTTTTATCTGGGTGATATTTAATCGCTAATTTCCTATAAGCCGATTTGATCTCAGCGGCATCCGCATTTTTGGATACACCTAATATGTCGTAATAATCTCTCTTTGCCATTTTCTTATTGACCTATAACCACTTTTGCAAAACGGATAACTTTATCATTCAAAAAGTATCCTTTTTCCACGACATCGATAACTTTATTCTTCATATCTTCTGTAGGAGCGGGGATAGCTGTTATAGCTTCCTGATATTCCGCATCGAAAGGCTGACCGATAAGGTTTTCCATTTCTTTCAATCCTTCATGTATTAAGGTTTTACGGAACTTCTGGCTAACCAAGTCAAGGCCTTCTTTTACAGCAACAACATCCTGGGCCGTTTCCATTGCTGCCATTGCTCTGTCGAAATCATCCAATACAGGCAATAGTTTCGTCAATACATCTTTGCTTGCTGACTGGATAAGCTCTACTTTTTCACGTGCTGTACGCTTCTTGTAATTATCGAATTCAGCAAATAAGCGTGCATATCTATCTTGTACAAGAGCCAGCTCTTCCTGTAATTTATCTTCAGCAGATACGTTCTCCTCTGTAGTTGGTTGCTCTTGATTCTCTATATTCTCCTCTTGGATATTGTTATTTTCCTGTTCGTTCATCATATCAATTTCGTGTAATTCTAACTCTTCTGTCTGCAGGAACAATTATATTGCCAACCATCCGAAATCGGACAGCCTGTCAGTTTAAACCAAAGGCTTACTAACATAATGACGGTAAAAGGTTGTTCTGTCAGTTTGGAAAGTTATTGTTTGACATCCGATGTTCTCTAATCTTCGGATGCCAAACAATAATTTATATAGATACATTGTCATATAACGCCGTGTCCGCTGTCTTAATGATACGGGCAGGCATATTGCGGATAATCTGATAATCGTGAGTAGCCATCAACACAGCAGTACCTGATGCAGCGATATCACGCAATAACAGCACTATTTCTTCCGAAGTCGCCGGGTCAAGGTTGCCGGTAGGTTCATCGGCAAGAATGATTTCTGGATTGTTTAACAGCGCACGTGCGATGACCACACGCTGTTGCTCTCCACCCGATAGCTCATGTGGCATTTTCCGGAGCTTAGAGCGTAATCCCACTTTCTCCAACACATCCAACATTCGGTTTTCGATAAGACCACGGTCTTTCCAACCAGTAGCTTTTAATGCAAATTCCAAGTTTTTTTCTACAGTTCTGTCATTCAGCAGGTGGAAATCCTGAAAGACAATTCCCAATTTTCTACGTAAGAAGGGAACATCGTTTTCATGAAGTTTTTTAAGATCGAAACCAGCAACCATACCTTCACCACTGGTGATGTACAAATCGCCATAAATTATTTTCAATAAACTACTTTTTCCGGTTCCAGACTGACCAATCAGATAGATGAATTCACCTTGTTGTATGTCCAGGTTTACATGAGAAAGCACCAAGTGCTTTTGTTGGTAAATATCTACGTTTTTAAGCTTTATAACTGTATTTTCTGCCATGATACGTTTTATACATCAATTTTTTTTATCTGCCCGAAAGGCATTTCTTTAACCACCTCCATAATATAGGATGCTTTATCGCCCAAGCCGATCTTCTCCAGCGATTTATCGGGCCGATCGACCCTAAAATATGCTAATAAGGTGAAAGCATCATCCCGTAACTGTACATAATCTGGAATCTTTGCTACGCCCTTTACTTTTATAACATACATATCCAACAAAGTTAGAATTTTTTATCAAACCTTCGCCGTTTTCCCTGATAAACTTTAAGCATTAGCGAAAAGGAAATCCAAGGTATTTACCCCATCTGCATAATCTGTCAAAGCCGGACATTGGCTCTGTCCTAAAGGAAACGTAGGAATATGCGTTTCTATTGCCACCTCACTTACCAAACATTGAATTTTATCCTGCTGTGCATTCAGAGAAGCCATAATAGTCGCTATATCTTCGTATTCTTCATAGAACACAGTAGCCAATGGTGAAGTTAATCGGCCGTCTTCTTTCAGCAATAGAAAACCATTGTCGTAATGCTTATCACCATTGATGAGGTAAATGGATTTGTTGTAGTCATAGTTGTTGGCATATTTGTAATGGTCTTTGATATCTTTAAAGTCTTCTATGCCCTCAAAGAATTGCGCTATATCATAACCTTTTGGGATATAAAGCTTAGAAACCGAACGGCAACCCAATCCGAAATAATCAAAAATATCATGTCCCAGTCCTTTAAGAGCTTCTTTGGTTTCCTTGCCATCCAATACTGCTGCAGAATTACGGTTTTTGCGGATGATGTGCGGTTTTTTTCCAAAATAATATTCAAAATACCGCGAGCTGTTGTCACTCCCTGTGGCGATAATAAGGTCAAAGTCTTGTAAACGCTCAGCAATCTGTATCTTGTGTTGAAAGGAGGGGGCGATATGTAGCAGCTTTTTGACAAGAAAATTGGTTAATCCGGCATCATCAGAGGATACTTTTATCTGCGCAGTGAACCCCGAAATAAGCACCGTAAGCAAATCATGAAATCCAACCAGCGGGATATTTCCTGCCAATATCAGACCAACTGTTTTTTCAGTATCCAAATCCGGATAAGCAGATAACCAATTGTTTAGCTTTTCCTCCGTTAAGTTTTGGGCGATAGACTGGATTTGTTTTGTCGTATTTGCGGGAGTATACCATGGATTTTGGATGGAAGCTCGGTGGAGCATTTCGTTTAACTCGGTGGAATCCTGCTGTAAAAACTCGCCCAACGCCACAAAAGCAGCTATTCGTTGTTTCTTTGTCAAAATCTTACTATTTAGAATTATTCTGATATTTTTTTACTGTATCTTTGTTCATCGAAAAATAACTACTGAATTTGTATAGATTATTTTCAGTGGTCGTTACGATTGGACAAAATTAGTTTATTTTATATAATTGTGAGGTTATAAATGGCAATTAAAATTACTGACGAGTGTATAAATTGTGGGGCATGCGAACCAGAATGCCCAAATAATGCAATATATGATGCAGGGGTGCCTTGGAAATTTTCTGACGGTACAGCCTTAGATGGAGTTATTGATTTTGGTGATGGCGTGACATTGGATGCAGCCGCTTCGCAGGAAGCTATTTCTGACGAGGTGTACTATATTGTTTCGGACAAATGTACGGAATGTGTTGGTTTTCACGATGAGCCGCAATGTGCTGCCGTATGTCCGGTAGATTGTTGTGTGGAAGACGAAGAAGTCGTGGAGTCGGAAGAAGAATTGTTAGCCAAAAAAGCTTGGCTACACGCAGAATAATGCGTAAATATGAACAGTAAAGGAAAAGCACCCCATTTTGTTGGTGCTTTTTTTATGCGTTAAAACGTATGTCATCCCTGTTTTGCTGTTTTTGCAACCGTTTTGACTCCATTTTAGATTTGGTTTAAAAAGCTATTTTTATATTTTTGTTTGTTCAACAACATAAAACAAAACTACATGCTAAAAAAACAAGTTGGTTTTATAACCCTTTTTACCGTATCCATTGCCATTATACTTACCTTAATCTACGAATTTAACCTATTCGCCGTGCATCCTAACGTGATGATGGGCGTGCGTTGGGTAGTGGGAGCGGCCATCACGCTTAACGCCATTGTGCGTAAAAACCTAACCACTTGGATATTGACATGTTTGGTTTTAGGTGTCTTCGTAGGGTTGGACTTTCCTAACCTCGCCCGAGCCATGCAGCCACTTTCCCAAGGCTTTATCAAATTGGTGAAAACCATTGTTGGTCCGATACTTTTTGCAACATTGGTATTTGGTATTGCAGGTCATTCGGATTTGAAATCAGTAGGACGTATGGCATGGAAGTCTATGCTTTATTTTGTAAGCGCTACTACCTTAGCTATTTTCATTGGTCTAATTGTTATCAACATTACCAAGGCCGGTGTAGGAGTAGATGTGGCAAATATGCCTCATGAAGAACTTCCACAGACATCTACAGTCACGGAATCTGATGCGAGAGCATTGGAGCATATCAGCGAGAATGTACATGGTGTCTATAAATTCAATACCTTCATTCGTGATACTTTTCCAGAAAATATCGTCAAGTCTGTATATGAGAACAAAGTTCTCCAGATAGTAATTTTTGGGGTAATTTTTGGTATTGGTTTGGCCTTGGTAGAGGAGAAGAAAAGAAAGCCTTTGGTTGATTTTACAGAGAGCCTTTCGGAAGCGATGTTTAAGTTTACAAACTTAGTGATGCTTTTTGCACCAATAGGCGTAGGAGCGGCCATGGCCTATACCGTAGGGCATCTGGGGGTAGATATTCTGAAAAACCTCTTCATGTTATTGGGAAGCTTGTACCTGGCTCTAATACTTTTTCTTGGCTGTGTATTACTTCCTATCGCCTTGTTTCTTAAGATACCGATCAAACAATTTATCAGTGCTGTAAAAGAGCCTGTTTCCATCGCCTTTGCAACGACCAGTTCAGATGCTGCGTTGCCGAAAGCGATGAGTGCGATGGAAAAATTTGGAGTACCGCGTAAAATTGTTTCTTTTGTCATCCCAACAGGGTACAGCTTCAATTTAGATGGAACATCACTTTACCTATCATTGGCATCTATATTTGTGGCACAAGCTGCGGGAATCGAGCTGAGTATCGGACAACAATTACTTATTGCCTTTACATTGATGATCACTTCTAAAGGTGTGGCAGCAGTGCCGAGAGCCTCATTAATTGTACTGATTGCAACAGCTGATCAATTTGGTTTACCGACCTTTGTTATTGCAGCAATTTTAGGGATAGACGAGCTTATGGATATGGCACGTACATCGGTAAATGTTATAGGAAACTGTCTGGCAACCGTCGTTGTTGCGAAATGGGAAGGTGAATTTGATGAAGAAGCACCATTCCGAAAAGAAGAAATCGAAGCTTAATTTTAAAAAGTAGTCACATCGTCATTGCGCGGAGGAAGAATGACGACAAAGCAATCTGTGATGATAACAAAAACGCAGATTGCTTCGTCACTACGCTCCTCGCAATGACACGTTTTTATTTTATAACGTTAATTTAAGAATCTTTTTAATAGCTTCTCGAATACGGCCCATCCCTTCTTGGCTCTTTAAATCTATTTCGCAGAATGTGCTTTCAGTTGCTTTGGAATGCAATACAAGATAATAGATACCAGCTACTAAAACACTCGTAATAGCGCGCAAATCCACATCTTTTCCTTTTAATTGTGTATCAGCTATAGGGAAGAGCTGAGAGCTTAATTTCTCACGACTTTGCGCCACATGCGACATGATATCCGAATGCTCACTGATTTCCCAAAGGATGGCTTTCTGCATTTCCGTGTTCTCGGAAAAATTCTCCATTTGGTTAAGAAGCATACCCTCTAGAAGACCTCTTATCTCATCTGTGGTTAGATTTTGTTCTATTTTCACGGTGTCTTGTTCAAGAGAAATCCAATAATCTTTCCTTTTGATATAGGTCTCTATCAGATTTTCGACCGATCCAAAATATAAAGTAACGAGTTTCCTATCCACACCTGCAGCCCGAGCTATATTCGCAATGGTAAGTGCTGTGTATCCGCTATTTTCCAATACCGTTCCTACACCCTGAATCAGCTTGTTCATGGTGCGTTCTTTATTGTTTTTTTCTCCGTTATATATTTTTCTTGCCATTGGGTTATACGAGTTGATTGCCAAAAATAGTGAAAATTTCTTTTCAGTTATAAACTATTTCTGTTAACGTCGCTCATAAACGACCAATTTGTCTTGTGCAATTTTCTCTTCTCTGCAGATTGTTCCTTCAAATGTAGGAGCCTTTATACCTGTTTCCCATTGCTGTGGAGAAATAAATATGCGCGCTTCATCCCAGACTTTGGCATCGATGAAAGATTGTAAAGTTTTTGCACCACCTTCGATGATAATAGACTGTACATCCATAAGATAGAGCTGATAAAGGATGTTTTGTGGAAGGTACAATCCAAAATTTTCCAATTCAATATACTTTATATGTCCCTGCCAATCGGTTTTCACAGCGTTGAAGATAATGGTTTCCGCATCCGAACTAAATATAGCCGAATCTATGGGAAGAGACAAATCGCGGTCTATGAGGATACGTTTCGGGTGTTTGCCTTTCCAAAGCCTAACGGTCAACGATGGGTTATCGACCAGTGCTGTTCGGGTTCCGACGAGGATAGCGTCTTCTTCAGCACGCCATTTGTGGACCAATTGCTTACTGGCATTATTACTGATCCATCTTTGTTCGTTTTCTTCTGGGGCAAATTTGCCATTTTGGGTTTGAGCCCATTTAAGAATAACATAAGGGCGTTGCTGCTGTATACGGGTAAAAAAACGTCGGTTAATATACTTACATTCTTCCTCCAATAGTCCTACTACCGTATCTATCCCAGCCACTTTTAGCTTGCGGATCCCTTCTCCATTCACCTTTGCAAAGATATCCATACAACCTATTACTACTTTTTTGAACCGTAACCGTACGATTAGGTCTGCACATGGCGGTGTTCTGCCAAAATGGGCGCAAGGTTCTAGGCTAACGTACAGTGTCGATTGCTGAAAAAGACAGTTGGCTTCCGTTTCACCATAGCATTGTATCGTATCATTTACGGCATTTACTTCCGCATGCGGACCACCATAGGGGGAGGTGTATCCTTCTCCTATAATTTTGTCTTCATGAACAATCACGGCACCCACCATAGGGTTAGGACTCACTGAACTGCCCCCAAGTAGAGCCAGGTCCAAACAGCGCTTCATATACTTCTCATCCTGCGTCATAGTACAAACTTAGTATTTACAAAACAATATCAAAAATAGTATAGGCTTTCGTATGTTTGCGGAATGAGAAAGTATGGAGAAATAGCAGAGCTATATGCGGAAGGATTAAAGGAAATCTACCCGAAAGAGGAAGCGCAACAGCTTTTCTTAATGACTTATTCTCATCTTACCCATAGAAAAAGTGTCTATTTTGGCTTAGATCGTAATCAAGTCGTAGGGGAGGACAAGGAGAGAGGATTTATCCGTATTCTGGAAGAACTCATGACTTCCAGACCTCTGCAACATATTCTCGGAATGGCAGATTTTTATGGTATGCATTTACAGGTCAATGAACATACGCTTATACCCCGACCAGAAACAGAGGAACTGGTCGATTTGATTATCAAACAACATCGACAGGAAAGCACGCTTAGCGTAATAGATATAGGCACTGGTTCTGGCTGTATAGCCATAGCCTTAAAAAAGCATCTGCCACAAGCGGAGATAAGCGCGATGGATATTTCAACAGAGGCAGTCCAATTAGCACGGAAAAATGCTTTGAACCAAGAGGTCGATATAGCATTTATGGAAGCTGATGTATTGGAATGGGATGTTTTTATGCCAGAGGAACTGCAATTTGATGTTGTGGTCAGCAATCCGCCGTATATTACTCCTCAGGAAAAAGAACAGATGCACCGTAATGTTTTACTATTTGAACCGCATACTGCTTTATTCGTGGAGGAGCATGCACCCTTGCTTTTTTATGATGTTATAGCGCAAATGGCAAAAAAACATTTACGTCCCGAAGGAATGTTGTATTTTGAAATTAATCAATATTTAGGAAAAGAAACGGTCGATTTATTGGAGAAAAAGGGGTTTGTGAACGTTCAATTATTGCAGGATATTAATGGCGTAGATCGCATGGTGTGCGCCAGTCAATATTTAAGGTGATTTTTTTGTTCTGAATAACAGTGTTTTAAAAGGTAATCTTAAAAATAAAGCGCAATAGATTTGGTGGAAGTGAACAATTTTTCTACCTTTGCATCACTTCAAACAACGAAGGTTACTTCCAAAAAAGAAGTAGGATTCCGTAGCTCAGCTGGTAGAGCAATACACTTTTAATGTATGGGTCCTGGGTTCGAGTCCCAGCGGGATCACATCTTGGGACAAGTCTAAAAATGATAGACTTGTCCCATTTTTTTTGCCTTGTAACTTACTGTTATTCTGATAGATAAGAGCAATCGCAGAATTTAGCCTCGGAGTTCGATGTTGTGTTCCGTCAAATTCCAAAAAATCAGGGAACATCGAACTCACTATAAGCCTTTTTTCCTCAATATCGCCGTTTTCATAGCGTCTATCAATGTTTGCAACCTTTTTTAAGGTGGATGCTACCAAGTCTTTTATCTCCGTTCCCACTACTGCCAAGTCGTTTAATCTACGTTCCAAAACCTCAATCTTTCCTTTGGTCAATTTCTTTACTTCTTGGAAATCGTCATCTGCCATTTCTCCATCGGCATTTTTCAAAAGCGAATTTTGATAGCGTTTGTTCAACGCATCAATCTCACCTATGATATTTGCCCGTTCCGTGTTTTGGGCTTTGGTTTTGTTATTGAAGTCTTTTATAAAGGCTTCGATAAAAACATCGACCATACCCTCTTTTGGTGATAGATGCCGTAACTGTTTTAAGAAAGCCTCATTGGTGGTTTCGGCTTTGAACCGTACTCCGCAGGAAGAAGTGCAATGATAGTAGTAATAGTAATTGCCCATCTTGCCCTTTGAGGCACTTCCTGTGAGCATCCTATTACAATTAGGATTAGGGCATTTAATAAACCCTCTAAGCGGTAGATTGTCCATAGCCACGATTTTAGGCTTTACAGCCCTCTTTCTCCCATCGAGAATATCCTGTACATCCGCAAATGTCTTTTCGCTGATTAATGGCTCATGCTGTCCTTTGACAAAATATCCCTTTTCCTCTTTGTAGGGAGGAATGAATATTTTGCCACAGTACAAGGGGTTTCGGACGGCTACCCAAAAGTTATTTTTGCTGAACCGACCTTTTCCATCGGCTTTCTCCCGAACCATTTTCCATATCTGTTCCGTATTGAAGTTATTGGAAACGATTTGCTCAAACGCCCATTTTAATATGGGTGCTTCAAAATCATGGGGTGCAATGAACTTCTTTTTGCCCTCTGTTATCTTATTGACATATCCCAAAGGAGCAGTTCCCATATACCGCCCCTCTTTTTTCGCCCTACGCATTCCGTGAAAAACATTTAATGCACGCCTGTCGTTCTCAACTTCCGGTGAAGCGAGATAGAATGCAAGCATGATTTTATTTTCGGGAATGGTAAGGTCTAAGGGCTGTTCTATCGCAACAGGCTCAACGCCATGTGTCCGTAACTGGTTAATCATTTGGTACGCATCACCTGCGTTCCTACTGAACCTATCCCATTTGGTAAATAATATTATTGACCCCGCTTTGTTGTTTTTTGTTTTACGCAGGTTGGACAAATATTTCTGCCACTCTGGACGTTTGAAAGATTTTGCCGAATGGTCTTCTATGTAAACATCCCTTACCGGAATGCCTTTTATCTCGCAATATTTTCTTAATCGATCTTCTTGGTCACGTTGCGAATATCCCTTGTCCGCTTGCTCGTCTGTCGATACACGTATGTATAAATCTGCCTTTCTCATCACAACAGTTTTCCTTGTTCATTAGGTTAAAGTTTTCCTCTTAGATACTGGTTAACTGCAATGTCAGCTATCTTCTTTACAAACTCCAAGATGGTTTTTGCTTCCTCTAAATCGACCTCTGTTCCTTTCTTTTTCAAGATTTGCACAACTCTTTCGGGAGTTAAATCGTTCGCTTTTTCTTTCTCCATCTTCAACTCTATTTTGCTTGTTAACCGAGCGGAATAATCCGCATCACGAACAAACTTATAGATATGATGGAATGGCTCTTTGAATATGTCTTTGGATTGAATTACTTGGCTTAGATTGGCTCAAAGCGTTAATATAGCCAAAGCACATTTACGGCATTTACTCCGCTACTTACCGTAAAAGAGCTTATGGCTATGATTGGGAACAGGAGATTGAAGATGTCGCTCCACAGAGTAGCTGTTTCACTCCAAACTTCAACCACCTGTTGCTGTATGGATTAACATTAAATTCTTTCTGA
The DNA here is from genome assembly GCF_900116225.1 of Sphingobacterium wenxiniae. GTDB lineage: Bacteria > Bacteroidota > Bacteroidia > Sphingobacteriales > Sphingobacteriaceae > Sphingobacterium > Sphingobacterium wenxiniae. The sequence continues at coordinate 376,729 of NZ_FOZZ01000002.1, forward strand.
ACCATTTCGGCAATGCTATCCTCATTACTTCCACGATTTGTTTTATCCGAAAGCCAGTATGCCTGTTGTTCACGTTTCATGGAGCAAAGGTTGGACGTGTTCTTAACGGAGGCAAAAGGTCATGCAAGTTTGAAAAAAAATCTCCACCCGTTGGGTAGTATTTGTTTTCCAAAACCTTGTGCATCCTAAACACTAACCTAAACTGCTCCCGAAACGAAACACAGCATACTCCGGCTCTTTACACGAATAAAAAAAATGTCAGGCATGAGGAATAGAAGCATTGGAAATGGTATTGAAACAAAACAACAGCACCACCTCTCATTGCCGAATAAATCAAAAAAATTAATTCAAAACAGTAAAGAAATGACACATCAAATAATCACATCGGAAGCAAGGGTATATGTCGGCACATACGCAAAATATAATGACGGTTCAATCTTCGGGGAGTGGCTAACGCTATCCGACTATGCGGACAAAGACGAATTTTACGATGCTTGCAGGGAGTTGCACGATGACGAGGAAGACCCCGAATTTATGTTTCAAGATTACGAAAATATCCCCAACGGCTTAATCGGCGAATGTTGGATAAGCGACAGCATATTTGACGTTTTAGAGGCTTTGGAAGATATGGACGAGAGCCGACAAGAAGCATTCCTAATATGGTGCAACAATGGACACCGTAAGCTATCCGAAGGCGATATTGACGACCTAATAAGCGACTTTGACGATGACTATATAGGCGAATACAAGGACGAGGAAGATTTTGCCTATGAGCAGGTAGAACAAATGGACTTGCCCGAATTTGCAAAAAGGTACTTCGATTATGAGGCTTATGCCCGTGACCTGTTTTGCGGTGATTATTGGAGCGATGGAGGTCATGTATTTTACAATTCCTAACCCACAGGCGACCGCCTGCAAAGGTGGTCGCCTATCAAAAATCAAAGCTATGATAATAGAAACTTATAGAGCGACCGTAAAACATGATACGGGCGTGATACGAAAAAAATCTTTAGCCTAAAATTCGGTCGGGCAAAAAGACAGATCCTCCCCCAGGTCGGAACCGTCTTTTTGCGGACAGCGGAACAACCCTTTTGTAAATGCTACGCTCCAAAATGCCAACACATCTGCATTTACCAAATAGGTTGGTCGTGGACTACTTTCTTTCATGAGTGAGACGAAAAAGAAAGTAGCAAAGAAACCAGAGTATTATCAATTAGCTCTTTTTGAGGATGTAAAGGACGTTATTTTTACTAAATTTGTTGTTGACAAATTATTATAAACCCAAGTAAAGCAATGGCGGTAATTTTAAAAAAAGATGAAAAAATTGGTAACGTGGTAAACAGCCTAGCTAAAGAGTTTGGTATCGAAGATTTTATTGACAAGTTTATCGAACTATATCCAAAAGACTACGCTAAAATTAAAAAAACTTATGCAGAACACACCAAAGACCTAAAGTTGGGAAAAAAGCAACCTATGCCCAACCCAAAACAATATTTGACAAATGCTTTAAATGTATGGACAAAAGCCAATAAAAAATAACTATGACAGGAGAGCAATTTATTCAAATAATAATCGAAGTAATACTATTTTTAATAGTCTCATACTTTCTTTTCTATAATTCATGGCTAAAGCAACTTGGCAAAGAGACTGCCAAGCTATCAACGGCAGAGGAGTTAACACGATTGACCGAAAATGTCAAAAAAGATTTTCATGAACAAATTGAGAGTTATAAAAGCAAACTGAATGAAGAATTAACTTTGAAAATTGAACCAATCAAATCAGAACTTGCTAAAGCCAACATTACGCATCAAATTCAATTTGGTTTTTTGCATCAAGAAAGAGCCAAAGTTATAGTTGCACTCTATCAGAAACTTGTAGAATTACATTCTGCAATGATTGACTGGACAAACTTTATGCATGAAATAAGAGAAGATGCCGAAAAGGAAAGCCAAGAGAGAAATAGACGAGCAAGTACCGCACTATATGATTTTAGAAATTTCTACCTCCTTAATAAGCTCTTTTTTCCTCAATCAATCTGTGCGTATATTGATGAAGTATTTACAGAATATTGGGATAAAGGCTGGGATTTTGGATATCGTCAAGACAGAATAAGAAGTGGGAGTTTAACAGGGGATTATTATAAATCTTACCTTGAAGATATGTCTAAAATTTCAGATGAACTAAAAAACAAACTACCCATAAAAATTGCGGAGCTTGAAACAAAATTTCGTAAGATTTTGAATGTTGAAGATGAGTTATAATAAATGAGGTTTTTAGAGCCTCTTTAATAGATAATTAGCCATTGACCACCCCGTCAATGGCTTTTTTCATGTCATTGCCAATCAGCACATATTTTGAAAAGCCAAGCTCCCCAAGTTCTCTGATAATTTTTTCATCATCCATATCACTATGGGCAATTAGCTTCAATTTAGGGTATTGACTTCTTAATTCCCGTAAATGTTTCATGATGCCTTTATCAGAAAAATCGAGGTCGATGATGCAGATATTGGGTAACGATTTTAATGCTGACAGTTGATTTATCCCATCCACAACGTTATCTGAACGAAAGACAATGTCTACCCCCGAAGAAACGAGGTCATCATGCATTAAATCCATCACTGGGCTTCTATCATTGATAAATACTGTGGTAATTCGGTTTATGTTCTTAGTCTCCATATGGACGTAGTTTTTTATTCTGTATGGAGTGCCTGCAATAAAAAAGCGCAGGCAACTACACTTACCGACATTAAGGCACTGGTACGCCCGACCACCGAATAAGAGAGTACCCACGCCTATAGCATGAGCATTCTTACTTATTGCCTCGGGGTCTAAAAATTACCAGTTTTTAATGTCGAGACTTAAAGCAAAAACACTTTAAGAATTTTAATATTTTACAATAGCAAAGATAGTGAACGCAACATTATGAGGCAATACCATCACGATGAAATTCTATCTCCGTAATTTCATTTCTCATTATTTTTGGAACCACGGCAACTTTTCTTTTTGATAGTTACCAAAAGATTTTAGATATTTTTTTGCCCATTCTATTCCAATATTAATATTATCTTCCAAGGTGTCATTAGTGTATTCAAACTTTTCTACATTATTTAGTTTGTGATACAAATCTTCAAACATCCATGTAGCACCATCACCCTGTCTTTGCAAAACAATAGTCGTCAGTTCGGCGAATTTTGTAATGTGAGGAAATTCGTAAAGATGTCCTGTCGGTTCGCTATTTTCTACTATTACAAATCTTGAAGATAATCCAAATCTTAAAACCTTTTGCATAACACTTTCACCAATTACATCAGGTTGTTCCTTGATGATGTAGGTATAAAAGCCTAAGTTTTCAAGATGTGCTTGGATACGCTTTAATAATGCCAGCCCATCACCAGTATCTTTTCCCAAGATTAAGACACTATCAGAGTTTTCTAACATTGCGTTGGCTCTTTCAAATACACTGTCAAAAGCATAATTGACGCTTTCCGACAAACTTTCTATGTCAATATTGGATGGAACTTTAAGTGTCCATCTAACAAAAATATGAACATCATCATCTTCGTCAAGTTCTTCGTCAGAAAATGGGAAGCCATCAAGCCTTAACCTTTTTATGGCTTTAATCATTGCCTCTGAAAACACAGAAGCATGGTATTTATGAAACCAATATTTAGTATAAATGTGTTCTTCTATTCTGATAATCAAAGTTTCGCCAACCCTATTTATATAGCATTGAGGAAAATTGTCCTCAAATATATTGTACGTTATATTTTCATCAATAGACGTTAGGTCAAGTTGACTTAGTTCTGATAAATTGATGTCTTCCATGTCATCATATTCCTCGCCATCTATATTATGAATATCAGTCATGAGGTTTAAGCTATTTGGTAAATGAAAACTGTATCGTTACTTATCGTGGGTTCTGTATTTCCATATTTTGGGAAGCCTTTTCTTTTTCCTTTTTCTGTCTTGAATAACTCCACAGAAAAAGCACTCCGAATATAATCAAAGCATAAGCTATCCATTTGCCCAAACGTTCAGAAGTTTTTATAATAACCGACTTCTCATAAGATGAAAAGCCCTCTGCTCCGGTGGGGCTACGCCTGTAAAACTTCCTACGGTTAATCCAGTAACGCAGACCCAAACCTAAAACCAAAAATATTATGCCTAAAACTAATGATGCCCCCATAACGATAGCTATTATAATTCGACCCTTTGAATTTACGAAAAAGCACCGAATAACAGGCTTAAAAAATGAAAAATCCCGCCACATCGGGCAGGATATTTCTGTCTTTAATCACGGCTGTTAAACTGGAAACTTATCTGTTTTTCGTTCCCGAAATTGTCCGAAATCCAAATATCAAACGACTGTGATACGGTCGATTGGGAAGTGTAATACAATCTAAACTGTGTCTGTGGCAATACGTACAGGTCATTGGGCATATACGGCGGTTCGCTGTAATACCGCAATGCTCCCTGTCCGTCAAACTGGAAATAGCGGATAAAGTATTTCGCATCGCTGAAATTGCCCGACCGTTGAACGGTAATCCGTATTTCAACGGTCTGCCCGTTTGTCACCTCTTTGGGTACAGGCATCACCTGTACCTCAAAAGGGTAATTCTGCCTGATGTCGAGTTCATCTTTTTCGCACGAGGTCAGCACTATGGAGCAGACCAACATCGCCAAGAGCATGAACGATGCCTGTAAATGAAGCCTGTATTTTCTGATTAATGTTTTCATTGCAAATCAATTTAAAAGTTAAACCTTAGTCCAATCCCTGCCGATGGACGAAACTGTTTCAAATCCGTACCCCATAGCACTTTTGTCCGCCCTTGCAGGAGCAGGACAAAACGGTCGGACAGGTACGTTTCAAGTGTGAGCCGTCCGCCTGTACCATAGACAAAATTGTCTTTGTCAAGGATGGTTGAGCCGTCCGGTAGCACTGCCTCGCTCCGGTTGATGGTTTCGTAACCTGCCACGGTTGTAAGCCCTGCATTCAGCGTGATGGTCTTCCGTGCATCGCCCAATAGCTGAAGACTGTAACCCACCTCGCCCGTATAGGTTTCGAGCGGTATCTGTACATCCCTGTAATCCGAGAGCTGATGCGTGTACTCCGCACCCCATATCCAGTAATTGCCGTTCTTTCCGTTCACGGTAAGGGTCAAATTCAGATAGTAATTGTCGCTTACTTCTTTGGACAGCATACCTGCGTTTACTTCCAATCCCTTTTGTTTGGGGAGCATTCGCTGTGCCTGTACCGCCGTGATGCTCCACATGGCAAGCACCACGGCAAAAATGTATTTTATCATTGTTCTTTCGTTTTGGGTTAATTAATCTTTAGGTGCATATCGTTTATCAACTTGGCATTTACGAGGTCTGAATTTTCCACCTGCAATACCTGTTGTCTGCCACCGTTCTTTTCAAAGATTTCAATCACGAGTACCTTGTCATCCGTGATGGTAAACTGGTCGAGCAGGAACACGTTTTGGTCTGTCGTATTGCCCGTGATTTCACCGAGCGTTTTGTACGTCCGCAGTGGTTGCATTGCCTTTTCCTGTACCACGGTACGCTTGGCGACTTTCTTGTCCACCACCTTGAAATTCACAAAATCAATATTGAACGGCACATTGCTTTTGTTGCGCAGTTCCGTATGGAAATAGAATTTTCCATGATGCACGTAGATACCTTTCAGCAGGAATTGTATGCCGTAGCTTTTCGACCCGATATGCTTTACAATCCGTTTGTTTTTCCTGTAAATCGTCTCCATGAGCAAGCCTGCCAGTGACGGAGAATTGCCCCCCAATTCCTCAAACAGAACATCGTTCCCGTTTTCCCTGTCCGACGCCTTTTGCATCGTCAGCAAATCATAATTCAGCGTTGAGGGATAAGCACTGTAAAAGACGTTGAAATTGTAGAAACGACCATCGTCCGTAATAACCGAAAAATTGGTTTCCTCGTCAAAATCCCTCACGCTTGCCTTAATGCGCAAGACGTTTTCCGCATCTTCGGCTTTGCCTGCGATAAGGTATTCACTGCCCAAATCCACGTAGCGGATAGCGGACGGGAATATCAGATGCGAGGTTTTGCTGTACGTCACCTGCATTTCGTAAGGCTCTACCTTGCCCATGCTCAATTTTGTGGTATTGGATGCAACTTGCTGTGCATTTGTACCTGTGATAAAGAGGGTCAAACATACCATTGCCAAGAGTCTTTTAAATATTGCTTTCATTTTCGTTTTTATTTTAGTTGAACATTAGTTTTTTGAAACAAGGAAAATTTGATGACCGGCTTTGACGGTTACTTTGGGTGTTCTTACTTTCTTGGAGAAGTAACCCGACACACCCTGTACCACGCCACGGGAAAGGTCGCCTGCCACCTGTTGACCTGCCGAGCGTGTCATCATAATGGACGTGCCGGAGGTTTGGCTCATGTTGGAGGCTATCTCACTTAGGGCGTTCATTTCGGGAGAATATGGCACATATAGCCCTTGCTGTCCGTCCACATCGTACACGGTTATATCGACCGGAATAATGTTGCCCTCATATTCGATGGACGTTACCTTTAACTGCAATCTGCCACCTTGAAATTTGGCATTTGCCGTTAGTACCGTTCCTGCCGGAATGGAGCGGACAGGCGTTTGTGCCGTTTCCAACAGGCGCAAACGCACACCACTTTCGCCCGTCACGACCTGTGTTTCCTGTACCACTGCCTTGATGCTGTTTTTTGGCTGTATGACCTGTTCCGAAACACCTGCCGTATAGAAGCCACGGTTTCGGGTTTCGTTCCAGTTTGTCAAAAAAGCACTGTCGGTCGGTTCACGGTACAGTGCGGAAACCGTATTTTTCCTTACAGGAGTAAACGCCACAAAATATTCCTTTTGCGATGCACCCTTTGCCGAAGCCATTGTGTCCGTCCTGTTCGGCTGTGCAGGGGTTTGTGGCAGGTAACGGGAAGCCATTTCGTAAGACTTTTCCATCAAAGCCAGTTGGTCATCTATGGTCGTTACAGGCGGTACGTCTTTTTCTGCCAACTGTTCTTTAAGTTCCTCAATCTGTCTGCGGAGTTCCTGCGTTTCGTAATCGCTGTTATCGTAGAACGAGGTCAGCGTACTTTGCGCATTGCGGTAACTGTTCAGAGCAGGGTTGCTGTTCCTGCGTGTACCACCGCCGTAAGCGTAACCGTCTTCGTAAACCTCCTCCGGTTGCTCCGCTTCCGGATCGGCGGTACTGTCCTCGCTCCAATAGTCAGATAGTGACAGGAGCGCATTGCGCTTTTCCTGCATTTTCTGTTCGAGCAGTTCCTGTTCATAAGCCTTTTGCTTATCGGATTGAAGCCCTGCATCGCTTGCCTGCGGTACGGCATCGTTCAGACCAATATCCTCAACCGCTTTCTTATCGGAGGACGGTTTGAAGATTAGGTACATACAGCCGAGGAACACCACGCCCATAAGGGCAAAAATGATAGGCTTCTTTAACTTGTCGGCTTTGTTCTGCGCCCCGTCTTGGGTTGCATCCATTCCGTTTTTCGGGTCGTCATCTTCGACCAAAAAACTTACCTTTTTGTTTTCACTGTCTTTCATGATTTTTATCTTTTAAGATTGTTTTAATACTGTCCTGCGGTGAAACCGAGGAATTGTTTTGCCTAATGGGGTTTTCGATATGCTCAATGGTCATGGTATTATCGGAATGCGCTACATCGTAGCACACTTTCAACAGTACGATGACGGACAGCAGTGCATAGCCTGCAAAGAGCAGTAGCGTATAGCGATGCTGTTTTCGGGCAGGCATCGCTCGCCACTGTCCATCGAGCTTGTTAAACCAATTACTGATTGCTGTTCTTAGATTTTTCATGTTTTAATTGTTATTCCGTTCCACTGCATCACTGACCATAGCGATTGCCTCTTTTGCTTTGGGAGCGGTTACGACCGACAGGTCGGTCAGTTCCGATTGTTTCAGCACCTGCCCATAACGGTCTTTTTTTGCAATCTCCATTCTGCCCAAGAAGAATTTGCCGTTTAGGTACTTCACCCACATAAGGCATTCTATCCTGGGCAGGGCTTCGCCTGCCCATTGCAGAAAGCAGGATAGCAACAACTCCTTTTTAGCTACACCTTTGGGGCAGTTAGCGAGATATTCGCTGATGCTTGCTTTCAGTTTTCCGGCATACGCACCCTGCGTATGGAAATCGCCGTCATACCCCTTTGCAGTAAGGATTTTGGCGAACGTGTTCAAATCTGATATTGCTTCCATAATTTTGGCTTTAGCGGTCGATGACTTCTATATCCCTGTTTTCCAACACGGCAAACTTTTCGATATTGAAGCCCTGCGGGTTGTTGTCCGAGCGGACGGAGTTCACGAGATAACAGGAGGTCACAAGGTTTCGCCTTGTAACGTTGCTTGACCGGATGATAAACTGTTTGGCATACGTCCGTACTGCATAGGGATAGGTATCGAAGTTGCAGACTACGCTGTCCACTTCGATGCGCTGTTGCACGTTGCCCGAAATGATACGGTTATAATAGCCTTTTTCCGAAAGGTCTTTGTAGTAATCGAATGCCGATTTGTCGGCAAGATTAAAAGCCCTTTTCATGTTGCTTTCGATAGCGTTCTTATCCGGCGCGAGCGTAAAGAAAAGTTCATGGAAACGCTTAACGTGTTCCCTTGCCTCAACAGGTCTGTTGAGGCTTGCATCCTGTGACAGTGCCAACATCAAGGATTTGCCGTTGTCCAGTACGTAAACCTTTTGGCGTTGTGCTTCCGCAAACTCATAGGCTTTCCATACGCTAAAGCCTACCACACTGGTACAGAGTACCGCAAATACGATGGCATACAGCCGTATTTGCCTAAAGCTGTTTTCTATGTTTCTTAGTGTTTTAAATTCCATTGCTTTCTGATTTTTATTTGTTCATTAACCTGCCACCGATATTGCCTGCCACAGCACCCGTTCCGGCTCCGGCGATGTTTCCTGTTTTCGATGCCGTCTGATTGACGTTGCGCATGAAGTTTCCTGCGCCTCCGGCTTGGATAACCCAACCTGCCACCGTTGGCACGGTGAAGTAACCCACTATGCCAATTATCATGAAGATGACATACACCGTATTGGATGTGTCGGGGATATAGGTCGGGTCGGCAAGCATATCAATATCCCGTTCGATGATGAGGGTCTGTATCTTGGCGAGCATGGAACTGAACATATCGGCAATGGGCAACCATAGATACACGCTGATATATCGGGTCAGCCATTGCGTGAGTGTGGACTGAAAACCATCCCACACTGAAATCGCAAAGGCTATCGGCCCGAGTATGGACAACACGATAAGGAAGAACGTCCGTATGGTATCTATGACCAGTGCCGAGGCTTGGAAAAGGACTTCCAGTAGTTCCCGAAACCAATCACGGATGCTTTTCTTTAAATCGTACATTCCACGCTCCATGTACATACCGGATATGGCAACCAAATCGGACGGTGACCATCCCAATTCTTCGAGTTTCTTGTCAAATTCGGCATCACTTACGAGGTAAGCGGTTTCGGGGTTGCGGAGCATCGCCTCCCTTTCCAACAGGTCTTTTTGTTCCTGTAACTTGTTCAAGTCAAGCACTTGGTTTTCGAGCATGGCATTTGTGCCTTTTACTACCGGACTTAGCACCGCATTGATAGTTCCCAATACGATGGTCGGGAAGAACATAATGCAAAGCCCGATGGCGAACGGTCGCAGGAGCGGAAACACGTCTATCGTTTCGGCACGGCTCAATGCCTGCCACACTTTCAGTGCTACGTAGAACAGTGCGCCCAATCCGGCGATGCCCTTAGCCACTGTCGCCATATCGGCGGACAGTGGGAGCATCTCATCGTAAAGCGAGCGCAGGAGTTCGTGAAGATTGTTCCATTCCATAGCTTACCAGTATTTTTGTTCAGCAGTTCCGTACAGTTCAAGCACCCTTTTGGTGTTGTTGTGTTTCTTAGCCCTCAAAATGCTTACGGAGATATTCTTGTTGGTGAAATAGCGGACAAGGCTATGGTAGTCCTTGACCTCTTTGTAAACCCTGTCGATGATGTCCATACGCTCTTTGTCGTTCAGCGAAAGCGAGGAAGAAGTGACAATCTGTTTCAGTTCTTTGAGCAACTCGGTGCTTTCGTTGAGCAGAGCAGAATAACCGTTGGCGATTGCCGTGAGTTCCTGCGGACTGAAATTGGGGTCGTTCAACATCTTGCCGAAATTGTTCACGTACATTTCGGACACATCACCCACGAGCAAAACCGTCTGTTGCACCTTACGGGCATCTTTCACCAAGTTGTTTACGGCTTGCAGTTTGTCGTAATATTCCTTGCCCTGCTCATACACTTTTTTGACCTCGTTGAAATTCTTAACCACGTTGGACACGGTGGATGAGGTCTGCACGATTTCATTGGCGGAGTTGATAATACCCGATGCCAAATTTGAGGGGTCAACAACGACCCATTGTGCTTTTGCGGACGGTGCAACGGCAAGCATAAGTGCCGTAAACACCAGTAACATTGTTTTTTTCATTGTTTCTGATTTTTAAAATGATTAATAACTATTTGTGCTTTCACGTCTCTGTTGGGCAATGCGCTTTATCGCCAGTTCCACATTGCCGTCCAGTTCGGAAGCCAGTTGCATGACTTCCATTTTTTCGGTTTCCTCTGTGGTGTATGCGAAATACTCTTCGAGCGAAACCTCTGTGGCATACACGGCGGAATGCGTACCGCCAAGCCCAATCCATACCTCTTTGTAAAGCCTTGACGGGTCGTTGTTCTGATTGATGGAAAGGATTTGGGATTTTTCCTTTTCTGTAAGCCCCAACATTTCCTGTATCGCATCGAATTTGTTCATGTACTTGCGTTGGTCAAGCAGGATTTTACAGTCGGAATTGTTGATGATACTTTCCTTTACCACGGGTGACTGGATGATGTCGTCCACTTCCTGCGTGACCACGATAGCCTCACCAAAAAATTTGCGGACGGTCTTAAACAGGTACTTGATGTACTCCGCCATTCCCTCTTTGGCTATGGCTTTCCACGCTTCCTCAATCAGTATCATTTTGCGCACACCTTTGAGCCTGCGCATCTTGTTGATGAATACTTCCATAATGATGATGGTCACTATGGGAAAGAGGATTTTGTGGTCTTTAATCGCATCAATTTCAAACACGATAAAGCGTTTGGAAAGCAGGTCAAGTTGCTTGTCGGAGTTCAACAGATAGTCGTATTCTCCACCCTTGTAATAGGGTTCAAGCACGTTCAGAAAATTTGCGAGGTCAAAGTCTTTTTCCCTTACCTGTTTGTCTTCTAGTACCTTTTTATAGTCACCCTTTACGTACTCGTAAAATCCGTTGAAAGAGGGATATTCATCGCTTTGCCTGATACGGTCGATGTAACCGCTCACGGCATTGGACAATGCCACTTCCTCTGAACGGGTCGGCGGTTCATCGTCACGCTTCCAAAGCGTAAGGATGAGCGTTTTGATACTTTCCCTTTTCTCGATGTCGAATACGCCGTCATCCGTATAAAATGGATTGAATGCTATCGGGTTGTCTTCGGTGTAGGTAAAATACACACCGTCTTTGCCCTTTGTCTTCCCCTTAATCAGTTCGCACAATCCTTGATAGGAGTTGCCCGTATCGACCAATAGTACATGAGAGCCTTGCTCATAATACTGCCTCACCATGTGATTGGTGAAGAATGATTTTCCACTTCCAGTTTGGAGGGTTGGCGGGCTACTCAATTAAGAATAGCCCGCCAACCCCCAGATGGGCCTAACACGAAGCGGTTCCGATTTGTGATAATGCCCCGCTTCATAGGCAAATCTGATATATCCAAATGGATGGGCTTTCCTGTCAATCGGTCTGCCATCTTGATACCGAAAGGCGATGGCGAATTTTGGTAGTTGGTTTCCTCGGTGAAGAAACACAGCGCAGGTTCAATGAACGTGTAAAAACTTTCCTCTGCCGGAAAGTCACCTGCATTTCCTGCCATGCCTGCCCAATACAGTGTGGCAACATCCACCGTGTTATGCCTCGGCTTGCATTCCATCAAAGCGAGCGCACTGCCCGTGTCGTTCTTTAGCTGTTTGAGTTCGTTCGGGTCATCCGACCACGCCATCACGTTGAAATGCGCACGGATAGAGGACAGCCCGAAGCTGTGCGCTTCGTTCAGATACCTTTCTATCCATTCTTTGTTAATCTGATTGGCACGGCTGTACCTCGCCAGTGAGTGCATATTACGGGCTGACTTTTCAAACTTGCGCAGGTTCTCATCGCTGTTGTCCAAAAACAGATACTGGTTATAGATATGGTTACAGCTAAGGAACAAGCCAACCGGAGAGGCAAAGGACAACAGGCAATCGCTCCTGTCCGTGGACAGCTTTTCATACCTCGAATTGGACGATACCGTATTGGGCAAATCGTCCGTATCGGACAGCGTGTGCAGGCACAGCCTTTTGTTTCCGATACGCACATCCTCACTGCCCAAAGCTATATCCTGCATAGGCGTTCCGGCTTCCCTTGACAGGGTAAGGTACTGTTCGAGCAATCCCTGCCTGTCGCCTGTTCCGATGATGTCATCCTCGGTCAAGCGTTCCAGTTTCACAAAACCGCTGTCATTGATAATGCGCTCAAACTGTGCGACCGCTTCCATAAACCTGCGGACGGTTTCTTTATCCCTTATTTCTTTCGGAATAAGGACACCTTTGCAAAGCGAACTAAAGTTGCTCTGCATCCGCATCCGCTCTTTGGTCGTCTTGGTCAAAAAAAGATAGCAGTAATGGTTTAAAAAAGGACGTTCGTTGAAATGTTGCTGATAGGATTTGGCAAGGAAACTCAACCCGTCCTGTGCCATATCCGGCGCATAACTTTCCTTGATGTACCAGTCCTGTTTGTGGACAATGGTGTAATCCGGCAATGTCTTGATAGCCTTATGCCAAGCCGAATGGATGGCATCGTACTCTGCCGATGCTACCGTGAACAGTTCCGGCAGTTGTACCCGAAAGCAAGCCGTGATGTCTGCATCCTTTGATATGATGCAGTTCTGTTCCACCGCCAGTAATGGAAACTTGCTCTCCAACGTTGTGGCTTTTCCTGTATTTCTCATAAATGACTGGATTTAGAAGTGAATTTTAAATAGCGATGTACGGCTCTGCGACAGATGATGTATTTCGGATGCCTTTTCTTTGCCCCGACTTTCATTAGTCCGTGTTCGCCGTACTTGCCGTTCAATGCGAATGTTTGCCAAACGATGAGCGATGCACCGCCCGCCCCGACGAACAGGCAGATGTAAGGGTTTACGCCTGCCATGTACATGACCATGACGAGGATAAGCACACCGAGCAGACCACCTACGAAGATGAAAAGGTACTGTGCTTTCAGTCCTTTGAACTCTACCGTCCTGCCGATACCTTTATTGATATTGTAATTGCTCATAGTACGCCAGGTTAAAGGAAGAATGAGCGGAGAATGGTCGCCGCAACGATTAAGAAGATACAAGCCCCAAACCACGACGCCGCCGTCTTGCTTGTATCGGGGTCTCCGCTACTAAATTTGTTGTACACTTTTACGCCTCCGATTAACCCGACCACCGCCCCGATGGCATAAATCAACTGCGTTGCAGGGTCGAAATAACTCGTTACCATCTGCGTAGCCTCTTGGATGCCTGCCGAGCCGTTGCCCTGTGCGATTACACCAAATGCAGACAGTAACGCAACGCCTGTCAGCAACACTTTTTTGCTTTGTTTTTCCATGATTTAACTGAATTAAATTGTTATTGCCTACCCACCCCGTGTGGGCTTTCGCAACAAAAGTCTTATGGAAATCGAAGTGGTACGGGAAAGTGGAAATCCGTGGAATTAGTTGGCAGTTAGTGGCGTTTTGAGTTTGAAAAGGGCATAAAGAAACTTGAAAGCTTGTTTGCATTACAACTATAAAGTAGTCTTGGAATTAATAATGCTAATGAGTTTTGTATTAGCTTTTTGTGTAAATTAGCCAATTAGACAACAAACGTTAACTTGCGTCTATATTACTGTTAGAACTAAGATTAAAACAAAAAACCATATCAATATATGAAAATAGGTATTTTACATTTGACTGATTTACACATAGAAAATGAGATATTTTCCGAGCGAATTGATAAACTAACTAAAGCAATAGAATACGATATAAAACAGATAAGTCACATTTACTTAGTGTTGTCTGGTGATATTGCCAATTATGGAAGAAAATCTGAATTTGACAATGCTAAAGTTTTCATAAGTAAGCTAAAAGAAAATTTGAAATCAATTGGTAAGCTTTTGCAAATCGAAATCATTGTAGTACCTGGAAATCACGATTGTTGTTTTGATAATGTTAAAAAGACTAGAAAATCAATTCTAAATGATTGTAAAACTGACATTATTGAGGAAGAAGATTATTTTCTTGATGCTATGGCAGTTCAATCTGATTTCTGGAACTTCACTAATGAATTGACCAACATTAAAGAACAATATCTCGCTTCATATAAATATGATTTTAGACCTCATATTGACTTCAAAGTTTCATTTCATTGTTATAATACAAGCTGGTTAACCGAAATTCATGAAAAACAGGGTAGCTTAATTGTTCCCGAAAACAAATTTTTACAAAATGAAAATGGAGAATATGTTATATCTGTTTTTCACCATCCAATTGATTGGCTGTCAGCAAATACCTCAAGAAATAATAAACAAAGGTTTGAAGAGCATTTAATAAACACTTCCAATCTAGTAGTCTATGGACATGAACACGATAAAGGCAAATCGAAAGCAATAATTCAACAAAAGCAAAATGTAGTTTTTTGTGGAGGAAAAGCATTTAATATTTCTGACTTGAGAAACACAGGATTCTCTTATTATGAAATTGACTTAACCGATAAGTCTATTAATATAAAGTCGTTTAATTTTAATAATGATATATATGAGGTTGAGTTTGAGGATAATCATAAAATAATTGCAAAGAATAAACGAAATTTTGTTTTAAGTGAGGATTTTGAAACTAAGATTTCAAGTCTCAATATTCCATTAAAACATTCTAAAAAAGAAAGGTTATTAATTTCTGACGTTTTTGTTTACCCTGATCTTGAGCCACTAATTGATGATGATATCGTTCAATATCCTAATTCGTCCGAATTAATTGAAAAGGTTAAAAATAACAACTCTTCCAAAATATTGATTGAAGGTGCCGATCAGTGTGGTAAGACATCATTACTGTATGTATTATATAATAGATTTTATGAGTTAGGATTTAATCCGCTATATTTAAGGGGTAAGTATTGCAATGAGACAAACATTAAAAAACTGATAAAAAGGTCTTTAAAAGAACAGTATGATAGCGACAACGTAGATTTATATTTTCAACAGGATAAGAGAATAATTCTTTTGGATAACTTTCATAAATCTTCTTTAAATTCAAAGTATAAAAAAAATTTAATTGAGTCAATAAACGCTCATTTTGATTACATTATATTAACATCAGATAATACTTACAGCTCAAGAAATGTTACTGAAGAAGCAACGAGTTTAAAGGATTATTCAAAATACAAATTGCTTCCACTGGGTCATGAAAAAAGAAGTGAACTAATTGAGCAATGGTTAATGATAGGTGAGAATAAACTCACAGTTCAAGAAGAAGTAATTTTATCCGAAGTCAAGTTACGATTCAATGAAATTGACGCATTGATCGGAAATCGTTTAATGCCATCATATCCTATTTTTATTTTAACACTGCTTCAAAGTTTAGATGAGAACTTGCAAAACTTCTCTCAAACTTCATATGCCAATATTTATTTGGTTTTAATTAAATCCGGTCTAATCAAGGAAGGTATTAAGGATAGTGTTTTAACTAGTTTACTTAATGTATTAAAGGAATTATCATTTTATTTATACAGTGAGTTGAAAGCTTCGACTTTTACCCCAACTCAATTTGAAGAATTTGTGCATGAATATTCTAAAAAATTTTTTAGACATGAAAAGCTTACGATTCATAAAATTCTTTCTGTACTATGTAATTCAAATATTTTAAAATTTGACGATGAACATTATACATTCTCATATAAATACATATATTATTTCCTTATTGCTCAAAAAATTTCATCGGAAATTGATAGCTATCAAGAATTAATTTATGAACTGTGTAATAATATTCATCTTGAAGTAAATGCTAACATACTAATATTTTTATCACACCATTCTAAGGCACAAATTTTAATTGATAATATTGTATTAACTAGTCAAATACCGTTTGAAAAATACACTCCTATAAGCTTAAATAAAGATGATGAGTTTGTACAATTTATAACTGAATTTACAAATGAAATCAAACATGAGATAATTGAAGAAATTAATCCAAAAGATGAAGTAAAGAAAGATCTTAAAAGAAGAGATGACAATGAAAGAAAAAGAAATAAAAGTGCTGATTTAGATTTAGAAGAGGATGACGACAGCGTTTTACCAATTGAAGTAATTGAGATGAGCCAGGCTTTTAGAACCGTTAAAATAATAGGTCAAATTGTAAAAAATCAAAGCGGTGATTTTGAAAAAGATAAATTAATAAATCTAGTTGAATCCGCTTATAACACTATGTTCAGATTTTTAGGCTTTTATTCCGAAATATTAGTAAGAGATAAAGAATTATTAATCGACTCACTGGTTGAAAATATTATAGAAAAAGAAAGTCATAAGCAACAAGTCAGTATTGATAATAGAGTAATTGAAAAAGCTGTAAAGAAAATGCTTCAATTCATTTCCTGGAGAATTTGTATAGACAGTATGTCGAATCTTATGTTTTCAGTTGGAACAAAAGGTCAAAATGAATTATTTGAAAAAGTCAACTTAAGAATGGACTCAACAGCATCAAAACTCGTAACATTTGCCATAAAAACTTTCTATGATAAAATTGATACAAAAGAACTTTCAAAGCTATTCGACGACGTTAAAGATAACTATTTGGCTCAGTGTATTTTACGAGAATATATAAAAAGATATTTATATACGAACTATATTGAACGTAGTAAAAGAGATCAAATAATTAATATTGCTGGATTTAGTAAACAAAAATTAATACCGAAAATGAAAACGGTATAAAAATTCAGTTAAAAAACAGAACTCGATTAAGTGTCAACATTCGTGTTTTCTATCTTCAAGAATATTTTTTATTTGCTCTTTTTGGAGATAATGTGGAGCCGTAAAAAAGGAGATTTTAGAAATTATTTCTAAAAAAGGGAGTTTGTTTACACAAACTCCCCAATATCGAAACCATCTAAATCACTTTTCCGCAAATCGGGAGAACTGAAATCCGTTCCGGCGGAGAGGCTCTTGTCCAACAACTCTGCAATCTTCCGTGAAGCTCCATCCATTGAGTTTTCGAGCAGACTTAACAATTCCGTTCCCTGTAATCGCTGAACTATATCCACCGCTTTTTTTTGCAGGGCAGGTTCGAGCGTATCTTGCTCCAACCATGTCCCCACGGTCGTCAGTTCATCAAAGGTAACCCCTGTGGCAAACTCATTGTCGCTGTCCTCAAACCCGTATTCATCCCATTCGTCTTCCTCATTTTCAAAATCGGTCATACTTCCGAAGACTTCATCCGGTTCTCCCTCAATCTGCGGATTTTCCAATCCTAAACCTATCCCGTAGGTTTCTGCATCAAAATTATCAGCTATCCCGTCACGTTCGCCGGATTGGCACTTTGTGGCATTCATGGGCAACGTGTGTCGTTCCACGGGCTTAGGAAGCCCCATAATATCCGGCAGGTCGGGTCTTTGCTTTTCCGGCTTTATCTCCCTGCGGACGGTCTTATTGATGACCACCCTATCTTTCAGCAAAAGGATAATGACGATGATAAGGCATATTACAATCAATGTTTCCATAGCTATAATATTGGCTTTTGGTTTCGGGCATGGATGGTATTTATTTCCTCGCCGAAATCCTCAAAGTGGTTTTTCAATACGCTGTGCAGATAATCGGTAAGCGTAATTTCCCCGTCTCCGAGAATACAGACGATACGGGATAACTTCTTGTGAAAATCGGTGCAGATGTACACCGACTTTCCACATCTTGCGACAACTCCGGTCGGTTTTAGAAACACCGACTTATATCGGGTTATGCGCAGTACCTTTTTCGGTTGTTTTTGCTGTTGCTTGTTCATAATCAAATGTTTTAAAAAATGGGTTTAAACTTATCGTTGAAATCCTCGGTGATAGCTTTTTCAAACTGTACAAAGTGATGTTCGAGAATATTGTCCAAATAGGCATACAAGGGTATCTTATCCTCGCCGATAACCTGCACGATACGGGAAAGCCGTTCGTGGTATTCCTGCCGGATGTAGATGCTCTTATCGCCTCGGCGTGTCATGGTATGGCTGTTGAGAAACCGCTCGCCATAGCCTATATCGGAAGTCCTCTTTTGCCGTGTTCGTTCTTTGGCTACGGGCTTTTCCGTGGGTATTTCCTTTGGCGGTTCTGCCGTTGGCTCATGGGGTGCTACCACCTGTTGGGGCTTCTTTGTTTCACCTGCCATAATCGACATGAGATAAGCCTCGTCAATCGGCTTTTTCTTATTTTCGTTTTCCATAGCTTTACAGGTTAATGGTTCTTAAAAACTCACTGATGAACAAATCCAAGCCGGAGGATTTTAGCAATCTTTTGTCGGGTGGCAATAGCGTAGAGCGGAAGACGGTCTTTGCCGTTGCCTCGCTTTCCTTTCGGAAGCGTTTGCTATCCCTGATGCGTGTTTCCATCGCTTGCAGTCCGACTTCCTTAATGACGTTGCCGTAGATTTCGTACAGGTGCGATTTTTCCCTGCCATCGACCATGTTCCAAAACAGCCGTATGGTTTCGATAGAGGTCTGCCCGTGTTTCATAAGCACGTTGGTCAGCACATCGGTAAAGCTCAATGTGCTTTCCATGACTACACGGTCTGCCGTGATGGGCGAAAAGATGTGGTGCATCCCTGCCAGTGTGTTGAGCAAGCCCGTAGTGTTCACCGTTCCGGTCAAGTCAAAGAAAACCATATCCACGGGAACAGCCGAAGCCTGTAAGAATGCCTGCGCATCCGTTATTGCATTGTCAGCCCTACTTTGCAATACCGGATAGGCTTTCTTGTTGATGGTTGAAAACTGGCGGTGCGCCAGTTTTTTCAGCACCTCGTTTTGCATGACCGCTTTCAAATCCCGTTCCCTCATTTGGCAGATGCTGTGCTGTGGATAGTCACAGTCAAAGACGGCTACATTATATCCCATTTGGTAATGGAGTATGCTTGCCGTAACCGTTGTAAACGTGCTTTTTCCAACGCCCCCTTTTTGGCTTGAAAAAGCAATGAATTTTGTCCTGTTTGTTGCTTCCATTTCTATTCTATTTTTAAGTTTCTGTTTCCGTGGACTGCCTGCCGTCCTGCATGGAGCAGGGCTTTCATCCCTGCACACTGTCCGGCAGTCTTGATACAATTCCGTCTGTCGGGCTTGCCCTCATCCGTTCAGTCAGCCGTGCCGTCATTCCGGCTTTCATACAGGCAAGACCGATGGCTTGCCTATCGTCCTGCTTGTTGGAATGGCTACCGGATAGCTTTCATGCCGTCCGGCATTCCTGTCTGCCATTCGGAACTCCGTCATGCGTTCCTGTTTTCCTGCAATCCTGCGCTGCGGCTTTCCTAACTGCCATCGGGAGCGGATGCCTGCAAACAGGCTTGCGTGACTGATAGCGCAAAGAAGCAGGTTATTCCGATGCACTCTTTTAATGCGGTAGTTCGGGGCATTTGTTGGCAATGTTTGGTTGTGGGCAACAGGGCAATCGTTCGGAAAAGCTACCCTTACTTTGTAAGGACTTAAATGCAAGGGGTAAATGGAAAAATCATTGGCGTATGGAAGTTGTGGGCGGAACGGCGAAAAGCCGTTTTTTTCCGCTTTACCCAATCCGACCCGTAGGGCGGATTTTCTGTTCACCCGAACAGAGCAAGTTATGTTTTGAGGCACTCGAAACCCGTTTCGTGCCTCAAAACCACTTGCCCTTGCAGGGGGCTTGGTAAACACCCTCCGAAGTCGGGGTTTATGTTAATTAACTAAAGTTGAGCTCGCTGAAGCTCGGTTATTAATGGATTTAGATATGGAAGACAACAGAAGAAACCGAACAAACAAAGGTGGGCGCAAGCCTAAAGCAGACCCAAGCATCCACCGTTATGTATTTCGTCTTACGGACGAAGAAAATGCGAAATTCCTTACGTTGTTGGAGCAATCGGGAATGAAAGTATTGGCACATTTCATTACAGCCTGCATCTTTCAGAAGCCAATCAAGACCGTAAAATTTGATATGAATGCAGTCGATTTTCATACGAGGCTCACCAATTTTTACAGCCAGTTTAGAGCGGTTGGCGTGAATTACAACCAAATCGTGAAGAAACTTTACCGCAATTTCTCAGAGAAAAAGGCATCGGCTTACCTCTTTAAACTGGAAAAGCAGACGGCAGAAATGGCGGACTTGTGCCGGAAAGTGATTGAGCTAACACAGGAATTTGAAAAAGAACACCTGCAAAAACACAAGTAATATGATAGCAAAGATTGGCAAAGGTGAAAATCTGTACGGTGCAATTTCATACAACCAAAAGAAAATTGATAGTGAAAACGGGCAGGTTCTGTTACTGAACAGAATACCCGAAACGTTGGATAATACCTATTCGACAAGTTACCTGCACCAGTGTTTTGAGCCGTACCTGTCCGCAAATATCAGAACAGAAAAACCAGTGCGCCACATATCGCTGAACCCCGATCCTACGGATAGGGTCAGCGATGGGCAGTTCATGGAAATGGCACAGGAGTACATGGAGCGCATGGGGTATGGCAACCAACCCTATATCGTTTTCAAGCATACCGATATTGAGCGTACCCATATCCATATCGTGACGGTCTGTGTGGGTTTGGACGGGAAGAAACTACCGGATAGCTACGACCATCCACGTTCAATGGCAATCTGTCGGGATTTGGAACAAACGTACAATCTTATACCTGCCGCGGAAAAACAGCGCACAGGTAATGAGCAGGTATTCCGTCCGGTCGATTACAGAGCCGGAGACGTTAAGAGCCAAATCGCTTCGGTGGTGCGAAACCTGCCGAAGTATTACGGGTACGCAAGCCTCGGAGCATACAACGCCTTGCTATCACTTTTAAATATCACCGCCGAGGAAGTCAAAGGGGAACTGTACGGACAGCCCAAAAATGGGCTTGTCTATTTTGCATTGAACGAACAGGGAGAAAAAGCGAGCAATCCTTTTAAGGCATCCCTTTTCGGCAAGCAGGCAGGACTGGACGAACTGCAAAAACAATTCGCAAAGGCTAAGGAGAAAATGAAAGCCGACCCCACAAGAGCCGTCCTCAAAAGCACCATTGAAGTAGCGATGCACACCGCTACAAACGAAGCCGATTTTAAAAAGCAGTTATTGGAGCAGGGTATCAATACCGTGGTACGGCGAAACGATGAGGGGCGTATATACGGTATGACTTTTATAGACCACGAAAGCCGTACGGTTTGGAACGGTTCAGCTTTGAGCAAAAACCTTTCGGCTAATGTCTTTAATGATTGGTGGAACGAGCAGGCAATCGGAAAACGCCAAGAAGCCGAAAAAAAATCCGTACAAAATCAGCCATCGACCACGGGCAATCCCTTAGAGAAAGAGGAAGCCCATGCACTTTTTGACTTTCTGAATAAAGGACAGCCGACCGATGATTTGTTGATAGATGGCTTGGGTGGGTTACTGCCGGAGGCACAGGGAGAAGACTACGAGGAACAGGAATTTGCCAACCGTATGAAGAAAAAGAAGAAACGAAAAAGGCTACCTTAAAAATAAATGGATATTTTTGTTAGATATTGGCATTTATAGCATGAAGTATAGAGACGAGAAATTAAAGCGTATCATTGATTGGTCAGAAAAAAATAGAGAGATAAGAGCGGTATTACTAACAAGCTCCCTTGTAAATCCATTAGCATCTGTTGATGAATTTAGTGATTTGGATATTGAACTTGTTTTTGAGGATAACACTACATACATTTCAGACAATAATTGGATAAGCAATTTTGGAATTCCAATTGCGATGATTGAAGAAGATGAAACCTATTTTGATTACAAACACGCAATGAAAATGGTTTTATACGATGATTATGTAAAAGTAGATTTCAAACTATATAGCAAAAAAGAATTTTTAGAAGAAGTTCAGCAAAATGAATTGTGCGAAGATTGGGATATTGGTTATAAAGTTTTGATTGATAAAGACAACTTAACCCAAAATCTGAAAAAACCGACATATCAGGTTTCTATTATTATAAAACCAACCGAACAAAAATTTGAACAGCTTTTAAATGATTTTTGGTGGGATACCACTTATGTAGCAAAAAGCCTTGCAAGAGATGAGTTGTTTTATGCAAAATTTATGTCGGAAAACAATATCAGAACCGACTACTTGATACCTTTAATTGAATGGCATATTGCCATTCAACACGATTGGAAAATAACAACCAATAAATTTGGAAGACTTTTTAAAAATTACCTCACATCTGAAATGTGGCAAAAAGTAGAGCAGACATTTTCGGGAAGTATCATTGAAGATAATTGGAATGCATTATTTGCAATGGCAGATTTAGTATCAGAAATTGGTAAAGAATTGTCAGAAAAATTGGGGTTTGAATATCCTATAAAGTTAGAGACTGATATAAGAAAGTATTTGCTCGATTTAAAAGAAAGCTACTTGGACAAACAATAAGATTTCTATAAAAACCACAAAGACCAGGATTAACATCTTGGTCTTTGATGGTTAGCTTTTAATGTCCACGTTTAACAGAGTGGATGGGTTAACCGCATTTGTCGGAATAGATTACAAACAATAAACATTTCCCAACCACATAAAGAAGTAGAAAACTTCGGTTATTCAATCCTATTTAGTAGTCGTTTTAGGTCTGTCTTAACACCTAATTCATCAAACAGCTTTTTTGATAAGTTCAATGAATTTTGGAAAGCTACTTTTAAATTGCCAGTGTCCAAATCAGATGTTGTCAATTTAAATTCTGAATACCAATCTTTGTCAATATCTTTCTCTAAACTTTTTGTCGGACTTTCCCAATGATGGGTTTGATTTGTTGCTATTCGTATTAACCAAAGTAAATACTTTTGTACGTTTGACAGACTTTGGTAAGCGTGAGCGTATTCCTTTCTTTTAATCAAGTTACTTGTTGTCAACAATACATTCAGTAATGATTGGCTTAAAAATAAGATATTTTCATTTGTAGTTCTGTCGGGCAATTTTGTTTTTATTTGATTAAGTGTGTCAGCCAAAAGACCGTCTTTGTCAATGATGTTCATTTGGTCAAAATCGCTGAACGCCACAAAGCCCTCCCACGATTTTATAACGTCAATCTCATTTATTGTTAAAAAATGAAATTCACCTCTAATCAGGTTCTCAAAAATTGCGACCTCACTGCCATATTCATTCGTAAAATATAACGCTGTCGGATAAATCTGATTTACCCACTTTTCGGCAGAAAAATTTTCTTTGTTTTTCAGAAAGATATAAAATTCGATGTCAGAATATTGGTCGCCCTCGTTTTTGGTAAACGAACCATACATTAAAACTGCGGAAACATTTTTGTCCTTTTGAGCGATTGATTTGGTCGTATCAATCATTTGTAACTGTGTCATTGTGCTAAATTTAAAGTTTGGAATGCATTTATTCATCACTTGTACAAAGTGATGGATTGTCAATTCTCTTTTAGAACAGTTACTTACAGCTTCATTGGATTAAATATTTTAGTTTTTATTAGGAACAAAGTTACAAAATTTGCTCTTGATATTCAATAGCGAGTTTTACCTTTTCGGCTTCTACGATACTCTGCCAAACTAAGCCACCAAAAGCCATCCGCCCCCCTTTTGTATAAGTGCTTTTAAATAACCTCTAAATTTCCTGCATCACTAAAAATTTTTGTTATGCAAGGAGAAGACGATTTGAGAGGATTAGCCAAAATCATGGCTTTTATGCGTGCCGTAAGTATTCTGTTGGTACTGATGCACTTTTATTGGTTCTGTTACGGGTTCTTTGCCGAACGGGGATGGACACTGGAAATTATCGGTAAGATATTGACCAATTTCAACCGTACTGCAGGGTTTTTTGAACACACGCTTTACACCAAGATTTTTGCACTGGTATTATTGGCGTTAAGCTGTCTCGGTACTAAGGGCGTAAAGAATGAAAAGATAACATGGGGCAAGATTTACACCGCCTTAGCCATTGGCTTTGTCCTGTTCTTTCTGAACACGCCATTGTTAAAGCTTTCGGCAGGGATTGCCACAACGCTTTATATCCTTACAACGGGCTTGGGATATATAGCCCTACTCATGGCAGGGGTATGGATGAGCCGACTACTCCGCAACAATCTGATGGACGATGTTTTCAATAATGAAAACGAGAGTTTTGGGCAGGAAACCCGTCTGATGGAAAATGAATACTCCGTCAATCTTCCTACGAAGTTCTATTATAAAGGCAAATGGAATGACGGTTGGATTAATGTCGTCAACCCATTTCGAGCCTCGATTGTACTTGGTACTCCCGGCTCTGGAAAATCCTACGCCATCGTAAACAACTACATCAAGCAACACATCGAAAAGGGGTTTGCGATGTACATCTACGATTTCAAGTTTGACGACCTCTCCACCATTGCCTACAATCATTTGCTGAAACACTCCGATAAGTATAAGGTAAAGCCCAAGTTTTATGTTATCAATTTCGATGACCCACGCCGAAGCCACCGATGCAATCCGCTTAACCCTGTCTTTATGACGGATATATCCGATGCCTACGAAGCGGCATACACTATCATGCTTAACCTCAATCGTAGCTGGATAACCAAGCAAGGGGATTTTTTCGTGGAAAGCCCAATTATATTGCTTGCTTCCATCATTTGGTTTCTGAAAATCTATGAAGACGGAAAGTATTGTACGTTTCCCCATGCTATTGAATTGCTGAATAAAAAATATGCAGATGTTTTTACGATACTTACCTCATATCCCGAACTTGAAAACTATCTTTCGGCTTTCATGGATGCGTGGCAGGGCGGAGCGCAAGACCAGTTGCAGGGGCAGATAGCATCGGCAAAAATTCCATTGTCACGGATGATTTCGCCACAGCTTTATTGGGTGATGACGGGTGATGATTTTTCACTGGACATCAACAACCCCCAAGAACCGAAAATCTTGTGCGTGGGTAATAATCCCGACCGCCAAAACATTTATTCCTCCGCTTTGGGATTGTACAATTCAAGGATTGTAAAACTCATCAATAAGAAAGGACAACTTCAAAGTTCCATTATCATAGATGAGTTGCCCACAATTTATTTTAGAGGTTTGGATTTTATCAGTACGGCACGTTCAAATCGGATTTCGTCACTTTTTGGCATCCAAGATTATTCGCAGTTAACGAGGGATTACGGCGATAAAGAAAGTAAAGTTATACAAAACTTGGTCGGTAATATCTTTAGCGGACAGGTCGTTGGAGAGACAGCAAAAACACTTTCTGAACGCTTTGGTAAGGTCTTGCAGAAACGTCAGAGCATCACCATTAACCGCAATGATAAATCCACATCCATATCCACCCAATTGGACACCCTTATACCTGCATCCAAAATATCTACCTTGACACAGGGAATGTTCGTGGGGTCTGTTTCAGATAATTTTGATGAGCGTATCGAGCAGAAAATATTTCATGCTGAAATTGTCGTGGATAATGAAAAAGTTTCTGCCGAAACCAAAGCCTATAAGAAGATACCGCAGATATTGTCCTTTACCGATGAAAACGGCAACGATAATATGAAGCAGGTCATTGAAGCCAATTATAGGCAGGTCAAAGCGGACGTTGTGCAGATTGTGGAAAGCGAAATGCAGCGCATCAAGAATGACCCCGATTTACAGCATTTGATACAGCAAGATTGAAAGGGTTGAAATTTATATCATAAACGGCAAAAACATGAGCGGTATTTGCCAAATAAAATTTGTTTCGTACATTTGCATAACTGGTTATGTAATTATTTATGTGTTTATGGACTTTTTTAACAAAACGGGAAAAATGGCGTTGGGTAGCAGAATGAGGCTACTAACTGCTAAAATTACAGATGATGCAACGAAAATCTATGAGTTATATGATGTTGAGTTTTCACCAAAGTGGTTTCCTGTGTTTTATACGCTTTCTTTAGACGGAGCAAAAACGATTACGGAAATAGCTAACGAAATAGGGCATTCTCAACCATCCGTTACAAAAATCATTAAAGAAATGGCGGTAGCAGGATTGGTTAAAGACAATCTTAAATCAAAAGATAAGCGTAGAAACGTTGCAGGATTGACCGAAAAAGGGATAAAGCTATCAGAAAGAATAAAGGTACAGAGTGCCGATATAGACAATGCTATTAACGGTATTATCAGCGAAGCCACACACAACCTTTGGGAAGCTCTTGCAGAATGGGAATTTTTATTGGAACAAAAATCACTGTTGAAAAGAGTACAGGAACAAAAGAAACTGCGGGAAAGCAAGGACGTACAGATTGTAGCTTACGAGCCAAAATATCAATCGGCTTTTAAATCCCTCAACGAAGAATGGATTTCGACCTATTTTGAAATAGAAGAAGCCGACCGCAAAGCCCTGGATAATCCCGAAGAATACATTTTGAGCAGGGGCGGAAAAATTTTTGTCGCTCTTTACAACGGCGAACCATTGGGCGTTTGTGCCTTAATCAAAATGGACGACCCCGACTATGATTTTGAAATGGCTAAAATGGCGGTATCCCCCAAAGCACAAGGTAAAAATATAGGTTGGTTGCTTGGGCAAGCGGTTATCAATTCAGCCAAAGAATTAGGAGCTTCAAAAATATACTTGGAAAGCAACACCATTCTAAAACCTGCAATCAATCTGTATTACAAATTGGGATTTCAAAAAATAGCAGGACACCCCACACCTTACAAGCGTTGCAATATTCAAATGGAATTAAACTTAAAAGATTAAAAAATGTACGATAAAAAAGTAGCAATAGTTATCAAAGGCGATTTATTGCCGTGGCAAAAACTAAATGTAGTTTCATTCTTGGCAAGTGGCATTGCCATTCAGTTTCCCGAAACACACGGTAAAGATTTCATTACTGCGGACAATGTAAAATTCCTGCCTTTTTTAAAGCATCCAATCCTTGTTTACAAAGCCGACACACAGGAAAAAATACAACGTGCGTTCCAGCGTTCCAAAGACCGAGAGCTTGCAATCGGCATCTACACAAAACCACTCTTTGATACACGTTCGGGCGAAGAAAACATTTTGGAAATCGCAAAACACACAACAGACGATTTGGACTTGGTGGGTATTATCGTTTATGGCGAAAATAAGAAAGTGGATAAGGCACTGGACGGATTAAGGTTTCACGAATAAACATTTAGAATGAAAAACATCGTAAAAAAAGAAAACGCAGTATCAAGACAGTTCTTAGGTGTTGATTTCGTAGTGCTTTCCATTGGAAAAGATACAATGGTTACAAAAATGTTGTATAAAACAACCGATAATGTTCCCTTTCATAATCACCCAAATGAACAAAGCGGATATATTATTTCCGGTCAATACAGGTTAAAGTTTGGAGGAAGTGAATACTTATTATCAGAGGGCGACACCTATTCCATTCCTGCCGATGTATCGCATTCCATAGAAATCATTGAAGCAGGTGAAGTGGTTGATGTATTCAGCCCCATACGACAGGATTATTTGTAGTCCGATAAGTGAGCTTTTATAATCTTAAAACAAAGTATATTATAATGATAACAAATTCAAATCTACATTATTCCATCATTCGTGGAATAATTGATAACGGGTTCGCACCGAGCGTAGACGACTTGGCTGAAACCTTAAAAGCGGACAAAGAAGAAATAATTAAAGGATTGTACGACTTACAAGAATATCACGGTGTCGTACTGCATCCAAACGAGCCAAAAGTTTGGGTAATCCATCCTTTTTCATTAGCACCAACCAATTTTTATGTAAAATCAAGTAAAGGCGAATGGTGGGGTAATTGTGCTTGGTGTTCGTTAGGAGTAGTAGCCTTACTAAAAGATGATGTAAAAATAACTACAACGGTCGGAGCGGAAACCAAGCAAATCGAAATCAATATTATCAACGGAGAAATTCAAGAGAAAAACTATTATATACATTTCCCCATACCAATGAAAAACGCATGGGATAATGTGATTTACACTTGTAGCAATATGCTGATTTTTGAAAATGAGCAACAAGTTGATGAATGGACTAAAAAACATAATATTCCCAAAGGGGATATTCAACCCATCGAAAAGATTTGGAATTTTTCAAAAAAATGGTACGGCAATCATTTAAACCCAGAGTGGACAAAATGGACGATTGAAGAAGCCAAACAGATATTTAGAGAGTTTGAATTGGAAAATAAAATTTGGGATTTGGGCAGTTCAAACGAAAGATTTTAATAGCGGATTATGTACGATAGAATAAAACAGAGTTTTGAAAAACAGGGGATAATGAAAACCCTCAATGCACAATTAGCAGAGGTTGAAAAAGGACAAGTGAAAATCACTTGCGAATTTTCTGAAGCATTAACACAGCATAACGGCTTTTTCCACGCAGGGGTAATTACAACTATTGTTGATAGTGCTTGCGGTTATTCCGCCTTAACGACAATGCCCGAAAATGCGAACGTGTTAACCGTAGAGTTTAAAGTTAATTTTATGAAACCTGCAAATACAGACAAACTAATTGCCATTGGTAAAGTATTGCAGGCAGGCAGAACATTAACCATTTGCGAGGGCTATGTCTACGACAGCAACGAAGAAAAGTTAATAGCGAAAATGACAGCTACAATGATAGCCGTCCAACAATAACAAAACCTTATTATGGTACAGGTCATTGGTTATACAGCCCTATCACTCAATCTTATTTCCATGTCAATGAAAAATATACTCTATTTAAGAGTATTGGGATTAGTGGCAAATGCTGTTTATGTTGTGTATGGTGCAATGCTTGATGCACCACCTGTTTTCATCGGTTGTGCTATTGGTGTGCTACTGCATTCGTACAGGATATACAAAGCAGTGAATGAGAAAAAAAAAGCAAATGAATTGAAGTATTAAAAATGAGTAATGCCTAAGCACCAAGATTTAGACATTTTTTCAAAAACCAGCGTATCAAGATTTCAAGGTAATAAAAATGGATAAATTTTATAATGAAACTCTGCACAAACTGGAAATTGCAATCAAAGATTACGAAATTGAAACCGATTGCTCCATACAACGGATGGAGGCTGTAATACACCTAATTGTAGAATGCCTTTCCGATGTAAAAGGATATGTCTTAAAAAAAGGGTTTAAAAATGTGAATGAAGAAATCCGTTTTTTCAAATATCAGAAACCTGCCATTGTTGCGAAACTCATTTACTACAATGCCATTTATAAAATCGAGACAAAGAAACCTTATGGTGCAAAGCCCATAAGGAAATACCTTAACAAAGAACTGAAAAAGCTAAAAAGGTTCTTTGACAACAACCTCGATTTTTACAAGTATTACCGTAGCAATAACTCGTTCCTTGACGAGAAAATGTTTTTAAGGGGCAACCACGATATAAAGCTATGGTTGGACACTTATTATTTTCAGTCTGACCAGTCCTTTTCCACCTCACATGATTACAAGGTCGCCAAGATAATAGCAAACGATTTGATACAGGTTTACATCGAAGACCTGTTATATAACAAATTCCAAAAAGACAAATCGAAAGCCCAAAAGAAGCTGAAATGGACAGATAGCAAAGTAGCCTTGATAGAACTGATTTATGCCCTGCACTATCAAAATGTATTTGACAACGGGAACAACGACATAAGGGAAGTCGCCCAATATTTTGAAAGTGCCTTTGGTATTGACTTGGGCAATTTCTATCAGACCTATTTGGAGTTGAGAAACCGGAAGATGAACCGTACTAAATTCCTTGATGCGCTTCGGGAGGAACTTATACGGAGAATGGACGAGCAGGACGAAAAGTAGGGTTTGGGCGTGCCACCGTCTGCATTTTAACCCCCATGCCCAGGCTAACGAAAAAATGCAGACGGGTCGGGCTATCCGCTATATCTTTTGCGGATCTGCGAGGACCGCAAAAGGATGTCGCTTCTATCCCTCACGCTGTATGCCGTCCAAAAAACAAAACATTTATTTCCTTTTTGGTTTCCTGTTTTCAAACTCAAAGGAGGTTTCGGCTTTATCATTCATGACGATATAGGCATTGAATTTATTGCCCGAATTGCTTTTCATGCCTTTGATAAGGTTGGTCTTTCCTTTGGTCACAAGGCTCTCTATATCGGCAACGCTCAACGGCACTCCGCACACGATACGGAATTGAAGCCAACCACAAGCCTCATCGGGGCATTTTACAACCTTGTTCCAAATCAATAGCTGACGGCTCTTACATTTGGGGCAGGTCAGTTCCAGTTGTTTTTCATTGGCAATGCCCGTGTCCAAAAGTTCCCGTGTAATGGAAGTGGCATAGGCTTCCATTTCACGGTGAAAAGTACCTGCATCCGCCTCGTTGCTTTCGATTTTCTGCAATGCCATTTCCCATTCGGCGGTCATGGCTACATCGGCAATCTTTTTGCCTTTTACTGCCCCGTAAACCTGCAATCCCTTATCGGTAGGGATAAGGGATTTCTTTTCACGCCTAATGTAATCCCTCTTAAAAAGCGTTTCTATAATGGATGCTCTTGTAGCAGGTGTACCGATACCGATGTCTTTTAGGGCTTTCCGTTCGTCCTCGTTATCAATTTCCTTTCCGGCATTTTCCATTGCGGACAACAGACCTGCCTCGGTGTAAAGCACAGGCGGTTTGGTCTTCTTTTCCAGTACGGATGCCTCTTTGATTTTCAGCTCATCGCCGACCTTTAATTCCGGCAGTTCCTGCACAGGTTCGCTGTCCTCATCAGTAAATTTTTCTTTGATGCCACGCCAGCCGGCTTCGAGGATTTTACAGCCTTTCAATGTAAAATCATAGTGAAAAGCCTGCAATCCGATGTCCGTTATTTCTTTGGTACAGGCAAGTGAAAGGGCTTCCAACAGGCGGTACGCAATCATATCATAGATAACGTTTTCGTGTGCCGTTAATTCGGACGGGATTTTTTCGGTAATCAGCAGACCGTGGTGGTCTGTGACCTTTACATCATTCACGATGCGTTTGTTGAAACGCCCCCATTTCACTTTTCCGACCGCTTTTTTGCAGGAAGCCCGTGCTTCCAAATTCCTTACCAGTGCAGGGATTTCCGACCACATATCTTCGGGGATGTACTTGCTCCCTGTACGGGGGTAGGTGATAAATTTCTTTTCATATAGGCTTTGGGCAATGTTCAATGTTTCCTCGGCAGTATAGGATGCTCTTTTATTGGCTTCTTTCTGTAATTCCGTAAGGTCGAACAGCAAAGGCGGTTGCTCCGTAGCTGTTTTGGTTTCCACTGCCGTAACGGTTGCTGTTCCGTTACGCTGAATAGATTTCAGCGTATCGTCAGCGAGTTTCCTGTCATCCCATTTGGTCTTTGAAAGGCTCTTAAAGTCTGTAAATTCCTTGCGGTGTTCCAACTGGATTTGAAAGTATTTCTTGACGGCAAAGTCTTTGTTTTCCAAATACCGCTTGCAGATGAGGGCAAGCGTTGGCGTTTGTACTCTACCAAGCGAGTAAACGCCACGCCCTGCCGAAATACTCAATGCCTGCGAGGCATTGATGCCCACAAGCCAGTCGGCTTTGCTCCGCCCTTGTCCGGCACGGTATAGCCCGTCAAATTCGCTTCCGGCTTTTAAGTTGTCAAAGCCCTGTTTAATCGCCTTTTCCGTGAGTGAGCTTATCCATAGACGTTCAAAGGGCTTACGGCATTTTAGATATTCATAGATGTACCTAAAGATGATTTCGCCCTCACGTCCGGCATCGGTGGCCACGATGATACTATCGCATCTACCGATGACCTGTTCGATAATCTTTAACTGTTTTAATGCCCCGTTATCGGGAACATAACTTTTGTCCTTTTTTATCTTCCGTACCGTAAGTATAAAAGGGTCGGGCAATATGGGCAGGGCTTCCCTTTGGAAGCCCGATACCCCGTAATCTTCGGGCATCGCCAGTCCGACCAAATGCCCCAATGCCCACGTAACTTCATAGCCGTTCCCTGTTAGGTAGCCATCCCGTTTTTCCGTTGCTCCCAACAGGGTAGCTATTTCCCTCGCCACACTTGGCTTTTCTGCAATGATTGCTTTCATGATACTATTTCTTTTAATGGATTATGTGGTGAACATTTCTCTTTGAGAAACCCCTTCGTATTCTGTGAAAGGGGATTTCCAAAGAAAAATGTTTTTTGATGGTGTTATCTTCTTACCCCTCTGGATTTTGCCGGAGCGATGGGAGCGTTCTGTCGTTGCTGTTGCCTTGTATTTTTCGGCGTTTGTTGCTCCGGTTTTAGAGGCTCGTTGATATGCTTGGTTGCCTCGTTGGTTTTCCCGTTGGAGTTTACGGCAACCTGTGTTTTGTGCGCTTCGGCAGGCTGTACCTTATTTTTCAGCGCATTGGGTTTTTTAAAACTGAAATCATAACCCCCTGTTTCCTTGTTCAGCGTAACGTAGCCTTTGTAGGCATTTCCCTGTCCGTCTTTGAAATCCGAAATATAAAGGGTCTTGCCCTCGGTGAGTTGCTTGTACTGTTCATCGGAGAACACCTTATTTCGGAACATTTTCGGGTCGTTTTCCTGTGCCTGTTTGGGGGCTTTATCGCCAAAAAGAAACTCCGTATATTTTTTGTCGGCGTTGAACTGCACATGGGCATTTTTGTTCGTACTGTTCTTAAAATCCAACCCCTCTAAATAAATGGCTTTCCCATCTTTTAAATCCCGTTTTTGGTCTTCGGTCAACTTTACGCCCTTAATCTCATCGGGTACTTTTATCCTGTCCTGCCGGAATGCAATAACCTCATTCGTTAGGTGGTCAATACTGATAATGGACGGTATCTTTTCGCCTGTCTTGCGGTTGGTCAATTCCACCACACGCCCCATGTTTCCGGTTTTGAGCAGGTTTTCCCTGTCCTCTTTGGTAAACTCGTGACCAAAGAAAGGGGCTTTAAGGTTGGGTTCATGGCGTACACCATACATCATAAGTACAGGTTTTCCGTCTTCACCGTCTTGGAAACCGAGCCTTGCATCCGAGCGCATGATAACCGCACCGAAATTGACACTTGTGGGATATACTTTATTGGTCTTATAGCCCTTTAACAGCAAATCCAATTGCCCGTCTTTTTCAAGCCTCTCTTTGTTTATCCCAAATTGCGCTAAATAATTCCAGTCCACATCTTCCGCCTTATAGCGGTATTCGCTTTTTTCCGGTGCTTGCTGTGTTTCCGGTGTCGCCTGTGGTGTTTCCACATCCTTTTTGGTTTCCTGTTGTTGCTCCTTTGGCTCTTTGACCTCATGCTTTGCCATGACAGCCTCGCCCTCTTTGGTGGGGGCATTGACC
Source organism: Sphingobacterium wenxiniae (assembly GCF_900116225.1). Lineage (GTDB taxonomy): Bacteria > Bacteroidota > Bacteroidia > Sphingobacteriales > Sphingobacteriaceae > Sphingobacterium > Sphingobacterium wenxiniae. Next base: position 410,292 of record NZ_FOZZ01000002.1, read on the forward strand.
TGTTTCTGCATTTCTTTGGCGGTTTCGACCGCTTCCTTTGCAGGTACTTTGAAAAATGAGAAATGGGTTGGGTCTTTAAGCTGTCGCCAAAAGTTGGAGAAGAAATTTGTAAACAAATCTCCGGCTCTGTCAACCCGCATAAATTGGCTTTGGTTTTTCTTGGTGGCATCAACGGTTTTCAGATTACCGTTTTCGTCAACGCCCGTAACGGCTTGGATTTTCTTTTTTTCCTTGTCCATCACCAACAGCACATCCGAAAGCTGTTCGGGATATTGCTGTGGATTTTCATTTGTCTGTTCGCTCATGATATTGATTTTTTAAAGTTTACATTGTCCGAAAGTAGGCGAAGCAGGTACGGCATAGCCGTACCCGTCTTTTCGTGGTAGGGTTTGTCATCGGTTTTCTTTTGTACGCCGTAAGGGGGCTTTAAAACTTTCCCTAATGAACTGGTGTACATCCGATAGTTTGTAGTACAGCTTTCCGCTAATGGTGTAATATGGTAGCTTGCCCGTGGAGCGGTATCGTTGCAGAGAACGGTGGCTGATTTTCAGCATGAGAAGCAGGTCTTGGTTGTCCAGTAATTCCTCGCCGTCTATGCTGTGCCGTTCTTTCTTGATGTTTAGGACGTACTCTTTCAAAATATCGAAACGCTCCATTATACGTTCCATCCATGCGATAAATTCCATTCTGTCGATGTTCATAGCAATACTTTTTAATGATTTCTAACACCACAAAATTGGAGCGATTGGCGCAGGCTGTCTTCCGATACGTGTCTATCAAAAAGGCACTTTTTTCATTTTTTTACAATTCGTGTAAAGTGCTGTTTTTGGAGGCTTTTCGCACTTTTGGTCAATCGGTCGGCATCCAAATCAATTGATTTGCCGATAGACACATATAGGCAAACGGGCAAAAAAAAGACAGCACCGATTGATGCTGTCCTTTTTGATGGAAAGAGAAGACAAAAATTATAGGTTGTCTTCCCTGTCCATATATTCCTCTAAACTGTATTTGAGTTGGTCTAAAAACAATGTGCGTGAGCCTGCACGGGTCTTCATCCGGTGGAAGCTGTTATGTATGTCGTTCAGTGATACACGGAACAGGATTTGGAAAACCATGCTGATTTTGCGGATGCCTATTTTCCCATGTGAAATGGCATCGCAGGCGTAAAGAGCATAAATCAATTCGATAAGGGCATTTTTTGTCTGTGTCCAAAAGAAGTCTTTTGTTTCCTCGTGTTGTAGCAGTACATCGGGATTTTGTTCGGGGCTTAGCTTTGTCGTCAGATAGTTATAGATTAATTCGTTGGCTATGATTTTCGCCACTTTGTAATCAAAGTAGGTCGAAAATTTGGGGTCGATTTCAAATACAAAGCTGTTCAGCCCGTCATAGCAGTTGATTTTGCCAAGAGTAAAGTATTGTTCATCTCGGTCGGTTCTGCCCGAACGGTAATAGCGGTAAAAATCGGAATTGCAGACATGCTCGGTATATTCCAGTTTCAATTCACGCAGGTGCATGGCAAAATAGCTCTCATACATATTTCCATTGCTTGCTGGGCAGGCAGTTTCAATTCTAAACACTTTGTTATAATAGATGAGCTTACCAAGAACGGAGGGTTTTATCTGCTTAAAGAAAAGGATTTCGTCTTCTAATGTTGTGAAGCCCTCGTTTATAATATCTTCTTTGATGTCTGCGAGAACCTCTTTCAGATAGACCGTCATCCTGTATGCCTCGTCCATAAAACTCGAAGCCTCCGCCGACAATTTACGTTCCTGTTTCTGTATGTCGGAGACGATTTTGTGTAATAAGTGTCTCATAATACTAAAGGTTTAAAATGAAGCCAATATGCCTCTCCAAATTTTACGATTAGTACCGAGCTTTTTTCATGAGACAGGACGAAGTAGGGGAAGATAATTAAAGATTAAATGAGCATCTTATTCCTTGTTTACGCTTTGACAACATCATTTTTATGATATTTTTATCTATATTGTCAATATTTTTTGTTTCAGCCGTCTTTACTGATTTCTTTTAATCTGTAAAAACGTTATCAAACCGTATGTAACTTTTAAAACCAACAAATTAAATATGGGAGAATGGTCGAAATCCATTGGAGAAAAGGGCGAATATATAGTCAAATTTATTTTTGAAAATATCTTGAACTTCAACTCTTTAATAGAAAACCCTTCAATCGACTGTATTAAGGGCTTTAAACATAAAGACAAATATGCAGAATCAAACAAATCGTCTCACGGAATAGACGGGCTGATTAGCTATAAAAGTCCATTAGAAGACTATAGTCTTGACATCGGCATTATTTCATCTAAGTATGTAGGAGGTGAATACCCCAAATATCCGTCAACCCTATTCAAATCCCACATAAAAGATTTAGCTCAGACTTTAGAGTGTTTTTACAACTCTAAATTAAAAAACAATATAAATCAGAATTTTACAGGTGTTAACAAAACAGAAATTTTCGGCATTTTAGTTTGGTTGTCAAATACAAGTGATTTGAATTTTGATTTAGTCTCAAAGGTTGATAACATTCAAATTGATACGGACTTAGTTTTTGATAAAATAATACTATTGGACAATAGCAAAGTCAATTTCTTATATGAGAGTATCTTTAGAACAAAAGAAATATTTGGGAACGATAATGTTGATTTTGTCTACCACAATAGTGGTCTAAACTTCACTTCCATTCAAGAAAACTCTTATGGAAAAATCTTTCCTTTAAACTATTTATACTCCGACATAATTGCACTAAGGACAGCAAAGAACAACAGAATTACATTAAGTATATTCATAAATGATGACTTCGAAGAAGAACAATTTGTACAACTTTTAAATTTTGCAAAATCATTTGACCATTTAAATGCAGTTGATAAAATAATCTTGAGCTATAAGACGTATGATTATTTGACAAATGAAAATATTGTGAAAGAAAAGCTTGTAAAATTTCCGATGTATAAGCTCGGTGAAAATTTAGAAATAAAGAAGTTCCCGTCTGATTTTAGAAATTAATGATATGAATAAAGATATTTTACCTCAAGGAGATTATATAAGACAGCTACTTGTTAAATCTAATGTCACAAACGCAAACATAAACTTTCTTATGAGAGAAAAAGGAGTGTTTCTTGGTCATAACGAGAAGAATAACTCTGTTCCATTGTTAATGAAAAGTGTTATAAGTCCGAGGGATTATTCTGTTTTATACGACACGCAAAAAACGAAAGAAGAAAGTATAAAATATAGGACTTCTTCAATCAAATGCAATTCAGACTTTGATTTTACAGATATTTTTGATACTGCAATTGACTTGCATACTCTAATTGTTGACAAACATACATACAAACCAAATTATAAAATCATTGGTAATCCAACTTTCTATTTCGAAGACGAAAACACTGCAATATTTGAATATCAGATAGAACGAGAGAACCTACTTAGTGATTGGACAAATAATAAAACCTATCACAACGGAGCGATAACACTGAAGAAAGTTTCTGAACAGGACATTCAGATTTCAGTGCAACAAAACTCAACATCAAAAGAGACTTTTGAAGTCAATAATTTGATTATGAATGTGGTGAAAGAAAAGCTCTTTCAAAAATCAATAGTCAGTTCAAATGATGATATTATTACCGTTAAATTTAATCATTTTGATAATTCTTCAAGAATTAAATTTTTCTATTCCTTTGCAAGTGACTTCAATATTTATCTCGAATTCAAATCTATAACTGACATTGATGTTTATTTAGATGAGAATGTTGAAAGCCATAACGATGTAAAGATATTTTTAGATGAAATAGACAATTTAAAACTGAATGGAAAAGGGCTACAGAACCACATATTACTTAATAAGGTCGAATACTTTCCCAAATTAATATTTGGCGCAGTAAAATTTAGATATAAACTGAATTATAGTGGTATTGAAGGCTTTGCAATAATTAATCTTGGCTTTCCTGATTATGTGAAATCTAAAGACGAAAATTCAGATTTTCAAATTTCAATCGACTTAGTTCTAAGTAAACAGGACAAAAATCAAAAAACTGACAATGCTATAAGAAAAAAACTACTGGAATTATTTGAAATTAAAAAAGTTGAAAGCTATGAAAAATTCAAAATAATATAGCTGAGGATATTACCTTTTAAATTTTCTCCCTTTAATGGTAGATATGGATTCTTTAGTTTTATTAATCTTTTCCACGAATATATCAGATTGGTACGGACTGTCTTTAAGTTGGTTTAATCGTCTTAAATCTTCCAGAAAGGAGTTCGAGTTCTGTACCAACGGGTTCACCTCCAGGGACAAATCTGAAAACAACAGGTTTGTCCCTTTTTTTTTCTTGTAACTTACTGTTATTCTGACAGATATACGTTGACTCTGAAATTATTTTCGGGGTTCGATGTTGTGTCTCGTAAAATGATCGAAATTTAGGGAACATCGAACCCAATTTTGCCCATATTCTTGAGATATAATTGATTTTCAATTTATTACACCATTTTATTAAAAAGTAGGCATGCTATTCGTTTCATTTTCACGGGCAAAGGTAAATCAGTGTTTTTACGCTTTACAAGGTCAAGCCTTCGGTTTGCTAAAAAAATTCCATCCGCTTTTGGCGGATCGTATTTTTCAGTCAAAACCTTGCTTCAGCGAAACACTGACCTTTTTGACCCATGAAACGAAACATAGCATACTCCGACCTTTGAACGAATAAATGGTAGTGATAGAGAAACAAAACAGCACCTCCTCTCATTACCGAATAAATAAAAAGAAGTTGTCAGACTGATATATAGAAAGCCGTCATGCCTTCCTGCAATCTTGCCCTCTGTCTATCAAGGCAGACGTATGGCTTGAACGCAAGCAAGCTCGGCTGATGGCCATCCTAAAAACTTAGAAACTTGCTATAAAGCTGGTAGAGAAAGTCCGCTCGGACAACCCTATGATGCTCCTACAGTACGGAATGACACCAAGATCAACATTCCTAGTCATCGTAGCAGCAATCGCAGCATTGAGTATTCTTGTGGTATTGCATTTTGGTATTGCATTTTGGTATTGGCGATAGCCAGGCTACGTCATTTTTCAGCCTTATTATCGTTCCGCTTGTCGGTATTATGGTTTGGTTTACGTTCAAAGACCGACTACATACCGTTGCCCGTGGGGAAACCGTTCCGCAAAAAGTTTTCCCGGGTGATATTGATAGATTGAAAAAATGAAAAAAGACGATAAAAACCATCGGATATACGAGAGCAAACGACAGCCGACCCTTTATTTCATCAGCATTATCACGGTGGCATTGTCCATCTTTGTGTTTTATATGATATTCTCGGATTGGGAAGAATTTGCTTTGGAATACAGTTCCGAATTTTCGGCAGTGGCTTGGACAGTATATATGCTCGTTGCAGGAAATGCAATGTTAGTCTGTATGCTTTGGATGAACGGTAGATATATTTTACAGATAAAAAAAGCTGACGAAAATTATATTTTTATAAAAACATGGTCAATTCTTGGATTTCATAAAACACGTAAATACCCTGCCGATATACTCAAAACGACAGTTTTTCATAAAGGTATTTCCAAATATCCGAATACACCTGTTGTGGTTGCACCTTACTCGGTGATAAAGACTCCCAAAGGCAAAAAGTTGATTTTGGATGAAGCAAGATAATTTATATCTGTAATATGGTTTATGACTTTTAGATTATATGCATTCTACTAATTTTGAAACTGTTTTTATGATGAAAAAATTTTTAATTAGAAGTATGCAGATTTTACTTATCCTCGTGGTACTTATAGTCGTTGGAGGATTTTTATATATGTTTCATCCACGCTTTGGTACAAATGCATCAGGGGAGCGTCTTACGCTTATGGAGGGGAAACCTAATTTCAAGAATGGATCTTTTGATAACCTGGAACCTACACCTGCATTGGCCGAGGGAACGACATATAGTGATATTATGTTGAGCTTCTTCAAAAAAAGAGAACGTAATGTCCCTAAAGATCTTATTCCTGTAGTGAAGAGCAATCTACACGCTCTTCCATTGGACAGTAATGTATATGTGTGGTTCGGGCACTCATCTTATTTCATGCAGTTGGATGGAAAACGAATTCTGGTTGATCCTGTTTTTAGTAAGTATGCTACCCCAGTACGCATTAGTGTACGGGCATTCAATAGCACGTATGATTATACCGCTGCAGACATACCTGAGGTAGATATACTTTTCATTTCGCACGATCATTGGGATCACTTGGATTACAACACCTTTATGCAGCTGAAAGGTAAAATCAAACATATTGTTACTGGGATAGGAGTAGGGGCTCATTTGGAAAAATGGGGATATCCTGCCAATCAGATTACGGAGTTATATTGGGGAGAAACAGCTGAAGTAGCCGGTTTTTCAATAACTTCAACGACAGCAAGACATTTTTCCGGCCGTGCATTCAAAAGGAACACGAGCCTTTGGTCTTCGTTTGTATTGAATGGAAGCAAAAAAATCTTTGTAGGTGGGGATAGTGGTTACGGCAAACATTTCAAGGAAATTGGAACGCAATATGGTCCATTTGATTTTGTAATTTTAGAAAATGGGCAGTACGACAAAATGTGGCATTATATCCACATGATGCCGGAAGAGGTTGTCCAGGTCGCACAAGAGTTACAAGCTGCGTATCTTATTCCTGTCCACTCATCCAAATTTCCATTGGCGAACCATTCCTGGGACGATCCGCTTATTCGTGTTACCACAGCGGCACATGCAAAGCACGTGGATATAATCACTCCACAGATAGGGCAAGTCGTCTCTCTGGATAGTGTTCCTGAAACCAGTGCCTGGTGGGAAGGTCTTGATTAAATTTGATGGAATTCCACAATAAGCTGTATTAATAGACTATATTTCCTTCGTGTATAAGTGATTTCACTTCGGAAATTCGAGATACTGCTTCAGCTGAGCAACTTGCATCAACTAACACAATATTGGCTGCATCACCGGATTTAGGCCATTGCTGTTCACCCATATTGTCCAATGGAAGTATATCGCCTGTAGCTAATTTTAAGCATCTGGAGAGTGAAAATTCAGTCGTATAACCATAAAGCTGTGCCATGAGATTAGCTTTTTGGAGAACGCTTCCGCTTCCAAAGGTATTCCAATGATCGATTATACTGTCATTACCGGTCAATACTTCAACGTTATGCTTATATATCATAGGTATTGGCATAATCAAATTTCCAAATGGTATAGTAGAAACAATCCCTATTTCAGCAGCCCCCAACTGTTCGATAGTATCTTCTTGTACGTTTTTATCTAATTTTCCCAGAACAAAAGCATGACTTATATAAGTTTTACCCTTGAGAAAAGGGTTTTCGTTGACCTTTTGTATAAGATATTGCACAGTCTTTAGCCCTGATTCGCCGGTTTCATGTAGATGTAAGTCTATTCCTTTTTGGTTATCCAGTGCTAATTGAACCGTAAAATCTATGGTTTTCTCAATGGCACCATCGATCGTGTAAGGGTCGACCCCACCAATAAAGTCGATATCCATTTGCGCAGCTTCCTTTAAATAGGGAGCTGAATCTGTGTAAAATACACCATGCTGCGGGAAGGCTACAATCTCAGCACCGAAGCTGTCTTTTCTATTTTCAAGCGCCTTCTGTAGATTTTTGAGTGACTGTAACTTTGACGTAGGTTCGATATTTACATGACTTCTGGCAAACGAAGTTCCTTTTGATTGAAGTAGCACAATAAGTTTTTCAGCACGTTCAGTCGATGTCTTTAACATTCTAGGAAGTATTTCCTTTTCCAATGCAATCATCCCTTTGACACCTCCTGTTCTCCTTTGGGTAGCTTGCCAAGCGCCACCATAAAAGGTCTTGTCCAAATGGATATGCATATCTTTAAATGCCGGTAGCATTAAATATCCTTTTGCATCAATGGCTTCAGAATCATCTGGTCTATTGGTTGATATTTTTTTTATCTTTCCCTCGGCAATAGTAATACAGTATAACTCCGTTTTCGTGCGGGTAACCTCGTCATCCATGTACTCAAAACCAGTCTCTAAACGGACATTCTTCAACGTATAATTTTTTGAGGGATATTCCGCCATGCCATCTTTTGTTTCATCGGTAGTTTGTGCATTCACTGTCTTTGGTACGAAGGCTAATCCCATAAGTCCTAATCCCGATTGTCTTATAAAATTCTTACGGGATAATACTTGTTTGCTCATAAATATAAAAAAGTGTCTTTCAAAGTAAAGTTACCTAATTATCTATATATAAAGTAATGTCGGGCTATGTTATTCAGGGCAAACGCATCTTGTTTTTATGTTTATAAATATACATCCCCGCACTTCTGTGATATGGCGAATAGTCTGATGCGACATTTTTTTGATTGAATCCGTAAAAAGTATCCATTTTCCAATGAAAAAGTATCCGAATACACTTTCTTAAATACGCAATTTTGTATATTACTTTTAAGAGAAACGGTTAAGAAAATATTTAACATACAAGAATTTGTGAATTATGCACAATTTTCAACTTTGAAAAATGATAATTTGCATATAGTCAATTTCGCAAACGAAAAGGATTTTCTGCGTAAATCCCAAAAAATCAATATTGATTTATATATGATGGCTATAAAGCCTCCTTTGGAAAAGGATCAGATTATCGATCAAAAATTTGAGGATCAGGCCAATTCTTTTTTATATGTCGACTGTCCACAGAACACGATGGCTTGGGATGTGAACGAACCAGATTCAGGATATGTTATTATGGTCGATGCAAAACTGATACATCGGGTTGCGAAGGAATATAACTTTGTGCATTACAACAACCACGAAGCATTGTATTTGACTAAAGATGACGAGGTTTTATTATGGGATTTATTCAAGAAGGCGTATGACGAGTTTCAAAAACCACAGTATTCCCAAGATGTCATCGTATCTTACATCACGCTGATATTATCTTATACCCAGATTTACTACTCTACCTATAAACAAGAAATTATAAGACATACTGTTTTGGCTGGTATTTAAGAGTTCTATACGGTTTTTGCTACAAGAATAGCATCCACAGCAAGTATAAGTAAGAACGCTGAATTTCAAGCTGCATTCTTTGACTTGGTCTATACACACTACAGAAAAGAACATCAATTAGCCTATTATGCTGATCTATTATGTTTGACCCCGAAATACTTAGCGACAAAAATCAAACATTTGACTAGCAAATCAGCCAATGATTGGATTAATGAATTCTTGATCTTAGAAGCCAAGAGTTTACTCCAATCAACCAACAAAACTATTAAAGATATTGCCTACCATCTTGGCTTTCCAGATGCCACCTCTTTCGGGAAGTTTTTCAAAAACCATGTTGCCATGTCACCTAAACGATACCGTGAAATCAAAATTTAAAGACAGATTCTTATTTTGACTTTTTGATTACTATGTTCAATTAATAATGGTTTAATTTTGTAGAAATTTTGAATTTGTTTAAAAATTGCGACTGTGTATTATAGAATATACGTACTATTACTTTTCTTCACTGCTTTTTTCTTTTCAGCTTGTAAACGAAATTTTCAGTATTCAGTACTTGAAGTAAGACCTTTGGATCGGGAAATCAATCAGAAATCCATAGCGGAGATCAATCAATTATCCCCGAAAGATACCTTTAGTTTTCTGATTATGTCGGATTCACAAGTGGCCTATAAACCCCTTGAGTCTTTTGTAAGACATGTCAACAAGACTTATGCAAAGGATAGCGTTGCGTTTATCCTACATGCGGGAGACTTTACGGATTATGGAGCAAACTTTGAATACAATCTTTACCACGAGTTGACAGAGAAACTTAACTTCCCAGTCGTTGGCTGCATAGGCAACCATGATATGCTTGGGAACGGACAAGAAATCTATAGAAAATTCTTTGGTCCGGAGAATTTTACATTTACCTATGGAGCCAACAGATTCATTCTCTTTAACAACAATGGGAGAGAAGTTGGTTTTAATGGAACATTGCCTGATTTAAGTTGGCTCAACACTGAAATCCTTAATGCTAGAGAAGACAATCTATTCTTTATTTCCCACGTACCGCCGATGTCGGATGACTTTGATCCGGCATTAAGGGATGACTTTGTAGACCTTTTGGCAGTAAATAAAAGCACACGCTTATCAATACATGGACATACACATTCTTTTGAATATGGTGAGTTTTTTAACGATGGTGTGCCTTACCTCGTCGTTCCTACATTGCTAAAAAAAGAATATGTTAAGGTCACCGTCTTTGGTAACGAGATACTTGTACAACAAAAATACTTCTAATGCGCTGCTTCGCTATTCTTATTTTGATAAGCCTACATCTCAATGTCTTGGCTAATGAACCGGACTCTACACAAAGAATAATCGATAGGTTACTTCCTAATAACGTTGTCCTCCAGTTTGCGGGAAATATTGGCATGTTCTCGACAGGCGTGCGATATGTTACCCCAAATAAACATTGGAAAGGTGGGATTATGTACGGGTTTGTGCCTGCTCGTTATGCGGACGATCCAATACATTCCTTGACTTTAAAAGGGCAATACAGTGGTTTTCATAGAGAATACGGTGCTGACACCAAAGTAGAGTGGTTAAATGTCGGGATTTGGTACAATTCATCTTTCGGCAGCAAATATTTCAAGAAGTTACCCGGTTATTATGATAGTGGGTATTACTATTTTACGACCGCTCTTAATGTGGGCCTAACCTTAGGAAGTGAATTGAAGTATAAAAAGTGGGGTATTTATTACGAGCTAGGAACTACAGACAAGCGCACAATAAACTATATTAAAAGTGCTAAAGCAATCACATGGCACGAAATGTGGAATATAGGATTGGGAGTAGTCTACCACCTAAAATAGTTGCTAAAGACCTTAATTGTTGGCGTATTGTCTTGCTGTCTCTAATCTGCGTAAAAGAGCCGCCTTCACCTGTGTATGCGTATGGTCTTTTGCTTCAGCAAAGGAAATATTATATACCCTTGTCACTTCTCGGAGCTCTTCGGGAAAACGTGTTAACAATGTATCGTAATAACTGTCCAAAAGTTCTTTAGAAGGCATTGCAAAGCGTATGCGTAGCTGAAAGCGTCTTAACAATGCTGTATCGATAATCTCAGGATGATTGGTTGCACAGATGAGCAATGCATCATTAGGGAAATAATCTATTAACTGGATAAGCGTATTCACCAAACGGCGCATCTCCCCAACATCTTTGTCATCATTACCTCGAGCCTTGCCAATCTGATCAAATTCATCCAAGAATAGAACAGCTTTTTCCCGTGCAGCTTTATCAAACACTTGTTTGATATTTTGTGAAGTTTCACCGATACGGGCAGACACAATATTGCTTAGGTTAAGGATGAGAATATTCTTTCCCAAGGCCTGCGCAATTGCTTTAGCTGTCATCGTCTTGCCACAGCCCGAACTACCGTGAAGGAGCACTTTGTGATTCACAGGTAGACCGTATTGTAGCAACTCACCAACATAGGTATGCTCCTTAATTAATTGCTGTACCTGTTGTCGATTATCTTCGTCCAACAAAATATCATCCAATTCGACCTTCTCCCTGTCGTGTATAATGAAATCAAATATATTCATAAATGTCCCTTGTAAACAAAAGTCCCAGCTTTCTATGGGGAATGGCGGTAAGGTAATAAGTATTTTCCAAAAGCCAAAATTTTGTAACGGTGTGCCGATTGTACCTAAAATCTCTCTACAAAAAACGACAAAGTATGCGCAAGGAACACCAGCTTTCCTATTAAAGACACCACCCTGTATAACTCAATCGGTAGCGTTCAAGAAATATACGCTACCGTTTAGGATGGAAACGTCAGCGTGTAAATCATAAACGGTAGTGTCTGAGAAATAAACGCTACCTTTTTTTATGGGAAAGCTAGCGTATAGACCTTAAACGGCAGTGCCCTAGAAAGAAACTCTACCTTTTTTTGTGAGAAAGGTAGCGTATAGACTCTAAACGGTAGTGTTTAAGAAATAAACGCTACCGTTTTTAATAGGAAAGGTAGCGTGTACGTCGTAAACGGTAGCTTTTCTATCAGAAACTCTAGAGTTCACTTTTTCGTTTTTGGCGTGTTGTTCAAGAACAAAAACTATGTTAATGATAGTTTAAACCCTGTTTTTGCTTCTAAAATTACGAAATATATGACTTTTGAAATTGTAAAATCGTGCCAACTACTGTTTACATAATCGTGGAAATATGGCACATATTTACAATTTTTGCCTATTGTCATTACAGAACGATTGTCAAGCCAAACGCACAATTGAGAAAACATTTTTAACAACAAAAAAGGCTTTTTCCCATAAGGAGAAGGTAGGGTCTTCCCCTATTTTTTTAATACTTCAATGAAGTAAATGTAATCAATACATAAAGCCGAATAGCCATAAAGGAATTTTGGTACCAAACCCTAGTTCAATATCATCAGCTGCTATAAGATAAGAGACTTCGTCTCGAACCTGTTTTGTCGATTTGGTTTTTCCTCCTACTTCAATTGTGATGCCGTCGATTAAAAAACCTCCACTATGTGGTTCAAACACGTCAAAACCTGCATTTAGTAATTGACCTAAAAGGAACGTTTCCCTTAGGTTACCTTTATCGGGTATTGGATGGATTGCATAAGAAAGGTTGGTGTTTTCTAAGAAAATTTTATCAGGCTTTTGGAGTCTTGAAACGCCTTTTCCGACAACAGACAATACATTCAATAATCTAGCATCTCGTAGCTGATAGATATACTCTAGTACACGATCACGAGGTATATCTAACTTATTCGACAGTGCAGAAATATTCGGTTTAAAAGGAGCAGACTCTGCAACAACCCCCAGTAATTTCTTTACCTTAACAGCCGTACCTGCATTATATGAAGCAATATAGGCAAGATCCGTATCTACCACCGCATTGATAATCTGTTCTAATTTAGGTAGATATTCATTTTCGCCCTCTGTAAAAATAGGCAAATAACAACTTTTCAAATATTTAGTAAAAAAAGGTAACGGTCGAATAACAGAGACTATCTCTTGACTGATTTCACGATGACGATCACGGATTTCCATCAGCGAAATAGGAGGGAAAGTAGCGACTCCTGTAAAAGCCAAATATTCCCGCAGGGATAGGCCGGGCAGTGAATAACTAATCACCCGTCTGCTGAGGTCTGCCTGACCACGATAGATATCTAGTGCGGATGACGCAGAAAAAATTACCTTCATCTGTGGTAACCCGTCATAAATATTCTTGAGTTCCCTCGACCAATTTGGATATTTATGCACCTCATCAATCAAAAATACTTCCCCTCCTTGTTGATGCCATTCCATTGCGGTATCTAATAAACTTTTATTATAAAACCAAGTATGATCTGCTGTAACATATAACCCTTTACCAGAATGGGGGCCTAAGTCATATTTCAAATGCTGTAACAATAGAGTCGTTTTTCCGGCTCCTCGCGGACCTTTTATACCTATCATCCGTTGATCCCAATTAATTTCATCATGCAGATATCTCCGGAAATCGTTATTGATACTTTGTAATAATGTATCTTGAAAGTTTAATATAGCCTGCATTTTGTTGTTTGTATTCTACAAATATAACTCTATTTTGCGGTTTTAAAACAACAAAATAGCTTTATAAAAATAGTATTTCAACAAACTCAAAATGAGTACAGAAATGAGCACAAAGCTCCCTAAATAGACCAAAAATCAATCAAATTTTTATAAACCTAAAAGGATAAAAAAATCCCTTAACCTATTTAAGATTAAGGGATTTTACCTGTGCGCCCACCTGGGCTCGAACCAGGGACCAAAAGATTATGAGACTTTCGGCCTGTACCTTTTTACACGGTGCAAAATCATCGTTTCCGACTTGCAGAAGCAATATATGGACAATTTTTGGAACCGCGAAATTTTCTTCTGTTACGTATTTGTTACTGTTTATTAATAAAAAATAACGACAAAAAGCAAAAATAAGCAAAACGGTGAAGTCCGCTAAAACACAGTAGTTTATAACACGTGGGTCTAAAATTGGAAGTCTCTGTACTTTGGTTTTTGGGCTTGAAAAGACAGGGTTAGGTTACTAAATCGTTACTGGTTACAGCCTAACCACCCATAATATAACTGATTATATTTCAGTATTTTGCACTCCTTTTCATCTTTCCTTGTAACTCATTGAAATTTAATTTTAAACATTAAACAATTGAGTTATGGAACAAGCGAAAAGGTCAACGTTTAAGCTGCTTTTCTATCTAAAGAAAAACGAACCGAAAAAGAACGGCGCAGTCGCAATTATGGGGCGCATCACCATTGATGGACCCCCCGCATCATTCAGCACCAAGCTGGAAATACACCCTGACAATTGGGATTTGAAGTATGGACGTGCGTTAGGCAGGAGCAATCAGGCTGTAACCCTGAATGGCAAGCTGGATAAAATACGGACACGTATTGATAAGATTTATGAGGACATGATGAAAGATGAGGGCTTTGCCACCGCCGATAAAGTGAAGCTGACGTTTCTCGGTGTCGGGGTCATGGATGATGCTATCCTAAAGGTCTTCAAGCAAGAGAACAAGGATTTTGAAAAAATGGTAGCGAAAGGCGAAAGGTCAGCAAGCACCTACGCCAAGTATAAGAAAGTTTACGAACACCTTGCAGAGTTCATCAAACTACGCTACCATCGGGAGGATATGGCTTTCAGGGAATTGAAGTCTGACTTTATCCGTGAGTTTGACTTCTTTTTGAGGATTGACAAGGAATGCACCCATAATACGGTTTGGGTTTATACGATGCCCGTTATCGCACTGGCTAAATTGGCGGTCAAATGCAAGTTGATACGGGATAATCCTTTTGAGGATTACGAAATCAGCATGGAGGAAACCGACCGTAGTTATCTCTTAAAAAAGGATGTAGAAACGCTCATGCTTTTAAAGCCGTCCAAAAGCAGGTATGAACTTGTTAAAGACCTCTTTATTTTCAGTTGCTTTACAGGGCTTTCCTACATTGATATTAAAAAGCTGAAATGGAGCAACATTCAGTCCTTTTTTGACGGGCATCAATGGATTATTAGCCGGAGGAAAAAATCAGACGTTGCTTCCAACGTCCGGCTTATGGAAATCCCTAAACGTATCATCGAAAAGTACAGGGGTGTTACCCGTAATGATTTGATATTTCCCGTTCCATCCAATTCAACCTGTAATGTCCACGTAAGAAAACTCACGAAGGAAGCAGGTATTGTTACCGAACAAAAAATATCGTTCCACACAGCCCGTCATACTTTCGCTACGATGTTCTTAACCGAGGGTGTGCCTCTTGAAAGCCTTAGCAAAATGATGGGACACAAGCATATTACCACCACACAGATTTACGCTAAAATCACCAGCCAAAAAATCAGCAAGGATATGGATTTGGTTTCTCCAAAATTTGCAGCTATGGAAAACGCATTTGTTGCCATGCAAGCGGAGGCTGCTACGCAGGAAGAAACAGTTACTAACATCAAAGTTATTGTTGATGAACAGGAGTTTGAATATAAATTTTTCGATGTTAAATCCCTGCGGGTTGTTGTCCGAACGGACGGAGTTCACGAGACAGCAAGAGGTTACTAGGTTTCGCCTCGTTACGTTGCTTGAGCGGATAATGAATTGTTTGGCAGTACGCAGGAGCTCAATAGCTGGCTGCAGGGACTGTCTTTCTCGACACGCGTATCCTATGCGAGCGTCGAGTCCAATGGCCGCGAGCAGGCCCGGGACGAAATCCCGGTGTACCGCTACGACCCCTCGACCAACGGTTATCTGTTAAAGGGCGGGGCGCCCTATGTACTGGGAAATTATACGCTGCGTGCCTATCAGGGCGATTACAACAACCGTGTGAACGTGCAGGCTAATTTTAACTATGCGCGTTCATTCGGCGACCACAGCGTGACGGGACTACTGCTGTACAACCGTGAGTCGTACAAGACCAAGGGCGATCAGAAGACCAACTGGATCCCGCTGAATTTTTAGGGCAACACCTTCAGGGCGGGCTACAGTTACAAAAAGATGTTTTTGCTGGATGCCACTGCGGCCTACAATGGTTCGGACCGTTTTCGGGGGGCATAGTGCTATGGGCTGTTTCCGGCCGTGTCGGCCGGATACAACCTGTCCAAAGAAACATTCTTTAAGGATGCCTTCGACTTTGTGGAGCTGTTCAAGCTGCGGGCCTCGTACGACATCGTGGGTTCCGACAAGGTGATTGCTGACCGCTACCTCTATCAGCAGGTATACAACCAGGGGGCAGCTATTCTTTTGGCGAGACACACCAGCCTTCGCTGATTATCACCGAATGGGATCTGGGAAATGATAACGTGACCTGGGAAAAGCAAAAGTCTTTTGATCTGGGGCTCGATATCAACCTCTGGAAAAATAAGTTCTCGTTGACCCTGGATTACTTCAACAATATCCGCTATGATTAGCTGGTGACCTCCCAGTCGCTGTTCCAGCATATCGGGGTGGGGTATCCCCGACCAATATTGCGCGTGTGCGCTACAGGGGGCTGGAGCTGGAGCTGAACGTCAACAACAATATCGGGGCGTTTAATTACAATATCAAGGGGATGCTGACTTACTTCAAGAATAAGATCCTCTTTCAGGATGAACCCGCACCGGCATTTCCCTGGCTGCGCCTGACGGGGCAGCAGATCAACCAGCCTCTGGGCTACCTGTATGACGGCTTTTATACTGAAGAGAATATTGCCGACAGCCCCAAGCCTTCGGGTGGTTATCAGGTGCAGCCGGGCGACCTCCGCTATAAGGATCTGAACGGCGATGGTATCATCGATGACTACGACCGGACGGTCATCGGCAGACCCGATATTCCGAATACGAGTTTCGGCCTGACCCTGGGCGGCAGCTACAAGAGCTTTAGCTTCAACGTGCTGCTGCAGGGCACCACAGATTACAGCTTCAGCATCAGAGGCAGTGGTATCGAGCCGTTCCATAGTCAGTTTCAGCCGATCCATCTGCAGCGGTGGACACCGGAGACCGCGGCTGACCACCAACCCCACGACCATCAACAGCCCCTCGACCTATATGTCGGATTTCTGGCTGATTGATGCCACTTATCTGCAGCTCAAAACCGTGGAGCTGGGCTATCGGCTGCCCAACAGGAGGCTGCCGTTTAAAATCAACAATGCACGTCTGTACCTCAGCGGGTATAACCTGCTGACCTGGACCAACTATTCGCTGTACCAGCAGGATCCGGAGGTGACGGCCAACAGTGCTGGCGACGCCTACCAGAACCAGCGCGTTGTGAAACTGGGGATCCAGATCGGCCTGTAGGCTAGATGCGCATTGGTGTTGCGCGAGCATCAGGGCAGTAAGCAGAGCGGCCTACCTCCGGGTATATTTCCGGAAGGTAGGCCGCTGTATTTAAAGGCTGCTGGTCAGCCATTGGGGCGGGGGACTTACCTCAGTCCCAGCTGCCAGGTCTCCTGGACTTTGCCCCGGCTTTTGAGCAGCTCCAGCTGTTCGCCCGTGGCCGCCGCCAGTAGCTTGGGCAGGCTGCTGTACTTGTCAAATTCGGGCGGGTACTTTTCGAGCACCCGGAAGCCCTCATCGTAAAAGAACTGCCCGGCCTGGTCGAAAGACTCGAAGTAGTTGGCGTGCACATTGTTTTTCCGGAAGAAATCGTTCCATCGTCCGTCTCTGTCGCTGCCCACGACCTGGGTCTCATGCCGGATATAAATATCGGCGGTGGTCCAGGTGCCGCCCTGCCGCTCGAGCAGCCTGCGGATATGCTGCAGGATCTGTTTTTTGGTAGTGTCGTCGAAGTACAGCAGCAGCCCCTCATTGATGATAGCGAGTTCGCTGCTGCTCTCCGGATAGCTTTCGGCGTGCAGCACGTCGAGCGGCTGTAATTGCAGGTTTTGCGGGACGGCCTGCTGCATGGTACGCAGCATTTCACTCTTCTGGCTGATGATGGCCGGCAGGTCCGTGTCGATGTAGCTGGCGTCGGGGTGCTTGCGGGCGTAGTCCAAACCGCGCAACGAGAAGCCTGTGGAGAGCTCGAGTACGGTAGGTGCTGCGGTCTTTTCCAGAAAATAATCCAGGGAGCGGTACCGCATTTCGAAGTGCAGCACGCTGGCCCAGAAACCAAAATCCTGTTGTGGAGCGGCAGGGCTTTCGATGCCGAAATGGGCGGCTACCTCCTCCGCAAAGGGAATGGAGCCTGCGGCCGCTTTGAAAGCCAGCAAGGCGCTGGCGGTATCTGTTACGTGTTTTAATAACATGTTTGTGTGTTTTTTCTGCAAAGTAACAGCACCCCGGGATTGCAAAATAGGAAAAAGTAGACCTATCGTTTTTTGTTGAAGGCATTCCCCAGCTGGTTGGGGGCGCGCATAAACTGCCGTGGCCGCTGTGCGAATACCTTGCGGAAGTCTTGCAGGAAGTGGGATTCGTCATAGTAAAGATCATACAGATGGTCTTTGTTTTCCCTTTGCTGATCACGGATATAGAGGTTGTACATCGCCTGGAGGCGCACGATGGAAGCATATTCTTTCGGTGTCAGGCCGACCTGCTCCTTGAACAGCTTATTGAGATGCCGCTGCGAGCCGGGAATATTTTCAAAGACCTCCCGGATGCGGATATTACCCTGATGCTGGTCGATGGCATCCACTGCGCTGATGACGCGCCCATCAGCTGCAAACTGTATCCGCTCGTCCAGCAGCTGCAGCAGCGGACCGATACTGTCCGCAGGCATACCAGTGCAGGAGTCCAGTACCATGCTGCCGTCCTGCTTCAGGCGAGAGATGGACGCTACCCCGTTGACTAATGTGGGCATGGCAGCACCTGCGATGGCATAATAGCCATAGGGCCTGAAGGTGATGCCGATGGAGCTGACCGGGGCAGAACCGCGGAGCGCAATATTTTTGTTATGAGGGCCCACCAGATGCAGGTCGTACAGCGGATGATGGAACACCGTGTCGTCCACGACATGCTCGTAAGTACCTTGATAGTTCCACAGCAGTACGCATTTACCGGTCGGGATCACCAAGGCCTGCTCGCGCTTGGGGAGCTGCTCCGGGCTCTCGAACGACCAGATGGACTCGATCAATGGAGATAAACTGTCAGGTACGGGATAATATTGCATGCAGTCATGTAAAAGAGCAAATATCGGAACAATATGGCAGTCGCGCAACAGGGGCTTCGTGAATTCTGATAGCGGTAAGTTATAAAAATGAATCCTGAACTATTTCTTTGGCATCATCTTCATTTTTTAGTAATATTAAATGCAAACGACACTAGTCCGAAAAAATGTAATTGATAGAAATAATTAAAAGCACCTTCGTCCTTCAGTTTAAAAAGAGGAAAGTACTCCGATGATATATTAGATGTAGACATGTGTTAGTAAGTCAAAAATAAAGACCCTTTATTGTATGTAACAAATATAGTAAAATACCAAATAATGTATGATTTAACGGTAGTGTAAATTGAACTGTCACATCACTCCTTTTAGGGTTCGTGCTCAGAGACTGAAAGCCTCAAATTCAAACCCCAAAAGGATTTGCCGAAGGCCTTAATTCTATCTCCAGTTTAAAGGATTTAGAAGTATAAAAAAATACATACTTTTGTAAAAAAGCGGGTTGTTTTTTAATCTATAATCTTCATTTTGTATCAGTCTGCCATAGGCGATAGTTTCTTGATTGTTTTATAATGGTTCCTTATTAATGAATTTAATAATGGGGTTATGGTATTTTGCTTTTGATCTTAGATGGAATGGCATAGAACAGTTCCCCGCTTGCGCCACAATGCAGCTCTATGATCCAACCGTCAGCACACATGCTCTCTACCACCCGGGCATATATCGGCTCATAGGGCAGCACATAAAATAAATCTGCATGGTTGTATCTGAAATATCGGTACAGGGATGAACACAATACATCCGGATCTGCCACTGCCGCATTGGATTGTCCGGAAGAAGGCTTACCATACTCCTCGGGCAACAGACGATAAAAAGCCTACGGACAAATTGTTGTAGTCGTTTCCACACAACTTGTTTTGTTGGTAGTGTCAGCGTTCTTCCTTTGGCACGCTGACTACCGGGTTGCATCTGATACGATGCCAATATCAAATAATTTTAAAAGCCTATACCGAACTGCGAGCCTGTTCCTATAGGAGCAGGTTGGTTATTGCCGAAGTGTGCAGGAAAAGGAGCAGCTACCCAATAATTATACGCCCGCCTTTTTGCGATCACTTTATTGAACACCAGAGTAAAATCGAAACGTCCATTGGTCTCAAAGGCCAGCCGTGCGGCCCCCAAAAGCCTTGTTTAAACTTAAACACTGCTCCGGGATGAAAAAGCACAGAAGTGACTTTGGTGCTGGTGCTGTCCGAGCGGATGGCGGACGAAAGCTCAAGGTTGAATCCGAATATTTCACTTTTCATCAGGTTAAATCCAATCGGAAAGATGACCGCATAGTTATCATTAAAATTTTACTTTATCCCTTCTTTATTCCATGTCCCTACATGATGTGTTATGCTGAAATAGTAGCCTGCTGAACGAGGATATTGCTGCTCTTGCGCCTGTATCTTTTGAACCGAGAGCAAACACTGAGTTTCATGTCAGCAAAATTTGCGATTTTATACCTATATTAAGTTGCATGGGTTAGTATTCCCATGCAACGAATTAATTACTTATGCAGCAAACTTATCTGTATTCTTTTGCGCTTGTATCTTCTTCATCACCTTAATTTCAATTTTTCTTAGCTGCGCAATGACTTTCCGTTGTACGTCATCCACAATTTTCCAATCTTTGGCGATGTAAATATCTGTTGTACGATTGCCCTCGTCAACATGATTGAGCGCAAGAGCCACATCGTCTTTGGACATACGGCAATCATTCCTTGCTGTATTTGCAAATGTGTGTCTCGCCCAATACAAAGTAAGTTCGGGTATCCCTATCAATTTGCGTAATTGCTCCATGCCTTTACACAACGCCCAATTCAAACAGTCACTACTTGAATATCGAACCGATAATTGACTTAAATATTTTTCCAATAAAGGTTTTGCTTCATCAACGATCTTGATACTGATAAATGCGTTGTCTTTGCGCTTATCCTCTGTTTTAGACCGATTATAGTCCACACGACCATTTCTAATTTCACGTTCTGTCAGTTGGTAAAGGTCTACTGCGTTTATTCCGCATAAGTAGAACGAAAGCATATAAAGCTCCTTTGCCAATTCCGCACGGCTTCCGGGTTTCGTGACACAATCCCGAATAGTCAATACCTGTTCAAGTGTATTGTTTCTTTTTTTTGTTAGGGGTGGGGAGCCAACTTTATATTTCTTGAACGGATAATGCTTGATGCGGTAAATGCCAAGGTCTTCATTATTATAATGATCCCTTGCAGCATTGAATAATGTTCGCAGGTCACGCATTTGGTTATGTAGACCGCTATCAGACAATCCTTTTTCTTTCGTGGTTACCTCATGTCCTAATTGGTTGATCCGTGTCATTGTCCTTTCTGACCGCAGATAGCGCTCATAAGCCATCAACATATTGGAATTTATCTCTTTGATGGAAACGGACGAACGGTTGAAATAATCGACCAGACTGTTACGGATTTTCCGGTGATTGTTGGCCGTTCCTGTTCGCTTTTCTTTTTTTAGACGTTCGATATGCTGATCGCAAAACTTGATAAAATCGACATCTTCATCTTTGTCCCGTAGGTAATCGCGTAGGGATTCAGCGGTGAAATAATCCAGTCGATCGTCGAGTTCGCTGATGATCTTTCGATAATCCCGTAGTTGTTGTTCGACCTTATCGGCGATAAATGGGTCTTTGACTTTAAAGTCTTTGGTTAACTGTTTCCTGACTACGAAATGAGTTGTGTCAAGATACTTTCTTAATCTTTTGTGTTGTACACAAATTTTCACATTGTAGGTGCCATCGGCTTTTTTGTGATGCTCGAACACCTTTGCACTAACTGTTGCCATAGTTCTCTCGAAATTGGCACGTAAAAGCTGTAACACATTTGTAACACTTTTACGTGAAGTTCAACAAAAATCTATGCAAATCACACCGTTTCGAGGTGTCCGAAATAGCGTAGAGCAAATGCTCCTAAAGTACCCTAAGAAACGAAAAAAGCCGTTTTTCCTTGCGAGAAAACGACTTTTTCGATTTGTGCGCCCACCTGGGCTCGAACCAGGGACCAAAAGATTATGAGTCTTCTACTCTAACCGACTGAGCTATAGGCGCAGGTTAATAAAACCTATCAAAAACGTCTCTGTCGTTCCGTTTTGACGATGCAATTATCGATATTTGTGGTGAGAAAACAAAATTTTCTATGCAAAAAATTAAAAATATTATCCTCGATTACGGCAATGTAATTTTTATGATTGACTTTGTTCGAGTACGGGAGGCATTTATGTCGTTGGGTATCAAAAACGTAGATGATTTTTTTGGTCATCGTACACAAGATCCCTTATTTGATGCTTTTGACAGGGGAGAAATAAATGCACGAGCATTTCGTGATGGAATCCGTGAAAGAGCAGGAGTGGAGAGTTTGACCGATGAGCAAATCGATAATGCTTGGAATGCTTTGTTGATTGGTGTCCCACAAGGCAAACATGATGTGTTGCTGTATCTGAAAACAAAATATCGAATGTTTTTACTAAGCAATAACAACGAGATTCATTATGCTTATTGTATGCAGCACTTACAAGATAAATACGGTATTGCTGATAACACGGTCTTCTTTGAGAAGACCTATTATTCTCACCTAATGAGATTACGCAAACCTGATCCGAGAATTTTCCAACAAGTAATAGATGAACAAGGGGTTATTCCGGAAGAGACTTTGTTCGTGGATGATAGTCCTCAGCATTTGGAAACTGCCAAAGCTATGGGCTTCCAGACTGAATTGTGTACCAAAGAACGTCCACTGGAAAAGATCGTAACAGATTTGAATTTATAAAATAGAGTAGAAGTAATAGTATTTTTTTATTTTTTATCTTTCGCTTTCTATTTTTTTAAACTATCTTTGCACACACAAAAAATTAAAAGGGCACGAAAGGAGGTATATTAGCAGCATGATTATCGTAAATGTAAAAGAAGGAGAATCTTTAGACAGAGCGTTGAAACGTTTCAAAAAGAAATTTGAAAAAACTGGTGTATTACGTGAACTACGTTCCCGTCAAGCATACGAGAAGAAATCAGTAACTCGTCGTACCCAGGTCAAGAAAGCGATCTACAAACAATCTTTAAACCAAGAAACAGTTTAATTTTTGTTAATTAAAGATAACAAGAGAAGGACACTATAGATTTAGTGTCCTTCTTTTATTTTATTAGGTTGCTTCTCCTTTCTTTTAAAGGATTTGCAAAATGAAAAAAAGCCCAACTTTCGTCGAGCTTCTTAGTCGGGTTGGCGGGATTCGAACCCACGACCTCCAGCACCCCATGCTGGCGCGATACCTGGCTACGCTACAACCCGGATAATATGTATGACAATTATATCAATAATTCTTGTTTTTTTCAACATGAACACACAATCATTAGGTTAATAATAAGAAAGGTTACAAATTTTTAATTTGTAACCTTTCTTTTGTACTCGGAGCGGGAATCGAACCCGCACTCCTTTAACGGGAACAGGATTTTAAGTCCTGCGTGTCTACCAGTTCCACCATCCGAGCAACTGAGCGAAAGACGAGATTCGAACTCGCGACCCCAACCTTGGCAAGGTTGTGCTCTACCAACTGAGCTACTTTCGCTTAACGTGGTGCAAATATATATAGAGAAATCGTTATTTCAAGAAAAATATTAAAGAAAAAAATCAATCTTCTGCTAATGACTTGTCAGCCAATATCTCCCATATTAAACTTTGTTCAAAACCTCTCCCAAAAGCGTACTGTATCAGCTTATGCCTACGTTTAAAAGGATCATTTTCTTGAAGCTGTTGATTTTTTCGTTCCAACACTTCGGTAAGTTTCTCGTAGTATTCTTCGGGATTTATGCTGCTTAGCGCCAATTTAATAAGTGGGTCGGAAACTTGCTTGAATTTAAGTCCCTGTTTAATTTTGATTTTACCCCAACCTTTCATTCGAAATTTACCTTGCGCATAAGCCTTGGCGAATCGTTCCTCGTTAAGAAAATTACCCGTAATAAGCTCAGATATTATATTTTCTACATCTGCCTGATGTAGTCCCCAGTCATAAAGCTTGTTTCGAACCTCTTGCTGCGCACGTTCTTGGTAAGCACAATAGCTTTCAGCTTTCAGTTGGGCTTGCTGTGGTGTCAACTTCTTTTTCTGAACCTTATTCTCTTCCATGGTACAAATGTTCGAAAAATGATGAACTTAAGGAAAAAATGATGAAATTCGCTTACATATTTTTTTCAAGCGCATGTACAGTATATTAGCCATTAGCGAAATCATCAAAGCAACCGAAACCGTATGGCAAAACCCAGAACAGCCAATACAGTATTTAGTATATGACAGTCGAAAGGTGGTTGATGCAAAACATAGCTTATTTTTCGCGCTCAAGAAAGTTCGCAATGGGCATGACTTTATTGCAGACGCTTATGATAGAGGTATTCGGAACTTTGTCGTTTCCGAACGTTCGGTTGATACGGAATTTTATGTAGGCGCCCAGTTTCTCTGGGTGAAGGATACTTTAGCCGCTTTGCAACAGTTAGCAAAATATCATCGCGAACAATTCCACAAACCGGTTATTGGTATCACGGGCAGTAATGGAAAGACAGTTATTAAAGAGTGGTTAAGCCAGTTATTACAGCATGACAAAAAGGTCTATCAAAGTCCTAAAAGCTACAATTCCCAGATTGGAGTAGCCTTGGGTTTATGGAACCTTTCCGAAGAATATGACTGTGCGATTATTGAGGCTGGAATAAGTGAACCTGACGAAATGGAGGCCTTAGCGGATATGATACAACCGCAGATAGGTATTTTTACAAACATTGGCATAGCGCATGCCAGCGGCTTTAGCTCCAAAGAACAAAAAATCAAGGAAAAGGCAAAACTCTTTAACTCCGCAGAGGCGATTATTTTTCCCTCTAAATATGATTTGGCACCTTATTTCCCATCTTCTAAAACTCTTTTTTCCGTAGGAGAGCGGAAAACTGACCAAGTACAAGTATTGAAGATTGAGGAAACCGACAAGCTACAAACCTGTATCCAAGTATGCTATAATGGTGAAATCACAACATTTCAGATCCCTTTTCGGGATAAGGCTTCTATTGAAAACATGTTGATATGCTTGACTGTAATGTTGTTTCTAGGCTACACGCTGGATACCGTTGTTCCTCTTTTATCTAAACTTAAACAGGTAGAAATGCGCCTGCAACTGAAAAAGGGAATCAATAACTGTTCTATCATTGACGACACCTATTCCAATGATCTGGCCTCCTTACAGATAGCTTTGGACTTCCTAAATCAGCAAAAACAGCACAGCCAAAAGACTATTGTCCTTTCAGATATGGAAGGGATGGACGAACGTTTGCGTTCAAAACTTTTGCGTGTGATGGAAAATCAGCAGCTCTTTCGTATGATATTAGTGGGAGAAGGGCTTCGCTATCTTCAGGGCAAACTTTCGACACCAATCTATTGGTATCGCACGACCGAAAGCCTTATCGAACACATGGAGAAAATTGATTTCAGGAATGAATCCATATTGATAAAGGGGAGCAGAACGTATCAATTAGAGCAGATCAGCAATTTATTGGTCGCTAAGTCGCATGAAACAGTCTTGGAAATCAACTTAAAGGCGATTGAAGGCAATCTACAGAAATATCGTTCGCTATTGCCCAACAACGTAAAAATGATGGCAATGGTGAAAGCCTTTTCTTACGGCAGTGGTAGTTTCGAGATCGCGAATCTGCTGCAGTTTAACAAAGTAGATTATTTGACGGTAGCTTTTGCCGATGAAGGCATTGAATTGAGACAACATGGTATAGATTTACCTATTATGGTTCTGAGTCCAGATGAGCAGGTCTTCTCTCAATTAGTGAACCATAAGCTCGAACCCGAAATATATAGTTTCCGTATCCTTCACGCTTTCCTTTCCTTTTTGGAACGAAGGGGAATCAAGAATTATCCGATACACATAAAAATTGATACCGGCATGCATCGTTTGGGGTTTCTTCCAGAGGAAATACCCCATTTACAAGAAACATTGTTGGCGACACAGGTAGTGCAGGTGAAATCTGTCTTTTCGCATTTAGTAGCATCAGGAGAACAATTGCAAGATAATTTTACACAGAAACAAATTGCATTGTACATTGATCTAGCAAAAGATCTGGAAAATAAATTAGGGTATACACTCATCAAGCATATTGCCAACACTTCGGCGATTACGCGCTGGCCACAAGCTTACCTGGATATGGTACGATTAGGTATAGGATTGTACGGCGTCAATGCAGAGCATAGTTCTTTGCAATTGGATACCGTTAGCCAATTAAAGACTACGGTGACACAGATTAAATCTCTTAAAAAAGGGGAGACTGTGGGGTATGACAGAAAGGGACTGTTATACCGGGATAGTCGAATTGCCACAGTGAAAATTGGTTATGCAGATGGTTACGATCGTCGTTTCGGCAACGGCACAGGAAAAATGCTGATTAACGGTCATCTCGTACCTACCGTTGGCAATATTTGTATGGATATGTGCATGTTAGACGTAACAGGCGGGAATGTAAACGAGGAAGACGAAGTTCTTGTATTCCCCAATCTATCCGAAGCAGCAGAATCCATCGGAACAATACCTTATGAATTATTGGTTAATATTTCATCTCGGGTAAAAAGAGTGTATTTTTACGAATAATTTTAAAACCCCACAATATTAAGAATGAAAGTTTTTTTTCAGCGACTGCTGTTTTATCTAATCCAAGGTTCATTGGTTGTTGTACCACTTGCCGGAGCTATTTTCCTCATTGTATGGATTGTGGCATCTTTAGACAATGCGCTTAACTTAACCTCGTTTTTCTTGGAAGACGAACATGGAAAACCACTATATGTGCCTGGGATCGGCATCCTTACTGTGTTGCTTTTATTGATTGCCGTAGGCATCGTTTTCACCACTATGGTCACAGACCCTATACGCGCTTGGTTCCATCGGACAATCAATAGGATTCCTTTATTCAACACCCTATATTCTTCCATCAAAGATTTCACAGAGGCTTTTGTCGGTGATGCGAAGAAGTTCAATGAACCCGTGCTTGTTTTGGTAAATGAAACTGGACTAAAAAAAATAGGGTTTCTTACACAACGGGATTTGCAGAAAATAGGTTTACAGGATGAAGTAATCGTGTATTTCCCGTATTCTTATTCCTTTGCAGGACAAGTCGTGGTAGTAAATGCGTCTCATGTTCAAAAATTGAACATGAGTGCGACTGATGCCATGAAGCTTGTCGTGTCGGGCGGAGTGAGCGGGATAGATTAATCGTAAGGTATGTCTTCATTTTTAGATAAAATATTTGGGTCAAAGATTGAAGTAGATTTGGCAAAAATCGGTCTGGAGGCAGAATTATGCTTTGAGCAGACACGGGTGGACATAGCGCTAATTCAAAAAATACGGGAAAGTCCAAGGAAAAATGAACTGACAAGCGATTACATGAATTTTTTCTTTCATCTAGCAAGCCTGAGGAAAGATCATTCGATAGACTATACCGAAGAATTAAGCTTGCTCAAGGACTATCTCCGTCTTTGGGAGCAGAGTTCGACAGAGCCGGTTTTTATTCGCTATGAGGAACTGGACGAACTAGTATCAGCAAAGAAAATTCCACCGCTGATTTTACTTCCTTTAATCGCCAATGCATTGCAATGGGGCTATAATTCGATGGAAAAATATCCTGTGAAGATTAAGGTCAAAGCTTTTGAACAATTATTAAGCATGGAAATCAGCAATCGTGTAAACCATCATATTGCATCACAGGAGGGCACTATGGCCATAGATCGTTATAAACAACGCTTGCTAGAAGTTTTTTCAGATAGATTTACCTTGCTTTTCAATAGCAATAGCAATACATTTAAAGCTATTCTCCTCATCAAATGGTAATAAAAAAGGAGCTGTTTCTGAGCAGCTCCTTTTCAATTTTATTCATTGAATCTGCGTTTCTGCCTTCGAAGCAAAACAATAACGACTATAATTATCAATATCACTGCAATGGCTATTGCTGATATTGGTGAAGTGTCCGATGTTATTGTTGCTATATGTTGGCTGGCATGTGCTAAACTCACTAAATAAGTCAATAAAATAACTAATCCCGCTTTTCTCATAATTATACTGTTTTAAATCTTCAAGTGGTGTAATCTAATCACTTTTTAGTTTAAAAGCAAATAAAACAAATGAATACATCTTTAAATTTATGTTAAATACTGTTAATGTTAACTAATTTTATCGATCTACATATAAAGGGCTATTAATAAGCTCTGTTGCTTCCAATACTACATGCTTCTTTTTATGCTGTTCGATGTCAATATGATCCAGGAAGGAGGGATGGTTCACCAGATCTTGCACCAAAATACACTGCAACTTTAACAAATCGGTTTTTTCCTTCTGTTTTAATGTGCTTAAGCAGGTTATAGGGTATAATCCATTATTATCTACCTGTAATTTAAGACTATTCTTCACAGGATAATTCCATGAAAGCATATTGAGGCGGTAATACTCTCCAAAACTAATGGAATCAGTGGTCAAGTAGGCATTGGTAACCAAACAACCTCCTGTAAAATTCCTTTTTCCTTCAAAAAAATCATAGGATATATCAGATATATCTTTCAGCCTCGACATGAAATACATGGGTGTCGTGACCGAAATCTTTGCGTCCACATCGTTTCTGAATTTACACTCAATTGCATACATCACATCTTCTTTAACTGCAACTACGTCGATTTCATGGGTTACGGCATGTCCCTGAACAGTTTGACCAGTGATAGTCTCAAAACCATCAGCTGCAAAAAGACGGCTTATCCACTTCTCAAAATAAAATCCCTCAGGACCAAGGTCACGTAATGCTTTTTTGAGCGAATAACGCGCAGCATAGGAATTCCGCTGTTTCTTCAATGCAGCATAAGCCCATTCGTATAGCTCTCGTGTGGTAATCCCATCATAGAGATGGGTTTTGATATCTTCATATACTTTATCTACTTCTTCATCTGTCGCTCCGGAGCGAGTAAGAGAGTGGCGCAGGCTGTTGGCATCAAACGGAACAACCTCACCAGAATATTTTGTGACTTTCATATTGTTGTTAAAATCTATTCGTTACAAAAAATCCGAATTTTTAATGAAAATTCCAAAACATTTTATGCTAGGAGCTGTTTAATAATTAAAAAACAAGAGTTATGAGTTTATTAGATTCAACACTAGATACGATAAAAGACAAAATAGATCATAGCTGTACCATGGGCGAGATTGATGATTCTGAAAGAATACTTTCATTGATATCAGGTGGCTTTATACTATTTTATAGTGCCAAGAAATTATTCAAGAGACCATATACGGCTATAGGAGGGATCACCCTAGGTGGGTTGCTCATTGGTCGAGCCATAACTGGAAAATGTCCATTGAAAGGTTCGATGAGAGAACTTGAAGAACCACACGAAAGTGGAGAAGTAGCCATGATTGAACGGCGTTATTTTGTCAACAAATAAGAAATCGGGTTAAGTGAATCAAACTTAACCCGATTTTTATTTTATTCCTTTCCTATTTTCTATTTTTAGTTGTATTTTTAATGTTAAGCACTTAAAAGGTTGTTTATTTGTCGAGCTTTGAACAGCCTTGACAAACTGGCAGCATGACCAATTTTATCAAGCATTTATATACAGCATAGAGAAGATGAAAAAACTTATCATTTTTACCGGAGCAGGTATATCTGCTGAGAGTGGATTAAAAACATTCCGTGGGACTGATGGCCTATGGGAAGGATATCGCGTCGAAGAAGTTGCCACTCCAGAAGGATGGAAGGCAAATCCAAAACAGGTGTTAGAATTCTACAATATACGAAGGAAGCAGTGCATCGCTGCACAGCCGAATGCAGCCCATCTGACATTAGCAGATTTGGAAAGGCAGTACGATGTGCAGATTATCACACAGAATATTGACGATTTACATGAACGTGCAGGTAGTTCCAATGTATTGCACTTGCATGGTGAAATCCGAAAAGCACAATCTTCCCTAAATCCAAAGTTCGTATACCGAATGAGTGAAGAGAACATTGAGATTGGGGATGTATGTGAGTGGGGATCACAGCTAAGACCCCACGTTGTGTGGTTCGGAGAAGCTGTTCCTAATTTAGAGCGTGCCACCCAAATTACAGCGGAAGCGGACATCTTTGTCGTAATCGGCACTTCATTGCAAGTTTATCCGGCCGCCAACCTTCTTCATGAAGTGAATAACACTTGTACGGTTTATTTAATTGACCCGAATGCCGACCAAATGGATGTGCCAGCGAAAGTTAATCGAATAAACGCAACAGCTACGGAAGGAATACAAATATTGGGTTCTTTTTTAACAAAATAAAATTTTGCTAACTTATTTTATAGCCTAAAAATCAGCCTATTGAAAAGTTTAATTAAAGAGATAGGTTATAGTAATATATAAATAAGAGCTTTTAAGCTAAAATGAAGGCAAAATAAAATTTTGTTTACAACATTTATTAAAATATAACAATTTGATTATAAGTAATTATCAACCTTTAAATAAAGCAATTATTCATATCTAGAATAAGCCTCTTTAAAGGAATTTCGCATAGTGGAAAACTGCTGGACAACTTCCTGTATAAATTGCTGATCAAGCAGTTCAAATACACCATTTACCCCACCAATTATATCAGCTTCAGATATTTTATAAGATTGCTCGAGCGAGCCTTGTTCAAACTTGATAATGAACTTCTGATTCATGGAGAAAATAGAAATCTTACAATCAGGATGGGGAAGTTCAGCAACAATACGCATATATAATTATATAAAAAATTTTAAACAATAAGAGCCCGTTCTCTTCTTCGAACGGGCTCTCAAAGCTACAAGTAAAAATAGAATTAAACTAATCCCTGCGCTTTCATTGATGTGGCAACTTTAATAAAACCACCTATGTTAGCACCTTTCAGATAGTTTACATACCCGTCTTCTTCTTTACCATATTTTACACAAGTCTTGTGGATATTCTCCATAATTCCTTTCAAACGACCGTCCACTTTCTCAGAGGTCCATTGCTGTCCAATCCAGTTTTGAGACATCTCAAGCCCCGATACAGCAACACCTCCGGCATTGGCGGCCTTGCCAGGAGCGAAGAAAATCTTCGCTTTATGGAACACCTGGACAGCCCCCATTGTGGATGGCATATTTGCGCCTTCACCGACATATTTACAGCCGTTCTTAACTAATTCCTTCGCATCGTCCTCGTTAAGCTCATTCTGTGTTGCGCAAGGAAGCGCAATATCACATTTGAAATGCCAAGGTTTTTTGTCCGGGTGGAAAGAAGCTGCAGGATATTTTTTTGGATATTTATTCAAATCCCGACCAATCGACCTTATAAATGTTAATTTCTCCGGTGTGAAACCATCCGGATCATAGATTGTACCTGTACTATTGGACAGAGTGATCACTTTAGCTCCGAGGTGGATAGCTTTTTCAGTAGCGTAGTACGCCACATTCCCAGCGCCTGACACGGTAACAATCTTGCCTGCGATTTCCTCATCAAGGCTCTCTAAAATACATTGCACAAAGTACAACAAACCGTAACCAGTTGCTTCGGGGCGTATAAAAGAACCACCCCAGTTTTTACCTTTACCAGTCAACACACCCGTAAAGTTATTTTGGAGCTTTTTATATTGCCCGAACATGTAACCAACCTCACGCTCACCAACACCAATATCTCCAGCAGGAACGTCAGTTTCTGCACCAATATGGCGATAAAGTTCGCTCATGAAACTCTGACAAAAACGCATAATCTCCATATCCGATTTGCCTTTTGGATCGAAATCTGAACCACCTTTGCCACCGCCCAAAGGAATACCAGTCAAGCTATTTTTGAACACCTGTTCAAAAGCAAGAAACTTCAAAATACTGAGATTTACAGTGGGAGAGAAGCGCAAACCGCCTTTATATGGACCAATAGCACTGTTCATCTGCACACGATATCCTCTGTTGACTTGGACTTCATTTTTATCATTCAACCAGCTAACACGAAAACTGATAACACGTTCAGGTTCAACAATACGTTCCAAAATCTTCAAATCTTTCCATGTGGGATGCCTTTCATTAATATATGGAATCAAGTCTTCAGTAACCTCTGCAACGGCTTGTAAAAACTCGGGTTCATTGGGATTTCGCTCCTCAACATATTTAATGAAATTTTTGAAGTTTAAAGACATTTTACTTGATATTTTTTAGTTTTATGATATTAAATTTTACGAATTTATCAAAAAATATGAGATTTTAAAAATGGTTAATTGATTTTTTATTGTGTTCAAAGCTCTGCTATTCAAAAATTCCTTTAGGGTAACCAACAGTGTAGTAGTACACAGGTTCTAAAAAACTTATGTTAAATAGAACATGATATTTTTCCAGCAAACACCTTATTTCTTCGTTTAAATCGCCTTTTTTCATTATTACAAAGTGTGTTATAATTTATATTATGTTAAATAATAATAAAAACAAATCCTTCCATCTAATACTTCACCATATACTTAAATAAAAAAAGTCACCGTAGAGCATCTTTCTTTACGGTGACTATTGGTTTAAAAAAATTATAAATCTATTATGCTATACTTTCAATCATCAATGCACCTACAGTCAAATTCGTACGTGGGTCAATAATAATTGCTTGCGAATTTTCAGGGAAATCCTTATGCAAATCAAATACAACATCCTGCGCGGCTTTTACAGCGACTTTGCCAATATCATTAAGTTTGATTTCTTCACCAAATAATTGCTCTTGTGTATTGACATCGTATTTATGCAGAATATCAGCAATTTTAATTTTTGTCAGTGCAGTATGATTTTGCAATAAATAAACTTGTGTAGTATCCAGGACTTTGTTATCAAACCAACAGATATTGGCCTCAAAATTCCGTTCAGTCAGAGCTGGTTGTGCTGCGCTAACGATAATATCGCCACGGGATATGTCAATATCATCAGCCAAATGTATGATAACAGATTGTCCATTTTCGGCTTGCACTAATTGTTCCTGATTAATTTCTATAGCTTTAATGGCACTTCGGGTTCCGCTTGGCAACACAATAACCTCCTCACCCAACTTAAGCCCCTCTCCTAACACTCTTCCGGCATATCCCCTATAGTCGTGTAAATCATCTGTTTGTGGACGAACGATCCACTGTACAGGAAAGCGCCAAGGCTGGTTTTTACGCTCTTCCAAATCTACATTTTCCAGATAATCAAGCAATGAAGCCCCATCATACCAAGTCAATCTATCCGATTTGTGAACAATATTGTCACCTTTCAAAGCCGAAACGGGAATAAAATCCAATTCTTTGATTTCCAACCTTTCAGCAAGCTTTAGATAATCTTGCTTGATACTTTCAAAGACTGCCTGATCATAATCCACCATGTCCATCTTATTGATACAGACGAGTACTTTCTTGAGAGATAATAATTTAGCTAAAAACGAATGTCTCTTCGTTTGCTCAATTACACCTTTGCGCGCATCAACCAAAATGATGATAAGATCGGAATTAGATGCACCTGTAACCATATTTCGGGTGTATTGTATATGTCCAGGTGCATCGGCAATGATGAATTTACGTTTTTCAGTTTGAAAATATTTGTAGGCTACATCAATGGTAATCCCTTGCTCTCTTTCCGCTTTAAGTCCGTCAGTAAGGATAGCCAAATCCACCGTACCATCGTTATTTTTCCGATTGGCTTTCTTGATGGCTTCCAATTGGTCATCCAGAATAGAGTTTGTATCGTATAGCAATCGTCCGATCAATGTACTTTTACCGTCATCAACCGAACCTGCTGTTATAAATTTGAGTATGTTCATTGTTTATTAGTATTGAGTTTTAAGTCCCCCTAACCCCCAAAGGGGGAATCTGTTGTGCTCCCCTCCTTTGGAGGGGTTGGGGGAGGATTAAAAATATCCCTGCTTTTTCCGCTCTTCCATTGCTGCTTCAGATACCTTGTCATCCATCCGTGCCCCTCTTTCGCTAACCGTGGATGCTTTAATTTCAGTGATAATATCATCCAACTCGGTTGCTACAGAATCTACAGCAGCTGTACAAGTCATATCCCCTACTGTTCTGAAACGAACAGACTTATGTTCAACAACATCTTCCTCATCTATTTGAAGGCACGGAGCTGCGGCCATCCACTGTCCGTTTCTCCAAACAACTTCACGTTCGTGGCTAAAATAAATGGATGGAAGCGCTATTTTCTCACGTTTGATATAATTCCACACATCAAGCTCTGTCCAATTAGAGATTGGGAAAACACGTACATTTTCGCCTTTATGTATCTTCCCATTGAGAATATTCCAAAGTTCCGGACGCTGACGTTTCGGATCCCACTGCCCAAACTCATCACGAACGGAGAAAATACGTTCTTTTGCACGTGCTTTTTCCTCATCCCGTCGTGCTCCTCCAATACAAGCATCAAAACCGTATTTCTCAATCGTATCTAACAGTGTAACGGTCTGCAAGGCATTTCTACTGGCATTCTTTCCCTTCTGCTCCACAGCTTTTCCTTCATCTATACTATCCTGCACCAAACCTACAATCAATCGCTCCCCTGTCTGTTCAACCAGCCAATCACGGAACTCAATAGTTTCCGGAAAATTATGGCCCGTGTCGATGTGCACCAATGGAAAAGGAAACTTTCCCGGACGAAAAGCTTTTTTAGCTAAGTGTACTAAAGTAATTGAATCCTTCCCTCCAGAGAAAAGCAAAGCGGGATTCTCAAACTGCCCGGCAACCTCCCTTAAAATATATATGGCTTCCGCTTCTAAATGATCCAAATAATCCATTTTTATCTCTTCTTATTTTATTGTTAATTTACGCGTTGTGCATTAGTTTCTTTGTCATCCTGAGGCTTCGACAGGCTCAGCCTGACATTCGTCGAAGGATAGACATGTTGCTCTCTATTTTGTGATATGCAACCCACACTCTTTTTTGCTCTTATCTTCCCACCACCAACGACCGGCACGAAAATCATCCCCGGCTTGTACAGCTCTTGTGCATGGTTGGCAACCGATACTCGGAAAGCCTTTATCATGCAAAGGGTTATAAGGCACAAAGTTCTTTCGCAGAAAATTGTCTACTTCTGTTAGACTCCAGTGAAAGATAGGGTGAATCTTGATGATCTGATTGACTTCATCCCATTCCACCATGTGCATGTCCTCCCGATTTGCAGACTGTTCTGCACGAATGCCAGTAATCCAAACCTTAAACCCTTGAATTGCGCGGTGTAAAGGTTCTATCTTGCGGATATAACAGCATTCTTTACGGTTTTCAACAGACTCATAAAAGCTTGAAGGCCCCTTTTCCGTTACCATTTTTTCAACGGCTACGGTATCCGGGTAGTAAGCTTTGATTGACAGTTTATATTTTTCCAATGTACGGTTCCAGACATAGTAAGTTTCCGGGAAAAGCCGTCCGGTTTCCAGCGTAAAAATCTTTGCTTGACTACCACTCTCCGCAATGAAATGTGTCAGAACCTGATCTTCGATACCGAACGAAGTAGAAAATACCGCCTGCTCGCCAAACTGTTGCTCGATATAACGAATGACATCAATAGCATCCAGTCCTTCAACTTCTTTCTGAATTTTATGTATTGTCGTAATTTCCAAAAATCCCCCTTTCTAAATTTTCAATGCTCCTTTGGTGTGTTCGTTCAACGCCTTTACTTTCTCTTGAAAATCCCCTTTTAAAGAATCTCGCAACTCACCCATAAGCGCTAAAGTTTCATCGATTTCCTCCGGTAGTAAATCTGCAAGAAATTCTTTCAACCTTTTGGCCATTGTCGGGGATTTCCCATTCGTGGAAATGCCTATTTTCAGATTACCCTTCTGCACAACAGAACCCAGATACACATCACACAGATCAGGTTTATCAGCCACATTCAACAGAATATTTTGCTTGGTGGCCAAAACTCGGATATGTTGGTTCAGTACAGCATTATTTGTTGCAAGGACAATAAAGCCGACATTTTCCAGGTCTTCATCCCGAAAAGCTCTTTCTGACAAATAGATGTTTTTTCTGTCTTTGATAAACTCCCGCACGCCTTCGCTTACTTCCTCTGCCACGAGATGAATACGTGCATTCGGCGAACTGGAAACCATTGCCTGAAGCTTTTCCAAGCCCACAGCGCCTGCTCCCACCAAAAGTGTATTCACTTGGTGTAACTTTAAAAATATAGGAAACAGTTCGTTCATTTATATAGCGACAGTATGTAATTCCTTTTTCAAGTCTTCAAATCGTTCATGTTTGGAGACAACATCCCCCAACACGATGATAGCAGGAACACCCACCAAATTACGCTCAGCTTCCTGCAAGATGGTATCTATCGTTCCCAAAGCAATTCGCTCATTGGGCAATGAACCATTTTGTATCACAGCAATAGGAAGATTTCCCTTACCATGTTCTTGATAAAGCGACACAATCTGAGCCAGTTTCGCATAGCCCATCAATACGACAACTGTAGCGGTAGTTGTTACTGCAGTATACAGATCTTTGGACAAATTGCCCTCTGTGGTTGCACCAGTAATAACCCAAAAGCTCTCACTGACTCCTCTGTGCGTCAATGGTATTTGTTGTAGGGCAGTCAATCCGACAGATGAAGAGATTCCCGGAATGACAGCAGTCGGAATATTAAATTGCCTTGCGTACTCCAGTTCCTCTCCCCCTCGTCCGAAAACGAATGGATCTCCACCTTTCAAACGTACAACATGACCATGTGTCAAAGCGTAGTCCACCAACAGCTTATTAATATAATCCTGCGAAGTGGAAATACGTTCAGCACGTTTGCCAACGTATATTTTTGTGCAGCCTGGTTTCGCATAATCCAATAATTCTTCATTCACTAAGGCATCATACAAAATAACATCTGCTTGTTGAATAGCCCTAATGCCTTTCAAAGTAATCAAATCTGCTGCACCCGGTCCGGCACCTACTAAAGTTATATATGGGGTAATCATTGTTCTTTTTAGTATTGAGTATTTCTTCTATTTATTCTTTTATCCGCACTACGCCTTCACTACTGCTTGCCTATATTCTGCTGCCTCATAGTAAAATGCTGTAGCCTGTGTAAGATATGCTTCGGCAAACTCTTTAGACGGCTCATATTTATTGATCTGAAGCACACGTTCAGTAAAGGCCGTTGGAAATGTAAAGGTTCCTTCCTGAACATAAAGTGTCTCAAATTCATTGATAACCGCAATTTGCGTGCTCGCATTCACACCTTTATCCAATAATAATGCTTTTGCTGTCCACACAAATGAGCTATAAATATGATAAATGGCATCGGCATAGGAACCTTTTTCTAAGGCTTGTTTAGCCAATTCCAATTTTTCTTCAGTCTCAAACAATAAAGTCGCGACAAGATCGATAACCACACCTGCACATTCGCCAACGCCAATCGCTGTATTATAGACATCCTCACGCCCCCAATCCAGAAACTCATCTTCGGTGAGTGTAGAAAGGTCCGCGATAGGCTTTAACAGACGGTAAAAATAATCTTTGGTTTGTCTGTCATAGTATTCATGAAAGCTTTCATCAGCAAGCTTGTTAATTTTAAAATCATTCAAAACCAGATCCACAACTTGTGTTACGCGCTTAGTAGGCACTTTTGTAATCCGGTCGGCAATACGTCCGACTCCATTACCAACCGTACCGCCACCGATCATCACTTGCGCAGCCGGCAATACTTTGCCAGCGGCCTTCAATGAACCGCCATGAAAACCGATATGTGCCAAACTGTGTTGACCACAAGCATTCATACAGCCCGAAATCTTGATTTTCAAATTCTGCTCATACACAAAATCATGATGAAACTCTTCGATATATCGTTCCAATACACGGGCCATTTCTGTCGAGTTGGATATACCAAGGTTGCAGGTATCCGTACCTGGGCAAGTGGTTACATCCAAAGTACTGTTAAATCCATAGTGGGCATAGCCCAAGCTGTGCAGCACATTATAAATATGCGGTAAAGAAGCTTTGCGTGCATATTTCAACAACAGATTTTGATCTTGTGTAACCCGCATGTCGTCTGCAACATGCTCTTGGATTCCTTCGATAAGCAAACGGGCTTTAGCGGTTGGTATATCACCTGTCGGCACTTTAACATACACACCGTAAAATCCAGATTGCTTTTGTTCAAATGTGTTCGTTTTCAACCAGATTTCGTATGCTTTAGCATCTACAGGCTCTACCTCGCCTTTAAAAACAGCTGGCGGTTCGGGTTGAGCAACAGTCTCCCGATCGATAACAAAATGTTGAGTTTTATTCGCAAGGCGCTCCTCTTCTACCAATCTTAAAACCTCTTCCAATCCTAATTTTTGGACTACATATTTGAAACGCGCTTTGTTTCTATTGTTTCGTTCACCATAACGGTCAAAGACACGGATAGTGGCTTCTATAAGAGGAATAAACTCATCTTCCGGAAGAAAATCGTGGATTTTCTGTGCCAGAATAGGCTGCGCACCAAGTCCACCACCATACATAACGGTAAAGCCTCTTTGCTCCTCTCCTTCCACAATACGTACTTTAGGGATAAAACCAAAATCCTGCAAGTAGGAGAATGCCGTGTCTTTATCGCTCGATGAAAATCCAATTTTAAACTTTCGCCCCATTTCAGCACAGATAGGATTCCGAACAAAGTATTCAAAAGTTGTGCGTGCATACGGCGATACATCAAAAGGTTCGTCAGGATCAATACCCGCTGCCGGCGACGCCGTTACATTCCGCACCGTATTACCGCAAGCCTCACGCAGGGTCATGTCATCTTCTGCCAGTTGTGCCCACAGCTCCGGAGTTCTGTCCAAGCTTACAAAATGTATCTGTATATCTTGTCTTGTTGTAAAATGGATATTGCTGCTGGCATATTCGTCCGAAACATCAGCTATACGAAGCAATTGTTTGAAGGTTACCTTACCGAAGGGCAATTTAATACGTATCATTTGTACGCCCGGTTGGCGCTGTCCATATATTCCCCGAGCCAAACGCAGGGACTTAAACTTGTCCTCCACCATTTTTCCTTCTCTATAGGAACGGATTTTTCTCTCCAGCTCAATAATTTCTTGTTCTACAACGGGGTTCTCCAGTTCTGTTCTAAAACTCTGCATGTTATGTCTCTTCTCGTATTATGATTTTTACAAATCTAACTACATAATAGTAGTTTCTTTTCAATAACTCCGCGACAAAGTTATAAAATAAATATCTATAAATTATATAAACTCTACTGATTTAGTATATATTTGTAGAAAATTTTTCAACCCTTACATTGTGATTATTGAGAAGAGAAGATATAAATGGCTAAAATATAGCGTGTTAATCGCTTGTTTAAGTACCGCCTGCGCACCGAAAGTCAAAGAAGGTTATGATGAAGCAACAGGATATACTGGGAATATTTCCATATCCGGAGCCTTTGCTTTGTATCCAATTGTGGTTTTATGGAGTGAAGATTTCAAAGCTTTACACCCGAACGTACGCTTTAACATTTCTGCAGGTGGTGCCGGGAAAGGTATTTCCGATGTATTGACCAATATGGTTGATATAGGCCTTGTATCACGGGATTTGCATCCGCAGGAAGTGGAAAAAGGAGCTTACCCTATCCACATAGCCAATGACGCCGTATTGGGTACAATAAACAGTAAGCATCCAAACATTGATCTGATTAAGAAACGTGGTTTTACACAGGAAGAGCTTGCCAATATCTTTGTCCACCAACGTTACAAGTATTGGAACGACATTGATACCCGATTCGTAAAAGAACCGATTGAAGTCTATGTGCGCTCGGATGCTGCTGGTGCTGGCGAGACCTGGGCAAAGTATTTTGGCGAACGCCAGGAGGATCTGAAAGGGATAGGCATATTCGGTGATCCCGGACTGGCACAGGCTGTAAAGGAGAAGCCGTTGTCCATTGGCTTTGGCAATATCAATTTTGTTTACGATTTGCAGACGAAAAAGACTGCGGAACATATCACCACCATTCCCTTGGATCTGAATGCAAATGGTAGGATTGATGAAGATGAAGATTTTTACGGCCATTTAGATAGTCTCACCAAAGCTATCGCAGAAAAAAGGTATCCGTCTCCTCCGGCACGTGATCTTACGTTCGTGATACGAAAAGACAAGCAGACCAAGCTCATAGCCGCCTTTATATCTTTTGCCCTGGACAAGCAACAGCAAGGATATCTGTTGGAAAACGGTTATGTGCCATTAAATGATGAAACAAGAAATACAGAATTAAATAAGTTATCAAGTGGACTGGAGACTGATAAAAGATAGAATTGTCAAATATACATTTGCATTCCTGCTATTTATAGCATTGGGCATGGTGTTACTGATTTTTGTAGGATTGACAGGAAAATCGCTCCCTTTATTGCAAAACGAGCCTATCGGGCAGATTTTGACGGAAAGCGTTTGGTCACCTTTGAAAGGAAACTTTGGATTTCTGCCCTTCATTATGGGAACGGTTTGGGTTACTTTTATTTCTTTATTGATAGCAGTACCACTTTGTACATTGGCCTCGGCTTATTTAGTGGAATATGCCAGTGAGCATTTACGGAGACTCGTATTGCCATTAATGAACGTTCTTGCTGCGATTCCACCGGTACTTTATGGTGTGTGGGGCGTGTTGTTTGTCGTTCCTGTTTTAAGCCGTTATGTAGCACCGATGTTTGGCATAGACTCTTCTGGTTATTCGGTATTTGCCGGGGGAATTGTATTGGCAGTTATGATCTTTCCAATTATGATCAGCATCATGGTACAGGTTTTACAGACCATTCCCCAGGATCTCAAATCAGCATCCCTCTCTTTGGGAGCTACCAAATGGGAAACAATCACAAAAGTGGTTCTTGTAAAGGCCAGACCGGGATTGATTGCAGCGGTTGTATTGGGGATTTCTCGCGCTTTCGGTGAAACCATCGCAGTTTTGATGGTCTGCGGAAATGTTCCGCAGATTCCAAAATCGCTTTTTGATGCCGGCTATCCTATTCCGGCATTGATAGCCAATAATTTTGGTGAAATGATGTCTATTCCTTTATATGATTCAGCATTGATGTTTGCCGCGTTGTTATTATTCGTCATCATCTTCGGGTTCAATTTAATTTCTAGGCTTATCTTAAATAGATTGGAGGGTAAAAACTAATGTCAAATATTCAACGAAGATTACGAAAAGAGAAAATCGCAAAAATAGTGATGCAGTTATCCGGCATATCCATAACAGGCTCGTTATTTCTCATCATCGGTACGATTCTATACAAGGGATTGCCTTATCTCTCTTGGGAAATGATAAGTCAAACTCCTAAAGGAGGTTTTTATATTGGTAAGGAAGGCGGAATTTTGAACGCTATTCTGGGTTCGATCTATCTGGCAACTTTATCTACTTTATTGGCAACCCTCATTGGTATACCTATTGCTATTTATCTGGATGTTTACGTAAAATCCAAATCTTTTTTCGCTCGCTGCTGTAAGCTTTTGTTCGATGTATTGTTCGGTATTCCGTCTATTGTCTATGGTGCGATAGCGTTCAGTATTATGGTTTGGTTGGGGATTCGGGCCTCCTTATTAGGTGGCGTAATCACGATTACACTATTGACGATACCTATAGTGGTACGCACCATTGACGAGTTATTGAAAACAATTCCTGTCGATTTGAAAAATGTGACCTTTTCCATGGGTACAACACGATGGGAAACAGCCAGAATGCTGTTAAAATATATCAAGCCCGGCATATTTACAGCCATCTTACTTGCTTTTGGCAGAGCTATCGGCGACGTTGCAGGTGTGTTGCTGACCACAGGTTTTAGCGATAACCTGCCGAAATATCTGGATGAACCCACCGCTACACTACCGTTGGCGATTTTCTTTCAGCTGAGCAGTCCTGTGCCTGAAGTACAGGGGCGCGCTTATGCATCAGCTTTAGTATTGACTTTTATTATTTTAGTTATCGTTATATGCACACATATCCTCGCTTCGAAACAGAAGAAACACAAAATATAACGCAAATGGCGTTACCCCATATCGAGATAAAGGATTTGAATGTTTTTATAGAAGGACAACATATACTCAAAGATATCAATCTCTCTATTCCCAACAATTCCATTACCTCCATTATCGGCCCTTCGGGTTGTGGGAAAACAACCTTGCTCAAAACTTTGAACCGATTGGTGGACGATGGCAAAGGCGTTGAAATCAAGGGATCAGTATTGGTAAACGGTGAAGATATTTACGCTCCGCATGCCGAAGTAACGCATATCCGTAAAAAAATGGGCTTGCTCTCCCAACGACCTTTTCCACTGCCGATGTCCATTTTTGACAATGTTGCCTATGGTCCGCGCATTCACGGTGAACGCAATAAAGCCATATTAAAACAGATTGTAGAACAACAGTTGCGAAATGTTGGTTTGTGGGAGGAAGTAAAAGAGCGATTGGATGCTTCGGCAACAGGACTATCCATAGGTCAGCAGCAACGCCTTTGCTTAGCACGGGGATTGGCTGTAAAACCTGAGATTATTTTAGGCGATGAATCAACCTCTGCCCTCGACCCTATATCTACCCAAACGATTGAAAACTTGCTAATTGAATTAAAGAAAGATTACACCATTGTACTGGTAACGCATATCTTACGGCAAGCACGCCGTGTATCTGATTATATTCTTTTTGTCTATAATGGGGAAATTGTGGAATTTGGAAAAACGGAAGATGTTTTGTTGAACCCACAGAACGAGATAACCAAGCAATATGTCAAAGGCTTTATTAGTTAAGTTAAATAAAAAAGGCTGCGAAACCAGAAGGGTTTCTGCAACCTTTTTTTATTTCAACATTTATGCCGCACCTCGAATAATTCTTAATAAAATGGCAATAATGGCGATAACCAGCAAAAT
This sequence comes from Sphingobacterium wenxiniae, assembly GCF_900116225.1. Lineage (GTDB taxonomy): Bacteria > Bacteroidota > Bacteroidia > Sphingobacteriales > Sphingobacteriaceae > Sphingobacterium > Sphingobacterium wenxiniae. The sequence continues at coordinate 453,343 of NZ_FOZZ01000002.1, forward strand.
GTGAATGATACCCCCTGTTGCATAACCTCCGAAAAAACTAACCGCCCAAATGATGACTAAAATCACAGCGATCAAATACAAAATGTTTCCCATAACTTTTAAAATTAAATCAATAAAAAATATCCAACTTGTAAATATTGAACAACTTACAAGCATAATAGTTTTTGATTCTCAAAAAAATAATGGGAAATTTATGTTATACAATTCAAATGATGGATTATATCCCTTAAGAAAAGTAAGCCTATAAAATATCCAACAACTCACTTTTAGACAATTGGTTAAAGAAAGTAGCATCCGTGGCAATCAAATCTTGTGCTAACTTGCGTTTCTTCTGTTGTAATTTGGCAATCTTTTCCTCAACAGTATCCTTACATATTAGACGCACAGCAACCACATTTTTGGTTTGCCCGATTCGATAACTACGATCTATGGCTTGATTTTCTACTGCCGGATTCCACCATGGGTCTACCAGATATACATAGTCCGCCTCCGTAAGATTAAGCCCCACCCCTCCAGCTTTTAAACTAATTAAGAACACCCTGACGTCTTTATTCTGCTGAAAATTACGAACATTCTCCCCTCTGTTTTTTGTCTGTCCTGTAAGATATTCAAATACTATCTTCCTATCCTCCAATTCTACCCGGATTAAATCCAGCATCTCCACAAACTGTGAAAACACTAAAATCTTATGGTTTTCGGATTTGTTTTCAATCTGTTCCGCAATAACCTCAATCTTGACCGCATTTTCACCAGAATACCCCTCTTTCAGAAGCCGTGGCGAATTACAGATCTGCCGAAGTTTTGTTAATCCGGTTAACACATGCATACTACTTTTTTGAATCTCGTCGTCACTTTTGGAAGAAATGAACTCCCTCAATTCGCGTTCATAAGTATCATATACCAGTCTTTGCTCCGCATTCATTTCGCAGTAAATAAGCATTTCCGTCTTTTGAGGCAGCTCTTTCGCTACCTGTTGCTTAGTTCTACGCAACATAAAAGGGTTTATCTTTCTGCGGAGTTCTGTAGCCCGCTTATTATAAGCAAACTGGTCAATTGGTATAGCATATGTATCTTTGAAAAACTGCTTGCTTCCCAACAATCCAGGACAAGCAAAAGAAAGCTGTCCATAAAGGTCAAAGGTATTGTTCTCTACCGGAGTGCCCGTCAACACTACCCTATTCCGCGCCTGTAGCAAGCGTGCAGCTTTATAACGTGCCGAGTTCGGATTTTTGATTGCCTGTGCCTCATCCAAGAAGATATAGTTAAAACGAAAAGTTTTCAAAATACGAATATCCGAGAGTAACATTCCGTATGTTGTTAAAACGACTTCATATTTATTTAGCTCCTCGACATCTTTCTCTCTCTGCGGACCATAATGAACCTCAACCTTCATCGATGGTGCAAATTTTTCTATCTCTTCCAGCCAATTGAATAATAAAGATGTCGGTACAACAATCAGGTTCGTCCTGTGTCCATGTTTTTCTCTTTGGGAAAGTATGAATGCGATAATCTGCAAGGTCTTGCCTAACCCCATATCATCCGCCAAGCATCCCCCAAAATTAAAATTATCCAAAAAATTCAACCAGTTCAACCCTTCTTGCTGATAATCTCTTAGCTTAGCTTTTAATTCCTTAGGTCGTTTTACGACAGGAATATTCGTAAAATCCGAAAAATGCACTTTATAATTGTTTATTTCTTGCTGTGCCTCTTCACTTAACACTTCTTGCACAAACAATTTTTCCACTTCAGTAAAATTTATTTTGGCAATCTTAAGTATATCGCCATCGATATCACCAACCTGAAAATATTGGGCAATCTTGTTTATCCATTCTTCAGGAAGTATCCCTTGCGTACCATTATCCAACTCGACAAATCTATTCTTATTTCGAATTGCTCTATGCACCTGTTTTAAGGTTGCCTTTGTTTTCCCAAAGCTTACAGTCAATTTCGCATTGAACCAATCCTCCCCACTATGGACTTCGATATTAATTTTTGCCTTAAACGGGTTCAGGTTATTGTCTTTTATTTCATTAAATCCCAAGACCGTAATCCCAGCGCTGACCCATACATCAAAAGCGTCCAAAAACCAATCTTCCTCCAAAAATCTATCCTTGTGGAGGTAGAAATACTCTTGCTCTTCAAGTTGTTCCTTAAAATCACTATGCTGCTCCATTATAATGGACGTGAGGCGAATTTCCTTTTCCTTATTTCGTTCTATCTTAAATTCATTACCATTCCTATCCCTGTCAAAAAGTTGTTTTTTTGAATATACAGGAACTTCAATCACACCATATTGCATAACCGGTGTGATGTAAATAAAACTACCCTGTTGTTGTAGATAGATGATTGGTTGTATCGCCCATTCCTTTTCTTCAAGCTGAACAGACGTAGCTGTATGTATATAAGTATAGTTGATATGGACAAATTCTTCCAATGACGCAAGAGTAGTTTGGATAAACTCTTCATATTTAGAGGCATGTATCAATAAGATTTCATGGTTTGCCTTAAAAAACTTAATCAGTCGTAACATATCTGGATTGTCCACCAGATAAAAGGCTTGATGATGGTAAACAAAATAGTCGTATCGGAGAGTAATATTTTTAAATGGAATAGCAACATCTTGAAATATCAGTTCTCCAGTGATTTCATAGAACGGTTCCTTTTTAAAAACTGTTAACTGTATTTCTGCTTTCAGCATACCAATAGCAACAGGCAACAGAGATTTTGCAGAGATTGTTTCAGAAATATCCCGATCATGGTAATAGATCGGCAAGCCAAGAGGATTGGCTACAATTGCTTTTAGAGCCTCATGATCGATTTCGAAATTATCCTCACTATATTTATTTTGAAAAGCTAAGATAGCTGTGTAAAACTTGACTTCAAGCGCATGATCGGATTTCCAGATAGCCTGCAATGGATCTATATTCGTCAATGGATTTTTTATTTTTCCTGACTTGGTACAAGCAGATTCCATCAGTAGGAAGTTCAGCTGATTGTAGTAACGATGACGACTAATAACTAATAGTTGTTTTTTCTCTTCAATCTTTTTTACTAAAACAGACCGTTGCTTCGGAATGAGATTATTCTCGATGGCGTATCCATCAAATGAGAGCAATTCCTTTACTTTTTTTTCAACATGAAGCTTACCATCCTCATAACGCAATAGGAAATAGACGTCAAGGTCAGCTTCATTCTCGAGACCATAACCCCTTGCCGATTGCAACAGGATTTTATGACGGAGTTGTTTATCATAAAAAATACGAAAATCTCTTTTTTCAAGAATACAATAGATAACTTCCGCCTGATGCTCACACAATTTTTCCGAGCTATTATTGCAAGAGCAAACGGATATAATCGTATTATCTCCCTGATTTACGGATACGTGAGGGGATTCAACAGTTTCATCGTTTTTCGTGAAAAAGCCCGTGTTTAATTCCAGAGATAATGGATAGATATTTCCAAAATCTTTCCTATCCATGAAGTTACTGTCTTGCGTATGCTTTAAAAGATCGAAGACCGAGAGTGTAGCGATATTTACATTCTCCAGTATATACCCATTTGGTAAACTCATGAATTACCTCTAATTAAATTATTACTAAGCTTACAAATTACTAAAAAATCCAAAAAACAACTTCTATAATTAGGTTGTATAATTCCTACAACTAAAATAAAGGGTGATGGCTATAGCCGTGAAAATAGCGATGAATGATATTGTTATATCATCTCCACAACGCAGTGTACTTTAAAAATACTACATCTTTTTTAGAACTTTTTCAAAGGTATTCATATTCCGGGAAGTCAATGAATCTTTAAGTTTTTTGCGCCCTAATATTTTTCCAAATTCTGACCCTAATGTATTTCCTTTTGGCACTTTCCAATAGAAATTATTTGCGACAATTTTTGCTTCTTCGTCCTCTATTTTATCTGAAGATTCAAACTCTGCCATTAATAGCTCTTCAATTCCAGCCAACCCCACAAACCCATAAATATGAAAATCCACATGGGCTGTAAAAGGATTATTGTTGAAAATCTGTGCAACTTCATTTTTATCCTTCACGAAAAGAAAAGCTTCGTATTTAAAATGCTCAGACACGGCTTTCTCAAGTATCATTTTTAATTCAGTTTCATCTTTCTCGGACGAGAACAAAATATTTCCTGAAGCCAAAACGGAGGACACTCCTTCCATACTTATCCTTTCAAAAACAGAACAGACCTCTGTCATCTTCATATTCGTGCCTTTTACATTTACGCCCCGTAAAAAAGCACAGTAGCTCTTATTCGCCATTCTTAATTCTTTAATTTATTTATAAACACCATCGATAAACCATCAAGAATAAACAATATAAAAAGAATAATTCATTGGTCTAATATAAAAAAGAGGGGCTTCATAATGAAGCCCCTCTTTGCAGAGAGGATGGGATTCGAACCCACGATACGGTCATCCCGTATACAGACTTTCCAGGTCTGCTCTTTCAACCGCTCAGACACCTCTCTGTTTTGCGGAGTGCAAATATATTTCTTTTTGCCAATTAAAAGAAATAAAAACGAAATTCTGCTTATATTTACTTGACAACAACCTGAAACACTTTATGAAAAGAATTCTTTCCATAGATGGTGGCGGCATAAGGGGAATTATCCCGGGTATGTTTTTAGTGGCATTGGAGGAGAAAATCAAGTCTGCTACACAGAATCCCGATGCCCATTTAATCGACTATTTTGATTTTTTTGCTGGAACGAGTACGGGCGGTATTTTGGTTTCCATTCTGCTTTGTCCGGACGAAAATGATCCGAGCAAACAAAAATACAGTGCAAAAGATGCTTTAGATATTTATGTAGAGCATGGCACCAATATTTTCACAGCCACACGTTGGAGGCGCTTCCTTAGTAGATTCGGCCTACTGAGCGAACGCTATAACGATACTGTATTTAAAAATGTTCTGGAAGATTATTTTGGTGACTGCAAACTGAGTGAACTTCTCAAGCCTTGCATTATAACAGCCTACAATATAGAATTACGCAAAAATCATCTATTTCGCCAACAGAAAGCCATATCCAATGGAAAATCTCGGGATTTCTATCTTCGCGATGTCTGTCGGGCAACCTCCGCTGCGCCCACCTATTTCTCTGTTGCTGAAATATTCTCTTTAGCCAATACACGTTATCCCCTGGTTGATGGTGGCGTTTTTGCTCACAACCCCTCCCTATCGGCTTTGCTTGAAGTCATCAAAAGCTACAATACATATCGTATCAACGATATCTGGATACTTTCCTTGGGTACAGGACTTTCCAAGGAATCGTATAATTATGAACATTTCAAGAAGAAATGGGCAATTTCCGTTGGTCCTGCACTGGTCGATATTATGAGTAGCAGCTCTGCCGAAAGCACCAATTACTACCTGAAACAACTGTTTCGTTCCGTCAACAAACCGGAAAACTATATCCGTATTGAGCCAACCTCCCTTTCGTCCATTGACCCCGCTATGGATGCTGCCTCCAAAGGCAATATCCAAAAAATTATTTCCTTGGGAGATAAATTAGTCAGCGAAAATGATGACTTGCTGAATCAAATAGTTGCCGAAATCATTCAAGACAAAAAAGACAAGAAGGATAAATCGGTTTGGAATTTTCTAAAAAATTAACATTATCACATTCCTTTTGATGCTTTTGATGATAAACCTTACATTTACCCCTATAAACACAATTACATGGCTTTAAATTACGTATGGGTATCCTTTTTTCTCATCACTTTTGTGGTTGCAATAGTGAAGTTAATCGGCGGAGATACCGAAATCTTTCAAAACATCGTCAATTCGCTTTTTGAAAGTGCCGCTAACGGAGCAACTATCTCTTTGGGATTAATAGGTATGATGGCCTTCGCCTTGGGAATTATGAAAATCGGGGAAAAAGGTGGTATGATTGCTATTTTTGCTCGTTTAGTAGGACCTTTTTTTAACAAATTATTCCCAGAAATCCCTAAAAACCATCCAGCTTTAGGTTCTATTCTCATGAATTTTTCTGCTAATGCTTTAGGATTGGACAATGCCGCCACGCCTTTAGGACTTAAAGCGATGAAGGAATTACAGGAGCTTAACCCGCAAAAGGATACGGCCAGCAATGCGCAGATTATGTTCATCGTATTGAACGCATCCAGTCTGACATTACTCCCGATTTCCATTATGGCGTATAGACAGGAAGCCGGTGCAGCACAGCCTTCCGATATTTTCTTACCAATTCTGATTGCTACGTTTTTCTCCACATTAGCAGCACTTATTATGGTTGCTATCTACCAGAAAATAAATCTTTTCAACAAGACCATTCTATTATACTTGGGCGGGTTAACCGCATTGGTTGGTGGTACGTTATACTATTTCAGCACGCTTGGGCAAGAGGAAATCGGAGTTATATCGCGGGTAGTAGGAAATTTAGTTCTATTTGGGCTTTTTATTTCTTTTATAGCGCTGGCTTTTTTCAAGCGCATTAATGTATATGATGCCTTCATTGAAGGGGCAAAAGAAGGTTTTGATGTCGCCGTGAAAATCATCCCCTACCTTGTTGCTATTTTAGTCGGCATTGCCGTTTTCCGTGCTTCGGGCACAATGGATTATCTCGTGCAAGGCATTTCATTTTTAATAAGTTCCGTAGGCATAGATACGGGTTTTGTTGATGCCCTACCAGTTGCTTTCATGAAACCTTTGAGTGGTTCAGGAGCACGTGGACTTATGGTTGAACTGATGGCGACTAAAGGCGCAGATGACTTCGCTGCACGTGTAGCCTGTGTCATACAAGGTTCTACCGAGACTACATTCTATGTGCTGGCGGTCTACTTTGGCTCAGTAGCTATCAAAAAGACAAGGCATGCATTACCTTGCGCCCTTATCGCCGAACTTGTCGGAGTGATTGCTGCCATTATTGTTGCATATATTTTCTTTGGATAAATTTAAAATCACCTACAACACATGAAAAAAACAATTGCTTTAATCGCTCATGACGGTAAAAAAGCCGATATGGTGGCTTTTGTAAAAGATCATATCGAAGATTTGAAACAGGGACATATCATTGCTACTGGAACTACCGGCTCATATATCCAACAGACTGGACTAGAAGTGGAGTTGAAGTTAAGCGGACCCATGGGAGGCGATGCTCAAATTGCTGCATTGGCAGCTGAAGGCAAAGTCCATGGCATTATTTTCTTCAGAGATCCTTTGGGCAAACATGCACATGAACCTGATATACAGATGTTGATGCGCATATCGGACTTGTACAATGTGCCGTTGGCGACCAACGTTGCAACCGGCACCCTTATTATAAAAGGACTTCTTTAAAGTTATCAAAGTGGACGAAGTGATAGTAAATCGCCATAACCAACATCACTTTATTTCAAATAATCTTGCTCGTTTTTTTCCAAAGCAAGTATATTTGCCGCATTAAAAAAACAAAATACGATGTCTTTAAGTACAGTAAGCGCAGCCAACGGTCCTTTTCAATCCTTTAACAGGGCTGAATGGAGGGACCTCAACGGTCATTTTTCTTATGACCTGACCGCGCATGAAATAGACAACCTTCATGCACTTAATGAGCCGCTTACAATAGAAGAGATCAATGATGTGTACTTTCCTTTAGCACATCTACTCGATATTTTAATTCAAAAAAACAAGGATACCCATACCCATGTCAACGGATTTTTCAAGAAAAATACACAAACGCTACCATATATTATCGGTATTGCGGGCTCGGTAGCCGTAGGCAAAAGCACCACCGCACGAGTTTTGCAAAAAGTTTTATCCTTATTGCCTAACAAACCAAAAGTAGACTTAGTGACAACAGACGGTTTTCTATACCCAAATAAAACCCTAGTCGCGCGCAATATTCTCAATAGAAAAGGATTCCCAGAGAGTTACGATACCAAATTATTGTTGAATTTTCTATCTGCCATGAAATCCGGAGAGGAAAGTTTTGAAGTACCCGTATATTCCCATATGGAATACGATGTCTTGGAAACAGAGAAACAGATTATTACCCGACCAGATATACTGATTGTAGAAGGGATCAATGTTTTGCAGGTCGATTCCAACAAAGGGAACCATATCTTCGTATCGGATTATTTCAACTATTCTATTTATGTAGATGCACAAGAGACAGACATCATGGATTGGTATGTCAACCGTTTCGAATCTTTGCGTGCTACCGCTTTCCAAAATACAAATTCATATTTTCACCGTTTTGCGGATATGAACCAGGAAGAAAGTAAAGTAATGGCTACACAGATATGGAATGAGATCAATCGCCCGAATCTACACGAAAACATCCTCCCTACCCGTTCACGTGCAGATTTAATCCTTGAAAAAGGTTCACATCATTTCGTCAAGAATATTCACGTGCGAAAAATCTAAGAGCGCGTGCCCCTTTTGTTTTTTGTCACGCTGAGCGGAATCGAAGCGCTAAAAAACACTAATCTTTGGTGAGTACATCATGACTGCGCTTGAATTTCAAGACTTCCTTCAGCACTTCATTTTCCACCCGTTTGTGCAATCTATTGCTACTGCTGGTCGCGTGCATCTCCAATTTATACTTGACATAATCTTTCCCTATTTCCAAGACCATTAGATTCAGATCATCTTCCCCACTTAGATAAGGATGATTAGATAACGAATTTTTGAGTTGCTCCTCCAATTTATCCACTTCCACAGCAGTCTGCAACGGCAACTCAAACTTCACAGTGAACAAACTGGAACGGTGTGCTGACATATTGACCATGGGCGAAACAAAAACCATGTTGTTGGGTACATTCACTAAATCATCCTCTTCATCCTGCAACACTAGACTGGACAGCGTAATATCCACAATACGCCCTTTATACCCTCCTATCTGTACACGGTCACCAACAGCCAACTGGTCTGAGAACATAATAATCAGTCCGCTGATCATGTTGGTGATATACTCACGAAAAGTCACAGCTATGGCCATAGCAACAATTGTCAAGCTTGTCAGAAAGACCGCAATATTAATCCCCAAGGCCGTCATAAAAGCCACAATCCCCATGATTGTATTGAGAACTGTCGTCAGCCTATTGATTCCTAAAGTAAAATTACTGCGTACGCTACGGTTCTCGTTCCTCTTATTGTATAGTGCTATAATAATGAAACGCCCTATGGAGAAAATGATGCTGCTGGTGAGGAACAGCATAACAGCATCACTCACCCTATCCAACCGAGAATGGGATTTATAAAAGTCCTCAAAATAGAAAAAAGACAGGTAAAGCAACACCCAGGCTATCACCTTCAGAATAAATTGAACAGGGATTACCCGTTTATTAGTTTCTTTTATCATCATTATTATCAGTGCACTAAAATATTACTTTTACCACGTTCATGCAATGGCTTTTCGACGAAATGTCGTATTTTGGTTACTGGATTATTAAAATAATCAAAAATACGTTAACTTAGCAAGCTGAAATGTGCAAGAAACATATTATATGGAAATAACATTTGATTTCGAAAAACCTATTGCAGATTTGCTAACCCAGATAGAAAAGGTTCAACAAGTTCAGGAAAAAACCAAAGTAGACATGAGTGCTACGATTCGTGAACTAGAAGAAAAACTGGAACAAGCAAAAGTAGAGATATATTCCAATATGACCGGTTGGCAAAAAGTACAGATGTCCCGTCATCCGGAACGTCCGCAGACTTTCGATTATATTGAGATGATATGCGAAGATTTCATCGAATTACATGGCGACCGCACTGTACGTGACGACAAAGCCATTATTGGTGGCATGGCTTCTATCAATGGGCAGCCTGTAATGGTCATTGGTCATCAAAAAGGGAAGAATACCAAAGAACGTCAATATCGCAACTTCGGTATGGCAAACCCAGAAGGCTATAGAAAAGCTTTGCGCCTAATGAAGATGGCAGAGAAATTCAATAAGCCTATCGTCACGTTCATCGACACGATGGGTGCTTATCCGGGCTTGGAAGCTGAAGAAAGAGGACAAGGCGAAGCAATTGCCCGCAACTTGTTGGAGATGTCGGTACTAAAAGTGCCAGTTATCTGTATCGTTATCGGTGAAGGTGCTTCTGGTGGAGCATTGGGAATCGGTGTTGGTGACCGCGTTTACATGCTACAAAACACATGGTACTCCGTTATTTCTCCTGAATCCTGCTCCTCTATCCTATACAGAAGCTGGGATCAAAAGGAAAAGGCGGCTGAGTCATTGAAGCTTACGGCAGATGATATGTTGAAAAATGGACTGATCGATGGTATTATCGATGAGCCGATTGGTGGAGCACATCAAGATCCTGCAGCTACAGCTGAATTTGTAAAAGCTCGTATTCTTGCTGACCTAAACGAATTGGGGTTAAAAGATGCTGACACTTTGGTTACTGAGCGTATTGATAAATTCAGTAAAATGGGTGTTGTTGTTGAGTAAATAAGAATATTAAGCATAAAAAATCCCGCTTTTAATAAAAGCGGGATTTTTTATGCTTAATATCTAAAGGGGTAATCCCTAATAAATTCAAACTTATAATCCGTATTCTTCTGGATGCTATCGATTAAAGAGGAAAGTAATTGCTGTCCTTTCTTATTCTGGAACATATCATCATGCATCAGTAACACCACATTATTTGCTTCCATGGATGTTTTATTATTCATATAGTTTGTCAACCGGCTGTAAACCTCCTGTACAGATTGCACTGGTGTCCCTGTCAAACCGTTGATCTTCCATTCCACATCCCATCCGTATACTTTATAACCATTTGAATACAGCATATCTGCTGTACTTGCGCCACTTTGCAAATCGATGCGTCGCACATCATCATAAATCCAGATGTTACGCCCCGGCAATCTCACAATCTTATGCTTTAAAGCCAAATCAGTTTCATTCTTTTCAAAATCCTCATAAGCAGATACAGGATTACTATAGAAAGTCACAAAACGATTATTCGCATGCGTATAGCTATGGTTATAACATTCGACCAAAGGGTTATTATTATACTTTTCAAAATCCCTTTTTAGTCCTTTTGACATATTCGCATGCTTACCGACCAAAAATACGCTTATTTTAATGTTTTTTGATTTGGCGATAGAGTCAATGGCGGCACTGCCTTTTAAGGGGCCGTCATCAAAAGTAAAGTAGATATGCTTAGGTCTTTTATTCAACTCCGTACGTACAGAATCACGTATCCGACGGCGTTCCTGTTTTACGTAACGTGCAATGGAATCCTTAGAAATAGGGTTCAATGTATCCACCGGAACAGCAATAGGATCTTTCAATCGCTTGGCCAAGCGACCATTTGCTATTGGCGAGGTATCTTGCAAAATAACAGGAGTTACGGTATCTAAAACAGAAGCTTCCTGCCCCTGTGCCGCCTTTGTTCCCAATCCACTCTGGCAAGCGAAAAAAGAGGAGGCTACCACGACTGCTGCCCCTATATACGATAGGGAACGAATTCCTTTTAACATCTTCGGTGATTACTCAATTTTTTTACAAAAATAGAGTATTGCACGTCCAAACACAAAAAAATGTATGAATAAAGTAAAAGCCCGCACTGGTGTGCAGGCCTTTACTTTATTAACGTCCTCTACGAGGATGTTTTTTATACTTTTTATCGTGTTTCTTATGCTTCTTATCATAATGTTTATGGCCATAATAGTCATTTCTTACACGCTGTGGATGTCTGTCATAACCATAATGCGCATACTGTTTTCTTATTTTTTTATGATTTTTCCAGGGATGAGCATGATTAATCACCACTTTATGGGTTCTGTATAAATCAATACGTGCAAAACGACTTGGAAGCGCAGCACGAGTAATCCAGCGGTTTCCATGAAAATAGGTATACCGGCGACTCGACACATCGTAATAGGCATCCGCTTCAGGAATATAATAATAACGCACATAATCATACCCTGCAGGGCCCCAATTAGGTTGTGCTCCAATATTAATGCGTACGTTAACCTGTGCTCGGCTAAGCGTCGGGACAATAGTCAAAAATCCTAAAGCTACTGTGGCGTATAATAATCTTTTCATGGTAAACTCCTTTTTGTAAAATTGAACAATCACATGTCTAAATCTCTTTGCATATTATGACGTACAGATTACAGAGAAGGTTTAACGACGTAAGTGTTAAAAGTTGTGAAATACCAAACGGTCATCATCACTGATAAAGTGGACTATTTTATCTATCTTTGTGCGATTTAAAAAATTGCAATTTACATGGCTTTACAATGTGGTATAGTAGGTTTACCCAATGTTGGTAAATCAACCTTATTTAACTGTCTGTCTAATGCGAAAGCACAAGCAGCCAATTTTCCATTCTGTACAATAGAACCTAACGTAGGTGTGATCACCGTGCCTGATGAGCGGTTGAATAAACTTGCCGAGCTGGTTAATCCACAACGTATCGTTCCCAATACTATAGAAATCGTCGATATCGCCGGCTTGGTGAAGGGAGCCTCCAAAGGTGAAGGCCTTGGAAACCAGTTCTTAGGCAATATTCGTACAACGAATGCCATTATCCACGTTCTGCGTTGTTTTGATGATGGGAATGTCATACATGTCGACGGTTCGGTAGATCCCATTAGGGATAAAGAAATCATTGATACAGAATTGCAGCTAAAGGATTTGGACACGGTTGTAAAACGTATCCAAAAGGTAGAGAAAATGGCAAAAACAGGAGGTGACAAAGAAGCAAAACGTACATACGAGATCTTATCCGTAGTAAAAGAACATTTAGAGTCTGGAAAATCTGTACGTACTGCACCGATATCGGAAGAGGACTTTGAGTTTATTAACGACCTTAGCTTATTAACTGTTAAACCTGTTCTTTACGTCTGTAATGTCGACGAGGCATCTGTTAATAGTGGTAATGCTTATGTAGATAGTGTAAAAGAAGCGGTTAAAGATGAAAATGCAGAAGTACTGGTTATCTCTGCACAAATTGAATCCGAGATTGCACAGCTGGAGTCCTACGAAGAGCGCCAAATGTTTTTGGACGATTTGGGATTGGAAGAATCCGGTGTTTATAAACTAATCCGCGCCGCATACTCTTTGTTAGACTTGGCTACTTACTTCACAGCTGGTGTACAGGAAGTTCGTGCTTGGACAATAGAAAAAGGTTTTACTGCTCCACAGGCTGCGGGTGTTATACACACCGATTTTGAAAAAGGCTTTATCCGCGCTGAAGTAATTAAATACGAAGATTTCATCCACTATGGTTCAGAAAGTGCCGTAAAGGAAGCTGGTAAGCTAAGTGTAGAAGGAAAGACATACATCGTGCAAGATGGAGACATTATGCACTTTAGATTCAATGTATAATAGCTAAAAAGCGTGTCATTGCTTCGCGCAATCATACGCTTTTAGTCCCTTATTTTACTCAAAATCGTTAAATATGAAATTTGGACAAGTAAGTAATCCTGAAGAAATAGACTTCTCCCTACCTCCTACACCACAGGAGACTTTCGATTTATTGAAGGCGAATAAACAAGAGGGTTCATTGGAAATATCAGTAGGCTGTGCCAAATGGAATAAGGCTGATTTAAAGGGTTTCTATCCCCGTGGCATAAAGGACGAATTGCACTATTATTCCCGGCAGTTTAATTCGATAGAATTGAATGCTACATTCTACAATTCACCTTCCAAAGAACAGGTCATTACATGGAAAGAAAAAACACCTGCAGATTTCAAGTTTTTCCCGAAAATTCCGCAGTCTATTAGTCATTATTCCAGACTGATTAACACGGATGAGAAAGTGACAGCATTTGTTGATTCAGCGGTACTTTTTGAAGAGAAGTTGGGTATGGCATTTTTACAGATGCACGATAACTACAAGCCCAAAGATTTTGACCGGTTGGAAGATTTTTTAAAACGCTTTCCTAAAGGTTTTCCTTTAGCGGTGGAAGTTCGTAACGAAGAATGGTTTTCCAACAAAGAAATCAGCCAGAAACTATATCATTTATTGGAAAATACCGAGGTCACTAATGTTTTGGTGGATACTGCTGGGCGAAGGGATATAGTGCACATGCGCTTGACAACGCCTATCGCTTTCATTCGTTATGTAGGAGCAAACCACCCATCAGACTATGACCGTCTTATACAATGGGTGGATGTCATCAAAACATGGCGGGATGCAGGATTACAGAAGTTGTACTTCTTTATTCACCAAAATATAGAGCTGGAATCGCCGTTATTGGCTGGTCATTTCATTACACACCTGAACAAAGCACTGGATGTAAACCTCAAGATTCCAAATAAAGAGAATAGCTTGTTCTAAGATCAATCCTCATTCTCCATTTCCTCGTACAATTTCCTATCCGCCATTGCGCCATCCATATCTCCCAATCTTTCTTTAATCGATGCACGATAGGCATACAGATCAGAATAGTAAGGGTTCAACTCGATGGCTTTGGTATAATCTGCTAAGGCTTCCTCCCAACTCTCCATCTTCTCCCGTAAATCAGCGCGCAATGCAAAAACATAAAAATCCTCTGGAAGCAGTGCTATCAATTTATCAAAATCAGCAATAGCATTCGGGTAATCCTGAATATTGATCAAAAAATTACCCCTCTCTTCATAAATCAGGCTATTTTCAGGTTGGAGTTGTGCCGCTTTATCAAAATCAGCTTTCGCTCTATCATTTTCGTGGATAGCTTCAAATAGCTTAGCTCTCGATAACAACGCTTGAAAGTGAGCAGGTGAAAGATACAAAGCTTCCTCAAAGTCAGCCAAAGCTTTGTCATAACACAATAGTCGCATATAAAGAGCTCCACGATATACCAATACATCGGCATCACCTGAAAACTTATTCACAGCATACGTATAAAGTGCCAAGGCATATTTGTAATCAAACTGCTGCGTTGCCTCTAAAGCATCTTCCAGCAGCTTTTTAAGCTGATTATATGCTGAAACCTTTTTCTGTGTAAGCGATCTGTTTTCCAACCACTCCAAGAAAATATGATAATTAAAATCCAGTCCTTTAGCAACTTGATAGTCATAGAAAGCTCCTTCTTCATCCCCCATTTCTTGGTTCAACAATGACCTACAGGCATGGAAGAACGGTTGATCGGGAAATTGAACTATTCCCTCGCTATAAAGCTTAAGAGCCTCCTCCCTATTACTTGATAAATATGCTTGTTGCGCTTGTTGCGCTATATGAAGTGCCTCATCATTCAAGTCTACATCTGTTGATACCATATCCTGTAAAGGAAATCTTTGGGAACTGGCTAATTGAAAATAACGATTGTGTTGTAACGGCATAAATTATATAATAAAACCTCTCAAATAAAATAACGTTTAACAATACGGAGTTTATGGGTATAGCGGTTCAGCTCAGAATTAAAAATTCCTTCTGAATCCATTTTATCTACACGAACCCGTGCTGAAGCATGTAGAATATGTTCACTGTCCACCATAATGCCCACATGCGTAATACGCCCTTCCGAATTATCAAAAAATGCTAAATCACCCGGCTGAATCTCTGTCAAAAAATCTACAACCTGCCCAATTTCGGCCTGTTGGTAAGCGTCTCGCGGCAATACCAGTCCAAAATGCCTATATATCGCCTGGCTTAAGCCGGAGCAATCTATACCATAGCGTGAACGACCGCCCCAGAGGTATGGACTATCTTTATAATAATCGATAAGCTTAGGAAATTCTGTATCGAAATCCTTTAACGTTGGCATACGCATTTTACCTTCTATCTCAAACCATTCCTCAGCTGAAAAGGTATTGTCATTTACGTCGATACGTGTTCCTGGCAACAGTTGTACCCTGCGTATAGGACTTTGGGCAATAGCGCCGCCAAGATCCACTATAAAAGCTTGTCGTGCCATCGGTGCTGCATTTTCTATTTCATTCGCCAAAGCATATTGACCTTTCTGTATCCAACCCTCATATCCGGTTTCAAACATTTTAATATGACTCCATTCCTCCTGCTCTTCAATTATTTCAAATTGTTCTGCAAAAAGCACCTGACTGACCATCTCGCTTTTATGTGAAGCAGTAGCCCGCAGTGGCACTATTGATAAGTTGCAAATTCCAAAAACCATATCTATTTCGTATTGATTTGAAAACAAAATACAATTTACATCTGTTTTAACCTTACGAAGATAACTTTTTTAAATAAACCAAAATGACATATCATAGATTTAACCGGATTCTTTTAGCTGTGGACGATACACCTTGTTCGCAAAAAGCTATAGAATATGCGCAAGATTTGGTGCGCGTATTTCATTCTTCCGTTGCTTTAGTGACTGTCGTCCCCCCGACTTCACCTGCAAACTATGGAGCAGATCCCTTGCTAGGACAACAACCTGTTATCGTTCCAGAGGTGTCAGAAATACAACAGGAGTCTGCACAACGTTACTTAGAGAGTATCAGCAATGATTTTGAAGGAGCAAATG
Organism: Sphingobacterium wenxiniae; assembly: GCF_900116225.1. Lineage (GTDB taxonomy): Bacteria > Bacteroidota > Bacteroidia > Sphingobacteriales > Sphingobacteriaceae > Sphingobacterium > Sphingobacterium wenxiniae. The sequence continues at coordinate 469,741 of NZ_FOZZ01000002.1, forward strand.
AAGTCTTTCTTTTCAACAGGATCGGTGCTATTCGTGATGAGATTTTGAGTACAGCTGCCGAATGGACAGCAGATTTAATTGTTATGGGGTCAAACGGACGTACCGGCTTTGATCATTTTATATCGGGAAGCGTTTCCGAATCTGTAATACGAAAGGCGCACTGTCCTGTGTTGGTTGTTCCTGGAAAATGTGATTAACAAGTTGGGAGAAAGCCCCATACTGTCCTTAGTCTGTCGGAGTGGGATTATATTGCGTCGAGAGCTAAGGACTTTTATATCAGGTAGTCTCTCAGACTACCCTAATTCTTCATCCTTAGAGCCATCTTCTAAGCCCTCGTCAGAGCCGAGACACAGCGAGACACGGCGCTTCGCTAACTCTAATGACACAGATAGGGTCAACCTTTCCGAAGTTGAGCAGCAAACATATTATCGGCTTTATTATCATATCCCTTTATCGTTTCCATCGCTTCTACTTTCAAACCATGTACTTCTTTCAGGAATGAAATGACCTCCTCATTTTCAGCTTTAAAGACGGAACAGGTCAGATAAACCAAGACACCGCCCTCCTTCAAGTAAGGGATAACTCTAGAAGCAATATTCCGTTGACGTTCAGCGTATAATGCGATATCTGAAATATTTAATTGCTGTATCATCTCTGGCGTTCTTCCCCAAGTACCCGAACCCGAGCAAGGCGCATCCAAGAGTATACCATCAAATGCTTCACCTTCCATTAGTCCATGGATATCATTGGTCAAATCCAAGATTTTTTTTCTATATGACGTACGGATTTTCGCTTTCATAAAACGTTCATCCAAATTTCGTAAGATACTCAAACGAATATCAGAAACCAACAGATCTACATTCGGGTATATATCCAAAATCATCAATGATTTGCCTCCGGAGGCAGCACAAGCATCCCACCACTTATCTTCTTTTTGGACAGGAATAAAATCAAGTGTTTTCTGCGAAGATAAGTCCTGCACTTCATAGTCCCCTTCTATTTTTCGAAGGTCTTGTAAACGTGTACCATTCGCTAAACGATACGCATTATCCCCACATTGCTCAAAGGCAATACGGTGATGATTCAATTCATTCTCCACACGTAGCGTACTTCCCTTTTTCACCCGAATAAATAAATCCGGCTGCATAAGCTGTGCTTGTGCCAAGGAAATGAAATCAATAGCGTCTGACAGATAACCCGCAAAAGGAAAGACATCGTTCAAATCGAAGCTAACTTCATTCTTTAAGAAATCTACTTTATCCGCAATAGAATAAGACAGCCATTCTACCCAAGTAGGTTGGTACAGGGAAACCAAATCACTTTCCGTTTCACATAGAAATTCAGCAACAATTAGCCTATCCCGAATACCAGTATCTGATAATGCATTTCCTATACGGAAGTAGTTATAACATAAACGAGAGGTCATCCTTCTATCGGATGACCCCATTTGTTTGTTTTCCTTAAAAAACCTGCCTAGAAATCGCGCAAAGGGTTCATCATTCTGATAGGCCCCTATAGCTCTTTCAAAATTTCGAAGCTGTTGTTCGACCCTGCGTTCGTTGATTTCTGCCATTAATTCAATTGAAAGGATGAACCTTTATATGTTTTATAACTTACAGCCTGATTAACATAGCCCGCTCTATCATCATACTCAAATTTATACGAACTGAACAGGCCATCAAAACTTTCTTTGGTAATGTAATCTGCGTATTTATCACCATGCTTGCTCAACAATGAACCAAAATAAATTGCAGCATCATAACCTTTGTAAGAGTGATCTGAAGGGTTAACACCATACAGTGTATAGTATTGTTCCTTAAACTTCTCCGCATCGGCCGACCAAGTCATCAAATGGCTTTCTGCCGTAATAGTTGGGGAATAACTTGAAAAGCTAGAAAAAGAACTAAAATCAATACGATCCCATAGTGGATGACCATATAATTTAAATTTATAAAGCTCTTCCGACGACTTTTTCTCCAGATTATTTAATAATGTTCGCAATTGGAATCTATCGGTTGTACCTGCTATCAATAGGTTTTTACCTGTTGGTGTAAGAGCCTCATTCAATTCCTCAATATTAGATACCGACTTAACCTGTATAGCCGATTTCAAAGATCTCAATGCTGCAGCAAAACCCTGTAAAAACTGACGTCCATCATTGTCCGAAGTATTATAGATAATAACTTCGTCAAGAGAAGAATAATCCTTCGCAACTTTAGCAGCAATAGCTTTCATGTGCACATCGATAGATGGTGTTACAGAAACTAAATTCGGCAAACCGAAATCACTTGCCTTGGAAGCCGCTAACGGATTGATCTGCAAAACTCTTTTGTTTCCCAGATTTGTTCCAAAAGTTTTGATTTCTTTTGGGTAAACAGGACCGATAACAATCGCTGCGTTACTGATTTTTTCCGATCTGGCTATAGCAGCGCTGTGCATCTCATCGTCTTTGGAGTCCAGGACATTTAGACTAAAAGACTTGCCTTCTTCAGACAATTGATCAAGTCCAAGTTGAAGACCTTGATAAAAATCCAGTGCCAAAGCCGAGCGAGTTACATCTTCTTTGGATAACCCCGAGGGATTGACCCTATCCAACTGAAAAGGCAGTATTAAAGCGATATTATTACGGAGTGCTTCAGCCTTTTTAGCGTCCAACGTAGCATCCGTCGTTTTACTTTCTTTTGTACTTTCTTCTTCTTTTGGTGTTGTTGTACCAGCAACTCCACCCCGATGTTCAGGTGAACGAAGAACACCTGTTGTTTTCGGAGAACAAGCTCCAAAAAACAACAGCAGTCCCATCATTCCCAGAATTAATTTATTCCCACTCAATCGTTGCAGGTGGTTTTGAACTGATATCATAGACAACTCTGTTGATTCCTTTAACATGATTGATGATTTCGTTTGAAATTTTTGCAAGTAAATCGTATGGAAAATGAATCCAGTCCGCAGTCATACCATCTAATGAACCTACTGCACGCAAAGCAACAACATGCTCGTACGTACGTTCATCGCCCATAACGCCTACAGACTGAACAGGCAAAAATATAGTGCCTGCTTGCCATACTTTTTCGTACCAACCTGATTCTTTCAGGTTACGGATATATATATCATCAGCTTCTTGCAAAATTCGTACCTTTTCAGCTGTAATATCGCCCAAAATTCGAATTGCTAGACCTGGCCCAGGGAAAGGATGTCTTCCCAAAATGTTAGGGTCTATATCCAATGTCTTTCCAACACGTCTAACCTCATCCTTAAACAAAGTCTTCAATGGTTCAACAACTTTCAATTTCATAAAGTCAGGTAATCCGCCTACATTATGGTGAGATTTAATGGTTGCCGACGGCCCCTTAACCGAAATGGATTCGATAATATCCGGGTATATCGTGCCTTGTCCTAACCATTTCGCTTCAACGCCTTCAGGAAGTTCATGCTGGATGTCTTTGGATGCCTGATCAAAAACATCGATAAAAGCCGCACCAATGATTTTACGCTTTTGCTCGGGCTCAGATATACCTTCCAATCTACCATAGAACAAATCCTTTGCATTGATACCCTTAATATTCAAGCCCATATCCTTGTACGAATCTAATACCTGTTCGTACTCATTTTTCCGCAACAGGCCGTGGTCAACAAAAATACAGTGCAAATTTTTCCCAATAGCCTGATGCAGTAATACCGCTGCCACTGTTGAGTCGACGCCTCCAGATAAAGCCATGATAACATGATCATTACCCAATTGTTCTTTAAGTTCAGCTACAGTTGTTTCAACAAAAGCATCTGCCGTCCAATCTTGTGAACAACCACAGATATCAACCACGAAATTTTTAATCAATACCTGTCCATCCGTACTGTGCGTTACTTCCGGGTGAAACTGTATACCGTAAGTATTGGTTCCTTCGATATGATAAGCTGCTACCCGTACTTTGTCTGTACTCGATATCACCTTGAAATTAGCCGGAACATCTTTAATGGTATCACCATGAGACATCCATACTTGTGATTGCACCGGCACTCCTTTTAACAACGGGTTTTCCTGATCTACAAATTGTAGGTTAGCGCGGCCGTATTCACGGATTTCAGAAGGTAGAACCTCTCCACCGGATTGCTGTGCCAAATATTGGGCACCATAGCATACGCCCAAAAGCGGGAAACGATTCTGTATAGATTTATAATCAATTTGCGGCGCATCTTCTTGCCTTACAGAGTAAGGACTGCCAGAGAAAATAACACCTTTTACCGAATCGTCAAATTCGGGCAAGTTATTATAGGGATAAATTTCACAGTAAACGCTAAGCTCACGGACACGACGAGCAATCAGCTGTGTATATTGCGAGCCAAAATCAAGAATGATAATTTTTTCAGACATGACGCAAAGTTAAGGATTCGTAGCGTATTTCCTTAAGGATTTTTATTTGATTTTTTTGCCTTTATATGTTTAATTGTTCAACCGTTGAAATCGTTTAATCCCTAAACAACTAACCCTCTAAATGCTAAACAAAAAACTACAGTTTCATCGACCTAATAAAGCCAATTCCTCATCGTTATACATCTTTGCACCTTTCAAATAGTTAAATATCAACTCTTTGGTATTTTTATCATTAAGCTTATACAAGTTATCTACCAAGAAATCCTTATCCTCTTCTATATTATCCTTATAGCCTAAATAAGAAGGTATATAATATTGAATACAGAGTCGTATATAGCGTAATTCCACATTATTCGGAGCACTCTTGATTTCCTTTTCAAGCATATTACGCCCATTTTTAAAATAGCTCATTTTCTTGAAAGGATTACCTGTATGTTTCGCCATGAACATGTGGTAAGCCGCTTCATAGCCCCGCTCTATTGGAGAATCTGCATGCTTTTCCAATGCTTCCAAATGCTTTTTACATGTTTCCTCGTCCTTATGCCCTACCTTGAAATCTTTACGGATTTCAGCGATAGGAAGCGTTTGGCCCACAACAGAGGCTATAAAAGCAAATTGCAATACCATTATCCAAAAACATTTTACCTGCATAACGTTTATCCCTTTGGTTACAATTGATAGATTACAAAAAACAAGCCAATTTATTTAATCAACTGTTCATAAAGATAATTGATTACCTTGACCGATAAAGCTATATTCCCATCTTCCCGCTTCGGGATACAGCCATTCGTTATCACCACAAAACCAAATTTTTCCTCTGGATGGAAAAACATATTGCTAAAAAGCCCATAAGCATCTCCGGTATGCCCCACAAGATGAATATTCGGAATTAAGGTATCTGTTTCCTGCAATGCCAGACCATAACCCTCCGGTTCACTCAATTTCTGTTGCATGAGCTGAGCACTCTTCTTTTCCAAGAGTCTTCCTCCCGCATAGGCCCCATAGTTCATATGCATACACATATAGGTTGCTAAATCCTCTGCCGATATTTTTAATCCTCCTGTTGGTGAGAAAACAGGAGTACTCTCTCCTAACCTATATTTTTTGATATCCTCCGATCTGGGGTTGTATGCCGATGGTTGCGCCTCAAAATGATTGCTTTCACTATTATACGCATATAGTGTAGCAAAGTTAGCCTTGTCCAAAGAATCAATACAATATCCCGCATTTAACTTTAATGGACGAAGCACCTTGTCCTTGATATAAATATCGAATCGCTGATGCGTTAAACGCTCCAACACAGCCCCTACCATATTAAAATTCAAGTTACAATATTCATAATTCGTACCTGGAGCATAATCATTATAACTTTTTTCCCATTCAGGATTCTTTGCAGGGTTAATGACATCCAATTCAAAATAACCGTTCTTATCATTGATACTGGAAGTGTGCGACAATACCATGCGCAAGGTTATTTTTTGATTTGGGTATTTTGGATTTCGAATAGGAAATCCCATCAAATCCCCAAAATCGTCATCCAACGAAATCAATCCTTTCTCTACTAGTTGCATGATTGCAGTCGCTGAGAAAGACTTAGAGATAGATGCTATACGAAATAGATGATCTGTCCGAAGAGGCGTCTGGCTTTCCAAGTTTTTATATCCCAGTGCTTTTTGGTAAATCGGTTGGTTATCTTTAATAACAACCACGGCTAACCCTACGGCCTTATAGTCATCGACCAATGCTTGCAGCCCTTTATCAACAGACTCTTGTGCCCAGATATTTTTACTTAGCGACAAAAGGAATATAATGCACAGCATCTTTACGGCTATTTTCATCATGTTTAGATTTATAGTAAGAAGTATTCCCATAAAAATAGGGATTATGTCGTATATCTCAAAGCCAATTTCAATCCAAAGCCTATCGCTACTCCGATAACAAAACTTGCTAATGTGCCTAACAAAATGTACTCCGTAAATTTCGTGTCCCGTGCGTTTGTTAGATCCCCAAATCGGAAGATAGATTTTGCTGCCAATAGGAACCCGATCCCGGATAAAAATCCAAGCTGAATAAATAACACGATGAGCAAGCGTTCCATAATACCAATAAGCAATCCAGCATCAGTTAAGGAAGAGGCGGGTTTGCCCTCTAATTCATTTTCCTGTTTCCACCGACTAAAAAACACCCGTAATAAAATAGGGCTAACACAAACGGTCAGTAAAAGCGTAAGTAGATACAACAGGTTCTTTTCTGACAGAAGACCATCGAGCCACTCTACCGATAAGCCATATTGATGAATGGCCACAGCAGCTATAGTTGCTAAATGTAGCACTTGATCCACCACAAAGATATGAAACGGCTTATAAGGGAATTTACGTTCCCACCAGATTTTCAAGCTGTCAATAAGAAGATGTGAACAGCTTACAAATAGAATAACAGGCCAATTATCATACAGATCCGATAAAAAGCAAAGCACCAATAACAAAGCATGTATGCCCACATGAAGGAACAAATAGGCTATATTCTCTTTCCTTTCCCGAACTAGCGCTTTGGATTGAAAGACAAAATCGCCCAGGATATGTGCTAATAACAATTTCAAACAAAAGATTATCATAAACGTAACAGTTCTTGCGTACAGTAATCGATAGCTTTTTTAATAGAGCCATAATTTGCCTTTTGCAAGGCTGTGCTTATTTGGCTTTGATGTTTCCTATTGAGCAACCGAGCAAGCTCTATTTGATTGCTATCCTCGTGCAGAAGTGTGGTCATTACAATTTCAGCCATATTGGACGTCCAGCGACCACATAAATCTGCCGATAATGCCATCATTATATTACACATATTATCATACTCCAGATTAGCAGATTTTACACTTATCGTATCCCGCTTTAATGATTCAAAAGCTTCTCCCGAGTAAATGAGAGCTGAACCAAATGCATTTTTTATGTGCAGTGCATCTACTTCCTTCTCACCTATCCCCACACCTATGCGTACATCCAAATTTACATGAAGCATAGCAGATTTTAGATAAAAAACCGTTTTAAACGTATCCTCCAATTTTACTTCTGCCTGAAAACTGTCTCCTCGAAAAATATCAAATTTTTGAGCAGATTGTCTCAACGCAGTTTCTAATGCCGGCAACCAAATCTTCGGATCTGCTTGTCGGGATTCTATAATATCACCCGTCAGAATGCTAATCATAACTCTTTAATTTATCATCAAATATAATGATAATTTCAAATATCACCAATTTCGATGATAAACAGAAATATCACAATATATGATGATATTTTTTCACAGATAATCACATTTGCAAGACGGTTTAAAAGTGCCGGGAGATACTGTAGTTCTACTGTAATCCTACTGAAGAGGTACTAAAGCAGTAGGACGGAGCTACTAAAGAGCTACTACGGAGGTACTAAATAGGGATATTTTAGTAGAACCTTAGTATAACCACTGTACAACCGTAGTGAATCTTATAAACTATAATGCTTTCCAGAAATAAACATTATAATCCATTACTTTTGTACTATCATGAAAACAATTGCCGAACAAGTTATTTCTTTCAACAAGAACCTACAGTATACTGGAGAACTACCTGTAGGCTTTCAAGTCGTCAACCCCTATTTGGACAACCCTGAAACTTTAGTGGTTATGGAGCAATTCTATAAGAAGTTTTACAATGACAGTCAACAACGCCGCTTCATAATAGGCATTAACCCCAGTCGGCATGGTGCAGGTGTAACAGGGGTTCCATTTACCGACACAAAGCGCTTGGAAAGTGCTTGTGGTATCCCTATGCACTCGGCACATACACATGAAATATCCTCGGTGTATATGTACAATATGATCGAAGCTTACGGTGGCCCAGCAGCATTCTACAGCCAGTTTTATATCAATTCACCCTTTCCTTTGGCAATTGTCCAAGAGAAAAAAGGAAGTTGGGTGAACGCCAATTATTATGACGATAAGGTTTTGTTCAGCATGGTAAAGGATTTTATGATTGATTCCCTACGCAAACATATCAGCTTAGGACTTGACACATCGGAGGTTTTTATCCTCGGAAAGAAAAATGCGGACTTCCTTCAAAAAATCAACCATGAAGAGAAATTCTTCGACAAGATGACTGTTCTAGAGCATCCACGATACATTCAGCAATATAAGTCCAAGGACAAGATCAGCTATATTGATAAGTATTTGAAGCTTTTGGGCTAAGGTTTAAAAGAAAAGGGTTGCTGTAAAAGCAACCCTTTTCAAAAAAGTTTTAGTTATTTCTAATTAGAAAGAATATCTAACACCTAACACAGCACTCCATGTAGTACTAAATTGACTTGAATTTCTGTATACATTCTTCACTAATTCACCACCATCAGTAGCCATAGTGAATGTAGGTTTATTTGTTTTGTTGTTTGCAACATTCAAGAAGTTAGTGCCTGAAGATAGAAGGGTTTTCTGAACACCCCAATCTTTGTTCAACAAGTTACCTAAGTTAACTACATCCAACGTAAATTGAATTTTGTCTCCTTTTTTAGCAAGATTTTTGAATACATCTTGCGTCCAGCGAATATCCACGCGGTTCAACCAAGGTAACAAAAACTCGTTACGTCCAAGATATTTACCTCTATATGATTCTAATCCATTACTTGCAATAAACTTATCGTAAGCTTCACGTTGGTCTGCGACTGTAAACAATACATCTCCATTTCCATTTACAATATCTACAAAGTTTACTTCATTCGTTGTTGCAGGTAGATACATCAAATCTGCACGAATACCATCATTGTTAACATCTCCATTATAAACATGGGAGTATCGACCTTGATGAGATCCATTATAATAAATACCAATAGTTGAATTCTGGAATGTATAGTTCAAAGATGCTACTATACGGTGAGGCATAGCGAAGTTTGAATAGAATAGATCTCTATCATTCGGGTTATTTATCGTCTGCAAGTTAGCCCATGCGGATACACCTGCTGACCCTGGATTGTTAGACTGTTCTTTAGCGGCAGAGTAAGTATAGAACAATGAACCTGATAAACCATGCCATTGTGAAACAGTAGCTCCAAAAGTAGCACTAAATGCATATCCTTTAGCTTTTGTGTTAGCCAAAAGCACAGCATTACTTCCACCTAATTTATCATTATAGGTATAAGAAGCACTATTTGGATAATACTCTCTGTTATCACCTGCATTGTCTAATCTCTCCGTAGAAGCTTTTCTATTCATACCATGCTGGAAAACAGCATTTATATCTCTCGTATATAAGATATCCGTAGTAAGAGTAACCGGTGAATTTGGTATTCTATAATCTGCACCAACGCTTGTTCTCCATACCGATGGCATCTTGAAGTTATTATCAACCAAAGCAATTTGTCCAGGAGCTCCTTCTTTAGGGCTTTTAATAAAGACATTTTCACCGCCAGCTGGTGGATTTTCTACGTAATGGTAGATATTATCAGGTTTGAATCTGATATTGTTAATCCAAGGGGCTACAGTAGCATAATCTGCTTCAATGGTATTTTGAATAACCCCCATTGTAGTAGGCATATTGGTCAACCATACAAATGGAACGCGGCCAGTAAATATACCTGTTCCCCCACGTACAATTAATGATCTGTCACCAAATGCATCATAGTTAAATCCTAAACGAGGAGACAACATGATACGTGATTTCGGCCATGATGATGTGTTGTATGTTTTTGGACTACCATTCACATCCAAGAATTCCAATGCATCAACTGAAGGGTTTCCTGTCAGCTTATTCATATAGATTGGCAATTCCGCACGCAATCCTACAGTAACATTGAATCTTTCGTTTAACGTAATACGATCTTGTGCATAAAGGGAAGCTAAACCATAGTTAGCTCTTGCATATGTATCTTGTCCTTCGTAAGGATAAGACAAAGAGTAGTTAATTGGAGCAACTTCATTCGGCGTACCTGTTGTTAAAAAATCTTCAACTGAGGCATATCTATAATAGCCTGTACCACTACGAACATAAGAGTTTCCAAATTTTTGTATTTCAAAAGCAGCACCTCCAGTAATAGTGTGTTTATCAACTGTCCATGTTAAGTTATTAACAAAAGAAAAGTTGTCATTAATCACCTCATTGTTATAAGAGAACAACTCTGTACCGAAACTCATATAGTTGTTGTTTCCTGTTCCGCGTCCACCGCCATCCCAAATATCAACAAATGGAAATAGTTGTTTAGAAGGAGTTGTACGTTTGTCGTTGATTTTTGAATAAGTAAATAAGAATTTATTAGACAATCCAGAAGAGAAATTCGAATTCAACTCTGCAGTGATAGATTTAACAGAGTTCTCAAATCCATAGTTACCATTCTGAAAAGTAATAGAGTTTTCACTTACACGACCAAAGTTAGAACGAGGGTTTGGTCCGGAAGAAGCATTTGCAACTTGGTTTGATATCCCAATCAACTGGTTATAACGCAAAGCCAATTTATGCTTATCATTGATATTCCAATCAATTCTCGCTAATATTTTATCACCTTTTTGAGATGCTTGATTCGCATATCCTTCGTATGCTCCTGGGTCATATCCCCAAACATCCATAAGGTGTTTTTTTACAGCATCTAAGTCATCTACACCTACACGAGTAATATTGCTACTTGGATCAGATTTACCATCATTCTTTTCATTGGCTCTCCATAGGTTTGCTCCTGTTGCATTTGCTCCATCAGCCTGTTCACGCTCAGCACTTACAAAAAAGAATAATTTATTTTTAATAACAGGCCCACCTACAGCGAATCCATAAGTCTGTTTTGAGCCTTCTTGCTGATCCAAAGTTACATCACCTATTTTATTACCATTGAAACGCTGATTATTAAAATATCCATATACAGTACCTGTAAATTCATTTGTACCAGATTTAGTTACAGAATTTATACCCGCACCTGTAAAACCAGACTGAGTGATATCATAAGGAGCTATGTTTACAGAAATTTCTTCAATAGCATCCAATGAGATTGGTTGGAAAGTTCCACCTGGAAGTGCATTATCATTTAAACCGAATCCGTTATTGAAGTTTGCTCCATCAATCTGCAAATTGTTATAACGACCGTCACGACCTGCGAATGAATTACCATTGGCTTGCGGGGTCAAACGCGTAAATTCCGTGATACTACGGCTAATTTGTGGTAATTCCTGAATTTGTTTTCTTCCTACGTTGGTAGCAGCACCTGTTTTATTCGCACTGTTGCTTCTATAACCTGTCACCGCAATTTCATCCAAAGACAACGCTTTGTCTTCAAAAGTAGTATTCAAAATGAATGGCTGACCTAACTGTAGGTAGATGTCCTCGTAAACCACTGGATCCTGACCTACGTAAGTCACTTCCACGCGGTAAGGACCACCTACACGCATGTTCGCCAGATTAAAGCGTCCTGCAACGTTAGCCGATCCGGAGTAGACCGTCCCTGAAGGTACGTGGGTTGCTTTAATCGTTGCTCCAACTGTAGCATGGCCGGTAGATTGGGTTACTACCCCCTGCATACTACTTGTTGTTACCTGTGCCTGGATAGTTCCGTAACTTGCCAGAACCAGAGCAAAGAAAAGTAGAGATTTTTTCATACTCAATTTTTAGTTGTATTAAAATTTAGTACGGCAAAGTTATATAATACCACTTGATAAATTCTGAACTTAACATAAACTTAATACACGAAAAGCTGTAGATATACAGAACCTTAACTGACAAATTGGTAAGCCTAATTTTTATTTTATATTAAAATTGCGAATAGGGGTTTTCTTTTTGAAAAATCAGCAAAATATAAATTACTTTATTATCAATTTAACAAAAATTAACAATTGTGAATTGTGGAAAAAAACTTTGATAGAATGATTATAAATTGCTGAACGCGTAGACTTTTTCATGCGAAATAATTTGCTCGTTAGCCCGGCGTATATTCTTTCGCGTTCCGACAATATCATATGTTACCGAAAGGTGATCTCCCTCTTTTTGTAGTCCTTTGCGCTCTAAGCGTACATGGAGGGTTGTCATAAACTGTTCAAATTCGGCTAAGTTGGATATTTTTATATCATGAAAGGTGATACGGATAGTGCGTACCAGATATATGTTGGAAAGTATCAGCTCGATTTTTTGGAAAAGAGATAAAATAATAACCATCAGCGCCGTTAAGATAAGCGCAAACCCATAGTGCCCGAAACCTATCATCATCCCCACCCCAGCTATTGACCAAATAACGGCAGCCGTAGTTAGTCCTTGAACAGAGAACTTGCCTTGATAGATAACACCGGCGCCTAAAAAACCTATCCCGGTAATGATATTTGCCGCGATACGATCGTCCGAGATGTTTCCCATTTTGGATAACAAGGTAAATACAGTAGATCCCAAACAAATGAGGACAACGGTACGGAAACCGGCAGACTTATTTTTAAACTCCCGTTCAAAACCAACAATAGCTCCACACAAAATGGAGATTAAAATGGAAAAAAGATCGTCTATATGGAACTCAAACATATATCTTGTACAATTAATATTGAAGAAAGTTTAGCAAATCGGTGTTTAATTTACGACCAGATAGACTTCCGAAGTTTCGAAAACTTCGGAAGTCTTCTATGATGACTAAGTGCGATTAACTTATATAAGCATACGTAATACCATCTCCTCCTCTATCAGCGTGCTCATCTTCAAACCGGGAAACATGGCTGTACTTCCGCAAATATTCACGGATGAATTTCCGTAGGATACCATCACCTTTACCGTGCAGGATTTTTAAGCTCGGAAAACCAATCATAACCGCACGATCCAGTACTGTTTCTATCTGCCTAAGTGCATCTTCTGTACGCATTCCGCGCACGTCTACCTCCGGTTGAAAATCGGCAGCTGATTCCATGGATATGTTACGGTGTTTTTTAACCACCTTGGCCTTTTCTTTCCCTTTCAGTTTCACCACCTTATTTTTCTTAACTACTGTACGCAACTCGCCCAAAGCCAAAATAAGGTTATTTCCTTTACCCACTTCCATCACCTGGGCTTCCGTTTCGGAGTCCACAATCTTCACCCAATCACCGATTTCTATAGTTTCGTCTACCTCGACATGAGATGTCAGGGCTTTCACATTCTTCTCCGTGTGGTTATCTATGGCCTGCTGTAAATTTTTGCGGATACCTTTTGTTTTGTCTTTATCCGCTTGAACAGATTTGATGTCCGAAATGGTGTTTTCCACTAATTTATTGGCATCTTTCAAGATCTGTCGTGCCTGCTCCTTGGCTTCCCTGATAATCTGCTTTTTGTTCTCTTCCAGATAGCCTTGTAGCTCCTCATATTCCTTACGCAAATGCTCCAGTTCGCGTTCTCGTTTCGAAATCGAGACCTTGGTATCATGCACGGTTTTCTTATCCCGTTCCAGATCCACCAGCAAAGTATCCACTTTCTTTTGCTGCTTGCCGATCTTGTTTTTTGCCGACTCCAGAATCTCCCGTCTCAACCCTATTTTCTCGGCTATTTCAAAAGCATACGAACTTCCCGGTTTCCCGATCTGCAGAATGTACAACGGTTTCATACCCACATTATCGAACAGCATGGATGCATTTTCCAATCCGGCAGTGTTGCTCGCATACACCTTTAGGTTGGAATAGTGTGTCGTAATCACGCCACGCACATTTTTCTTATTCAAAGCCTCTAAAACGGCTTCGGCTATCGGCCCGCCAAATAGAGGATCTGTCCCCGTACCAAATTCATCAATAAGCACCAAAGTTCGCGCCGTAGCAAATTCAGTGAAATGCTTCATCTTGGAAAGATGGGCACTATAGGTACTCAAATCACTCTCGATAGATTGATCATCACCAATATCTGCAAATATTTGCTTGAAAACACCGACTTTAGAAGTGTCTTCAGCCGGGATCAGCAGTCCTGATTGCACCATCAGCTGCAGTAACCCAACGGTTTTCATACACACCGATTTTCCACCTGCATTCGGCCCAGAAACCAAAATAACCCGATCCTCTTGGTCAATTTTAATGTTCAACGGCACCACGCTTGGGTGATTCTCCTTTTTAGAGTTGATAAACAACAAAGGATGGCGCGCATTAATCAGATTGATTTCCGCTTCCTTGGACAGCTCCGGCATTTCAGCCTCTATATCTATAGCAAAGAGTGCTTTGGCACGTACAAAATCCAGTTTGCTCAACAATCCGTGGTAAGAAAGCAACAGGGGAACATGCGGGCGCAATTCCGAAGTAAGCTCCGTTAATATACGAATGACTTCCCGCCTACGCTCAAACTCCAAATCGCGCACCTTATTGTTTAAATGAAATACCTCTTCCGGCTCTATATAAGCTGTTTGTCCAGTTGCAGACTCGTCATGGATGAGACCTTTGACTTTACGTTTATTTTCCGCAAGAATAGGGATACACAATCGCCCATCTCGAATCGTCAGGTTGCCATCGGCCGTCCAGCCGTTATTTTGTGCCTGCTTAAATACCTGATCGATGCGTTTACGTGCTTCCTGCTCACTTTTTAATATCTGCTGTGTCAAATCCAAAAGTAAACGAGATGCATTATCTTTCATCTTTCCCCGATCATCTATCACCGATTCAATCTGGCGAACGATCTTTGTTTCAATAGGAAGATGTTCAAAGAGCAATTCCAAATGTGCATACAAACCTGCACGCTCATTAAAATAACGAATAATCGCGAAAACTGTACGCAGGGAAAGTAGAATGCGATGGAATTCATCCTCAGCCAAAAAAGCTCCTTCCACCTTGGCCTTATCAGCTAAAGGTTTGATCGGATACAGATGGTCTACTGGTAACGGAGCATCATTCAGCAACAGATCTTTAAATTCCTGTGTCTGACGAAGAAACTTATCTATATTCTCTAATTTGACCTGAGGTTGTATCTTGCCCACCATTTCCTTCCCTGGCTCACTCAAGCACTTCTCTTTGATGAGATTTTTAATCTCTGAAAAACCTAATTTATCTATTGCGTTATCTGGAAAAACCATGATTGTTTTTTACTAAGTTATGAAGTGAAGAAAGTGACAGAAGTTATAGGGGAAACATTACCACCATAACCTGTATCACCTTCATCACTTTTTTATATCTTATTGCACTCGTCCTCGTTTACAAACGAGGATGCACTATTTAGTCGTTATTCTTCATACTCGTTGCCACTTCGTTCAAACGAGTACGAGGGAGAAATTGTCATCCTGAGCCTGTCGCTGTGCCTCGCCTTGCTCGTCCTATACCTCGTCCTCGTTTACAAACGAGGATGCACTATTTAGTTATTCTTCATACTCGTTGCCACTTCGTTCAAACGAGTACGAGGGAGAAATATGACAAAAACAGTCCTTACTGCACTATCCGCTCTGGACGCAATTGCCGTATCGGTCTTGGTGAAACCGAATCCAATGCTATAGGCTCGCTGTTGTTTTCCTCCATTAGCGGTTGTACTTCCGGCGAAACAGACGGTATCGCAACAGATGGCTTTGGATTATCTACCCTTATTCCTAATCGTTCCATAACGGATGCAAATGCCTCTAAATGATTATAAGCTACCGTATCTTTCGGATATTCAAAAATAAGCTTATGTGCTTCTTCTTTCTGTTTTTCAAAATAGTTTACTCTACGGATACTATCAGAAAGCACCACATTCCGTAAGGAATCTTCTTTTCTGTACACATTTTCGTAGTCACGAAGGTTTTTTGTTATCTCCGCATAAATTCCCTTTGCTTTAACTGCATTCCCCAAGTAATATGACACATTTTGCTGGAAAGAAATCGAATCCAAATTGTATTTTGCAAATACTTGACCATAAAGACCATCAATCACCCGACGCGAACTGTCTATAGGCAAAGTATTCAAATAACCGTCGATTGTGTGTACCTCAGTCATCAGTTCTACCATCTGTTGTTCGGGTAAAATACCCTTTGGCGTAGATTTATGGCATGATGTAATGAAAAAAAACGACACCAATATAATGAGTAATAAGCGTTGCATTTTGTAAGTTTGTACAAATTTACAAAAAGGCTTCGAATAACCACTTTTTAAGTCTTCTTTAACTTTAAAGAGATGTGGGTAAAGCCTATTTGACCTTTATTCAGTAATAGGATTTTGCTTTTTTAATTTTTACTTTTTAACCGAGCTTTAACGAGCTCATCGAAGATAATTTAAAATGAGTATTGCATCAAATATAGAATCACTTCAAATCGACCTGAACCCAATAGGCGTGACCTTGGTCGCTGTATCCAAGACTAAGCCTGTTGAAGACATTCAGGAGGCTTATGATGCCGGGCAAAGGGTATTTGGAGAAAATATGGTACAGGAGCTTGTGGAAAAGCAGGAAGCGTTACCAAAAGATATACAATGGCATTTGATCGGTCATTTGCAGACAAATAAGGTCAAGTATATTGCTCCATTCATCGCTATGATTCAGTCTGTGGACAGTCTTAAGGTGCTTAAAGAAATTGATAAGCATGCAAAAAAACATGACCGTATAATTGACTGCTTACTGCAAGTGCATATCGCAGACGAGGATACTAAATTTGGTTTTGACCATATCGAACTAATTGAGATATTACGCGATGAGGCATTTGGCCAACTGCAAAATATCCGTATTCGTGGTTTAATGGGAATCGCAACCAACACCGATAACGAAAAAGTCGTTAAAGAAGAATTCTATGAGATGAAAATGCTTTTCGATGGCGTGAAAGCAAGTTTTTTCCGTAAGGTAGATAGTTTCGATATTTTGTCGATGGGGATGTCATCAGATTATAAACTAGCGATTGAACAAGGTGGCAACATGGTTCGTTTGGGTAGTACTGTATTCGGAAAAAGAGTCATCAAACATTATAAGCTAAAAGATGGAAAAGATGCAAAAAGTGAATAAGGTCGTTTTTGGCCTGTGTTTGATTGGCTTATCGTCTTGTATAGCCTGTAGTTCTGATAACAAATCCTCCGCTGCAAAAAGTAGTGAAAACGAGCAAATATTGGACACGTTGACTTACAAGATGCAGTCTTTTAAGGAAATCAGTCCCTATTTCGCAGTCCCTTCGGAGGAGCAAGTAGATACAACGAAATTCACGGCCTATTATCCCGTATTCGATGAAGAGATAAATACTTTAGTTAAAGAATCTATCTATCTTGATGGTGAGGAAAATATGGTTCAGGTTTCGGAGAGCTTCCTTACCGCATTCAATGAATATGCCGAAGACCAGATCGTAGCGGAGAGCGGTCCTTTGCACGCATGGTTCAGGGATATTTCATGTCAGGTATTGCTGAATACAGGGAAGTTCCTGACCTTACAAAACAGCATTAGCGAATATACCGGCGGAGCCCATGGTATACAAGTGGTGGTTCTCTCCAACTATGATGTGCAGGAGAAAAAAGAATTAGCACTTACAGATATTGTCAGCGATACAGTGAAATTAAAAAGCATTGCGGAGAAGTTTTTCCGCGAACAAGAGAATCTTAGCGAGACCGAAAGCTTCGGGAAAGCTTATTTTTTCGATAACGACAATTTTGCGTTAGCCGATAATTTCGGGTTGACCAAAGAAGGGCTATTGCTTTATTACAACGTTTACGAAATCAAACCTTATGCTGATGGACCAACCAGCCTGCTCATCCCCTATGCTGCTCTAAGCGAGGTGCTGACCGAACGCGTAGGTCTTTTGGCTAAAAATACATCAAATATCAACTAAACCAAATGCAAGTATTCAAATTTGGCGGGGCATCGGTCAAGGATGCTGAAAGTATCAGAAACGTCGCCACTATTATTTCCAAATATAAAAAAGATGAGCTATTGGTCGTGGTTTCAGCCATTGGAAAAACAACCGATAAATTAGTCGAGATTACCAATTTATATACACAGCAAAGTGGAGACGCTTTTGCTGTCCTTGAAGGTGTCAAGCAATCCCATTTAGGGCTGCTAAACGAGCTCTTTGACGATGAATCACATCCTATCTTCGATGAAATCGTCAACTGCTTTGTAGAGGTGGAGTGGACTCTGGAAGAAGAGCCACAAGATGCCTACGATTACCTCTTTGACCAAATTGTATCTCTGGGTGAACTCATCTCCTCCAAGATTTTGGCAGGCTATACTGCTCATATGGGCATTCCGACAAAATGGGTAGATGCTCGCGACTATATCTTCACGGACAACACCTACATGGAAGCCAAAGTGGATTGGGAAAAGACCGAAGACAAAATCCGTCGTGATCTTCCCTTTATCCTTGATGACAACGTCATCATCACACAAGGCTTTATCGGCTCCACTTCCGAAAATTTTACGACCACTTTGGGGCGTGAAGGTTCGGACTATTCGGCTGCTATATTTGCTTCTTGCCTCAATGCAGAGGACATTACCATCTGGAAAGATGTACCGGGTGTGCTCAATGCCGATCCGAAATGGTTCGACCGAACAGAACTGATTCCTGAACTTTCATATACCGATGCGATCGAGTTGACCTATTACGGTGCCACCGTTATCCATCCGAAAACAATCAAGCCCTTACAAAACAAAAAAATCGTATTGAATGTACGCTCTTTTGTTGATCCGGAAAGCAGTGGAACGAAAATCAAGACGACCAATCAAGGTTTGCCAATCCCATCCTTTATCTTTAAAGTCAATCAGGTGGGTATTTATATACAACCACGCGATTTTTCTTTCATTGTCGAAGATAACTTAAGCCATATTTTTAATCTCTTCCACACGCACCGCATCAAGGTGAACATGATGCACAACAGTGCAATCAGTTTTGCTGTGAGCATTGACAATACCGGCAAAAATGTGGACGCCTTATTGGAAGAGTTGGAGCAACGCTACAAAGTGCATGTAGAAAAGGATTTGGAGCTTATCACGATTCGCTATTTCAATCAGGAGACCATCGATAGAGTATTGATTAACAAACAGATTATCCGCGAACTGAAAGACAGCTATACCTGCCAGCTTCTGGTCAAGAACTGTGAATAATGAATGTAAATATCCTCAGTAAAGATGTACAGTCCTTTATACAGGCAAACAGGCATGTGTCGCCCGCGAGCATGGCATTAAAAAAATCACCTTTTGCTGAGGTTACTTCATCTGAACTGGCCAATCAAATAGCTGGTTTTCAGAAGACTGAAAAGAAAATACCGGATTGGACTTCCTCAGAAATTGCTTTATACTATCCGGATAAGCTCAATTTAGAGCAATGTTCATCCAGTGAGACCGGTAAATTTAAAGCATCGCTTATCCTACCGCAGACTTCTTTGGCAGATTTAACTGGTGGATTTGGTGTAGATAGCTACTATTTTGCCCAAAAGGCAGCAAACG
The DNA here is from genome assembly GCF_900116225.1 of Sphingobacterium wenxiniae. Classification (GTDB taxonomy): domain Bacteria; phylum Bacteroidota; class Bacteroidia; order Sphingobacteriales; family Sphingobacteriaceae; genus Sphingobacterium; species Sphingobacterium wenxiniae. Next base: position 489,402 of record NZ_FOZZ01000002.1, read on the forward strand.
TCACCCATTGTGAAATAAACCCGACATTGTCCGCTATAGTCGAACATAACTTTGAAGTCCTTCAAGCCGCTAACATCCAATGCCGTGCAACAGATGGCATTGCTTTTTTAACAGATTGTGAGGAGACATTCGACTATATCTATATCGATCCGTCACGCCGTATTAAAGACCAGAAGGTTTTTCGGCTGGAGGACTGCGAGCCGAATATCTTGGCATATCAAGACCTCTTTTTCAAAAAAGCAAAAACCGTCATCACCAAGCTTGCTCCTCTTCTGGATATTAGTGCAGCACTCAATAGCATGTCTGCTGTACGCGATGTCTATATTATCAGCGTGGACAACGATTGCAAGGAGCTCTTATTTATCCAGGAGCAAGGTTACATCGGAAAAACCAATATCCATGCGGTCCGTCTTTATCAAGGTCATCAACAGGAATTTATCTTTGATTATACAAGTGAAGGCTTGGTTGAACCTTCATTTTCTAAGCCTCAACATTATTTATATGAACCCGATGTGGCCATAACCAAAGCAGGTGCTTTTAAGTCTATTGCTACCGCATATAATCTTCATAAGCTACATCAAAACAGCCATCTATATACATCAAACGAACTTGTGAAAGATTTTCCAGGTAAAATTATCCTTATAGAAGAGACCTTGCCTTTCTCTGTCTTCAAGAAGCAAAGCCAAGGTTCAAAAGCCAATGTGATTGCTAAAAACTTTCCTTTAAAGGTAGACGATATTCGTAAAAAACTGAAAATCAAAGATGGCGGTGATCGTTATCTATATTTCACGACGGACAGTACGAATGAATTGATTGTTGTCAGCGGAAGACGCATTTAGCATCTTTATCTTCTCCTATTTACATAGGGATTACAGTATTTTGTATTGAAGAAGGTACTTTTGGGCTATGGAAAATCTGAAATTATCTGCATTGGATTTAGCTACGGTATGCAAAGGTGACAGCCCTAAGCAAGCCATTGAAAGAACAGTAGAAGGTGCACAATATATCGAGCAATTAGGATACGAACGTATATGGTTGGCGGAACACCATAACATGGAGCATATTGCCAGTTCGGCTACAGCTGTCCTTATAGGTCACGTTGCGGAAAAAACATCAAAAATCCGCGTGGGTTCTGGTGGTATCATGCTTCCCAACCATTCTCCTTTAGTTGTGGCCGAGCAATTCGGCACCTTAGAATCCCTTTACCCTAACCGTATTGATCTGGGACTTGGTCGTGCACCGGGAACAGACCAGGTTACAGCGTTGGCTTTACGCCGTAATAATCTCAATACACCCTTCTATTTTAAAGATGATGTAAAAGCTTTGCTGCATTATTTTGAGAACGACGATCCATCGGAAAAAGTCCGGGCATTTCCGGGCGAAGGCTTAGCTATTCCACTCTATATATTGGGGTCAAGTACAGATTCAGCGCATTTGGCAGCGGAACTGGGCCTTCCCTATGCCTTTGCTGCTCACTTTGCCCCGGCCATGTTAGCCCAAGCCGCTGCTATCTATAAAGAAGAATTCAAACCTTCATCCTATTTGGCAAAACCTTATTTCATATCCTGTGTTAATATTGTAGCTGCCGAAACAACAGCAGAAGCTGATTATTTGGCGACCAGTCTGTTCAACATGTTTGCAGGCATTATCACGAACTTCAGAAAACCACTTTCTCCACCGACAGAAAAAGTGATTTATGATGGTATCCCCGAAATCGAAAGAGCAGTACATAGCATGACATCTTGTACATTTACAGGCGATACTAACAAAATACGCGAAGAGGTGGAAATTTTCGTTAGAACTTACGAGGTGGATGAAATAATGACAACAAATTATATCTTTGACAGACAGACACGATTAGATTCATTTAGATATACGAAAGAAGCGTTAAGCTACTAAACCCATGACACGTTACCTTATTCTGGCTATCTTGGCAGCCACATCATCCTGCCTAAGCTCAAACTCAAAAACGGCAACCGGTGCTTCAACAGATTTATCCTCCGTCATCCTGGAGGATAAATCCAGATCCTCAGCCTACACCGATAGCATAGAGTATATCTTGGCACAAACATCCCTCATTGGTTCTTTCCGTGTTTGGGAAGACAAGGATAGTACCATTTCTTTTAGTCAGGATTGGTTGGATTTATATAGGGAAGGTGAAGAGTTTCACCTCGATACTTTGCACTATACTTTGTCTAAAGATTACGATGAATGTGCCGGTGTAGACCTTGTTATCATAACTTCGCACCGCTCCAGTATGCTTTATCTTCAAGTTCCGCAGGTTAAGAAAGGTAAACCGGTACAAATTTCAGTGCCGAAACAAGTGTTATGGCCCGAAGAAAAGGCTGAATTCACATTCAATAAGCAACATTATATGCTGCAAGCCTTAGGTAAGATTCATCGTACAGAAAAATATATAGACGATAACGACACGGAACAGGTCTTTCATGAGGTAAGTGACTATAGATTGCTGCTGACCACCCCCGATAAACATACGTATACTATTCTTTCCGAACAGTCTTTTAACGATACATTTATCCGACTTCTTTTCGTAGGTGATTTAGACCAAGACGGCAAACCTGATTTTGTCGTGTCAGCCCCCAGAGATTATGAAGAAGAAAGAACCTTACTTATTCTGTCTTCTCAGATGTCCAAAGACAAGGTTGTCATTTATGAGGCCACACGACAGTTTGATTGTTAGGTTCAAAAAACATTACGTACAGACATTTACCGTACAAAATATTTTTGTACAGTTTTTTTACGTACATTTGTAAAAAAAAAACAGGTAATTATGGGTACGGCAATCAAAGAACATGCACGATTTGACGCAAGGCTTTCTAAAGAACAAAAACAATTTTTTGAAAAAGCTGCATATTTAGGCGGTTATAGAAGCTTAACCGATTTCGTTATTTTGACAGTACAAGAAAAAGCAAAAGAGATTGTGCAGGAAAAAGAACAGATAATTGCTTCCGAAAGAGACAGTCAGGTATTTTTTGATGCAATTACAAACCCTAAGAAACCCTCAAAAACATTAAAAAATGCTTTAGAAGACTATAATGTTTTTATCTCAAACCTCAAGAAATGATAGAACTCTTAGACAAAAAGCATCATCGGGAAGATTTTGACTGTGGAAAAGAGCTTTTAAACAATTATCTAAAAACACAGGCAGGACAAGACATTAAACGAAAGTTATCTGCCTGTTTTGTACTATGTGAAAACGGAACAGACATTCAAGGATATTATACACTCTCAAATAATAGTATTCCTCTAAGTAGTTTTCCTAATCATATACAAAAGAAACTTCCTAAATCCTATCTTTCTATCCCAACCACTCTACTCGGAAGATTAGCAATTTACAAAAATCATCAGGGCAAAGGAATAGGAAAAATATTATTGATTGATGCCTTGAAAAGAAGTTTCGAAATCTCACAGGAAATAGGTTCGTTCGCTGTGGTGGTTGACCCAATAGATGAAGAAGCTGGAAAGTTTTATAAAAAGTATGACTTCATAAAACTTCCAGACAGCGAAAAAATGATTATTGCTACCAAAACATTACAAGAGCTATTTGGATAAAAGAAATACAACACCAACCGTCAATTCCAGACAAACGCAAAGAACCTCGCCTTCCAGGCCGAATCCTATTTTTATCTTTCTATCTATTCTGCCAAATTCAATAAACCATGCTGCGAAGCCGTAAATAAGTTACGAAATACAATATTCAGTTCATTATCACGCTGGGCACCGGATATACCGGTATAAGGAAATAACTCCACAGTCTTCGTGCGTATAAAAGCGACTATAGCACGACTCAACACCGCAATCTCCTCCTGCAATGTCTCTCCTACTGCATCCATAACCCAGGTTCTATCCAAAAGATCATATAGATGATTGATCTGTTCAAGAAACGGCACCTCTATATTACCCAACATCTGTGATAAAGCCTTTCCGCATCTTGAGGCCCAAACCTCATCTTTTGAACGAAGTAACAGTTGCTTCTCAAAAAGATGTAAAAACCTTTTGAACATACCGATATAATTGACGGCTAAGGTGCATTCGGCAAAAGTCATAAATGGATAATGAAACAGGGTTCCGTTATGTTTTCTTCTATCCGGAAGCAAGTCAAACGATCGGTTTTCCTCAACCCTTAAATCAGAAATAGAAAAACTATGACTCGCTGTCGTTTCCAAACCAAAAGTATCCCAGTCATAATGGATAAGTACACTGTCCCTATCTACGAAAAAAGATTTATACACAGGCTCGCCCTCCGCATCTGTTACGAGCCTGTTATCTTCATAAATCCAGGCATTCAGCGTAAAGTGGCTAAGATGCGGAGCACCGGTTGCATACTTCCATTGTCCGCTGATGGTATAAGCTCCATCCGGGGTTTTCACCGCCTTTCCATTCACCTGCCCACTCCCTCCGAGGCATACTTTCCGTTCGTTGAACACCGATTTAGCTACATGGGGTTCAATAAATCCAGCAAACATATTTGCCCCGGAACATAACGTTACCGTCCAGCCAAAACCACCATCTTCATACGCTAAGTTTTCCAATAATTCACAGCCTTGACGCAAAGGAAGTTCCAATCCACCATATTCCTTCGGTACCCATATATTGAACCATTTTCGGTCGTAAATCAGTTGTAATTGCTCCTCAGTTAAGGTTTTCAGCTGAATACCGCGCAATAAATTTTCTTTTAGTATCGATATATCCTGTTCGTTAAGCATGTGCATGTCGGGTTGAGGTTTTCATTATTTTTTTCCATTCGAAATAGCCAAAGAAAGCGATAACGAACAGAACGAAGGTGAGCAAAGAGAATAAATAAAGTTCTTTATAAAACAAAAGCGGCACGGCCACAAAGTTACTGATGTTCAGCAATATCCAGTTTTCTAATTTCCGTTTCGCCAAAAGCCACATTCCTGCCCAAGCAGTGCTGCTGACAAAAGCGTCAAGCATAGGGACATCCGAGTCCGTCACATAATGTAAGAACAGAAATAGCAGAACATATCCTCCGACTACGATGGATAATACGACCGTCCAATCCTTCTTACTGGCTCTTGTGATAGAAACAGGTTGTGCATTGGTTCTGTTTTTCCAGTACCACCACCCGTAAACGCTCATGGTGAGGTAATAAAGGTTCAATAATATTTCAGCATACAATTTTGCAGAGTACAGAACGGATATCGTTAGCAAAATCGAGACTATACCGAAAAAATAATTGGAAATTTTGTTCTTTTTGGAAAGCAGCACCTGACAAATACCGCACACAACGGCTATCCGTTCCAACCAGCTGGTTTGCACGAATGCCTCCTGCACTTTCTCTAAGATTTCAAATGTATTCATAAGTGTGTAATTATAAGTAAATACCCACTTATGGAATATGCTATAGACAAGATAGAAAATGTATCCCTACGCCAGCATTACCTGGATCAGGTTCCTCCCGAATGAAACCGGGATTGGGTATATTCTCAGCCTGTAGGAGTTGTTTAAACCTTTGTCATTTAAACAACCTCAGCACCCCATAAGTAATTTTTATTATCCTAATTTTAATGCTTCACTTGAACGACGACGAACCTCTTCACATAAGGCCGGATCATCATTCAGTTTTTTACTCCATGAAGGAATCATTTCACGCAGTTTACGGCGATATTCATCTGATTTCGCACGTTCTGGGAAACAACGTTTCAAAAGACTGATCATAATAGCAACCGAAGTAGATGCTCCTGGTGAAGCCCCCAACAAAGCTGCAATAGATCCGTCCGCACTGGAAACTACCTCTGTACCGAATTCCAAGATACCACCATGCTTAGGGTCTTTTTTAATGACCTGCACACGTTGTCCTGCAATTTCTATTCCCCAATCTTCCAGTTTCGCCGTAGGCATAAACTGCTTCAATGAATCCAACTTGTCGGAAGGACTCTTCATCACCTCCGTAATCAAATATTTGGTCAAATCCAGATTACCCAACCCAGCAGACAGCATCGGACGGATATTCGACAATTTAATGGACGAAGGTAAATCAAAGTAAGAACCGCGTTTTAGGAACTTGGTCGAAAAACCGGCATACGGCCCAAACAACAGCGCTTGCTTACCATCGATATAACGCGTATCCAAATGCGGAACCGACATCGGTGGCGCTCCAACAGAAGCTTTACCATATACTTTGGCATGATGCTGCTTGATGATTTCCTCATTTTTGCAACGCAACCACTGTCCACCTACCGGGAAGCCTCCGAAACCGCGAGCTTCTGGAATACCCGATTTTTCCAATAATAAGATAGAACCTCCACCAGCACCAATAAAAACAAACTTGGCTTTGATTTCACGTTTTTCACCTGTTTTGAGGTCTTTAATCTCTACTTCCCATCTTCCATCATCCTCACGTTCGATATCGCGCACCTCTTGATTCAAAGAAAGCTTGACGTTGTCTTTCGTTTGCAAATGTCTGATCAAATCACGGGTCAACGTACCGAAGTTCACATCTGTACCGATTTCCATACGTGTGGCAGCCATAGCTTCTTCTTCAGGTCTACCATCCATCATTAATGGAATCCATTCTTTCATAATGGCTTTATCCTCTGTGTACACCATGCCTTTGAATAAGGTTTCTTTTTCCATTGCTTCAAAGCGCTTACGCAGGAACTTTACGTCATTTTCACCGAACACGGCACTCATGTGTGGTACCTGACGGATGAATTCAGAAGGATTCTTTAAGATATCCTTTTCCACCAAGTATGTCCAAAACTGCTTGGAAATCTCAAATTGTTCGGCAATATTAATTGCTTTATCAATCTTCACACTTCCATCCGGTTGTTCCGGTGTGTAGTTGAGCTCGCAAAGAGCGGAGTGACCTGTTCCGGCATTGTTCCATGCATCTGAACTTTCAGCAGCAACGACATCCAACCTTTCAACGATTTCGATATCTATATCCGGGCTAAGCTCGTTAATCAGTGTACCCAATGTGGCACTCATGATTCCCGCCCCAATCAGAACAACATCAACTTCGGATTTTTTAGTTTTTTTACCCATGATTTTTGAATTCCGTACAAAATTAATAATCGAAACGGTTTTTGTCGAATGAAAATGTCAAAATTCTTTCATTAAATATAGGAAAATAATAAGTGTCAAAAGATAATCGACTTTCTCTCTTTAAGGTATTTTATCCCCTTCTGATAAATCCGAAATTAAATTGTGATATATGCCGAATATTTAACATTTTTGTTTGAATATAGAATTACAGTACTAATATTGCATAACATGAAATTATTAGAAGGCAAAGTAGCTCTGGTAACAGGAGCATCAAAAGGTATAGGAAGAAAGATCGCTGAAGTATTTGCACAGCACGGGGCAAATGTAGCATTTACATATTTATCGTCCGTTGAAAAAGGCGAGGCTTTAGAAAAAGAGCTTCAGCAATACGGCACAAAAGTAAAAGGATTCCGTTCTGACGCTTCAAAATTTGAAGAAGCAGAGCAATTAATTGACAGCATTGTCGCTGAATTTGGCACATTGGATGTTGTTGTCAACAACGCAGGTATTACTAAAGACGGTCTTTTGATGCGTATGACTGAGGAAAACTGGGATGATGTTATCAATATCAACTTGAAATCTATCTTCAACGTAACCAAAGCTGCCTCAAAAATCATGATGAAAAACCGCAAAGGCTCTTTCATCAATATGAGTTCCGTAGTAGGTGTGCAAGGAAATGCCGGACAAGCCAACTATGCTGCTTCCAAAGCAGGTATCATCGGTTTCTCAAAATCAGTAGCAAAAGAATTAGGTTCACGGAATATCCGTACAAACGTTATTGCTCCTGGTTTTATCCGTACGGAGATGACAGATGTATTGGATCCGAAAGTCGTAGCTGGGTGGGAAGCAAATATCCCGCTGAAACGTGCCGGTGAGCCAGAAGATGTGGCCAATGCTTGCTTGTTTCTGGCTTCAGATCTTTCAACCTACATCAATGGACAGGTTATCCCTGTTGATGGCGGTATGTTGTAAGAAATTGCCCTTTCACCCTTTACACCTTGGCAGGGTTTAAAACCCTGCCAAGGTGGTAAAGGGTTCTTATCAACAAGAACAAATAACTGTAAAAAACAATTTTACAAAACAATATTCTGCTCACCAATAGCAGATTTTTATTTCAGTCTGTTTTTCTGCTCATTTCCCTTATTTATCGTAATTATTTTGTCACAATACCATATTGAAAGCAATAGCCTGCCTAAATATCCTATTTTTACGCCCTTTGGTTCCGGATACTTAATTAAATCTTACAAGTGATAAAACATTAGAGGGGTTGGAATCAAAAATGAGAAAAAGATAAGGTTAAAAAGATAGAATGAGTATAAACACTGTGGCGAACAGACAATATGCAGCCATAACCGGTATTGGCGGTTATGTACCCCAGAGCAAACGCACCAATTATGATTTGGAAAAGGTATGCGATACCTCCGATGAATGGATTGTGAAGCGTACAGGAATCAAAGAGCGTCGTATCTTAGAACACGATCTTGCCACTTCGGATATGGCAGTAAAAGCCATACAGGATTTAGCCCTACAGTATAACAAGAATCTAAGTGATGTCGACGCCTTATTGGTTGCGACCTCTACTCCCGATATGCCTATGCCGGCAACAGCTAATATCATTGCTGAAAAATTAGGTCTACGCAACGTATGGGCATTCGATATGAATGCTGCCTGTTCGGGGTTCCTTTATGCATTAGATATGGCAGCATCTTTGGTCGAGACCGGACGCTATAAAAATGTCTTGGTTGTCGGCGCCGACAATATCAGCCGATATGTCAATATTTATGACCGCTCGACAAATATTCTTTTTGGTGATGGTGCAGGTGTGGTTTGGTTAGAGCCTTCCCAAGAGGGAGGAATCATGGACGCTTACTTAACAAGCAATGGAGGTGGTCGTGAGTTCCTGACTATTGAAGCGGGTGGTTCACTATATCCTATCGAAGCAAATGCTATTGAAACAGAAAGCCGTTATCTTCGTCAAGATGGCAAAACAGTATTCAAACATGCTGTCCAATCCATGAGTGATGCTTGTACGAAAGTGCTTCATCGCAACAATCTACAGATAGCAGATGTAAACTGGTTAGTACCGCATCAGGCTAATCAGCGCATTATTGATGCCGTAGGGCGATCGCTCAATATACCAGAAGGCCGAGCTTTGAGTAATATCGAATATCTGGGCAACACAATTGCTGCCACTATTCCTTTGTGTATATGGCAGAATATCAAGCAGATCAACACTGGCGATTTGATTATGTTGACGGCCTTTGGTGCAGGCTTCTCTTGGGGCGCCAGCTTACTCCGTTGGATGATATAAATTCACCCTTAGAATTTCTGCTGCAGCACTCTATCCTCCCTTAATCCGCACATCATACGCAAAAGACTGTATATCGACCAGTCTAAACGATTGGTGGTGTGCCGATGGATGGAGGATATAATTGTATTCCTGTTCGACGACGACCGAAGGTACTTTGATGATCGAGATATTTTGCAACAGCAGCTTGCTACCGAGTTCTTTGCTCGATAAAGGTGTGGGAATATCTTTCCAATCAGGATGCAAATCCTGTGTGCCGATTTCGTAAATATCTTTTTCTTCAATCTCAAACACAGCCATACTTAAATTCTTGGGGATAAGCACGACTTCCACATTGACCGAATACTCCAATATCGCCAAAGCACGACTCTCGGACGTATAGATACAAGGTATATTGATGTGGTTCCATCGACCACCAAACAACTTAGACCCTGTGCCACTCAAGTCATCGGCATACTGTGTTTTTCCGATTCTATAGACTAACATCCGATACTTAGGAATAAACGCCGTAAGCGATGCGACCAATGATATTTCTCACCTCTTCACGACCGTAATAGCTGTTCATGATATGAATCGGAGCTATCCCGCCCAAAGCGTGATTAGGTGCAGACATCCATTCATTGAAGAGCTCCCGGCTTTCAAACACCTCGTAACCGAATGCATATAAATCCGCAAGGGAAACAATGCGTTCACTGACCTGTTCATTGAATTTTTGATTTCCTTTTTTGTTGATAAGCGTTGCTCTCGTAACGGATAAGGCATCCGCCAAAGTCGGATAATCCAACGAGGCTTCTTTTTTAAAACTCTCCAAGTATCTTTTGGAAATACCTTGCTTGCTGATGTCCATCTTTTGAACAGAGGTCAGTAGATTCAGCGGGATTGTACGGCTACCGGTGTAGTAAGCAGTAGGCGCTTCTTCGACAAGGCCAACCGGGGTTACTTCTGTATCGTATGCTTTGACTTTGTTAGATTTCATGGCTACAAAAGATTAAATTTATACTATCATCAGTACAAATTTAATCTTTTTATTTTGGTTTTTCAAATGAAATCTATTTTTCCTCCCAAAAAATACTCTCCATTGCTATATTGGCTTTTTCGGGGCTGCATACAAACACTCATCAATTTACCCTATTTTTATAAATTCCTGTAGGCGGTTCCTCATTGAGGTCTATTAAATAACCGTTGACAACAGCATAGCGTAGCGTTTCCCCATTGCCCACAAAGAAATTACTGGTACCGCTGATGGTAATCTGTGGTGTAGCTATAAAGCTCTGCTGCGTAAAAGCAACGATAGGTAGATCATGTAACCGTTCCGGTCCTTTGTTGCTTTGAACCCTCACCGCAATGTAACCTTGGCGGAGCAGATCCCAAATCTGTTTTCTATCCAATTGTTCTACCGATTCAAAGGTTTTTTCATAGGTTTTGCCCTGGATAAACCGTAAGCCTTCTGCATCGACATCATCGTAACCGTAAGAATCTTCCAAATCGCCAATATCCTCTATCCTACCTCGCACAAAATAATCGTTGCCCACAGTGATTTCTCCTCTACGCAAAGCAATATCCGTCTTTAACGGTATGTCGGCCGTTCCAATTTCTATATTTCGGATAACCACATCGTGCATCTGCGACGCATTGAATGGAATCTCATCGTATCCTTTAGCATCATATTTTCTATAAGAATCTTGAGCAATTTCTATCAAAGCATTTAATATGATGGCAAAATTCAGTTTTCGGATTTCCTGCTTCTCAGGATCGCCTTTCAACCCTCCAGATTCAATTAACACTGTACTGGCACCCCAACTTTGAAAATTATCACCAAAACCTCTCGGGCTGTAGGTATCATCGTATTTGGCAACCGCATCCGGAATATATTGCTGCAAAAGATTATTAATGCCCACAATAATCTGCATCGCTCCCTTACGCACCTCGTTAACCTCACGCCCTTCATTGTAGGCTGGTGCTAAAAGCGAAATCGTAACAGGATTTTTCGTTCCGGGTACATTATAATAGATATTCTGATCGTGCAGATTAAAACCATAAGACGGTTTGATGGATTGTCCTAATTTTCGCAAAAGCCCGCCTTCTACGGTCTGTCCTTTGCGAGCGTCCCGGTTCAGGTCGATATACTGTGCATTACGACGTGCATAACGCTCTGCTCCATCGGGATTCAACATCGGGATGAAGTGTAGCGTCAATTTATCCTGTAGCAAAGTACGCACCTCATCAAATCCATCATCTTTACTTTCCAAAAAATTGAACAGGTCAAATAACGCCATTGTTGCCGTAGGTTCATCGCCATGCATCTGTGACCAGAGCATCACTACTTTATCACCTTTACCATATTGCAATTTATAAATCGATCTATTTTCAGCAGACTTTCCGACTTCTTCAACCGACAAAGTACCTCTTTCCCGATGTGACTGCACAAGAGAATCTACATCCTGGTGTTTAAAGCGTCGATGAAACAAAGCTGTTTCCTTATAAGTAGTATGTAATGTATTATATTGACTGCTATCTAAAGTCATTGCATCCGAATAATCTTGTTGTTGCTGTGACAAACCCTGACAGGATTGTAAAACCGTGAATAAAATCAAAAAGTAGAATGTATGCTTCATCATACTACAATAACGCCTGTTCCAGAAGTTCTATTGTTCCCTCATCAGCATTCATCCTAACCTGTACGCCTACGGGAAGGATAAACTGATCCCTAATATGGCCTATACGAGCACCCGAAAATGCTGGAATCCCCAAAGGTTTGATATAGTCCGTAAATAGCTGATGCAAATTAAGGGAGCTATACTCCCCCGGTATGGGGTTACAGTCGGTACAATGACCAAAAACAAAACCTTTAATTGAGGATAGAATACCTGTGTTTTTTAATTGACAGAACATACGGTCCAAGCGGGACATATTTTCTCCAATTTCTTCTATAAATAAAATAGCGTCTTTAAAATCAGGTAAATATTCGGAACCACAAAGACCGGTTATTAATGTAAAGTTACCGCCCAACAGGGTGCCTTCGGCAGTTCCTTTATGAATGGTGGTTATACGATTATTATAAGGAATAATGGTATCTGCTGTATCCTCGGGATTAATAAATTTCTGCAATTTGTTATCATAGAATTGTTCTTCAAAAGCTCTCGCCATGCGATTACTCCATTGGCTATTCCCAACAGCTCCGTGAAAACTAACTAAACCAATCTTTGTATAAAAGGCCATGATCAAGGCTGTAATATCACTGTAGCCAAGCAAAACTTTGGGATTACTACGAATAAGGTCATAGTCTAATCTATCCAACAATCTTGAAGCGCCGTTTCCTCCTCGCACACACAGCATACCCTTTACTTCTGGATCAGCGAACATCGCATGTAAGTCTTCAATACGCTCTTCATCTGTTCCCGCTAAATGTCCGTATTGCGTACGAATATACTTCCCTTCTTTCACCTTAAATCCTAAAGCTTCCAACAACTCCTTACTGTGGGCTATATGGTCTTCATTATGCAAAGGCCCAGCCGGTGTAATCAACCCAATAGTATCTCCTTTCTTTAGAACCTTGGGTTTAAGTAAAGGCTTTGACAGTTGCTTGGTATCGAACGACGCAAATGCTCCACTTGTAGAAAGTGCAGCCATGCTTAAGCCAAACATTTTTAAGAAGCTACGTTTGTCCATATTACTTAACGGTTAAACAAAAGACGATGTCCAGTCCCCACTTCTACAATCTTTCCCTCCGTATAAGCCAGCTGTCCGGACACGATAGTGTGGGCAATACTGGAAGAAAAAGTATGCTCTTCAAAAGGTGACCATCCGCATTTGGATAGAATATTCTCCTTCGTTACAGTATAAGGTTTATCAAGATCTACCAAAACCAAATCCGCCCAGTACCCTTCCCGTATAAATCCACGACTTTCAATCTGGAATAGGGTCGCTGTATTGTGTGCAGTTTTCAGCACCAGCTGTTCCAAAGTAAGCTTACCGCCTTTTACCATATCCAGCAACGCCTGTAAAGCATGTTGTACTAATGGGCCTCCCGAAGGTGCTTGTGCATAAGGTTTTTGCTTCTCTTCGAGGGTGTGCGGTGCATGGTCTGTGGCAATCACATCGATATATCCGTCTAACACAGCTTTCAGAATACCATCACGATCGGCTTCTGTCTTCACAGCTGGATTCCACTTGATGAAATTGCCTTTTTCATCATAATCCTTGTCACAGAACCAAAGATGGTGTACACAAGCTTCGGCAGTGATACGTTTTTGTTCCAAAGGCACATCATTTGCAAAGAGGGCAGTCTCCTTTGCCGTAGATATGTGCAGAATATGCAAGCGGGTATTGTGTTTTTTAGCCAGCTCAACTGCTTTAGATGAAGATAGGTAACAAGCTTTTTCTGAACGAATTAAAGGGTGCATAGAAGCTGTTAGGTTTTCTTCGCCATATTTTTCCTTGAAGGCAGCGAGATTACGTTGCACAGTTGCTTCATCCTCACAATGTACGGCAATTAACGTTGGCGCTTGCGCAAAAATATTTTCTAAAGTCTCCTGATTATCCACTAACATATTCCCGGTAGAGGATCCCATGAATATCTTGATACCGCAGACATCACGAGGATTAGTCTTTAGCACCTCATCCAGATTATCATTAGCAGCTCCCATAAAAAAGGAATAGTTTGCTAAAGATTTCTCCGATGCAATAGTGTATTTATCCTCCAATAATTGTTGGGTCAACGTATTCGGCACAGTATTGGGCATCTCCATAAAGGAAGTGGTCCCTCCTGCTACCGCAGCCCGGCTTTCATGCCAGATATCAGCTTTATACGTCAAACCAGGCTCACGGAAATGCACCTGATCATCAATCAGTCCCGGCAAAAGATGTAGACCTTCTGCTTGAATAACCTGATCGGCAGGATGATTGATTTCTTCTGCAATCATCTCAATCCGTCCTTGATTGATATAGACATCAGCTTTCGTAGTTTTTCCTTCGTTGACGACTTGAGCTGATTTGATAAGAATAGACGACATATACTATTGATTAATGTTGATATAGGTCAAAGATAATAGAAAAACTTTAAACCTATAAGGTTTCCAAAACCTTATAGGTTTCACCGCAAAAACAAAGAAAAAGCCCACAATCGGCAGATTGCGGGCTTTTAATTAACCAATTATAAACTTAAATTATGAGAGTATAAATTTACCACTTTCCTATTGGATTACAAAAAATGTTTTATCGGTCCACTTCACCGAGTACAATATCGATAGATCCTAAGATCGCTATCAGGTCTGCTATAAGCTGTCCACGGCCAAGTTCCGGCAACACAGATAAGTTATTAAAACTTGGGCCTCTGGCTTTTACACGTCTGGGAATATCCGTACGTTCTTGCGTGACGAAATGAAACCCAAGTTCTCCTTTCGGGTTTTCTGCCCGAATGTAATATTCTTGCGACTTTAAATTCACCTTCTTCGGCACCAAGGCACGTGGGTCAAAATCCGGTGTTCTTTGAAAGTCTTTCGTAAGCCTATCCAAACATTGTTCAATGATTTTCACCGATTCCTTCACCTCGTCTACACGAACCTTATATCGATCCCAGCAATCTCCCAAAACACCCATTTCGCCTTTTCCTACAGGAATTTCAAAATCAATCTCCGGATAGACAGAATAGGCATCTACTCTACGTAAATCCCATTTTATGCCCGATGCGCGCAACATGGGGCCGCTGCACCCGTAGTTGATAGCCACATCTGCAGGTAATGCACCTATATTCGCCGTACGGGAAATAAAAATCTGATTATTAGAAAGCAAATCATCCAGCTCCACCAATTTAGGCTTAAAATATTCCACAAACTCTTTGCAACGATCCTCAAACCCTACCGGAAGATCATAAAACAGTCCACCAATCCAGATATAATTGTATAACATCCGTGATCCTGAAGCCCATTCCAACATGTTCATGATATGCTCACGATCACGAAAACACCACATAAAAGGTGTAAAAGCTCCAATATCGATGCCATAGGTACCAATGGCAATTAGGTGCGAAGCAATACGGTTCAGCTCACAAACCAATACACGGATGTACTCTATTCGCTTAGGAATGGCTTTATCTATACCCAGCATTCGCTCCACGCCCATTACGAAAGCATGACTATTGTTCATGGAGGCCAAGTAGTCCAACCGATCGGTAAATGGAATGGTCTTCGTGTAATTCATGGATTCCGCATGCTTGTCGAAACAACGGTGCAGGTACCCTAAATGCGGAATAATATCCTTCACCACTTCTCCATCGGTAATCAATTCCAAACGCAAAACCCCATGCGTGGAAGGATGCTGTGGCCCTACATTGATGACCATTTCCTGGGAAGTTACGGAAGCAATTTTCTGATTGTATTTTTCTAAACCTTCGTTATAATTCGGCATCTGTGCAAGCATTATTTAATAGCAATTCCATGATAAGCTTCTGGGTCTTCATAATCCTTACGTAATGGATAACCTTCCCAATCGTCGGGCAGAAGAATACGCCGCAAATCGGGATGACCAGAAAAATAGATACCCACTAAATCAAAAGCTTCCCGCTCATGCCAGTCGGCCGTACGCCATATATCCGCTACCGAGGGTACTTCCGGCAATTGATCCAATGCACGTTCATTCTCGATATTCACTTTTAAGATCAGTTGGGTCTGATAAGGAATCGAAGCTAAATGATATACCACGGAAAAACGGGATTCGGGATAATAATCAACACCGGAAATATTCGACAGAAAATCAAAATAGAAACCTTCCGTATCCCGCAACAGGAAACAGATGTCCTTCAGATAATCTGGGTTCACGACCAAAATCGGTTGCAGACCTTCTTCTACAGCAATAGCGGCTTCTTCACCAAACTGATCTATAATTCTTTTTTTCGCTTGTTCTATCATTGGTTAAGGTGCTAAGCGACGTCTTACCCATTGGCTTCCGTCTTTTAAATATACAATACGGTCATGCAGACGACTACTTCTACCCTGCCAAAATTCTACGCGAACGGGTTTAATAAGATAACCGCCCCAATACACCGGACGAGGTACAGCATCCGTGTCGGCAAATTGTTGTTCAACGTTGTCCACAAGTCTTTCCAACATTTTTCGGTCTTCCAAAACCTGGCTTTGCGGCGATGCAATCGCACCTATTTGGCTGCCTTTAGGCCGTGAAGCAAAATATTCATCGGAATCTTCCGCAGGAAGGCGTTCAACGATACCTTCGATACGCACCTGCCGCTGCAGCTCTGGCCAAAAGAAAAGTGTAGAAACTTTGTTATTCTGTTCCATCGACTGTCCTTTGCGGCTGTTATAATTGGTAAAGAAGCTAAAACCATCGGGCTTGATATCCTTGAGCAATACAATCCGTGAAGAAGGAAATCCCTCTTCACTCCATGTAGATAAAGTCATCGCATTGGGTTCTACCACTTCTGCATGTAAAGCGTCGGCAAACCATCTCTGAAACTGCGCAACTGGATCCGACAGCACGTCGCCTTCGTCCAGACTGAACTTACTATAATCAGCCCGAATAGATGCTATATCTTTGTGAATAATAGACATGACCAATAACTGTTTATTCTTATCGCAAACTTAATCAAAACGTAACGATTAGCTGGATTAAAATGCAAAAAATTGTAATTGTATGTAATTTGTTTTATATTGAAAAAGTATTTATCACGAGTACGCAACAGAGGAATCGTATGTTTAATGCACTCAAACCACAAAAAGGAAGTTTATTGCTCTCCGAACCGTTTATGCTCGACCCAAATTTTGAACGGTCGGTTATCTTATTGTGCGAGCACGATGAAAAAGATGGTACGATGGGCTTCGTCCTAAACCATAAATCCAATCTTACCCTGGCTGATATTCTGCAAGGCGTGGAAAATGATGCATTCCCCCTATATATTGGCGGCCCTGTACAAGTCGATGCGCTGTATTTCATACATCATTGCCCTGATAAAATAGAAAATAGTTACCAGTTGATTGATGATATCTATCTTGGTGGTGACTTTGAACAGGTTATCTTTTTAGTTAATGAGAACCTGATAGAACCGCAGGACATCAAATTTTTCATTGGCTATGCGGGCTGGGAACCAGAACAATTAGAAGGTGAAATACAGGAAAACAGCTGGGCTGTACACAACCGATTTCCCACGGATATATTGCTTCTTGGCGACGGTGAAGACCTTTGGAAACAAGCCCTTATCAGTATGGGGCCAAAATACGCCCACGTTGCCAACTTCCCCAAAAGCCCGGATTTGAATTGAAATAGGAAATTATATAGACTTCCGAAGTTTTAAAACGGCGAAGCTCTCCACACAGTTAAACTTCGGAAGTCTGATACTCCGCTCGTACTCGTTTGCAAACGAGCATGAAAAACATGCACATCCCTCGCAGTGCCTTGACTCAGGCGAGGTTACCGCTATGCTCAAACGAGGACGGGATATTTTTCAATCGAAGGTATAACATATTTCAACAGAACTTCAAAAGGGAGTTTACCCCTCCAATTACCATAATTACTACCCGTAAATACCATTGTTAAGTTATATTCTGGAATCGACATCATATACTGCCCTCCATTCCCTACTGATATTATTTTAAAGTTTTCTATTTAAACCTATAAGGTTTTTCCAGATACGGAGGTGTTCGTGAGCCCCCGTTTTTCTCATGGATATATAACCAAACCTTATAGGTTTTTATTTTAAAGTTTGTAGCTATGTAAGCAGCTGTATAGTCTATTTAAATTTACTTTATCATAACTCGTTGTGCATTATGAAACAGAAGGCATCCTAATTGTCATTCTGAGCTTGTCGACTGCGAATCAGGCGTCAGGGCAAAATACGGACTTGTGGGACTGATGCAACATTGAAGCGACATGTTTATACTTGACAATTTCAGGCTGTGCTTGTCGAGCCTTTTTCACAAAACAACGGGATAGGAGATTTGCCTGGACACATGGGCTATTCCGTCAGAACAGCTAGCCAGTACAATGCAGACGCTAGCGTTTACAGCAAAAGCCCTACCTTTTGCGTTCGAGAAGTTAGCGTGTAGAGCTAAAACGCTAACGTTTTTAATAGAAGCGCTACCTTTTCTGTTGAAAACACTAGGAAATAGGCTTCAAATGCTAACGTTCGCAAAAGAAATACTACCTTCTCTGTCCGAAAAGCCAGAGCGTCTGTTTCAAAAGCTACCACGTCGAAGATAAACGCTACCTTTTTTGTCAGACACGCTAGCGTGTCTGACAAAAAAGGTAGCGTTTGCAACAGAAACTCTAGAGTTTGTTTATTGAAATTTTAAGCTGTTATTCAAGACAAAAACAGTGTTGAATGCAGATTAAACTCAGTTTTTCACCTTAATAATGCTCTCTAAAACCACCTAAAAAATTGTAAAATCGTGCCAAAAAATTTTTCCGACATGCTGAATTTTGGCACATATTTACAATTTTTGACCCGTTGTGCATTTTAAATAATGTTTATTTTTAAATTGTTCAGTTTCAGACCAACGTATCTTCCGGAAGCTTAACTGCAAAAATTGGTGGAGATAGAGATGACTGGGAGAACAAACTTTTTGATAATTTTTATGCAACGTTACTTTGTGAGAAATTTGATATATCACTTATTTGGAATCTTGGGTGTGAATTGAATGACAACATTTTTCCTGACGATTTTAGAGGCATTGAAACTAAAACTTTCGCAAAAAAAATAGCTGACAATGGAATTATCAATGCCTACATCATCGGAAAGGCTTTATCAAACACTGAAATAAAATCACAATATAACAGCTTAGAACTGTCCTTCGCTCGTCCTCGTTTGCAAACGAGTATGAAAAACATGCACATCCCTCGCAGTGCCTCGACTCAGGCGAGGTTACCGCTATGCTCAAACAGGACAAGTTTGGCTCCTCACCCTTAATCTCCCGTCAAAGCCGGGACAGGCTCTCTCCCAAGGAGAGGGAAACCAATTAATTTCCTTGACAGTTAGACAGGTAGCAAACTATACGCTCCCTCTCCTTTGGAGAGGGTTGGGGAGAGGATAATAATGCAAGCATTCTTATCTTGACGCCAAGCGAAAACTTTCTGGGGTCTGGGCGATATAAAAAACTGTCTAATAAAACCCTCCATTTCCCCTCAACACGACTCTCACTAAAAACATTTTTGATGCGTTACCCTGTTTTTAAGTGTCTCGAAATTTGTTGTCCGAACAAAGACAATATCCATACAAATTTTTCTCACACAAATTTGTTAATTTTACCTACATGAACATTTTGAACAAACCTTTCAATACCGTGCATGACACGGCTCCTTTTTCACAGATACAGACCTCCGATTATATTCCCGCATTTGATACAGCTATTGCGGAAACCAAACAGGAAATTGACGCCATTACACATAATTCCGAATCGCCGACTTTCGAGAATACCATTGCTGCAATGGCTTATTCGGGAATGCCGCTGGACCGCATTTCCAATATCTTTTTCAACCTGCATTCGGCAGAAACCAATGACGAGATGGAGCGTATTGCTCAAGAAGTGGCTCCGAAACTGTCCCAGCTGGCAAATGACATCACACTGAACTTTGACCTTTTCAAACGTATTCACGAAGTTTATAATCAAAAGGATAGTCTAAATCTCACCATCGAACAACAAACGCTTTTGGAAAAGTCCTATAAAGATTTTGTCCGCAATGGTGCTTTATTGGACGATGACAAGAAAGAACAGCTCCGCAAAATCGATGCAGAGCTATCGGTGCTTAAATTGAAGTTTGGTGAAAACCTACTTGCCGAAACCAATGCTTACGAACTGCACATCACCGATGAAAGGAACTTAGCCGGATTACCGGAGGGCACTATCGAAGCCGCACGCGGACTGGCACAGGAACAAGGGAAGGATGGCTGGATTTTCACCCTGCATTACCCAAGCTATATCCCCTTCGTGACGTATGCTGTTAATAGAGCATTGCGGAAGGAAGTTGCTTTAGCAGCTGGAAGAAAGGCTTTCCAGGCAAATGAACATAATAACGAAGCAAATATCCTTAAGATTGTAAACCTCCGCCACCAACGGGCACAATTACTTGGATATGATACGCATGCCGACTTCGTGTTGGAGGAACGTATGGCGCAAAGTCCTGCAAAAGTAAAGGCTTTTTTAAACGATCTTCTGGAAAAAGCCAAACCTGCTGCGCTTAAAGAATTTGATGAGCTTACACAATTTGCCAAAGAGTTGGATGGCATTGAGCAGTTAGAAAAATGGGATGGAGCGTATTATACGGAGAAACTAAAGCAGAAAAAATTTCAGTTGGACGACGAGCTACTCAAGCCATATTTCAAGTTGGAAAATGTTTTGTCCGGTGCTTTCCTTGTTGCGGAAAAACTCTTTGGGCTTCATTTCTTAGAAGTAGACAATATTGACAAATATCACCCCGAAGTGCAGACATTTGAGGTGCGTGACGAACAAAATCAGCTTGTTGCTATTTTCTATGCTGACTTTTTTCCGAGAAAAGGAAAACGCAATGGAGCCTGGATGACTTCTTTCAAACCGCAGTACGTTAAAGGCGGCAAGATGGAGCGCCCACATGTATCGATCGTCTGCAACTTCACGCGCCCCACAGCCACCAAACCTTCGCTGTTGACCTTCAACGAAGTCACCACGCTCTTCCACGAGTTCGGACATGCCTTGCACGGTATGCTAGCCAATACGGTCTATCCTACCCTTTCGGGAACTTCGGTATATTGGGATTTTGTAGAACTTCCAAGCCAGATCATGGAAAATTGGTGCTATGAAGAAGAAGCGCTGGCAAGTTTTGCAAAACATTACCAAACCGGCGAAACCATCCCGATGGAATTGGTCGAGAAGATTAAGGAATCAGCATCCTTTATGGAAGGTATGGCCACCTTGCGCCAGCTTAGCTTCGGCCTGTTAGATATACAATGGCATGGACAATCTCCTACGGAAGTCAATGACGTCAAAGTCTTCGAACAGAGGGCCTTTGATTCCACGCAACTCTATCCGGATGTTAAGGAAAATGCCATGAGTCCATCCTTCTCCCATATCTTTGATGGTGGATATGCTTCTGGTTACTACAGTTACAAATGGGCCGAAGTATTGGATGCTGATGCCTTCGATTATTTCAAACAAAATGGCATATTCAACCGGGAAATAGCCGATAAATTCAAAGCCCATATCTTATCACAAGGAGGAACGAAACATCCCATGGAACTGTACATAGATTTCAGAGGGCAAGAACCAACTGTTGATGCACTATTGAAGCGAGCAGGATTACTATAAAAATTAAGATTTTTCTTTTCTTTTTCGATAAAGACATTTAACTTTAATACAAAATAAATTCAATTTATAAAGAATAAATTTATGAGCAAATTTGAAGAAAAAGTAGCTGCATACGTTGCAGAAGCAAAAAAGTTAAATCTATCCATTGACGAGAAGTTATTGACAGCTGTGGCGAAAGGCTTAGGTCCTTCCATCTATAACGCCGATGCAGAGACCATTGCTGCATCCGATCAAGCGGAATTAGACAGAGTGAAGCAAAACTTCTTGGTGAAGAAACTAGGTTTATCTGATGGGCCTGAATTGGACAAAGCTATCGATGAAGTTATTGAGCAAGTTGGTCGCTCCAACAGGAATAAATATAGAGCCATCGTGTATGCACTTTTGGTCAAAAAATTCAAAAAAGAAAGCGTTTACGCATAAAAACAAATATAAGACAGTCGAAAAGATTATCTAAACGATATTGACGTCATTTCGACCAAAGGGAGAAATCTATGGATGAATGGTATTAATTTACCTATTTAACAATAGATTTCTCCTCATTCCTCATCGAAATGATGCATAAATGATGCATAGCTATTTCTTATTCCAACCTAATCTAACTTATGAAAAAAACACTTTACCTCTTTTGCTTTCTATTCTTCTTCTGTTTTGTTTCCACATCTGCACAAAGCCACAAGCTTCTGTTTGAAACACCGTACGGAAATTTCAAGGTACTGTTATACGACTTTACGCCAAATCACCGGGATTTGATACTGAATGCCATCAAAACTGATGTTTATCAAAATGCCTTGTTCAATCGGGTTATTGAGAATTTTGTCGTACAAGGTGGCGAACATGATATAGACATCGAAAAGCGCGAAGCAGCAGATCCTATGGGGCATAAACCACGTCTGTCAGCGGAATTTGACCAACGCGCTTATCACAAAATGGGAGCTTTGGGTGCTGGAAGAGATAATAACCTAGAGAAAGCTTCTTTCCTCAACCAAATCTACTTTGTCGTTGGTAAACCCATCACTGAATCAGAATTAGATGCCCTAGAACAGAAAAAAAAGTTAGTTTACACCGCCGAACAACGTACATACTATTTGCAAAATGGTGGACAGCCGCGGCTGGACAATGATTTTACTGTTTTCGGGGAGGTGTATGAGGGTCTTGATGTTTTAATCAACATGAGCAAAACCAAAACAGATAAGGGCGATTTTCCGATCAAGAAAATCCCTTTTCAAATTACGGAGATTAAGGAATGAAGAATAAACTCTTATTATTGTTAATCGCTTCATTATTCAACATGCAAAGTCATGGGCAAGAAATAGACAAGGCATATTTGGACGAACGTCTGCATGAACACTATCCCAGTCCAGAAGCTCCGGGCATATCGGTACATATCAGTAAGGGGGGAATCCCTATATACAGCTTCCAAAAAGGTCTGGCTTACATAGAAACGCAAGAAAAGATAACGAGAACTACGCGTTTCCGTATGGCTTCCGTCAGTAAACAAGTGACCGCTCGAGCGGTATATCGTCTTGGAGAACACAACAAATTGAATCTGGATCAACCACTTTCCATGTATTTCAGCCACTTGCCTGACAGCTGGCAACAAGTTACTCCCCGCCATTTGTTAACCCATACTTCCGGTATCTGGGATTACGAAGATCTTATTCCTGATGGACAGCAGGCACAATTGACCGATAAGGATGTATTACGGCTCTCCAAGCTGAAAGATCAGCTATACTTCTCCCCTGGTACCCAATTCCGCTACAGCAATACGGGGTATTGTCTACTTGCGCTATTGGTGGAAAAAGTCGCCCAGAAACCCTTTGCCGATTTCGTACAAAAACAGCTCTTTCAACCTATTGGGATTTTAGATGGTTTGGTTTATAATCCGCAATCGGTCATTAAAAATCGTGCATACGGTTATCACCCTACCGGAGATCATTTCCGGTTTGCAGACCAAAGCCTGACCAGTGCTACGCAAGGCGATGGTGGTGTTTACTTTTCTGTGGAGGATTACCATCGGTGGGCATCCGCACGCCTTTTCAACGATTTTGATAATGCGGATTTCCTTAACTCATTCCAAGAAAATGCTATTCCGGTGCATGATGGTATTGCTTACGACCTTGGACTTTTCCTTTTCCGTGACAATAATAGACAACTCCACTTGTTCCATTCCGGCGAATCGACGGGATTCAATAATATTATCTACATAGTTCCCCATCAAGAACTTATCATCAGCATATTTACCAACAGAGACGATCTCGCTATAGCCACAGTTTTTGAAGAAACTGTTCAACATCTGAAACTCCCAAAGGTCGTCCCCGATCATCTGTTTATATGGCTGAATAAGGTATATGCCAATAATTTTTAGAACAACATATAGCCCCAAACAATTTTCTTAAAAACTTCAATGGATAAAATTTGTTCTTCTAATAGGAACGTATTGAAAATAAAAGAAATCGTTATGGAAAACAGTAAAATGCAAGAATGTATCGAAAAATGCTTAGCATGTGCTACCGCTTGTACGCATTGCGCATCAGCTTGTTTACAGGAATCTGAAATCGACATGCTCCGGGAATGCATACAAACAGATCTGGAATGCGCCGCGATTTGTAAAGTAGCCGCTGAGGTCATGTCTTTAAACGGTAAGTCTGTCAGTGAAATTTGTCAAATATGCGCCGCACAGTGCAACCTTTGTGCAGAAGAATGTGAGAAACATGCTGCACACGGCATGGAGCATTGTTTACACTGTGCTAAAGTGTGTCGGGAATGTGCAGAAGCTTGCCTTTCCATGGTATCGGCAGCATAAGATAGATATATTAGGCTGTCTAAAAAGGATAATGCTTTTTGGACAGCCTCATGATTATTTCAATTTTACATATTTTTCAGTAATATGTTGTTTTACACCCAATTCAGGTATTTCTTCCATACCATGTTGGATTAAGGAATCTCCTTTCACTTCTAAGGTAAATGTAAACTGCTTACCTTCCCAAGGTCGATAGCTGCAATATTCTAAATTTTCGATATAGGTCTCACCCTGTAAAGTGTACGTACCAGCTCCACTGACAAATACATTATTCAGGCTGTCTGTACCCTTCGATTTATCATGGTTAAAGAAGGAAAAATACTGTGGGTTGAAAATCTTTATCATCTCCATCTTCGTAGTATCTACGACCAAGTGTATCGTATCTTCTCCCTTAATGGTTATGCTTTCTATCAAGCGGTAATTACCTGTTAAATGCTGAGACTCCTTGACTTGTTGATTTTGACAAGACAGGAACAAAAAAGCAATAGCTCCAAAAATATATATTGTTCTTATCATAAAAAGATGTGTAAAATGTAAAAGCTGTCCTACCTCGACAATCTCAGCATGACAGCTTTTACGCTTTTAATATTAAAACTTATTGTTTATCCCACCAGACACGACCACTTAAATTATCACCTCCTGGTACAGCGGCTGAAGCTGCTTTATAATAAGCGGCATTCGAACCAGCCTCTTCAGCAGTAGGATATGGGAATCGACGAGGGATGGTTCCTTCTGTCGCATTCCCTGGGTAGTTTACAGGAGTTAATATAGGGTAACCTGTTCTACGCCAATTAAACCAAGATTCATAGAAATTCAAAGCTGTATTCTGGTGAATCCAATATTGCTCACTAATTTGCTTAATTCCTCCGGTTAAAGGGTTTGCAGCAACAAAATTATTGGCATCGGTTTCACTAATAGTTAATGCCCCATCATATTGCCCTAGGAACGTAATTCCTGCTTTTAATGCATTGGCATAATGTGTTGACGCATCTCCCCCTATTCCCCATCTTACTGCTGCTTCAGCCAATAACAACTCACTTTCAGCATATGTTAGGATAAAAGTAATCCCATCTCGCTTAATCATACCTGGATGTGGAGAAGAGTAATCTGAAAAGGAAGTATACGAAGGATCTGAGCTGATCGCATATAGTGGGTTGTTGTTTAAATCTTTACCGTTAGGCATCCCCTTCTGTACGGCTGGATCCGTGACAAATGCTGTGTTTTGGTCTTTGTTGCCATCATTCATCCATAGTTGAGTAACTGCAACCTTAATACGTGGATCGTTCGTACTTTTCAATGCATCTATAAACGTATCTGACCACTTTACGTAATAATGTTCCTGTCCACCGTCTCCCAACAAAACTTGGCTATTCCGATTTTGTGTAATACGAGCTCCGGTTTCATCGTGTTTCAAGAAAGCATTATCGGCATTACTACTTAATGTTTTTCCAGCTACTTTTTCTACATAAGATCTTGCTGTTGCATCGTCCACCTTGGTTAGACGCATCGCCAATCGTAGTGTCAAAGAATGACCAAAACGTTGCCATTTCGCAATATCACTACCATATACAACATCCCCTGTAATACGGTCAGCATTTATGTCTAGTGCGGCAGTTGCTTCTTCAACCTCTTTCAATAAATCCATGTAAATATCCTGCTGTTTATCGTATTTCGCAGAAAGATTTTTTTGATAATAACCCTGACCCGCTTCTGAATAAGGTATATCGCCGTATAAGTCTGTAATCCTAGCAAAAATCAACGCCCTCCAAATACGTGCTGCTTGATGTAGGTTCTTATACTGTTCTTTATCACGGGTCAATTCAACAATATCAACAATAGGTTTTACCTGCTCAGCATACGCACGCTCCCAGTAGGCAGAAGTATACCAGGGGGTCAATAAGTACTTATCTCCTGCCCAATAGCTCACTACAGTAGACATCCCCTGCATCATCGTTGCCGAGTAAATCAAATTTGCACGCCACGTCTCGTATGCAAAATCCGTGCTACCCGTATAAGTCAGTTGAGCCGTTGAAAAAGTAAAGTTAGGATCAAAGTTGGTTGGCCCATAATTCACAGGATCTGTATTAATCTCCACAAAATCTTTAGTACAGCTACTCATCGCTGCAATTCCCATCAACAAAGAAAGACTATATATTTTAAATTTATTCCGTTTCATAAAATTCATCTTGATTAAAATTTAACATTTAAGTTCAAACCGAAAGTCCTCGCAGGAGGCATTCCTCCCAACTCCAAGCCAGGGAATGTTGCATTATAACTTGACTCTGGATCGATATTGTCGGTTTTCCGCATTAGGATGAATAAGTTACGGGCAACGAAACTTACATTCAATCCATTAATCCTATTGTTGAACATTTTAGCAGGAAAACTATATCCAAAAGTCAACTGTCTGAACTTGATGAAACTAGCATCATTGACAAAACGGTGGGAAGTATTATTGGCCGTATTTTCATAAAATTTTGGTGCTGTATTGCCTAATTCTTCACGTCTCTCCAAAGTCGCTTGGTGCAGACCTTTGATATAGCCATAATAATCGGTAGCAGAGAACAACTTACCTCCAAACTTGCCGTCAATTAAGAATCCTAAATTGAAATTTTTGTAACTAAAATCGTTATTCCATCCAGCAAACCACTTATTGTAAGCAGAACCATAACTTTTCAATTCACCACGATCAGGAGAACCGTCTGCCAAGGTTACAATATTACCATTATCATCGTATTTGAAATCATAAGCCATAATCTGTCCCAAGGCTTCACCTGGAATATTTTTTAAGAAACCTACACCAGAACGTGAAGTAGCTATCAGTTGCTCAGGAACCCCATCTGCCAAAGACAATACTTTATTCTCATTATAAGTCATATTCAAGGAAGAAGTCCAGTTAAAGTTTTCCTTTTTAATAAGCACCCCTGTAAGCAAGGCTTCGATACCTTTATTTTGTATAGAGCCCGAGTTAAGGATTGCCCCATCATACCCAACTGTGTTCGAAGTAGTAACGGATGTAATCTCATCATCTGAACGTTTCTTATACCATGTCAAATCCAAATTCAAACGATCATTAAAGAAACGTAAATCAGTACCGATCTCTAATTCAGAAGCTTTCGAAGCTTTTAACTGTGAATTAGGAATCGAAGTATTCGTAATTTCACCTAACGGTTTTCCGTTTAATGATTGACTTAACAGACGATAGGTCAAAGCTGTCTGATAAGGATTGGTAGCTTGACCTACCACAGCATAACCTGCACGTAGTTTACCAAAACTCAAAGCCGAACTGTTCAAAAATTCCGTAAAGACAAATGAACCACTGATAGAAGGATAAACTACATTCAATTTATTGTTCAATCCTGGTGTAGCCAAAGTTGAGAACCAATCAGAACGTGCACTACCTGTTAAATATAGGATGTCACGATAAGCAAATTCTAAAGTACCATAAACTGATTGGGTTTCCTGTTCAGTCTCCATATAGCCCACCGATTTATTAGCCAATCCAGTGATAGTGTGTACTCCAGGCACCAAAAAATCCGTACCTTGATTAACGGTCAAATCCGTTTTGGTATTCCGATAGCTTGCTCCAAGATTTGGCGTGAAGGTGATATCATCACTTGCCACAAATGATTTACCAATCAGTACATCTGCATTGATATCGGAGAACTTCATCTGCTGAGATACCATGTTATTGGGTGCATTATAAGCAAGACCTTCTGGGAAGATACTTATATAACTATTTGTGTAATAATCCTGCCCTGCACGTCCTTGTACAAATAGGCCATTATCAAATGTATAACGAGCCGACAATGAACTGATTAAACGATTCCTATTGGTATTGTTTTGAATTTCATATGCAGCAAACCATGGGTTAGTATCCCATGCATTACCAGTATTATACGGAATTTCCTTTCCATCTTCTGTTTTCCAAGGCTTCAAATCACGCACATCCACACTTGTGGGCAAGAATACGGTATTGTAGTTTGCACTTCCTGCTCCGTCCGACAACATAGGACGGTTTTTAGCTTTTTCAATGATGTAATTTGTACGTGCATCGATAGACAATCTTTTAATTGGTTCAAAAGTTCCCACTAAACTGAACGATTGTCTATCTAAGCCTGAATTAGGCATAATGGACTTGTTAGACAAATCACTTACCGAAAAACGAAGGGCTCCTCCTTCAAAGGATTTGTTTAAGGCTAAAGAATTTGTCCAAGTATGGCCACTTTCATAGAAGTTTTTGATATTATCTTTCTGTGCGACATATGGTCTTGAAACACCATCAAACTGTGGTACACTACTACCATCCAATTTTGCTCCCCAACTAGATCCTCCTACTTGTGCAGCGGCTCTCCCATCCTCAGGTTTCTGACCGTTTACCCCTTGGCCATATACATATTGCCAATCCGTACGATCCATGACCTGTTCAACAACATAGTTACTACTGAAGTCAATACCAGTTCCTTTACCAGATTTGGTAGTAATCAAAATTACCCCTGCCTTAGCTCTAGAACCATATAATGCTGATGCAGCGGCACCCTTTAGCACTGAAATACTTTCAATATCATCCGGATTTAAGTTACCTATTGCATCCCCAAAATCTGGAGCATTATCCCACTGGCTTCCCGAATTCCCGTTTGGATTAGTATTCCCAAATCCTACAGGAGCATTCTCCATAGGTACTCCATTGATTACATATAAAGGTTGATTGGTTTGACTCAGGCTGGATGCACCGCGGATAACTACGCTAGTTGCAGAACCGACACCACCCGAAGTAGAGGTAACATCCAAGCCCGCAACTTTCCCCACCAAGGCATTAGCCACATTGTTTTCACGTGCTTGAGTTAAGGTCTCTCCGTTAATCTGCGTCACCGAATAACCCAATGTACGACGTTCCCGAGTTACTCCCAATGCAGTAACCACAACTTCGTTTAACATTTGATCATCCGCGGTCAAAGCAATCGTTAATGATCCTGAATTTTGTATTGTTACTTCTTTGGAAAGATATCCTGTATAGGACACAACCAATACAGTTCCCACAGGCACATCAATATCAAACTGTCCGTTGATGTCCGTTGCCTTGGCGACATTTGACCCTTTCACACGTACAGTAGCTCCAGATAATGGGTTTTGATTGACATCCGTTACAGTTCCTTTCACCTGAAGATTCTGTTGTTCACTGATAATCACAAGCCCTTTATCTGACACAGAGTATTGAAGACCTGTACGACGAAAAAGCTTCGGTAGCAAATCAACAACACGCTCGTTTTCAACACTTAAAGAAAGTTCTTTGTGTAGATTTTTATTAGTAGAACTATACACAAAGTAATAGTCACTACTTTCCTCTATCAGTTTTAGTATCCTACTCAACTTGGTCTTTTGGACATCCAAAGACACTTTTTGTTGGGAATACACATTTGCCGTTGCTGCGTTCAGAAAGGCAAATACAATCATAATTAGGGTTAGTTTCATCCGAATAATGAATCTAAAGTGCATACAATAATACGAATGCACTTGCATTAAGCCATTTTTAATCATATTTTAGTACTTGGTAAAGTTTACAATTAGGCAGTGATTCGATTGCAAGCGTACAACTGCCGATTTTAATTAATCTTTGTCAAGGGGTGGTGCGCTAACACCATCCCTTATTATTTTTCATAAATCGTCACATTTTTTCCATCTCTTATAAATTTAAAGGGTTTAACTTCTTGTAAAGCTTGTAAGACTTGTTCTATATTCTCTTGGTTAAAGGTAGCAGTGAAACGATAGTCCTGAATTTTATCACCTTCTAAGGTAATGTCAATATCATACCAGCGCTCTAAGACTTTCTTTAAGGATTGAAAATCCTGATCTACCATTTCCAGACGGTTCTCTTTCCAAGCTATATCGGTTAGTGGTTCTACTTCAGTAGGTTCATCAACTTCTTGTATGGCGATTTCTTTGACTGCAACCTTAGGTAACGGTTTACCCAGTTTCTTATCTATCGCTATCAACGATTTATCTTCTTTATACAAAGTCACCTTTTGATTGGGCTTTATGACAATAGAATTCTCATTCACTCCTTTGCTCTTCATCTCTATAAGCCCTTCTACCAAAAGTGCTTCTGAAAACAATTCGTCTGGATAAGATTTAATGTTAAAGGTCGTACCTAAAACACGGATATCGAAATCGTTTGTATGCACAACAAAAGGTTTTTCTTTATCTTTTTCAACTTCGAAGTACGCCTCTCCCACCAAATGAACATGACGATCGTCATGATTAAAGGCTTGTTCTACTTCAAGTTTACTGGCAGAATTTAGCGTCACTTTAGTGCCATCGGACAGTTCAAACTCTTTCTTTTCCCCTTTTTGTGTTTCATAGGTTGTCACCAACGAAGACATCTCTCTATCAACGACCTCAGGAGTCACACCTTCTCGGGAATACCAAAGATAGGCACCTCCTAAGGCTATAAATATAGCGGCAATCTTTGCCCAACGGCCAAGCCTAAAGACTGGGGTCTTGACTTCCTCCAGTTCTGTTTTAGCCATTATTTCCTTAAAGGCTTTTAGTTGTTCGTTCAGGGGTTTTTTATTTCCTGAAAGGATATGGAAAAGCCTTTTGGCTTGAGCGATAGTTTCTTCTTGTTCGGGATTGGCAATGCGATATTTCTCCCAATAGGCAATACATTGATCATTCTCCCCTGAACAATACTCTTGAAACGTATTGTCCACCAAGAAGTCTTCAATATTGTTGTACTCTGTAAGTCTCATTTTTAAGGCTTTTACTCTATAGTGCCTAAAAAACAAACGATTGCCTAAGCAAAAAGGCAAAAAAAACACAACAAACTGTTATACAGATGATTAAAATTCTTTTAATTCTTCACGGAGTACCTTCAAGGCATCGTATAAAGTGTTATAGGCAGTTTTGACTGTCATACCAGTTTGTTCGGCAATTTTCTCATAGGTCATCCCTTCAAAAAATTTAAGATGCACCAATTGTTTCTGTCGAAAAGACAATTTTTCCAATGCTTCTTTCAAACGCAATTGGATAATTTCATTGGTCTGTACACGTATAATAAAATCCTCATAAGGCATTTCAAACCATTCGTCTTCAGCCTTTACATTCTGAAGGGCTTTATTGATTTTCTGTTGCTTCTCGATCAAACGAAGAATTCTTCTTTTTAAAAAGGTAATAAGATACGACTGCACATTATCTACCCTATCTAAGCTCGTCCGTTTCTCCCAAAGCGTTACAAAAATTTGATCTGTGGCTTCGGTTGACAAATCGGTGTCCCCACAAGTACGAATACCAAAGTTTACCAACTCATTGTATAATGCTGCATAAAGATCAAAGAAAGCATCTTCATCACCTGCGCGAATCCGCTCCCATAACATCCTATAACGCAACGTCCCTTTCATTCGTGTAGAATTTGTATTTTAAAGTTTTCAGGAAAAAGCTGTATCGGTTGAATACTAAGCTTTTATAAAGATTATCAAAATAGTCAGGTAACGATTTGGTAACGGTGCTTATTGCTTTGCCTTTCAATATGTTTCCGTTAGCTCGTAGCAAATATACAAAATTTAATAAATTATGATATAGCGTTTTGTTTTTCATCTATTTGAGCAATGATGTCTTTGAGAATTTATAAGGAATTTCCTGAACATTTACATGACTCAAAATTCAATTTTAGTTCTCTAACATTCCCCATCCACTCATCATAATAGCCAATGCCTTAAACCCCCAATTGATATCATCTTGTGTATAAACCGGACTAGTGGTTCTGTTGGTTAAATCGTGTGCTGTAAGTTTAATTTCTTTAATTTCCTTTGGCTTCATTACCAATGTTGGGGTTTCATTATTCAAATAATAAACATCTAAACGTAAAATCCCCTGATCTTCTTCTAAATAAAACGGATGTGCAAAATTAATAACGTTATTAAACAATGGCGAAGTATAGATAACTAATTTTTGTAATTGCATTGGTGCATTTTCATCTTTTATTTTTGGGGTATAAACAACTACATCGCATTCATAACCTAAAATAGTTTGTTTGTCGTTTTTTATTTCCCTATTAAACTGACTAAAATCTACATCGTTCATTGCTCCAGAACCTCTATTTCCAGAAGGTTTGTAAGATGAATATATTTTTTTATCCTGTTCGGTAATTTTATCGGTTTGTGCCAAAGTTTCCAAATAAATACTAGCCTTGTCTTGAGATTTATTATAATAATTATCCATTGTCCATCCAAAACCGCGAACTTTCCCTAATACTTCATCATTTTTAATATTATAGGTACATTCAGCAATATTTAAAGTCATAGCCCAAGCTGCTAACGGATTTTGATTTCCGATAGTAGCAATCAAATCAATAATTTCTTTTGTATCGGCATCATTGGCTACTAATTTTTCATATTGTTCTTTTACGTTAGCTTTAGAGAAATCTATCTTTCCTATAAGTTTCCCTAAATCAATGTCGTTACTAAAAATTCCCATTTCAACAGAACCTTCTGTAAACGGTGTGTTAATTATTTCATTGTTGCTATCTGGTAATTTGTTTTCGTCTGAAGAATTGCAACTAAACAAAATAAATACGGACAATAAACTGCTTATAATATTTTTTTTCATTCTTGTTTTATTAAAAAAGCTGTTTCTTGAAAAAAGAGAAACAGCTTTTTATTATTAATTAACTTTTACTAATTCCACTCTGCGGTTTTTCGCTTTATTTTCGTCTGAGTCGTTGCCAACTAAAGGCTTTTCAGAACCAAAACCTTTTGCAGTTAATCTAGCTTTATCAATTCCGCCTGTGATTAAAGCATTCATCACCGAATTTGCACGATCATTCGATAATTTTTTGTTATGAACAGCATTTCCTGTATTATCAGTATGCCCTTCGATCGAAATGTTTAAGTTTTTATCTTTTTGAAGTGCTTCTGCAATTTGTGTGACCACTTCTTTTCCTTCAGCCGTTATATTAGACTTATCCACATCGAAATTGATGTATAAAATCGACTTCCCTTTTTCAGTCAAATCCTTCGCAATATCATCTGCAGTAACTTTGGTTATGGTTTGTTTAAAGGCTTCTTCCTGTACAATATTTAAATTTCCTCCTGCATTATTAGATGTGAACTGGATATAAATATTTCCTTTTTCTTTACTTCGAATAACAAAAAACTTGATGTTTTGATTCCAATAGCCCATGTCTCCAGAACCACCTTTATTAGGGTCTTGTTTGTTATAACGTTCGTATTCTTCTTTGGTGATTTCACCATCAAAAACTTTAACCGCTCCAACAGATAGCAAATAATCTTCCATACTTTTTTCAAAATATCTTTGCGAATATTCTTCACCACGAACTGCACCAACATTGGCTTTATATAATTTACCTTCAAAAGGAGTCATGACACCATTGATCGGGAAGAAACAAACATCAAATTTACTTTCTATAGCACCTTTGTGAGCTTCTAATCCTTCAGGAAGATTGATAAAAGGGAAATCGCCAATATCGGCAGTAGAAAACGCAATGTTTTCAATATTGAATTCAGCCGAAGAATTTGCCTCTTCTATTTTAACTTCATTTGCTTCTGTGGAATCTGCTGTGCCTTCCTGCTGTTTTACCGTTTGATTACAAGATACCATCAAAGCTGATAATCCAAAAATAAGAGCTGTTTTTTTCATTTTGATATTTTTTTTGACAGGCCATCGTCATTAAACCTGTCATCTTTCTATATTAAATTCTTTTTTATTTATACAAAAGTCTTTTGTTTTTTAACTGTTAGAACAACTCCTAAAATCATAAAAGTCAAGAATGCTGGATAAAGAGTAAAAAAAACAGCGTGAGTTGAGATCAGTGATAGACTTAATGCTAAAAACATGTGTAGGCAGGCGGTTACAATCATTCCTACTGTTCCGATGGTAAAAAATGGATGAAATTTTTTCATAGTTTTATATTTTTTTGAAAGGCTAAAGATAAATATTCTACTTATTAAAAAAGCATTTAATCTATTGTTTTACACCTTCAAAATCAAACCAAACATCTGTTGCGGATTGCTCAGTTGTAATAACATTAATGTTTTTATTAGAACCATAATAATGAAAAATACCTTCTAAACTACCTGTTAAAGAAACAATATCTTGAGTATTTGCACCAAAAAAGGCACCTGTTTCTACCGTAAAGGTTTTTGGAGTTACAAAAGAGTACTCCTCACCTTCTTTTGCAGCAACTTTTAATTTATTACTTCCTTCTTTAGTAACGATAACAATAGCATCGAACCATTCATATACACCATTTGTATCACTTGTATATAACTTCCCTTTGTACGTTCCCACAGCAGCATCGATAGATCCTTGTGCTGGTTGTTCGTAATCATCGTCGTCACTGCTACAACTTGTAGCGACTGTTCCAAATGTCAATGCGGCTAATATGCCTAAAAACGCAATTTTTGTGTTTACTTTTTTCATAATGATTTTATTTTAACGTGAGATACAAAGGTCTTCAAAACGAGAAATCGGGGCAATCATTGAAAACCTTGATTTTATTTCTAATGGTTTACCATGGTTTTTTCGCAAGGGTAAAAAAGCAACACTTTTTATTTGGATATTTGTAATTTAATCACAAACCGATGTTCAGAAATATTTTATCTATACTATTTGTTTTTTTATATATTAATACATTACAGGCACAGCAACTTGTTCCTTTAGACGAAATAAAGTATGTAACACAAATCAAGAGTAAAATTGAAAACGATGTAAATGACAGTGTTCGTTTACATAATTATTTGTTGTTTTCCGAATATTGGTCTCAAACGGATAGTTTAAAAAGCAGGCAGGCACTAAATACAGTCTTGTCCTTCAAAAAAAAGATTTTACCCGAAGGTATCTTAGATTATTATCAAGGTGTTTTTTATTCACATCAAGGTAATAAAACCAATGCTCTAAAACATTATGAAAATGCAATAAATTGTTTAGAAAAAGATCCTAAAAATATTGACTTACTTATAAAATCATTATACAATCATGCTTACATACAAGTGGAAGACAAGGGATACGATTTTATGGTTAAGACACTCACGGAAAGATGTATTCCATTAAGCGAAAAAAGTAAAAACAAAAAACTTTTGGCGTACAGCTATACGCAATTGGGGTTAACTTTTATGTCGGTAGGACAGTTCGAAACAGCAGAAGAGTATCATAAAAAAGCGTTAGAACAACTTGATGAAATCCCAGAATTAAATACAATTCATCTGATAACGTATCTAAATCTGGTGAGTAACTATTGTTATAAACCAGATAGTAAGTCTGCTGAGATATATCTTAAAAAAGCAAAGAAACTTATCGATCACTATCCAAATTCGCAGCATTATTCAAATTATTACTATCAGGAAGCTATGTATTACACTACGGTTCAAGATTTTGAAAAAGCGTTAATGAGCTTAGATAAGGGTGTAAAATTAGCTAAAGAAAAAAAACAAGGCAAACTGTTGCACATGCTTTATTTTAGAATGTATAACGTTTATCTCATGCAGAAAGATTATCATAGAGCTAAGTTGCAGTTAGAGCATATCTTACAGGAAAATATTTTAAGTAGAGAAGATGTAAATCGCAAAATTACCTACACGCAACTGGCTGCTGTAAACGATGTGTTGGGAAATCACAAAGAAGCCTATGATTGGATGAAGAAATCGAGTGCTTTGAGTGATAGTTTACAACAGCAAAAATTATTGGAGAAGATGAACGAGCTTGAGATTGCACACCAAACTGCTGATAAAAAACAAACGATAGCTCAATTGAAACAAGAAAAAAAAGAAAATGAATTAATTACAAAAAATAAAAATCTACGGATTAGCATCTTAGGAATAGCTTTGGGCTTAAGCTTGATTATTACTTTTTTAATTTATCTTACCTATAAGAATCAAAAGAAATTAAACGCTCAAATCAGCATCAGTCACCAACAAGATCTTTTACATATTGAAAATGAACGAAAATACGAAGCAACAAAAGCTGTTTTGCAGGGCGAAGAACAAGAACGTCAACGAATAGCTCAGGATTTGCATGATAGCATGGGTGGAATGCTTGCGAATATTCGCATGTCAATCTCTCAAGAAAATCCTCAAAATTCGGGTGAGTTATTGCAAAAAATAGATAAATCTATTGTAGAAATGCGTCGTATTGCCAGAAATCTAATGCCTGAAACATTAAAAAACCTTGGATTAGAAATTGCACTGAAAGAACTTTGCGAATCTATGTCACAAAAACAATTTAATATTCAGTTTGAAGCTTTCGATGTATCAGACAACATCCCATTTAGAGTACAATTGTCATTATACCGCATTGTTCAGGAAAGCATCAGTAACGTTATCAAATACGCACAGGCAAACAATGTTATTGTTCAAATTAGTCAGCACCAAAATACAATAAACCTGACGATTGAAGACGACGGAATTGGTTTTGACAAATCTAAAGTAGATTATGGTTTAGGAATAAAAAATATTAAAAGCCGTACAGCCTTAATGAATGGAATAGTAGAAATTTTATCGGAAAAAGGAAAAGGAACCACCATAAATGTAGAATGCTATGTATAAAAATAATTGTTTGAATTTGGTAATAGTCGATGACCACCCGATGATTTTAGAAGGGTTGAAATCGTTATTACAACAGGCAGGTAAATATCAGCTATTTTCTTTTACAAAAGGATTGGCAGCACTAGATTTTATTCAAGAAAACACAGCACATATTATATTGTTAGATATTGTACTGAACGATGGAAGTGGTTTGGACTTTTGCAAAGCAATTAAACAAAAATCGCCTAAAACCATTGTCATTGGGATAAGTAATCAGGCAGAACGTAGCATTATATTTCGTTTTTTGGAAAACGGCGGAAACGGCTACATCTTAAAAAATGCAGATGCACATGAAATCATTCAATGTATTGATAACGCTATAAATGGAGGAGTTGCATTAAGCAAAGAAGTACAGGAAATTATGTTATCTGCTTCATCAAACAATTTTGAATTGCCAAGACTGACCAAGCGAGAACAGCAGGTCTTAGAATCAATTGCCAAAGGAAATACCTCTGCTGAAATTGCTGAAAAATTATTCATCTCAGTCATTACTGTAGAAACACATCGTAGAAATTTATTGCAAAAATTCAATGCTAAAAATATGATCGAATTGGTCAAAGTAGCCACGGAAAATAAGTTGATATGACGGACTGATACCGTTTATCAAACTCGAACGGAAAATCCTTTTCCGTGAAAGTGATATTCGCAAGGTGTTGGAAGATAACTATCAGCGTTAGCTGTTAAAAAAAGAATGCTTTGAAACTGTAACCGTATTTATCAATTTGGTAGTGTAAACTGAACTGTGTCACATCACTCCTTTTAGGGTTCGTGCTCAGAGGCTGAAAGCCTCGAGTGCGAACCCTAAAAGGAGTTGCCGAAGGCCTTAATTCTATCCCCAAATTTAATATGTAGTTGTTGCATTGTCAATCCCCAATTTCGAATAGGCATGGTCCATTTTTTTGAAATCTCCTTAACCGTGAGATAAACCAACTTCAAGAGTGCCTGATCAGAAGTAAATGCACCTTTCGTTTTGGTCACTTTTCTGATCTGACGGTGCATAGCCTCAATAGCATTTGTGGTATAAATAGCTCTGCGGATATCAGGCGAATACTCGAAGTAAGTAGAGAG